>CAKSFR010000008.1 GCA_934454635.1 uncultured Ruminiclostridium sp.
ATCAGCAGCCGAACAACGCAAAATCGGCACTTATTTCCGCACCCTCGACCACCTCATCACCCTTCATCAGCGTAAGCCGTTTCATCAAAAAAACGGAGGTAAAAACTATGCTAAACGATGTTAAACGCACGGAATTATTCTGCGATTATTACGAAAAATGGGTCAAGGTCTACAAAGAGGGGGCTATCCGAAAAGTCACGCTGGATAAATATTACATGACAATTTCCTGGATAAGGAAACTTGTGCCTGACCTCATGCTTGGCAACCTCAATCGAATCGCATATCAGCAGCTTCTTAATGACTATGCAGTTCACCACGAGCGTCAAACTACCATGGATTTTCACCATCAGCTGAAAGGTGCGATTCTGGACGCTGTTGATGAGGGACTTATCGACCGCGATCCGACGCGAAAGGCGATAATCAAAGGCAAAGCGCCCGCCGTGAAGAAAATCAAGTATCTGAATCAGTTTGAACTGCATACGCTGTTGTCCTCGCTCGACCTGAAATCCGGCGTCAACTGGGACTGGTTTATTCTTCTCGTCGCCAAAACAGGTATGCGATTTTCGGAAGCACTTGCGCTTACCCCGAAGGATTTCGATTTTTCTCATCAAATGTTGTCTATCTGCAAGACATGGGATTACAAGGGAAACGGCGGCTTTCTGCCAACCAAGAATAAGTCGTCTGTGAGGAAAATCCAGATTGACTGGCAGACCGTTATCCAGTTTTCGGAGCTTGTTAAGGGACTTCCCGAAGATGAGCCGATTTTCGTAAAAGACAAGGTCTACAACTCGACTGTAAACGATATTCTCAGCCGCCACTGTAAGAAGTTAAAACTGTCTGAAATATCCATACACGGACTGCGTCATACCCACGCTTCATTACTGCTGTTTGCAGGCGTTTCTATTGCCAGCGTTGCGCGCAGGTTGGGTCACGCCAGTATGACAACAACGCAGAAAACTTATCTACACATTATTCAGGAACTCGAAAATCAGGACATTGATCTGGTAATGCGTTCTCTTTCGGGATTAAGCTAAACATAATCAACGAAACGGCTTGCGTTGATGAAAGGCGATAAGATGATTTTTACCGTTTTTACTTTTTCACTTTGAGCCAAAAGTGCTCCTGCAGATTATTTCCAAATTTCATAGAACAATTTTAGCGCAAAATCATTATTTTATCATTGGCGCTTAAATAAATGTCAACCATTTTTCCGAAGGAATTTATCGACTCAACCACACATTCTGATCTAATTTCCACAAATCTCCTTTTGTCTTTTTAGCACGGCAAAAAGCGTCTTTTTTAACCGGCTCCATTTTTTCGTCTTGCAAAACACTATAATAACAAATAAATTCAATTTCATCATTGCTGATATTTGTAATTTCAATTTCATATCCTTCGGAAAAAATATCAAAAATCACAATTCCTAAATTTTCTGCATTATAAAGAAACAATTGATCTTTTGACAAATATAGTGCTCTATCAGCATCATGTTCTTTGAGAAGTTTTTCTGCAATTTCATCTGAATATGTGTCATATACAAAATTTTTCAACTCTAAATAGTTCTTAAATAGTGTATGTTTTTTTATTTCAAAAAAATTATCATAATAATGTTCATCATCCTCAATTGCAGACGACGCATAGCGAAAATTAAAATAACAAATAACGTCTCTATCCATAAGATCATAGATAATTTTTTGCTCCGCTTCAAACTCAGAGTTGCTAGCAACTCCGTCTTGAAAAGATTCGACAAGGTTTTGTGTGCACTTTTCCTTTCTCAGAGTAATTTCATTATTGTTACTTAAAACCTCGGGGATTTCTTTTGGAAGTGACGAATCCGATTCATCAGCAGAATTTTCAGCCGAAGAAACGCCTTGCTGGGGCGTTTGCAATGTTGCTTCAATAATTTTTTCGCTCGAGATTGCAGTTTCTTCTGTGTCGGGAACGGCAGCCACTTCTTCATACGAAGCCGAACCTGATTTTACAGGTTCGATTTGTTCCTCCGATTTAATTGAACACCCTACCGAACAAAACAAAATCCCCAATAAAAATCCGCACAAAGCTAATTTTTTAGTCATATCGTGTCACCTCAATAATTCCGTATTCGTGTCAGCGCGCCGCTTTAATGTCAGTATCGTCGGTTGAAGCATTTATCACTGTGTTTAGCATTATCGCCGGACTCAATATCAAGCTTGTTATTCTTTTCATTTGGGCTGCTTTATTATATTAGCTTATGTGTTAAAAAAAAGAATGTTCAAGACGCCATTTGCCGTCATTGCACAAAACAGCGGCTGCTTCGTGCTTTTCGTAGACCTTTATGTTCGTTCCGTCTGTTTCGTATTCTCCGCCGATATACTCAAACGCAATACATTGGAAAAAACATTTCTTCTCGTTTTGCCACAGAATCTCCAACTGATAGTCCTCCCAGTCAACATTATCAATAACCAAACAATCTTTATCGGCATAGACGCTCAGACGGTTGTCTATATCATAAAAGCTGCCAGGTTGAGAAAGGTAAAATTCAACGGTTTCACTTACATAAGTATCGTACATCAGAGCCTTATACTTGCTGTAAGTGTCAATATCGCCAAATTCGTAAATGATATAGCTACCATCCGTGGAAACTTCATAATAAGTTTGTTCATACTTTCTTGTGAACATATCCATCAGCAAGATATTTTGATCACAAAGGCGGCGAATCTCCGTCTCCATCGGCGATCCATCAACAAAAAGATTGACTTCTTCTGCGGGAACGGCATAATCAAAATCAATAGAAGTTCTGTCTAAACGCCACTTCCCGTCTTCGCAAAAAACAGCTGTTACATATTTTGTATCATAAACTTTTTTGGGACCATAGTCTGTTTGGATCCATACATAAGATGCGCAAGTAAAGTAACATTCATCTTCATCTATCCACTCGACCTCAGAAACGCCGTCTTCCCAGATTTCCTCGGTAATGACCTTAAAAATACTGTCGGTGGGAACTGCCAATTGGTTATCCAGATTCACCATTCGTCCGTTTTCGGCTTTTTGAAAATAATCGTTGACCAGTTCCTCGGTATATGTATCTTGCAGAAGCTCGGCATATTTTTCATAGGTGTCGATTTCTCCGAACTGATAAATCAGATATTTCCCATCGGGGGTAGGTTCACAGAAGGACGTCGTATTCTTTCTTTTGTGAATATCCTTGAGACGGACAGCCTGTTCAAAAAGCTGATTGATCCTTGCCTCTAAAGCCGTTTGATTATTTTCATCGTTTTCGTCATAGGTTTCTTGTTCTGAAGTTTTTGCTTCTGATTGAGCTTCGGTTTCGTGAGTAGCGGTTGTGCTGTTGAAATCAGCAGAAAATGCATTCCACGAATCAACAGAGTTTGAGACTGTTTGTATTGAAGTGAAGCTATCTTCTGAGACCTGTCCGGAATTTGAACAGCCGCAAAGAAGAGAAAAACAGATACACATAATAAACACATTTTTAATATGTTTTATTTTTATACCCTTTACCCACATACGTTTCATGAGGAAAATGTTCATAGAAAATATCCATCCTTTCTATCCACGATCCTTTTTCGTAGATACCATTATTATATATTCCCTCGGGATCTATAATAATATAATCCGAGAGGTCATTCCCGTTTCCGAAGTATCCTATCGCAAGCACATAATGCGGACCTATCTCTTTATGGAACGCGGATATATAATCATTTGATGATACTCGCTTAATCCGAATCAGTCATAATTTTTATAATTTTGGTTTTGCAAGGATTCCACCCTGAGCCATTCATATACATCCAAGATTGCTCAATCTCCTCAAACTGAATAGTTGCCTCCCGAAACTTTTTGGTGCCTAAAAACTCGCCCAAAGTTTTTCCGTTATATAACACATCTGATGAATATCCCAGCTCAAAAGGAAGGGTTTCTCCGTAAAAACCAAAAGCAGGCATACCTTTTCTATAATACACTGTATCGATTTTTTCAGTATGTAAAAGAGGCATACAGGATTCCTTTAATGATTCCGCATAAGGAAAAAACAACACCACATCTGAGTAAACATTCCAATAATCATCGCCTTCTTCTGCATAAGCGATCACTCCTTTTAAAGTAATCTCTCCGCTAAGAGTTAACGTTGCTCGATAAGGCTCTGTGTGGATTTCACCGCGACTGTCGAATACTTCGCATGTATAGCTGCAATCAGTTACCTTCACATTTCCAATTTGATCGCCAAGAAAGATTTTTTTATACAGTTTGTCACCCTTATCACATTTCTTCTCAATACAACGAAAGTTTTCATCAAACAGTTCGGCATCGGCTTCAGTAGTATATGTCACTCCATCGTATTCAATTGCGTAAGAAAAATTATCGAACGTAAAACTATAATTGCTCCACCGACCGAAAATGGCTTCTTTTGAATTCAGCGCTTCAAAATCCAATCCCATTATTTCCTGATTAATATTTTCTATAGTCTGAGAGGCAACGATTGATGAGGAAGATTCGGGTATTTTTTCTTGCTCAGATGTGGTTGTAAAACCGGATAATGGTTCCGACTCCGCCTCGGACACCGAAGCAGATTCCGTAATAAGTAACGAAGAAGATTCCAATAAATCTTCATCCCTACTGCACGATGACAAGAAAAATATCAAAGCTATTAAAAACAACCTTTTTTCCATTTATGTCCTCCCGTTTTTCTATTTAATTTAACATTCCTGTATAATACTTCAAATTATCATTCTTAATCAACCATCCCTGCATATCAAGAAATTGTCGGGCAGCAGCATAATTGATAAATCAAGTCAATCTGAGTTAAGGGACTTCATATTCCGTAATTTCACAATCCGGCAGCAGCAATGCAACAGCTTCTTTTTGCTTGGCTGATAAAGACCCGCTGTAAACGGTAAGCTTTTTTAGATCCGAAAGCATTCCAAATGTCTCTGTGTTTTCTAAGGGTGTTGCTTTCGCTCCTTCTCTGGACATTACCGTTAATTCCGCCAAACGATTACAAGCGGACAAATGCTCGACGTTGGAAAAACTCGTCATCGTCAGCGACAAGAATCGAAGATGACCCATTTCCGTAAGAAACGAAAAATCATCGACCTTTCCGTCTATGCTTAAATTAGTTATTTCGGGGAAACCACGCAGCAGATCTGTTGAAAAATCACAGCCATAAAGAGCTAACTTTTTTACAGATTGATTCAAAAAGGAATCACCATCTAAACTGCAGGCGGAAAGAATTACCTCGCTTAAATTTGGAAGTCCATTGAAACAGGAGATCGAAAAGTCGTCAACGCCGTATACCGCAATCGTTTGCAGTCTTTTCATTTGTAATAAAAAATCAAAGGATTGAACATATGAGCGTGCAGGTTCCTGCCCCGCGTATGATTCTCCGTTTGAAATAGAAAGAGATGTCACATTTTTTGCCTCGGATAAAAACGAAAGATCACATTCGCACTCTACCGTAATATTCAGCACGGTAATTTCATCGAGTGACATAGAACTGTATGCGGCTAAATCTTGATTCGTGCGAATGTGCATTTCCATTTCGGGCTGCGCGCAATACTCGGATTCAACAGCACCGGAATCTGAAGTAGCATTCTCCTGAACTTGAGAATCAGCGCTTGACTCCTCGGGTAACGACAATTTGTCACTGCAAGCGCTGACCGTTACGGTAGGAACATACGAAGATTTCTCATCAATTTCCGGTATATTGTGTTTGCAGGAGTTAAGAACGCATAAACAAATCAACGCAATATATTTCAATTTTCTTTTCATTTTTTTCACCGCTTTCACATATCCTTGCAAAATAGGTTCGCAATTATAGTTAGAGTTTAAAGAATACATATTACAAAAATTCTCGTTTGAGGGAATGCAAAAATAGTTTTTGTACTTTATTTAATCTCCCTGACGCTGACGATTTTTCCCGATGTCCAAGAGTCTCCCATCATATCCGCAAAACATAGGGATAAATGATTGATAGTAATCTCGACCTTTATTTTCCTGGATTCCGTTCCGTCGCCGACCAATGCTTTTAATTCCTCGTTTTCGGCGTAATCTCGATACAGATTTCCTAATGAAATCACAGGTGCATCGGTATAATAAGTGGGAGGAACAAATTCATCCGGATTTTCCCATATCTTCCCGTCAATGATCTTACGGAACGGATAAATATTAACGCGAGGCATTCCTTGAAACGACTCGTCCGGAATCATAACAAAATCACCTGCTATAATAGTTGTCGGTTCATCATACGAGAAATACATTAAATAACCCGTAAGGATTACATCTTCTTGAAATGTAATCGTGTTTGCCTTGAAATATGCTTCTTCTTCAATAATATTAAAAGATATTTCAGCACGCTCGACCGTATATCCGTTGATTGTATCGCCTGTTTGAATGCAGCGCCAGTCGCTTTTATCATATTCGATCAGTTCGCCCAAGAAATCATAGGTTGCTGCATCAAACAATTCGGGATTTGTGAAGCTGTCATAAAAAACTCCCGTTGACGGACGATAAATTGCTTTATCAAATTGGAGAATAGATCCATTTTGAACCGCGTCTTTTTTGTAAAACAGTTCCCCATTCGGAGCTTCCCAAATAACCGTATCCGAATCCGATTCAGCAGCAGAATTTTCAGCTGAGGAAACGCTTTGCTGGGGCGTTTGCGATGTTGTTTCGACAATTTTTTCGCTCGTGATTGCAGTTTCTTCTGTGTCGGAAACGGTAGCCGCTTCTTCATACGAAGCCGAATCCGATTTTACAGGTTCGGGTTGTTCCTCCGATTTAATCGAACACCCTACCGAGCAAAACAAAATTCCCACTAAAAATCCGCACAAAACTAATTTTTTAGTCATATCGCGTCACCTCAATAATTACGTATTCATGTCAGCGCGCCGTTCTCATATATCAATATCGTCGGCTGAAGCATTTATCGCTGTGTTTAGCATTATGCTAGACTCAACATCAGGCTTGTTATTCTTTTCTTTTAGGTTACTTTAGCTATTCTTTTCAAATTGTACTAATTCTTCATCATCTACTATTTTCCAACTACCAAGTTGCCACTTATCATCAACTTTAATTTTCTCAAATTCAATAAAAACTATATCTTCCGAACTGTTATCAGCAACGTTAATAAAAGAAGATATAAAAACAAGTTTATTATCATCGCATGATTTTAAAACAACCACTTGCCTAGAGGTGTTACTTCCGTTAAAATATAAAACATCATTACTATATGATTCTATATTTACATTCAACTCTAGATAATCATAATTAAAATACAATAATGAAATAATGTAATTATTGATTATACCTGTATCGCTATACATCTCGGCATCATCTATGCGTGCATATTTTCTTGGAGTATAGCGGTCATTCCTGCTAGATTCGTATTCATCATAAAATAAAATTGTATCCTGCGCGTCAAAATTTATTTCAATACGATAGCAATCCGAAATAAAATTCTGGCATACAATTACAGCACTATTTTCGGTTAGATAAGTTTCCTTTATTAAGCCATAATTATTAAAAAAATCAAAAGCGTCGCATTCAACGTTCTCGCCTATTATAAATTCACGCTCATCGTCACTTCTCCATACGCCGAGAAAGAAATTTTCTATAATCGCTTTATCAAAAGAAATTTTATCATCTTTTATTGCATTTTCAGGTATGGTGCTTTCTTCGAAATTCGCTGTTGCAGTCAAATCAATAGCTGTAGAACTTATTTCTTCCTCTATTATTTTATCATCAGATGAATAAAAAATTGAAGTTTCTGCATTTTCTAATGTTGGATAATCGGTTAATTGATAAGAATTGCTGTCTGTTTTGCACCCCGCGAACGCTATAAGCATAAGCAAGAGTAAAGTTAGGTGTGATTTTTTCATTTTCTTATTGTCCATATGTTAAATAATTAGATTGTCATCGTGCAATATGACGCCGTTTGCTTGCAGAACCTGGTATGGATTGCAGCAAGTTGTTATGTGTATCATCGCATCTGACTGACCTCACTTCACTGATTTTATGTTTCTTCGATTAAATAAATTGAAAATGGCAACGCCATATTCTCGGTTGGCGCACGCGGATTATGCCGTAATTCCTCTTCTGCAATTTCTTTCGCAGCAGAATCCACTTCCGGATCATCAACCACGCAAATAAATTTTTTGCCTGCGTCCATTAGACGCGCTATAGTTTCATTTTTGTAACGAGAAATGAAACCGAGTTTGTCCGTTTCTGTTAAATACACTGCAATAGCCCACTCATCGTATTCGTTTTCGGGTTCTCTGAAAAGCATTAACTCTGTTCCGGGAGTAATAGCATTTAATGCCTCTTGCTCAGCTTCGTTCTCTATGTTGAATTGTAACCCCGCAATACCGGTTTTCAGGACCAAAATCCTCTGTTCTTTCGGTCGAGCATTGTCTCTTTGGTACAGTCTTCCGCGGAATGACTGCGGAGCCTCCTGTGCTAATTTATTCATGGACAGCCACGCTTTTTATCATTGCTCGGATTTCTCTTGTGCGACGCTCCTTTTCAGCGGTTGCATTACGCAAACGATGAGCCAATTCTTCTTTATATGCTTCAATTTGAGCAGGGTCTGACAGCATTTCCGCCGCTGTGCACGGAAATTGTGAACGCATATCGTCCATTTCCTGCATAGTAGCATCTATCATTTGACGGTATCTCGTCCATTCTTCTTGAATCGCAGCTTCTTCAGAAGTCGCTTTGAATCCAAAGTAAATCTGGGATGCAAGTGAATAATCCGTAGAATAATCTCTGTTTGTAACAGTTTCTTCCTCGCTCTCGGAATTACTTCCTATGAGAATTTCAAGCATCAACTCCAATGTAAATCCATCATCCTGAGTGCTGTAAAGCATTTCATGGACAAGCTTTAATGCAGCCAAATCTCTGCGGCGATAGGCTTCCTGCGCTTTTTGAAACAATTGCCGATGCGCCTCTGTCAGTTCAGGATGCATCTGTGGGTGAAAATTTTTGACAATATCTCGATAGAGTTCTTGTAATTCATCACTCTGTTCAGATGTCAATTCGGCATAGTCTTGCAGCGCTGCCGTACCGGCCGCCTCTTTCACCATTTTCTGACGATGCATCTCAAGTTCAGCATCTATAGCCGCTTCATCAATTGGCTCATGCCTATTGATTGCAGCTTGAATCATTTGCTGCTTCTTCTGCAAAAGCTCACATTCGATTTCTTCCTTGATAACGGTCTCCTCATAAGTTCCAACCTTATCCATATATTCTTTTTCCAAACGAGGAACCTCTATGTATTTCAGCTTATCGCGCTGTTCATATAATGTAAGTAAGGCACAGCGAGCAGATGTCACCTCACTGTGAAGCCACAATTTAAATGAATGCTTACTCATTTTACATCACCTCCATAGCCGGAAGAATGTCGTCAAGCGTCAATTCTGCAAGTTCCTGATCTGTAATGTCTGCGTCCAAAACCAGACGATTCGCCTGCTGATTGATAGCATGTTCAAACAAATTTCGGACAGAACGAGCGTTGCCAAAATGTTCTTCACGGTTGGCATACATTTCATTCAGCTTAGTTTGCAAATGCGGTATTGCTTCCTCAGCCAAAGTGTATCCATTTGTGTCACAGAAACGCTTTAGAATCAGCAGCAGATCATTACCATCATAGTCCGGAAATTGAAAATATTTATTAAAACGAGAACGCAATCCCGGATTTGAGTCGATAAACTTGTGCATCAACTCATCATATCCGGCAACGATAATCACCAGTTCGTCACGGTGATCTTCCATTGCCTTTAGAATTGTCTCTATGGCTTCTTTGCCGTAACTGTCTTCTTTGTCATTCGCGAGGGAGTATGCCTCATCAATGAAAAGTACACCGCCCAGTGCTTCTTGAATAACTTTCTGCGTTTTAATGGCAGTCTGACCCAGATAGCCTGCAACAAGACCGCTGCGATCTGTTTCTACCAACTGACCCTGCGGCAGAATTCCCATGAGGTAATACAGCTTTGCAACCATACGAGCCACCGTAGTCTTACCCGTTCCGGGATTTCCTGTAAACACCAAATGATACGATACCGTAGGCACCTTCATTCCGCGTTGGGTGCGCAACTGACATATTTTAATGAAGTTGAGCAAGCTCTGAACATCATTTTTTACTTTTTCCAGACCAACCAACCCTTTCAATTCGGCAAGCACACTCTCCAGAGTTTCTTCGGTTCCATTGCCGTCATCAGCCACAGGCTTTTTAACAGTCACGCCGCTTGATGGTTCAAGTGTGCTTGTATCCGCCGGTTGCTCCGGTGTCAGATGAAGATTGAGCGTTATATTCGGCACAACATCTCCTGTTTTAGACAAAGGAGGAGCATTGTTAGGAAGTTGATTCACGCAATCAATCTTGTCGGCTTTTCTTTCAATCTCTTTCTTTTCTTCGGCTGTAGGCTGATAATAGCCTGTTTTGTTGAGCGGTGTAACCATCTCCGGGTGATATTCTCGATTTTTGCCGGCCACCACGTTATGATGATCGCAATAACCAATCAGCAGATCGCTGATTTCTCGCAATGCTCCCGCCTCTTCAATCGTAAAGTCGCCGTTATACAATGCCATCAGCACCAGAAAACGCCCGACGGAATCGGCAATTGTACGGCTCTCGCTGGTACCTTCTTTTATATCTTTAGCTACAATTTTCCGGAAGAACGACGGAACGTCCATTTCCCTTGAATCTTCACCTGCACAGTCCAAGGCAGTAATGACCTGTGCTGCCGTATATTGCTGATTTTTGAACACAGACAGGATTTCTATGTAATCCTCTGCAAAAAGTTTATTCCCTGCCCAAATCCGAAGCGTTGCCGCCATCAGCCACGAGCGTACCTCTTCATCACAATTGTCCTCCGTAATCAGCATAATGTCTTCTAACAGGCCATTAAGTGCTTCTATTACTTCCTGCTTTTTCACGGAAAACACCTCCTTGTTTAGTCATTCAAAGGGATAGGCGATTCTCTGTCAAAATTATTCATTGCAAGCCTGCCTTCCTCATATTGATTTATATTATATCATGTTTTGTCGTGGATTTCAATATTATCTGTGCAGATGCAAAAAATTTTGTAATATTACAAAAGATATGAAATTGAGAAATAGAAAAAATGATTGAGATCTGTTATACTATTTTCCAATCTTCCTATAGACAGCATCTATAGGAAGATTCGCCGCATGAAAAATGTATTTGTTAAAATATATTTATATTATAACCTAATTGAAAAAATTTCAAGCGTGACCAATACACAAAAGTATAAAAAATTCTTTTAGAGCATATTGATTGCACAATCGCTTAACATCAGCTCGATTTTTACAACATTTTTCGGCTGTACGGGATTATTATACTGCTTTAATCTGAAACTTCAAAATGCAAAGAAAACCTCTCGACAGCTACATGAAATGCAGCCGCCGAGAGGGCTTTTTGCAATAAATTTAGTAAAAACTTAACTGTGTGGATTGAGTCAAATTAAACTGCTCTCTTTTTGAGAATAGAAATTACCAATGAAGCTATATTCCATGCAAGTGAAACACCGGAAAACGACATGGCTGTAACCGCAATCGGCTTTGCAGAATTGTCGGAAATGCTGTCAGCAATGTCCGCTTCGGTCTCTGCATCGACCATGCTGTTGTTTTCTATTGTATTCTGTGACAGGTTGTTGCTGAAATCCGTTGCCAAAACCGAACCGGCATTTATGGAACTTCCGTCCGTGAGATAGATTATAAGAAATCCACCTTCATTGATTTTTGCGTCCCTTATACCAACACCATTTTCACCGTCTGCGCCGTTCTTTCCGTCAACACCGTCTTTACCGTCAATGCCGTCTTTGCCGTCGATACCGTCCTTGCCGTCGATACCGTCCTTACCGTCGATACCGTCCTTGCCGTCGATACCGTCCTTGCCGTCGATACCGTCCTTGCCGTCGATACCGTCCTTGCCGTCGATACCGTCCTTACCGTCGATACCGTCAACGCCGTCCCTACCATTGATACCGTCTATTCCGTCAGCACCGTTTATGCCGTTCGTACCATTTTTTCCGTCAACGCCGTCTTTGCCGTCGCTGCCTCTCTTATCTGCAATCACAGCGCTTATTTCAGTATCGGTTTCGAGAATAAATGTGTAGCTGCAGCGCTGGTCACTGTCAACTGCATTACCGTTTATAAGCCATTGCTCAACGTAATAATTTGACGGAATAGCAATGTTCGCGGTTATCTGTGTGCCATTCGGCAGGCTGCTTCCGCTTGTGACGCTTTCTTCGTTGACTGTAACAGGGTATCCGTCTATTGCATTCGGAAATCTCACTATACTGTAACTCAGCTGCTTAAACAGCACTTGCACATCAAGCAGCGCGTCAACCGTAACATCAATGCTTGATATATTGCTGAACGGGTCAGCCGCAATAGTTTCGGTTACACCGTTTTTGGTAATCTGCCAGCAGTCGATATAATAATTCTCCGCCGCCTGTGCGGTAAACTTTATCACTATATCCACAGGAACAAGTGAACCGGAGGCTGTATATGGCTCTGCTGCAATTATTCCGTGTTCATCATTGCTTACGCCATACGTCAGATTAACCATATCGGGAACGCTGAACTCTGCGCCTGCGGTAAAATCCTCCGTAATGTTAACAGTAAACTGCATACCGGTAGTTTCACTGGCAGCGTCCTTTATCCAGCCTAAAAACGTTGCCCTGTTATCGGGTACAGCAGTAAATGTCAAAGTTGTTCCGTCTATGACTGTTATAGTTCCGTTTGCGGGAATGTATTCCAATCCGCTTTCATCTGTCACCGTAATTTTACCGCCTGATACAGGAAGTATTACGACATTTCTCATAACAACTTCGGCGGCTGTAAATACAGCCTGAACATCATATTTGTCAGCCAAAGGGTTTAATGTATAGCTGTTTTTATCAGCAGAAATATGTACGGCACCGCTGCCGTCATCAATGAGCCATTCGCTCAGAACGTATCCGTCATTCGGAAGCGCGGTAAACTCAACACTGTCTTCCACCGTATCTCCCGAAGCAATCGGCGACCCGCCCGAAACTGCCGAAACCGTACCGCAAACTTTTTCGCCGTCAGTATATTCCGAAGTGAACGTTATTACGCTTGAAATGCTGCGACGGGCAGTGTTCAGCAATATTTCCGCCTCTCCGTCAAGCACGAACGCATAATTTATCTTTCCGTCAATAGGAAGTATCTGAACTTCAGAGCCGTTGCACGTTACATCGAGAGATGTTATCTCATACCCTGTAAGAGGCTGCGCCGTAACATGAACAAGATCTTTTTCCGTTACCTTGTCTCCGTCCGCAATATTAACGTTGCCAAGGTGTGTAACAGATATGTCCGCTTCATCACGGTTAGCCGATATATGCACGGGATAATCATTTTTGGCGGTTGTAGCCGTCGCAGGCTCACACCATGCACTTAGCATTTCCCTGCCCATACGAATGCTGACAGAAGTTAAAACAAAGATATATTCAGTATTGCTTTCAAGCCCATCCACATCAAAGCTTGTTATGTCAAGAGGCAGCTTATCGGATATGCGGGTGCATTTTTGTTCATCTGCACGGCGCATATATACATAGCAATATTCCGCAGCAGGCCAGTTCTCCAAATTTTCGGGCGCAGTCCAGCTGAGGCTGACTTTATTCATATCAATGACCTCAGCCGAAAGTTCTGTAACGACCGGTGACGGAGATTTCAAATTAGTTATGTTATATCCTATAAACGGCGTTGTTTGTGAAGCATCACCGCATAAATGACGTTCCCATTGACCGAGCGTCCACAGGAAAGAATAAGAATCAACCACCGTCGAGGGAATTCCCGACTCAATAAGACCCGGACCGTCAATATCAGTTACCGTACTGCTCGCGCCTATCGCCGTGCCTGTCGTTTTTGACGAGGCGCACGAAGTCGAGGTCTCCAGACCGGTATCTACACTGACCGACCACCCTTCAAAAATATCCATGCCTATACTGAAGTTAAGATAAAAACCGCTTGAGGATTCATAACCCTGAGTGCGCGTGTTCTCTTGTGTCCATGAGACCTTGTTAAGACCGCCGTTGGTGCCGAGCTGATATGGCGACTTGCTTATCTGCTTTGCATTTATGTCGATATTCGTCCAGCCCGAGTGATTATATGCATATGGATTACCCTCGTTGTTATCCAACCAGTTTTCCACCTTGTCTATCTGCTCCAGCCGATGATAATCGGTGTTGCCCTTGCTTTCGAGCAGACTGTTGTACTCCTCGGCAAGTTTGTTATAGTTATCGACCGACATCTGTTCATAAATGGGCGCGCCCGGCACTATCAGGCTTACGGATTTATCCGAGCTGCCCTCCGTCACAGGTTGGAACCAGTAAAAGTACAGCGGCGTTCTGCTTACGACAACGCTGTCGTATCCTGTCGCGGAAAAGCTCTTTGTATATTCCTCCGAAAAAGATTCCTCAAAGCTCTTTTCCCACGCGATACTGTATCCTGATTCTATTGAAATTTTAACAACAGCTCCTATTTCCGTTGAGCCGCCGATGCTGAACGACTTACTTTCCGAGGATGACTGCGACAGCTCATATGATTGCGTGATAACATACTCCGTCTCATTATTCGCTGCATCAGAGAGCGCTTCAAAGTACGGTGCCGCCTGCAATACAACCTTGACCTCCGGATCGGAATATCCGTATGTAGCACCCTTATATTTTACCAAAAATCCGTCCTGATCATTATCTACCGCTGTAACAAGGCAGTTCGACTTGCCGCCGACTTCTCTGGAAATAAAATAATTACCACAGTCCGAATCAGTAAAATGGACGTCTTTAAACATATGATTCTGCACTTTAACATAGCCGGCGAACTGATTAGAATTAGGATCCATTCCCAGCCAGCCCTGCACAAAAGAATATCGATTTTCGCCGTCTGTTTTTATTGATATAGTGAACATTACCTGATCGTAACCCCTGTCTCCGCCTTCAACAAAGTTACCGACCGCCACCGATTGTATATCAACATTTGTATATTTTATGTCACAGCACCGAACAATTTTCAGATTAAAGAATGACATATCATAAACCTTGTTGTTCATGTCGCCGTTGCTCACATCATAAACCGAGCCGTTCATGAAGATATGCTCGCGGACAGCGTCGCCCTGAAATGCCACAGCCTCAACGGCAAGCCGCTGCCATGTTTGATCCTTGTCATAATAGCCATCTCTCACCATGCCAGGCGAAGTCACTTTGCTGTTTGAAAAAGCAACTTTCATTTTTCCGTAGTTGGAATTTCGCAGCATGACAGCATATTCATGACTTGAGTCAAACGAGATGCGTCCGTCAACAACGTCATATCTACCGTTATTTGTCCAGTTACAGTACCCACGCAGACCACCTACAAACAGTTCAACATTACCGTCTCCGTCGAGGTCTCCCGCCGTAAGAGAAGCCGCCACAGGGAATTCTATGGACTTACTTCCGGTCGTGTTGTACAAAACCGTCTGTTCTACTTCCTGCCTCAGCATAGTTTGATTCTGTTCGGCGCTGCCATAACTCACCTTTATAACGGGCTTGTAATAATCAATGTCTACGTTACTGTTACTAACTCTGTTAAAATAAGAAAGTACCGCAAGGTCGTCTATACTATCACCATTAAAATCGCCGACCGCCATTGATACAATAAGTTTATTGCGCGAATTCGCCTCCACGCTTCCGGTATCCTTCATTCGACTGTTATCAAATGCAGAAAGCCAAATTTCTTTGTCCGTTCCTTCTGTTATATTGTTATACCTGTAAGCGTCCATCAGCATTGCATAGCCCTGGTCCTTTTTGGAAAGCTGACCGCTGCTTAATGACCATTCCTGAAGGACGCAGCCGGGATCGCTGTAATCATAATTGTTTTCGGATATGTAGGTTCTTTCCTTGTCCTCTATTGTTGACAGCGTCTGCGGCGTGTATATCATCAGCGTCTGCTTTCCGTCATAGTCAAAGTCACCTGCAACTATGTTGAATACATTGCGCTGCTGATATACACTCAGCCACGGACTGTTGCCGTTAAACAATGCGGAGAAATTACCTATGTCCGCGGACACGCCCTTGTCATTTGCGTTTGTAGTGTCAAACACATACAAACGTCCCCGTTTTGTTTTTTCGTCAACGCCTACATATGCGATATGGTCTTTTCTTCCGCTGCCGTTCGGGTCAAACGCGACCGCCTGCATGAAGTACAGGTTTACGTTTATATTGCTGTACGACTTATTCTCTCTTAAGCTCAGTGAACTGCTTTTATAGTTACCAATACTGTTTACAGTATTCGTCCTTACGCTGGAGCTTGAGCCGCTGCCGACGGTCATCATAAGCTCGTTCTGCTCAAAAAGCAGAAACGGTACGTCAACACCGTAACCGTACGGGTTGGCGGCGTTATCAATTCCATCCGGCACAACATCGTCTATCTGCATTATAGACGAGCTTTTAATAATGCTGTCATCTGTCTCGGCGCTCGCGTCAAGTCCGCTTATCGGCAGACACGCAATAAAAACCGACGCAGACGCCGCAATGCTGACTATATTCAGCAATATTTTTTTGCTTTTTTTCATTTAATAAACCTCCGTAATACTAGAGTCACAGCAAAGAAATCGCTCTGCTTTATGCCTTGTATAATATTATAGCAGAAAAATTTGCTCTAAACATGGTCGTTTACGCCGAATATATGCTGTTTACGCTGACGGAACGCTTCGAACGACTTTTGTCGGTAATTTGCAGTTGCATTTTTTATGAATTTATGTTATAATAACTGCAATTAAATTACGGAGGTCTTGTGATTGCAAAATTACAGTATTGCTATCTGCGATGACGACGCAATGACCCGCAGAGAGCTTTTGGGGCAATGCCGCGATATACTGACGGAACTGAATATCCCAAACGAAATAACGCTCTACACCTCTGCCTCAAAGCTTGATTCGGCAATAAACGACAGAAAATTTGATTTGATTATATTGGATATACAAATGGATGGGATGACAGGCATGGACCTTGCGCACAGACTGCGCAAAAACAATGACCGCATAAGCATTATTTTTATATCCTCATGCGATGAATATCTGCGTGAGGGATACGAGGTCCAGCCGCTTCACTTTCTGCTGAAACCTATTGAGCACCAAGCGCTTAAAAACGTTCTGCTTCTTGATTGGCGGCTCAATCATGCACCAAAAACAATGTCACTGCGTATCGGCGGAAAAAATGTCAGCCTTGTTATTTGTGACGTGTATTACATAGAAAGTTTAAACCATCATATTGCAATTCACCGACAGGCAGGCACGACGGAATATTATTCATCTCTTTCCGAGCTGGAAAAGCAGCTTCCGAGTGGCGTGTTTGCACGCTGCCACAATAGCTATCTCGTAAATCTCGAACAAGTGCGTGATATACGCAGGAATGAACTTATACTGAAAAACGGCGCTGTGCTGCCTATCGGACGCTCGTACTACAAAAATTTTCAAAGCGCTTTCATAACGTTTATAAACAGGTAACTTTAATCAAAACTGCCGATAAGACAAAAAGCTTATCGGCAGTTTTTTATATTCACTTTTTGCTTTCAGGCAGCTTTAATGCCGTCTGCACAGTAAAAATTTTATCATCACAAACCGATATGTCCACTATGCTGCCATATCGCTCCGCAGTTTTGGACATCAGACGTATTCCGAGTCCATGATACTCGACGTCCTTTGTGGAAATCAGATTGCCGTTTTCATCACGTTTAATATCATGTGAAAATGAATTCTCACACTTTACTGCCAAAAATCCATTTCTTACTTCTGCGGAAAAACGCACAAAGCCGTTTTCATTTTCCGAAGCAGCCTCAAGAGCGTTATCCAACATATTCATCAAAAGTCTGCACAAATCTGTTTCGGGAATATCAAGTTCGGACGGAACGCGAACCTGCGCTTCAAATTTTATTCCTGCACGGACAGCCTTTGATGACACGTCCTGTAAAATTGCATTTATGGTAAAATTTTCGGTGAACTGTGTTTGACTAATAAGCGCATTCTGCGCCTTTAGTTCTGAAATCGCGTTACCAAGTGCGACATTATCGCCGCTTTGCCAAAGAGCGTATAATGCTGTAATATTGTGACTGAACTCGTGGCGAGCCTCAGCGTCAGCCTTAAGCTTCTGTTCCATAGCATGGTAGCCGTCAAGCGCCAATCGATTTTTGAGTTCAAGTGCTTGATTTTCAGCCTTTTGTTCAACAAAAAACGATATGCCCTCATAAGCGGCTACAGCCGTGCATATAAGCATAATTCCGAATGTCAAATAATAAATCAAACCGCTGAAATATCCGTCGTTCACAAGCCCCATAACTTCTGAATTTATAAATCTTGACACTCTCCCGTCCGTTATTAAGGAAAAAACATAAGACGCCATAAGCGCCGCAGCGCATATTGCTGAAAGTATGCCAAAACGCTTGAAAAATGAACTGCGTCTGTTCATGACGATATATGTTCCCATAGCCAAAAGTGCGGCTATCTCAAGTCCGTCCCAGCTTAACACCCCGGCTATTTTCTCAGGCATAAAGCTGCGCCCCATTCCCACGCTTATCCAGTGTACTGCCGTCAATATTGCAGTTATAAACAGCGGAATAAGCTTAAAATCAGTACTGCCGCGTGCGATGCCCATAACAAACAAGCCTGCAACAAGCACCGCTGCCAAAGCGGCTGCGCCTGTTTTAAAGGCATAGTAATTTGCATAAGCGAACTCTGCACTTTCATTAAACCCAATTCCAACAAATCTCGGCAGCGGAGGAAATAATATATTTTCGGTATTAAGTATACGACAAACAACTGTAAGAGTGCCGCTTTGTTCCGAGGCGAGAGGTATCGCTGTGCGCGGCATGACTGCGCTTCCGCTTGGCGGAACGGATACCGAGTCCAGATATTTTTCGCCGTTAAACTCTACCGAGATTTCCATTCCCGACAATTCAAAGAGAAGCTCACCTGAATGTCCTTCCCCAATTTCGGCTGTAAATCGGTACGATTCTCCAATCTCGGGAAAAGATGAAATCTGCCGAACGGGAATTTCAGCGGACGTACCGTCAGAAAAAATCTTTTCGGCGGTATTCCATTCAATGTAATTTATCGAACTGTCAGCTTCAGTAAAACTTTTTAAAAACCACAGCAGCAATCCGCCGATTAACGCTAGTACAGAAATGCAGACAAAACGTTTCATTCGCTAACCTCCGCTTTATTGATTACCGCTTAAAAAGCGGTATGTCAAAGCCGACGACTTTGACGAAATTAGTATTGTACGGCTTTTTCGGCGGCTACGCCGCCACGCCGCTTTGCAGACGCGGCGAATCTTCATATAGACGTTGTCTATAGGAAGATTGAAAAATAGTATAAAGCGATGTTTCCGTAAGTATTATACAATATCATCAATTATTTTGCAAGCTATATTCGCGAAAACAGCGCAAACGACCGTAAAACAGCGCAAACAACACAGATTTCGTAAAGCGGCACATTCAACGAAACAAATTACAACAGAAAATATGGCAAGCAATGGTAGCAGCAAAAACTCCCGTAAGCATCGCCAAGCGCCTGCTTCCGAGAGTTTTAACATATTATGAGATAACGCGCCGCTATCGAGCAGACCGAGAAACCGCTCAACCCATTTACGCAAACAATTCCCCCGCCGTATCCTTATAATACTCCGCCTGAGCCGTCCACAGTTCCTTGTAAACGCCGCCCTTGCCGATAAGCTCATCATGCGAACCGCTCTCGGCAATGCGTCCATTGTCCATAACGGTTACCTCGTCGCAGAAGCGGCATGACGACAGGCGGTGCGAAATGTAGATAGCCGTGCGCGTTCCAACGATACCGTTGAATTTTGTGTAAATATCATGCTCGGAAATCGGGTCAAGCGCTGCCGTCGGCTCGTCAAGCACGATAAACGGCGAACCTACTCATGCCGGAAACGCAAACACTGCATCGATGTTTTCAAGAAGCCATCCGGAAAAATCATTCTTGACAGCATGGAATGTTTCTGCATCGTCATATTCTGCAACCACAATACCGTTTTCCGTATCGCCTTTCAGATAGACCATGAAGCCGTATCCGCTTCCGTCATCGTACTCACCGCAGGTGACACACGAAACGGCATTAGAGTAGTTGAATGCAGTTCCGTCCTGCGAGATAATTGATAAGGTCATACGCTCACTCCTTTCCCGCTTACTATTTTCAGTTTAGCAAAAAGCAGACTGCAAATCTCTCAAGTTTTTCAAGCATTTTTCAGTTTGTTAAAGTTGTTTGCAGCTTTTTTAAGTGATTTTCAGTAAAGAAAAAAGCTTGCTTTTGACAATCGAAAACAGTTTTTTTATTGAATTCTCATACGATTTATGGTATAATACAGACAGTGATCATATCAAAAAATAAAGTTGCGACACTGTCACAACAATTGACTTGGTCTCATTTTGTAGTTTTGTTTCCAATCGAAGACGAATTAAAAAGAGATTTTTACGCTGCTATGTGTAAATCAGAAAATTGGAGTATTCGTGTACTGAGAGAACGTAAAAACTCTATGCTCTATGAACGCACAGCTATTTCCAAAAAGCCTGATGAAACGATTAAAAACGATATTGCACTTCTTATGGAAAAGGATAAGATGTCATTGGACTTATTTTATCGTGACCCTTATGTACTTGATTTTCTCGGACTGAAAGATACATACAGCGAAAAAGATTTGGAAAATGCAATTTTGTCTGAACTTGAACGATTTATACTTGAAATGGGCAGTGACTTCGCTTTTATGGCAAGACAGAAACATTTTGTTTTGGACGGAAAAGATTACTACATGGACTTGCTTTTCTATCATCGTTCGCTCAGGCGACTTGTTCTCATCTAATTAAAACTTGGTGCATTTGAACCTGAGCATAAGGGACAAGTTGAACTATATCTGCGTTGGCTGAAAAAGAATGAAATGTGCGAGGGAGAAGATGATCCGATTGCTTTGATTCTTTGTGCAGAAAAATCACAAGAAACAGTAGAACTTATGGAATTAGATAAGGAGTTTTTATATTATGTCATTGCACTCTGCGCATAAAGAGAAAAAATGCAGCAGAAAACTTATAGTTATTCTTTTAGTAATCACATTTTTTGTTTTGATTATTCGAACTATTGCTTTTGTAAAGGAGAAAAAAGAAAAACAATTATATAATGATGCTCTTAAAAATTTTGAATCTGTTTGTAATTATGTAGTTAATAATGAGCAAGCATTTAAAACATTGTCATCATATGAAATATCTATATTTGATGAAACAGTAGGATATTCTGACATCAAGATTTTCGGCGAGCATCAACAAGATAGGAACACTGTATTTTCCTGTGTCCAAGAAGGGCGAGTGGTGCAAGGGAATGAAAATGTAATTGCAGAATACACAGTTTACAGTTTAGACCCATATTTCATTAAAATTAAATATTGTTCTGAGCCAATTTTTGATGTTGTTCATACTGAAACAAAACAAAATATTAGCGAAAACACTCAAATCGCGCTATACAAAAAAAGAACTCACGAATGATTTAAGCACCCTTCGGGGTGCTTAAGCCTGTCAAAAAAGTCCAGCAAAAAGCTGGGCTTTTTTGCGATATGTGGTATAATGAAATAGGGTGATAAAAATGTTAAAAAAGCCGGATTGCATTTACGGCTGCATTGTAACCCGCATAACCGTCCGTTTGCAGGTAGCCTGTGTAAAAGGAAGTGCTGAATACTCCGCTCCGCCTCATTAAACAGAGTAAGCTGTTTCCGGTCTTACTTTTGTGCTATATGACATCTCTCTTCGGAGCTGTTTTTATTGCCTTCGGCTGCTCAACCGAAAGCCCCTGCAGCAGCCAGATATATTGCTCATGAGTCAGCAGTTTTGCCGTTATTCCGCGGCCGCTTATACGGATGAGTTTCGTATTGTTCATATCCGTGTTTTGCTTTACAGCAACTATGTCGTGCTGTTCCTGCTACAGCGCCTCCGTCCTTAGCCTTTTCAGTCTGTAGTAGAACGTCTTGACGCTCAGATGATTATTCTCACACCACTCTTTTACCGTCAATCCGCTGCTTGCATACTCGCTATACATCAGCTGCCGGTTTTGCAGCCTTACCTGCACCTTTGCTTGCGCTATTTCATTCATTCTAACCAACTCCAATCAGATCCATAGACTTCTCCGGACTGCTTTGGAATTAGTTTAACATTTTTGCGGTGTTTTCTCAAGACGTGGGATTGTTGGGCGGGTACTAAACTGTCTTTTTTGGCGAATAACATTCGTCTGGTATGAAGCTATATGACGATCATTGCTTTAGTAACTTTTTTATACCGAAAAAATTCGTCTACGCCGGCTCTGAACCATTCTCCTTAGTTCTTTCTGCTGCGACTTCCATTTGTGCCATTTTCATTCGGTTCATTCTCAGAAGATACAGCGTCGGCTCAAACAAATCATCGACGCCTGATTTCATTATGATTATCTTATATTTATTCTGGCGGAGCGGCGCAATCTCTCGCTCAATTTCATCTATAACAGGCAGGTCGGCTTCCTGCGTAGATTTCCATATCAGAACAATTTTCTTTTTGTGATTGACGTCCACTCTCATCGCCGTCACCCCTTTCTTTCAGTATTATTGACCGCATATTCCGCAATATGCCTTTTTTGATTCGTGTTTATTGTATCATCACGCTGTCGAAAAATCAATGAACTTTTCTTACGAAATTAAATAACAATTTGCCTTTAAAAACCGAGGGCTTAGAAATGCAGTCGCCGTCTGCATTAGTCAAAATAACGGCTTAAAAGCCAAAGTGTTCTCATTGTTTCATTTTTTCGTTATACTCGCAAATGTTATGCTCTTTCCATAACCCGTTTATCTTTTTCAAATTTTAGTACATATTTTGTTGGTAAATATGCACAATAAAATGTTACAATTTCCGCGTTTTCATTTCTGAGTTTACGTTTTGTATCGCATAAACTTTGCGTTTTGCAACAATTTGCCATATTTCAACGTTTTTTTGGAAAAATCAGAGGATTTTAATTTTTGCGAAGATAATCGGGTACAGAAGAACACATACGATTATGTTATGTTTTTAAAAAAGGATCGAGCAATTCGCTCGGTCCTCTTTCCGTGTTTTACACGTCGTTTTCTTCAAGAACATTCATCAGCGCGGCGTAGTTTTCATACGCGGTGAGAATCTCGTTTTCGAGCTTTTCGCGTGCTTCAGGATAGATCGGGTGAATGATGTCGCGGTAAATTCCATTCTCGTCCTGACGGCTGGGCATTGCCACGAAAAGGCGGGAATTTCCCTGAATGACCTTGATATCATGGATCGCGAGACACTCGTCTAGAGTCACCGAAACGATTGCGTGAAGCGCACCTTCCTTGAAGATTTTTCTGATTTTGATGTCTGTAATATTCATAAGACATCCTTCTTTATTAAAAGATTTAAGGATTTTATCCTTTAAAACAACCCCGAATGGCGGCAACGCCATTTTTTCTGAGCGTGACAATTTTCGGCGCACGTCACGGGCAGCTTTGAAAAAAGATAAAAAGCTTTAAACCCAACCCGACGCAGCGCAAGCTGCGTGGAAATTTTTGTTGTAATTTTAGTAGCATGCCGAACGTCGAAATGCGAAACATTTTGACGCCGCGTGATGCGAAACATTCACGCAGAGCAGTTTCAGACAGTCCGGCGAACTGTCTGAAACCTGAACGCCGCAGCGGTCAGTAAGAGCTTTTCCGCTTGCAGGAAAAGTGGCTTGAGCAAGACGAAAGACAGCGCTGTCAGCTATGCTGACCACATCGCAGAATGCCGATGTGACAGCGCCTCTTATGCTCTTCGGTTGTTTTAGCTGCACTTCGAAACGTCAGTTGAGACTGACAGCGCGCAACCGCATGGCTATGCGGTTTTTGCGATGCGCAGCCATTGCGCAAACGTTGTTTTTTTCGACTGCGCATTTTGCGCAAAATGCGCAAACTCGACTGCAAAGCCTTGTGTAACGCGGACTCATTTTCATAAATTTGCGCATTATTTTTTCAGCGATGTCACATATGCGCAATTTGCGCGTTTTAAAAAAACCATGTTCATATCTGCGCATTTTCCGCGCCTGACCCGACCGATTTTACATTGATACGGTCAGATTCGGTTCATCTGTACAGCTTATTTCAGTTTTCGCGGCAGATCACATTTTGCAAGTTTTGTTCCGTTCAAGCCGCAAAAATGTCGGGAGTTATGTTCGGATTTGAAACAGTAAACGAGTAACAAATTTGTAACAAAAAAGGCGCAAGATTGTTACAGCCTAAAATACAGGGTAATATAGTAACAAAAATGTTACAGCTTAAATATAGGCAGCGCGAAGTGTCTTAATCTGATGCGGAAAAGCCGAATGACAAAAAAGGCAGAGAGAATATCCCTGTCTTTTTTCGTGTATTATGCACACAAGCATTTCCGGCTTGCCGCCTTATTACCTTAAAAGTCAGCCGCCAATCTCTCCGTTTTTCTAAGCTTGTTATAAGAAAAATCAATAATCAGCTCTTTTCTTGCACTCAGAATAGTCTTTAAAAACAGCTTATGTTCATCTGCAATTGGTGCTGTTTCGTCAATAAGTTTGTTAATTTTGTTCATATCGATACGCGGCACAATGCGTTTTAATGCTTCATTGCAATCCTTGTTTTCGCATGATGATATAAACTCGAAATAGTTTATTCTTTTTCCATTTTTGGTTATTGCAGATGTGGGTCGGTTAAACACGTGGTCATTTATTTTGCCTCGATTTAAAAGTGTTTCATGTATTGCTTCTTCATCCAACTGCGGAAATAAACAACTGCCGCAATCAAATACAGGCGCAAGCGACATTTTGTCTGTTGTGCTGTCATACAAAAAGCCCCAATCACCATTGTGACGGTTACAATTTCCGATAAGCGCGTCAACTACGAACATATCCCAGAAACGGTCAGATAAGATCTTGACATCTACGGCTGTTTGTAAATCAATAACCGAAAGAATGTCCGTTAATTCGACTCCGTATCCGCTACCTTCAAAGTCTATGATCTGATTTTTCAAAGAAGCAAAATCCTGAATAACCAGACCATTGATTGCAAAATCTTTGCACGCAGCAACTATCGTTTCACGATTCGATTTTGTTGAATATGTCCCGAGTATGACATCCTGTGTCGGTATTCCGATGCTCTTGTATATGTTGCAGCCAATATATTCTGAAATGCAGCTGTTCGTATAGCTTAAATCTGTTTTCCTTGTCGGTTTTGACGGAAATTTCAACATATATAATTCATTGTTATATATGATTGATATTTTGCTTCCGTTTGCGCCGGGATAGGTTTTATTTCGTTTCACAGCGCCCGTAAAGTTCACCATATGTCATCATTGTCCTTTTTATTTCCAAATATAATTACCTGAAATACTATGTCTGTTCGGGCGTTATGATTCGTTCGGTATGTCAAAACATAAAACATCAAAACATCAGCGTAGGACAAGGCTTGTTCTCTTTTTGGGCTGTTATCATAGCTTCTCCGCACTTTTCCATTTCGTCTTTGCCGTTTTTACAGAAAATCACAAGGTCTTTGTTAGATGTGTCAAGCGTAAGAAAACGCTCATGAACAATCGTTATCATTTTATTGTAATCATAGATTCCGTCTAAGATACCGTTTGAAAACATAGCCAGAAACGCGGTTGCTTCATTGTATGCTTTTTCATCTACAGGCACAAAGAAGCCGAACGAACCACGTTCACACGTTGCATGATAAACAGGACCGCAGTAAAGGTCGTTGTCATCGTGGTTTAGAATGTTGCTGTCTTTTTCGCGAAGGCTGTTTATGTAGTCATGGTCAACGCGGTATAAACCGAACGGAATACCGCATCGTTCCGTTGATTTTTCAAAATTCATAGGTAATTTCCTTTCCTGTTTGAGTGTACAATATCATCGCAGCTTTCACATTATTGCGTTTTCTCAAAGAAACATCAAATAGCTTGTTTGTGTATTATATCACGCTTGACCATCTTGCTTATATCAACTGTTTCAGCAATCCATTCCGAAAAGAACAGTAATAAAATTTCTTCGTGCATTAAGCACTCTGATGATTTTTAGTGTATCGTATTCAATGCGATAAAACACATTATAATTACCGCACACAAGATAACGATAATCAGTTTTTACGTCAACACAAGAAGAAAGTGGAACGCCGATTTCCGGCAAGTCGGATAAACTGTCAATTTTGTCGATGATATTATCGACAATCCGTTCAGCGGATTTAGAATTATCCAACTCTATGGAAATATATTCCTCAACACCCTGCAAATCATTTACGGCTTCGGGGGAGTATTCAATTTCTTTTATCACGGCGCAACAGACTCTTTACATCATCAGATTTAATCCAGCCCTTTTCTCTTGCTGATTGCTCACCTTTTTCAAGCTCGCTGAACAGCTTGAGTGTAGCGTTGATTTTCTCATACTCCGCGATATCAATAATAACATAGCGACCTCTGCCGTTCTTTGTGAGGAACACAGGTTCGCCGCTGTCAACATCACGAAGCACCTCGGTATAGTTTCTCAAATCAGAAACAGGTTTTATGCTCGGCATATATAACAACTCCTTTCGTGCATTTCGATAGCCTTATTCTGTTGTATATATTATAGCATGATTTTACGAAAAAATCAACGGTAAATTATGCGTAATTTTGCTCCGAAATCTTTTCTAATCCCTCGATTTTTTATTAAAACGGAAATATCCCCAAATTGCGATTTGTTAAATCATGTAATGTTGAAATAGATGCTAGACTCGGATGAAAATAAAAGGTGATTTTTCGATAAATATTACTCAGGTATGTACAAACCCGTCTTTGTTATAGGCACGTTTAATTTAAATCTCCGTTTAAAAACGAAATCTGATTAAAGACGTCTGAATGACATAATTTAAGACGTTGGGTGTGAGCGTCCTGCCGCAATTGACTCAATCGTTCTCGGACTCGTCGTTTTTCACCATTGAGAGAATGTAGCAGCTGTATTGCTGTTTTCCGCTCTTATCCACGGAATCGGTAAGCTTTTCCATTACTAAAATGCAATCGTCGGATAGGTAATAAGCGTCTGCGCTTATAATTTCTTCTTCCCCGCCGCAAAAGTAATTTCTGATATCTCCTATAAACTTACTGCTGTTTTTATTGAACTTACCAAAAATGCCTTGCAGCTTTTTGCCGTTCTCATCAAGCAATTCGCCGCTTTTATCAATAGTACAGATATATGCACCCGTTTCTATATCTACGATATAATCGCTGCCGTTGACCTCGTATACTCTGCAATAAGAGCTCCCTGCGTTTTTTGAGTACATTCCGTACATCGCAGTGCAAGCGCTTCCTATATATGCGAATTTCTTGCCAAGCTTGAGAGCATTAACGCTTACGCCGTTGTCAAAAATATATGTAACCTTTGAGAGATTAACTCCGATCTGAAATGTAAAATCAGTGCAGTAATCTTTTCCGCTCGGCAACAAAGAAGAAGGTTTCTCCGAAACGGAAAGCTTACCGTTTGTAAAAGTGTAGGCAGCAACAGCCTTTTTGCCTATGCGCGAATTTTCTATATTACTCTTCCCAAGGCATACCGCATTGGCTCCGATTTTTACTGTTACATTCCCTTCGTTAATAGCTTTTAATCGGCCGTTCTTTCCAACGAAAAGCTCTCCGCCGATTTCAACCGAAAGTTTTCCCTGCTTTCTTACATACAATAATCCGTCAGATAAAACCGAGCCGCCTTTTGAAACAGTAAGCGTTCCTCCCGAAATATAAAGCGAGCCTCCGTTTTCAATATAAATTGCTCCGCGAACCTGTGCGCCTTTATACAAACGAAGAGTTACTCCCGATTTTACTATAAGTATCTCATCATCCGCAACCGTTAAAACAGATTTGCTGACTTTGCTGTCTTCCCACAATTCCGTTATCAGATAATTTTTATATGCGTCCGTTGTTGCTTTGACGCTGATATTTCTCGGGCGCAACGCCTTGCTGTCAGCCGATACCGACAACGTGCAGAAACTAAAAGTCAAAGCTATAGTCAGAATAATTGCAATTATTTTTTTCATAAGAATTACTACCTTTCATATTAAAGCTCAACGCTGTAAACCGTAAAGAAAGACGGGAAACCGTTGTTATCCAAGTCAAACGACACGACATTCAATCTTTTATCATCAACAAAGCTTGCGGAATATGCAATGTCGGATGAAAGAACAATCACATTGTCTTGTTCCACGTCTGCAAAAGCAATCGGGGCAGGATCGCTTCTCCAAGCTATAAAATCACCTGCCGAAACAAGATCTCCGAAGTAAAGCGCCTCCGCAGCAGACGTGAGTATGTAATTGCGCTCAAACGAATCAGAATTATAATATCCGACAGCCGAGCCATTTGCATACTCGCCACTTTCATCATAAACGGGATTGCAAAAACCAAGAATACTGCCTCCGCAAACCTCCGAAACATCAATAAAATCACTGTCGTTCGGAGAGAAAACAAACTCATTGTTCAATGTATAAAATCCATCATCGCTGTAACAGAGTATTTTCCCGACATAGGATATCGGCGCTTCTGCTGACTTTTTTTCAAGACTTACCGCTTTGCTTTTTAAATCATAAGAATATACATCTGATGAGTATGTTTCGGCAGAAATATCATATTTATCATCAAAGTAAACCTTACCGTCAAGAAAAGCAAGGCGTCCATAACGCATACGATACGTACGGTTTGATTCCGAAGCCGCCGGAGTAAAGAAAAGCTCACACTCACCCGTTATCGTATCGTAATAATAGTATTCAAAAAAAGCTCCGCCAAGTGCGTAGGATGAAGTTTTTACAAAAAACAATTTATTATCATAAAATCCCATATCCCGATAATCAATGAAAATGAGGTCGTCACTTTCCGGGTTTTTTTCAGAATTTTCATCGGAAGGCAGCAGCGACGGAAGCGTACTCTCTACAATAGTTTTTGTCGTTTTTGTTTTTAGGTCATACTCAATTATTCTTCCCGTTTTGGCTTCTTCAAAAGCGTTTTCGGCAACTGCACCCCGCGTCAGATACAGCTTACCGTCATAACACGCGAGGGCATAAAGTTCGGAAATTTCAAGTCCGTTTATCTCGGATACCTCATATATATCAACACTGATATTTGTTGCCTCGTAAGGTTTTACGTCAAGCTCCGTGCTGAAATATTCGCTTACATCGGGAACTTCTACAGTTTTTGAACATCCGCAAAAACATATAAGTACAGCGGCAAAAACAGCGCAAAGAATATTTTTTAAAAAAAGTTTAGTTTTTGAGTTCATTTTTGTCACCAATAATTCCGTAGCTTATGCGATTCCGAACAGACGATTTTGAAGCGGTATACTTTTGAGGAACATTTTCAAAACCTGTTATTCCGACGGCTGGATCGACAAGCTTAAAGTAACTTCCACTGTTTGTGTACCCCTCAACAGCTACCCAATGACCTTCTTGATAATTGATTAGATATCCGTTTACACCACTTCTCGAACGTCCGTTCAGCGGGATCGCATAACCATTAGATAAGGTATCCATAATCTTGTCTATATATTCTTCTTTATCACCGCTATTGCATACGGTGTATGAAAACGCAGTTCTGCCAGTCTGATCATATTGCCATTTATTTAAACCATATCCCATATTAAAATAGTAAAGTGAGGTTTGTGTTGAGCCAGAGTACCAGGGAGTGCCATTGTCTGCTGTTGTTCTAAGATAATCGTTACCGGCTATTACCGATTGTGTCGGCGCTTCCATAAAATCATTTAAAATCATTACTGCAGTAGCAGGTCCGCAATAGTAATAATTAATTTGTTGTTCATGGGTAAGTTCCAAATCAACAGACGTTGGCAAAGACCACCGCATCCTTTTTTTCGCCTCGTACGCCGCCTCTTTTCTTTCAATCTCGGTTTTCATTGAATTGTAAAAATTAGTGTCAGAAACAGTAAAAGGAACATCATCAGGCTGAACAATTTCACAATCGGGTACACCATAAGGATGATATTCATCGGCACTTGACTTACTGGTGCAGTATGCTGTATTTCCACTTATGTTCAACAGACTTGTTGTTTCCGCAGCTATTTCATACATAGGAACAATGGGTTCGTTTTCATATCCCTGTGTTTCAGCAGCAAATGTCGGTACAGACAAACTGACACATAAGTAAAGTACGGATAAAATTGAAACATAAAACTTTTTAAACTTCACTTGCTCCACCTCCTTTTTTGTATAATAAGAGAGAATTTTGTCCCTCTATAATATACATTCAATTTAGGAGTCAATTTACTATGGCAAAATTTTGCATTTATGAAAGTTTGGTTATATTTGCCAAATCTATAATCTCTTCTTTGGATAAATTGGCAAATATTTCAAAAACATAGTCTCCGTTATCCCAAATAACGATACCACAGATGCTGGTTTCGCCGATTTGTTCAAGAAAAATACCATTATATCCGTTTATTTCGATTTCTTCTAACTTGTTTTTTTCAGTGTTAAGATTGAGTGTGCCAAGTCCGGGTTTTGCGTATTGAGAAAATACAATCATTTGTTTTGTTGAGCTATTCATATATTCAACTGTTCTTGAAAAAGGGTCAGAATTATCTGATATTTTTTCAAACCCCATAGGAATGTCAGATATGTTATAAATTTCTTCGATAGTTTCAGGACAGTTTTCTGTATTTATGGGTAAAATATTTGTGCTGACGCTCGTTACCTCTCCATGAAAATTCTGTGAAATAAAATATGCAACAGCGCATCCGGTGAGGAGTGCTAAGAAAACTGCGACAATCGCTATTAACAATTTTTTTCTTGTAAAAATAGTCGAAGTCTTTGATTTTTGGAATGTATATAAACGTAATTTTCTTGTATTCTTACCATACAACTTAAAAATGCGTTGCATAGAACGGTTATGTCCTGTTGAAAAAACGTGTTCTCCAACATTAGCATATTCTGCCCATTCACACAATGCAAGTCCTTCAAGAATTGACTTTAGAGCGCTTTCATTCATTATTTTCGCTCCTTTCTTTGATATATTCCCTTATGGATTTTCTCGCTAAATAAAGTCTTTGATTCACAGCAGCTTTTGATATTTTAAGTATTTTTGCGGTCTCGTCTATAGAAAGCTCCGATAAACAAGTTAAGAATAAAACATTACGCTGCAAAATCGGAAGATTTTTAATAAAACCCATTAATTCTTCATGTGAAATTTTATTTAACAATGAATTTTCAAGCGGAGAAATATCATTTTTAAACATTAAATCCTCTGAAAGTTCATCGGCTTCACTTTTTACATTTTTCTTAAAAATATCAACAGAAACATTTCTTACAATAACACATATATAGTTTATTCTTTGATTATTACTAAGCACGAAAAACTTATCAGGATTTTTTGCAATTCTAAGAAATGATTCTTGAATAGCGTCTTCTGCATCATTCTTATTATGTAAATGCTCAAAAGCAATAGCGTAAAATCTATTTTTGTTTGTTTCATATATTTCAGATAATTCATTACGTTGTTCATCTGTTTCAAGAATAGCCAAAGTTGCAGAAATCATATCTTTTCCTCGTTTCGTATATTTCTTTGCTATTAGTATAACACCCAAATACAAAAATTGCAAGATATCAAATTCTGTAGCCTATAGATATTTATATATTAGATTACCGCTTCACACCTTTGCTGTATGCTGTATCAAATATAACATCAATAACCCGGCTCTGAGCAATTCCCCAAAAAAGAGCATAATAAATTGCAAAACTTTTTCTGTCTATTCATTTGCCGGAAAAATCATTTTGCCTCCCCAAAAATCTCCCAGTAAAATTTTCGTCCCGACTGAGGGAAATCGGTTAGGACGCCGTGTTCGGGGTCATAGAAAATTCCGTCCGCATAAAGCGACCAATGCCAGCAGCGCGGTGTTTCAAGGCTCAGAAGCGCACAGCGCGGAAGGTCTGCGACAGTCTGCGCCTGTTTTCGTTCGTGCGAGAATTTTACGCCGTGTTCGGTCAGCGTTCGTTTCATTTCTTTAAGATTGGTTTCGCGCTCGTTTCCGAGATATTCGCATATATATTCGACCGACGTTCCGAGCAGCATTGCAAGGACGGCTTGACCGCATTGTAAATCGGTCGGCTCGTGGATATAGTTTATGTTCATAATTCACCTTAATATTTCAAAAAAATCAAGCGGCACTCTTCCCTGCCGCACATATCAACTTGGCATTTATTATATCATATGTACAAGTTAAAATCAACCGTAGTTGCATTTATAAGTCCGCAAACAGGCAGTACACCTGTTACGTTTTAACGCCTTATTGCTTTGTCTTTGGTGTGGCTTCGGGTTCAGGCTGCTGTACAGCAGCGGTGATTTCTTCTGCCATTGTGTTTTCCTCCTTGTTTTCGGCATAATAAAAACAGCACCGTTTAAGTGCTGCTTTAAGCGTGTTTGATGTTCATTTGCGTTAGTCCTCTAAGATTTTCAGATCATACGCTGCGGCGCACATATGCTCGATCCTGCAGCCGCGAGCGCTTTCCCAGCCGCTGCAGAAATACACCACGTCCGCCTCGGCAAGCAGCTCAATCGACTTCGCGAGAAACCAAAGCGGCTTCTTTTCAGACGGTGCTGTCCCGAAAAACGAGTCGATAGGTTCAACGTCGTCTCCGAGTTTCTTCTTTGCCGCTTCAATGGCGGCGTTTCTTTCGGCGAGGATTTCCTCGTCGGTTCTGTCCTTCATGGGCTGTGAGATAAAGAGTTTCATGATTGTTTTTTCCTTTCTGTTTTTGTAATTAAAAAACAGCGTCTTGCACGCGAATGCAAAACGCTTGTTTATCGAAAATTTGAGCGTAAAACGCTGATTTTGCCCGTTTTTTTGAGAGTTATTCTCAAAAATGGTGTTTTTTGAGTTTATAAAGCCTCAATCCGGCTTTCAACGTTATTCCTCGACAGGTTCGTAGGTTTTCTCAAAAATATCGGGTTTACACGGGTAAATCTCTCCGTTTACCCCTCTAATGATATAATCGCCTACACTTGCAAGCATATTTCCCTCAAGCGTTTTGACGAACATTTCTGAAGGACTGTTTTCTGTCTCTTCATAGAATAATATTCCGTTCTCGTAAGCCTGTTTTGCCCAGTCGGGGACGTAATATTTGCCGCGACTGTCGATTAAATCACCGTCATATTGAAACGCTTCAATTACGACGGGTTTTTTAAGATATTTTTCTGTTTTCATAATATCTCTTCCTTTCTGCATTTTTTGTTAATTAAAAAACAGCGCCTTGCACGCGAGTGCAAAACGCTGATTTATCAAAATTTTAAGCGTAAAACGCTTTTTCTGGAATGAGAAAACCGACTTTTTACGGGCGTTTATCCTGTTGCGATTTGTCTTTGTTCCGGACAATTTTCTTTGAAGATAATGTGATACAAATGAGGCAGAAGTCTGTTTGCACCTTTATATGTGTCGTTATTGGCTAATTTTACAACCTCAAATGTTTCACTTTTTCTATCATATCTTATTTCGCCTGACTGTTCTTTTGTTTCTCTGCCATAAGTATATACTACTTCACTGAGATTGTCGCTTTTTTTACATAGAAACCACCACATTTTTATTTCTCCTTCTCAACCATTGCCCACCAATTATGCTTTGAATTAGCTATATCATGAGCGGTTTCGTAATCATACCCATGTATTCGCATTTGCGTTAATTCAACATATTCATGCTTTAGCATCTCGATGTCAGTTGCTGTTCCTTTGCCTTTAGTTAATCTATCCCAAGCTTGTGCTTGATCGAAATCCGGATCGAAACGTCGTATTGTGCCATTAGAAAATCTATGCTCATTGAAAAACATATGCTGCTTGATTTCTTCAACAGCCTTTTCCTTAAATGGAGTACATTCTGATATTCTTTTTACGTCAGTTGAACGGTGGCGTATTTCCTCGTACATTCTCTCGCCGTGGCGATCTTGCCACCCAGATGTCTTTTTTGCACCGCTGACAGCTCCTGAGCTTATTATACCACTTCCACCCGAAATGTCAACCACTTTGTTCAACTTTTCCTGTTCCTGCTTCAACGCCCTGTTGTATGCCGCTGTCACCTTTCCCGCCTCGCTTCTGCCATAACCCATGACGGTAGTGCGCTCATTCATGTACGTCAAATCGTTGCTTGAACAGTAGGTTTTAAGCTGCTGCGTGTTGTGCTTGAGCTTTACGGAAGCATTTTGGAAAGCCTCGGGATCTCCGTCCTTAAGCATCATGCATTCGCGTTTTGACGCGCGCACCTTGCGCTCCAGTTCCCGCTGTTTCTGCACCTTCTTGTACTGCTCTGCGTTTTCTTCCTCGTCGTAAGGGAAATACTTTTGCGTAGAGCAGCCCGGGATAAACGGGTACATATGATGTCCGCAGTTTATTCCGAAAAGCCCGTCGGGCTTGCCGTAAGAGGTGGAGCTGAACGGATAATAGCGGATTTTTTTACCGTTTACGTCCTCGACATAGCCGCTTTATACTATTTTTCAATCTTCCTATAGATGTTGTCTATAGGAAGATTCGCCGCTTCTGCGAAGCGGTGTGGCGGCGCAGCCGCCGAAAAAGCCGTACAATACTAATTCTGTCAAAGCCGTCGGCTTTGACATACCGCTTTTTAAGCGGTAATCAATATATAGACATTGTCTATATATTGATTAGGAATTAGTATTACAATGGAATGTATAAAATGCGATTGTAAATAATAAAAAGACTGGGAGATTTTGCTTACCTTTATAGACCTTCGGGCACTTGTTTTTCTGTGCCGAGAGATAGGCTCTTACCGCCGATTTCAGCACATTCGCCGTAACTTTGGTCGCCCTGACCGACAGCGACACGACTTTTTCGGAGTTCTGCTCCTGCATTACTGTCCTCCTTTCGGGTTATTTTTGTTCTTACTAAGGGATTTTGAGTGGGAAACTCATAGTCTGACCTCATTTTGGGTATAAAAAAGCAGCCAAGTGTTTTTTAATACTTGACTGCTATGTAATTATTCAATTTTATTGTCGCTACAAATGGGAACATCTATGCCACGCTAACCATCGATTAGTTTGTATATGATCCGTTTTTCGCATTGTATGCAGAAGTTTAATTACATCATAACATCTCCATAGCATTAGCTAACCCTTGTGGATTATCAATATTAACCTCGTGACCCGAATTATCAATCATATTGAATTTTGCATTTGGTAGCTCTCCTGCAAGCTTTATTGCCGATTTTTTATTTACATTATCCTTTTCGCCACAAATGACAACTACAGGACAATTCACTTTATTAAGGCTGCTTGTGAAATCTATATCCACCATTGAATTTGTCAGCGTGATAAAATCTTTTTTCTTCAAACCGATATCCTTGAACTGGCTTTTCGGCATAAATTTGAACAGCACATTTTGTATCTTAAGCAGAAATTTCGGCATATTGTACTGCGGTGCAATAAGAATAAGAGAGCTTACCCTCTGTGGAAAGTCGATAGCGTAATTTAGAGCAAGCACAGCACCGAGCGAAAGACCACAGAGATTAAGCGGTTCGGAAAATCTATTACAGTATCTACAAAATGAAGAATACATTTTGCTGTAATTACAGTTATCCTCGCTAAAAAAATTGCTTAACTCAGGACAGACAGTTTCTGTCATATCAGGGAGATAGGAAATTGTTTTATCCCAGCTTGAAGCGTTCTGTCCCATTCCGTGCAGAAGAATATATTTCATTGTAGCACCTCAAAAACTTCGATTTAGAGAGTAGTCAACTTACTGTTCTTCATAATTATTCCGCCTTTCTTAATGTTGGATTTTTTATTTATCAATAGCGAACTAATGGATATTATCATCAAAAAAACTGATAAGATTATCCATAACGCCTGAAGCAGCCTGTATACTGCTAATCATCAAAAAATCGGAATTAAGTTCAGAATAATCAATATTATAACCATTATTCTGAATAAGCTGCATAAAAATATGCGTTGGGCACGTCCGTTTCCTTCTCGAAAAGGGTGCAGCATATTTAGCGTGCTGTATAAATCGGCAATTTCCATAACATACTCGCTTTTAGATAAACCATTAAAGTAATTCATTTTCTTTAACCTGTCAAATATCATTGTGCCAAGTTTCTCTATTTGTTCGGGAGCGGCAAAAACAGTCGTGGTTTTGGATAAATTTATAGTTCTTACCATTCCCGCCCATTCATAAAGTTCGGAGAAAAGCTCATAATGAATTGCTTTATAATCATCAAAGTCAAATTCCCGCTTTAGGGGTTGACATATAAGCTCGGCTGCTATTGTACTTGTAATAAAGCTTTCGTTATCCTTTAACACGGCTTCATCTGTTATTCCGAGCTTGTTTATAAGAACAGTTGTATCTGGATAACAGTCATTATCCGTCGCATCAAGTGAATATCCCATATATAACCTTAATTGTACTTTTTATTAAGTTGGACAACAGCTTCTTTAAGGGTAATCTCTTTTATCAAAACCTTTTTCATAAGCTTACGCTGTTCTTCCGTAACAATAAAGCCCTCCATTTCCGTAGAAACAATAGCATTGTTCATAGCTCTTTCAAGAGTCATTGTCTGTTCAGCCATAATTGCCTCCATATTTATTATTTTCTTGATTATAACACATTATTTATGTAAAATCAAGACTGTAATATCATCAATCGTCATTATCTGCTAAATTTACCGCCGCATGAATACAACTGTTCTGTTGATCAATATGATCGCCGCACGCTCATACGCCGTGCAGAGAAGATATGAATATCGTTGTCAGGGTATCTCTTTCGCTCTATCATCAAGCTGCGCCTCTTTCGGTAAAATTGCATATTGCTACAGTTTTATCAATTCAATATTTAATAAAGCGGCACTCTTCCCTACACTGCAAATTTCGACTTTGCATTGGCATTTATTATATCATATGTATACGTTAAAATCAACCGTAGTTGCATTTATAAGTCCGCAATAACCTCCCGAACAGCTTAATGAAACCTTTCGGGAGGTTTTGTATAAACTATCCGTTTCGGTAATTTACTTTGCGATAGAATAGCGGACAAATTCTTATTCTGAATCGCAGTAATTTATTTTAAAACATATAAGCTTGAAAACGATCAAATTATGTGATAAAATATTGCGTATCGAAACAGGCGTTAATGTTATAGATGAATTTCCGTACAGCTATGGTTGTGCGGAAATTTGGCTTTGTGAGAAATAATACGATTACAGCGTGACCAAAATAAATTTTTTCTGTGTATTATAGTGAAGGGCGTTTGATACGCAGAAAGGAGATGATAAGATGGATGATAACGGAATTATAAACCTGTATTTTGAGCGAAATGAACTGGCTATTTCTAAAACGTCTGAGAAATACGGAAACTACTGCTACTATATCGCTTATAATATTCTTTGCGACAACTGCGAAAGCGAAGAATGCGTCAACGATACATATTTTAAGGCTTGGAACTGTATTCCGCCGAAACGTCCACAAATGCTGAAAACATTTTTAGGCAAAATCACGCGAAATCTTTCTCTCAACCGTTTCAGCAAACGAACAGCAGAAAAACGCGGAGGGAATTCCGCTTTACTGTCGCTTGATGAAATTGCGGAATTTATTCCTTCTTCCGATAGCGCTCAACGCGCTGTTGACGACTCGGAACTTGCGGAAATTTTCAATCGCTTTCTCGATACTCTTACGGTCGAAAATCGCAGAATATTTATGAGAAGATATTGGTATCTGAGCGCCGCGAAAGAAATAGCAAGGGACTACGGGATTTCCGAAAGCAAAGTCAAAATGTCCTTACATCATTCAAGGAACAAGCTGAAAAAACTATTGGAGGAAGAAGGGGTTTGTATATGAAAGAAATGAGAATTCTTTATGCTATCGGTGAAGTTGTGATGTTTACGGAGAGAATAACGGCTATTCCCAAAGCGGAACAAATGATGACGGCAGCATTTGGTCTACGGTTATAATTCCGCCCGAAGAGAGCTGGGCTCTATTCACAAGCCTCAGTAAGGTGTCATTTGTTTCAAATAACTCTAAAACCGATATAATAACTTCAACCAGTATGTCTGATCTGGATACGGACATAGATGGCTGCGATATGACAATTTTTACTGCATATACCACGCATATAGATTACATAAACGACACAATTGTTTACAATCAAATTGATTTGGAGAATCTTGATAAAATTGAAATTTGCGGCGTAAGCTATTCCCTTGAAGAGATCAATTCACCTATAAAAGAATAGCCAAACAGGCGCACAGCTAAGCTGTGCGCCTGTTGCGTTTTAACGCCTTATTGCTTTGTCTTTACAGTAACAATGTCAGATTTCTTCATTGACGTCCAACTGCCGTCGATATACGCACGGACAATGTACTGATATTCGGTATCTGACTTAGCCTTGTTGATATTTAAGCCATGTTTTGTGGTTTCAATAACAAGCTTTGCTTTACCGTTTACGATTTTATAAACTCTGTACTTCGTTGCGCCCGAAACAGCGTTCCATTTAAGCTTTATGCTGTTCTTCGTTGCGGTCGCCGTCACTATGGGCTTACCGTGATTTGCCTTGTCGAGCACGATCACATAATCGGAGGCGTGAGTAAAGCCGAGGTCAGCTTTTCCGTCGCTGCCGATCTTATCGGCGCCGATAAACTCTGTCTTTTTTGTCTTGGAATTGTAATAATAAAGGTTAGCGTATAATCCTTTATTTTTCTTTGACAATTCAACTGTCAGAACTGCCTTAAAACCAAAGCTTCCGTTATGCTTAAGAGAAATCGTGATATACGAATTTTCGCCCGTCACCTTGTTTAATACCCTAACAGGAATTTTCGCACCCTTGCTTACACTCATATCTACGCTTTGGGTATTCTTTACGTCATTTCCGTTTATCGTCCACACAAAGCCATTTCCCATATCAAGCGCAATATCGATATCCTTGCCTTTAATGGCTTCAAGGATTTTTTTCGGCAGCTCGGTCGTGCCGTTCATGTCTACTGTAATTATATCGCCGTCATCAGCAGCCTTTACTTCCTGAGCTATTGCATTCCAGCCACTCTTGCCGTTTTCGCCTTTGATTTGAGGTTCATTGGGATTCAGCTGAACATCGGAGTTTGCGGGAGTGGTGGGATTTGCAGGAATGTTCGGACCAACGGGACCAACAGGTCCGACAGGAGTTGAATTTCTCTCTATTGTAAGAGTTCCGTTCTGCGTTGTGTAGGTGTAGCGTTCATCTTCGGTAATTGAAACAGCAACTATAATATCGTATGTGCCAACGGTGCTTGTATCCTTTGCCGCACAAGTGATATTCGGAACAAATGCGAGCGTATCTCCGTTTACAAGACCCGTAACCATGTACTCGAATATCGGGAGCGCACTGCCCGTCTTTACAGTGTAATTTTTAGCCTTTATCGTGACAACAGCCTTATTTACGGTTACAACAACATCTTCAGAGTATTCTTTGGGGAAATAATCCGAACTGCTATCTTTATAAACGAGCGTGAATGTTACCTTACCCACAGTATTCGCCGTATATTCAAACTTATTGTCGTTGACGGAATGAGATTTTCCGTTCACATTTACCACAAAGACACCCGCAGTATCCTCGACAGTAATATCCTCGCTGCCAAAGGCGTTTATGAAAGTAATCAGAGCCTTGGTTCTGAACTCGATTTTATCGCCGTAAACAGGCGTTTTATCGCCGACCGGTTCAAGCTCAAGCTTTTTGGTGAACTCAACGAACGGCTGATAGTCGCTTTCCTTGAGCGAGGGGTAATATGCAATGCCGTCCTTGTCGTTAGCCTTTTTGCTCCATTCCGAATCAAATTTCATTGTTTCAAGAGCATTGACGTCAGTCATCTGTAATGTGGTAAGTCCCGTTGCAGAGCCTTCACCACCTCCTATTCCGCCAGACGCGAAGATATCCTTGTTGTAATAGCAATTCTGAATCGTGCCGCCATTATTACGTCCGCACACGCCGCCGACATAATCCGTGCCGCTGACGTTTCCTATATTATAGTTGTTTGTAATAGTGCCGCCATAACTATATCCGCACACGCCGCCGACATAACCCGTGCCGCTGACGTTTCCTATATTATAGCTGTTTGTAATAGTGCTGGTGCCATTAAGTCCGCACACGCCGCCGATATCTTCGCCGTTTCCGTTGACTGTGCCTGTGTTATAGCAGTTATTGATCGTGCAGCCAGTATTATTATATCCGCACACGCCGCCGATAGTAAATTCTCCTTTGACCGCGCCGGTGTTATAGCAATTCTGAATCGTGCCGCCATCACTATTAAATCCGCACACGCCGCCGATATCGAAGTTTCCGCTGACCGCGCCTGTGTTATAGCAGTTCTTGATCGTGCCGTTATTTTCTCCGCACACGCCGCCGACATAATCGTATCCGGTTATCTCAGCGTTTTCAACGCCGAGATTCATTATTGTTCCGTTGTTTTTTCCGAACAGACCTATGCATTCATCTTCCAGATTTATTATGAAGTTCGACACGGTATGCCCGTCGCCGCTGAATTTGCCTGTAAAAGGTTTGGCGGAGTCGCCGATAGGAGTTATCTCCTCGCCGCCGAAGTCGATATCCGCACCGAGAACGTAGTTTTTTCCCAAGCTTGTTTTGCCTCCGCCGATAGCCTTGAACTGGTCCGCCGTGGTGATTTCGGTGAAAAGCTGCCAGTCGGGAGAATCGCTTGTGCCGAAATTGTATAAGCGGATAGTCTGCGCCTCGCCAACACCGATAAGGCTAGGCAACGTGCAGTCTATTCTGCTGTCATCGCCTGAGTAGACGCCGCTTTGCCATATTTCATCGTTGCCAAAAATATTGCAAAGCTCCTCGGAGGTAAGTCCCGTTGCAGAGCCTTCACCGTCTCCTATTCCGCCGACCGTGCAGAAATCCGTGTTGTAATAGCAGTTGGTGATAGTTCCTTCATTATTACATCCGCACACGCCGCCGATAGCGGAACTTGTCTCGCTGTTTCCGCTGACCGCGCCGGTGCTATAGCAGTTCTCAATAGTGCCGCCATCATCATTAAATCCGCACACGCCGCCGACATTGCGTTTTCCTTTGACCGCGCCGGTGTTATAGCAATTCTGAATCGTGCCGCCATTATATCCGCACACGCCGCCAACAGTAGATTCTCCTTCGACCGCGCCTGTGTTATAGCAGTTCTTAATCGTGCCGCCCTGCTCATTACGTCCGCACACGCCGCCGACCAAATCCCATCCGTTTATCTCAGCCTTTTCAACGCCGAGATTCATTATTGTTCCGTTGTTTTTTCCGAACAGACCTGTGCAGGTATTCTCACTGTTTATTGTGAAGTTCGACACGGTATGCCCGTCGCCGTCGAATGTACCTTTAAAGCAATGGTAATATCCACCTATCGGCGTCCATTCCTTGCCGCCGAGGTCGATATCGGCGGTCAGCTTGAAAAATTTACCCTCATAGTCCGTGCCACTGTTCACCTGCTGTGCAAGGAAAGCGAGCTGTTCGCCGTTTGCTATTTCGCACGCTGTCTCGGCTGATGAACCGTCGCCGCCTCCAAATCCTGCGGTGGACGTTCCGTCCCACGCTGCGCTTGTCGTTATGTCAAGCGCGCCGAAATGCAGCAGCGCCGCCACAAGTACAGCAAATACCGTAAAAAACAGCGCTATTGGTTTGGTTAGTTTCTTTGCCATCAAAATTCCTCCTTATATTTCTGTGCAAATCAGAACTGACTGTTTTAATTTTGTCATACTCAGCACCAATTAAAAACTATACAAAAAAATCGAGTGTAATCTTTATATGTATGGGTTATACTAGAAATTTTAATCTACGGTTTTATTGGTGCTTAGTATCAGAATTGTACAGAATACATTCGATTATATTATAGTGCATTTTTTCCAGGTTGTCAATAGACGTGGAACCAATAGCATAAACGCGTAACGAATAACAGCGCCAACATGGAACGAACAGGCTTTCGTTCCATGTTGGCGCTGTTTATTAAGACAATTCTGTATAATTATTACACTTTATTCCATCAGCTTTTTCAGATACATCAGTATCGCTTTTTCACCGACTGTCTTTTCGACTGAGAAATTCGTTTCAGATATATCGAACAGAAGGCAGCCGCAATGTCCCTTGAACGTAGGGAAGCAGACTATCCGCAGGTATTTGTCTATCTCCGGGCTGTAATCGACTATTTCAAGGGTCTCTCCATACAGCACGGAATGCTCGTAGCTGCGCAGCCATTTTGAATCCATGTTGGGGAAAATGCTTCCGAACGTGTTCCCGACAAGTACGTCCAGCGGGCATTCTTCAAGCTTGGCAAGCGCTTCGTTTCCATAGCGGAATATCCAGTCCACAGCCTGACTTTCCTCGTTGAATATCATCTCGATGTCGGTGAACGCAATGGGAATGTTGTCAAAGCACTTGTAATGCTGATGGTATTCCTCGTTATCAGTGGGATTGTCGTTGTCGGCAAGCGACTCTATTATCGAATGCTGTTTCGTGTGGAATTTCTCCAATATCTCCCTGCGGTGCTGCGTGGCATATTCAAGTGATTCGCCGTTTGACAGAGTAATGAGCTTGCCTACGCTGTGGATAGCCATTGCGGAAACAAGACACCTGCGGGTTATTCTTATAAAATTAGCGCTGAGCGTATCCTGAAGCTCGGCAAATGTCATGCGCGTCTTGAGCACGCTTCCGTCCGAAATGTGGATAAATGCGTCCTGCTTCTTCATAGAAACATACAATATACTGCTTTCGGGTATATCGTAATGCTTACGGTCGGATATGAATGAGATGGTTTTTTCGGTGTTCATTGTCGGCTCCTTTATTGTGTGATATTGATATGTCGATAAGCGCAAAGCTCACCTGACGGGTAATTTATGTGCGCGGATAAGTTCCCTGCCTTTTTAGCATGTTGTTGTCGATAAGGTCTATGCAGCGAAAAAATTATTTCAGTTTCATCACCACATCGGGCAAAATAACAGCACTTTCCTTGTCATCACCATCTTCTCTCCATGCGACAATAAAACGAATCTTTGAGGAGTGTATGTAATAACCTTTATCAATAAGACTCTGAATATTTTCATAGCACTTCTTTGAAAACATCAGAACGGGCATTGGCTTTCCATCACGCTCACAGTACAGCATTCTGCCCTTGTTTATCAGCTTACAGCCGCTTTTAAGGCTCAGAATCAGCCTTTTCTTGTCGTTGAAAAAGCTTAGAAATACATCACGGTAAGAAAGCTGCATTGTAATTTCAGACGGCTTTCCGTATTCGTTTTTATCCTCAACAAATTTATCAGCGTAATTTCTGAACTTGTCGAAACCGTTTCCTTTATAATGAATATGCAAATTTGACTTCGCTCTTGTTATTGCAACATAAAGCTTTCGTTTTTCTTCATCGCTGTTCAGAGCAGAATCATCCAGCATAATTATAACATTGTCAAACTCTCTGCCCTTTGATTTGTGCATTGTTGAAACCGTTACAACCCCTTGTTCAATTTTGTAGAAATCCTCAAGGTTTGATTCATGCAGAAATATTTCAAAGTCGGAGCGATATTTTTTCTTGTTGTTGCCGCTGAAAGCATCGAGAATGTCAAGAATAAGCGGCAAACATTCACTGCCGGCATAGTTATCCTTCAGCTTTTTTACTGCGCTGTTCCACAAATTATCACTTATTACAACCGTATCGTCACTCAGGTCAAGGTATTTTATAAAAGCTCTCAGCTCGGCAATATTGTAAATATCCATTTTGCCTATTGACTGAATAAGCTTTGCTTCAATGCCCTGCTGCTTAAGCACGCCCAAAACGATCAGCGCCTCCTGATTGGTGCTCGTAAGAACGCAGGTTGTACCTGTGTTGAACGAGCTTGCCAAATCTTCCGCAACAGCGTTTTCAATGTATTTGCCGCCGTGCTTGATAAGCTTGACATTGCCCTGCTTTTCGGACACTGCGTGAATATCCAGAGTTTTCATTCGGCTTGAAATCCCCTTTACAAATGCGTTGCTGAATTTAACGATATTCCGAGCGCTTCTGTAATTGTCGATAAGGTCGTACTGCTTTGCCCCGTAATCGTCAATCAACAAGCGAAGATATTTTGAGCTTGAGCCTCTGAATTCGTAAATGTTCTGGTCGTCATCGCCTACTGCAATAACCCGCAGTTCGTCATTTCTTTCCATAAGCGCCTGAACAAGGGCGAACTCATGCTCGTCCATATCCTGCGCTTCATCAATAACCAGAACTGTTTTTGTTATTTTTCTAAGGTCAACGTCGTCGCTCCTTATAATATCAGCTGCGTCCTGCACTATTTCATCCGAAGCCTCAATAGAGCCGATTTTTCCGATCAGGTCAAAGCAATAGGAATGAAAGGTCTTTATCTCCACAAACGCTGCCGCATTTCCTATAAGGTCGCGCAGTCTGCCTTTAAACTCCATTGCCGCAGCTCTCGAAAAGGTCAGCATAAGCAGCTGTTCATGCTTCACATCTTCAAGCAGAAGCAGCGAAGCCAGCTTATGAACAAGAACTTTCGTCTTGCCGCTTCCCGGACCCGCGGTACAAACAATATGCGACTCGTTATCCTTTATTATTTCAAGCTGACGCTCCGAAAGAGTATCAAAAAGCTGATGATACTTTTCGGGGGTGATGTTTTTTTCGATTTCCGACGACCTTTCTCCTGCAAAATACGTTGTCAGGAATTTCTTGTAGTCCATTTGAAAATAGTCGTTTACGAACTGCAACGCGGCAGAATAATCCTTTACCATCATATTTGCATATTCGCCCACAATATGTATCTGCTGAATTTTCTGCTTATAGTACTCGTTAAGCTGCTTGTAATCTTCATTCTTATAGCGGATTTTATTATCAAGAACAAGTCTTTTTATTTTCATTCCGCCGTAAAGCACAAGGAAACCGCCCTCCAGCTTAATTGAACCGATTTTTGCAAGAAACAGCAGCGCCTCCTCAACGCTGTTTGCGTCAGTTTCAAAAAAGGAATGCTCCATATAGGCATTTATAAGTTCCAGAACCGAAAAGCCCACAATGGTTTCTTCTCTCTGACTAACCCCGTCTTTACCGAGCTTGTAAAGATACCTTATTACAAACTCTGCAAGGTCGTAGCTGTCTGTGCGCTGCTTCTTCATTTTTTCAATGTCGTCCTTCGGCACAATCAAAACTCTGTTTGTATCAGAGTCCTGTTCTTTTTGGATATAGCCTCGTATTGTCCAGTAATACAGCAGGGTTTTGATTGAATTTACGGAAGAACTTTTAACTCCGTCAGCTATTGCCTTTTCATTAAGTTCCTTGTAGTTGAACGAAATTTCATTTTCTTCAAGACATTGCAGCAAAAATGTTTCAAGCGCCTGAAACTTCTTGAAAATCTGAAGCGACTTGTTTTCCGTATCTGTTTTTCTTATGTATGCAGTAAGATCCTTAGAGTCGGCAATAAGCCCGTCGCCGCGCATTTTCTGAATAGAATTTATCACTGACGATTTTTCAACTCCAAGCCTGTCCGCAAGATAATCGACCCTTGATTCGGCGTCGGCGTTATTTGCCTTTGAAATACTTTTGCTTGAAATAAGGGATTTTATTATTCTTTTTGCCGTAAGCCTTTCATCATCCGACTCAAAGCTCATGGATCTGTCAATTCTTTCAGAGGCTTCAGCCATGGTTTTTACAAGTATTCCCGTTGCAAAAATGCGTGGAACATTCTTTCCTCTTTGCAGATAGCCTGCGTTTTCAAGAGCCTGTATTGCCGTTTTAATCCTTGTTTCAATATCAGCCACGCTGTCGTCCCAGCCGGCCTGCCTTGCGACCTCAAGCGGCGAACAGCACACATCCGGTCTTGTCTTTGTCAAATCCTTTATGGCTTTCCAGACCTGCTGTATCTCGCTTATGCTTAGTTTTGTCTGATTAAGCAGAATGAAGTGCTTGTCGAGATCCCCGTCGTTAAACAGCACATAGCACTCCGCACGCAAAGACTGATCCCTGCCTGCACGACCTGCCTCCTGAACATAATTTTCAAGCGAATCGGAAATATCATAGTGAACGACCAATCCTACATTAGATTTATCAACACCCATGCCAAAGGCGGATGTAGCAACTATAATCTGCGCCTCGTCATTGATAAAAGCCTCCTGATTTTCCTGCTTCTGACTGCTTTCCATTTTACCGTTGAAGGGACGTGCTTTAAAGCCGTCCTTGCATAATCTGTCGGACAGTTCAAAGGTTCTTTTTGTTCTCGAAACATATACGATCGTGGGGCATTTCTTGATATCTATAAGGTTTCGCAGGGTTTCATACTTTGCGTCGTCGCTTTCCTGATAAATTACCTCATATCGCAGATTTGTCCTTGTGGCGTTGGTGGCGAACAGCTTTAAATCAATATCAAGCTTGCTTTTGAAATAATCCTTTATATCGCTGACGACCTTTTGCTTTGCAGTAGCGGTAAAGCAGGAAACAGGTATTTTACAGCCGCCGCCCTTTTTCTCCTGCAATTCACGGATAAAATCCCCTATGTAAAGATAATCGACCCTGAAATCCTGTCCCCATGATGAAAAGCAGTGAGCCTCGTCGATTACAAAACGGTTGATGTTCCGCGACATAAACAGCCTTTCAATGGTCGCCGACCGCAGCGATTCGGGAGAAATATACAGAATTGAAGCAATACCCGATTCAACCCTGTCGAATGCTTCTGCACGCTCGATAGGGCTAAGCAGTCCGTTTATGGTTACAGCCTCCGCTATTCCCCTTTTTTCAAGATTATCGACCTGATCTTTCATAAGGGACTGTAACGGCGATATTACAACGGTAAGTCCTCTTTCCGTTTCACCCGCCATAAGCGCAGGGATCTGAAATGTAAGGGATTTTCCGCCTCCCGTTGGAAAAATCGCAAGCAGCGATTCGTTATTAACAGCGGAATTTACCGCATTTTCCTGCAAAGGCTCGTTATTGTACTTTCTGAATTCACGATAACCAAAGTATTTGCTCAAATATTTTTGCGGATTAAGCTTTTCCCTGCAATAGTCACAATTATGGCACGAAGTGTTTCTGAGCAGACGGATAACTCTATTGACATCGGGGTAATTGATCTGAACCCACCTTGGTATAAGAGAATGAGGCTCTGTTGCCGATATAAGAGCAAGGCAATACGCAAGCTCTGTAGGAAAGCTTTCCGCAAGGGACTGTATGGGAGCATTTTCGCATATCCGATCAAGAAAACGAATCTGTATCAATGTCACAATATCGGTTCTTGCTGAGAAATCCGTGTAATCCCAGAAGCCGCAAAAATAAGGATTATCCTTAAGCAGCATATAGTAAATCTGTTTAATCTCGTTATCCAGCGCATTAAAGGCATTGACCTCGTCGAAAAACAAGTCCATTGCCTTTTTGGCGTCATTGAGAGGATTATTCAGCTCATCTGTAAGCAGCTTGTCGTCCTTTAACAAAGAATGGTACGGCTTATCGGGAAACAGCAGCGGCGACAGGTACAGGGTGTCAATAAGGATAGCGTCCTGCGGCAGCTCGATATATTTTGAATCATGGTTGATTATGTTATGTCCGCAGATATATTTTCTGCCTGCAATAAGCTTTTCAAACTCATGGAGAGAACCTGTGTGAATACAGTTTCCATCGGTATCGGCCGCCCCGAAGTCAAACGCCTTTTTATCCTGTTCACTTACCTCTGTATCAATAAAAACAATAGGCTTCATTAAAGTATCCTCTTTTGTTTGCAGCGAATTATGTTATATTAAGAATATAATACCATATTTTGACAGAAAATGCAATATGCAAAGATAACGTTAAAATGAAATACAGAAAAAATCTAAGTCAAAAATAACGAGAATGTTGGATTTTTTATGCTCTGCGTAATGCAGCCGCGCAAATTTATGTAATCACGCTTTCCCGACCGTCTTATCCAGCGCTATGGCAAGCACTTCCGACTGTATCAATGTATTCAGCAGCGGGTCGCCCTCGCGGATACGCATGGTTCTTCTTATTTCCTTAGGTATAACGACACGCCCCAGGTCGTCAATTCGTCTGACAATTCCGGTTGCTTTCATATATTAAATTCCTTTCCTGCAAAATATTGAAGTGAAAACGCCCGTTTTTGCGCTTTCTTAGCAATATTATCTGCCGAAGCGGCATTTTTATACTTTTCATACAAAATTTTTGACGCTGAAACCGCCGACAAACAAATTGACCGTTTGCGTACATTTTCTCTTTTGACGGAAATTTCAACGCTTCCGCACACATTTTGCCAAAAGCGCGCCAAAGGCGCGCAGCGCGCATGGCGAACGGCTTTGCCGTTCGCCCTAAACGTATCTGCGGCTCTGCCGCAGATACGCCGGCTTTCGGCTTTGCCGAAAGCCTTACGCGCGCTGCGCGCCTTTGCGATCCATTTCAAATATCAACGCATCGTCATCTCCGTAATAACCCTTGCGCACGGCAATCTGCACAAAGCCTGCCCGCTTATACAGCGCGACGGCAGATGTGTTGCGCGAACGAACTTCAAGAAAGAACTTCTCCGCTCCTTTTTTCACGCATTCACATAAAAATTCGTCAAGCGTTTTCGCTCCAAACCCCTGCCTGCGCAATTCTGAAGGTACACCTATCCGATACAGTTCTGCTTCGCCGCAAACAACCGTTCCGAACGCATATCCGACATACTTTTCGCCAAGCTTTTTCAGCACAATTACCGAGTTTTCGCTCCCTGCCTGATATTCAAGAGCAGAAAGCGTCCAGCCGTCCGAGAAACACGCCTTTTCCAGTTCAAAAAGAACTTCTGCAATTTCACTTTTGTCCATCAGTGCGCCTCGTACCAGCTGTTCCCGATTTTTGCGTCTGCGGTGAGCGGGACGGAAAGCGCCGCAGCATTTTCCATTTCCTCACGCAGTATTTCTGCGGCTCTCTGTGCGTCTTTTTCGTCGGCTTCGACTATAAGTTCATCGTGAACCTGCAAAATAAGCCGCGCTTTCGGAAGTTCCCGCTTTAGGCGTTCATAAACGCGTACCATTGCAAGCTTGATAATATCAGCCGCAGTACCCTGAATAGGCGTATTCATCGCGATACGTTTTCCGAGCGCCTGAACATTCTTGTTCGAGGCTTTAAGCTCGGGAATGTATCGCCGCCTGCCGAACATTGTCTTTACATAGCCGTTTTTCTTTGCGTCCTCAACGGTGCGTTCCATATAACGCGCAACACCGCTGTATTTTTCAAGATAGGCGTGAATATATTCGTCTGCCTGCTTGACCGATACGCCGATATCCTTCGAAAGCGAGAATGCGCCTATCCCGTACACGATTCCGAAGTTCACCGCTTTCGCGCTGCTTCGCATTTCCGGAGTGACCCACTCCGGCGGCTGGTTGAACACCTGCGAGGCTGTTATCGTGTGAATGTCCTCACCGCTCCTGAATGCGTCTATCATTGTCTTATCGTCCGAAATGTGCGCTAAAAGCCGCAGTTCGATCTGCGAATAATCCGCATCAACAAATTTCTTGCCGTTTGCGGCTACAAAAAAACGTCGAAACTCTCTTCCGCGCGGGGTACGCACAGGAATATTCTGAATATTCGGCTCTGCCGACGAAATCCGCCCTGTGCGTGTCTCAGTCTGTTTATATGTCGTGTGAATACGTCCGTCGGGCGCAATTTCACCGAGAAGTCCGACTGCATACGTCGAATACAGCTTTGTAACCGTTCTGTAACGCAGAACAAGTTCAAGAATCGGATATTCTCCCGAATATCTTTCCGAAAGCTCTTCAAGAACTTCCGCGCTCGTCGAATATCCGGTTTTGGTTTTCTTTCCCGCGGGCAGGCCCATTTCCTCAAAAAGTACCTGTCCAAGCTGCTTCGGCGATGAAATGTTGAACGCGTGTCCGACTTCGATATAAATCTGCTGTTCAATATCCTCCGCTTCGGAATTGAGCTGTTCGCCGAAATTCTCAAGCGCTTCCCTGTCTATCGCCACGCCGTCGCGCTCCATCGAAACAAGCACATATGCCAGCGGAATTTCTATCTGCGTAAGCAAACCGTACATTTCCTCAGCGCTGAGCTTCGCGTAAAGCGCTCGGTTAAGCCCACAGAGCGACCTTACTTCATTTTCCGAGGAATACGAAACGCTATACTCCATGCAGAGTCTTTCAAGCGGATATTCGGTGCCGTTCACGTTCAGCAGATATGCCGCAAGCGTCGAATCGAACACAACATTTCTGATTTCAGTTCCCGTTTCGGTAAGCAGCTTTTTCAGGTCGAAAGTCCGTTTCGGAAGCTCGGTGGCAAGCTCCGTTTCATAATCTTTTTGTTCAATTTCACACACTTCGCCGTTTTTCAGCCGCAGCAGCTTTCCGTCGGCATACATATAATCGGCAATGTCCTCACCGCATATCTTAGGGTCCGCACTTTCTGCGCCGTTCGTTTTATCGCCGCTTTCGGGGACAGCCTGCTCCTGAGCGGTCTTTGCTGCCTCAGCCGAAACGTTCAGCTTTTTGAGCAGACTGAACATTTCCAGTTCCGTAAGAATCGATGCAAGCGCCCGCTCGTCGCGTTCACCGAAAATATAATGTGAAAGGTCGGTATCTATCGGGGCTTCACGGCTTATCGTTCCGAGGAAATAACTCAGCCGACAGCTTTCTTCCCCGTTCACAAGCTTTGTCCGAACCGATTTTGTAACGTCGATACTGTCGATATTTTTATAGATTTCATCTATCGAGTGATATTTTTGTATCAGCGAGAGTGCGGTTTTTTCGCCTATCCCCGCAACTCCGGGGATATTATCGCTGCTGTCGCCCATAAGGGCTTTAACGTCTGTCATCTGCGGCGGCGTTACTCCGTAAACTTCCATTATCTTTGCGGGAGTGTAAAGAACATCCTCCTTTGTCGAGGCAAGATTTACAAAAACATTATCGGTTATAAGCTGAAACGAGTCACGGTCGCCCGTAGCGAGAATGCACTGCGAATCTGTGTTGTCACACTTTGCCGCAAGCGTCCCGAGAATGTCGTCCGCTTCATAGCCCTCGCATTCAATTACAGGCACGCCGAGCGCCGTAAGCAGCTTTTTGACATACGGCATCTGCATCGCAAGTTCATCGGGCATTCCCTTTCTTCCCGCCTTATAGCCGTCATATTTTTGGTGACGGAATGTCGGCGCTTTAAGGTCGAACGCAGCGGCAGCACCGTCGGGCGCAAACTCCGCAATCAGCTTCAGGTAAATGTTAAAAAAGCCCGTAACAGCGTTCGTGAACATTCCATTTTTGTTTGTGAGCAGACGTATACCGTAAAACGCGCGGTTAAGTATGCTGTTTCCGTCTATTATAAGCAGTTTCATTTCTTAATTATCCTTTCGATCGGAGCTTCCCGCCCTGAAAATACGCCGAATTTTGGCGCGGAGAGTGCCGCTTTTTTCCTTTTGTTTACGCTGCGCGGCTTCTGCGTCGGCGTATGCCTTTCTGTAGAAATACATCTGCGCGTCGAGCGGTTCGCCGGTCGTTTCACGGCGGATATATGTTCCGTCGGGCTGCTGAACGCGCGCCTTAACGTTATCGCGGAGCATTGTATGGAAATAATCGGTTATGCGGTCGCGTATCTCCTTATTTTTTATAGGTGCTGCAACCTCAACCCGACGCTCGGTATTTCTCGTCATAAAATCGGCGGAAGAAATATATACCTTTTCACGTTCGCCGCTGCCGAAAATGTAAATACGGCTGTGCTCAAGAAAACGTCCGACTATCGATATAAGCGAAATATTTTCCGTTTCGCCCGAAATCCCCGTAACAAGGCAGGATATTCCGCGAACAAGAAGCTCGATTTTTACGCCGCTCTTCCCGGCCTGAACCAGCTTTTCAATAATGTCCTTATCAGTCAGCGAATTAAGCTTCAGACCTATGTAGCCGTCGTTTCCATAGGTTATCTCACGATCGATCATTTCCACAACGCGCGATTTAAGACAATGCGGCGCGACCCAGAGCGACGAACTGCTCTCGACGGTCGAACCTATCGAAAGCGCCGTAAACACCAACGAAGCGTCCGTGCCTATATCATGGTCGGAAGTCATAACCGTTATGTCCGTATAAAGCCGCGAGGTTCGCTCGTTGTAGTTGCCGGTGCCTATTTGCGTAGTGTAGAATATGCTGCTCCCGATCTTGCGTGTTATAAGCAGCAGCTTTGAGTGGACTTTAAGCCCGTCAAGACCGTATATGACCTTTACGCCCGCCTCTTCAAGCCGCTTTGACCAGCCTATATTGTTCTCCTCGTCAAAACGCGCGCGAAGCTCGACAAGCGCAAGCACTTCCTTTCCGTTTTCGGCAGCCTTTATCAGCGCGTCAACTATTTTGCTGTCACGCGCAACACGGTAAAGCGTGATCTTTATCGAAACAACCTCGGGCGATGAAGCCGCTTCTTCAAGCAGTCGGATAAACGGCGAAAAAGATTCAAACGGGTACATCAGCATGATGTCGCGCTGCTCAATCTGCTTTATAAGCGGCACGTCGGGAAGAATCGACGCAGGCTGCTGGGGAGTCAGTTTTTCAAAAAAAAGATTATCCCCTGAAATATGCTCTTCAATTTCGGACACAAAACCAAAATCCAGCGGATGCTTAACGTTGAAAATAAAGCTCTTGCCGAGAGTCAGTCCCGCCTGCGCCGCAAACTGTGCAAGCTCGTCCTTATTGTGATAGCCGATATATTCCACGCGAACGGGACAAAGCTTTTTGCGCTTTTTTATAAGTTCCTCCATGACGTTGCGGAAATCCACGTCGTAGTCATAAAGCGCTTCCTCTGCGTCAATGTCGGCGTTGCGCGTGATGCGGATAATTCCTCGATCTGTCACTTCGTAATCTCCAAAGGTAAGGTGCGCAAAAAGTGAAATAAGTTCAGACGTAAGGATAAAGCGGAAGCCGCTTTCCGACGGAATGCGCACAATTCGCCCGAACGCCTCGGAGCTTGCGGGGATTATTCCGAAAAACTCGCCTTTTTTATTTTTCAGCCGCGTGATAACATATATCGCCTTATTCGCAAAAAACGGCATAGGGTGCTTTTTATCAACTATTGTCGGAAAAAGCAGCGGCTTTATGTCCGAAAGAAAATACTTCAGCAGATAGTCCATATCGCCCTCGCCGAGCGACGAAACGCGAACGTGCTCAGCACCGTAAAGCTTGAGCTGCTCCATTATGTCCCAGTACGCCGCGTCAAATCTCGGGAGAAGCTCCGCTGTTTTATCGGAAATAAGTGAAAGCTGCTGTGCAGCGGTAAGGTTCGTTTTATTGTCCGGGTCGTCTTTTTTTAACAGAGTGCGGTCATAAAGCGAACCGACGCGCACCATGAAAAATTCGTCAAGATTGCTTGCGAATATCGACACGAAGCCGAGCCGTTCAAACAGCGGAACGCGGCTGTCCTCCGCTTCTTCAAGAACACGCTGATTGAATTTAAGCCACGAAAGTTCACGATTATCAAAATATGAAAGACTGCTCATAATATTCTTTCCTTTCATAAGACGGCTGTCCGCCGAAATGTGTATTATTTTTATTATACTATAATATAATGTAATTTTTCAAGTGCAAAAACACATTTTACGGGAATTTTACAAAAAAATTCTGCTTTTGCGGCTTTTTTGAAAAATTACGTTGATTTTTTCGCTGTAATGTGTTATTATAAAGGATAGGTATTACTGCTGCAATGAATGTCTGCGCAGCACTTGAAATATGAAAGGAAAAATGATTATGGCAAAACGCTGTGCAAAATGCGGAACATTTCTTACCGACGCAGAACGCTTCTGCCCCAACTGCGGCGAAAACGTCAATACCGATATGTCTGCGCCTGCCGCTCCCGTTCAGCAGGGACAGCAGCAATATCAGCAGTACCGTCAGCCGGGAATACAGCCCCCGCCCGTGTCATATACCGCACCCGCCGAGCCGCCAATGACGCTTAAAAGATGGGTCGGAACACTTCTGCTTACCAACTGTCTGGGAATAGTGAGCCTTATACTCCTTTTTGTGTGGGGATTCGGTTCCGGTCCGAAAGAGCGCCAGAACTACTGCAAGGCAATGCTTATCGTAAAAGCAATACTCTTTGCCGTTGCAATTATTTTTATTCTAATTTTTTCTACTGTAGCCTTTTCTTCAATGGCAAACTTTACCGACTGGGCGGAAAGAATTGCAGACAATTACGACAGCATCTACACTGCGGCAGCCGCAATGTTCGGCTTTATCGGATAAGCCTCATACATAAACGAAAGGACTCCGAAGCTGCATGAATCAGAAAAGACTTACAGTAATAACCGGGCATTACGGCTCGGGAAAAACGAATTTCGCCGTAAATCTCGCGCTTAAAGAAGCGAAAAACGGAAAACGCTGCACGGTTATCGACCTTGATATCGTAAATCCGTATTTCCGCACCGCCGATTTTGAGGCGCTTTTCCGCAAAAACGGAATAACGCTCCGCGCGCCGCTTTACGCAAATTCAAACCTTGACATTCCCGCGCTGAATATAGACCTGCGAAGCATAATCAGCGGATCCGACTGCGTTATCATTGACGTGGGCGGCGACGACGAGGGCGCAAAGGCGCTCGGACGCTTCGCTGATGAAATTTCAGATGCAGGATATGAAATGCTCTATGTTATCAACAAATACCGATATTTAACCAAAGAACCCGAAGAAGCGCTCGCTCTTATGTACGATATTGAACGTGCAGGCGGACTGCGCTGTACGGGAATTGTTAACAACTCCAATCTCGGCGCGGAAACAACAGAGGAAACCGTCCGTACTGCGCTTGAATACGCAAAAAAAGTCGCCGAAACGGCAAAACTGCCGCTGACCGCTACAGCCGCAAAGACTGAAGCGATGCCTGTGGAAGCGGAAAATCCGTTTCCCGTATCAATTTATGTCAAAACTATGTGGAGCTGATCCGCATTGTTACGAATAATGAGCTATAAAAGAAAGGAATGGTCTTATGGCAAAAATGACGGTCGAATTTGACCGCTGCAAGGGCTGTGGACTGTGCGTAACAGCCTGTCCCAAGAAAATCGTTGCAATTCAGCAGGAAAAGCTGAACAAAAAGGGATACTACACCGCCGCGTGCATTGACGACGCCGCTTGTATCGGATGTGCGCTGTGCGCCATGATGTGCCCCGATTGTGCAATAACCGTTTCGGGAGGTGAGAAGTAATGGCAGAAAAAAGCTTGATGAAAGGTAACGAGGCTCTCGCGGAAGCCGCTTTAAGAGCGGGCTGCAAGTGCTTCTTCGGTTATCCGATTACCCCTCAGACCGAAATTGCCGCATACCTCTCAAAGCGTATGCCCAAGGTCGGCGGAACATTTTTACAGGCGGAAAGCGAGGTTGCCGCGATCAACATGATCTACGGCTGCGCAGGTTCGGGTATCCGCTGTATGACATCCTCCTCTTCTCCCGGAATTTCTCTTAAAACAGAGGGTATTTCCTACATAGCGGGTGCTGACCTTCCCTGCGTAATTATAAACGTTCAGCGAGGAGGTCCGGGACTCGGCGGTATTCAGCCTTCTCAGGCGGACTACTGGCAGGTCACTCACGCGCTCGGTCACGGCGATTTCCACGCGCTCGTATTCGCTCCCTCAACCGTTCAGGAAATGGCTGACACGGTAACAAAGGCGTTTGACCTTGCGGATAAGTACAGAATGCCCGCTGTTATCCTCGCGGACGGTCTGCTCGGTCAGATGATGGAGCCTGTAGCTTTTGAGGACGTTGAAATAAAGATGTCCGACGCTTCAAACAAGCCTTGGGCTGCAAACGGTCACGGCAACAAGAGAGAACATAACATTATCAACTCCCTCTTCTTACAGCCCACCGAACTTGAAGACAAAATCAGAGAGCGCTTCAAGCGCTATGAAACGGCAAAGGCTACCGAAACCCTCGCTGTTGCGGAAAACTGCGAGGACGCCGATATTGTCGTTGTTGCGTACGGCTCAACCGCGCGTCTTGCAAAATCCGCAGCGGAAATGGCGCGCAAGAGCGGTCTTAAAGTAGGCACTTTCCGCCCGATAACGCTCTGGCCGTTCCCTGAAAAGGAACTTAACGAAGCGTGCAAAAACGCTAAAAAAGTGCTGACCGTTGAAATGTCCATGGGTCAGATGGTTGACGACGTAAAACTCGCGCTCAACTGCAAGCTGCCCGTTGAATTTTACGGAAGAACCGGCGGCGTTGTTCCCAGCCCCGCTGAAATCTGCAATAAACTCAAGGAAATGGGAGGGAACGACTGATGCCTGAATTTAAAAGACCTCACGCGCTCACAGACGCGTATCTGCATTACTGCCCCGGCTGCACACACGGAATAGTACACCGCCTTGTTGCCGAGGTTATCGACGAAATGGGTATTGAGGGCGATACTATCGGCGTTTGCCCGGTAGGCTGCTCCGTTATGGCTTACGACTACTTCAGATGTGATATGATGGAGGCTTCGCACGGACGTTCTCCCGCTGTTGCAACGGGTATCAAGCGTGCAAATCCCGATAAGTTCGTATTCACCTATCAGGGCGACGGCGACCTTGCCGCGATCGGTACCGCCGAAACTGTTCACGCCGCTACCAGAGGCGAGAATATTACCGTTATTTTCATTAACAACACCACCTACGGAATGACAGGCGGACAGATGGCTCCGACAACTCTTCCCGGACAGGTTACACAGACGACCCCCTACGGTCGTGACACCTCTGTCGAGGGCTTCCCGGTAAAAATGTGCGAAATGCTTTCGCAGCTTGACGGCGTAGCGCTTGCACAGCGCGTTACCGTTATCGACCCGAAAAATATCCGCATAGCAAAGGAAGCTATCAGAAAGGGCTTCGAGTTCCAGAAAAATAAGCAGGGCTTCTCAATCATCGAAGTTCTCTCCACCTGCCCGACCAACTGGGGAATGACCCCCGTTCAGGCACTGGACAGACTGCGCAACGAGATGATTCCTTACTACCCGCTCGGAGTATTTAAGGAGGGTGCTGTAAGATGACACATGAATTTTTACTCGCAGGCTTCGGCGGACAGGGTATCCTGTTCGCGGGAAAGCTTATCGCATACGTCGGCTTATACGCCGATAAAGAAGTTTCGTGGCTCCCGTCATACGGTCCCGAAATGCGCGGCGGTACCTGCAACTGCTCCGTGACCGTAAGCGATGACCCTATCGGCTCTCCGCTCATTCTCGAGCCTACCGAGCTTCTCGTAATGAACACGCCCAGCTTCGACAAGTTCATCAACTCCGTAAAGCCCGGCGGAAAAGCGTTTATAGACAGTTCTCTTGTTGAGGGAACAAGCTCCCGCACGGATATTGAATGCTTCTACGTCCCCGCAACAAAGCTCGCTAACGAAAACAACCTCAAGGGCATGGCAAATATTATCCTTGCAGGTAAGCTCCTCAAGGAAATCGGACTTACAGACGAGGCTGTTATCGAAAAAGCAATAAAGAAGGTTATCCCGCCGAAGAAGGCAAACCTCACGGAAGCGAACATGACCGCTCTCCGCCTTGGAATGAATAGTTAAAAGTATGCCGTGCAGTGCTTAACGGTACTGCACGGCAATAATTTGCAGAAAAAAGCACCCGACTTTCATCGGGCGCGGTATTTTTTGTTCACTGGGAAAGCTTTTTGAGTTGGGTTTCGCTTCCTTTTATAAGGCTGAGCAGCGCGGGAGCCTGTTTGGGGTAATCCCGCTCGATTGTTACGGTAGAAATCTCCGGCGGCTCATGTTCCGCTTCAAGAATTGCGACAGCAGCGTTCCCCTCGGAAATTTCCGTTCCCGCCTGAGCAATTCGGCAAGCGGTTTCGTCGCCGATTTCAAACATTGTCGGACTGTTGGATTTATTTGAACGATAAATTATGCGGAATATTTTATAAACCGTAAAATTCAGCATATTTGTAACGCAGATATTCAGCTTTGAGTTTGATATTTTCCCGAGCAGACTGTAAATGACCTCGATACTGTTCGTGAGCAGCTTTTTCGAAAGCGTGAGCGAAATATCAACGCCGAAGCGCGCTTTTTCCTGCGCGTCCGAATCGGGAATGTCGCTCTCGACGATTACGCTTCCCGTGCTGAGCGGAGAGCGACCGAGAAGATAGTCTGTCGAAACATTGTAATAATCCGCAGCCTTAACGAGAAAATCCAGTCCGCATTCGCGTTTTCCTTTTTCATAGTGAGAGAGCAAAGCCTGAGCAACGCCAAGCGCCGCAGCAGCCTCTTTCTGACTGATATGCCGCTCCTTACGCAGAAGCGATAAAATTCTCGGGAAATCGTTGTTCATGCCAAACCGCCTTTCTCGGCAAACGCCGCACTGTATATTATATTAAATTTTCACCGCAAAGTAAATCGGCATATTCGACAAATTTTTAACATTTTTTTAGAGCTTGTCCACATAAAATCGTTTATTTTAGACATTTTCAGCGATTTTATGTGAATTAACTCAACTTTTAACCGAAAGGAATGATAAAATGAAGAACTATACGCTTTACCTTATCCGACACGGGATAACGCAGGGCAACCTTGACGGGAAATATATCGGGCTTACCGACCTGCCGCTGTGCGACGAGGGCTTCTACGCGATAACCAGATACGCGCACGAACGTCTTTATCCCGCAGTTCAGAAAGTCTATTCAAGTCCGCTGAAGCGCTGCCTTGAAACCGCAGACATCATCTACCCCGACCGCTATGTCAAACAGATCGACAACATTGCAGAGTGCGATTTCGGCGAATTTGAGGGAAAAACACAGGAAGAACTGAAAGACCTGCCCGAATACACAGAATGGCTCAAAGGCGGATATGAAGCGAAAGCGCCCGGCGGAGAAAGCTTCGGCGATTTTACACTTCGCTGCTTGGACGGACTTGAGGAGATTTTCAAGGATATGATGAAAGAGCAGGTCACAAAGGCAGCGGTCATCACCCACGGCGGCGTTATCATGAACCTTCTTGCGGGATATGGTCTGCCTAAAGGCAAACCCGCAGATTTCGCGCTTAATCAGGGCGAATGCATACAGATAAATCTTAACACATTTCTTTGGCAGAAAGGACCCGTTTTTGAGATAATCGGACGGATAGTATAATTATGAACATTATCGGACAGCTCTCGGAAGAGCTTAAAATCAAACAAACGCAGGTCGAAGCGGCAGTAAAGCTTATCGACGACGGCAACACCATTCCTTTTATCGCGCGCTATCGAAAAGAAGCAACGGGCGCGCTTGACGATCAGCAGCTTCGCGAGCTTTTTGAGCGGCTCACATATCTGCGCAATCTGGAAAAGCGCAAGGAGGAGGTTTCATCGGCAATAGAGGGGCTTGAGCTTATGACGGACGAGATCCGTTCTATGCTTGAAAAAGCGGTAACGCTCTCGGAGGTCGAGGACATATACCGACCGTTCAAGCCGAAAAAGAAAACCCGAGCGGGAATCGCAAAGGAAAAAGGCTTGCAGCCGCTTGCGGACTTCATTATGGCGCAGACTCTCGCCGACCCCGAAAAAGAAGCCGAAAAGTATATCAGCGAGGAAAAAGGCGTTTCAACGACGGCAGAAGCTCTCGCGGGCGCGTCTGATATTATCGCGGAAGCAATTTCAGACGATATCGCGCTTCGCCAGCAGCTTGGCGCGTTCTATGACAGGACCGCCGTTATCGTTTCAAAGCAGGCGAAAGAGGAAGAAAACAGCGTTTATGAGAATTATTTTGATTATCGTGAAGCTGCCGCGAAAATCCCGACTCACCGCATTCTCGCTATCGACCGCGGTGAGCGCGAGGGGATTCTTAAAGTATCCGTGGAGGTTGACGAAGCGGACGCTCTGCGAATAATCGAAAAAATGTTCGTAAAGGCGAAAAATTCCTGCGGAACGCTTGTAAAAGCCGCCGCAGAGGACTCTTTCGGGCGACTTATCCACCCGTCTATCGAGCGCCGCGTGCGAAACGATCTTACCGAAAAAGCGTGCGCGGGAGCGATACACGTTTTCAGCGACAATCTCCGCCAACTGCTCATGCAGCCGCCCGTAAAAAATACCGTAACGCTTGGACTTGACCCCGCATACCGCACCGGCTGCAAAATCGCCGTGGTTGATGAAACGGGAAAAGTGCTTGACACGACGGTTGTATACCCTACCCCGCCGCAGAGTAAAATTCCCGAAGCAAAAGCAAAGCTGAAACAGCTTATCGCCAAGCACCACGTCACCACAATTGCGATAGGCAACGGCACGGCAAGCCATGAAAGCGAATGCTTCGTCGCCGACCTTATCAAGGAACTGCCTGCGCCGGTCAGCTACATGGTAGTTTCCGAAGCGGGCGCTAGCGTGTATTCCGCAAGCAAGCTGGCGGCTGAGGAATTTCCCGAATACGACGTTTCGCTGAGAAGCGCGGTTTCCATTGCTCGCCGCTTACAGGATCCTCTCGCCGAGCTTGTAAAAATCGACCCGAAAGCGATCGGCGTAGGACAGTATCAGCACGATATGCCGAAAAATCAGCTTTCCGAAGCGCTCGGAGGAGTTGTCGAGGGTTGCGTAAACAATGTCGGCGCCGACCTGAACACCGCTTCCTTCTCACTGCTTAGTTATGTTGCGGGAATCAACTCGACCGTCGCAAAAAATATCGTAGCATACCGTGAGGAAAACGGCGCGTTCAAGGAACGCAAGGAGCTGCTGAAAGTCAGCAAGCTGGGCAAAAAAGCGTACGAACAGTGCGCGGGATTCCTGCGCGTTCACGGCGGAAAAAATCCGCTCGACAACACAGGCGTTCACCCCGAAAGCTATGACGCGGTGAAGAAGCTGCTCTCGCTCTGCGGCATAAGTGAAAAGGATATTTCGGGCGGCTGCGCTGCCGTTTCGGAACACGTCGCAGCGATCGGAATAAAAAAAACTGCGGAGGAAATAGGCGTCGGAGTCCCCACTCTCGAAGATATTATGAAAGAGCTTGCAAAACCCGGCCGCGACCCGCGCGACGAGCTTCCTAAGCCTCTGCTGCGCACCGATATAATGGACATGAACAGCCTCACCGAGGGAATGGAGCTTAAAGGCACCGTCCGCAACGTTATCGACTTCGGCGTTTTTGTGGATATCGGCGTTCATCAGGACGGTCTGGTTCATATTTCCGAGCTTTCCGACCATTTTGTGAAGCACCCGCTTGACGTTGTGAAAGTCGGGGATATCGTAAATGTCAAAGTTCTGGGAGTTGACCCAAAGAAAAAACGCATTTCGCTTACAATGAAAGGACTTAACCCATGACAGAATTTAAGCTTGATAAACAAAAGGAATGTATCGACGAATACATAAAAATAAACATTTTCGGACAAGGCAAAGCCCACAAAATCATGGTCATAACTCTTGTAGCGTGCCTTTTCCTGCTTGCAGCTTTCGGTGTTATTGCCTACGTTATAACTAAAGAGTGGATAATGCTGCTGATAACTGCGCTTACGGTCGTTATGGCGGTCGTTTATCCGATCGTGACGCGTGTGATACTGAAAAGTATCGCCAAAAAAGCCGACGATGCGCCCGAAATAACCGAAGTTATCGCCGCAGTTTCCGAAAGCGACATTCTTTTCATCAAGAACGGCGTTCCGATAGGCGGCATTGACTGGGATAAAATCAAGGAGATAACCGAGGGAAAAACGGGATTTTTCCTTATCACTGAGGACGGCTCGCTGCTTATTCTTGCGAAATCCGCCGTTATTTCGGGAACATATGACGAAGCCGTTCAGGTTCTGCGCATGAAAGCGGTGTCGCTTAAAAAATGACAAATTATCAGAAAATGCTCGACAAGACGCTTGAACAGCTTGCCGCCGAAAAACGCACCCCTACTCTGCTGCTTCATAGCTGCTGCGCGCCTTGCAGCAGCTATGTTCTCGAATATCTTTCAAAGCGCTTTTTTATCACGGTTTTTTACTATAACCCGAATATCACCGATAAAAACGAGTACTCAAAGCGTGTTCTTGAGCAAAAACGGCTCATCGCCGAAATGAATACCGTTAATAAGGTGGATTTTATCGAGGGAAGGTATGAACCCGAGCGTTTTTTTGAAATGGCTCGCGGACTTGAAACACTGCCCGAGGGCGGCGAGCGCTGCTTTAAGTGCTATCGCCTGCGGCTTGCCGAGGCAGCCGACGCAGCTCAAAAAGGCGGCTTTGACTTTTTTACAACAACACTTTCCATAAGTCCGATGAAAAATGCCGAAAAGCTGAATGAAATCGGCGGCGAGGAAGCTCAGCGCGTCGGTGTGCCGTACCTTTTCTCGGATTTTAAGAAAAAAGAGGGCTATAAGCGTTCTATACAGCTTTCGGCACAGTTCGGGCTTTACCGTCAGAACTACTGCGGCTGTTCATTCAGTAAAGCGGAAGCCATGGAAAGGCTTTCACGCGGCTCGTCAAATTGATAAAAAAATCATGAAAAGTTAGTCACTTTTCACGATTTTTACCAATTTATGCATTTTTTATTCCCGAAAACTTGAACAAAAAATCATAATATGTTAAAATAAAAAATATAGGCAGATTTTTGCCTGTTTATTTGAAATGTTTCGGACGAAAGGATTGACGTAACTATGATAACCTTTGACTATGACAAATGCGTGGGCTGCAACACCTGCGTGCGTGTGTGCCCTGCGCCGGAGGCTAACTCGATTTCTGTACGTCCCGACGGCTCGATTTCCATTATCGTAAACGACGAAAAATGCATAAAGTGCGGAAAATGCACAAAGGTCTGCGACCACCATGCGCGCGGATACACCGACGACACGGAACGTTTTCTTGACGACCTGAAAAACGGCGTTCCGATAATCATTATCGCTGCGCCCGCGATAAAAGTCGCTTTCGACGGTTCGTGGCGTCATGTGCTTACACAGCTAAGAAAAATGGGCGCCGCCAAAATACTCGATGTAAGCTACGGAGCGGATATATGCACTTGGGCGCACCTGCGTTATCTCGAAAAAAATCCGGGCAAAAAGGTGATTTCTCAGCCTTGCGCCGCAATAGTAAACTATGCGCAGAAATACAATCACGACCTGCTTAAAAATATGTCGCCCGTGCAAAGTCCTATGGTCTGTACGGCGATTTACGCAAAAAAATATATGGGGCTGTCCTCATATAAAATTGCCGCACTCTCTCCGTGCATTGCAAAAAAAGACGAGTTTGTGCAAACGGGAACAATCGATTACAACGTAACGTTTGAACATCTCAGAAATCATATCAAAAACGGCAGCGGCGACATCTGCGTTCTCAAAAATATTATTGACAATCACAAAAATCCTTTTTGCCAGTTCGCTTTCGACGGCGAAACAGGCATTGTCGGTTCGATTTATCCCCGTCCTGCGGGGCTTAAAACAAACCTGCTGCTGCATAATCCCGACCTAAACGTTATCAACTCCGAGGGTATCGACAAGGTTTATCCCGAACTTGACGAATACGCGCGCGAGAAGGATTCGGCAAGACCTGATGTGTTTGACGTTCTCTCATGCGAATGCGGCTGCAATACCGGTCCCGGAGTCGGAACAGATTACAGCGTTTTCCATATCCACACCACAATGAACACCATTGAAAATTACAACATAAAAAAACGCCGCAAGATTGACCCTTTCACAAAAAAAGACAAGCAATTCATGGCTTTTGATAAACAGCTTCGGCTTGAAGATTTTCTCCGCACATATACGGCAGAAAATGTTACTTTGGCAGAACCGACAGAAGCGCAGATCGACAACGTTTTCTTAAAACTCGGAAAGAAAACCGAAACCGACCGAAAATTCAACTGTCACGCGTGCGGCTTTAAAACCTGCCGCGATATGGCGGTTGCCATTTGCAAGGGCGCAAGCACACCCGCAAACTGCGTTCATTTCTCAAAGCTTATCGCCGCTCAGCGTCAGCTAAGAATCGAGGAGATTAACGCAAGCATTGTCAACACGAATAACGACCTCAGGGACGTTACTCAAACGCTGATGACAAATATTGCGCAGGTCGAGCAGCAGGCTGACCGTATCGACGCGCTGAGCGAAAACAACTCCGAGGGCATCGAGTCGCTTCTTCATGAGTTTAACGGCATTTCGCAGCTCTGCGAAAATATCACGGAGGCTGTCGCGGGAATTTCCGAAAGCGTTGGTCAGTACATAAAAATGAACGACGAAATCGCCACCATCGCGAAGCAGACCAATATACTCGCTCTTAATGCGTCGGTCGAAGCGGCGCGGGCGGGCGAAGCGGGAAAGGGCTTTGCGGTCGTCGCAAACGAAGTTCGCACGCTTGCTAACCACTCCGCCGACACGGTTCAGCTCTCCGAAACATACAATCGTCAGGTTGCCGACCGCATAGCAAACATCCGCACGGTTATCGGCTCGATAAATACTGCCGTTGATTCATTCCGCAGTACAGCCGAAAAGCTGAACGCAAACATTTCCGATACCCGCATTTGCGGAAAAGATATCGGCGCATACATGAACGACGTAACATCTGTTGCCGACCATGTTCAAGCGCTTATTGAAACGACTCAGCAGGTGCTAAATTCCGACAAATAAGCGATTTTTATACAAAATTAAAACGCCTGAGAAATTCACAAGCTTCTCAGGCGTTTTGTCATGCATGATATAGTAATATTTTATTTTAAAAATCCCGAAATTATCTTCTGCTGAGCTTCCTCCTCGGTAAGTCCGAGAGTCTGGAGCTTTAATATCTGCTCCCCTGCAATTTTTCCGATTGCCGCCTCGTGTATAAGCGCCGCGTCGATATTTGCAGCTTCAAGCGCAGGAAGCGCATTCACTCTGCCGTTATCAACGAGTATCGCGTCGCATTCGGAATGTCCCGTGCATCGGTTTCTGCCGAGAATGTGCGACTTGAACTCCTGACATGAATTTCCCTTAGCTACCGAACGCGAAACGAGGTCAACAGCACTGTCCTCGCCGTTCATTTCCACAACAAAGTCTGTTTTTGCTTCTTCCTTGCCATCGGTCATTATTCTTTCGCGAACTATGAGCTTTGCGCGGGCGGCAAGCTTTGCGCTCGTTTTGCGGAGCGTGCTGTCAACGCCGCCAAGCTGAACAGTGTCCATTTCAAGACTTGAATCCTCGTCAAGGATTGCGTCGGTTATCGGATCTATTCGACGGAACGAATCACTGGAACCCGTTCCGAGATGCTTTTCACGATAAACCACTTTTGAGGATTTTCCGAGGAAAAAGCGGTGAATGCCGTTATGCTTTGCTTCGCCTTCATTATCGGCATGAACACCGCAGCCCGCAACAATAACGACGTCCGCTCCCTCGCCGACAAAAAAATCATTGTAAACAAGGTCGCTGACGTGACTTTTTGTAACACACGCGGGAATATAGACCGTTTCACCCTTTGTATGCGGGTCTATATAAATATCAATTCCCGACTTATCCGTTTTCGGCTCAATACGGATATGCTCGCTCGACTGACGTCCTACGCAGCTTCCGTTCTCGCGGATATTGTATGCGCCCTTGAACTCGCCCTTATAATCTGATATTTCAGCAAGAAGCGCTTCGGTTATTTCGTTCATAACGACTCCTTTCCGCGGGGACAGATGCTTACAGATTCGCCGGTAAGCAAATTCGGCAAAATTTCCTTTGGCGTTCCGCTTGAGCGTATCGTTCCGTCTGCGATCACAACGATCTCGTCAGCAATTTCCAAAATACGCTCCTGATGCGAAATGATAAGAAGCGTTCCGTGCTGCTCGCTGCGAATCTTTTTAAAGGTCTCGACCAGCTTTGAAAAGCTCCAGAGGTCAATTCCCGCCTCAGGCTCATCAAAAATTGACAAGGGCGCTTTTCTGGCAAGCACCGTAGCAATCTCGATACGCTTCATTTCTCCGCCCGAAAGCCCTGAATTAAGCTCACGGTCAACATATTCCTTTGCACACAGCCCAACCTTTCCGAGAAGGTCGCAAAGCGCATGATAAGGCAGTTCTCCGCCGGCAGCAAGTTCAAGCATATCTTTTACGGTAAGCCCCTTGAAGCGCACAGGCTGCTGAAACGCAAACGCAATGCCCTTTTTGGCGCGCTCGGTGATGTCAAGATTTGTTATATCCTCGCCGTTGAAGATTATTTTGCCCGAATCGGGTTTTTCAAGACCCGCAATCAGCTTTGCGGTCGAGGTCTTTCCTCCGCCGTTCGGACCTGTAACAACAATGAGTTTCCCGCTTTCGGCAGTATAGCTGATATCCTTAACTATCTGCTCTCCGTCGGGAACGCTCCATGCAATGTGTTCTAAAGTAAGCATATTGTCTTAACTTTCCCTTTCTTTTACCGCCGTCACGGCGGCTTCTCTTATTATTATACCATTTCTGACAGATTTAGTCAAGAGATATACAGAGTTTGTGAAACCGATTATTCCTTTTCGGGCTTTTCAACGTATTTTTTTATTCTGGGGTCAAGTCCCTCAAAATTATGCGACGAGATATACGCTTTCGCCGTTTCAATCTCATAAAATTTCCGTGCAAAGCACGAGCAGATCACAAACGACCGTGATGTGTAAACATATTTTTTCTTTTTGTTGACAGTTACTTGAATAACATAAACCGGATACATTTTTTCGCACTCCATGCGTAACGGACAGTGCCGCATAAAAATGCGCACATTATACAGCCGTTTCCTAAGCGGCGCTGTCTGAATATTTTTATTGCGGAAGTTTTGAATAAATTCGGTATGCAATATGCGACCCGTTATTTATTCGTTGATTCCTTAAATTTATTCTTTAAGACCTATTCTTACGCCGTTTATTTCGGCGAATCCTCTGCGCACAGCGGCGTCAATGCCCTCTGAAACGCAGGCTTCCATCACTCCGCCGAGCCTTGTATACCCGAACAGCTTTGCCGTTTCGCGTATCAGATCGGCTTTCGTCATGCTAAGCTGATTTGACAGAATTGTTTTAACGCCGTTGGCAATTTCCTGCGGACATATCTCGTCCAGCGCGCGTTTTGTGCCGCCGTCGGCAGGTACTCGGCAAAGCTCGTACGAGGCGGGGAAAGTTCCTGCTTTCCAGTAGAAAATCCCGTTTTCGCTGCTTGTTGCAAGCAGTCCCAGCGCTCCCGCCGCCTTTTCAAGAACAGCCTCCGCTTTTGCGGAAGTACGGTTGATTCCGTACGCTCCGAGTATTTTTTTAAAAAGCACGTCACGGCTGACAGGCGCCTGCACGTCAACAATTTTACCGCAAAGCGAGCAGATATCGGCAAAAGATTTTTCATCGCAAAAGTCCTCCGCATCGCCAAGCTGTGCAGCGCAATATTCCTCATAAGGAACAACTCCGATCGGCGCTGTATGCGGCTCTGCTGCGTTTTTATCGTCGGCTTCCTTTTCCTTTTGTTCAGCCTGCGGCGTTTCCTCCGCGCTGTCGGGCGGCTTTCGGAACGCTTCGATTGCGCTCTCAACAGCGGTTCTTATCCGCGCAAGCGTTTTTTCGGGGCTGTCAAAATAATCCATTATCCACACGCTGCATATGTTCCAGCCAAGACCCTTGAGCATATCGGGCTGTGAAACGCTTCGGTCGCGCGCCGAACCTGCCGTGAGATAACGCTCGTTATCGCAGCGTATTCCAAGAATATATGCGTCGGGTTTGTCGGGGTTTACAACGCCGATGTCGATTTTATAGCCCGAACAGCCGATATTGCAGCGCACTTCATACCCCATTTTTCGTATTTCCTCCGAGAGCAGTTTAGCGAAATCATCCGTTCCGCTTTCGCTGCTGCGAACACGCATGGGCAGCGATGAGCTTCCCTTCTGAGCAAATTCAAGGAAGCCTTTCAGCCCCGCAACACCCTCGGAAGCCGTACGGGAAATATCGATCCGGTCGGCAGTGATAACGGAATAAACCTGCATACTTTTTCTTGCGCGCGTTATCGCGACATTCAGTCTGCGCCAACCGCCCTCGCGGTTAAGCGGACCGAAGTTCATAGATACGTTTCCGTCCTTATCGGGTCCGTAGCCGACCGAGAAAAGTATAACGTCGCGTTCATCGCCCTGAACATTTTCAAGGTTTTTCACGAATATCGGTTCGTACATTCCGTCTGCAAGCTGCTCCAGTTCGGGGTCGTTTCTGAATGCGTCGGAAAGCATATCGTCGATAAGAACCTGCTGAACAAGGCTAAACGTTACAACTCCGATACTTTCGCAGCGCAAAGCAGGATCTTTAAGACGGCGGATAATCTCGTCAACGATTGCCTGCGCTTCCGCCTTGTTTTGCTTTGAACCGCCCTTGTCGTAGTACCCATCAACGTGTATCCACTTCACGCGTGAAACAATGTCGTCGGGTGACGGAAATGTCATAAGCGAATTTTCGTAGAATTTAGCGTTGCTGTACGCGATAAGGCTTTCATGCCGCGAACGGTAATGCCACTGCAAATGCTTCTGCGGCATTGCAAGCGCAAGGCAGTCGTCAAGAACGCTTTCAAGGTCGTCTATCTCCGCGTTTTCCTCGTCGGTATGCTCAGCGGCAAAAAAACTCGTCGGCGGAAGCTGCTTCGGGTCGCCGACAACAACAACGTTCTCGCCCCGCGCAATCGCGCCTACCGCCTCGCACGTCGGCAACTGAGAAGCTTCGTCGAATATTACAAGGTCAAATTTCGGATACGCGGGGTCGATATACTGCGCAACCGATATAGGACTCATCAGCATACACGGACAGATACGCCTAAGCAGGTTGGGAATGCTGTCGAACAGCTTGCGTATTGACATATTGCGCCCGCCGCTTCTTATCGCTTTAAGCAGTATCCCTATTTCGGACGAACCTGCGCCGCCCGCTGAAATATCAGGAATTTTCGCGGAAAGCTCCGCCGTAAGTTCCTTTATAGTAAGCTCCTCAAAGCGGCTGTCAAGTTCGCGGAATTTTTCTATCGTCGCTTCAAACTGCGTACCGCGGAAAGCCGCAAGCTTAGGCTCTTCCGAAATCGCAAGGTTTGCCGCTGTATAGCCGAATGCGCAGCAAAGTGCGGATTCAAGCTTATCGCAGGAAATATCCCCGCCGAAAGCTGCCTGAGTTACACAGGAAAGTCCCATATCCTCCAGCTGTTCTTTTGCGCACAGAAGCGCGCAGTGCTCGCGCAATGCTCCGATATTTTCACCCCATAGCCTTGCCTGTGACATTGCCGCGTCAAAACAGCACGGCGCTTCGCCGTAAACCCCCGTAAAGTCGATTTTATATGTTTCGGCAAGCTCATCGGCTGCCTTTTCATAAGAATCAAAATCCGCGATAAAGCGTCCGAGAGCTTCGGAATTACCCCGCGCCGCAGCGAAAATTGCCGAAGCGAAAGAAGTTGAACAAACGGGACGGAGAATTTCGTTTATTGCCGCGTTTTCTTTCAGGCACTTGTCCAGTCGTGCGAAATCGGTCTGCAAGCCGCTCCACAGCGCTCCGAAATAAGCGGTAAGCTCCGCAGGCGCCGCCGCAACGCTTTCGGAAAGCCTCTTTCGTTTCGAAAATCTCTCGCAAGCCGACAGGAATTGCTCCGCCGTCGGTTTTCCCGCCTTGCGGTATAAAGCAAGCTCTTTCAGCAGCTTTCCCTGCTCCATTGTTTTTGAAAGCGCCCATTTTTGCTCGGCAGCGCGCCATTTAAGCAGTGCCTCACCTGCATTCCAGCCGTCGGCGGCAGCGTCAAATTCCGCAGAAATTTCGGCATTTAATGCACCGAGCGCCGTCCCGTCGGCGATAAGCCGCTCCAGCTCGGGAAATCTTACCGTAAAATCCGGGTCAAGCGCCGCTTTCTCAACGGGATATTCTGCGGAAAGCACAGCAGACGCGGCGCGGCTGCACGCGCGGACTATCGCAATTCCCGTCGGTTCAGCGCCGAAGGCTGAACAAAAGGAGTTTTTAGCCTTCTCCGCATTTTTGCAAAGCTCTGCGGATCGTTCGGCAAAGCTGTCGCGAAGCTGTGTGGTATAATTTTTCAAATTGCAGTAACAAAACGGAGATCCGGCAGCGCCGCCCGCTTCGTTCACCGCCGGGACAAACGCGCGTATCGCCGAAAGCCAGCTGTCAAACGTGCTTTCGTTCATGCTTTTTACAAGCTCAGCCGAAACCGACAGCTTGTTCTTCTGCGAAACATTCTGCTCGTAAAGCGTCAGCAGTTCATAGACAGACCTGCCGTGCGGCTGCTTTTTGTGCAGGGCGCAAAGCGTTTCATTCAGCCCGCTGCGCTGTCTGAACAGCTCGTCGGAAATCTTTTTATAGTCCTCGGGAGGAGCGCCTTTGCGCACGTTCAGCGTTTTTTCCAGCTGCGATAAAACCGCGCGCTTCTGTGCCTTGTTCGAATGAAGTTCAAGGCAAAACGGGTCAAGCCCGATTTTTTCCAATCGCTTCTGAACTACCGACAGCGCCGCCATTTTTTCAGCGACGAACAGCACCGTTTTCTTGTTGTACAGCGCGTTCGCGATCATATTTGTAATGGTCTGCGATTTTCCCGTTCCGGGCGGTCCGTGAAGAACAAAGCTGCTGCCTCTCGCAGCCTCGCAGATCGCGGAAAGCTGCGACGAATCAGCGCTTGAAACTATAGCCATATCGGATGGCTGTATATCTCTGTCGAGTTCTTCCGCAGTGAGCGCGGAAGTCTGCGGTTCCCACTCCATTTTCCCCGAAATAAGGCTTGAAACCACCTTGTTTGCCTTTAGGTCGTCGCATCTGCTGCGTATGTCGTTCCACATGATAAAACGGCTGAATGAAAACTGCCCGAGAAACGCTTCTTCTACGATATCCCAGCGCTTCATTGACATAACGCTCTGCCGCACCGTGTTGAATACCAGCGGAATATTTACACCGTGTTCATCAAGCGGAAGCGGCGACAAGCCGCCGATATTTATCCCGAAATCCTGCCGCAGAAGTTCAAGCAAAGTGACGTTCATCTGCGGTTCTTCATCGCGTATCTTTATCGAATACGACCTGTCCTGAATTTTTCTTGTTATATCAACAGGAATAAGCACAAGCGGCGCAAGACGCGGCTTTTCGCTTTTTTCCGTTTCATACCAACGCAGAAATCCCAGCGCAAGATAAAGCGTATTGGCGCCGTTTTCTTCAAGACTCACCTTTGCCTGCCTGTGCAGCTTTTTCAGGATCTTTTCAAGCTCCGCGGCATTAAGATACGAGCGCAGTCTCCCGCTTCTAAATTCAGACTCGGCAATAGCTGTAACGGCGCTTGTTCCGCTTTCGGCTTCAAACATTTTCGTATCGGAACGGTGAAGCGTAAAATCCTCGGGAACAGGCATAATCCGAAAGCTTTCCGATTTCGCAAGCTCATCTTCAAGACTTGCAAGCCCCGCAGTCATAAGCTGAACAGAACCCGCCCCGGGACGGAAATTCAGCAAACTGTTGCGCAGACTGAGGTCGAGCAGCCTGCGTTCCCATATCGTCTGTTTTGTGACCTGAGAATCCTTATTCGCCGACGCGCCGTGCAGTTCCATATTTATTTCGGTCGGAGCCTGAGTAATATCATTTCCCGAATGCTTTCCGAAATCCACTTCTTTATACACGCCGTTCTCAAAAATACGCGTTGGTATAGGACGTATCTTGCTTCCCCGACAGCGGCGAATATCGACAATACCAAAATACGGTCCGGGGTCTGAAAGATTGCGCGCGGCAAGGCTCATCGCCTCGTCAAAGCCTGTGCTCTTCCCTGCTGCGAACGCAGTGCATTCAATAAGGCAAAGCTCGTCAATCCCGTCGGCTATGCGCTTCGTAAGCGAGGAAATATCCTCGGTAACACATTCGGGGAAAGTGAGTTCTTCAAGCCAACAGCCGCAGAACGAGTGTCCGTTTGTAAAAATAAGCAGCGGATTAAGACCGACCGCTTCAAGACACGAAGCGTACAGAACCGATAAATCAAGGCAGGTTCCCATTTTTTCGCTCAGCACCCTATCGGCAAGGCGAACTCGCTGACCCGAAGCTTCATATCCCGCAGGCGGCATTGTATAAGCAATATTTTCCGTCTGCAAGGCTGCGTAAATCGCGGCAAGCTGGGTCTTTACGGCATTCGGATTCTGCCGCTGATAGGCTGTGAACGACGGGTCGCCGTCCCACTTTGCAAGATATTCCGCCGCATTTCGCAAAACTCCGCTTACCGCAGGGTGATTCGGCGTTACAAATGCTGAAATAAGCTCAGGAAAAGACAAAAGCCCTACGCTCTGGTCGTATGTAAGAAGCTCGATCTCCCGCGCCTCAAAGAATACCTGCCTGCCGCACGCCGTAAGCGTTACGCTGACATATCCCGTCATAGCTTCGGTCAGTGAGAACAATAATTCGGGTGAAAGAATTATCTTTACGGGTGAAATTTCCGTAGGAACTCCGGGGAGCAATTTATCAAGCCGCACCGTAAAATCCTGCGCGAACGAGGGCGTAAAACTGACGGTAAGCTCAAGGTCGCAAAGCTCCTCTTCACCGGTATTTGTTACAACCAGGCTGCGTATAACAGGGATATAATTCTGCTGCATTGCATAGTTTATGCTCTTCGGCAGGTCAAAGGTTACCATTGCACACTGTTCCATTTTTATATCCTTTCAAAAATCAGAAGGCGGCTCGTATTTCCCCGAAAGAAATGCAAAACCGCCTTGAGTCATATATTTGATAATGCCGTTTTGCCAATGTCTGATTCCTTACCCGCGGGCAATGGCACGGGATTTACAAAACTGTTGTCGTCGTATTTATTTATGCGGAACGTTTCAAGCAGCGAGCAGTATTTATCAACAAGACAAACCAGCCAGCTCTCTCTGTACATCGGCAGCTTAGTTATCGTAAGCGGCCACATATGCTTGCGGATTATATCAAGCTCACGTCCGTTAAGCGAAAATTCCTTCTGCGCATTTTTCCAAGCCGTAAACGGGTGTGCAAAGCCATGCAGACCGTCGCCTATATTAGAGGTTTTATGCCAGTCGTAAAGGAAAAAGTCATGAAGCAGCGCACCTCTTATAAGGCTAACTCGGTCGTGGCGGATACGCAGTTTTTTAGCAAGCTTTGTGCTGTACGCCGCAACAGCTAGACAATGAGCAAAAACCGAAACGTTGCCGTGTTGGGTGAAGGTCTTTGTAAGCTGCATTTTCTCATTGCTTATAATAGGTAATATTGCTTCATAAAATTCGTTATCGTTCTGCATGATATACCCTTTCAATTATAAATCACTTTGATCGGAACTTTCCGAATCGGTTTGGTCGGTTTGTTCATCGGGATCGATAAAATCAGTTTCATCTGTATCGCGCGGCTGAAAAATAAAGCGGCGCATACGCGCAACACGGCTCTGAACCGCACCGCCGAGGCTGATGAAACGATCAATCGCAAGCTTTTTTGCTTTTTCGATAGGAAATTTTTTAAGATAGTCCTGAAAATGAATGTGATGAGAAATGCTTATCACGGTATCTACGCAAACCGCAAGCATCATCACTACATCATATATGATTATTACATTTTCGGGAAGAAAATTCACAACTGCGTCCACTATTCCGAAAAGAATATACACCATGAACAGCGAAAGAAGTCCCCAGAAAAGCGATGACAACAGCGAAATGCGGTTCTTGTACGTTATTTTAAGCATACTGTAATCCCAGAACTGCTTGTGAAAAATTGTTTCCATAAACCAGCCGACAAAATATTCAAGCGTCGTGCAGGCGAGCATACCGACGAGATATACCGCAAATCCATTGTCGCGAAACGGCATACAGCAGAAAAGAATTGCTATTCCGCCAAAGCCGTATATCGGAATATACGGGCCTTTCAGAAAGCCGCGGTTTATCCAGCGGCGGCGGTAAAGCGACTCGATCGTCGATTCCTGTATCCAGCCTATGTTGCAGAAAAGGAAAAACAGGAACATAACGCGCGGCATACCATATTCAATAAAAATGTCCATTTTAGTTTTTATCTCCCGTTAAGCGCTACTTCGACGAGGTCGTTCTGACCTGCTCCGAAGTTATCGCGCTGTTTATCTTTGAAATATCTATCTGTTTCCACGAGGGTGAACCTATCTGAATTTCGCGGTTCGCTTCCTCAATACTGTCCGAGTAATTTTTAAGCAGGCTGGCCTGAATACGCGTTTTTGAATCGTCGCTGTTTTTCATTGCAATGTACTCAGGATCGTTTTCATCAAGCGTGTAATATATATTTATTACCTCCGGACTGCTTTTATCCACAACAACACGGTACTTTGACACAGTGACCGTATCGTCATAATCGATAACCGCATAAAGCAGACATTCTTCCTCGCCCGAACCGCTGCGGACATACGCCTTGTAAACGCATAGCTTTTCATTTACGTTAAGCCTGCTGTTTACAGCGTTCGCAGCGCGTATCGCAAAGCTTTCTTCCGCTGTCTTGACAGTATCGCCGAACATAAGCATTGCCGCGCAGAATCCCAGAGCGCCGGCAACGATAACCGCAAGGAACGTGACAAAAGCGGGCGAAACGCCCTTTTTCTCGCGCTTCTTCTTTTTCGGTTTAGCCTTCGGAGCTTCGGTTATCTCAGGCTGCTCAGCTTCTTCCGAGCTTTCTTTTTTATCGTCTGAAGCTTTTTCAGCGCCCGCTTCTTCAGCGGAAGCAACCTTTTTTGCACCCTCGGGAAGCTCGGCAGACGGTTCTTCGTTTTTGGACGAAGGATTTGCTGCATTTTCTTCCGAAAGCCGCTTATTTGCCGCGTCGAGAATTTCGTTGAACTCCTCGGTCTGCTGATCTCCGGCTTCTTTTTCTTCGTATGTATCCAAATCAAAACCGCAGCTTGGGCATATCGTTTCCTTTTCGGGGATTTCTCCTCCGCACTGCGGGCAATAAATGGTCGCCACGGGTAATTTCACTCCTATCCGAAAAAATCTCGGTATTATACGCATTATATAAGTACATTATATCACAGTCTGTCCCAAATGTCAAATAAAACAAGCAAATGCTGTAAAATTTTTGCATTTCACTTGACAACGCTCAAAAAATGTACTAAAATATGAAAATGAAACTCAAATTCAATTTGGAGGCATTATGGGCTATAAGACAAAACAAGGCGAACAGATAACCGCCCTTTTAAAAAAATATTCGGACAAGCATCTTACCGCAGACGAGGTTTCCGAGCTGCTGCGCGGAGAGGGAAACTCCGTCGGAAAAGCGACCGTATACCGAAATTTAGATAAACTCGTCATGAACGGACAGGTTCGCAGATATACGCTTGAGGACGGAAGCCCTGCGTGCTATCAGTATATCGGCTCGGAACACTGCCGCGAGCATTTTCACTTGAAATGCCTGCACTGCGGAGAAGTTATTCATCTTGAGTGCGACTATCTCAGCGACCTTAACAAGCATTTGCTTGAGCATCACGCCTTTGAAGTTGACAATTCAAAAATAGTGCTGTACGGCGTCTGCGGAAAGTGCAAAAAAGGGGGAGAAAAAGATGGCTCTGATAGAATGTAAAAATCTCTGCATGAAGTACGAAGGCGTAAGCGCCTTTGAGAACGTATCTTTCACAGTTGACGACGGCGATTTTCTTTGCATTGTCGGCGAAAACGGCTCGGGAAAATCCACGCTTGTAAAAGGCATTCTCGGACTTAAACAGCCAAGCGAGGGCGAGATAAGCTTCAACGGACTAAAACAACGCGAAATAGGATATCTCCCCCAGCAAACTCCCGCACAGAAGGATTTCCCCGCAACCGTGCGTGAAGTAGTGATATCGGGCTGCCTTAACCGCAACGGCGGCAGTCCGTTTTACACAAAAGAAAGCAAAGAGCGCGCCGCACACATGATGCAGCTTATGAAAATCGAGAACATTGCAAAAAAAAGCTATCGCGGTCTTTCAGGCGGTCAGCAGCAGCGCGTGCTTCTTTCCCGCGCAATGTGCGCAACGGAAAAGCTGCTTTTGCTTGACGAGCCTGTTTCCGGACTTGACCCTATGGTGACCGCGGAAATGTACGAGGCGTTTGACCGCCTGAATCACGAACAGGGCGTTACAATAATAATGGTTTCCCACGATATTCACAACGCGGTTCACTACGGAAATAAAATACTGCACATGGCGCGCGGTTGGTACTTCAGCGGCACTGCCGAAGAATATATGCAGACAGATACATTTCACACTATGGCGGGAGGGTGTTTTCATCATGATAAATGAACTTGCTGAAATTTTCGGTTACAGCTTCATGCAGCGCGCCCTCATAGTCGGGCTTCTTGTTTCACTCTGCGCTGCGCTGCTTGGAACAAGTCTTGTTCTGAAGCGTTATTCAATGATAGGCGACGGTCTTTCGCACGTCGGATACGGCGCATTTGCAATCGCTGCGGCAAGCGGGATAACTCCGCTTTACATTGCCATTCCGACAGTTATCGCTTCCGCATTTCTGCTGCTGCGCCTGAGCAAGAGCAGCCGCATAAACGGCGACGGCGCAATCGCCATACTTTCGAGCAGCGCGCTGGCGATCGGAATGATCGTTCTTGCGGTCGCCGACGTATCTATCGACGTGAACAGTTATATGTTCGGGAGCATTCTTGCCTTAACTGACAACGACGTTATGCTTTCCGTGATATGCTCGGTTATCGTATGCGTTATGTATCTTGTATTTTATTATAAAATTTTTGCGGTAACATTTGACGAGAGCTTTTCACGCGCGACAGGCATACACGCAGGCATTTACAACACGCTTATCGCTGTACTTACGGCTGTTATCATCGTAGTCGGAATGAGGCTCATGGGCGCTCTTCTTATCTCAAGTCTGATGATTTTCCCTTCTCTCACCTCAATGCGCGTCTGCAAGAGTTTCAAAAGCGTTACTATATGGTCAGTGATAGTGTCGGTTTTCTGCTTCACGGCAGGACTGCTGCTTTCGTATTATATCGACATACCGACCGGCGCAGGAATCGTTGCGCTGAATCTGGTTGTTTTTCTCATAGTGTGGGCTGTTGGCAGGCTAACCAAAAGAGATGAATAGCTTTAGCCACGCCTGCGAAAAATTCACATAAGCACATTCGCAAAAGTTTTGCGCACAAAGCAGGACTTTCCCCGCTTATCCGCAGCCGGGCGCGGGCGCGCGGTCATGCTTTCGGCTTAAGCAGAAAGTATGTGTGCGGCGGCGAAGCCGCCGCACCTGTGTTTCGCTGCGCGAAACACAGACCGCGCGCCCGCGCCGTCCGCTTATGCCTGTCTTACTTAAGCGAATAGAACCCCGCCGACATAGGCGCGGCGAGAACATTTCCTTCGCCGATTTTTGCCTCCGTACCGAAGCTGTAAATACACCCGGCTACGGAGAAATTACCGCCGAACGCAGCCTCACGAGCCGCAGGATTGATAACAACGAGAATTTTCTCATTTTCCACACTTCTGATATATGCAAGCGGATACTCGTTCTTCTTCGCGTAAACGAACTCGATTTCTCCCCTGCTAAGAAGCGCCGGGTGTTCACGGCGTATACGGATAAGCCGCTTTATCTCACTGTAAAGCGAGCTTTCGTCATTCATCTGAGCCTGTACGGTAGGACGGTCAGCGGCGGGATCGGTCGAAATATACAGCTTGTCGGAAGCCGCCGTGCTGAAGCCCGCGTTTACACCGTTATCCCACTGCATTGGAGAGCGCGAACCTGTACGGCCGTATCCGCCCTCCACAGAAATAAGATTTTCAACATATCTCATGCCTATCTCGTCGCCGTAGTAAATAAACGGCGCGCCGGGCATAGAGAGCAAAAACGCAAAAGCAATCTTCAGTTCGTCGCCATGAATGCTCCGCGCAAGTCTGTCCATATCATGATTTCCCGACGGGATACAAATAAGACCTTTTTTGCCCGCTTTTTCATAGTTTTCCTTATATTTTGCGACAAATTCCGAAATATCTCCCTTGCCGCGTGAAGAAAAGAACGGCTCGGGACAACGGAAAAGATCGTTATAGTGCGACGGTCCGAAGTGAAGCAGAAAATCCATGTGAAATCCGCCGAGAAGCGATTTATCGGGTTCGCCCCACTCGGAAACCATTGCCGCCTCGGGAAATTCCGCGTCCAGAAACTCGCGTACATTCTGCCATAGCTTTATTGTTCCCTTTCCGTCCGCGTCATTCTTAACAAGCGAACCCGCCATATCAACTCTGAATCCGTCGCAGCCCATTTTCAGCCAGAAACGCATAACATCTTTCATAGCTTCAAGCGTTGCGCGCGGACCCGACGCATCCTGCGACTGCTGCCACGGTCTTTCGGGTTTGAAGTAACCGTAGTTAAGCGCAGGCTGATGCGAGAAAAAGTTTACGGCGCACGAACCGTCACGATCTGAAATTCCACGGAGAGAGCCCATTCCCGTCGGCTCTTCCCATATGCTGTCCGTCCACACATAACGATCTGTAAACTCATTTTTTTCAGCTTTCATCGATTCTTTGAACCATTTATGTTCAATCGAAGTATGTCCCGGAACAAGGTCAAGCAAAATGTGCATTCCACGCCCGTGTACTTCATCAAAAAGCTGCTTCAAATCCTCGTTTGTGCCATATCTCGGCGCGGCAGTATAATAATCCGACACGTCGTAGCCTGCGTCGCCGAACGGCGACATAAAACAAGGGTTCAGCCATATCGCATTGCAGCCAAGCTCGCGGATATAATCCAGCTTTTCGATTATACCTTTGAAATCGCCTATGCCGTCTGCATTCGTATCCTTGAACGACTGCGGATAAATTTCATAAAAAATTGCATCGTTAAGCCATTTTGCCATAATTCTTCCTCCTTCTGATAACCGTTTGCGGTAATATTATTATATCACATTGCCGTATTCAATTCAACGCCTTTTAAAACAAAAATCACACTTTTCGCCTCCCGTTCCGAGAGTTCCGCTTCTCTCAAATTCAAAGTCGTTCAGATTTCCGTATATGTACACATCGCTTGCGCAAAATCCCGGAGTAAGTTCGGGACAACCAAGCTCTTTCAGATATTTACAGTAAGGACAATCGAGAATATTGAACCTCATCTCGCTTTCCGAAAAAGCGACCCATTCGTTGGTAAATCCACCCTCGTCGCCAAACGAACGATCCGCAACTTTATGCATAATTTTAAAAAAACGCCGTTTCATAAGGGGCAGCTTCATTAAATTGTTTATCAGTGCGGCAGAATTAGCGCTCACCCGCTTTACCGAAAGCTCCACCCACTCATAAGCCTGTTTTGGATAATATTTTTTGAGCGTCAGGTATATTGCCGCCCGCTCACAGCAGTTGAGCCAATGGGAGTTTCTTACGCGATTTTTAATGTCGTGCATAGACTTTGTGCGCAGGTATTCGGCAAAAGCTTCCTCGGCAAAGCGCTGCGCGGTTTCTTTTCCCGCAGCAGCTTCAACAGCCTGCATAGTCGGTGCGTACGATTTACCTTTAAACATATTTTTCATTTTTTCTATCCTTTCCGGTTATTTCATTATCAAGTTCGCGCACGCTAACTTCAATAAATATTGTACCACAAATTTCCGTTTCTGTACAGTACCTTGCCGCAGCTTTTTATACTCAGCGCCAATTAAAAACTATACAAACGATCAAGTGTAATCTTTATATGTATGTGTTATATTGAGAATTTTTATCTATGGCTTTATTGGTGCTTAGTATTGCGCATTATTTCTACACAAATCAATTATCGGCGCTGCAAAATATGTCAAAATGCGATTGACAAGCAATATAACACATGATATAATAGCATTGAGTTAGCCGACGCTAACCAATTTTATTGTATGTGGAGGAAATGTATGTCAATTTTACGCATAAGCAATCTGAAAAAAGTGTTTGCCGATATGACAGCGGTGGACGGGCTGAGCCTGAGCGTTGAAGACGGCGAAATACACGGCATTCTCGGACCGAACGGCGCAGGAAAAAGCACGACGATAAACTGTATTCTCGGTCTTTTGGCAATAGACGGCGGAAGCATTGAATTTGCCGACGGAAAAAGCATTCGCGAATGGAGCGGCAACATAGGATATGTCCCGCAGGATCTTGCAATATACCCCGAGCTTACTCCCGAAGAAAACATTTCGTTTTTCTGCGCGCTTTACGGCTATAAAGGAAAAGAACTTAAAGAGCGTGTGGACAGCGCCCTTGAATTTGTCGGTCTTGCTGATGTACGAAAGAAAAAATCAAAGGAATTTTCCGGCGGCATGAAAAGGCGGCTGAATATGGCGTGCGGAATAGCTCATGAGCCAAAGTTAATTATAATGGACGAACCTACCGTAGGAATCGACCCGCAGTCGCGCAACAGAATACTTGAAAACGTACGCCTCCTTAACGAAAAAGGCGCAACCGTGATATACACCACGCATTATATGCCCGAGGTAGAGGCGCTCTGCAATAAGCTTACGATAGTTGACCACGGAAAGGTTATCGCAACGGGAACAAAAGACGAAATAATCGACAATATGCACGTTGACGGAATAAATCATGAATCCGGACTCGAAGAGGTCTTTCTCGCGCTCACCGGAAAAGAACTCAGAGATTAAGGAGGACGCTATGTTTTTTGAAATACTCAAAAAAGAGCTCAAGGTTTATTTTTCCTCCAAAATGAATATTATTTTCATGGTAGTTCTCCCGCTGCTGTTTATCGGCTTGTTCAGCGTTGCGCTGAAGGATTACATAGGAGCGGATTACGGCACGTTTGACAACGGAAAGGTCTTTTATTTTATGAATACCGACGACGCGGCGGCGGAAGAGCGCTTTTCTGAGATCTCAGAACGCCTTGAAGCGGCTTCCGAGGTCGTTTTTGAACAGGTCGGCGACCTTGAACAGGCGAAAAACGACGTTGAAGCAAGCAAAGCATACGGCGTTATAACGGTTAATGCGGACGGATACGACTATTACCGTTCGCCGTATAATGAAACCGAGGGTGGAAAGCTGCTGCGCAGTATGTTCGTTCAGGCAGCCGAAAACGCCTCGACGGATTCAGCTGACTACCCCGCAGTAATTGAAAACACCATTGAGCTTAGCATAAACGAGGTCGATTCAAGCGCATATTACACATTCTCGGCACTGGGATTTACGCTTATGATGCTGAGCGTAGGAATTGCAATTTCTATCTTCGACGAGCGCGAAAACCGCACTATCGAGAGATACCGTATTTCCAAAGTCGGAATCGGGGGAATGTTCGCCGCAAAAATCATTGTCGGAATGATCGCGGGCTGCATTCAGTTTGCTATTTCGTTTGCATTTTCCGCATTTGTTCTCGGCGTGGACTTGGGCGATAAAATAGGCTGGATGCTTCTCCTGCTTATGCTCGACAATCTATTTGCGGTTCTTCTCGCAGTCCTGCTCGGAATGCGCGGAAAGAACAAATCAATAAGTCAGGACAGCGTTCTTCTTATCACAATGCTCTCGGCATATCTCGGAGGCTCGGTAACGCCCGTTTACCTTCTGGAAAATATCCCCGTGCTGAGATGGCTCGTTAAAATAAGCCCGCTGTACTGGACAAATCAGGCGCTTATAAGCCTGTATAACGATATTCTCGATGAAAAGACGCTGTATAGTACGATCATTCTTGTCGGACTTTCGGCGGTCATGGCAAATCTCATTGCTTTAGGCGAAAAGAAGAAACATCACGTTCGTATAATTTACGAAAAAGAGGAGGAGGCGCAGGCATAATGTTTACCGTAATGAAAAACGCCTTTAGCGTGTTTAAGCTAAATAAAGAATTCGTCATGGCAGTAGTGATACAGCCCGTGCTGCTCTTTTTGCTCATGTCGGTCCTGCTCCCGTACACAAAGGAACATTCCGTCGGCGTATGCAACGCCTCGTCTTATGAAAGTGCGGCATATATCTGCGAGGCGCTCGAAGGTCTTGACGGCATACGCGTTGAAGAGGTTGAAAAGGACGATTTGCAGGATAAGCTGATGAACAGCAACATTGAAATAGCGGTAATTATCGCGGATAATCCTCTGACGGGAACTCCCGCCGCGCAAATTGTTTCAATCGGTGATTCCGAAATTAAAAATGCGGTGGAAGAAGTCATTTCCGCAACCTCTCTCTCGGGAAAATCAGCCGCAGCCGTGAATGTCAACGAAGTTCCGAAAAATGGGATAAACATAAGCACGACTCTTGCGTTTATGATATTCAAGACGCTTACCGCAGCTTCGCTTTTAGGCTCGCTTATTGTTGAAGAACGCCGCAACAAAATACGCGACCGCATTTTTCTCAGCGGAATAAGCCGCGGCGCTTATCTCGGCGGAATGTCCGTTTTCTTCTTCATATGCATGGCGATTGGAACAACGATTTTCTTCGCAGTCGGACAAATATTCAACTTTGATTTCGGCATGAAATACAAGTTCGGATATCTTATTATGATGTATCTTGCGGATCTGCTCTCGGTAGCGATATACGTTTTCGCGAGCGCGTTTGCGAAATCGGACGACGGGCTATGGATGTTCAGTTCGTTCGTGCTTATGCCGATGTCGCTTTTCTCGGGAATACTTTTCCCTTACGAATTTATGCCGCAGGCAATGCAGATAATAGGCTCGTGCTTCCCTCACCGCTGGATCGCGAAAGGCGTAGAAATAATACAGCAGTCAGGCAGCATTTCAGGCGCATTGCCGTACATGGGAATGCTGGTAATTCTCTGCGCCGTCCTCTTTACAATCGGTACGCTTAAAACGCCTCGGCGCGCAGAATAAATAAGTAAACTTTTCGGCAGCTTCCGTATTAATGTGAAAATAAATTAAAATAACCCGTGAGGAAAAAATCTTCACGGGTTATTTTTTGTTGAAAAATATTCTTAGCGTCAATTAAAAAATCGAATATAATCGTACATATACAGTCTATAGTTTTATTGGCGTTTATTGGCGCTTGGCGTTAGGCTATAAGGTCGCCGTAGATAACGCCGAGTCCGACTGTACTCATATAAACTCTGCCGTAAACGTTCATGTCGCCGCAGATGAAGTAGCCGTTTCCGGGGCCGCCGAACTGATGAAGCGAATCGTTTACCCTGCTCCACGTTTTACCCTCGTCCTCAGACCAGTAAATGCCTGTTTCTTCGCAGTCTTTGGGCTTTCCCCATATAAATATGGTACACAGAGAATCGTCCGTCTTGCCTTTTCCGAGTCCGACAGCGCCGCAGTAGCCGACTGAATCAATGCGTGTGAAGGTCTGTCCGTTATCGGTTGAAACCTGAAGTCCGAGCGCGGGCAGATATACCTTACCCTCCGCGCCGGGTTCAACGATAGGTCTTACCGCCGAGAAAATCGACAGCGACGAATTATCCTTGAAAGTCTTTCCGCCGTCGGTGCTGTAATAGAAAGTGCTTGAGCTTGCAGCGTAAACGTAATTAGGATTTACCGTGTCGGCGGCCAGATGCTTTGCGCTTATTCCACCCTGCGACTGCGCCCACGTCTGTCCCTTATCGGTGCTGTAATAAACGCCGTTTCCGTTTTCAGGCGCCCAGAAGAATGTGCTTCCGTCCGCGCTTACAGCCACAGAGCCTTTATAAGCAACTTTCTTACCCTCGAGAGGCGTTCTTCTCACGTTTGTCCATGTTTCTCCCGAATCCTCGCTGTACCAGAATCCGAACGTGCTGCTGTCGCCACCGCATTTTACCCAGACATTTGCCGCCTGACCTGCAACGGCAAGGTCGGTCATTGAACCCGCCGTGCTGCTCATGACCATGCCGTATTCCTCGGCGGTATCCTGAATAAATCCGTCATAGTCGCCGGTAACGGTAGCGAGCTTCCCTCCGGGAATGCTCACAAGCTCATAGGGAACGGTTTCCTCGATGCCCTTTGCGCTGAAGTAAAATTCGGGATTTTCGTCCCAGATGTTATCGCACGCAAAAACGCCGTTGCCCGAAACCACCATTACTTTGTTCACATTATTCGGATCTATGCACATTGAGCTGCACCAGTGCATTGAAGTTGTTTTAAGCCATTCAACTCCGCCGTCGGTAAGCGACATTACATCGTTAAGCTTCGTCCAGCTCGCACCGCCGTCGGTCGTTCTGTAAAATTCGTCGCCGTATGCGCCGTTAGGCTGAATCATATAGAGATTTTCTGTGCAGGCAACCATTCTGTCGGGATTTTCGGGGTCAACAACAACGTCGCCGAAACCTGCCTTAGCGGGAGAAATGTCCGTAAATTCGCCCGAAGCTATATCAAGCGTGTAAACACCGCCCGATTTGCGGTCGTTGTTCCACGGACCCTCGGTATCGGCATAGGTGATAACAAGCTTACCTGCGCCGTTATACTTCATTCGCTGAACCATAATATTCTGCGGAGCGCCCGAAACCTCGCTCCACGTCGCGCCGCCGTCCGTTGATTTATAGAGGTTCGGTTCGCCCGTGCGCGAAATTGCCGCAAAAACTGTTGTACAGCCGTTTTCGTCGCCCGATTCGGGGTCGAGCACAAGGCTGCAAATGCCGTTTTTGTTTGCGGTTTCGGCTTTCGTGCCCATATCAAGCGCGGTAAAATTTCTGCCGCCGTCGGTGGACTTGATAAGTCCGCCCGTAAATCCGCCGATATAGACAATATCGCTGTTTTTCGGGTCAACAGCAATACGCTCGCCGTTTCCTCTGCCCATTCCGTTTCCGTCGACCTTTATCATCTCGGTAAGGTTGACGCGCTCAAACGTTGCGCCGTAGTCGTCCGAAATAAGCAGGCAGGTCATTCCGCTGCTGAAATAGCTCGTTCCCGCAAGAAGCCAGAGCTTATTCGGCTCGTTTTCTGCAAAGGCAAGTCCCGCGATACCGAGCAGACCCCTGTCCTCCTCGCTTATATCGTAGGAAACCGACTCCCACTTTTGGGCGTCCTTGTTAAAGCGATATGCGCCGCCAACGTCGGTTCTGGCGTAATAAAGCCCCTCTTCCTTTGTGGCGAAAACACCGCTTACAAAGCCGCCGCCGCCCATTGCGACCTGACTGAATTTCCAGCCGTTATTTTGAACCTGCGGCGCTGAGACTTCCTCGGAAACGGACGTTGTAACGCCCTCATCAGCGGTATTTTCGGGGTTTCCGTTACACCCTGCGCTTACGGCAAGCGCCGCCGCAAGCAGCAGCGCCGTTATTTTCTTATGTTTCATAGCAAATTCCTTTCTTTTTGCGACTGTAAAGGTTTACACGAACATTATACACCATTTAATGAAATTTTTCAAGTGCCTGAGGCATATTTTGCAAAAAGCAGGCAGAGAAATCTTTTTATTTAGCCCGCTAAAAATATTAATCACCAATAAAACTATAAACAAAAAATCTTCGTATACCACCTATATGCAAGATTATACTTGATTTTTTGTATAGTTTTTAATTGGTGCTAAGTATTAATTTTTACTGTTATCAATTGAGGCAGAGAGTAAAATACATATTAGATTTGGAAAATCGGCATTTTTTCAATAATTTTTAAGGAATAGCCCAAAAGCTATTCCTTTTTATTATGTATAGAATACCATTTAGCAGTTGCATAATCACATATTGGTATAAAGTGTGAAATTACTTGATTTGTTGCAAGATAACTTTCATATTTACCTGTTGCAGGGTCATAGAATATATAATCTGTGTCAGTATAACCACACAAAATTACATATTTACTTGTCTTGGTATAATAGGTAACAGAGTATCCAGTAGATGACATAGCATCTTTATGTTCTAACTTTATATCTTTTGGATTACTTGATGTCTCAATTAAGCATATTGATATTTTACCTTTATTTAGATATTCTTTCACACCGGAAAAATTATCCCAATATCCAATAAAGGCGTTACCTGCAATTTTTCTTTTAACATCAACATCATCGCAAAAACGGGTCCACGCCGTTATTTCCCCCCATCCATCTATACCAGGGCAACTCTTAGATGAATATGGATCTCCTGCAAATGTTCCAAGACAATGTTCTTCTATTCTTTCAACCCCATCAACAACTTTAACATCAGTACATCTAAAATACTTTACCAGCTCATCTGGTGTCGTACTAATGTTATATTCTTTGCCATAATAGTTAATTATCATAGCAAGAGTAGTCATAGCCGAGCCATTTGGCATATTATACTGCTTATTTGTTATCTTATCAAATTCCACAATAAATTCGCCATTTTTGCCCTCTGTTCTAGTTGATTTAACACTAGAATAATCACTTTTGTATACCTTACCATTTATGACTTTTGCAGACTTTATCTTAAAATAGTATGTGGTAAAACTTTCAAGTTTTGAAACAGTGTAACTTTTCTTTGTTACATATCCAAGACTTTTATAGGTTCCATTCTTCGATGTAGACATATAAATATAGTATCTATCCGCGCCATCAACTGCATTCCAAGATAAATTGATTTCAGAGTCGCTTACGGTTTTCGCGGTTATTTTCGGCGCTTTTAAATTTATCACAGTTTTTGTGACCATAGATGAATAAGCAGAACGCTTGGTAACCTTACCGCTTTGATTTAGAGTAACGGCTTTAACTTTGTAGTAGTATTTTCCATACTCTTTTACATCTGTATCTTTATAATACAACTTTTCTGTCTTTGCATAGAGCTTTAAGCTTCCTTTTGAAGTATCACGCCGATACACATAGTACATATCCGCGCCGTCAACCTCGCCCCATGAGAGCTTTATCGCCGGAGTGGTAAGAAGACTTATTGATACTTTAGGAGTGCCAAGCTCATCGTTTGTCTTTGCCGCCGCCGTATCGACCGCAAAAAACGACATCATGGTAACTATTACCATGACAAGGGATAAAAACCGTAAAAATCTTTTTTTCACAAAAGCACCTCCAAATATAATTTATTTAATCATATCATAAAAAGCAAAAATTGTCAATCTTTATGACTAAATTTAAAAACTTTTTTAAAGCTATTGAAATCCAATGCCAAATATGGTATAATATAAGTCAATTTGGACGGTTTTTCGCCGTTAAAATAACGAAAGGACACAAGAAAATGGCAGATTTGATGAAAGGGCTTTCAAGAACCCATTACTGCGGAGAGGTCGAGGGCGTAGGAAACGAGGTTACGGTCGGCGGCTTTACGCAGCGTATCCGCGACAAGGGCGGACTTATTTTTATAGATTTACGCGACAGAACGGGAATTGTTCAGCTCGTTTTTGACGATACGACCGCTCCCGAAGTATTTGAAAAGGCGAAAACCGTCCGCAGCGAGTACGTTCTTATGGCTAAAGGCATTCTCAGAAAGCGCGAAAGCGTAAATAAGGACATTAAAACGGGCGACGTTGAAATTCTCGTAAACGACCTGAGGATTCTCTCAAAGGCAAACACCCCGCCTTTTGAAATCACGAACGACACAAAGGTAAACGAGGAGCTGCGCCTTAAATACAGATACCTCGACCTGCGCAGAGCGAAGCTTCAGGAAAATCTGATGATGCGCCACAAGATTGCAAAGGTTGCGCGCGATTATTTCTACGAAAACGGTTTCCTTGAAATCGAAACCCCCATGATGATGAAATCCACGCCCGAGGGCGCGCGCGATTACCTTGTTCCCTCCCGCGTTCACCCCGGAAAGTTCTATGCGCTCCCCCAGTCGCCGCAGATCTACAAGCAGCTTCTCATGATTGCGGGCTTTGACCGTTATATCCAGCTTGCGCGCTGCTTCCGCGACGAGGATCTCCGCGCGGACAGACAGCCCGAATTTACTCAGATAGACCTCGAAATGTCGTTCGTTGACGTTGACGATATTTTAAAGATAGGCGAGGGCTTTGTTCAGCGCCTTATGAAAGAAACGCTCGGAATTGACATTCCCATGCCGCTTCCCCGCCTTAAATACAACGACGCGATGAACCGCTACGGCTCGGACAAGCCCGATACGCGCTTCGGAATGGAAATAACGGACATTTCCGACGCCGTTAAGAACTGCGGCTTCTCCGTGTTCACTTCCGCAATCGAAAACGGCGGCTCGGTAAGAGGTATCGTTGCGAAAAACGCTGTCGGAACGCTCACCCGCAAGGAAATCGACAAGCTGACCGAAACCGCAAAGGGTATCGGCGCAAAGGGACTTGCGTATATCCGCTGGGTTGACGACGCACCCTCCTGCTCATTCGCGAAATTCATGTCCGAGGACGAAATGAAGGCTATTCTGGCTGCACTCGGCTGTGAAAAAGGCGACGTTGCGCTTATTGTCGCGGACAAGAATAAAGTTGTCCTCCCCGTTCTCGGCGCGCTCCGCTTAAAAGTAGCAAAGCAGCTTGATATTATTCCCGAGGGCTTCAACTTCCTCTGGATAACCGAATTTCCGTTCTTTGAATACAACGACGAAACAAACCACTGGGACGCTATGCATCACCCGTTCACAATGCCGCTTGACGAGTGTCTGCCTTATCTTGAAACTGCTCCCGAAAAGGTTTTCGCAAAGGCATACGACCTTGTTCTTAACGGAACGGAGCTTTGCAGCGGCTCGATAAGAATTACCGACTACGAGCTTCAGGAGAAAATGTTCAAGGCACTCGGTCTTACGCCCGAGGAGATTGATGCGAAATTCGGCTTCCTTGTTGACGCGTACAAGTACGCCGCTCCTCCGCACGGCGGAATGGGAATCGGTCTTGACCGTCTTTCGATGCTTATCTGCGGTGCAGACAGCCTGCGCGACGTAACCGCTTTCCCGAAAATAAAGGACGCAAGCGAGCTTATGAGCGAATGCCCCGCTTCTGTTGATGAAAAGCAGCTTGAAGAACTGCACATCAAGACCATGGAATAAAAAGCAATCTACGATTGCAAGGCGGTTTCACTCTTTACAGACATAAAAAAATAAACCGGCTTCGTTTTTTAACGAAGTCGGTTTTGTTTTATCAGCATTCGCAGAGATTAATACTAATCGCCAATAAAACTATAGGCAAAAAATCTTCGTATAACCCCTATATGCAAGATTATACTTGATTTTTTGTATGGTTTTTAATTGGTGCTAAGCATAAAAAATACGGGCATATGTTGGCATAACTGCCGTCATTCATGCGAAATCCGCCGGGAATTGTTCCAAGTTGTTTAAAGCCTAAGTGTTCATAAAGATGACGCGCATGAACATTTGATTCCACAACCGCATTAAACTGCAATATTCTGAAGCCGTGCGCTCTTCCCTGCTCTATGCAGTCACGCACAAGTCGTTCGCCTATGTGCATTCCGCGTAATTCAGACGAAACCGCATAGCTTGCATTGCAGATGTGCCCGCAGCGACCCACATTGTTAGGGTGAAGAATGTAAAGACCGATTATTTGCCCGTTTTCGCTGTTTTCGGCAACCCCGCAATATGTCTGCGAAGAAAAAAATTCCTCTCCGGTCTGCATCGTAAGGCATTCCTCCTGCGGGAACGCTTTTCCATCTCTGACGACTTCGTTCCATATTTCTATCATTCGCTTTAAATCTGATTTTTGATATTTTCTGACCAATATTTCCATATTGTAGCCCTCTGTTTATATTTCAGTTTCATTTTTCACAGCGTAAAGATTTTCAATGAACAGCTTATCGTTGTCCGAAAGCTTGTATCCATTGCGGAAAATAAGACGATAGGCATAACCTTCGCCTCCGCATTTACGCTGGATAAGTCCGTATCGCTTTAGAATTTTTTTTGGCAACGGCGCCGAGTGCATAAACGTTCCCGAAATTTCAGAAAGCAATTCAAGGCTGCTGCCTCGCTCACAGACAGTAATTTTTTTGTGAGCCTCATCGCGTATCCGTTTCTTTCCAAGGTTCGAGTACGGCATATCGCTGTCGCTGTATACTACTTCCGTCAAGCGGTCAAGCTCTTGCCCCGAAATTGCTTTCTTATCCGCAAGCGGACTTTTTACGGAAAACAAAACGATCTCTTCAGATTCCCAAAGCTGCATCGCTTCCAGCTTTTTCTCGGTAAGATAATCGAGAAAATAGTCCTCGAACGGGATTTTATAGCGAATTATTCCAATCCTGAAGCTGCCGCCCGACACTCCCGCTATCGTCTGAACAGAGTTCATTTCACAAACCTGCGCATTGTTTATCTTATCCCCGACCGACGAAATAAAACGCGCCGCCGCGTCTGTAATGCAGCTGTCACGCGGCAGCGAAACGCTAAAATTCAGCGCGTCATGCTCGGTTTTTTTGGAAAGCTCCTCCATTTTATCAAGCTGCGCAAGAATATTTTCGGCATAATTCAGAAATTCTCTGCCCTTATGGGTCAAATGCACCCCTCTTGACGACCTCTCAAAAATTACGATCCCAAGGTCGGATTCAAGCTCCTTTATCGCCTTGCTGAGATTTGGCTGCGCCATAAAAAGGTTTTCTGCCGCTTGTGAAATCGAGCCTGTTTTTTCAACCTCGACCGCATATTTCAAATATAATGTATTCATAAAAACCTCGCTTCATTTTATATATATTATAATATGATGGCATATAAATGTCAATATGCAGATAATATTTTTTCATCAAAAACGCAGAATACACTCAGAAATATTCATACGGAGGAAAAACATGAACGAAGATAAAAGAAAAAAACTGAGCGAAGAAAACGAACTTCTGGAAAATTACACAGGCGCTTCATCTTCAAGCGACTGCACCGGACTTATCCCGTCCGGCGGCAATCGTTCGCCCGAGGAATTTGACAATTATAAGGACATTTATCCGTTCGCTATACCTAAAAAAATCAGCCAGTATAAAAACGAAGAGGCAGAACGGCTAAATAAACATCAGCGCTAACCGACGCGCAGATTGTCAATTTCTGAAAAAACAGAATAAAAAACGCTCCGAAATAAATCGGGGCGTTTTCGTTTATTCGGATATGCCGTCTTTAATCAGCATTTCAAGCACGGTTGTTTCGCGCTCAAGCATGACCTCAAATCTTGCTGTTCCTGTTTTTTCGCCGTGTGAATGTTTTCGGTTCACCTCAATGGCACTGGAAGCGAAAACAAATTCAAGCGTAAATCTCTCGTCCGCTTCATAATCGTCAAGATTCTGCACGTCAATTTTATCTTTGGCACTGCATAGATAATAAAAATTGTCCTGAACAAAAATTTCTTCAATATTTCCCTTTTGTCTGCGGCGAACCATTCCGTATTCGCGTACAGATTCGGGAATAACCGTCAGCCCCGATTCTTCACTGACCTCGCGGATAAGCGTTTCAAGCTGACTTTCGCCGTTTTCTGCGCCACCGCCGGGGAATTTATAATAATCATATTTCAAACTGTGAACAAGTGCAATCTTCTTATCTCTGACGATAATTCCGCGGACAGACGGGCGAATCCCGACAGTTCCGTCTGGGTTATAATCCTTTTTGTCAATTTCAAACAGCAATCTCATGCTTCATTCTGCTCCGATATATATTGTTCAAGTATCTCGGCGGCGTCATAGACCATTTTTGCGCACGGACGCGACGAGTAATACTTTTCGTTTCTTTCCTGCGGTATAAAGCTCTTGTCCTCGGCGATTTTACCGAGGATATCACGGCATATTATAGACGTATTGCGCTCTTTAAAGCGCCTTGCAAGCTCCTGAACGCGCGCATAATGCGCAGCTTTTTCTCCCGAAGCGTTCGGGTCGTCATAGCCGTACAAGATCCCCGCAGCCATAAGCATACCGCTCACAGCCCCGCAGACCTCCCGCATTCTGCCCATTCCTCCGCCGAACGAGGACGCAAGCAGTGCAGCGGTTTTTTCATCAATTCCGGTAAGGTCGCAATACGCTATGAATACCGCTTGTGAACAGCTATACCCTTCGAGGAACAAGTCCCGTGCCTTTTCTGCGTGGGTCATTTTCACATTCCTTTCCCAAGTGCGCTACTTCAGCAGCTTCTGAGCAAATTCATCAAGCCAGCCGCCCTCAAAACGCTCAATTTCACCTTTATCGCCGAGTGCGGCGAAATCCGCATTCATCGGAAGCTTAGCGATATTGGATATACCGTATTTTGCCGCAATTTCCTCTATATGGCTTTCGCCGTAGATATAGTGCTTCTTATGACATTCGTCGCACTCAAAATAGCTCATGTTCTCTACCAGACCGAGAACGGGGATATTCATCATGCCTGCCATTTTCACAGCCTTTTCGACAATCATGGAAACCAGCTCCTGCGGGCTTGTTACAACAACGATTCCGCTCACGGGAAGCGACTGGAAAACAGTAAGCGGAACATCGCCGGTTCCGGGAGGCATATCCACAAACATAAAATCTACATCATTCCAGACAACGTCCGACCAGAACTGCTTGATAACGCCCGCAATAACAGGTCCGCGCCATACGACGGGGTCGGTTTCATTTTCAAGCAGCAGATTGACGGACATGACCTCGATTCCGTCTTTCGTTTTAACGGGATAAAGATTTTTTTCATCGCCCGTTGCGCGATCTTTAAGTCCGAACTCTCTCGGAATTGACGGTCCCGTAACGTCGGCGTCAAGAATAGCGGTTTTGTACCCGCTGCGCTTTGATAAAACAGCAAGCATGGACGTAACAAGCGACTTGCCTACGCCGCCCTTGCCCGATACTACGGCAATTACTTTTTTTACATTTGACAGCTCGTTCTGCGGTGCGAGAAGACTTTCAGCCGTTCTTTCAGAACAGTTTGAACCGCAGGTTTCACAATTGTGGGTACATTCACTCATGAAAATGCACTCCTTTCATTTTTTCTTTATATTATACACCCTGACAGCAAAAATGTCAAGGCAACTCAGCCTCGGTTAAGCTTGCGCAGGCTGCTGTCCTCGGAAAACGTGATAGCGTTGTACATGAAAAGAACGCTGTCATATTCGCTGACATCGACCAGCGTGCTGTAGCCCGCGTTTATATAACGCAGATCAAGAACAGTAATTTTACTGTAGTGATTTGCGAGAAAAGGCACCATGCAATGCGCATAGCTGTCCTTAAAAACAAGCAGCGACGGACCGTTCGGATTATCTCCCGAAATAACTGTCATCATCGGCGAGTTTGAGCCCATGAACGAGCTGTATTTGTCCTTAACGTTCAAATAATCCCGCAGATAGAGCGAATCGTAATTGACCTCTTCCGTACCCGTATTCACAGTAAGGGTCGGCTCGTTCTTTCCGCCGTTGAAATGATAATAATCAATAACGTCGGGCGTTACGGAATCATCGAGCGTTTTGGAATAAAGAGTGCCGCGGAAGCTGTTGCTCGCGTGTTCGATATCGAACGACGACAGCGGCTCAGACTGAAACCCAAGTGCCTTTGCCGCTTCGGTATAGGCGATATATGCGCCGTATGACGTCCAGTGATGGTCGGTGCGGTAATAGATATAGCTGTCCGAGTTGCTTTTAAGCAGCGAGAAAATATCAATCGTACTGCATTTCAGATTTTCGCGGCAGTAATCCTTCATTTCCGCCTGACTTCCTATCGGAGCGGTTTTCGGTAAAAGATCGGCATAAATTTCCTGCGACGTCGGAGCCAGCATAAAGAAAACGGGAACGTCCGAATGCCGCTCGGTAAAAGTATTTATCGCGGCGATCGACGAATCAACAAATTCCTTGTCATAGCCCGTCCAGACCTGCATCATCTGATCGCCGACGGTATACACGCCGTTAATTTCTGTCTTTCCGATAAAACGCTCTGTTCCGTTTTTAAGCTTTATCCAGCTTTCTCTGCCGTAAATGCGGTCAGAAAACCATTCTTCAAAGCCTTCCATTGCCTTTTTATTAAGATAATTTTCAAATGAAATCTGGGGAAAGCCTGCAAGATATCTGTTTTCATTTTCGGAATACGGTCTGTTCTCTTTTGGGAGATTTATGAACGTAAGAATCGGAACAGCAATCAAAATCAGCCCGAAAGCGGCTATCATAATATATTTATAGAGCTTGTCTTTCATCTCAAAAGCACCTTTCTGTTCATTGCGTCAGCAATGATGAACGAAACATCAGAAATTGAAGTACAGGAACGGATTGTACGTTGCGTCGGCAAGGTATGCAATGCAAAGAACAAATACCGCTGTTTTAACAAAGGGCGTCGCGTAGTTCATTATTGTCGGAATGCGCTTTGTAAGTCTTTCCACAATGATTTTCCATGCGTCGGTAGAAGCAAATATACCGACAACCAGCAATATGCCGTAATTAAGCAGCAGATACAGCGCCGTATCGTCGCAGAACACGCCGTTTGCTCCGAACATGGCTCCCATATAAGAAAAAGCCGTGCTTATATCGGGCGTTACAAACAGCACCCAGCCAAGTACCACGAGAAGCATTGTGTACAGCCAGCTTATCGCCGACGGCAGCTTCTTGAGAACATTCCCGAGAAATAGCTTTTCGATTATTATAAACACGCCGTACAGCGAACCCCAGAGTATAAAGTTCCAGCTTGCTCCGTGCCACACGCCTGTCAGAAACCACACGACGGCGAGGTTAAAAATCGTACGCTTCATGCCCTTGCGATTTCCGCCAAGCGGAAAATAAACATAGCTTTTAAACCAGTCGCCGAGAGTTATATGCCAGCGCCGCCAAAATTCGCTTACGCTTTTTGAAAGATAAGGATAGTTGAAATTTTCGGGGAAATTAAATCCCATCATTTTTCCAAGCCCTATCGCCATATCGGAATAACCCGAAAAGTCAAAATAGATTTGCAGAGTATAGCCGATAATCCCAAGCCACGCCGTAAGCGCCGACATTTCAGTCGTCCCGACAGCGAAAGCCGCGTTCCAGAGCTGCCCGACACCGTTGGCGATAAGCACCTTTTTGCCCATACCGGTAATAAACCGCACTATGCCGTCATAGATCATGTCAAGATTTATCTTGCGGCATTCAAGTTCCGCCGCAATATCGTTATATCTTACGATAGGTCCCGCGACTATCTGGGGGAAAAGCGTAACGAACGCCGCAAAAGCAATCGGATTTTTCTGCACCTTTACGTTTCCGAGGTACATATCAATCGTATAGGACATCGACTGGAACGTGAAGAAGCTGATTCCGATAGGAAGCGGAAGATTCGGGTTGTTAAGAACAGGACCGAAAATGTTATTGACATTTTCAACGAAGAAGCCGCTGTACTTGAATACTGCAAGAAGCGATAAATTCATTACCAGCGATACGATAAGGCATATTTTTTTCACTGCCTTATTGTCGTTAAATTTGTCGATGAGCAATCCCGCCGTATAGTCGATAAGCGTTGAAATAACCATTACAACCACATATTTCGGCTCGCCCCATGCGTAAAAAACAAGACCGCAGATAAGAATTATAAAATTTTTCAGTTTAAGCGGCACTGTATAATACAGCAGCAGCGCAATAACCAAAAACAAAAACAAAAATACCAGACTTGAAAAAACCATAATTGTTATTCCTTTACCTTTTTCAGTACATTTTCATATTGTTCCCTTGTATAAAGCCTGTTGAGAACCTCAAGCAGACCGGACGTGCTGAGATGTTCGGGAAGCTTCAGCGCTTCAAACAGCTTTTTTCTAAGCTGTGCGCTGCCCTGTCCACCCATAAGTCCGTCTGATAATAGATCCGCGCGGCTGAGCCATTCAGCCGAAGAATGTCCCTCAGAAAATATCCCCGCCTTTTTAAAAGCTTCCTCAAGAACGGCGATATCCATTCCCTCAACTCCGAGCTTGCCCTCCTTGGATGGCTTCTCCTTTCGCCGTTCCTTACCGAAAATATCGGGTATATATACGTTATATATTTTTCCGTTTTTTATACAGCTTTTTATGTGACTTCGTATCTGAAAACCCGCGCCGTCGCTGTCGGTCAGGATAATTATCCCGTCTTTTTCGGCGAACGCGCGTATCAGCGCCATTTTTTCCTTGTCCTTATATATGCCGAAGCCGTCGGTTGTAATAATAAGGGCTTCAACGATCGATTCGAGCTTTATGCGGTCGTACTTTCCCTCAACAATTATTGGCTGTTTTACATAAATCATACACTTTTCTCCCGCTGCGCAACAAATAGCTTCGCTATCGCCTGCTCGATTACAGTTCGGCTGTCTATCGGGGAGGATTTCATCATTATATCGGCTTCATTCAAAATCTCAAGAGTTTTTCGCAGATATCCTACGCGCAGCTTTGAAACGGCGTTCATAGCCTTTGAAAGAACCCAGACGCGATTTTTCGCATACGAAAATTCCTCCGCAGCCTGATTCGGGAGAACTCCCGTCATTTTCGCGATTTTCGCTCTGTAAAAATCAAGATACGTTCCCGAAAGCGCAGATAAAATAACAACAGGCTCAACTCTCTGAAAAATAAGGTCGGAAACTATTCCGAACGCCTGCTCGCGCTTTCCCGAGTTTATCGCCGTGGCAAGCTCATACACGCTTGTATCAAGCTGCTTCGCTACAAGAGAGTCTATCATGCCGCGGGTTATAACTCCGCCGCTTCCGACATAGCTTATCAGCTTTGCCGTTTCCTCGCTTACAAGATTGAGGCTGCAAAGAACCCTTTCCGTGAGATATAAAGCGTCCTCGCGGGAAATTACAACGCCCTGCTTTGCCGCTTTTCTTATTACAAGCTCCGCTATTTTCGGCTGCGGCATTGCGTCCATTTTGCACACGGCGCCCGCTTTTTCCACTGCGGCAATAAATTTTTTTGTCTGCGATTTTCTTTCGTCGGGAGATACGCCCGTGTTATTGAACAGCAGGAGCGTGGTTTCGGGAACGTCTGCGATAATTGAAAGCAGCCGTTCAAATGCTTCCTTTTCAATTTTTTCGGGGTCGATATCATTCACGGAAATAAGCTTCATATCCGCAAAAACAGGAAGTCCGTCAACATGATCCGAAAGCATATCCATATCGGGGTTTCCGCTTATGCGCACCAGATTGAAATCCAGCGCGTCTTCCCCGACTGTCTTTTTTATCAGGCGGTCAACATACGTTTTTACAAGAAACGGTTCTTTTCCGTATAAAAAATATACGCGTTCGATACGCCCCGCGCGTATATCCGCACTAAGTCGATCCTCTTCGAGCTTCATCATGCACCTCCCTCGGAAAACAGCACGTTTCCGCCGCTGTCAACAGTTATTCTGATTTTATCATAGTAAGCGTTGCACGCTGTATTCATGCGTTTGTCTAAAAATATTTCCTTATAGCTGCCGCCGTTTTCGTGATTTTTACGATAACCGCTGTAAATCGCGAAATCAGCCTCGGAAACTGCGTCGATTTCAGCAAGGCTCAGCGTAATACCGCGAACATCAAGATAAATTCCGCCATTCTCCGCAGTAACGGTATATTCTCCGCTTATATCATATACCGCGTCGGAGCTTTCAGGCGTATGAAGCTTAACCGAGTCCAACTGCGACAGTGCCGAAATATTATTATCACTGCTGTTTACCGAGCAAACAAGCAAGACCCGCTTTCCGATTCCTTCCGACAGCATTTCCGAGGTTATTTTCCTGCTGTCGCCCGTAGAAAGAAAGCTTACGCCCATTCCGCTTTTTACAATAGCCATACCGTCCGCACCGTCGGAATATAAATTTATTTCAATTATATCCCCGCGTAAAATATCGCTGAAAGCGGCAGCGCCTATTATCACGCAAAGCGAAACCGAAGAAAATCTTACAAAATATTTCAGTTTTCCCGTAACCGCAAGCGTCAGAAGCATACCGAACGCCGTAACCGCCGCAAGCTGCTGCCAGAACGGCGCGTCTGTTTCTATGTAGCCGTAAGGAAGCTTTCCGAACGTGTAAAAAATAAAGTTCATCGCACGAGCACAAAATCCTGCGGGAAGCATGAAAACCTCCGCAAAAAGACCGCCCGTAAGCAAATTCAGCAGCATCAGAAGCATTGCAGCCATGAAAGCGGGATAAATAAGCAGGGTCGAAATCGGAGAAACGAGTGAAACCCCTCCAAAGCAAAGCATACTTATCGGGAACGTGCAGAAAAGCGCGCACGCGGAGCCGATAAGCGACTCTTTTATTGTGCGGAATTTATCTGAACGAATTAACGTTTCGGAAATTCTCGGCGCAATAACGCCGACTCCGAGCGTTCCCAGAACCGATAGCCATAAACCCACATCACGGCACGCATACGGCTGAAAAACAAGGATCGCAAGCAGCGCCGCTCCCACCGAATTAAACGGGTCGGATTTTCTGAAAAACAACTCGCCGCCGTAATATATCAGCAGCATTATTCCCGCTCTCATCACAGATGAAGTCATTCCGAAGAAAAGCATAAGCAGAACGATTATCGCCGCTGTAACTGCGCTTCTCAGTATTCTCCTTCGTTTAATCCTGTCGAGAAAAAGCAGACGTATCGTATGTACTATGAGCGAAAGATGCAATCCCGAAACGGCGGCGATGTGCGACAGACCTGCTCGGCGCAGCGATACCGACTGCATTTCCGAAAACCCTGATTTATCTCCGAAAAAAATCGCGCAAAGCACACTGCTTTCTTCTTCGGATAAAACGGTTCTTACCCTGCTTTTTATGCTGTCCGAAAAATCGGAAAGAACGGCATTGAAGCTGAACGAATGCGATATGACCGAAACCTCGCCTTTCGCCCGCGCCTTTATAAAAATCCCTTTTGAAAAATAATAATCCTTCTCCGAAAAATCCGCCGTATTCCCGAGTTCGGAAAACGCAGCGTCAAAAGCTATCGTATCCCCTTCTTCAATCCCGTTGTCGGCAGCATAAAGCGTAAATTTTACAGGCACTCCGTCGATTTCGCCGCTTACGGTAAGCCTTACGGTATCATTGCTCGGAGCCGTCCGCTCGGTAACAATTCCGACGATATGCGCAGCGCTTCCGCTCAGAGAACGCACAGGCTCAACAAAAATCGTACTGTAAATACCGAATGCAAGCAGCGCTGCTGCCGCTGAAAGAATATGACGGCGAAAATCGCAGATATTCAGTAATTTCAAAAGTACAAACAAGGCTGCAAGCGCCGCCGAGAAAATAAAACAAAAAGCGCTGCTTAAAAAAGACGCGCAAACAAGCCCGAAAAGGTACGAAAAACCGATCAGAGCTTGTGCGCGATGCTTTTTTATTGTATTTTCACGACTTCTCAACACATTTTCTCGGTAAGCTTTTCGCCGCCGAGAATGTGGAAGTGCAGATGATGAACGGTCTGACCGCCGTTTTCACCGATGTTGGTGACTACGCGGTATCCGTTCCGGAGATTGAACTCCGCCGCAAGCTGCTTAGCGACAAGCATAACCTCGGCAACCACGCCTATGTTATCCTCAGTAACGTCGTTCAGGCTTTCTATATGCATTTTAGGGATAACGAGGATATGAACGGGCGCCTGAGGATTTATATCCTTAAACGCAAGAACCGTTTCGCTTTCATAAACCTTCTCAGACGGGATCTCACCGTCGATTATCTTACAGAATAAGCAGTCTTTCATAGATATTATTCCTTTCTGTCAGTTAAGCTGGCTTGCTGCAATTTCATTGAGCGCGGCAAGCGCTTCGTTTATTTTGGTCGTGTCGGCAATTCCCGCCATAGCGCTGTCGGGCTTTCCGCCGCCCTTTCCGCCTGCAATAGCAGCGATCTGCTTAACTATCTGACCTGCATTAGCGCCCTTTGCAACAGCTTCCTTTGAGCATATGCAGAGGAAATTTCCCTTTCCGTCGGCATGACCCGCAAGAACCGCAATGAAGCTGTCATACTTCGACTTGAGGTCGTCGCCTGCTTTTCGGAGCGCGTCGCCGACGGTTCCATCGAGAACGGCCGAGAACACCTTTATGCCTGCAACTTCAACAGCGCCGCCTGTAATGTCAGCCATTGCGGAAGCGGAAAGCTGACGTTCAAGCTTGTCGATCTCCTTTTTAGCCTCGGAAAGCTCGCTCTGAAGCGCTTCACAGCGCTGTACAAGCGCACTCGGATTAGCAAGCTTCAAGGTCTGCGCAGCAGCATGGATAGTGCTGTTCGCCTCGTTAAGGGCTTCGAGCACGCCTGCGCCGGTAACCGCTTCGATTCTTCTTACGCCGGAAGCGACCGACGTTTCGGATATAATCTTGAAAAGTCCCGCTTTTGAAGTATTGTCGAGATGCGTGCCGCCGCAAAATTCCGTAGAATGTCCGTCCGTAACGCTTACAACGCGTACAACATCGCCGTACTTTTCTCCGAAAAGCGCCATTGCGCCTTTTTTCTTGGCTTCTTCAATAGGAAGTTCCTCTGTTACAACGGGAACCGCCGCAAGGATTTCTTTATTTACAAGAGCTTCAATCTGCGCAAGCTCGTCCGGTGTTACCGCGCTGAAATGCGAGAAATCGAAGCGGCAGCGATACGGGTCAACATAAGAACCCGCCTGATGAACGTGGTCGCCGAGAACCGCACGAAGCGCCGCCTGAAGCAAATGAGCGCAGGTGTGGTTTCTCGCGGTAGCCATGCGAAGCTCCTTATCAACAGCCGCTGTAACTGCGTCGCCTGTCATAAACGAGCCCTGTAAGCAGCGGCAGTAGCATACAAACTGTCCGCCGCCGATCTTCTTCGTGTCCATAACTTCAAGGACATTGTCTCCGCCTGCGCTTGTTATAGTACCCTTATCGCCGACCTGTCCGCCGCTTTCCGCGTAGAAAGGCGTAGCTTCAATAACAACGGCAGCGTCGTTATCCTCGTCAATGCTGTCGGTAAGAGCGCCGTCCTTTAACATTGCAATAATCTTTGTTTCGCAGGAAAGCTCCTTATATCCGACAAAAGTTGTCTTTAAGCCCGAAAGCGCGTCCGCAGCCGCATCGTCCCAGCCGCCCTTGAAAGACTGATTTGCACGCGCGGTAAGCTTCTGATTCTTCATAAGCTCCATAAAGCGCGCTTCGTCAAGGGTAAGTCCCTTTTCTTCAAGGATCTCCTTCGTAAGGTCGAGCGGAAAACCGTAGGTATCGTGCAGCTTGAATGCGTCGTCGCCGCTCAGCACGCCGTTTTCGCCAAGCTGGGCGATAAGGTCGGTAAGTATCTGCGAACCCTTTTCAACAGTCTTATTAAAGCTTTCTTCCTCGGTAGCAATGACCTTCATGATATATTCGCGCTTTTCTTCAAGTTCGGGGTAAGCGTCCTTATTTTCCTTAATTACCTGATCGACAATTTCCGTAAGGAACGGCTTTGTTACGCCGAGAAGTCTGCCGTGGCGCGCAGCGCGTCTTAACAGGCGGCGAAGAACATATCCTCTGCCCTCGTTTGAAGGTCTTACGCCGTCGCCGACCATAAACGTAGTCGCACGAACGTGGTCGGTAATTACTCGGATAGAAACGTCCTCCTTGTAATTTGCGCCGTATGTCTTTCCCGAAACGGAGCAGATTCTCTTGATAATATTCTGAATCGTATCGACCTCAAACATATTATCAACTCCCTGCATTACGCAGGCAAGGCGTTCAAGTCCCATACCCGTATCGATATTCTTTGTTGCAAGCTGAGTATAGTTTCCGTTTCCGTCGTTGTCAAACTGGGTAAATACGAGATTCCAGATCTCAATGATGCGGTCGCAGTCGCCCGCCTGCTCAAAACTCTCAAACGGACCGTACTTTTCGCCGCGGTCGAAGTGGATTTCGGAACAGGGACCACAGGGACCGCTTCCGTGTTCCCAGAAATTTTCCGACTTGCCGAGCTTAATTATTCTGTCGCGCGGGATCCCGACTTCGTTAGCCCAGATATCTCCCGCCTCGTCGTCCTCTTCATAAATGGTGATCCAAAGCTTTTCGGGTTCAATCTCAAGCTCTTTCGTGAGAAATTCCCACGCCCACGCGGTAGCTTCATGCTTAAAGTAATCGCCGAACGAAAAATTTCCGAGCATTTCAAAATATGTGCCGTGACGCGCGGTCTTTCCGACATTTTCGATATCGGGCGTTCTTATGCACTTCTGGCAGGTTGTAACGCGTTTTCTCGGCGGAGTTTCAATTCCCTGAAAAAACTTCTTTAAAGGCGTCATTCCCGCATTTATCAGCAGTATCGAATTATCGCCCTGCGGAACAAGGGGCGCGGACGCCATTCTGAGATGTCCCTTGCTTTCAAAAAATTTCAGATAACGTTCTCTGAGTTCATTAAGACCTGTCCACTTCATTGTTTTTTTCCTTAAACTTTTTTACATCGCCGAAAAACGGCGCTGTCCTGTTTTCCTTTCTTGTTATATCAAAAGATACCCATTTTATTATAGCAAAATTTCCCGAAAAGTCAACACTTTAACCTCAATTATTCTCTATTCCGAGAAAACGGCAGATATTGCCAGATAATATCTGCTCGCGTTCGCTGTCGGTAAGGTCGATTCTGTCAAATCTCGCAAGCTCTTCTTTTCCGTTCCACATAGGATAATCCGTTCCGAAAAAAACGCGTTCCGAACCGAACGCTTCAATATATCTCTTTGCTTTTTCGGGCGAAATCGCAAACAGCGAACTTGACGAGTCAACGTATACGTTTTCTATGTCAAGCAGGCATTGCTGCGCAGCGTCCCATTCGGTGTATCCTCCGAAATGCGCACCGATCATCTTCTGCCGCGGAAATCTCTTTGCCGCGACTGCAAGCCTCTGCGGAGATGAATATGAAAACCGCTTATCTCCCGTATGAAAAAGTATCGGGAGCCGACCGTCGATCACCTCGTAAAGTTCCATTGCGTGCTTGTCGTCGATATTGAACTTCTGAAAATCGGGGTGAAGCTTTATTCCGTGAAGTCCCAGCGAAATCATTCGCTTTATCTCCTCGTCCTCCTCGTCCGCGCTCATCGACGGGTGAAGCGAACCGAATCCCACAAATTTATCGGGATTTTCAGCAGCGCTTGAAGCGATAAAGTCATTTATTTTTCTCACCTGCTCATGCGTTGTCGCAACGGAATGCACCAGACAGCGCGAGATTCCCGCTTCTTCGCAGTTTTTGAGCAGCGACGGAATGCTTCCGTCAAACGCCATGGGAATATCGTAAAATTCTCCGATTGTTTTTGCCGCCTTTGCCGCAATTTTCTCCGGATAAATATGCACATGACTGTCAAAAATCATCATAAACAGCATTCTTCTTTCTGAATTTTTTCAAATATCAGTATATCACTTTTCCGATATAATTTCAAGCGCAATAACAGTCTGCACCGTTATACCAAAACAGGTTTTGTTTAATAGCAACAAAAAAACAAACGGTACGCAAAAATCATTGGAAATTTTCACATACCGTTTTTATTTTAGTTGTCCGTTTTTCCCGATTATAAATTAGTCTTACTGTCCGACAAAAGCATAAATTACCATGTCAACGACAATACCCGCCACGACGCAAACCATAACGGGCAGCTTTTTCCACGCAAGCAGCGCGGCGGTCAGTCCTCCCGCGATTCCTATATACGGTTTTTCGGCGTCCACGGAAAATACCCCCGGAAAAATAAGCGCCGACATAGCCGTATACGGAATAAGCCGCAGAAATTTCTCAAATTTCGGACTGAATTTAAATTTGCTGATAAATACCGCAGGAAGGGCGCGGGGGATATATGTAACCGCAGTCATTCCTATTATCATAAGAATAATTTCGTATTTCATTTATTCAGCCCCGCTTTCTTCGCCGATATCAACAAAAAACGTGCCTATCGCCGCGCAGAGAAGCGTTGAAATTATCAGCGCCCAGCTCGAATCAATGAACATATTGAGTATTGTGTTCACGGCGGCAGTAAAAATAACAAGCACCGCAAGCCTGAAATTTGCACGAAGTCCCGGCATAATAAGCCCTATAAACATGGCGTAAAGCGCAATCCCGAAGCTTGCCGACACGATTTCGGGAAGAATATCCGACGAAAGCGCGCCTATCAGTGTTCCGACATTCCACGAAACGTACGAAACCGTTATAAGCCCGAGAAAAAAAGATGATGTGCGCTTCTCTTTTTCGGAAGTGGTAAAAATTGCAAACGACTCGTCGGTAACTCCGAACGCAGCAAGCATTCTCGTTCCCAATCTCGCCGATTTCATCTCGTTAAAAACGCAGGTGCTCATGATCACATGGCGCAGATTAAGAATAAACGTAGCAAGAATAATTGCAATAATACCCGCGCCGCCGGCATACATTCCGACCGCCATCATCTCGCTCGCTCCCGCAAATACCGCAAGCGACATCGCGCAGGTTTCAAGCACGGAAAACCCCGCGTGTCTTGCCATGATCGCATAAGCCATTCCCACGGGTATAAACCCGAGAATTACGGGCAGCGCGCAGCGAACGCCGTTAAAATACTGCGCAGCGCGGCTGTTTTCAGATATTTTTTTCATTTTTTCACCGTTCTTTTGTTCTTTTTGCTGTTCTCGGTTATTTTCCGAGTTTATCTATGTTTTTGTATATTTTTCTTGTAATTTTGCTGCAAATCTCATATACGCCGAATTTATCGCGTTTGGGATTTGCTCCCGTTGTCATAACAACGACAACATCTCCCGTTTCGGGGTTATACGAAGCCATCGATATCGCGCCGTAAGCATTTCCGGTGTGATAATACAGCTTGTCCGCGCCGTAGCGATTCTTTACATACCTGAGAGCCGTGCACTGCGTAAATTTACCGCCGTTTTCGGTGGCTTTGAACAAGCGTTTTTCCATAGCGCTTACGGAATCTTCGGATAAGATCCGTTTTCCGCCGTATTCGCCGTCGTTTGAAAGGATATAGAAAAGCTTCGCAATGTCTTTTGCCGAGGCGGTAAGGCTTCCCGCATGAATGCTTACGTTATTTCCGGGCTTTTTGGCTCCCGCGATAGCCCTTGCTTCGGAAACGGTGCGTTCAACGCCTCCGTCGGATTCGTAAAGCGTAGCGAGTCTGGGATTCCCCGAAAAATCACCCGAATAGAAGCTTGCGTCAATGCCGATAGGCTTAAAGAAATTTTTCTTCATGTATTCATCGACCGTTTCGCCTGCCGCAAGTTCAAGCGTAGAGCCGGCAACGCCTATCGCATAATTATTATACATCCACGTCGTCGGGTCGCCGGGAGTTCCGCTCAGATAGCTGTTTTCGTCGGTAAGCTGCTTTCTTGTGTTCTTCATAGTGCCTTTGAACGCAAGATATCGAAGCGTGGAGGTGTGCGAAAAAAGGTTTCCGAGCGTAACCTTTTTCGGAAGCTCCGCCCCCCAGTATTCGCTTATGTCCGCGTCAAGATCCACAAGCCCTTCCTCCTGCATTTTCAAAGCGCACATCGCGACCGCGACCTTGCTTATTGAAGCGGTTCTTATCTTTGTATTTGTGGTCATCGGCTTTGTATTTTGCGTTGCATAGCCATAGTTCCAACTGAAAATCTTTCCGTCGTCTGCACGAATAACGGCTACCTGCATACCGATTGCATGGTAGTCGTCGGCAATTGAATTAAGATAATCCTGAATTTTTTCATTTACCGCGCTGCCGCTTGTATCGGTCATTGCAGGCTCGGCGTCGCCCTTGATATTTCTTTCAAAGCGATGTGCGTAGTCGGATGACACCCACGCGTCGCCGTCCGAATTATCGACTCCTATTTTATACCACATCGTTCCGTCGGAGCTGAAAGCCGTTCCGAGGCACGGATATTTTGCGCCGTACTTGGCTTTCCCGAGTATGTCATATGTAGTTCCCGGACCGCTGCGAACGTTGACATTCTCCGAAAGAGCTTTTATATAGTATCTACTTTCGGCGTTTGCGGGAATAACAAACGATGTTACCGCTATTATTGCCGTCAAAAACACCGCAGCAATTCTTTTAACTGTACTCAATCTTAAAACCCTCCTTTTCTATATGTAATAAGTTATCACAAAATGCGGATTTTGTCAATAACAGCAAAAAGCGTAGTCAAATTTTTTATTTACCGAAAAACATTTTGAGAGAATTTTCAAAAAAGACTTGACAATTTTTCGGATATGTGCTAATATATATAAGCGGTTGATTTAATATAATTCAGCGGCAACTCGGAGAGGTGTCCGAGTGGTTTAAGGAGCCGGTCTTGAAAACCGGTGATCCCGCAAGGGACCGTGGGTTCGAATCCCACCCTCTCCGCCATTTTTAATTTAATACAAGCAAAATCGGCACTTGCAGAAATACCCAAGTGGTGAAGGGGCTCCCCTGCTAAGGGAGTAGGTCGGGAAACCGGCGCGAGGGTTCAAATCCCTCTTTCTGCGCCAAACGCAAAAAAGCGAAAACCCGCATTGTAACCGGAAACGGCTTAACAATGCGGGTTTTCTCGTATTTTCCAAACGCAGGATTTCACGCCCGCAAGCAGGATTTTGAGCGCAAAAACAGCGTTTTGAGCAATTATATGACACGAAATATGAATTTTTGAGCCGGTTCATGCAAGAAAAGATGTACAATAAATGTTGTTGATTTTTATGCGTATTTCACAAACATAAAATATCAGCTTTACAGCAAATCCATGCCGCGTAAATTGACCCGCATTGTAGCCTTATACTAAGCACCAATAAAACCATAGATAAAAATTCTCATATAACTCATATATGCAAAGAATATACTCAATTTATTGTACAGCTTTTAATTGGTGCTGAGTATTAAACGGCTTAACAATGCGGGTTTTGCTGTTTTTCACTCTATTTTACAATGCTCTTCTTTTTCCACACGCCGCTCTTATATCTTATAATGCTGATAACGGCGGTAAGCGCCCACGTGATGCAGGTCGTCAGCCATATTCCGCGATAACCGACCGCCGCAACCGACGTCAGCAAAAGAGAGAAGCCTATTCGCGAAACGACCTCCGCCGCACCGTTTATCAGCGCGTAGCCCGTATCGCCCGCACCATTGAGAAAGCCGCGCGTAACGTGAATTGCGCCAAGAAAAATATAAAACAACGACGTAAGCTGTATCCCCATTGTGCCAATGCCGATAACTTCGCTGCCGCTCACGAAAAATCCCGTGATATATCTTCCGAAAAGCATAAAAACAATAACCATTGCCACAGAAAAAATCGCAGACAGCTTTAATCCCGTGCGAAGTCCCTTAACCGCACGTTCGCTTTTTTCCGCGCCTATATTCTGACCCGTAAACGTGGAAATAGCGGCGTTGAGCGAGCTGAACGGCTGCTGAATGAGCTGCTCTATGCGCATTGAAGCGGTATAAGCCGCCATTACCGTTTCGCCGAAAGTGTTTGTAACACGCTGAAGCGCAACCATGGAAACCGATATCATAGCATTCTGACCCGCGATCGGCAAACCTGTGCGGATACACCTGAACATCATCCGACTTTCGGGCTTTAAATCGTCCTTGCAAAGCTGTATATCTTTATTTTTGCTGAATGCATACAATATACCGAAAAACGCCGAACAGCCCTGTGCTATAACAGTAGCAAGCGCCGCGCCGTTTACGCCCCAGCCGAATACCATTACAAAAATCAAATCAAGCGCAACATTCATTGCACTTGCCGCCGCAAGAAAAATCAGCGGCGACTTCGCGTCGCCAAGAGAACGCATTACGGCGTTTATCCAGTTATACGCCGCAACGGCTATCGTCCCCGCACACGAGATGCGCATATATCCCGCCGCCGTAGGAAGAAGCGCCGCAGGCGTGTTCAAAAAAGAAAGAAGCGGTTCGGCGAGAAGTACCGAAACAATGCTGACTCCTATAGCGAAAATTGCAGTAACAACAGCTGAATTAAACACGGCGGACTTCATTTGCTTCAGCATTCCCGCACCGAAATACTGCGAAATTATTATTCCCGTGCCGACGGAAAGCCCCATGCAGATCGTGTAAAAAAGATACGTTATCGAGCCCGTTGCACCAACAGCCGCAAGCGCGTCGTCGCCGAGGACTTTTCCAACAATAATCGTATCGGCGACATTATAAAGCTGCTGCAAGAGATTTCCCGCAAGCAGCGACAGCGCGAAACGGAGGATATGCCCCGTTTCGCTGCCCTTTGTCATATCGATTGTCAATGATTTACTCATGTTTTTTCTTCTTTTTTACAACAACTGCTCCGACTGCGGCAGCCGCAGCACAGGCGGCTCCGACTCCGACAAAAACTCCGACAGGGATATCATTCTTATCCTTTTCGCCGTTTTCGGGCGCAGGCTCAACGCTTTCCTCGTTATTTTCGGTTTCTCCCGAAGCGGCATTATCTTCTTCATCAGCCGATTCCTCGACCGCTTCCGTTTCTTTGTCCGCAATCGGGACAGCGGCGCCCAACACCTCAAAGCTGTCAACCGCAAACGTACCCGATTTGACCGTGATGACCGCGGTATGCTCGCCGTATTCAAGCCCGTATTTATAGAAAGACGACTGTCTGAAACCGCACTTCGGCACAACATATTCGCCGTCCGTCACTTCCCCGTCAATTTCGACGGATAATATGGCATTCGCTTTGGTTATTCCCGTCGCGGCAAATCCCGTTCCGCTGAATTTGAGCGTTACCGACGAGCCTTCTTCGCCCGTTGAAACGGTTCTCTTGTAATTCTTAAATGAGCTTATCGTTTCATGCGTCCAATTGCCGCTGTATTCCACGCACGAATCCGTATTGTCATAGCGCGCCGCGTATATTTCGCTTTCGTCAGTCGGCTCAAGCGCCAGATTGTCAAATATATTTCGGTTATATGAACTGTACAGCGCCGCGCGCCCCGCACCGACGATAGAATTGCCCGTGCAGTCGTAATCGCATACCTGTTCTCCGTTAATATACGCCTTTATTGAGGTTCTGTACGCCGACAGCTTGATATTTGCCCATTCTCCCGCCGACGCTTCGTACTTTCCTTCTTCAAGCGCTTTGCCATTGCGAAGCAGCTTCCAATCTCCGTTTTCCCAGATCTGGAAGTGATATCCGCTTGCGCCCTGACAGCCAAGATTATACCGCAGACCTATGCCGGCGTAATTCGACGCAGGATTTTCCGACTTTGCGAGCTGAATATCCGCGCTTATGCTGTAATTGTACCATCTGTCGTCGCCGAAGCAAGTAACAGGCTCGGGAGTGCCGCCCCATTCGTTCGCCTTGATGTCGGGCGTGATCATCTGCATAAGGACGTTATTTCCGTCAATTCCGCACACCTCAAACGCACCGCCTTGATCGGTTGTATAACGCGGCGCTCCACCTCTTGAAGAAATGTAATTCTCAGGATAATCCGCATATTCAAAATCATCGGTATACGGAAGCTCGAGAACGGTTTTGTCCGTTTCGGGCATATTTGAATAGTTTTTTTCGCCAATATTCAGCGTCGAAAGCGTAACGATAGAATAGGGCTTGACCGTAACGCTGTATGAATATTTACCGCCGTCGGCTTCCGGAACAAGCGTATCGACCTGCTTAAAATAATTTTCGTTGTATTCGCCGCCGTCAGGTCCGCGCGTTTCCCAAACATAAATCTGTGCGTCGGCTTTATCAAGGTTTTGCGCGGAAATGTTATAAACAATAGGCTCGTCGGTCGTGTTGGTTATTACTGTGCTGTAATCCCCCGTTGCCGTATCCGCAGCCGTCATGTAGCTGTATGTCGCGTCAACAAGCGCATGACCGTCGCCGCCTGCTTTTCCGTCGCCGTAGCAGGCGCCGTCAACAAACGCCCAGCCCTTTTTTATGAACTGCGAAAAGTGCAGCTTCATAAAAAATCCGCTGTCGAGAAGAAAATATCCGCTCCATGGGTCTGTCGCCGAAATAAACTGCTTATGGGTATACTGCGCACCGTCATAATACGCCGAAACAACAGGCTGATATTCACACAATGTCATAAGCCCGCCGGGATACATTGTTATAAAGCGGTTTGCAATATCAAGCACGCCGTTTAAATCATTAAGTCCCGAGCCTGTTCCGTCGTATTTGTATGTACCTTTGGAATATACCATAGACGAACTTGCTTCGCTGAACCAAAGCTCTTTTCCGTACTCTTTCGCAAGCTTCTGCGCGCTGTCGGTAGACCAACTTGTGTAATGGCTTCCGACGACATCAACAGCATTAAGCAGCTCTTCGTCTTTAAGCATTGCGTCAGCGCAGTTCCAAGAGCATACTTCCTCGCCCGCAACGATTTTTATAGACGAGTAATCATACGGGCAGTCGGTTTCGCTCTTTAAATGTGAGGAAAGATATTTTATCCATTCGTTGTCGGAAGATCTTTCGTTCTGAGTTGCGCTTACATATTGAAATTTCAGACCGTAGGTTTCATACGCCGCGTCAAGCGTTTCCTTATACCATTTATAACGCGCGGCATAAACGTCGTCCGCGTTAGATACCCACAGCGGCTCGCTCCACCAGAGCATATCAAGCGTGATATCCGGGTTTATTTTAAGAGCGTCTGCGGCGAGCTGATAGCCTGCGCCTCTCGTTACATCTGCCTTTTCGTCCTCATATCTTTTTACCGATGGCTCTGTACCCGAAGAAGAATTTATATCCGCGCCCATTTCAACCTTCAGATGATTTACGCACAACCCGTCCTCGCCGAAAATATAACGCAGAATTTTTTCATACGCTTCTGGATTTTCCGCCTTATAGTCGAGCAGCAGGCGCGAAGTGTTGTTTGCGGATACCATTCCCGACCCGCGGTAAAGCATATTTTCAGCGGTATTCGCCTTTGTGCCGTCAATAATGATATTCATAGCTTTTGCCTCCTCGTCAGCCGATACAGACGGAATATTTGCGCAGGCAAATATTGCACACGCCGCAGCGGCAGCAATTCTTTTTGGATTCATCAAAGTGAAACAGCCCCTTTCCGTGATTTCACTTTGATTATATCACCCGTGCGCCGCAAAAACAATCTGAAATATTTCAGCCGCTCTTAAAATATTAGCTTTTTGGCGGCTGATTTTATGCTCATATTGCAAGCGTGTTTTTGATTTCTCTGTATCTGCTCGGAGAAATGCCCTCATATTTTTTAAAAACAATTCCGAAATACGTCGGGTCGGGATAACCGACAGCTTCGCCTATCTCGGCAATGCTTTTACCGCCGCCGTCAAGCATAAGCTTCGCTTCTGAAATTCGTCTGCGTGCGATATACTCAAGCGGCCGCATTCCCATCTTCTTTTTAAACACGCGGCAAAGGTACTGCGGCGTAAGCGACGACGCGTTCGCCAGTTCCTCCAGCGTTATGTCTTTATTAAAATTTTGCTCTATGTAGAAAATCACGTTCTCAAGTCCGCTTCCCGCAATTTTTTCGGGATTGCTTTCACCTGCGAACAATCCTGCCGCGCAGAGAATGAAATCGTAAATAAGCCGCGAACATTTTTCGCTGCCCGAAACAGGGTCGGAAACCGCCGTCATAAGCCGGGAAAAAATCCTCTCGCATATCGCCGTATCCACGCCGGAGCATATCATATAACCTTCAAAGCCAAGCTCCCGCATGATCTGCAAAAGATGATTTCCGCGAAAGACAAACCAGCAGGTTTCCCATTCGCCTCTCTCCGGATAATATTCATGCGGAACTCCGGGCGAAAGATAAAGCATACTTCCCTGCTTCATCGTAAAGCTGCCGCCGCTGACGTTTACTCTGCCCACGCCGCTTTTGGTGTACAAAAACTGATGCGAAACAAGCCCCTGTTCCCTTTTAACATGATACTCGCACTCGGAAATTCCGATTCCGGTAAGATAAAACGGAAAACGCACCTGATTTCCCAAAACGGGATATACTGCACCCATACTGTTCCTCTTTCGTTCATATGATGCTTTGATTATATCACTTTGCCCGTAAATTTGCAATAGCGGTTATTTTTTTGTGAGCAAAATAATTCTCCCGCCGCCTTTTTTCGGCAGCGGGAGAATTGTTTACAAATATTATTTTAACGATCGGTTCAGAAACGGTATTACAATTCACCGGACAGCTTCTTATATTTCTTCTGGGTTGCCATTCCGCCCCGTATATGCCTTTCCTGCTTATTCAGTTCAAGCACCTCCTTTACGCGGCTGTGAAGCTCCGGATTGACCCGCTCAAGCCTTGTGGTAATATCTTGGTGAACCGTGCTTTTGCTTATTCCGAATACTTTTCCTGCATTTCTTACAGTCGCCTTGTTTTCAATGATATATTCTGCGAGGCTTACACATCTTTCCTGTTTCGTTCCGTAGGCGCAGTAGTCCGCTGCTGTGTTTGTCTTTCTTGACATGGTTTCGCCCCTCCAAAACTTTTGATTTATCCGATTATATGCGACAGCGCCGAAATATATGATTGCATTGACACGCACCGTCAAAAATTGCAGGAAATCCGACTTGAAATTGCAAATTTGCTTTTTTGCCCCGTCATAATTGCTCAAAAGATGCCATGCACAATCTTATTTTCGTGTAATTGTAACAACTTTTTCTTTTGCATATTGATTATTTTTCCGGATTCATATATAATAGTAACAACGCTATATGAACAAAAAATGTCAGTTTTATTCATAAATGCGACATATTCACACAGAAAGGAATATTAAAATGCTTACTGAAATGGGAAACGATAAAGAGATTGTAACGCTTGAGGAAGACGAGCAGGAGCTTCTTAACGGATTGCTGGAAAATATGAATAAAGGAACAATCGACCCTTCCCTTTATGTTGAATATGACGTAAAACGAGGACTTCGCGACTCTAACGGAAAGGGCGTTCTTACGGGACTTACCGAAATCTCCGACGTTGTTTCCTACGATATAATCGACGGAAAGAAAATCCCCTGCGACGGACGTCTTTATTACCATAATTACAATATAATCGATCTTATAAAGGGCTTTGAAAACCGCAGACACGCTTTTGAAGAAACGACTTATCTGCTTTTATTCGGTTCGCTTCCGAACGAAGAACAGCTCAACCGCTTCATTCAGCTCATTTCTGACAATCAGACGCTTTCGATGAACTTCACTCGTGACGTTATCATGAAAGCGCCCAGTTCAAACATAATGAATGCGCTCCAGAAGAGCGTTCTTACGCTTTATTCTTATGATAACAACCCCGAAGATATCTCTGCACAGAACGTGCTTAGACAGTCGATACAGCTTATCGCCAAAATGCCGCTCATTTCGGTTTATGCATACTGCTCGTACCGTCATTATAAGCAGCACGAAAGTCTGATGATACGCAATCCCGTAAAGACATATTCAACTGCCGAAAATATTCTTTATATGCTCCGTGAAAACGGCGAGTTCAGCGACCTTGAAGCAAAAGTTCTTGATATTGCGCTTGTTATTCACGCGGAACATGGCGGCGGAAATAATTCAACCTTTACAACTCACGTTGTAACCTCTTCGGGAACCGACACATATTCCGCTGTCGCCGCGGCAATCGCCTCGCTCAAGGGCTTCCGTCACGGCGGTGCAAATCTCAAAGTAAAGCATATGTTTGAGGACATAAAGGCTCATATTGCCGACTGGAACGACGAAAACGCTATCCGCGAATACATGACGAAGATCACAAACAAAGAGGCTTTCGACAAGACGGGACTTATTTACGGAATCGGTCATGCGGTTTACACCGAATCGGACCCCAGAGAAGTTATTCTGAAAGAATACGCGCGCAAACTTGCAGCTGAAAAGAACCGAATGGCTGAATATGAATTTTACGACAGGGTCGAGCGCATTTCAAAGGAAGTCATAGCTTCCGAACGTCACCTCTTTAAGCCGCTTTGCGCAAACGTTGATTTTTACAGCGGATTTGTTTACGATATGCTCCGCATTCCCGAGGAATTGTTTACCCCTATTTTTGCAATTTCAAGAATTTCGGGCTGGTGCGCTCACCGTCTTGAGGAGATCATCAACAACGGAAAGATCATTCGTCCCGCCTATAAATATGTTGCCGAACACCTTGATTACATTCCCCTTGAGGAAAGAAAATAATGACTTATATCATTTTTGACATGGAGTGGAATCAGCCCTCCTCGGCAAAAGAAAAAAATCCGGCTCTGCTCCACGGCGAAATAATTCAATTAGGTTTTTTTGTACTTGACGAAAAAATGAATATTATAAGCAAGGAGCGGCTTACAATAAAACCCATATGTTACCCGACAATGAACCAGTATGTCAGTCTTTTGACGGGAATAACACAGGACGACGCCGACCGCGGGCTGACCTTTAAAGAGGCGTTCTCGGCTATGGCTAGGCATTTTTCTGCGGAAACGGTTCTTTTCACATGGGGCGACGACGATATGCCGATTCTTCGCGAGAATATGAAGTTTCACGGAATTTCCGATATTCCGCTGCCGCCGCATTACAATTTACAGCGTATATTCTGCTCACAGACCAACACTCCGCAAAGACAGATCGCTCTTAAAACCGCTGCCGAACAGCTTCAAATCAACACGGATATTCAGGCTCACGACGCTCTGAACGACGCTTATATCACTTTTCTTGTCGCTTCAAAGCTGAATATTCCCGACGGAATTTCGCAGTATTCTTCATATTCAACGAAATCCGCTTCGCGTTCGCAGCCGCATTGGATTACCGCAGCGCCTCTCGCTAAATATGAGATCAAATTCACGGGTCAATTTGACGGAATGGCTGCGTTTTGCCGTGGCATAAATATCCCCTGCCCCGTCTGCGGCGAAGGTTTCTCTTTTGAAACGTTTTGCCGACACGGAAAATCAGCTTTTATAACAATGGCGGAATGTGAAAACGACAAAAAGTTTTTCATCAGATACGAGCTGAAGGAAAGCGCGGTTTTTGTATCGGTTTTCAAGTCCGACAAAAATTTTGAAGGGATATACGCAACCCGAATGCGCCACAAAGAAAAGCGTGAAAAATACCGCAAGCTTTACCGCAGCGGGACGACGAAAAATAATACCGACAAAAAATAAAGCGCAGACGTACACAAACAGTACGCTGCGCTTTCGGTTCATTCCCACCACAGAATGAACAAGGGGCTTTTCTGTTTTTTTGAAGCATAATTTGAAGGAATTGCCCCTTCTATAATATAAAACGTTTGAGCAGGTCAAAAAGTGACAACAAAAAAGAATTTTTTTGAAAGGAATTTGATGTATGAAGCGTCTAGACCCGGTTATTCGTATTGTGGCTGCCGTAAAGTGTATAACCGAGCGGTTTAAACGGGATAATCTCAACGAATATGCGGCTTATTCCGCGCTTTTTATCGTTCTCTCATTTGTTCCGTTTCTTATGCTTATCCTTACGATAATCAACAAATTCCCTATTTTCTCGGACGCGGGAGCCTACAATATCAACCTTTTTTCAGATGACGTTACGGCGTTTTTTCGGCAAATTCTCGCAGAAACCGAACAAAAAGCAACAGGCGCGCTGCTTTCAGTTTCAACTATAGTAGCACTTTGGTCTGCTTCCCGTGCGCTTATCGGCATCATAAACGGTCTGAACCGCATTCATCGCGTAAAAGAAACGCGAGGCTTCCTGCGCCTGCGTATTGCTGCTGTCTTTTATATGGTTTTCTTCATCGTCGCCGTCCTGATAATACTGATCCTGCTTGTATTCGGTCAGGCGATTCTCGACCGTATTATAATGAATTTCCCCGCAATGGAAAATCTCGACGGTTTCTGGTTTTCAATGCGCTGGGCTGTCGGCTTCTGTATTCTTATACTGCTGTTTCTTTTTCTTTATACGGCGCTTCCGATACACAAAGGAAAACCTGTTTCAAAGCTCCCGGGGGCTGTATTCAGCGCAGCGGGCTGGGTGGGCTTTTCGGCTCTTTACTCGTTTTATATAAATCATTTCGCCGATTACTCGCGGCTTTACGGAAGCCTCACCACGATCGTTCTCCTTATTTTATGGCTTTATATCTGTATGTACATTCTTTTCCTCGGCGAGGAGCTTAATATAATGCTGAGCAGCAGATATCTCAAGAAGATCACACGATGGGTGTTCAACAAAAAAACGACAAGTGAACAGGAAAAATAAAATGAACCTTTATGATCTGACATTTGAACAAACCGAACGGTTTCTTGAAGAACACGGCGACAAAAAATCGCGCGCCGAAGCGATTTTTCACTCGCTTTATGCAAAGTGCGCCGAGAAACTTTCCGACATAAAAGTCAACTCACGGACGCTTGCGCTTCTCGAAGAAAACTTTGAACTCGAAAAGCCGGAATGCATATCGGAAATAGACGGAGAAAGCGCGGTGAAATATCTTTTCAGGCTCTCTGACGGTAATCTTATCGAGTCGGTGCTTATGCGGCACGAATACGGCAGCAGCGTGTGCATTTCAACGCAGGCAGGCTGCAATATGGGGTGCGCTTTCTGCCGAAGCGGACGAATGAAAAAGGTGCGCAATCTCACTGCGGGAGAAATGCTCGCGCAAATACTTTATATTAAAAAAGAAGTCGAAGAGATAAACGCGGTCGCAATAATGGGTATCGGCGAACCGTTTGATAATTACGAAAATGTAATGAGTTTTGTTGATACAGCGCTTTATCAGAAAGGGCTTTGTATCGGACCGAAGCATATCACCGTTTCAACCTGCGGACTTGTTCCGCAAATCGAAGCTTTTGAAAAAAGCAAGTACAACATCAATCTCGCAGTAAGCCTTCACGCGCCGAACGACGAGCTGAGAAACGAATTGATGCCGATAAATAAGCGGTTCCCGCTCAGCGTACTTATTCCCGCCGTAAAACATTTTTCTGCTGTTACAAACCGCCGCGTAACGCTTGAATACGTCATGCTGAAAGACGTAAACGACAGCGTGAAATGCGCCGAACAGCTTGCATCCCTTATCGCCGGCAGCAAGTGCTACGTCAACATTATCCGCTATAATCCGAGCGACGGGGACAAATTTGAGTGCAGCGATTTTGAACAGATCATGCGCTTTTACGACGCGCTGAAAAAGAACGGCGTTCAGGTCACACTGCGGCGAAAAATGGGCGTTGGAGTAAACGCGGGCTGCGGACAGCTTCGCGGCGAAATTATGGATAATCAGAAAGAGCATTGACAAATGTGCTTCGTCAATGCTCTTTTTTCATTTCAGTTTAGCGATTATTCTGAAGCAGGCTTCAATATGCATGATCCAATGACGCGAAAACGGCATTTTTATCAAACCTCCGATATTTTTACCGCACCAGTAATCGATAAGCCAAAAAACCCTTTCGTCGCTGCTTACAACATTCAGACCCGTCAGGTACTGCTTTTTCTCTTCGGTTATTTTTCGTTTTGTGTCGTCGAATTGAAGCGAACTTAATATTCTTTCGGTAGATTCGGCTGTTTCGTGAATGTAGCTGTAAAGCTCGCCTATGTCAAGCTGCCGCGAAAAATCCGCGATCCGTTCCTTAAAAAGCTCATTTCCAGTGGTTACTATAGGCGATTTTATGCGTTCACGATAGCCGCTGCTGAAAAACACCTGTTCATCGCCCGCGATAAGCGAATGCGCCACTATATCCTCGATGCGGAAAATGTGCCACAGCGAATAGCCGACTGTTTTGTTGTGATATCCGTCGGCATTTATAAACGGGATAGCGCTGAAATCCTCAATTTTCAGTTCATCTCGAAAAGAATCAGCACATTTTATAAGCTCGCCGCGCAATTTAAACAGTTCGGCAATTCCCTCTTCAAAAGTGCCTTTCTTCCCGAGCTTCAGCTGCATGGATTTGTTCGCTTCAGACCATTCCTTGTTCATTCCGAAACCTCTGCACCGCCCCACTCAACAAGCGTGAAGCCGCTTCTTTCACAATGTTCAAGCTCCTGCGGCTCTATTGCAATAAATTCATCTGACGCTCTGAACGTCATAAATACGCGAATTTGCGAATCGGGCTTCGGATTTACCGTAAGCGGAACCGCCGCCGAATAATCTTCCGTATGGAACGTGATGATATTATAGGGATTTTTCTGCATCTGCGGCAGCCAGTATATTATAAACTCATTAGCTTCACGCGGAGTAAGTCCGATATAAAGCAGCTTTTCACGCAGGAAATCCGCGGTTTCGTCTGCCGAAACGCACCAGCCCCTGCTCATATCAAGCGCCGCTTTTCCCTCGCCCTCCCAGTAAAGGCAGTAATATTCATTTTCGTCAGCGTCAAAAAGCGTTCCGTCGGGCATAGCCGTAACATTCCAGCCGTCGTTATATTCGGGGTATGTGCAGGTAAGCTCACCGCCGTCTGTAAATCCGACCTGTACGGAAACCTCCGTTTCTTCTTCGGGATAAAGATAAATAACGGGTTTTGCATACGCTCCGACAAAACCGTATAACTTCTCCTTAAGCGACGGATTATACTCCCCAAGATATGCGCCGTCAACAAGAATTGCAAGATGATAGCTAAGCATACGTTCGGTTATCTTAGGATAAAGTTCAAACACGAAGCCGTCATAATAAAAGAAATCGTCAACAAGGCAGTAATTTTCTCCGTCAAGCTGCTGCGTATAATAATCTCTCGCCATATCGCCCAGTGCGCTTGGATCTCCGTCGTTGTTCTTGCCGTATGATATGCCCATATCCGTGCTGTATTCAAGGTTATATTTGTCCTTGTAATATTCATAAACCTCTTCAAAGAACGGATTTCCCGGCTGAAATTTCTCTCCCATATAATAAACGGAATGTCCGTTGGAATCGCCGCCGACCGTTTCATTTTCAATACGGAAAATTTCGGTAAATTCCAACTTATCGTCAACCAGCTTTATAAGATACGACATATCCTGACGTTCGCCCGTGGAATAATTTACGCAAGCCATGTGGTACCACGCCTTGCTGCCGTCGTCAAGCGTTTTCGCTGTAAGCTGCGGTAAAAATAAGCGATATAATTTGTCCGAACGCAATTCGCCCACTTTTTTCAGTTCGCCGTTTCTAAATATATTTACTTCGGTTATGACGTCCTTGCTGTATTCGTCAATTTCCGGATTTTTTACTTCACGGGAAAACAACACCTCGGGCGTTCCGTCTTCGTCAAGATCTATAAGCGTAACGCCGACAACGCTTTCGTCATACCATTCGGAAGCCGAGCCGTTAAGCAGCTCGTAGAGCGCTTTCATTTCCTCGGACTTTTCGGCAACGCTGTCAGACTCGTTTAAATACACGTTATACAGCGCTTTTTCGCCTTCCCGCTCGATTATCTCGGCGGATAAAATCGATGTTTCGTTCTTCTCGCCCATCTGGTCAACGCTCATTCCGTCAAGCGTCAGCTTTGCGTAAACATATTTTTCGCCTACGTCGGAAAGCGATTTTTCGGCTTCGTCGGATAAAGCGCTGTCCGAAAATTCAAGCGTGCTCATACACGTTTCAACGCCGTTTATAGTGCAGAAGGTCAGAGTTTTTATATTTCCGTTTATACTTGGCAGGCTGTATGTATATGCGGGATCTATGTAAAAATGAACAGCGCCGTTTTCCTTATTAAGAAACGCGTTTACTGTTATTTTTGCGTCGCTTCTGTAATAGCTGTCAAAAACCGTTGCGTCAAGCAGCTTTCTGTTCTCAGGATCTGAAATATCCGCCTTTTCAGCTATAATCCGCTGCGGAACGACATAAAAATCGTACGGATTTGAATAATCCAGATAGCTTGACACATAACTGTATTCGCTTACAACAGTCTTATCCACTTCAAAAGAACTGGGTTCATTTAAAAAGCTGATATCATCGGTATAAAGAAACCCCGGACGCGTCTGCATCGCATATCTGTTCACGTTCTCTATTAAAGCGCCGTCCTCTTCCGAATATCTGTACTGTCCGTAATCGACGTCGTTTGAATAAAGCCATACCGAATATTCTCCGTCGTAATCATACTCGCCCTCATATTCCTGCTTCCAGTCGGCGTACATATCCGAAAGGCGAATTATACCATTGCTCCTCTCTTCAGCAATATCGTCCGTATCGGATACCTCAGTATCGGGAGTTGTTGTTTCGGTCGGAGCAGTCGTTTCCGAAGCAGATGTTGTTGCCGATGTTTCGGCGGTCTGCGTCGTTGTCGTCGTTATTTCGGAAGTGCTCTTACAGCCGCTGAGCAAGATCGCCGCCGCGCAGAGCGTCGTCATAGACTTTTTTGTATTGATTTTCACGGTAAATTTCCCCCTTTGAAAGTTCTTTCATAAATAATACACTTCACACCACTTAAAAATTGCAAAACAGCAAAAAAATCCGCACTAGGAATTAGATTATGCCGTGATTTTTCGGCGCTTTTTTTACTTATCACTGTGATAATCGGGCGTGACTGCGGTAATTACATAGTTTCCGTCGGGTCTGCGCGTAAGCGATTCCGTTTTCTTCATATCGACAATGCTGACCTGCGACAAAGCATTGCCGCTTTCATCGGTGAAAAACAGCGTTTCGCCCGTTTTCAGGCTGAAATTAGTCCGATATTTTTTTAGTGCGCTCAGCTCCTCGTTATTCTTGCAGGCGATAGTGTATGTGCTTTGCGGTGGAATTGTCGTTTCCGGAAGCTCCCATTTTTTCAGATCTTCTTCATCATCGGAGAGATAATATTTTTTCAAAGTCACCGCTTCATTCGACGGGTTATACAGCTCTATCCAGTCGCCGTCGCCCGCAGTATATACCTCGCTTACATAAATTCCAGTCTGTTCTTCCTTATTTACATATAAAACCGCCTCGATATTTCCGTTTTCGTCAGCCATAGACGAATCAAGCCGAATTATCTCGTCATAATATTCGACTCCGTTTATTTCCCAGCGGTCGAAAGAATATCCAGCAGGCATATCCGCGCTTATCGGAACCGAGCACTCGGCAAAATATTCGCCCGTAAGCGTTCCCGACGTATTAAGCGACTGCGAATTTAGACGGCTCGCCGCGCCTGTAGGATTTCTCAGCGTTACGGTATAGAAATTCTTTTCATACCCAAAGTTATTCATAAGACTTTTCTGCATAACCTTAGGACGCTGAGCTGCAAAATCGCGTATCTGCTGCCGGCTGTCCGCAAAAGTATTGGCGTTCGCCCATGTTGACGTGTACCCGTTTTCAAGCGCGTACATACACTCCTTGTCGCATTCGTTTATAAGCCGCTCAAGAGCAGCAAGCGCATTTTCGGTTGAAAAAGCTCCGCTTGAAAGGTCGCATATCGTATTTGCGAACTGCTCACGCATATCCTCGCGCTCAAACAGCGCATTAAGTATATCCGACGAGCCCTGCATATGATTTCCCGACAAGACGTTTCCCAATGTATCGTCCCGATAGCCGTTGCCGTACAGTCCCCACGCAAATTCCGCGTCAAACAGCAGGAAACGCCACTTTCCGTCAAGATATTCGCTCGTTATATCCTCGCCATCCGACGGATAATACCGCCAAGCCTTGAAATTGTTTCCGGGCCAGTCCTTGTTGTCAATGTATATCTGAATTGCGTAATAAAGCATGAGGTTGTCGATATCCACAAGGTCGCAAAATTCCGAAAAGCTGTTTTCGTCCGTAAGACCGCCGCGCGCAAGCTCAAGAACTTTATTCCAGTCCGCAACGCTCTGTTCGTCGTCGCCCTCGACTTCCTTTTCTTTTGAACCGACAATGCGGAAGTTGTCCTTATTTCCGCCGTATGTGGATTCCAGATAATCTTCGCAGTAAGCCTCATGAAGCCACGAAAAGCCATAATATTCACTGTTCAGGAATACCGCTGCGGGCCGCACCTGCTGCGTATCGGGAAAACCCGCCTGAGCCGAAAGCGTCATCGAAAGCTCATCGCGCACCGAAGCAAACTCGCGGTCGTTGGCGTTATTGCGAAGCGTTATCCTGTCATAGCGCGTTATAAGCCTGCCGTAAGCGTCTGTTGCGCCGGGGAAAAACGCATATTTGAACTTACCGTTTCCCTCGCTGTATATGTTCCGTGCGATAAGCCGCCAAGATTTCTGGTCAACGGCACGCGAAACGCCGCCGACAACTCTTCCTCCCGCCGCCTGTGAAATAAGCTGCCTGCCGTCCGCCGTATAAACCTCGACGTACATATCACGTTCGCTTTCTCTGCCGCTCAGAAACCAGTTTGCAGGAGCGTTATAGTCGATCTCGCCGCCGTTATATTCGTCCGAATTAAGATATTCGTCGCGCATGAAGCCCTCGGTCGCAACGCCGTTATAATAGTCGTAGAGGTTATATTCGTCCGTAGAAAGCACAAATACAAGCGTGTTCTCATCAAATCGGCTGAACACGTCTTTTCCCGTAATGTAGCTTTTTCTGAATATCTCCGACGTTTCGCCGTCTGTTACCGCTATCGCCTTGATAGTGGTTGCGTTCACCTTATTTCTCGCCTGAACGGAAATCGGGGCTGTATATTTTTTGGACTTTTCGGTGGGGTCGTTTCCGTCGGTCGTGTAATAAATAACCGCGTTTTTTCTGCTGCACTTCAGCTCGACTTCAATATCACAGTCGTAAAAATTCTCATTTTTTGAGAATGTCACCGAAACGGGCTTGTCCTCTTCAGCTTCGTCGGTTTCATCTTCAAACGTCTGAGGGAGATAGCTCTGCATATCCGAGTGATTTGTCATCATGTAAACGCATACACCTGCGACAACGCAAAGCGATAAAAATAAAATCAGCAATTTTTTCATATCTTAACTCCGGTTACTCATCTGGATAAGCTGTTCTTCGGTAATTATCTCTATTCCCAGCTCGTTTGCCTTTGTAAGCTTGCTGCCTGCCGCTTCTCCCGCAACAACGTAGTCGGTTTTTTTCGACACCGAGCCTGAACACTTTCCGCCAAGGCTTTCAATAAGCGCTTTCGCTTCATCTCTCTTCATCGTCGGAAGCGTTCCCGTAAGCACAAAGGTCTTGCCCGCAAACGCGTCACCGATCGCCGAATCGTGGTAAATCATATTTACTCCGTATTTTTTCAGCCTGTCCACAAGCTGACGCATATCCTCGTCGCGGAAAGCGTTTACGATATTCTCCGCAAGAACATCCCCGAAGCTGTCGATAGACGTTATCTCCTCAGCCGAGGCGCTCATTACAGCTTCAACCGAGCCGAATCGCCTGCAAAGCAGCGTTGCGGAGCGTGCGCCGATACCGCGTATCCCAAGTGCAAAAATAAGTCTGTCAGGTTCGTTGCTTTTCGATCTCTCGATTGCGCCGAGCAGGTTTGAAACAGATTTTTCCTTAAATTTTGAAAGGGTCATAAGCTGTTCGGCGGTAAGCGTGTACAAGTCCGCCACCGAAGCAATAAGCTCGTTTCCGATAAGCTGTTCAACGATAGCTTCGCCCAGCCCGTCTATATTCATCGCCTCGCGCGACGCGAAATGGGTAATGCTTCGCAGAAGCTGCGCACGGCAGTTAGGATTTACGCAGCGTATAGCAGCCTCGCCGCCGCTTCTCTCCGCCTTGTGTCCGCAAACGGGGCAGATTTCGGGTATATGATACGGAGCGCTGTTTTCGGCATGAGCCGCAACGCGCACGACCTCGGGAATTATCTCGCCTGCCTTGCGCACAACGATGCGGTCGCCAATACGCACGTCAAGCTGCGAAATAATGTCCTGATTATGCAGCGAAGCGCGCGACACCGTCGTTCCCGCAAGCTGAACAGGGTCGAAAATCGCCACAGGCGTAAGCGTGCCCGTGCGCCCGACATTTATTTCTATCTCGTTAAGGGTAGTTTCCTTTTCCTCGGGTGGATATTTAAAAGCGACCGCCCATTTCGGCACTTTCGCCGTCGCACCGAGAATATCTCGCTGCGAAAAATCGTCTACTTTTATCACCGCGCCGTCCGTATCGTAGGTATAGTTCTTCTTTTCCCCGCCGATTTCTCGTATGCGCAAAACGGCGTCGTTTATATTGTCATACACGTCGTCGCGCACAACCTTGAATCCCAAAGTTTTAAGATATTCGAGTGATTCATGGTGAGAAGAAAGCTGTTTCCCCTCGATTTGCTGAATGTTGAAAATAAAAATATCCAGTGAACGCTTCGCGGTAACCGAACTGTCTTTCTGGCGAAGCGAGCCCGCCGCAGCGTTACGCGGATTTTTAGCGGGCTGCTCCCCGTTTTCCTCCTGCTGAGCCACAAGCGCGGCAAAGCTCTCGCGCGGCATATACACCTCTCCGCGAACCTCCAAAAAAGGCAGCTTTTCGTTTATCTGAAGCGGAATCGTGCGTATCGTGCGCAAATTTTCCGTAATATCCTCGCCGACAAATCCGTCGCCGCGCGTTGAACCGCGAATGAACGCGCCGTTGCGGTATTCAAGCGACACCGAGAGTCCGTCGATTTTCGGTTCAACAGTATAAAGCGGCGCGACCTCCTGACGAACACGGCTGTCAAAAGCGAACAATTCCTCCTCGCTGAACACGTCCTGAAGCGACCCCATCTGTACGGTGTGCCGAACCTTTTCAAACGTGGTAAGCGCATACCCACCGACGCGCATAGTCGGAGAAAGCGGGGTTATCAGCTCGGGATACTGCCCTTCAAGCGCCTTTACCTCGCGCATAAGTCCGTCGTATTCATAGTCGTCAATTGTCGGGTCGTCAAGCACATAATAACGGTAATTATGCTGTTCAATTATTTTGTACAGTTCGGAAAGCCGCTGTTTTGCCTGTTCTTTGTCCATTTTTTACCGCCTTTCGGGGAATTTCCCCTGTTCAGCCCGTCAGATTAAACTCTGCAAGCTCGCTGAAATGTTGTTCATCGAGAATAATATTTGAAAAAGTGTCGGGAACATCTCCGACAATGACCGTCTGTGCAATAACAAACTCGGTCTTTGCGCTTATTTCCTCGGTAAAGCCCGGAATAAGCGGAGAAATATCCGTTACGACCTCAAGCGTAATGCTGTGAACCGTCTGATTTATCCCTGCGGATTTGAACGCGCTGATAAGGCGTGTTTCTGCGATTCCCATAGGCTTTACCGAAAAAGTAAGCTCTGCGCCGCTCCCGTAAAAATAGCCTATTCCCGTAAGCGTTCCGAGCGACACGCCTATTTCCTCGGGCTGCGCGGCGGCAAGCTCTTTATTGATACACTCCGTAAGCATTGCTTTCAGGCGGTTTATACGCGTTGGATTCGTCCTGAGCGCGCGGATATTTCCCTTCTCGTCATACACAAAGCTGATAAGCTCGGCGCAGTCCTCCTCGGTTTCGTCGGTATGCAGGCATACCGCGCCGCTGACCGCGCGTTCCGCGATCCGCTTGCATTGATATTCAGCCATTCGGTTAAGCGTCGGCTTTATCCACAAATCGAACCCCGCCAGCGCAGCAATCATAAATAAACCGAAAAAGACAAAAAATTTTCCGAAAAAGCGCAGGCAACGCTGCTTTTTTCCGCCGCCTCTCATTAAAAACACACCCTTTCTCCGTCATTATATGTTTATGACGGAGAGGGTGACAATAGACAAGTTACTTCTGGAACACATAGAACGCTCTGTACGCCATGTAAACGTCGTTCTTCGCGGTCACTTCAAAAGGCGCGTGCATTGAAAGCACGGGAACTCCGATATCAATCGTATCAACGTCAAGGTTGGAAATATACATTGCGACTGTTCCGCCGCCGCCGAAATCTACCTTTCCAAGCTCTCCCGTCTGCCATACAACGCCGTTCTCGTTAAAAAGACTGCGAATTTCAGAAACATATTCGGCAGACGCGTCGTTTGTGCCGGATTTTCCGCGTGAACCCGTATACTTTGTCGCAACAACTCCGCGGTTGAGATAAGCCGAATTGAGCTTCTCGAACGCGTCGGGGAATGTGGGGTCAAACGCCGCATTCACGTCTGCCGAAAGACACTTTGAACCCGAAAGCACGGTGTGTCCGTCTGTTCCTATAGACTCGGCGAGCGAACCGATAAAATATCTTAAATAAGAGGATTTAAGTCCCGTGCAGCCCTCGCTGCCGATTTCCTCTTTATCGGTCAGAATTGTTACCGCCGTACGCGCGGGAGCTTCGGCAAGATCGGTTATCGCCATGAGAGCGGGATATGCGCACACGCGGTCGTCCTGACCGTAAGCGCCGATCATGCTGCGGTCAAAGCCAACGTCCTTCGCCTTGAACGCGGGCACATATTCAAGCTCGGCTGAGATAAAATCCTCCTCGGTTATGCCGTACTTTTCGTTGAGAATATACATAAGATTCAGCTTTACGGCTTCGCTTGCGTCGTCCTCCTTAAACGGGCGCGAGCCGATAAGAATATTAAGCTCCTCGCCCTTTATCAGCTTGCTTGCCGGGCGCTTATACTGTTCATCGGCAAGGTGTGGGAGCAGATCTGTCACAACAAAAACAGGGTCGTTTTCATTTTCTCCGAGCGTTACCGATATCCGCGAACCGTCCGCCTTGCAGATAACGCCGTGAAGCGCAAGAGGAATAGCCGGCCACTGATATTTTTTGATGCCGCCGTAATAGTGGGTTTTAAAGTAGCCCAGCTCTTCGTTCTCGTAAAGCGGATTCTGCTTCAGGTCAAGACGAGGGCTGTCGATATGCGCCGCAACGAGGTTTACGCCGTTTTCAACAGGCTCGGTTCCGATAACTGCAAGAATTACAGCCTTGCCTCGGTTGTTCACATACACCTTGTCGCCGGGGCGATACTTTTTTCCCTTTTCAAAAGGCGCAAAGCCCTTGCTTTCCGCGATTTTTACCGCTTCCGCGCACGCTTCGCGTTCCGTCTTTCCGATGTCGATAAAACGCTTGTAGCCCTCGCAGAACACCTCTGCCGCTTCAATTTCCGCGCCGCTCAGCGCGTTGTACGCGTTTTTTCTCTTGTAAAAAAGCTTTTCTTTCAGTTCCTTTGATTTAACGTCTGCCATAGTCAGTCTTTCCTTTCTGTTTCATAAAGCGCGTGATAGGTTTCAAGCGCTGTATTTATTTTATTCACATAATGTGCAGCGTTTTTCCCGGGAATTGTATCAAGCGTTTCCCCGTCCTTTGATATTTTAGCATCGGAAAGCCATTCTGATACCGTTCCTACGCCCGAGTGATACGCCGCCGCGGCGCACTCAATATTCCCGAATTTCTCCATAAGATAAGACACAAGGTATCCGCCGTAGCGTATATTAGTTTCGGGGTCGAACATATCGTCATAGACGGTAAGCTCCTCTTCGCCGAGCCGAAAGCGAATCCAATCAAAGGTTTCCTCCATTATCTGCATAAGTCCGCGCGCACCGACGTTTGAAACGGCGTTTGGGTCAAAGCTGCTCTCTGTTTTGATTACAGCGTAAAGCAGATACTTATCAAGCCCATATTCGTCCGCGTATTTTTCAACATATTCACTGTAGCCGAGCGGGTGCGCGGCAAGCTTCATTTCATGTTCGCATTTCTGCCAGCCGATAACCGCCGCAAAGGTTCCGCCAATGATAAGGAGCGAAAAAAGCAGCAGCCAAAATGCGGGAAAGTGTTTTTGTTTAGCCATATTGCGCCGTGATTTCCTTTACAATTGTTCCTATTTGTTGTTTCAGATGAACGCTGTCGCGGTCATTGCGCACGCAGAAGTCTGATTTTTCACGGTAAAACTCCTCCGAATACTGCGATTTCAGACGATTTTCCGCCTGTTCGCGCGTCAGTCCGTCACGCTGCATTATGCGTAAAGCGCACGCGTCGATCGGCGCTGTAACGCTGACTATCCTGTCGCAAAGACCGTCCGCGCCGCTCTCAAAAAGCGTCGGCGCGTCAAGAAGCACAAATTTGCTGCCGCCTTTGATATATTCTGCTGCGCAGCGTATGATTTCATACGAAATATACGGGTAAATGACGGTGTTAAGTTCATTTCTGCGCCGTTCGTCAGAAAATATAAGATCGCCGAGCCGTCTGCGGTCGAGCGTTCCGTCCGGAAGAAGAATTTCACTTCCAAAATGCTCAGCAATCTCCGAAAGCGCAGGCTTTCCGCATTCAACTACCTTTCGTGAAACAACGTCGCAGTCAATAATCGCCCAGCCGTTTTCACGGAACACATCGCAGGCAGTCGTTTTGCCCGCTCCCGACATTCCCGTAAGCCCGATAATCAAGCATTTACCAGCCAAAATCATGAGCGTTCCCCTTGTTCATATAATTTCATGACCCTGAACGCTGCCGCGCGGAGCAGACGGTTGTACACCGCAAGCCCCATTCCCGTCTGTTCGGGCATCATGACGTATACCGTATCGCAGCCGAGCGCGTCCGCCTCACGAAGGCTCGCAAAAAGGTGTTCGGCTTGCTGCTCGGAAGTATTTCCGTAAGGAAGCCTTATGCAGAAATTCGGAATTTCATCATTTTCTCCGCACAAAACCGCCGTTTTGCCGTCGGAATGCTTTTGCAGGTATGCAGATAGCTGTTCAATAGTTCCGTCGATAATGTAAACCTCGGCTTTCGGCGAGTAGTGCTTATATTTCATTCCCGGAGAAAGCACCCTTGCGTTCGGGTCTAGTTTTTGAAGGACTCCGCTGTCAACAGTAACCTTTGCATACTCGCGCAGCATTTCGGGCGTAACAGCGCCGGGACGAAGCACCCGCACTCCGTCATTTTCAAACGAAATCACCGTGCTCTCAACTCCGCAGGCGCACTCGCCGCCGTCCATTATCAGCGGGATTTTTCCGTTCATATCATCAAAAACATGAACAGCCGAAGTTGGGCTTGGAAGTCCCGAAGTGTTTGCAGACGGCGCTGCAAGCGGAAATCCGCATTTCCGTATCAGTTCGCGGGTAAACTCCTGCCGAGGCATACGCACTGCGGCGGTATCAAGCCCCCCACAGGTTTCTGCGGGAACTATGCTTTTTCTCGGGAATATCATTGTAAGCGGTCCGGGCCAAAATTCTTCCGCAAGCCTTTTTGCAAGCTCGGGAATTTCCGCAGCAATATCCTCAAGCATCGAAAAATCGCTTATGTGCAGGATAAGCGGGTTGTCCTGCGGTCTGCCTTTCGCGGCGAATATTTTTTCGACCGCACGCGTATCGAGAGCGTTTGCCGCAAGTCCGTACACCGTTTCCGTGGGAACCGCAACGACCTCGCCTTTTCGCAGAAGCTCCGCCGCCTGTTCAATGTGTTCATAATCTGCTTTTTGCAGGAACGTTTTCATCAACCGTTCGCCTCCGCTCTGGTCAGCTTCGCCGTCCTGTCGGCTATTGCGAGCGCGTCGAAAACCTCGTCGCAGTCGCCGTTGAGAAACTGCTCCAGCTTATACAGCGTAAGTCCGATCCTATGGTCGGTCACGCGGCTCTGCGGATAGTTGTATGTGCGTATCCGTTCGCTTCTGTCGCCTGTTCCGACCTGTATTTTACGTTCGGCGGCTATTTTGCTCGTCTGCTCGTTCAGCTTCATTTCATACAGCTTAGAGTACAGCATTTTCATCGCCTTGTCCTTGTTTTTATACTGGCTGCGCTCCTCCTGACATTCCACAACAACGCCTGTCGGGTGATGGATTATGCGAATCGCGGACTCGGTCTTGTTGATATGCTGACCGCCAGCTCCGCTCGAACGGTAAGTCTGAAATTCAAGGTCGGCGGGATTGATTTCAACGTCAACCTCCTCAACCTCGGGCAAAACCGCAACAGTTATTGTCGAAGTGTGTATTCTTCCCTGCGCCTCCGTTTCGGGTACGCGCTGAACGCGGTGAACTCCGCTCTCGTACTTGAGCTTTGCATATGCCCCTTCGCCCTCGATAGAAAAGCTGATTTCCTTGTACCCGCCAAGCTCGGTAGGATTTGCATTCACGACCTCGGTTTTCCAGCCCTTCAGCTGTGCATACATGGTGTACATTCTGAACAAGGTGTTGGCGAAGAGCGCCGCTTCGTCGCCGCCCGCGCCCCCGCGGATTTCAATGATAACGTTTCTGTCGTCGTCGGGATCCTTTGGCAGCAGCAGAAGCTTTAGCTCCTCCGTATACTGCTCCATAAGCGCCTTATTTTCCTCATACTGAAGCTGCGCCATTTCACGAAAATCCTTGTCAAGTCCGCTTTCGTCAAGCAGCTCCTTAGCCTCTGAAAAATTCTGCTCAGCCTTTTTATATTCGCGGTATTTTTCAACGATAGGCGAAAGATTTTTATATTCTTTCATAAGCGCCTTATACTGCTCCTGATCGTTTACGATCTCCGAATCCATAAGCTTCGTGTTTATTTCTTCAAAGCGCGCTTCCGTAAGCCTTAACTTCTCAAGCATAGTCAGTTCCCCTGTTCTTTGTTTTCGGGATTATCCCGAATGACCTCTTTTATCTTTTTTTCACATTTGCTCCGCGGCGTCATGAACTCATGTCCGCAACCCGCGCACTTCAGTCTGAAATCCGCTCCGCTGCGAAGAACGATCATTCTGTCCGACCCGCAAGGGTGCGTTTTTTTCATACGAAGAATATCGCCAACGAGAATTTCCATTATAAAGCTCCTCTGATGTACATATATGTTTATTTTACCACATTTTAACGTATTTTGCAATAGCGGACAAAAATTTTGTGTGGCTACACAGCGCATATTATAAAAAATCCAGCACGGAAAAAGGCAATTCTCGGGATTTTGGGTTTCGATT
>CAKSFR010000009.1 GCA_934454635.1 uncultured Ruminiclostridium sp.
AACCTTAAATTGTTCTCATCAAGCCTCTTGTCTATCGTATCAAAACGTTTATTGTTTTCGTCAAGACGTTTATCATGAGTGTCAAACCTTGAATTGTTCTCATCAAGCCTCTTGTCTATCGTATCAAAACGTGCGTTATGTTCATCAACACAGCCTATTACCCATTGACTAAATTCTTCAAATTTTTCAGCAGGAACAGACTTTTCTTCCAACATGTCTTTGACCGTATTAAGCCTTTCAATCAAAGAAAGCCTCTCATTATTAAGATTTCGGACATTTTCAACAAGAACGTCTACAGTTTTTTTATATTCGGCAGTCCGTGTAAGAGCAGCTTCAAGCTTTTCATAAAGAGCCTTGTTCTGTGACGCAAGTTCATCAAGAATAACAGTCAGCTTTTGATTAGTGTCCCACAGTGCATCACCTATGGAATCTGTATACCAGCCACAGAATTTGTATGACATTTTCTGGACAGGTGTCATTTTTTGATCCCTATATCTGAAAACTACAAGCTTATTAAGCTCAAGTATATGATTTTCAAGATTGGTCTTTTCAAATTCATCAGCCATTGCTTTTCTCCTTTACCGTGCGTGATGCTTTCCGTTTATAAATTCAAGATACTGATCTATCACTGTACCTGGCATACCGTATTTTTCCACAACTCCGTTATTGACCCAAATGACCTTGTCGCAGAAATCCCTTATTGTTCCGAGATCGTGAGAAACAATAGCAATGGTAACCCCGCTCTTTTTCAGTTCATTAAGCTTTGAATGGCATTTTTCCTGAAAATGAGCATCACCGACGCTGAGTATCTCATCAATCAGAAGAACATCTGCATCAACATTTATAGCTACCGAAAAAGCAAGTCTCATATACATTCCCGAAGAATACGTGCGTACCGGATTGTCAATAAAATCTTTAAGTTCGGAAAACTCTATGATATCACCTAAACGTTTATCAATCTCGGCTTTTCCTAGCCCAAATATGGCAGCATTGGTATAGATATTCTCTCGACCGCTCATATCAGGGTGAAACCCTGCTCCAAGTTCAATAAGGCTTGAAACACGCCCCATTATAGTTATCTTTCCCTTATCAGGATAGATGATACGGGTCATAAGTTTGAGAAGCGTGCTTTTTCCGCACCCATTCTCACCAATTATTCCAATTGCTTCGCCCTTTTCTACCGAGAAATTGATGCCCCTCAAAACATTTCGGGTTTCATATTTTCTTCGACTTCTAAACAAAACTATTTCTTTCATGCTTCTACCCTTATCATAAAAGACTTTGAATCTTTTTTCAACATTTTCGACCTTAATTACAGCCATTACATTTCCTCCGCAAATTTTCTTTTCAGCGCTTTAAACGTAAAAAAACCAATTAGTAAAATCACAACGGCAAAAACAGCCGCTCTTACTAGCGTTGACATATCTGGAACCTTTCCGTAATATAGAATATCTCTGTAAGCAAGGATAATATGTGTCATAGGATTCAGATTAAACACGATAAGAAGTTCTTCGGGTATCCAACTTGTAGGATACATTACAGGAGTAAGATACTGCCATGCCATCCCTATAACTCCCATTATGTGTTCAAAATCCCTAAAATAAACCGTTACTGCGGAAGTGAAAAATGTCACGCCAAGCGCCATTACGTATTCAATAAGCATAACCGGAACAAGGCATAACAGCGCAAGGAAATTCAGTCTTATTCCTGAGAATATAACAACCGCAAAAACAACTATAAAACAGTACAGCATATTTATAAAGCCGCTGGTCACATATGATATGGGCAGAACTTCCCTGGGAAAATATATTTTTGTTACAAGACTTTGTTCATTAAGAACCGACCTAGCGCCACCTGAAAGACAACTCGAAAAGAAATTCCAAGGAATAAGCGCAACAAACAGAAAAATATAGTACTTTTCAATATCTGAACGCAAGATAACTGAAAATACCATCGTAAATACCACAAGCTGCATCAGCGGGTTTATAAAGGTCCATAAAAAACCAAGTACAGAACCTTTATATCTGCCGCGCAAATCTTTTTTTACAAGACTGAATATCATCTGTCTGTATTCAAATATTTCTTTTAAGGTTTCCAAATTCTATGCCTCTTTCTTTTTGACTAATTATTTGTAAATATTTCTGCTTTCGCCGAACGTTTCCATTTCTTCAAAATATTTTTTAAAGTTTTCAACAATAACGTTCCAACTGAAATTATACTTTACATATTGAGCACCATTGACACCCATTTGTGCGGCTATCTCTTTATTATGCAGATAAAAATCTGTACAGCCTTCAAATTCAAAGTAATTGCTAAAATACAGTCCGCCGTTTGATTCACTCGCAAAATTTGTCGTTACAGCACATTTTTCATGCACTAGTACAGGTCTGCCGCAAAGCCAACTTTCCATTATTACAAGAGAAAAACTCTCGTTTTTTGAAGGCTGGCAAAGGAACTCTGATGCGGATATAGCGTCATATTTATCTTGTTTATCCACAAAACCAAGATCTATAACGTGCTCCTTTATATCACTTGGTATTTCAATCTCACCGCCGCCGATAAGAACGAGTTTTAAATCTGTATTCCGGCGCATTTTGTATTCACGGAAGTATTTCAGAAGAGTCTGAACATTTTTTCCGGTATCCTTTCTGCCTGCATATATGATAAAAGGAACGCTTATTTTGAATTTCTTTCTGAATGCATCAGCATCTGCCTTTAAATCCGTATCCATGCCTATACCCATAACCACCGTGTGCATATTACTGATATTATAAAGTTTTTGGGTAAGTTCATATTCGGGACGCGCATTAAAAATCATCCCAGCAGCTTTTGAATATAGTTTTCTGAAGATATTCATATAAACATATGCTTCATCATGAAAACAAGGAATAAGCACAGCTTTTTCGGGGCAAGCTTTGACGCCAAAATAAGTTGTTCCAAACATATACGGAATAAAAACAAATGCAGTATATTCGTCTCTATGTTCTCCGATATATTTGTAAAGTTCAGGGCTGTTTACCATCTCGTTAATAAAAGTATTTTCTTCGTTTAAAGAAGGCATAATGCCATTCATAAGCTTAATATTGACCGCATCAAATGCCGCTGCGTCCCGTTCAATGACTTTAAATCTTTTAACAGGCACTCCCTGAATGATTTCTTCTCCTTCAGGATAATAATTTTCACTCCAGTCGCTGACAAATTCCCGCACACAAGTTGTCAATATTTCAACATCCATACCCGCAGTTTTCAAATGCTTAGTGACCTCTCTCGTTTCCATTTCTGCACCGCCGGGTATTTTTTCAGCAAACCAAGGAATAACAAATGCTATTTTTTTCATTTTTACGCCTTCTTCCCCTCACCCACTGATAAATGTATTAAGTTGCTTTTCCAATAAAGCTTTGACCTTGTTATAGGAAAAATCTTCAAGACGCTTTTTCTGCTGTGAAATTATATTCTGTCGCAAATCCTTATCGTTAATTATTCTGTCAATAACAAGTGCCGTTTCAACAGGATCCTTACGATCAAGCTTAAATCCAGAAGTTCCCAGTGTGTCAGGAATGGCACAGCTTTCATATGCAACAATAGGGACATTAAAAAACATTGATTCCACCAAAGGAACGCAGAATCCCTCGTGTTCACTCATACACAAAAAGAGATCAGCCGTGTGGTAATATGCAAGTATCTGTGGAAATTTAACGTGACCTGTAAATATAACATCGTCAAGTTCCAAAGCCTTAACATATTTTTCAAGCCGCTCATAATACTTCTCAAATCCGATATAATTGCCTACCAAAATGAGTCTTGATTTCGGATTGATATGTTTTTTATACCAACAGAAAGCAGCTATAACATCTTCATGCTTTTTGTTAGGAACTATCCTGCCAACAAAGATTATATTTGTCCAACCGTCGCTGTATCTTGCGACAGTATTCTTATCTGGAGAGAGCTTGTAATCATCAAATGGTATAAGTATAGGTCTTACATCAATTGGACATTTATATCCTGCGTTTATAAGATCTCTTTTGTTAAAATCTGAATCAGCAAGACAGTAATCAAACTGCTTTGCAAGGTGTAACATACTGTCAAGTCCATACCTGCAATTAGCGGCAGCATTTTCGTTATACCCCTTAAAAAAATGCGGCGGTGTTATATTGTGATAAACCATTATCTTACGGCAAGAATACTTCTTAATCTCATAATTAAGCTTTGCCCCGGTAGAAAGATGATAAATTATAATATCATCATTTTCAAGCGCAGGCATACCAACGCTCAGATCTTTGGCAGTTCCTTTGGGCAAACGGCTATCTACAACCTCTGCATATATTGAAGTTTCATAGCCCATTTCGATCAAAGCCTTCCTAATAGCTCTTGTATCATTGCCGACAGCATCTCCGAAAGCTATAACGGGAAGAAACTGGACTATCTTCATTTTTCTGTCCTTTCATTTTTAAACTCTGCAATTGCTTTTTTCAGAGAGTTGATCTGAACGGTCAGTGCTTCAATTTCGCGCTTATTGTTCATTTGTATTTGCTCAAGTTCTTCTACTTTTGCAGAAAGTTTAACAATGTCAGAGCCCGAGTTCTTCTGCACATATCCATTAATCTGCATAATAGCATTGGAATAATGATAATTGAGAGCGTTCTGTTCTGTAACAATTGGTGCAACATAAAACTGAACAAGCTTTTTGACAATTTTTTTGATAAGAATTTTAATAAAGTTGCCCTCAATAGGTGCATTAAGGTTTACCTGATTTCTTGCAGAAACATATTCCGTGCTGCTCTGAAGTAAGGCTGCACTGTATCCTTCATAAAGAGATGTTGAGCTTTCAGTCGCAGAAATGTCTTCAAATGAAAGCATATCGTCTGTAAGACCCTCATCTGTTATTTTCTGACGTATCTGAGTCATTATTTTTTCTGTGCTGATTTCTGTGCTGTTTGTATTTTCGTTAGATGCCATAGTGTACAATTCCTTTCAAAAGCTCTCATATATCGCTTCAGATATTCGCCAACAGTACTGCATTTGCTATTCAGTTTTCAATAATCTGCAGAATATTCCTCTTAGCACTGTTTGTCATAGTCTTTATATCAAAATACTCAACTGCTCTTCTTTTTGCATTGTCGCCCAATTTCTCACGCAAGCTGTCGTCTTTTATAAGCCTGTCCATAGCCTTCGCAAGCTCCTCCGCATCTCCCGCCTTTACCGTAAGACCCGTTTCGCCGTCAATACTCACAAGCGGTACGCTTGTTTTAAGGTCTGTATTGATAACAGGCTTGCCATAAACCATAGCTTCAAGCTGAACTATTCCGAACGCCTCACTTTTTTCGACGCTCGGAAGCACGAATATGTCGCAGTCCGCAAAAGCGGAACGCAAATCGACGTCGGACAGATTACGCATAAAATGCACCCTGTCTCCAAGAGGCTCAGCCTGCGCTTTAAGCGCTTCCTCGTCACTGCCCGTTCCGACAATGAACAGTTCAGCGTCGGAAATATTCTTAAATGCGTCGATAAGCACGCCTACACCCTTGTAATAAACAAGTCTTCCCACAAAAAGCAACTTTTTGCTTTCCGGGCGGATTAGCTTTTGGGTGAGAATGGGGCTAAGCTTGGTGTTCAGATATGCCGCAGTGTCAATTCCGTATGGAACTATCCTGCATTTTTCCCTATAATCACCGATATATGCCGAGCCGTTTATATACCCCTCCGAAGTGGTGAAAATGGCATCAGCCCTTTTCAGCACCCCTTTTATTATAGGCTTTATCAGCTTGACCAGCCTTTTTTGCTTAATGATATCGCTATGCCACCATACAACAACCTTGCCTTTGAAGCCCGAAAGCAGCACTGCCAAATCTCCCAGCGGAAAAGGGTCGTGAAGAATAAGCACATCAGCATTTTTCGCACATTTCCGTACAAGAAAAGGAAAAGAAAAGGATATTGGCATTGAGAATTTTATACCCAAACTGCCTGCTCTGATAACATCAACACCGTCTACCTTGTCTCTCGCACCTTTTCCCTTCGGCTGGCATACAAGCACAGTCATATCCGTTTCGTTTTTGAGGTTTTCGGCAACCGTTTTTGCAACCGATTCAATGCCGCCTATCCAAGGGGAATAAAGCTTATTTACCTGTAAAATTTTCAGCTTTCTCATACAAGATCCTCTAACAGACTTTTCAGAAGCTCCGCGCTTTTTTCCCACGAAAAAGCCTTCGCCCTTTCAATTCCCGCATTTCTCTGCTCTTCATTAAATTTCCTATCTGTCATTTTGATAAGAGCGTCGGATATCTGCTGAATATTGTAGGGATCAACGGAAATGCCGCATTCTCCCACCACTTCCGGCAGAGAAGACGTATTAGATATAATAACAGGAACGCCGCATGACATCGCTTCGAGCGGCGGCATACCAAAGCCCTCATAAATAGACGGAAAGCAGAAGGCTTCAGCGCCGTTCATCAGCAAAGGAACATCGTCATCATCAACATAGCCCGTGAAAATGACCCTGTCTGAAAGCCCAAGTTCCTTTACTCTGCCGAATATCTCATCATACTGCCAACCCTTTCCGCCGGCTATTGCCAGCAAAGGTAAGTCCTGTTGTTTTTCAACAGCTTTTCCATAGGCTTCCACAAGCCGTGTGATATTTTTTCTCGGCTCCAAATTTCCAAGATACAGATAATAACTGCCGCCTATGCCATATTTCGGACATACCTTTTTCTTTGCTTCGTTCCTGTCAGAAACGGGAAAAAACTTCTTTCCGTCCGCTGCACAAGGGATAATCACAACATCATCAGGGCTTACATTATAATGCTTTACTATCTGTCTTTTGCTAAATTCCGATATAGTGATTATCTTATCCGCTCTTTTTATGGAGCGTTTAAGAGTAAGCCTAAGCATTGTCCGTGTTTTGAAGCTCATAGTTTCGGGATAATCCTTTATGACCGTATCATAGACCACAAGAACCTTTTTTCCTCCGGCAAACGGCGGCAGGTAGTAGTTAAAAAACATTGTCACATCGGGTCTGCTCTTAAAAAACAACCTGTACGGAACAGGCAGAAAAGTCCACAAAAGCTGATAAAGCGTAGCGCTGAACCATTTGCAAGGCTCGGCAACAACATTGCTTTTCCCGAACCGCGCAGCAGAATCCCCCTGCTTTCTCCTCGGGTCAAAATACTGCAAGAGAATATTATCTCTGTCAGCTATGTCAAAATAAGCTTTCAGAATCTCCTGCTCATAAAAGCCTATACCGGATTTTCCTGAATGGAGCATCGGCTGAATATTTACGGCGATCTTCAAATTAAACTAACTCATTTCTGTTGCATATCTTAAGATTTTCAATGACCTTCTTAATGTCCTGAGTACTGTCCTTTGCACAAATAAGAACGGCGTCATCGGCATCAACCACCACAAGATCCTCAACACCCACAGTTGCGATAAGCTTTTTTCCGCCGCAGACAATGGTGTTCTTAGTGTTTATACTGATAACATCGCCCTGTACCATGTTGCCATATTCATTGGTCCTGTTTATTCTTTCAAGAGCAAGCCAACTGCCCACATCGTCCCAGCCGAAATTGCCGGGAATAGTACAAACATCAGACGCCTTTTCCATAACGCCGAAATCAATGGATTCTGAGCGGAATTTCGGAAATTCCTCAGCAACAGTATCTGCAAAACCCTCCGTGCCTGCCGCGTCGTATATTTTCTCCATACCCTCATTCATATCGGGCAGATACTTTTTAAGATTTGCCTCAATTGATGAAGCTTTCCAAACAAACATTCCGCTGTTCCAAAGATATTCGCCCGAATTAACATATTCCTTTGCAAGCTCAATATTAGGCTTTTCCACAAATCTTCTGACATTGTAAATGCCTGGAGTACCATCATCATCGGCTTCAAACTGAATATATCCATACCCTGTTTCGGGATAATTGGGAGTAATTCCTATGGTAACAAGCGTGCTGCCATTCTCCGCCGCTCCGGCAGCGATCTTAAGGGTATCTACGAACATCTGATTAAATTTGATAAGATGATCGGAGGGAAGCACAATCATAACGGCGTCCCCGTATTTTTTTCTGATGACCGCAGCAGCAAGCCCTATGCAAGGAGCTGTATTTCTTGCAGCGGGTTCAAGCAGGATATTTTCGGCAGGTATTTGCGGAAGCTGTTCATTCACAAGACACGCATATTTTTCATTCGTAACAATAAATACATCCTCAGGCTGAACAAGACCGCTTAGACGATTCACCGTCTTTTGAATCATTGTCTCACCGTCGCTGGTAAGAGAAAGAAACTGCTTCGGAAAATTGTTTCTGCTTCTTGGCCAGAAGCGCTCACCGCGACCTCCCGCCATAATAACGGCTGTAATTTTCATAATTTATTCCTCTCTAATAAATTATTCCCGGTACATGATAAAATAATTACGCTTTTTTGCATCGGATTATCCCAATCAAAAAGCCAAATGAACATTAAATTCACTTTTTTATTTTATCACATATAGTAACTCATGTCAAGCAAAATTGTTCTTTTTCAATTACTTTGTTTTAAATTTGTATATTGCACTATTCAGCTTGTAATGACGCATCACCTTTTTTCAAAACATCAAACAAATCACAACAAAACAAACAAAAAAAAGAGAACCCCCCGGTTCTCAAACTGAAATAATGTATAATGTGTAGAACAAAAGAAAGGAGACAACTAAAAAACTAAATTTAAATGGAGTTCATTTAAGTTTAATTTTAGTTAAGTTATAAGAGAAGCTTTCGCTCATCTCTTACATTTCATATTATATCCGAAATCTGCCCATTTGTCAATATATAATACAAAAGTTTTTCCAAATCCAAGAAAAATTATACAAAAAAGCAAAAACGCAGTGACAAAATTGTGTAAGTCTATAAAAAAGCCTCTGTAACCTTTCATTTTGCTGACGCTTTTTCACAGCAAAAGTAAAAGGCTCCCGAAAATCGGAAGCCCTTTATTTAACCGCCACGCCGGACATGGAATATAAAACCCGCACGAAGCAGGGTGGGTAAAATCGCTTGACAGGTTCACGCTCCCTTCTTCCGCAGTACGGGAGGTCTGCAATCCGCTGCCATAGAGAAATCCCTATTATAATGTGTTGGATTATAGTAACCATGCGTATCGCACGCAGCAGTAAATTTTTATTCTTCTTCGCCGAACTTATCGCTGAACATTTCCATGAACGCGTCGCCGATCTTAGAGTAAAGCTCTTCGTCGTCAACGGTCTTGAGCGTGCACTGCTCCTCATTCTCATCATCTATAACTTCGAGAATGATAAATTCGACCTCTTCGCCGTCAATGTCATCATCTTCAACGTAAGGCGTAAGCGCCGCGTATGACTTTCCGTCAAGTTCAATCGTATCAATAAGCTCGAACTCCTCACCGTCAAGGTCAACGATAACGGGTTCGTATTCTTCTAAATCAAGTTCTTCGGACATAACTGTTTCCTTTCATGCTTTGCAAATATAATGCGCGCCAACAGTTTTATTATACACCGCAGCGGCGGAAAAGTCAATACGGTTTAACGCCATTTTCGCCGATTTGCTTTGAATTTCCACAGACTGCACATAAGCGCAGCTCAAAAATCATGTAATTTGTCACAAATAAATCTGTTGACAAATGCATATTTTTGTGGTATTCTTATATCAAGGAAAGAAACCGGAGGCTCTGAAGAGCAGATAAGGCAGATTTCCCGAGGCTTCAGAAAAGCGTAATTCTAAAAATCTTATCTTCTTTCTATACAGTAAGATTTCGGCAATTCTGAGATGCATCGCCCGTCCGTTACCGCGATGTAAATTTAACCGGAAAGGAAGCGAGTCCAATGGAAACAGAAGAGATATGTGAACAGTCTTTATCGGGCGTTGGCTCGTCCGAAAGTGAAAGGTAACAAGAGGAACATGACGCTCGGCGTATACGCACAGAGCAGATGTTCATAACAAGGCGTTTAGCTTTAATTCCTGTTTCGGAAGCACAAACGATAAAGGCACGCTGTATAGAACACGAAACGGTTATAGAACCGATTTCCGCTATATGCGTTAAAATAAAAAAATCAAAAATTTCTTAGGAGTGGTTTCCAATGCACTTCATCAAGGTTCAGACATTCTAAAGAAAGGTAAGAACTCCGATGTACGCATAATTACAGTTCAGGAACTACTACGAAAGGTAATTATTCCGATGCAGTAATCAAGTTTACAACTGAATAGCTCACAACAGGCTGCGCAGATGTGCAGCCTGTTTTCATATTCGGCGGCTGTTTATACAGTCGCTTTTTCGATTATTTTAACAGCTTTTCAACAAGCGCCCGCGAACCTATTCCCGTCGAAAAAGCCGTTGCGCTCCCCGCCGCCGCTCCGAGCGCGAGAGCCTGTGCATAATCACCCGTTTTAAGCCAGCCCGCAAGAAATCCCGCAAGCATTGAATCCCCCGCGCCGACCGAGTTTACGACCGTTCCTTTCGCCGCGCTTATTTTGTGCGTCTGCGCATTTTCATCGAGCAGTATTGCTCCGTCGCCCGCGCGGGAAACGAGAACATTCTGCGCGCCCTCGCTTCGCAGCTTCGCCGCAAGGCGTACAACGTCCTCGTCGGAGAGAGCCTTTTCACCGAAAAGCTCGCCAAGCTCGTGATGATTCGGCTTTATCAGGAAAGGACTGTACGGCAGAACGCTCCGCAGAAGGCTTCCCGACGCGTCAACGGCAAACCTTATCCCGCAGCCCGACAGCCGCGCCATTATACGGCTGTAAATGTCGGACGGCAGCGATTCGGGAACGCTCCCCGCGAGAACAAGTATATCCCCCTCGCAGAGCCTGTCAAGCTTTTCAAAAAGCTGACCGAGTGCCGCTTCGTCTATCTCAGGCCCTCTGCCGTTAAGCTCGGTTTCCTCATTTCCTTTTATTTTCACGTTGATTCGCGAAAATCCGCGCGCAAGGTGAACAAAATCCGTCTTTATTCCCATTCGACGAATGCCGTCCTCGATCGCCGCGCCTGTAAATCCCGCCGCGAATCCAAGCGCGACCGATTCAACGCCAAGCGTATTAAGCATTATCGAAACGTTTATGCCCTTTCCGCCGAAAAAAATCTCCTCGCCGACCGCGCGGTTCACCGTGCCCGCAGAAAATTTTTCCGTGCGGACAAAATAATCGACCGCCGGGTTGAATGTAACCGTATAAATCATGCTTTTACTCCTTTTCAGACAATATAATTGCTTATTTTTCTTCGCCGAACCTGTCCAGATATCCTGTATACGGGCTGAGCAGCCTCGCGCAGCAATCAGCCATATACTCGTCGCTTTCTTTCATTCCGTTGTTGAACCAATCGTACGCAATGGAAATCATAGCGCCCTCAAACGCCCGCGCGGCGTATTTTTCATAGGTCGTCGTCGGCTCGAAAAGTCCCTTGAACAGCCCTATTTTCTCAAAATCAACATACCGCTGAATATCGACCCTTATTACAAGGCCTATTATCTCGGCGTGCGAGCGGATTTCCGTGAAAAAGTCCAGATACAGCCTGCGGCGGTCGTTTTCATACCCTTTTCCGCTTAAAATCGCCAGAACTTCGTAGCCCACGGTTTTCGCCATATCCATAAGAATATCTTCCTTTGCGGAATAATTGCGGTAAAACGACGTCCGCGACACTCCGGCGCGCTGAACAAGCTCCGAAACCGTGATGCGCTCAAAATCCTTTTTTCCCATTAGATGAATAAGCGCCGATTGCAGACATTCTCGGGTTATCCTGTTCGATTCCTCGTTTGAAAGCCGCAGAATTTCCCTGCTCTTTTCGTTTTTTCTCTCCATTTTCCGTTCCTTTTGATGTTACAATTTTACGTTTTTTGTCAAGTCCGAGCTGTCGAATATTGACGAAAAAATAAATCCGTGTTACAATGTCGAAGGTGAAACAGTTGTAACGCCTTTAATATATTATAGCATTACCGCACTGTTTTGTCAAATAATTTGAAAAGAGTGATTAAAATCAATAAAGTTAAAATTATCACGGACTCCTGCGCCGACCTCACGGGCGAGCTGCTCGAGCGATATGACATCGACTACGCGCAGATGAACACGATCCGCGACGGAAAGGAAACGAAAGCCTCTCTCCTCTGGGAATATTACACCCCGCAGGAGCTTTACGGCGCTATCAGAAACGGCGAACGCATACTTACGACGCAGGTTCCCGTAGAAGAATTTAACCGTATTTTCACCAAATACCTCGACGAGGGCTTCGACATTGTGTATATCGGCTGCTCGCTTAAACAGTCGGGTTCGGTAAACACGGGCGCGGTTGCCGCGAAAAATATTCTCGAAAAATATCCCGAGCGCGAGATATTCTGCATTGATTCAAAGAACGCAAGCCTTGGCGAGGGAATGCTAGCTATCCGCGCTTCGGAGCTTGCCGCGCAGGGAAAAAGCGCAGCGGAAATCGCCGACGAGATAACCTCTCAACTGAAAAACGTCCAGGAATTTGTTACGGTAAATACGCTCGAATACCTGCGCCGCGCCGGACGTGTAAAGGGTTCGGCCGCATTTTTCGGAAACCTCATGGGAATAAAGCCTATTCTTATCGCGGACGTAAACGGCTATCAGACCCCTATCCGCAAGGTCAAGGGTCGCGCAAACTCACTGAGTGAAACCGTCCGAATGATAAAGGAGGTTATCCGCGAACCCGAAAATCAGACCGTTTATATAGCGCACGCGGACTGCTCAAAAGAAGAAATCGAGCAGTATGAAAAAACCGTGCGCGAACAGATTCCCTGCAAAGACGTTTACACCTGCTACATAGGACCGATCATCGGCGCTTCGGTAGGACCCGACGCGATAGGGATATGGTGCTTCGGCGAGCCTGTGACCTACGAATTTAAGGAGTAACGATATGGCTGTTGAACAGATTGACGGACAGCTTTACGCACGCATGATACAAAGCGGCGCTGCTCGGCTCAGGCTGAACGAGCGTGAAATAAACGGTCTGAACGTTTTCCCTATCCCCGACGGCGATACCGGAAGCAATATGTGCCTCACCATCGACGGCGGGGTAAACGCACTTTCTTCCGAAAATGTATCGTCCGTATCGCACGCCGCTCAGCTTGCCGCAAAGGGTATGCTTATGGGCGCGCGCGGAAATTCGGGAGTTATTTTGTCGCAGCTTTTTGCGGGAATGGGCAGAGAGCTTTCGGACTGTGAAACCGCCTCCGTGCATAAGCTTGCAAAGGCGTTCAGAAGCGGCGTTGCGCTCGCCTATGAAGCCGTAATAAACCCGACCGAGGGTACGATTCTCACCGTTGCGCGTGAAGCTGCCGACTACGCTTACGCAAACGCTCTGAACGGCGGCAGCGTCGAGCGCTTTTTCGGAGATTACCTCTCTCAGGCGCGCAAAACGCTTGAAAAAACCCCCGATATGCTCCACGTCCTTAAAGAAGCGGGAGTTGTTGACAGCGGCGGCGCGGGGCTTATCCGAATAATCGAGGGAATGGAACAAGCTGTTACGGGAATTGAAATTCAGCCCGCAGAGCAGCATTCCTCCGCGCCTGCGTCAATCGACCCCGAATTATTCACCGAGGACAGCGAAATGCACTTAGGCTACTGCACGGAATGCCTGCTGCGCCTACAGCGCTCAAAGGTTGACCCCGAAAGCTTCAGAGTCGAGCAGATTTCGGAATATCTTGAAACGCTCGGCAATTCTATCGTTGCGTTTAAAACAGGCTCGGCGGTCAAAATCCACGTGCACACCATGACTCCGGGAAGGGTGCTTGATTTCTGCCAGAAATTCGGTGAATTTCTCACTTTAAAAATTGAAAATATGGAGCTTCAGCACAACAATGTAATCGCTTCGGAAAAGCGTGAAGAAAAGCCGCGAAAAAAATTCGGTATCATCGCCGTGGCGAACGGAGAGGGCATAAAGCAGTCGTTCAGCGACCTCGGCGCGGATTTTATCGTTGACGGCGGGCAGTGCATGAACCCCTCGACCGAGGATTTTATCGGCGCTTTCGACCGCGTAAGCTCGGAAAAGATGATCGTTCTCCCAAATAACGGCAACGTTATCCTTGCGGCTCGTCAGGCGGCGCAGCTTTACAGCAAAGCGGAGGTTTACGTTCTCGAAAGCAGGAGCATAGGAGAGGGCTATGCGGCGCTCACAATGCTTGATACCACTTCGGGAGATATCGATGTTATCATGAACGGCCTTGAATGCGCGATGCAGGGCGTTAAGACCGTTATGGTGTCAAAATCCGTGCGCGATGCGGAGCTTGGCGGAATGTCGGTTAAATCGGGGGAATACATTGCAATTTCGGGAAAATCCATAATCGCGGCTGAAAACGAACGTGTGACCGCCGCAAAAGAAGCTGTAAAAAATATTATTTCGGCAGACGCAAGCATTCTGCTTATTTTCAGGGGCGCCGACGCGCCCGCTTCTGAAGCTGAAGAGCTTGCGGAATTTGCGCGGGAGAGCTTCCCCGCCGCCGAGATTTATGAAATTGACGGAAAACAGGAGATATACGACTTTATCCTGGTTTCGGAATAGGGAGAAATATGGACGAACAAGCTATCAAAATCACTCTGCTTTTCGCGGCGGCGGTCTGCTCATATCTTGCCGCGGGAGTGAATTACGCGGTGATTTTTTCAAAGGTGTTTTATCATCGGGATATACGCACGCTCGGGAGCGGCAATCCCGGCTTCACAAACTTCAAGCGCGTTTTCGGCGGAAAGCTGGCGTGGGTCGTGCTGCTGCTCGACCTGCTGAAAGCGGCGATCCCTGTAATAATTTTCAGTATGCTTTTTGAACATTTCATGCTGACGCGGCAGTTCGGCGCGGTTTACAGCGGATTTTTCGCAATGCTCGGTCATGCGTACCCGATATGGTACGGCTTTAAGGGCGGGAAATCGTTCATAGCGGGAGTTTCGACGGTTTGGGTAGTGGATTGGCGCATTGGACTTATCTCGCTGATCGTGTTCCTGACGATTCTTTTTGTTTCGCACTATATGTCGCTTGCTTCGGTCGCTTCAACGCTGCTTTATCCCATTCTGCTGCCGTTTTTCGGCTGCGGAATTTTAACCGCGGCAATCGCGGCGCTCTCCGCGTTGCTTGTCGCATGGCGGCATAAGGATAATATAAAGCGGCTCATAAACGGAACGGAAAAGAAATTTTATCTGAGATCAAAGCCGCAAAGCTGATTTAACGAACGCTAAAATATATAATCCATGGGGACGTTCCGCGAGAGAGGGCGTCCCCGCTTTTTGCTATTGACAAACGCAGAACATTACGATATAATATGTAGCCATAAAAGGGAGCGGAACGGCGAGGTGTAAATATGGAAAAAATAAAACAAAAAAGCGACTATTTCGGAACCGAAAAAATCAGCAGGATACTGCTGCGGCTTGCTCCGCCCGTAATGCTTGCTCAGCTTATCCAGGCGCTTTACAACATTATTGACAGCGTTTTCGTCGGACGGTATTCCGACTCGGGACTTACCGCGCTTTCGATAGTTTACCCGCTCCAGCTTCTTATGATAGCTCTTGCGGTGGGAACTGGCGTGGGAATAAACACGGTCATGGCTTCAAAGCTGGGGCTTGGCGAGGAAAAAAAGGCGAATGAATACGCCGGTGTGGGAACTCCTCTCGCAGTCGCGCTCTGGGCGGTCTTTGCCGCAGTGTGCTATATTCTTATGCCGCTTTACGCCGAGTCGCAGACCTCAACCCCCGAGGTTATCGCGGACGTTATATCATACGGCAGAATAGCGTGCGTGTTCAGCTTTGGTCTGTTTCTCGAAAGTATATGGACAAAAGTGCTTCAGGCAAGGGGGAACATGAAAATCCCCATGCTTGCGCAAATCGCAGGTGCGGTAACGAATATTATTCTCGACCCTCTGCTTATTTTCGGAATGTTCGGGCTTCCCGAAATGGGAATTTCGGGCGCTGCGATAGCAACCGTTGCGGGGCAGATAGTGGCGGCTCTTATCGTGATGAAAAATGGGTTCTATAAATCGCCGTCTATAAAAAAATACGCGCATTATGTCGGGAACATATTCCGCTTGGGAATACCGAATATTCTCATGCAGTCGGCATATACCCTCTATATTTTCGGGCTTAACGTTATTCTAGCCTCATTCTCCGACGCGGCAGTAACCGTTCTCGGTCTGTATTATAAGTGGCAGACGTTTTTCTTTATCCCGCTCGGCGCAATGCAGACGTGCATCGTCCCCGTTATCAGCTTCAACTACGCGGCGCGCAATACCGAGCGCTGCAAAAAAACGCTGAATACCGCGATAGCGTTCGGAATGGCGCTTATGCTTATCGGAACGCTTTGCTTTGAAATAATTCCCGAACCTATGCTCCGCTTTTTCTCCAACGACGAAGCGGTTATAGAAATAGGCATAACCGCTTTCCGCATTATAGCGATAAGCTTTATCCCGCTGGTAACCTCGCTTACATATCCCGTGCTCTTTCAGGCGGTAGGCGCGAGCTTCAAAAGCTCAATGCTGACGATAATCAGAACGGTTGTGCTTTTCGTTCCGCTGGCATATCTTTTTTCACGCTTCGGGCTTGATTTTTTCTGGCTGACATACCCTGTGACAGACAGCGCTGTTTCTGTTGTCGGATTTTTCATGACAAGAAAGTTTTTCCGCAGCCCATATCTCACGGAAAAGAAAAAACAGCATCCGAAAGCGGTGCTTCAGCCCTCAAAGCCGGGCGTGATAATCACTGTCGCAAGGCAGCACGGCTCGTCGGGCAAGCAGATAGGAAAGCTTGTCGCCGAGCGGCTCGGTATACCTTTTTATTATAAGGAAATGGCCGCTCTCGCGGCGCAGGAAAGCGGACTTGACAGAGAATTTGTTTCGGGACTAAACAAAAATTCCCCGCAGATCCTCCGTGAGCTTTATTTAAGCAGCACTGTTGTAAGTCAGGCGATAACGGCTCAGCAGAAAATTATTCAAAGAATAGCTCAAAACGGAAGCTGCGTAATTGTCGGCAGAGCGGCGGACTATGTTCTGAGAGATGATCCGAATGTCGTGCGAATATTCATTCACGCTCCCGAGGAATACCGAATCCGCAGGGTCATGGAGATTTACGGCGACGCTCCCGATGAAGCGAAGCGGAACATTGCACGCTCCGATAAGGCTCGCGCCTTATATTATAAGAACATTTCCGGCCTTGAGTGGGGCTGCGAGAGCAACTATGAGCTTACGATAGACAGTTCAATCGGCGTTGAGGCAAGCGCGGAGAAAATTTGCGACTTTATCGCCGAGCGTGAAAAAGCTGGTGCAGTCTGAGATCGCACATTTGACTTTAACGACGCTGCAAAAATCATTTCATTAAAAGCTTGACAACTAACAAAGATTAGTGTATAATAATTACACACTAACAAGCGTTAGTATACAATAATTATATACGGAGGTAATGAAATGAAACGGGAACTGGGAATTGCGCGGTGCGGACTTGCGTGCTGCCTTTGCTCTGAAAACGAACACTGCAACGGCTGTCAGTCGGAGGAATGTCCCGACAAAGGCTGGTGCGTAAACAGAAAGTGCAGCATTGAAAAGGGCGTAGGAAGCTGCTTTTCGTGCAGCGAGGACTGCCGCAGCGGGCTGCTTGGGAAAATCAAACCGTACGCTTTTACGCTTTTTATCAAGAGATACGGCGTCGAAAAGCTGCTTGACTGCCTCGAAACCAACGAAAATAACGGTATCGTATATCACCGTTCGGGTATAGTCGGCGATTATGACGACTTCGACGATGCCGAAGAGCTTATCGGGTTTATTCTTACAGGGAAAAGGTAAATGATTAATACTAATCACCAATAAAACTATAGACAAAAATCTTCGTATAACCCCTATAAGGATACGGTAAAGGATTTCGGCTTAAAAACAACCAAATGAAAAGCCATACGACAAGGCGACGGCTGTGCTGAAACATCTTGCGCAAAAATGCAAGCTTGGAGTAATTGCAAATCAGAATCACGGGGTTAACGAACGCCTGAAAAAATATGAAATTCTGAGCTTCTTTAATTTGATCGTTTCTTCTGCCGAAGCCGGATTTGCAAAATCCGACCCGGAAGTTTTTCTGCACGCTTTATACTATTTTTCAATCCTCCTATAGACGTCTATAGGAGGATTCGCCGCTTCTGCGAAGCGGCGTGGCGGCTTTCAATTTCCCGCAAATCTTCCGCACGAACGCTAACGCCGCAATCCGCACTCGGCGATATTTCACACATAAGGACAGCGCTTTTTCAACCGCACTGCCCCCCACGCAACGGGCGCGCAGCGCGCGGCAAGGCATTCAGCTTCGCTGAATGCCTCAAGTTTTCGCCGCTTTGCGGCGAAAACAAAGCGGGCAGGCTTCGCCTGCCCGCTCAAGCCGCGCGCTGCGCGCCCCTTTTCCGCTCACGAACAGAAGCGGTGATTTCCGATGACCTTGATGACAGGTCTGGAGTAGATGAAGCTGTTGCTGGTCTTGTCGGGGTTGTAGTAGTAGATTGCTCCGCCCGAGGGATCCCAGCCCGAAAGCGCGTCGCGCGCGGCAGAGTAAGCGCTCTCGGAAATAGGCTCGTTGAACTGCCCGTCAACAAGCGCAGTAAACGCGCCGTTCTGATAAATAACGCCCGAAAGAGTGTCGGGGAAAGACGGGTGTTCAATTCGATTGCAGATCACCGCACCGATAGCCACCTGTCCGATATACGATTCTCCGCGGCCCTCTGCGGAAATAATGCGCGCAAGCAGGTTGACGTTTGCGTCGGTCGCCTCGGGGATCGAACCGATAGTTATACCGAGCCGTTTCAGAGTCGCGTCGTCGGCAACGCCCGTCTGATTAAGCCCCTGCTGCTTCTGGAACGCAAGCACCGCCTTTTCCGTCTGAGCGCCGTAATACCCTGTGATTTCGCCGTTGAACAAGCCGCGCTCTTTCAGCACTCGTTGAATTTCCTCGACTTCCGTTCCCGACGAGCCTGTCTGCGAATAAGCCGGCTCGAACGCCTGCTGCCTTACTCCGCAGACGCAGATAAGAGCCGCGAGAAGTCCGAGCGATAATTTATAAAATGTATTCATAATATCTTCCTTTCGGTTTTCTGATTTTCCGTTACCTTGCGGATATATTAGAATTATTTTCTTTTTGCGGCATTTTATTCGGATTTTTTGTCGGAAAACATTGGTTCGGTCAAAATAATTTGTATTTTTTGCGCAAATAGGGTTGCAAAAATTGAAAAAATATGGTAAAATTATAAAGAAATCAATTGCTGTACAAACACCGCAGCATAATGAAAGGATTATTTTATGAAGTACGAAATTAAGGGCACTCCCCTCCCCGTCCTCATTATGAGCCTGAGCGACGGCGAAGCAATCAAGACAGATAAGGGCGCAATGAGCTGGATGTCGCCGAACATGGAAATGTCCACAAACGCAGGCGGAAGCGTCGGAAAGGCTCTCGGCAGAATGTTCTCGGGCGAATCCATGTTCCAGAATGTTTATACCTGCCGCGGCGGCGAAGGTATGCTCGCTTGCAGTTCAAGCTTTCCCGGAGAAATTCTCGCTATCCCGATTTCCCCGTCAAGCACGATAGTTGCACAGAAATCGGCATTTTTAGCCTGCGAAAACGGCGTTGAAATGTCTGTTCACTTCCAGAAGCGCGGCGGCGCAGGCTTTTTCGGCGGCGAGGGCTTTATTTTACAGAAATTCACAGGAAACGGCTACGTTTTCCTTGAAATCGACGGTTCTGTCGTTGAATACACTCTTGCGGCGGGTCAGTCGCTCATTGTTGACACCGGCAACCTCGCGGCAATGGACGAAACGGTTGACGTAAACATTCAGTCCGTAAAGGGAATAGGCAACGCGCTGTTCGGCGGCGAGGGGCTGTTCAACACGGTTCTTACGGGACCGGGCAGAATATGGCTCCAGACAATGCCTAAGAATGTTATTGCAGAAGCGGTCGCACCCTACGTTTCCTCGTCAAAGTAAGCTACATAAGAAAAGCCCGGAATGCTCCGGGCTTTTCTTTTTATCGCATTTTCAGTTTATATATTTTCTCATAAGAAAATCCGTCTGCCGCTCATCTCCAAGCACAAAAGTATGCTCCGAGAAACGTTTGAAGCCTTTGTCCTCATAAAATGTGATTGCGGCAGAATTTTTCTCCCAGACTCCGAGCCAGACGTATTCCAACCCCAGCCTCTTAGCGGTTTTCTCGGCAAGCTCAATAAACCGCGAGCCAACGCCATGTCCCTTAGCTTCGGGAATAATGTATATCCGCTGCAATTCAAGCGAATTTTTGTAGCCAGATTCCGTCTGTTCTCCGTTTCTGTTCAGCTTCATGTACCCAATCGGGCTGCTGTTTTCGTAGGCTATATATGTAACGCTGTCGGGAGAGCTCAATTCCTCAGAAAGAACCTCGTCGGAATACGCCGAGTCCATATATTTTTTCATATTCTCCGCCGTATTCTGCGAACCGTATGTTTCGGCAAATGTCCGTCTGCAAATCTCCTGCAAGCTGCTTAGTTCGTTCAATGTGCATTTTTTTATGTTCATGGCAATTTCCTCTTCACTTTTTCACAAGGACGCGGTATTTTTGATTTTTCGTGATAGGCTGTACATTCCACACATTTCCCGTGTCGTTCACATTTTTTTCTTTTGCATGGACAGCTTATATTTTCTTTTATTTCAGTTTCCAAAGTTCGTTCCTTTCTTTTGTGCTTTTTTATACTCAGCACCAATTAAAAACTATACAAAAAATCGGGTATAATCTTTGCATATATGGGTTATATGAGAATTTTTATCTATGATTTTATTGGTGCTTAGTATTATCTCACTATATTAGGCAAAAGCGGCGCAGCTGCCGAAAAAGCCGTACAATACTAATTTCGTAAAAGCTGCCTATTTTTGATTTGGGATTTGTCTTACAAGTTCGCCATCCAAACAGCAGCAATGCCGACAAATATTTTACCAAAGCCTTTATGTCCATTTTGCGCCTCAGTTTTCGTTATATTCTTTTTTTCTTTTTAAGAGTATATCATATTTTTTCCGAAATGTAAAGTGCGAATAATCGCCGTATTCCGCTAAAACAAACAAAAAAGCACCGATTTTCATCGGTGCTTTTCGTCGTATCGGCATTCGTTCCGCTTGAAGAACTTTCTCCGGCGGAACGAACGCTTTTTACAATGAATGACTGTTTTTTATCGTATTCTTATTTACTTGCGCAAAAATCAATACTTGGAGTAGTATTCAACTAAGCCTACTAAGTCCTCGTACTTCTTCTTGCTGTTTGCAACGGCAATATCGAAGAGCTTATTTGCTCTTTCGGGGTTAGCACGCATGAGGGAGTTGTAACGAACTTCTCTCATCATAAATTCCTTGTAGTCGCCGGTAGGAGCCTTGCTGTCGAGAGTGAACGGATTTGTTCCCTCGGGAGCAGCGGGGTTAAAGCGGAACAGATGCCAGTAACCTGCCAGAACAGCTTCCTTTTCAACCTTCTGAGCGATTGTAAGACCGCCCTTGATACCGTGGTTGATACAAGGAGCGTAAGCGATTACGAGCGAAGGTCCGTCGTAAGCTTCAGCTTCAGCGATTGCCTTTAAGCACTGGTTCATGTCTGCACCCATAGAAATCTGAGCAACGTAAACATAACCGTACTTCATAGCGATTCCTGCGAGATCCTTCTTCTTAACGTTCTTACCGCCGGCAGCAAACTGTGCAACAGCACCGATGTTTGTAGCCTTAGAAGCCTGTCCGCCTGTGTTGGAGTAAACTTCGGTATCGAATACGAAGATGTTTACGTTCTTGCCGCTTGCGAGAACATGGTCAACACCGCCGTAACCGATGTCATATGCCCATCCGTCGCCGCCGAAGATCCAGTTGGACTTCTTGGAGAGATAATTCTTGAGCTTGAGAACTTCCGCTCTTTCGGGAGAATCACAGCCGCAGTTTTCAATAGCCTTTACGAGAGCGTCGGTAGCCGCGAGGTTAGCCTTGCCGTCGTTAGCTGTTTCAAAATACTTAGCGATAAGCTCCTTGATTTCGGGCTTTTCAGCAACAGCGTCGAGAGCCTTCAGCTTTTCCTGTGCTCTGCCGCGGAGAGTATCCTGTGCAAGGAACATACCAAGACCGTATTCAGCGTTGTCCTCGAAGAGGGAGTTGCCCCAAGCGGGACCTCTGCCGGACTTGTTGACTGTATAAGGAGTAGAAGGTGCGGAACCGCCCCAGATAGACGAGCAGCCTGTTGCGTTAGCAATATACATCCTGTCGCCGAAGAGCTGTGTAATGAGCTTTGCGTAAGGTGTTTCGCCGCAGCCTGCGCAAGCGCCGGAGAACTCGAGGAGGGGCTGGTTGAACTGAGCACCCTTAACGGTTGTGGGCTTGAACTTTTCGTGAACCTCAGGCTTGTCGGAGAGGGTCATGTCGTAGTCGAACATAGGCTGTTCACCCATCTGAGAATCGAGGCTCTTCATTTCGATAGCCTTGTTCTTAGCGGGGCAGACATTTACGCAGACGCCGCAGCCTGTACAGTCGAGAACGGAAATACCCATTGTGAACTTATATCCGGGAAGACCTGTGCAGTCCTTCATCTTCATGCCTGCGGGTGCAGCAGCAGCTTCCTGCTCGTTCAGAACGAACGGACGGATAACGGCATGAGGACATACCATTGAGCACTGGTTACACTGAATGCAGTTTTCGGGAAGCCACTCGGGAACGTCAACGGCAATACCGCGCTTTTCATAAGCGGCAGAACCCTGCGGGAAAGTACCGTCAGCCATTCCGACGAATGTGGAAACGGGGAGCTTGTCGCCGCGCTGTGCATTTACGGGGATCTGAATGTTGTTTACAAAGTCAACGAGGTCTTTTCTGTCGCCGGTTGCAATATGCTTGGGAAGTTCGCCCTCTGCATTTGCCCACGAAGCGGGAACGTCAACCTTTATAACTTCGCCTGCGCCCTTTTCGATTGCAGCGTAGTTCATGTTTACGATATCGTCGCCCTTCTTAGCGAACGACTTGTAAGCAGCCTGCTTCATGTACTCGATAGCGTCAGCCGCGGGAATGATGTTCGCAATGGAGAAGAATGCGGACTGGAGAACGGTGTTGGTCTTGTTGCCCAGACCGATTTCCTTAGCAACCTTGATAGCGTTGATGATATAGAAATTGATGTTGTTCTTTGCGATGTATGCCTTAACGGGAGCGGGGAGCTTTTCGTCAAGCTCGTCAACGGACCACTGGCAGTTAAGCAGGAAAGAACCGCCCGGAACAACGTCCTCAACCATGTCGTACTTGTCAATGTAGGACGGGTTGTGGCACGCTACGAAGTTAGCCTTGTTTACGAAGTAAGTGGACTTGATAGGAGATTTACCGAAACGAAGGTGAGAAATCGTAACGCCGCCGGACTTCTTTGAGTCGTATGCGAAATATGCCTGAGCGTACATATCGGTATGGTCGCCGATGATCTTGATAGAGTTCTTGTTTGCGCCGACAGTACCGTCTGAACCAAGACCCCAGAACTTGCAGCAGGTCGTGCCTTCGGGAGTTGTATTCGGGTTCTCGCCGATCGGGAGAGAAAGTCCGGTTACATCATCCTCGATACCGATTGTGAAGCGCTGCTTGTCCTTGTTGTTATAAACAGCAATGATCTGAGCGGGGTTGCAGTCCTTAGAACCAAGACCGTAGCGGCCTGTGAATACGGGAACGTCAGTGAACTTGCCTGCCTGCTTGAGAGCGGCAACAACGTCGAGGTAAAGCGGTTCGCCGAGAGCGCCGGGTTCCTTTGTTCTGTCGAGAACGGTGATCTGCTTAACGGTAGAAGGAATAGCGTCAACGAAAGCGTTTACGGAGAACGGTCTGTAAAGTCTTACCTTAACAAGTCCGACCTTCTTGCCCTGCTTAAGCATATAGTCGATCGTTTCTTCGATCGTATCGTTTACGGAACCCATAGCGACGATAACGTGTTCAGCGTCGGGAGCGCCATAATAGTTGAACAGCTTGTAGTTTGTGCCGATTTCAGCGTTTACCTTGTCCATGTACTCGGTAACGATTTCGGGAAGCGCATTGTAATAGCTGTTGGAAGCTTCTCTTGCCTGGAAGAAGATATCGGGGTTCTGAGCAGTTCCGTGAAGAACAGGCTTTTCGGGGTTGAGAGCACGTTCACGGCAAGCTGCGATAGCGTCCATATCAGCCATCTTAGCGAGGGTATCATAATCCCAAACTTCGATCTTCTGAATTTCGTGAGAGGTTCTGAAGCCGTCGAAGAAGTGGAGGAAAGGAACTCTGCCCTTAAATGTGGAAAGATGTGCAACCGCACCTAAGTCCATAACTTCCTGAGGGTTGGTCGAGCAAAGCATAGCATAGCCTGTCTGACGGCAAGCGTAGATATCGCTGTGGTCGCCGAAAATAGAGAGCGCGTGTGAAGCAAGCGCACGAGCGGAAACGTGAATAACGCTCGGGAGAAGTTCTCCTGCGATCTTATACATATTCGGGATCATAAGAAGAAGACCCTGAGAAGCGGTATAGGTTGTGGTTAAAGCGCCTGCTGCGAGCGAGCCGTGTACAGCGCCTGCCGCGCCGCCCTCGGACTGCATTTCAACAACCTGAACTTCCTGACCGAAGATATTCTTTCTTCCGGCAGTGGACCAGGCGTCGGTTACTTCCGCCATAACGGAAGAGGGGGTAATGGGGTAAATCGCAGCTACTTCGGTAAATGCGTACGAAACGTGACCGGCAGCGTTGTTACCATCCATTGTAAGTTTTTTTCTTGCCATTGGAATCGTCCTCCTTTAGTTTCTGCATATGGTATATGCATTTACCTTATGATACCACATTTTGCGGATTTTGTAAACAGGTAAACGCAAAAAAATTAAAATTTTTGTGATTTTGACGAATATGCAATAATGTTCTCCGGCACTATTTCCGACCCGAAACGAACTCCCCTATCACCTTTTCGGTCGTCAGGACCTCGGAAAGAAGCTCGTCTGCGGACATTCTGCGCGCGCCCCCGCCGAGAATTATGAGCTGTTCAAGCCTGTCCGAGGTCGCAACGCGTACGCGGTGCTTTCTTCCAAGGGTTCTGGTCGCCTTTTCGATATACATATCCGCAGTTTCAGCCTCTTTCGTATAGACAACGGTTATCCCGCCGACCTGCTCGACCTCCCCGCGGCTGCCCTTGACCTTGTACGCGTCGAAAACGACTATCACCTCGCAGCGGCGGAAGCCCTGATAATTGCACATTATATTGATAAGCTCGCTGCGCGCTAGGTCAAGGCTTTCCTTAGCCATTCGGCTCAGCTTTTCCCACGCGAAAATTATGTTGTAGCCGTCCACAAGCAGATATTCCGGACCGTCGGGCAGCGGCACGGCGGTGTATGGCTTCGGCTGCCGTGCGGCAGGCTCGCGGCGCATCGCGGTGCGCTCGTCACGCTTTATTTTTCCGTAAGTCCGCTCGAAAATCTCCGTCAGCTCCTTGTCGGTAGCCTCGCGTTCTCTGAACTCGTTGGTTTTCGGCTTTTGTTCACTTCGCTGCGCTTCGTCGGGTTCGGCGCTTTCCGCCTGAATATGCATATATTTGGGAGCTTCGTCCCATTTCACGGCAAAACCCGCGCCGTGTGCACAGAAAACCGAATCCGCAGGATTCTCAAGGTCGCAGTCGGGGTCGTAGCCTATTTCCTCTATGACCTGCGCGGCGGTTTCGCACGGACGATAACCGTCCGGAAAGCAGGAGATCCGCCCCTTTCCGCGCGTATACGCCGTTACCTCGCTCTGATAACCGCGAAGCGCGGCGGCGGGCGCGCTCCCCTCAAGAGTAAGCACGTCTGTGCCAAATGACTGCCCGAACTGCGCTCCCATTCGCTGCAAATCCGTCATTGCGCGCCCGATATGCTCGGCGGGGAGCTGCAAGACAAAGCTGTACCACGGCTCAAGCAGAACGTTTTCCGCGCCGCGCAGACCCTGACGAACCGCTCTGCACGCCGCCTGACGAAAATCTCCGCCCTCGGTATGCTTTATATGCGCGCGGCCTGCAATGAGCGTTATTTTCACGTCCGTAAGCGGCGAGCCGGTAAGCACGCCGATATGCTTTTTCGCCGCAAGATTTGACAGGATAAGCCGCTGCCAGTTGCGGTCGAGCCTGTCCTCGCGGCACTCGCTCGCGTATCGGATACCGCTGCCGCGTTCGCCCGGCTCGATAAGCAGATGAACCTCGGCGTAATGCTTCAGAGGCTCGTAATGCCCGCAGCCCTCGACGGGTGCGGCGACCGTTTCGCGGTAGGCAATGCTGCCCTCGCCGAAGCCGACGTCGATCCCGAAACGTTCCTTTATCACGCTTTGCAGCACTTCCAGCTGAATTTCCCCCATAAGCTGAACGTGTATCTCACGAAGCTGCTCGTTTCGCACGATGCGAAGCTGCGGATCCTCCTCTTCAAGCCTGCGCAGCATGGAAAGCGCCGTAAAATCGTCGATTTCGGGCGGCAGCTCCACACGATAGGAAAAAAGCGGCTCAAGCATAGGCAGCGGCGCGTCGGAAGCCTTGCCCAGACCCTGTCCCGCGAACGTTTTCGTAAGTCCCGTCACCGCGCAGACCGTACCCGCCGAAGCTTCATCGGCGGTGCGGAATTTCGCGCCAGAATAAATGCGTATATTATTCACCTTTTCGATTATTTCACCCTCGTCAACAGGCGTTTTGACTTTAAGGCTGCCGCCCGTGATCTTCATGTGCGTAAGACGGTTTCCCTGCGCGTCCTCGGTTATTTTGAACACCTTTGCGGCGAAATCATCATCATAGCGCGGCTCGCGCGTCAGCCGCAGAAACAGTTTAAGAAGCTCGTCCGTTCCGCTCAGCTTCAGCGCCGACCCGAAAAGGCACGGAAATATCTTCCGTCTGCGTATCGCCTTGGAAAGCGACGTTTCGGACAGCGCGCCGTTCTCCAGATATTCCTGCATCAGCGCTTCGTCGCAGAGCGCGGCTGCTTCGCCGTTTTCGCCGCCGAGCGTCCCGTCTTTTGCGGAAGAGAAATCCACACAGGCGGCGTCCAGCCGAAGCCGAAGCTCCGAAAGCAGCTCTTCTCTGCCCTTTCCCGCCAGATCGGTCTTGTTGACGAAAATAAAAACGGGAATGCGGTAGCTTTTAAGCAGATGCCAGAGCGTTTCGGTGTGGCTCTGAACTCCGTCTGTCGCACTTATCAGCAGTATCGCGTAATCAAGCACCTGCAAGACCCGCTCGGTTTCCGCCGAAAAATCAACGTGACCGGGAGTATCCAACAGCGTTATCTCGCAGCCGTCCGCGTGAAGCACCGCCTGCTTTGAATAAATCGTTATCCCGCGGCTTTTTTCAAGTGCAAAGGTATCCAGAAAAGCGTCCTTTCGGTCAACTCTTCCGAGCGTTCGTATATCACCCGAATGATACAGCAGCGCTTCGGTAAGCGTTGTCTTTCCCGCGTCAACGTGCGCGAGAATGCCTGCGGTAAGCCGTTTCAAATAAATCACTCCCGAAAAATTCACTTTATAATAATAGTATTATACCCCGACCGGCGCGGCTTGTCAATCCGCCCGGAAATTTGGAAAAATATTTTTTAAAAGCCCTTGAAAACGTTTTCAAGATATGCTATACTGATAACAGCTCAATCCGAAAACGCGCAAAAACTATTGCCGAAAGCATAAAATAAATAAAAAGGAAGGTATCTGTATGGAACTGAAAAAAATTCACATGGGTCCCGCAAAATGCGCCGTTGACCTCGGCGACGGAAGCGAACGCGGCGAATATGTCAATCAGGACTACATTCTCCACAAAATGGGCAGACCCCACCGCAGCATAAGCCTTATGTACTGCTATTACCCCCTTGACAAGGAATGGCCGGGACGCATTTCCGAAGTAATGAAAGACGCGAACGTTTCGTTCCAGTGGGATTATCCCTATGATGATTATTTCACCTACAAAGGCGGTCTGAACGGAACAACCGACGACGAGCCGTTCACCTGTATGCGCGACGTAAGACGCCACGGACAGGACGTTACCCTTACGCTTACCGTTGACCCGCACGTTTCCGACGAGCACCTTATCGCTATCGCGAACGACCTGCGCTCGTTCGGTCGTCTGCTTCTGCGTATCAACCATGAGGCTACGGGAAACTGGTTCTCCTTCAATAAGCGTGCAAGCTATCAGGAGGTCGCGGATTTTTACGTTCGCTTCCACAAGATAATCAAGGAACACGCCCCGAACGTACAGACAATTCTCTGTATCGGCGGCGTCGAAAATCCCGAAACGGGCGAAATTGAAAAGGAAAAGGAATTTTCCGAAGCAGTCCGCGCAACCGACATCTGGTCGGTCGATAAGTATATGTCGCTGCACTGGGGCTGGCCCTACGACGTTGCCGAACCCGGCGGAACGTCCTTCAGCAGAAGCAGCGTGCGCGATACCTACGAAAAAACAAAAGAAAGCTATAAGCGCTTTAAATTCATTAACGGCGGCGTTTCAAAGCCTATGGTAATGTCCGAATTTAACGCTGACGGCGACGTTACAGGCGCATACGACCAAGCGGAAATGGTAAAAATGTTCTGCGACATTCTCGACGAGGACAACGCCGACTGGTTCAGCGCGTTCACGTTCTATCAGTTCCGCGACCGAGGCAGACTCGGACTTGAAATCGAGGATCCCAACAACCGCGACGTCGGAATCGAACAGCCTGTACTTAAAACCTACAAGGAAATCATCAACAGGGAGCGTTTCCTCCCGAAAATGACCGAGGGCGAGGAGCTTTCTTTCCCCGTAAAAATGCGCTGGGGCGGAGCCGAGGACGCGGACGGTATCGCTGTTCCGCTGCACTTCGAGAAAAATCCAGTTTTCTGCGAAGTTACATTCGACGAACCCGTAAACCTGATGATGGAAATTAACGGGAAGTGGTTCTACAAGTCGCCCGAAGCGAAAACGATTGACCTTATGAGCGCGTTCTACGAAAAGCCGCTCGACGGCGAATGCGACATGACGCTGAAAATTTTCGCACCTCCCGCAAGCGGCGAAAACGACCCGTCGCAGGGCGACGACTGGCAGCTCAACTACTACTCCGAGCTGACGAAAATACCGCAGATTCGTATCCGCTTCGCGCCGATAATCGAATCTAAGGACTGATAAAAAAACAAAAACGGCTTTGCTTTGTGCAGAGCCGTTTTTTAGGAAAAGAAAAATGGCTTCACGAGATTTGCTCAACGGAAGCGGAATATCTTCCCGACTATCTCAACTATATGCCGTCGAGCTGTATCGTGCGCAAAATCGTGAGGTTGGAGAGGTAGGCGGCGAGCGCGGCAGGAGCGGGCAGACGAAAGGTCGCCTCACATAGGGATTAAATACCTTTGAAAAGTAGCGGCATAGCATGGTAAATCCGGCTATGCCGATATTTTCTGTTCTTTAGGCAGTTCTACTGCCCCGATGAAGTTCCAATGAATGAGAACGGTCTGCTTTTTTGGTCCTTGTACCGGGAACTTTTTCCGGTGTGAATACATCAATGCGCTTTACCAGATTACGGATTATTTCAGCGTCCAGCTTCTTTGACTTCCGTATACTTTTTGACCTGTGCAAGAAATGAATCAACATTGATACGCTGTTCCTTTGCCGCTGCGAGGGTCTTACGCAGAACAGCAACTTGTGCTTCGAGGTCTTTCTGCTCCTGCTCATAGTTAGCGGTCATCTTTGCAAAACGGTCATTGCTGATCTTGCCATCAAGATTATCTTCGTAAAGTCGTTGAATGATACTATCCAGCTTAGTGATACGCTGCATTGACTGTTCCAGCTCTCTGCTGCTTTCTTGAAATTGCCGATTTAGTTCACGCTCGCTTTTCTTTGAAAGCAGCTCCACAAACTCAGACTCGTGTTCACGCACAAAGGTAAGCATTCGGTTTATCTCTGTCAGCAGAATCTGTTCCACCTGGACATTGCGAATCTGATGAGAGGTACATTTGCCTTTTTGTTTGCGATAGGTTGCGCATACAAAGTGTTCTTGCTCATGCGTCCACCCTCTAGTTCGGACTTGGTATAATTTTGCTCCGCAGTCTGCACAGAACAGCATACCGGATAAGATAGGCATTTCGCCCATCGGAGTCAGCCTTCTTCTGCCGTTACGGATATTTTGAACAATATCAAAGGTTTCCTGGTCAATAATGGCTTCGTGGGTATTCTCAAAAACGACCCATTCAGAAGGCTCATTTTTGATTTTTTGCTTGGATTTATAGGACTTTTTTCTCGTCTTGAAATTGACCGTGTGACCTAAATATTCTCTTTTCGCCAGAATATCCGATATGGTTCTTGGCTGCCAAGCGAATACATCTTCTGACACTTTCGTTGGGGTGTTGATACCAATCTCGCGAAGATGAGCGGTCGGAACAAGAATTTTCTGTTGCGACAAAGCTTTGGCTATCTGTGAAGGACCTTTTCCTGCAATGCACATTTTGAAAATATCCCTTACTACATCAGCCGCTGTTTCATCAACAATCCAATGATTCTTATCGTCAGGGTCTTTTATATAGCCATAAGGTGGATTTGTGCATAGCGGCTTGCCTGATTCGCCTTTAGCCTTAAATACCGCACGAATCTTTTTGCTTGTATCCTTGGCATACAATTCGTTTATGATATTGAGAAATGGAGTAAAATCGCTTTCCTGCTGATTGGCGCTGTCAACACCGTTGTTTATAGCGATAAAGCGTACGTCAGCACCCGGCAATACCACCTCGGTGTAGTAACCCACCTTGAGGTAATCTCTGCCCAATCTGCTCATGTCTTTTACAATAAGCGTACCGATCTTGCCTTTGTCCACGAAACTCATAAGTCTCTGCCAGTCCGGGCGGTCAAAATTAGTACCGCTGAAACCGTCATCGACAAAGAACATTGTATTGCAGAAACCGTTATCATCAGCATACTTCTGCAAAATAGCCTTCTGGTTCAGAATGGAATTGCTGTCACCTTGCAGTTCGTCATCGCGTGAAAGGCGGCAATACAGGGCTGTGATTTTATCCATCGCAATAGTCGAGGACTGTCTATTTAATTGTTTCATAATATACTCCTTTCTGACAGCCCTCAAGCGGGATTTACATATTACCATACTATTGCGGATAAGTCAAGGACGTATGCGCAGTTTGCAATTCTTAAGTATGTATCGGCGAAGTGTTAATTTTATTGCTGCCGCTGTCCAGTATCATTCTTTTAACCTTATCATAAAGGTTTTCTTTTGCCAGGTCGCTTTCCACAGAGATTACGGTGAAAATCGTTTCTCCGACCTGCATTTCAGAAACTCGGCATGGCTTCTTTGTAATTATATCGTTCAAATCCATTATGTTCTTCTTTCTTCTGCAATTACTCGGCGATATTCCCCTGCAAGCACCGCTCACAGGGGATTGCCTGCAAATCGTCAATCGGTAATCTGCATAACCTTTATGGCTTCGGGTCTGACAAGTTTACCGTCAAGAAGTTCGTATGCCAGATAGCCAATGCAGTCTACATTGGTGAACTGTTCGGTGAGTGTTCGTATGCTTACAGGACGTCTGCAAATTATCCAGTAATAACTGAAGTCGCCGAAAGCAATCGGTTTGCTGCCAGATTCAGCAGCAGGCATAAATTCGGAAATGCATACCTTGTGCCCCAGAATAGTATCATCAGCTTGATTCCAGATAGGCTGCCCAGCATTATCCTTAAGTGAACGGAGAGCAAGAGCGGTTTCATCATTCATAAGCCAAGTGCCGTGCTTACGGTATTCCGGCTTTACCGAAAAGAACAGGTTGACTACATTGTCGAATGTCAGTTTGTCGGCTGCTACACCAATTTGCGCACCTCCGTTTTCAGAGAGGATACCGGCAGGCGATTCTTTACCGTTGCCATTAATAAACCCGTAATCTTCTGCTCTACCGAAGTTTTTAGCCAGACGCTTGACCAGGTAATTCTCAAGATTGAAAAACGGGTCGCAGACGAGCGTATTCTCCAGCTTAAGGAATACTGCTATTTTGTGTTTTGCGATAGTGATATCGCTGAAGTCGCCTATACCGGTCTGAATCGGAATGGAGCCTCCTTCCGGAACCCATACTGCCACGTCATCGGTGCTGACAGTTTTTATTCGGCTGTCATGGTCATAAATCCGCATATCGGCAGCGAGATTGCGAAATATGCTTTCCTCCTTGATAGCGGACATAAACGTTTCCTGTCCTCTTGGCGAAATAGTATAAGCGCCGGTGGTGGGTTCAACGCCGTTATTCAGGATTTCTCTATTGATTGCTTTTCCACGCATAGCGTTCCAAAAGTGAGTTTCGTAGTCGCGGTTCTCGATTTTTGGCAACATTTTAGAATAAATGCTCATTGTTTTTCCTCCTTGGTGTTAGTGGTTGTCGTTAGGCGTAAGTGACAGATCGAAGTCCTTACAGAAGCTTTCCAGATCCTCGCAATCCATTTCGAATTCGATGAAAGGTGCATGACTGGTGCGGCAGATGAAAAAATCTCTGCTGACGGTCAGAGGTGTGTTATCCTGAGAATACACGGTGACATTGTCATGCTTGCGGAGCTGGGTTTCAAAATAATCTTTGGTTATATTCATAAGTTGAACCTCCTATATGGGGGTAATACCCCGTTTGAACCGGAATTTTTGTGCGCAAGACCCACGCCCGCTGTCCTAGAGGATAGCCGCAAAGATTGTGACCGCCCCTAGGGTGCGGAAATACGCAGGATAAATCAGTCAATTGTTATAACTGAATTCAAGCAAAGACCATGCTTGTTGTAGAAAGACATAAACTCATCGTATGTCTTAAAAGTTAACTTGCAGTTTCCACCGCACATAGCAATCCTATACTGCTTTTCAAAAGTGACGGGAGTACCGTCGTTTTTGTAAACGGTAAGAGAATTGTGCTTGCGGAAGTGTTCCTGCAAAAATTCCTTTGTGATTCTTGTACCCATATCTTTTCCTCCTTAATGCTGCAAGCGTTGAATACATACCGGCAACGCTCTTTTTGTTGTCTTTTCTGACGTTGCATCTATTCAATCATAGGCACCACCTCCTTTATAATTGGGGCAATGTGGCAAGTAATTATGGTTATCTTCAAGATTAAATATTATATAGAGATATACTATAATCATCTGCCACATTGCCCCAGTCCTGTGATTTATGTCAGCGGCGGGATATCGAACTCGGAAATGAGCCGATAGCCGATGAGCACTGTGGTTTTCTCGCCGCCGCACTTCGGGCGCTTGCGGGCTACCTGCGCAAACGCTTGAAGTCCCTGCTTAAAGTTTTTCATGCCCTCCGGGTAGCTTCCGTTCTCTTGGCACCATCCCTTATACCGGGCATAGACAGCGGAGGTCAGTTCCTCGGCGGCAGAATCCTTAACCAGATTATCTTCAAAGAAGAGCGCCATTCTATCGCTGTCATACTGGTATCGTTCTGTAGCGTCCTTTACGGATTTTGGGAGGAACAATCCCTCGTTTCGCAACCGCCTGTATTCTTCCAATAGCCAGTTGAGAATGGCGCTCTGGACATGGGACTCTGCGAACTGCCGCTTGAGGGTGGTATCGCGGGATTGCTCGTCAAAATGTCGGTCGAACGGAATAATGATAATTCTGTCACTGGAGAACAGCGTCATGTCATTTATAACCGGCAGGTAATTTGTATTTACATAAATCTTGAACTGCAGCTGGAAATCAAAGCTGTTTTCATGCAGATAGCGGGCATTGAGGGTGTCGTTTCCTGTCATAGATTTTATTCTTGCTGCGTCCAAAACCATGCCTTTGCTGGGCTCGGAGATATTCACGAAACGCACACCTGCAAGACGAGCCACATCTTCGCTTGGCTGCGAGCTATTATTGTAATTCTTCGTGACGATAGTTTCCGGTCGGGACGTGCAGCCGTAATCTCCGAGTACTTTCAGAACGCTCTCGCAGAGTGTTCCTTTGCCGTTCCGGGTAGTCACACCGTAAAGAATGGTCATACATTCATGACGAGTATCACCGGTAAGCCCATAGCCGAATATCTTCTGAAGAAAGTCGGCTCGGTCGGTATCGCCTCTCATGATTTCGTTGATATAATCGCTGAAACGCTGCGAGTAGGCTGTGGGGTCATACTTAACAGGACTTATCTTTGTAAGCAAATCGGCGCTGCGGTGTTCGGTGAATTCGCCTGTGTCAATGTGCAAAGTGCCGTTGCTGCAGTTGAAAATGTAGATATCCGAATCGAAATTACCATACGGAATAGGATGATATACCTGGGCGTCTTTGAGAATATTGACACGATTAGTATGACTTTGCCACCGTCCGGCATATTTCATGTATGACTTTTGCTTGTCCTCGTCCTTTATCTCGAGAGCAAAGGTGTACATCAGATCAGCCAATTCCATGCAGTATTTCATCGCCTGTAGACTTCCGGTATCCGGCTGCCAAATTCCGTCCTCATAGTGAAACCACATTTTCCGCTCTGGAACAAAGCGCAGTTTATCATTGTAGAAATCTGCGAAAATATGACCGGCGCCGATATCGTTCCAAGGATACCTAGAGGAATCCATAGGGTCAAGTCCCTTAAGCCTGTCCGCATTGAAATCCTCGACAGCTGAGCGTGGAATGATGGGCTTATAATAATCGGTCATTCCGGAGAGTGATTTGGCGATTGTAATGTTGCCGTATGTATCAGCGCCTCGGGGAGCGTCCCACTTTTCACGCATCAATCCGGATTGTCGGAAAAGCCTGTCCATCTGCACCTTGTCACCACTGCACCAGAATGCCAGCATAGCAACGAAAGCAGCGTCAGCTTCGCTCTTGCTTTTGTACCCGTTGATGTCGCCATTCCACAATCGGCTGAACTTCTCGCCGTTGCGGGCGGCAGTGGCTTTTGCGATTACCTCATCATCACTGAGGTAGCTTTCTCTGAAAACTGTCATATCCGAAACCGTTGATGTCGGTCGGAGCATATAGGTATAAAGCAGCCAATGGAGAGCATCTGCCGTTTCTGTTACATCTGCATTCGTGAGAGCGTTTCCGGTGACAGTGAGAAAGCGGTTGGTGTAGCCGGGAATGTAGACCTCAATATCACCGTGTTTTATATAGTAGTCGTGAGTATCGTAGGTAAATCCGTCTGGCAACAGGCAGAAGATTCGTATGCCTGCACCGGAGGGGCTAATTTCGATGTAGGTTGTGGTAAAACGATCTACAATCTCCTGCGCCCAAGGTAGTATTTTCCCGTTCACTATGCAGTGGTCGAGGTCTATGCCGACAAGATTGTCACAGACACGAATGCCAATACCATCATAGCCTGCTGCAGATGCGGCAGTATCAAAGGCGGCAAAAGTGGCAGGGTCGCTCACACTGGCTCTGCTTGTGGTACCCGGAGTATATGGCACCTTGGTTTTGCTGCCGTTCCTCAGCTCGTATTTCCAGCTGCAGAACTGACCATGTATTTTTAAGTACTGCGGTATTTTGTCTAACTGAACTTTCAATGCTGAATCTCCTTTGCTTTACGATTTGGACCTTTCACTTTATAAAGGACAGACAATATGAAAAACCGAACCGGTTTTTCAAAATATTTTTCATTCGCCACCGGAATTTTCTTTTAGTCGTATTCTTCACCCTATACTTTGTAGCCACGGGGAATTGCCAAATTGGACACCTCCGATAAAAAATGTCGTTTTTGCTCTCTACTACCCACTGTGGATGAGATGGCTGTTAGTGTGAAAAATCCGAGAACTTTTAAACTTTCTTCTGCTTCTTTACTCACTACCGAGAAATTTAACTCCCACTACCCACTGGAGGTAAGAGGTCAAAGTGGTCCACTTTATTGAGTTTTTTTCTTGCTGCTGAAAAATTACTTTCTACACCCACCGCTGGACATAAGAAAAACGTTTTTCAACGGACTCTAAAACTTTTTATTCCTCTGTCTAGAAGTGAAAAAACGAAAAGTTTTTAAATTCTTTTTCCATAGACCCATCTGGACAGGATTGCGTGTTTTGGCCGAAAGACTAAAAAATAAATTTTCTCTTTCTATTTACTACCCAAAAATTCAACCCCTTTGTATCTTAAGTCAAAGAAAACCCGGCAAAACCGAAGTCCTTTCACTTAACTGCTGCGAAAAAATCTCCGTTTAGTTGAAACCTTTTGAAAAAGTATGTTCCTCACTACTTAGCCACGGCGTAGGGCAAAACTTGAGGGGGTAATGTGTAAAAGGGTAAAAAAATAAGCCTTTACTCGAAAAATTCTGAGAAAAGGTTCTCAATATATTGAAAAATTCACATTTTCGTGATATAATAAATTTGAGTATGATTGCAAGTACACATGGAGGTGTGATATGGCTGTTAGGTATAAAAGGCTGTTCCATCTGCTGATTGAGAGGGACATGACCACAACAATGCTTCAGCAGCAAGCCGGATTTTCATCCAACATCGTTCCCCGCATGAAGCGAAACGGCTATGTATCCTTAGAAACGATAGAAAGCATCTGTCGGGCATTGGATTGCGGCGTAGATGATATTCTGGAATTTGTGCCGGGCGACGGCGTAGAAAAGTGATGCTTCGGCATAGAAAGAGGTAAAATTATGGCAAGAACGGCAAAAAAGAAAGAAGAGGCGGTTTCTCTGGAAACGGTACTGTGGAACTGCCGTGTGGCGCTCCGTGGTGTTGGAAGTACCGATAAAAATAGAGATGCTGTTATCGGCTTGTGCTTTTTAAAGTTTGCCGGCGATAAGTTTGAAAAACGCCGTGCTGAATTGATTGCTCAGTATGGTGATATTCCTGCGTTTCTGGAAAAAGCCTCTTTCTATAATGCGGTCAACGTGTTCTATCTAAAGGAGACTGCTCGTTGGTCCTATATCATAAAGAACGCCGGTGCCAATGATATTGCTGTTATCCTCGATCAAGCTATGGCGGATATTGAGGAGAGCAATCCCGCACTGAAGGGCGCACTGTCCCTTAATTTGTATGCTACTCTCGGTGCACCGAAGGAGAAAATCAAGCAGCTTATCGATGAGGTAAATAAAATCGACGAGGCCCGTTTTCATGAAGAAGACCTCATTGGCCGTGTGTACGAATACTTTTTGCAGGTATATGCTGCCTCCGGTACGAAAGAAGATGGCGAATTTTACACCCCGGCTTGTGTTGTTCAGTTGATTGCCGAGATAATTGAGCCTTACAGTGGCGTGGTATATGATATAAAAACACCGAGATTGATACAATTTAATTATTCCTCCGCCGATTTTGCCGCTTGAGGGGTAAGTTGGCGTTTGAGGGGTAAGTTGTGGAAGTCGAGGTGTCCCAGCTGTTTTTATCGGTAGCAATGTTCATACTTCGTCGGTATAATAGACGGCGAGAAATTTGGATCTGTGGAGGTGACTCATGAAACTTTTATTCATTATTGGTGATGCGGCTGTAGGGAAAATGACAGTGGGTCAGGAATTGATGAAGATAACTGATTTGCGACTTTTTCATAATCACATGACCATAGAACCTGTGATAGAGATTTTCGGCAGATATGACGGGAAGACCATCACAGAAATACGTGATGTTATTTTCAAAAACTTCGCAGCTTCCGATAACTACGGGATGATTTTTACGTTGATGATGGATTTTGATCTGGCTTCAGAATGGAAATATCTGGAACATGTCAAAGGGATCTTTGAACCGTATGGAACGGAATTCTATTATGCAGAGCTGATTGCACCGCAAGAGATCAGACTGAGAAGGAATGTTTCTGAGAACAGGCTGAAGAATAAGGCCTCCAAAAGAGACATAGAGATTTCAAATCAGCGGCTTCTCAACGATGATAAAAACCATAGATGTGTTAGTTATGAGGGCGAGATTACTTTTGATAACTACCTCAGAATCGACAATTCGGATAAAGAGCCTGACGTTGTTGCACAAATGATAAAAGACGCCTTTAATTTGTAAACACTGGTTCTACGAGGTAACCACCATGAAGCAAATCACAAATAAAGAATATGAAGAGTGGCAGAAATACAAAGCGGAGAAAGCAAAGGGCCATGTACTGCTGCTGGATACCGTCCGGTTCATCTGCGAGGCCAACGGCTATGACGCTGAGAAGATCGGTCAGCACTTCCTTGAAATCCTGCCGAAAATTACAGAGCACGAGGAGGGATTGCCCCTGTGAAAGTTCTTGATTTGGATATGGATTATTTCATGAAATCCGTTGCGACATTTATAAATGAGTCAGAACCCGAGCGTTTACCAGAAGAGGACTATGGGGACAGCGTTTGGTCTGAACGAGAAGTAAGAAACTTCCTTGAAGGGAACCTTGGGCTTTCAAAACAGAACAGGATAAGAGGCAGAGTTGTTGCCGGTCATAATGAGTCGTTATTCTTTTGGAGAGAGCTGATAGAGAAAGGCGATCTTTCCACTCCTTTTGATGTTATCCATGTTGACTCGCATGCAGATTTAGGCCTTGGCTACAGTTCTTGGACGCATATTCTGGATTATCTTCTGTATTATCCAGTTGAAGAAAGATCCCAGCATCCGAGATACTTTGACACATCAGGGCATCTGCGAAGCGAAGGTATCGGAGACTACTTGCTTTTTGCAGTTGCTTACAGGTGGATATCCAGTATTGTTTACTGTGGAAATCCTCATGGCGAATGTAATGACTATCTGCTGGACACTCTGAAAGATTTCAAAGAAGAGCCAATCTGGGATAAGCCAGTTCAGAACACAATACAATTGCTGTATAATCCAGATATGCCATTCCCTCAATATGACGATACCGAGTATGTGAAACGACAGTATATTAGGAATAGCCGCAAGGAGCCTGAAGTTCCATTTTTGATCATACCAACGATTGAGGATGTTCATTTTGATGGAAACTATGACTTTGCAGTACTTGCACAATCTCCTAACTATACTCCTGCCAGTGCAGACTTCATAATGGATATTTTTCGGGAATACATTGTTGAGGAATAAACGAAAAACGCCTCCGAGCCGATGTGGTTCAGAGGCGTTGCTGCGTCTATGGGATTATGCCTTGATTTCGGTGCCGTCCTTGAGGGTCACCCTGATGTCGTTCTTGCTGTGAACGGTGATGTAGTCCACCATCGCCAGCCAGTCTGTTTCCCGGAACTCCGTCAGCGGCTCCCTGCTCCGCAGTTCCTTCAGATAGGATTCGATCTGGTGCTTTCGTGCCATGCGCTCGGCAATTAGGTCAGTGACCTCGGTGTGTCTGGTCTTGGCCTTATCGAACTGGGCTACCAGACCGTCGTAGCGTTTCTGGTATTCAACCTGATCGAGGGCAACGTGAGCGTTTTCTTTGATGCATTCCTCGATGAGCTCGGCAGCGATGTTGATTTCAGCTTCCAGATCCGAAAGCTCACTCTCAAGGGCCGTGGTATCGAGGCTCCTTGAAAGGACCTGCTCGTATATGGCTATAAACTGTTCCTTCTGGTCGATTACCTGATTGGCGGCCCGGAGGAACAGTTCTTTTATTTCATCCTCGGTGAGTGTCGGGGTGGCGCATTTCTGGCCGTCGAACTTGTGATTGCACTGCCAGATGACCTTCCGGTAGGAGTCGTTGCTGTGCCAGACCTTCGGCCCGTACCAGCTGCCGCAATCGCCGCACTTGACCTTGCTGGAAAAAATGCTAACCGAGCTCTTGCGGTTCCGGCCCTTGGTGCGGGTGGTCATCAGCGTCTGCACCATCTCGAAGGTCTCCGGATCGATAATGGCCTCGTGGTTGTCCTTGACGTAGTACTGCGGGATTTCACCCTCGTTGGTCTTTTTCTTTTTGGTCAGGAAATCGACCGTGAAGGACTTCTGCAGCAGCGCATCACCTTTGTACTTCTCATTGGTGAGGATGCTCTTGATGTTGCTGGGATTCCAGTGGTCCTTGCCGCCGGGTGAAGGAATGCCTTCTTCGGTCAGCGTCCGGGCGATTTGGAATGGCGACTGCCCTTGAAGAAACATCCCGTAAATGCGCTTAACCAGCTTGGCCTGTTCTGGGTTTACCACGAGGTTGTGGTCCGGCCCCATGTCGTAGCCCAGAAACCGCTTGAACGGGACTGTGACCTTGCCGTCTGCAAACCGCTTCCGCTGGCCCCATGTGCAGTTCTCGGAAATGGACCGGGACTCTTCCTGCGCCAGCGAGGACATAATCGTCAGAAGCAGCTCGCCCTTGCTGTCGAAGGTCCAGATGTTTTCCTTCTCGAAATAGACCTCGACATTGTGTTCCTTGAGCTTCCGGATGGTGGTCAGGCTATCGACCGTGTTTCGGGCAAAGCGGCTGACCGACTTCGTGATAATCAGGTCGATCTTGCCGTCAAGGGCGTCTGCCACCATCTGCCGGAACTGTTCACGCTTTTTGGTGTTGGTGCCGGTGATGCCTTCGTCCGGGTAAACGCCGACGAACTCCCAATCATCCCGGCCATTGATGTAATTCGTGTAGTAGTCAATCTGCGCTTCGTAACTGGTCAGCTGTTCCTCGTTGTCGGTGCTGACACGAGCGTAGGCCGCCACACGTCGCTTCTTGGTGCTGTTGATCGGTGCCGCCGTGAAGCGTGACAGCGTCGCCGGTATCGTGGTTACGGATTTGGCCATTTCTTTTCGCTCCTTATTTTCTTGATTCTTTCGCTCATTGCCTCCCTGCGCTCGTCTGTCCAAGCGGCCGTCATGGATTCTCTTGCTTTTTCCCGCCGTTCCTCGGTCCAAGGGGTGCCGTGCCGCTTATCCCAAAAGTCTCTAGACTCGGTGTGGCCGTCCCTGAAATGAAATGTGACCGTGTGGTCGAGGATCGTTGCGCTTTCAATCTGAGCGTCCATCGCAGCCTCGTCGAACTCGTCACGGCCGAGGACGTCGGTCACCAGCCTCTTCATGGTCTCATCCCTGATAGCCGGATTCTGACATTCGGAACGTGGACCGGTGCAATACCAAGACCGTGTCGGGGTGCCATCCTTGCGCTTTCCGGATTGGCATCGGTAATTGGCACCGCAGCAGCCGCACTTGATGAAGCCGGTGAACTCGTAGAAGGTATTCCGGTTCGGATTGGTATCCTTGCGCTTGTGCCGTTCTCCCCAGAGCTTTCTGCGCTCGTCTGTCCACCAGTCGGTCTTGGCAGTAGATTGCCATTTGGTGGTGACCTCGTGGCCGTCGTAAAAGCGGAAGGTCAAGGTATCGTCTCCGATAACGATGACTTCCTCGATCTGCTGACTGAAAACGTCCTCGTCAAACTCATCAAGGCCCAGCCCCTCCGCTGCGGTATTCTGGAGCATCTTCTCTGGGATGTTCTTCGAGGGGCAAGCCGACACACCTTTCTGGCTTTTCGTCTGACAGATCCAGATGTAGTAAACCTCACCGGCGGTATTCCGTTTTCCACTGTGGCGATAGTGTTTGCCGCAGCAGCCGCAGGTGATCTTGGTGGAGAAAGCCGAGAGCTTCAGCGACTTGTTTCCGAAGGGGCCCAGGTCCCGTCTGCGCTTGAACTCGGCCTGTACCGCTTGCCATTCGTCCATCAGGATAATTGCCTCGTGAGTGTCTTCGACAAAATACTGTGGCATCTCGCCGTAATTCTTCCTACGGTGCTTGGTGATCGGGTCTTCACAGTATTCCTTCTGGAAGAGCATGTTCCCGGTGTAGGTGATGTTTGTCAGGATGACCTTCACATTGGAGTCCACCCACGGCTTTCCCTGCCGGGTATAAATGCCTCGGTCCATCAAGGCCCTGCCAATCTCAATCCGGGATGCGCCTTTCATGTACTCTGCATACATCCAGCGGATGATCTCGGCCTCCTCCGGTATGATGACCAGCTTGTCGTCCTGCCACTCATATCCGAAAATACTGAACTTGCCGTTAGGAATGCCCTGCTTGAACCGCTTGATCGTACCCCACTTGACGTTCTCCGAAATGCTGCGGCTTTCTTCCTGTGCAAAGGAAGCGAGGATGGAAAGCATCAGCTCTCCGTCGCCGCTCAAGGAATTGATTTTTTCCTTCTCGAAGCGAACCTCAATGCCGAGCTCCTTCAGGTGCCGGACCGTGTTCAGAAGGTCCACGGTGTTCCTCGCAAATCGCTGGATCGACTTGGTGAGGATTATGTCGATGTTTCCGGCTTCACACTCAGTCAGCATGCGATTGAACTCTTCACGCTTTTTGGTGCCGGTGCCGGAGATCCCGTAATCCGCAAAAACGCCAGCGTATTCCCATTCTGGGTTCTTCTGAATCAGTGCGCTGTAGTAGCTCACCTGTGCAGAAAGCGAGTGCTGCATCCTCTCGGATTCCATCGACACTCTGGCGTAGGCAGCGACTCGCTTTCTTGCTTTCAGAACCGGCAGTTTTCGCTCGATTTTCTCTACTGTTTTCAATGAAATTCCTCCTTCCGGTAGTGTCTATATATCACTCTAAAAGGCCGGAATATCAAGCGTTTTCCGATAATAATGTACCCAAATATGGTCGGTATTTTTCGAGCAGGATTGTATCAATTTCAGCGTATTCCTCCTCGGTGATCAAGCCCTTTTCGAGCATGGTTTTCGCCATTGAAATAGCTGCGTGGTAGAGCATGTCGTTGTGAGGCTCCTCCTTGCTCATCCGGCATCACCGCCTTTGAACCGTGCCGCAATATAACAGCCGTGGGAGCAGTATTTGCGCTTGGCGTTTCCGTAGGCCGTGAATTCCTTCCCGCAATTCGGGCAGGTAAAAGTATAAACGGCTTTCTGCTTTACGGCCTCCGGGTGAGCGTTCCACCATGTTGTCCGGCACCCCGAGCAGCAGAACTTCTTCTGTTTCCGTCCGGGGAGCTTGATCAGCGCCTTGCCGCAGTTCAGGCAAAGCTGCGTGGGAACCTTCGCAAGGCTGTGGCTCTCTGCCTTCTCACCGGCGAGGCCGTGGGATCGACAATATGCTTTGACGCTGTCCTTTGACAGTCCGATGCTGTTGGCGATGGCCGTATATCCGAATCCCTGATATCGCAGGGCCGTTATCTTTTCTCTTTGCTCGTTGGTCATGAGATTGTCCTCCAGCCCGAGAGGGGTTCCTCTCACTACCCACTGGAGGGAAATGGCCATCTTGAACGAAAAAAGAGCAAAAAAATAGCGCCCTCCACGGAAAAATCCGCAGAGGGCGCATAAAAGGGTTATTTATTCGGAATTCTGAGTTTCATACCGCTGTAGATGACATTGCTTTTAAGTCCGTTCAAGGAGACGATCTCCTTGTAGCGGTTACCGTCACCGAGATACTTCTTTGCGATTGCCCAGAGGGTATCTCCGTGTGTTACGGTATGAATGCGGTATTCCTCGGCGGGTTTCGTGTCTGCCACAGCAAGTGCAGAGGTCTTGACCGGCGACATGATGGAGTACCTGCCGGATTCATCCTTGTTGATGACCGCACGGTCGCCGCTGACCTCGACCACATACCAGCGGAGCTTCTTCACCCAGCCGGGAATGGCTTTGCCGCCATAATAGGTGCTGCCAGTGATGGTCACAAGGTCACCAGCCTTAATTGTGCCGGTGGGCTGGGTCGGTTCGACCGGCTTCACCTCGCTGCCGAGAGCCGCCGTGACCTTGGATGCCAGATCGCCCATGCGGGCATACATCCAGTCGCCAGGGCAGGATTTGTTCGCAAACCATCTATGGACAGTCAGCACCATCTCATCCGGTGCGGGCGTATAGCCGAGCGTCTTGTCCTTATCGCCCAGCCAGAGCAGCTTGGTCTTGCCATTACGCTTGCAGATGTCGGTGCAAAGCTCAATGAGCCGCTGGTACACCACATCCTTGAACGCATAAGGCTCAGTGGCATCACTGGCGCACTCAATGGTCACGGCTCTCTGGTCGTTGGCTGCGGAGGAGGAGCACCAAGAGCGGTTTTTCTCTTCCACATACATCCCGACCCGACCGTCCACACCGATGCCATAGTTGCTGCTTGCCTGACGGGATGTCGGCAGAAATACATTTCCCAGCGTTTCCACACTGCACTGACCCACCACGCAGTGCGGCGTGATGCGGTCGATGCTGTGGGTGCGCTGACCGGAGTGGTTCGGGCTGAGCTTGGTGTAGGATACCAGAGGGCTGTTCGTGTAAGCCATTACTCTTCACCGCCCTTTTCATCGGTTGCGCGGTCATGCAGCTGCTCCAGCACTTCTTTAAGCTTTTCGGGGATCGGCAGTCCCAGGTGCGCGGCGTTTTCCAACAGGCTCACACCCTCATTGGAAAGGTAGAAGAAAATCACCGCCGTCCGAAGAACCCCTGTTCCACTGAGCACATAGACATCCAGAATGTTTCCAATGCCCACAAGGGTGAAAATCAGCACCTTCCGGCAGATACCCTTGAAACCCACCGCACTGGAAAGATTCTTGTCCGAGATGGCGCACAGAACGCCGGTGATGTAGTCGATCACCACAAAGGCAATCAGGACATACAGAAATCCGTCCACACCGCCGAGAAACCAGCCGAGAAAGCCGCCCAAGGCAGTGAACGCAATCTGAATGCCATTCCAAATCTGTTTCATATTCGTTTCCTCCTTATTCCTCTGTAAAATGAACAAACGGCATCAGCAGCCCGATGTCGTTTGCAGATAACAGCAGATTTTCCGTGATGGGAATGTCGATAGCTTCCACCTCCGGCGTGACCTCCATCTCTAACAGTTCCTCCAGTTCGGCAGCTGCTTTCGGCTCGTTCTCTGCGGAGAAATCAAAGCTGCCGTCCTCCTTTGCCGTGCCGTATTTTTCAAAGATTTTCTGCCGCTGTTCGGCAAAGAAATCCGCCTCCTTCTGCAAGGCGGTAATCATGCGCTTGAGCTTGTAGGCAAGACGAAGCTGCAGATCTCCGGCAGACAGCTTGGACAGCGCCGGAACCGCCAGAACGATGTCCTTCAGTTGTACTTTCATGTGCGTTTTCCTCCTTAAGTGCCGATCAGCCCGTATTTCACAAGGATGCCGACCAGGTTGTTCAGAATTTTCAGATAGTTGGATGAGGTCGCCGCCGAATAACTCATATTCTGCGAATAGGTGCTGAGCGTCTGCCGCGCAACGGGCGTTCCGGCAAAGAAGCCGATTTTCGAGCTTGTACCCGAGCCGATTTTCACCTGCACAGAACCGAGATAGGCATAGTGCCAGTAAAGGCTTGCCGTACCCAGGTAAAAGGGGTATGAGGTGCTGCTTGAGGACGGCTTCAGTTCGCGGGATGTGCTTGCCGTGATGTAATAGCTGGTGCTGCCGCCCATTTTGACCTCTACTCCGGCCATATTGGGATCGGAGCCGCCGATAACAGTGCCGTTCACCCGAAGCGAACTGCCGAACGCATCCAGATAACAGGAGCTGTTTAGATACAGCTTGCTGATGTATCCTGTATCCCAATAGTAGACGGACGAGCCGAGACGGTTGACCGCCGCGCCGTTTGCCACAATTTCAAATGTGCCGCCGTTAAAGCCGATGTAGCCGTCGTTGTTTCCGTTGCGGATCGTGATCTTTTCGCACCAGATGTTTCCGAAGGTATAGGAGATGTTTCCGAGATCCCAGTCCACAATGGTAGCCGGCCGGACGCAGTGGTTTTTCGTGTCGACGATCAGCGCGTGTGTGCCAACGCCGTCCCAACTGGCAAGCTTGATCTGCGTTCCGGCGAAAATGTAGGTGTAGTCGTAGTTCCATGTTCCGTCGCCGCCGATGTACATGGTGGTGCTGGTATATTCCTTCAAGCTGACTTTGCCGGACTGAGAATAGATGGTCTTGACCTTCAGCGTGGAGGTGTCGATGCGGTCGGCATGGATGGTGCCGGTGGTAATATTCGCGCCGTTGATGGTGGTCTTGCCTGCCGTACCGAGAGCGGAAATGGTCACATAGCCGGAGAGGTCGATGGTATCGACCACCAGCTTGACGGCCCGGTCGGTCATGGTGAAATCAGAGGCGGATGTGCCGGACTTCACCAGCCAGTTGATTTTGTTTGCCGTCTGCGTGACCGAGGTGATGTTGCCCTCTGCCGTCTCGATGCGGGTCTTAAAGCTGTTTACGGTCTGCGTCAGGGTAGAAACGGACCCTTCCGCGTTTTCAATCCGCGTATTAAAGCCGCTCACAGTCTGTGAGAGCGTGGAGAGATTTCCGTCTACAGTTTGGATGCTGGAAAGCAGCTTGCCGTCCGCAGCCTTGAATTCCTGCCGCACTCGATCAAGCTGAGTCGCGGTGGATGCAAGCAGGTTCGGCACGTAATCGCCGACCTCCACCCGCACGGTGTAGCGGTAGAAGGGGTCGTACTCGATGCTGATGATGCGCGTGTCCACATTCACACCCATCGGCGTATAGGTGATGTTCACCTCGTCACCCGCCTGCAAGTCGGCCATTTTGAAAAGCGAAATTTCGTAAGACTGCGTATTTTCCCGGCTGTCAATGGTCACAGTCAGATCGGTCACATTCTCACCGTCCATTAGATGCTTGCGGACAGTGCTGCCACGATGCTTTCGCAGGTTGATTTTGTACCCGTCGTACTCCACCTCGCAGCCGCAGGTGTCAATGAAGCGCATGAGCGCACTGCGGCGGCTGAGAGGGCTTTGGTCGGTGAACGCGCATTCCACACGCTCGGTAGCTTCGATAACACCCACAGAAAACGGCGTGCCGGACAACAGCTGCGTCATGCCGTCTGCCGGAGTTCCTTCAAATACGAAGGTCACTAAGTTGTATTTCTCATCGTTGAGCGTGTACGAAATATGTTCACACTGCACCGTCGTAACCGGAAAACCGCCCGTGATCTTCTTGGATACACGGACGATGTTGTAAAACTGACCGTCCAGCTTCGCGGTCATGCCGATAGACAGCGGCTGCGACCGGGAAGCAAGGACGGAGAACGAAAGCGTCCGCTCCCCGGACAGCTTGTCGCAGAGGGAGGCGGAGAGCACGCGCGGGAAGCTGCATTGGAGCGTCCCAGTGCTGTTATAGATTTCAAGCATATTAGATGCCTCCTAACTAATCAGTCCATAGGCCTTTAACGCTGTAATAAGGTTGTTGATTGCCGTATTGCAGGACGCAACAGTAGAACCGGTGGCACGGGAAACAGCCTTTCTGCCGATAGGCGTTGTGCCGAAGAATCCGACTTTTGCACCTGTCGTTGTTCCGAGTTTCGCCGATGTCACGACATTCAGCGTTCCAATATTACCGTAATGCCAGGGGTATCCTGAAGTTCCCAGATAAAATGGATAAGAAGAACTGGATGTGCTTGGACGGAACTCTCGGCTGTTGTTCATCACGGCATAGTAACTGCTTGTACCGATATTTACATAGCTGCCGCCAACAATCTTCACATACCCTCCGGAGATATTGACCGTGTAGAGCGTACTGGTTTCATCGCCAACATTGATGGTTGTCCCATACAAGCTGAGTTTTGTCGGACTGACGCTGTTGGACATCTGATCTTTGCCGACTGCGATATTTGGGTTCCCGTAAGTACCGGTGCAGGTGATAACGGGGTATGTGCCGTATTTCACATTGTTGATCTGCAGGTTCGTAACCGTAACTTTGGATGCGTCTATTGTGCCGGTCGTGATGTTACCGGCGTTGATGGTGGTTTTGCCCGCCGTGCCGAGGGCGGAGATGGTCACATAGCCGGAGAGATCGATTTTATCCGCTACCAACTTGATGGCGCGATCCGTCATCGTAAAATTGGACGCCGAGGTACCTGATTTGATCAGCCAGTCAATTTTACCCGCCGTTTGTGTCAGGGAGGAGATGTTCCCCTCTGCCGTTTGAATACGAGTCTGAAAGCTGTTCACCGTCTGTGTGAGCGTAGAAACAGAGCCTTCCGCATTTTCGATCCGCGTATTGAACCTGCTGACCGTCTGGGACAGCGTGGATACAGACCCTTCTGCGTTTTCAATGCGGGTATCAAATCCACTAACAGTTTGCGTAAGGGACGAAAGCCCTCCCTCTATGGATTCGATTTTCGACTCCATCTTTCCGTTGGCGGCTCGGAACTCCTGTCGAATACCGTTTATGCGCTCCGTTTCCGCTGCCAGGAGGTTCGGCACATAATCTCCAACCTCGATACGGACGGTATGCGCATCAAAAGGATTGTAGCTCATGCCTACAATTCTCGTATCCGCTTCAATAGAAAGAGGGTGATATACGATGCGCACCTCGTCTCCTACGGAAAGCGGTGTACGTTTGAACAGCTGTATCTCATAAGCCTGCGTTTCTTTTCTGGAATCGTAGGTAGCGCAAAGCCCTGTCACATTTGTTCCGTCCATCAGGGCAATGCGTTCCAAGCTGCCGCGATGGGTCCGAATGTGAATCGTGTATCCACTGTATTCCAGTTCGCCTCCGCAGGCATCCGCAAACCGCATCAGTGCAGATCGGCGGTTCAGTGGGCTGCTGTCTGTAAAAGCGCATTCCACCATCGCTGTCGGCTCTACAACACCCACGGAGAACGGCGTTCCGGCAAGCAGCTCTGTCAATCCTTGCAGCGGCGCTCCTTCAAACACAAAGGTCACAAGGTTGTACCGTTCGCTGTTGAGCGTGTAAGAAATGTGTTCGCAGGATACGGTGCTGATCTCTATCCCAGATGTGAAGCCCCGCTTGACCCGTACAATATCGTAATACTGACCATCATACCGAACCGCCATGCCAGGCAGGAGCGGAACGCAGTTTTCCTGCAGGACAGTAAAGTCAAAGGTCAGCGTGCCGTCTAACTTGTCGCATATAGAAGCGGTGAGTACGTGAGAAATGGCTCGAATGACATGATCATTTTTGAGAATCTCAATCACATTCGCGCACCTCCTCAAACGGCTCCAAGATTGCGCACATAGGCGGCATTCTGCGTCCACTGGATTTCCGCCAGAATCCGGGCCAGCGTTGTTCCGTCGATGGTGAGCGGAATGGTGACATTAAATGCCTGCCCGCTGGACGTCCGCCCGACATCGGAAAGCCCGGAAAGCGTTGTATCCATGTTGATGTGAGACGGAATGGCAGTCCGCAAATCTGCCGTCATGCCCTGCATGACAGAGGAAATGCCGTCTGCCAGATGCTCCGCCGAGCGCACTGCCGTCTTGCCGTTTTTGTCGAGGGACCCGGCAAGACCTTCAACCAGCATCTCACCAATCCACCCCATTTCTTTCGAGGGTGAATGAATACCAAAGAAGTCGCAGATGCCGTCCCAGATGGACGAAATCCACCCGCTGACCTTATCCCAGAGCCACGAGGCAAGGGACTGAATGCCCTCCCACAGTCCGCGCACAAGGTTCGCGCCGACCTCTACGATTTTGGGAATCGACTCCATAAAGGCGGTAACGATACCTTCGATGATCTGCGGGACCGCCTTGACGATCTCCAGAATAATGGTGGGGAGATTTTCGATGAGGGAGATAAACAGCGTCACACCCGCCTCCACCAGTTGGGGGATGGATGCCAGCAAAGCGTCCACAATGGCGGTGATGATCTGGGGCAGAGCTTCCACAATGGTCAGAATGATCTCCGGTAGGTTCTGCACCAGAGATACCAACAGGTCGATACCCGCCTGCACGATCAGCGGCAATCCTTCCAACAATGCCTTGACGATGCCGTCAATGATCTGCGGAAGAACTTCAACGATTGCCGCAATGATGTCCGGCAGCGCATCCACCAGTGCGGTCAGAAGCTGAATACCCGTCTCTATAATCTGCGGGATACCCGAAATGAGGAAATCCACAATGCCCGTGATGATGGCAGGAAGGGATTCAATCAGCTGCGGCAGGGCATCCAGAAGTCCCTGCGCCAAACCGAGAATGAGTTGGAGCGCCGCATCCAGCAGGAGCGGAAGGTTGTCGATGAGTCCATGCACGATGGCCGTAACAGCTTCCACGGCGGCGGGGAACAACTGCGGCAGCGCGTCTGCAAGTCCCTGCACCAGCGACACGATCATCTGGGTTGCTGCGTCAATGAGCAGCGGCAGATTGTCGATGATCGCCTGCGTGATCGTCATCACCGCCTGCACCGCTGCGGGAATCAGCTGGGGCAGCAACTCCAGAATGGTGGTCAGAAGCTGTGAAAAAAGCTGCGTCACGGTATCCAGCAGCGTGGGAAGCAGTTCCGCAATGGCTTCCAATAACGCCTTTGTCGCCGTGGGCAGCGCCTTTACGATATTCTCAATGACGGGAGTGATGTTGGAGATGACGTTTTTCAGCGCCTCCGCCATATTTCCGCACAGCTGCTCCATATCCGCATCCGCGTTGCCGAAGCCGACAAGAAGGTTCTTTCCCGCCGCCTGCAAAGCGTTGATGGAACCGGAAATGGTGTGTTCCGCTTCCTTTGCGGTCGTGCCGGTGATGTCCATGCTCGTCTGAATGACATGGATGGCATCTACCACATCGGCATAGGATTCGAGGTCATAGTGGATGCCGGAGATCGCCTCGGCATCGGCAAGCAGCCGCTCCATTTCGGATTTCGTGCCGCCGTAGCCAAGCTTCAGGTTGTCCAGCATCGTGTAGTTCTGCTTGGCAAAGCCCTGATATGCCGACTGGATCATGGACATATCCGTACCCATCTTGTTGGCGTTGTCGGACATATCCGTAATTGCCATGTCGGCGTACTTGACCGCCTTTTCGGTGTCGCCGCCAAGAGACTGAATCAGGCTTGCGGAGAACGAGGTGACCGTCTCCATGTACTCGTTTGCAGACAAACCCGCTGTTTTATAGGCGTTTGCTGCGTAGCTTTGCAGCTCCTTGGAGTTATCCTTGAACAGCGTATCCACGCCGCCCACCAGCTGCTCATAGTCGGCGTAGGCAGAGACGACTTCCTTGCCCAGTTTGACGGCGGCGGCTCCGGCAGCAGCAGCGACCGCGCCCATCGCCGTGCCGATGCCCTTGAGGACGCTGCCCAGCTTTTCAAACTTGCCGCCGGATTTTTCTGCTTTCTCTCCGGCGTCGTCGATCTTGCCGCCCATGTCCCCGGCGTTTTTTGCGGCATCGTCCATTTCATCCGCCATCCTGGACACGGACTTCTCTGCATCCGTATAACCGTCGTTGGCTTCGGAGAGCGCGTCGTTGTTGGCTTTCAGTTCGCGCTCCATGTCGTTGAGGGCGGCTTCTGCATTGTTCAGCTGGATCTGCCAGCTTTGGGTGCGGCGGTCGTTTTCCTCAAAGGACTCCGACGCATTTTTCAGCGCCTGCCGCAGCACCTCGATCTTCTGCTTCTGCGCATCGATCTGCTTGTTCAGAACTTCCGACCGGGCGGCGACGGCCTGCATGGAGGTGTCGTTTTTGCCAAACTCGGAGGACACCAGTTTCATCTCCGAGCCGAGGACCTTGAAGGACTGGTTGATGTCCGCAATGGCCTTTTTGAACTCCTTTTCTCCCTCAAGACCGATTTTTAAACCGAAATTGTCTGCCATACTGCCGCCTCCTTTCCACGCAGGTTATACGATGGGATTTACCGTGATATACACTGTGCATGGGGTGCCTGTGATTTTAAGGTAAGCACCCGATGCGGAGCTGCTGATGACATCGCCGGGCATCGCGGCATAAGAAAGATTTTTCCGCAGACAGGAAAGATGGATCATCCCTCCAACCACAGAGGTCATTTCCACATCCGACTCTCCCGGAACGGAAACAGAGCCGTCCGGCCCGTATGCGGTGAAAGCCGTGGTCGTATGGTTGGAAATCGTAATGTCGGCGGGTTCGCTTTCTCCGCCTGTGGGCACACGCGCCAATAGATCGACCATGCTTGGCAAAAGAGCATCCTTGGGAACGCTCACGCCCTTGGCGGTAAGCCAGCTTTTGAAGGCTGCTTTTGCGTCAACAAGCCGTGTGATTTCTTGCTCAATGCTCATATTCACCTCAGATCGCCGCCAGGGCTTCTTCAATATCCGCAGTCAGCGACACCGTACCGCCGGATGTGTATCCTGCCGGAATGGTCACGCTGGTCGTGGTCAGGCCGTCCATTGTGGCGGTGGCGCTGCCATTGTCCGGCATGGAGCCGGTGACCTTTACACCGTTCACAAAGGCTGTCTTGCCGTTGAGGATATTCGCCGCCAGTGCATCCGCACCGGAGGTGTCTGCGAACGCATCCGGAATTGCCGCCACGCTGACCTTGGTGAGAACTTTGCCCGTGGACGGCACAATGTCCTGCGCCGCTTTGGTCGGCGTGACCGTTTTTGTTTCCACTGCGACGGATACCTTGCCCGCGCCGCTGTGATACCCCTTCGGGATGGTATAGGACGGCGTACCTGCGTCCAGTGCCTTGGACACCGCGCCGTTATTCGGCATGGTGCCGGTTGCGACCTTGCCGTCCGCCGTGACGATCACCTTGCCGGTCAGCGTATCTGCCGCGCCCGCCGTAACGGAGGACACATCCTGATACGCATCGGGGATCTGCGAGACGGTAACGTCAGACAGACCGTAATAGCCGCTGTCCGGAGTGATCGCCTGCTGTGCTTTCGTGGGCGCGACCGTCTTGCTTTGCAGCTTATAGTTGCCGCCGCCCGCCACACCGGAAACCGTGCCGCTGCCGTTGTGGTAGCCTGCGGGAATGGTGTAGGTGTCGCCCTCCTGCACGGTCGCGGAGACCGCGCCCTGATTGGAGATGCCATCCACCGCCGTAGCGCAATCGTCCAGCTTGGCCGCAGCGGCCACAAGCCCCAGTGCCACCAGCTTTGTACGGATCTTGTTTCTCGCCGTCTGAAGCTTGGCGAGTTCTGTTGCAATGCTCATAAAACCTCCTATATCGTGCCGAGCAGCACTTCGATGTTACCCAGTTCCGCATAGACCGCCGCTGCGGTGATGGGGAGCGTATTGTCCGCTTCGGCTTCGTCTGCCACCTGCACGGCAAGCCGTCCCTGCTTGTCCCACATGAGCGCGTGACCCAGTGAGAAGCCGCCGCCGACCTGAACGGTCGCATGAAAGTCGGCATGGAGCCGTTCATTTTCGGTGTGCAGCTTTGCATTAATGCGCATCGGCAATCAACTCCTCTCGATGCAGTAGTTCTTTCGTCGGGACCGGAATACTGTCCGTTGCAAATACAGCGCCGCCGAGCATGACCCGAAGCTGTACCTTTGCGATCTGATTGTCCGGCAGCATCAGCGTTTCGGTCTGCGTCAGGCGAAGGCTGACCTCCGTACCGTCTGCGGACAGAGAAAGCTCCGAAAGCGGACGCAAGATCCGGACCGTTCCGCAGGCAAGGCAGAACTCCGCAGCCGTGCAGCCGGTGATGCTTTTGTCAAGAGACAACGTCAGGGTCGGCGTTGTGCCGGGGATGATGCTCAAGTGCTTCGCCTCCTTACAGTCCGGGCGGGATAATATCGTCGATGGAAAGCTCCCGTTTCGGCTTTGCCATGCCGAGGAACTGCCTGTGGCATTCCCACAGGTCGAGGAGAAAACCGAACGGTGTCAGCCAGACCTCCTCGGACGGAAGATGCAGCTGCGCCGTTCCGTAATAAAAAAGCCGGGTGAACAGTTCCTCGTCTGTTACCCGACCTGCGCGTTTTTGAATTGTTCTCGCTTTGCACATTCCGCTTCGTTCCCTTGAACATGGCCTCCATAATGGCTGTTTTGTACTCCGCCAGTTCCAGAGGACTGGTGAGCAGCTCGACTGTCTCCTGCGTGAGAAGCTCCTGCTTGTTCTCCGGGGTGCGGAGATTGTGGATGAGCACGGACTGGTTTGCCAGCAGCGTAATGAGCCACACCAGCTCGTCCAGCGCCATCTCAAAGTTTTCGGACCGCATCAGCTTCTGCCCCAGATTTTCCAGACCGCCGTAGCGGCCTGCGATCTCTTTGGTCGCGCGGGTGGTGAGAATGAGTTCAAACTCCCGACCACCGATGTTGATTTTTGCACTTCTGTCGTCCATAAAAACGCCTCCTTACACCTGCGCGAATGTCGGCTCATACACCTCGGTGTACCAGCCGCTGATAACCGATGCCGAAACTCCGGTGGAATCCTCGGACACCTCCGCCTTCCACGGGTGCTTGCCCTGACCGTCCAGCTTGTTGCGGCGCAGGACGGTGCCCTCGATGGTGGGTGTGGAGAACTCAATGCTTTCACCCTTAGTGGTGAGGTTCGTCGCGGGGATGCCGAACTTGACCTTGTAGAGCCAGAAGTGGCGGTACTTGCCGTTGGACTTCTTCGCCCGGAAGCCGATGGCCACGGGTTCGCCGCCGTCCTCGGATGCGGAAATGAGCACCTTGTTGTCGTCGATTTTCGCACCGGTGAGGTCCTGCGCCACCTGCACACCAATATCGTCAATGCCCAGCGTGAGCGTTCCGCTTTGGAACTCCTTCACCACCTCTGCTGCGCCGTCGTCGGCGTAGAGCGTCGCCTCGGCCAGTTCCACGGAAAGCTCCGCTGTCATAGCCTTGGCAAGCTGCGTCGGGGTGCTGTAGGTTTCTTCACCGTTGTCGCCCTCAGTGATTTTTGCGTAATAAAGTTTATCCAGGCCAATGGTCGCCATTTTCATTCCTCCCAAACATAAGATTTTGCCACGTCGATGGCATAGTGGTGATAGCCGGTATCGGTTTCAAAGCCGATGTACCGGCGGTCAGTGATTGTCATATCTGCGTTTAGTGCTGCTTTCACAAGTCGATTTTTGATTTTCGTGTAATTCTCCTTGCAGAACAGGGACAACCGAACCTCTTGAACGTCAATGCTCGGTTGATTATCCGCATGGAGGTCAAAGCTGTCCGACAGCGGCGTCAGCACAAGGTATGTGTCCGGTGCAGCATCGGAGAAGACGCCGGTTTCCACCGGCACACCGCAGCTTTCCGCGATGGTATTCAGTTCCGACAGCAAACTCATAGCTTTTCGACCTCCTCCTTGAGCGTCTGCTCCATGATGCGGATGCACTCCGCCTTTGATGCGGATTTGGCAGGCTTCAGAAACGGCTTTGCGGGCTGTCCGTGCTTGCCGTATTCCAGAACGTTGGCAATTTTTGCATTGCTGCCGCCATCCGAGCGCGGTTCGGAAAAGCCGATCTTGATGTCGTGGTTGCCCTCACGGTTCAGCTTGACGGGAGATAAGCCGAGCGACTGCACCAACTCTCCTGTGGAGCGCGAGTCGTACTTTGTTCCGCTGCCGATTGCAGAGGACAGATTGCTTTTGACCTTTGCCAGAACGACCTTGCCGCCGGCTTCCAGCACTTTCTCTGCAACCGCATCGGTGTCCTTTCCAAGACGGGAGAGCTTTGTTAGGAACTCGTCCGGCAGTTTGAAATCAGCCTTTGCCAATGGTGGGTTCACTCCTTCTTGCTAATACCTCGAGGTACATTCCGCACCCTCTCACATTCTCCACGGAAACAATGTCATAGCGGCAATCATCGCAGACGAGGAAATGGTCAGTGGTGACCGTCAGGCCCGGAATACACCGAAAGCGGAACAGGTCGGTGGCATCACTGAATGCCGCAAGGTTCGCCCACCGCTGAGAGCCGTGCCGACCTTCCCGGTAGATGCGGATGGACGCAAGGACTTCATCCTCGGAGTGGGTGAAGCCCTCGCTGTCCCTGACCTGCTTTGTTTTCACGATGTCGGCAAAACTGTTCATTTTTCCGAAGCTCATACCTGCCACCGCCTGTCCAGCCGAAGCAGCAGGTTTACCGTGTTCCACACCTGCTGTGCAGCATTTGTGTTATCCGCAAAGAAGCCGCCCGTGCTGCCGTCCCGGCTTTCATAGAAGTGGGACGACAGCATGATAACAGCTTGCTCCGTAGTCGGCGGCATGGGTGCGTTCTGATACGTTCCCTCTGGGATGTGCTGATAGCTCTCTGCGTATGAAACAGCGGCGGTGATGTAGCTTTTCAGCAAGGCATCATCCGCCGTGTGTTCCAGAATGAGGTTGGCTTTCACTTTGGTGAGCAGTTCATCCATCACCGCCTCCTCCTTTCATCAGGATGATGCCTTCATCTTCAGAAGCTGGATACCCTCCGGCAGAATGATCTTGCCGTCCACGCGCTCGGTGGCGACAAAGCCGACCTGGCCGTTGGTGGAATACAGCTCGTTCAGACGCTGAACAGTTCTGCCGGTGCGGTCTGCGATCCAATAACTCTGGAAATCGCCGAAGGCAATGGAGAGCGCACCTGCCGCCAGCATGGGAGCATAGGGGCTGGTGTAAATCTCATAGCCCAGAAGTCTGTCCGGCTGACCCGCCTGCAGGGAGGGCTGCCACAGATACTGACCATTGGAATCCTTCAGCTTGCGCAGTGCGGAAACGGTGGCATCGTTCATCAGGAACTTGGCGTTCTTGCGGTAAGGTGCTTTCAGCGCATAGATGAGGGAGATCACCTCATCGGTGGTAACCGCGGTCGCACTGGCTGCGGTAACGCCGACCGTGCCGCCGTTGGCGGTGAACAGGCCGGTGGGCTGACCTGTGCCGGTACCAACGCAGAACGCCTGCTCCTCGGCAGCGCCAAAGGCGTAAGCAAACTCACGGGCAATGTACGGCTCCAGTTCAAAAGCACTGTCGTCCAGAAGCTCGATGCTCACCTTGACAAGGTCGGTCAGCTTGTAGGCATCAATGGTTTTCTGCGAGAAGGTGGGATTGCTCTCGGTGTAGGCTGCGTTCTCAGCCGTCCATGCTGCAGTGGAATGGGTCGCTGCAACGGGGATCTTACGCTCGTTATCGGTAGTGATGACCTTGCACAGACGGCGCATCACATTTTCCTCCTTGAGCGTGTCCACAATGAACTTCTCAAACTCCGTGGGGACGAGATAGCCGCCGTTGGCGTCCACGCCCTCGGAGAGCACATTGTGGAGCATCCGCTTGCCGCGCAGATGCCGACCGAAGTCCTCGCGGTAGGCACCCGACGCTCTGCCGGTCTTGGCTTCACCGGTCGCTTTCTGGGGCTGCTCGGTGATGGGAGAGGATACGGGCTTTGCAAGCTCTGCGGCAATGGCGTCGCGGCGCTCCATGCGTCTGACCTCATTGGTGAGATCATTCAGCTCCTTCTCCATATTGGCATAAACGGCGTCGTCCTCAGTGGACAGAACGCCCTTATCATTGCGGTGGGTGTCGAGGAAACCCTCCATCGTGGCCCACAGCTTGGCGCGCTTTTCGCGCAGTTCAACGATCGTCATATTGAAATACCTCCATATTAAATGTAGTTTTTGATGGTGTTCAGCTTGGCTCTGAGTTCGTCCACAGAGCGACCCGTGCGCTCCGGCACGGCGGGTTTGGGGTCGATGGCGCATTTTGCGGCGATCTTCTCCATGAGAGAGTTCGCCACATTCGCCTTGGAATACAGCATGGAAACGGTGGGTGCGGCCATGTCCTCGGCCTCATCGGCACGGCTCATGATCCCGTCTGCAAAGCCGAGTTCCACAGCCTTGTTTGCATCCATCCAAGTTTCCGCATCCATGAGATGAGACAGTTTTGCACGAGATAATCCGGTTTTGATCTCGTAGGCGTTGATGATGGAATCTTTCACGCTGCCGAGCATCTCAATGGCTCTTTGCATCTCGTCCGAATTGCCGAACGCAGCCGTCATGGGGTTGTGGATCATGAGCATGGACACGGGAGATACCAGCACCTTCGTACCCGCCATAGCGATGACGGACGCTGCGGATGCGGCAATCCCGTCGATCTTCACGGTCACATCGCCCTTGTAGTCCATAAGCATATTGTAGATTTGCGCCGCTGCCACACAGTCCCCACCAGGGCTGTTGATCCAGACGGTGATGTTGCCGCTGCCGGACATCAGTTCATCCTTGAAAAGCTGCGGGGTAACATCATCGTCAAACCAGCTTTCCTCGGCGATGGTGCCGTTCAGGAACAACGTCCGTTCCGCTGTCTCTGTCTGGTTCTTCCAATTCCAGAACTTCTTCATTGGTTTTTTTCCTCCTTTCCGTCATCGGTAGGTGTATTTGCAAAAGCTCCGGCATTTTTCAGCGGGAGCATATTGCCGTTAATGAGGTACAAATCGCCGCCGTCCTCTGCCGGGATGCGGTCGAGATTTTCCAGTTCCCGGATGTCGTTGGCGGACATCCAGCCGTTCTGCCGCCCGATGGCGTACCCGTTCATGCGGGACTGATAGTCTCCGCGAAGCAGGCCATCCAGATTGAACTTCACAAAATACCTTGATTTTTCATCCGCAGATAAAAGCGACCGCTGAATGGATTGCTCCCAGCGGATGACCCAGGGGTCAAGAGTGTATTTCACAAACTCCAAAGACTGCTGCTCAATATTAGAAAAGCTCGATTTTTCCAGATCTCCGACCATGTGCGGCGGGACTCGGAAAATTCGAGCGATCTCATTGATTTGGAATTTTCGTGTTTCGAGGAACTGCGCCTGCTCCGGCGAGATACCGATGGGCGTGTACTTCATGCCTTCTTCCAGCACGGCAATCTTATTGGCGTTGCCGCTGCCGCCGAAGGTGGACTGCCAGCTATCCCGCACACGCTGCGGGTCTTTGATCGTGCCGGGGTGTTCCAGCACACCGCCCGGAGCAGCGCCGTTGGCGAAGAACTTTGCGCCGTACTCCTCGCAGGCGATAGCCATGCCGATGGCGTTCTTCGCCATAGCGATGGGACTGTAGCCCACCAGTCCGTCAAAGCCGAGGCCGGGAATGTGGAGCACATCCGAGGGCGGCAGCGTTACGGCGAACTCCTTATTCTTGATAGCTTCGTCCTGTCCACGGTAATAGGTGTAATAGAGCTTTCCGTTTTCGTCCCTGTCCACCGACATCTTGTTGGGCATCAAGGGATAGAGGGCAACGACTTCGTTTTTACCGTTGCGGATGATTTGCGCATAGGCGTTGCCCCAGAGGAGCAGGTGCGTCATGAGCGTCTCTCGAAACACAAAGGAACTCATTTCCGGGTTCGGCTCATCGTGGAGCAAGTGATAGAGCGGATGGTCAAGCGCCATTGCCTTGCCACCGCTGTCCGTGTATTTGTAGAGGTGCAGCGGCAGTCCTGCCACCGCTTCCGACAGGATGCGGACGCAGGAATACACGGCAGTCATCTGCATGGCAGACCGTTCTGTCACTGTTTTGCCGGAGGTCGTGCCGCCCATAAAAAAGGCGTAATTGCTGCCTGCCGTTCTGTTTTGAGGCTTGTCTCTGGATTTGAATAGTCCGCTGAAAATACCCATACCACATCACCGTCCTTTCATAAAAATAAAAGGCCACGAGTGTCGTAGACGCTCTCGGTCGTATCGTTGCCGCACCGGATGGCACGGTCCAAGGCCATGACAGTCGCCACGGCACCGTCGATTTTCTCTGTAGACTTTTCCTTGTCTGGCTTGATGTTACCGGCAGGATCGTTTCGCACATAGATGTTGTCCATCATCCAGCGGAGCACCGGATGGCCGCCGTGGGCGATGCGTTCCTCCAAGACCAGCTTCATCAGCTCTTTGGTCGGAGGGCTCATGTCCTTGAAGCCCTGTCCGAAGGGAACGACCGTGAAGCCCATTCCCTCAAGGTTCTGGACCATCTGCACGGCTCCCCAGCGGTCAAAGGCGATCTCACGAATGTTGAAGCGTTCGCCCAGCTGCTCGATGAATTTTTCGATATAGCCGTAATGGACCACGTTGCCTTCGGTAGTTTGCAGGAAACCTTGGCGTTCCCACACATCGTAAGGGACGTGATCCCGGTTGACCCTCTGGCCCATGTTTTCTTCTGGTATCCAGAAGTACGGCAGGATCACATACTTGTCGTCTTCGTCCAGCGGAGGAAAGACCAGCACGAAAGCTGTAATATCCGTGGTGGACGAGAGGTCCAGACCGCCGTAGCAGACTCGGCCTTCGAGATCGTCTTCGCTGGTGGCAAAAGCACAGTGATCCCATTTCTCCATCGGCATCCATCGCACAGCTTGCTTGACCCACTGGTTAAGCCGGAGCTGCCGAAAGGAGTTCTCCTCGGCAGGGTTTTGCTTTGCGGACTCACAGGCGGCTCGAACCTTGTCGATGCCGACCGTGATACCGAGCGAGGGATTCGCTTTCTTCCAGACCTTCGGGTCCGTCCAGTCGTCATTTTCATCGGCACCGTAGATGACCGGGTAAAAGGTCGGGTCAATCTTGCGGCCCTCGATGATGTCTTTTGCCTTCTGGTGCGTTTCATAGCAGATGGATTTGGTGTCCGTCCCGGCTGTGGTAATAAGGAAGTAAAGCGGCTGCATACGAGCATCGCCGGAGCCCTTGGTCATAACATCAAAGAGCTTCCGGTTAGGCTGGGTGTGCAGCTCGTCGAATACCACGCCGTGGATGTTGAAACCGTGCTTCGAGTAGGCCTCCGCCGAAAGCACCTGATAAAAGCTGTTCGTCGGCAGGTACACGATCCGCTTTGTGGCCGTCAGGATTTTGACCCTGCGATTGAGGGCCGGACACATCCGGACCATGTCGGCTGCTACCTCAAAAACAATCGAGGCTTGCTGCCTATCCGCAGCGCAGCCGTAGACCTCCGCACGTTCCTCACCGTCACCGCATGTGAGCAGGAGCGCGACAGCCGCCGCAAGCTCCGATTTGCCCATCTTCTTGGGTATCTCAATGTAGGCGGTGTTGAACTGCCGGTATCCGTTGGGCTTGATGATGCCGAAGATGTCCCGGATGATCTGCTCCTGCCAGTCGATCAGCGTGAAGGGCTTTCCGGCCCATGTGCCTTTGGTGTGACAGAGGCACCCGATGAACGAGACAGCGTAGTCGGCCCGTGCCTTATCGTAGACGGAGTCCTTCGCTTTGAACTTCGTCGGTGTATATTTCTTCATTCGCCTCAAGTGTTATCACCTCCAAAAAGGCATAAAAAATAGCCGCCTGAAGCGACCGCCATAACGAGGAACAGAGCCGAGCGGCTCATGTCCCAAGGGTATTTATTTTACCGGGGTTTACTGTTGCATGGCCCAAGCGATGGCGTGACCGTCATCCTCGAACTCGACCTCGCTGGCTGCTCTCAGGCCGATGATGCCTTCGCAGCTGTGGTCGTCATCAAGGAACTCGTAGGTTGCGCCGAAGTAGCAGGGCTTGCCGGGGCCGTTGTAGAAGCCTCCCGCCACGATGACCTTGTCTCCAAAGATGAGCACCTTGCTCCATCTGGTTTCGAGGTCTTCCGGGGTGGTGGGGTTTGGCAGCCGGAACTTTCTCATCGCATTGTTGATCGTCATTGTCGGCCCCTCCTTAATACTTCGTGGTCTTGTGGCTGTCGAGGTTCTTGAAGAAGGCGTCAACCTCTGCGAGGGTTGAAAGGACGTCTTCGTAGGCTCCGAGGCCGCTCTTCTTGATGATCCTGTAGTAGCCCTGACGGTTCTTCAGAACTCCGAGGCCGTTTGCTTCGGCAATCTTGGTGGCCGTGCGGGTGAGCTTCCCAAGGCTCTGGATCTCGTGGTCTTCGCCCTTTTCAAAGGCTGTCTTGCAGTTGGTGTGGCCGATGTAACGCATCGTGGTTTCCTCCGTTTGTGTGTATTTCCTTTCGGTAGTGTATATATCACTCTAAACGCCTGAAAGAGCAAGTCATTTCTGCGATATAATCCGAAGTATTCTACACAAATATTCGGGCTCAGAATTGTGTACTTTATGCCTCTCCGTAGAGGATGAAATGCACATATTCCTTGCGGTGCTCCTCGATGAAAACCACCAGCTCATAGAAGTTGCGCTCGTAGGCCAGCCGCTGCACCATGTTCGTATCAAACATGTTCGTCAGGCCGGTGTCCCGGATGCCGAGGATCTGCTTCTTGATGGTTTCATTCATCGTCGTTCACCACCCTGCAAAGGTCTGCGCCGTATGCGACTGACAGGCCGGAGCCGTTGTCCCATGCGACCATAATGGAACCGATGTCGTCCACGCCGAGGACCGTTCCTTTCGTCCCGATGGGAGGGGCCTGAACATCATCCATCTGCAGGAGCTCCACCCGTGTACCGGGCTTGTACCGGCGACGTAAGCCCTCAAGGGCCGCTTTTGAAATCACTCGCATGTTTCTACCTCCGTTTTCTTTGCGCCGCTCTTGAAGGCTGAGGAACCGGAGAGGTTGCGGAGCAGAATTTTGCGCTCGGTCTTGTAGTCCTCACCGATAAAGCCCAGCCGCAGAAGGAAGCAGCGGAATGCGTACTTGTCGTTGTCGACCGGCTTTTCCTTGGCGGTGATCCGCTTCTGGTTCAGGGCCATTTCACACAAGGCTGCGATGAAATGCGAGTAGGCTTTGATCTCTTCGGGAGAAGGCAGATCTTTGAACCACGGAAAGGCGATGCGGTCTTCCTTGAACTCAATGCGGATGTCCTCGACGCTGAGTGCCTTTTTGATCAGCTCACCTTTGGCATCCAGCAGCTTAGTGAGGTTTCCGACCGAGACCTTTTCGAGCGGGATCTCAATCGTCAGGCCTGTCTCTTCGGTTTTGGCTTCGTCCTTGACCGGGTTGAATCCGGCTGCGGCAAGGGCGATGATGGCCGCTTCGATGGTATCCTGATCCGTGCGCTCGTTCCAGACCATTGTGCCGTCTTTCTCAACGGTGATGTTGCTGATGACGTAGGCGCAGGTGGGCATGAATTTGTAGACAGCTTTCATGCCGACCACCTTGGAGATGATGCCGACCATCTCTTTGCGATCCTGACCGGTGACGTTGTAGTGTAGTTCTTTCATGGGGTTACCTCCTTGTTTTTTTGGTACTGTATATATCACTCTGAAGCCACAGAATAGCAAGTCATATCAGCGAAATATATGTACCAAATATCGCAGGAAAAATGCGGCCCTCATTCGTCTACATTAGCTACTTCGTCGAAGCGGAAAGTCACGCCGTCACGCTGCACTGTCACGCCTTCCGAGGCGCCGACCTGTTCGATGTATCGCTTTACGATGACGTCGCAGAACTTCTCGTCCAGTTCCACGGTATAGCAGATGCGATCCGACTGCTCACAGGCAATCAAGGTGCTGCCGGAGCCGCCGAAGGGGTCCAGCACTACAGCGTTGCTCATGGAGGAGTTCATGATCGGGTACGCCAGAAGCGTAATCGGCTTCATGGTCGGGTGGTCGCCGTTCTTCTTGGGTTTGTCGAACTCCCAGATGGTGGTTTCCTTGCGGCCCGTGTACCACTGGTGCTTGCCGTTTTTCTTCCAGCCGTAGAGCACCGGCTCATGCTGCCACTGGTACGGAGAGCGTCCGAGCACCAGCGACTGTTTTTTCCAGATGCAGCAGCCGGAGAGGTAGAAACCAGCATCGGCAAAAGCCCTGCGGAAGTTCAACCCCTCGGTGTCCGCATGGAACACATAGATGGAAGCATCGCCGGTCATGACGGTTTCCATATTGGTAAAGGCATCGAGCAGGAACTGATAGAAGGCGTCGTTTGCCATGTTGTCGTTCTTGATCTTCCCGGCAGAGCCTTCGTAGTTCACGTTGTACGGCGGGTCCGTGATCACGAGGTTGGCCTTGACGTCGCCCATCAGGGTGTCGTAGGTTTCCTTTTTTGTGGAATCGCCACAGACCAGACGGTGCCGACCAAGCGCCCAGACGTCACCGACCTTGGTGAAGGTGGACTTTTTCAGCTCCTCATCCACATCGAAATCATCGTCGTGGATGCCGTCCTTCAGGCTGGCCTTGAAAAGGTCGTTGATCTCGGCAGGATCAAAACCGGTAAGGGAAACATCGAAGTCCTCGCCCTGCAGGTCAGCGATGAGCAGCGCCAGCTTGTCCTTATCCCAATCGCCGCTGATCTTGTTCAGGGCGATGTTGAGAGCCTTTTCCTTGACGTCGTCCATCTCCACGACCACACAGTCAACCTCGGTGATGCCAAGGTCGATGAGAACCTTGAGCCGCTGATGCCCACCGACAACACGACCGGTTGTCTTATTCCAGATGACCGGCTCGACATATCCGAACTCCTCGATGGAGCGTTTCAGTTTTTCATATTCCTCGTCACCGGGCTTGAGGTCCTTGCGAGGATTGTATTCGGCAGGAAGCAGCCCCGCCGTTTTCTTTTTCTCAATCAGCATATCAGGCCCCACTCAGCGAATTTCTCGAAACCGCCGATGCGGTCGATGAAGGCTCTCGCTGTTTCTACGATTCTCTCGTATGGAATACCGTCCACGGCATCATTACCGATGGCGCAGACAAGCTCGACCGGCGCACCAGTTTCCTGTGCTTTGAGCCATGCGTAGATGTTGATGCTGACGTCGGCTTTGGAGAGGTCCTTGCCGTGCAGACCGCCGCCGGTTACGGAGTCGCCCATGTCAGAGCCGAGCTTCCTGTTGGTAGCACCAGAGTCAACATCCGTGCCGCCGGTCCAATCACCGAGCGGATTGATCTCGGCATCCGGGAAGACCTCCCGCAGATGGCCGGTCTGGGCGTTGCTCTGGCAGAGGATCAGGCGGTCGCCGTCCAGAATGTATTTGCCGTCGCTGCAGTAGGTTTCATAGAGCTTCTTGGCGATGGTGGTGAGCTCCTTCTGCTCATCGGTCACAGGAACGCCTTTGAAGATGCCATTATCGCCGCAGTGAATGCCGTCGATCTGGTTGTCAGCCAGATGTTCGTCCTGCGAAACCTCACGGTAGTCCACCAGCAGGTTCCCGGCGATACGGGAAACCGCCGCCGCCACCTCATCAGGAGAGAGGGTCACCGAGGTTTCGGTGATAATATGGCAGATGCCGTGGCCGATCAGGACCTCGACAGCGATCTTCGGGTTATTTTCTTTTTGATACGCAAGGTCGACAAGAGCACCGGCGATGCGGTCGGCCACCTTATCGGGATGCGCTGGGTTTACTTTTTCAAACATATCAGTTTCCTTTCCGAGCGGTGAGCAGCCGCTCCATCAAATCATCTTGTGGATTTCTGCCGCCGTACTCCACGGCACAGTTTTCTTTCACGATCTGGTAAATCTGATACCAGACCTGATTGACCTGCTTCATGTAGGTCTGGCTCATCGCCACATACGGTGAAGCGATGGCATTGCCGGTGGTGGGATGCTTGGCCAGAAAGCCGAACTCGGAGATCGCTTCCTCGCACTGAATCCATCGGGAGACTGACATGGCGTACTGCTCGATCAGCTGGTTGTTTACTAACATTTCACAGCCACGGGCCTTGAGCCAGTTCCAAGTGTCTCGGTAGACCTCCTCGGCACACAAGTCCTTGCCGTTCTTCTGAGCAGCCCTCAAGTATTCTTTGAGCGGAGGAATATCCACTCCTTCGATTTCTGACGGTTCCGGGAGAACCATCGCACCGTTTAGTCTGCCGTCAGCGATTTTATCGGTCAGAGCCTTGGATTTTCTTCCGGCACCGACACGCTGACCGCCTCTCATAGTTCCGTCTTTTGCCACACATTTCACCTCACTTTCCAGGCTGGGGGTTAATACCCCGTTTGATTTCTGATTTTTGCGCTCGTGACCCCACACCGCTGTCCGGGTAGAAAGGTCGTAGAGATTTGACCCGCCCCACGGTCACCGAGCTCGTGATGGATCTTCGTGTGACACGACTGGCACAGGCTCATCAGGTTGCTGGCATCGTGGGTGCCGCCTTGGGAAATAGGAAGAATGTGATGAACCTCCTCGACCGATGTTAACCGACCTTCCTTAAGGCACTGCTCACACAGAGGGTGGGCCGCTGCATACCTGTCACGGATACGCTTCCAAGCCCTGCCGTATTTGCGGTTGACGTCCGGGCTGCGCTCGTACTTGTTGTACCGATCCCGGTCCAGCTTCTCGTGCTCCTGGCAGAAGCGTCTATCAGTAAGCCTTGGACAGCCGGGGTAAGCGCAGGGTTTCTTCGGACTCCTCGGCACATGATCACCTCGCTTTCCGGGCATAACAAAAGCCCTGCAGGAGTAGGGCTCCCACAAGGCTTCCGTAGGTTTTACTTTGTCCATCATAATACTATCATAAGAGGCGACTCTCAATCTCTCTCATTTACTCTCATGATGGCGGCCACACAGGAAAGCGCCGTATCGTGCATCCGGTAAATGTGCTGGATGCTGTAATGCATCTCAACCGCGATCTTCTCCCACGAGAGGAAGCACAGATACCGCTTCTCCAGCAGGGTTTGCAGTTCAACATCCGAAACGGCCCGGATTGTGGCCATGATTTCCTTCTTCAGTTCCACCAGATCCTCGACGTCGTGTTTCAGGCTTTCCTCAACCTCGATAATCTTCAAAACGGCCCGTTCTATTTTGGAGCCGCCACGATTCGGGTTTCTGGGCATGTCGCTGTAAACGACGGTGCAGGATGTGGCCAGTTCATTCAAAGACTCGATCTGCTGGAGCTTGGATTTAATCCGCATGTCCAGCGTCCGGGCCTGTGACAAATATTCTTTAGCGGTCATTTTGCTTCTCCTTCCGTAGCTCTTTAATGAGGAATTCCGGATCGACTTTTGACAGGACACCGAACCAGCCGGAACGGAAGAAACACTCTATTTCCTGAAGATGCTGTTCGTTGTCGGTCAGCCGGTAAACCTTGACCGCTTGCAGAATAATGGCATTTGCCAGATTCTCGTATGGGTTCAAAGTCTCACCTCCGAATTTGTGATCACTCGGATTGGCGAAGATTGTTGTTAGATTTTCAGATTTGCCTTGACCGCAGCGATTAAAGCAGACTGCGTTTTGTCTTTGGCCTTTAATGCCCGTAGGATTTGCTCATCAATGGTGCCGTCCGTCACAATATGCTGCACGACCACGGTTTCTTCGGTCTGGCCTTGTCTCCAGAGCCTTGCTATGGTCTGGGAATAGAGCTCCAAGGACCATGTGAGGCCGAACCAGACGATGGTGTTGCCGCCGGTCTGGAGATTGAGGCCATGTCCGGCAGATGCCGGGTGAATCAGGGCTACCGGGATTTCGCCGTTGTTCCATCTGCGGATACTGTCGGCTTTGTCCAGCTTGGAGAACGGAACATGCCGCTCATGCAGCCGTTTCATGATCCGCTCCAGATCGTGCTGATACCAATAGGCCACCAGAAGAGGCTTGCCGTTTGCCGACTCGATAATGTCCTCCAGAGCGTCCAGCTTCTGCTCATGAATCGGGACCGTATTTCCGGCATCGTCGTAAATGGCACCATTGGCCATCTGGGAGAGCTTACCGGAGAGGGCTGCGGCATTTGCAGCGGATATTTCACCTTCGGGAAGGTCCAGAATGAACTGCTTTTTCATCTCATCGTAGGCGTCCTGCTCGTCGGGGCTGAGATAGACCTTGTATTCGCTGGATATGAGTTCTGGCATCTTCAGGTGGTCCGTAGATTTCATCGAAATGGTGATATCCGAGATTTTCCGGTATATGGCTTGCTCGGCTCCGGGCTTCGGACGGTAGCTGTAAACGATCTGTCCGTTCATGGCGTCCGGCACGAAATACTCTTGTCGATAATAGGTGATAAACCGACCGAGGCGTTTTCCCATGTCGATGACCTTGAACTCTGCCCACAGGTCCATCAAACCGTTGCTGGCCGGAGTACCGGTGAGCCCAACGACTCGCTTGATTCTGGGCCGCACCTGCATCAGAGCCTTGAAGCGTTTTGACTGGTGGTTCTTGAAGGAAGAAAGCTCGTCCACCACGACCATGTCGTAATCAAATGGGAGCTTACATTTCTCGATGAGCCACTGGACGTTCTCACGGTTGATGATGTAGATGTCGGCTTTCTTCGTCAGGGCAGCTTTTCGCTCAGCCTCGCTTCCGACCGCCACAGAATAGGTCAGGTGGTGGAGCTGATCCCACTTTTGCAGTTCTGTGCTCCAAGTATCACGAGCCACACGAAGAGGAGCGATGACCAGTACCTTGTGGACCTCGAAGCTGTCGAATAGCAGGTCCGCAATGGCGGTCAGGGTGATGCTCGTCTTGCCGAGGCCCATGTCCAACAGCACGGCAGCGAAGGGATGGTCCTCGATGTAGTTGATGGCGTACCTCTGGTACTCATGCGGTTCGTATTTCATCAAGTATCCCTACAATCTGCTCCGGGTCATCAAGGACATACACCTTGAAGCCCAGCCGCCGCAGTAATCCGTGTCTGGCTACCTGCAAAGGTCTCGGTTCCTTGCCCGGTGCCTTGACCTCCACGAAGCCGATCTTGCCTCCGGGCAGCAGCACCAGTCGATCCGGCATCCCGTCAAATCCGGGACTCACCAGTTTCGGTGCGATGCCGCCGCTGTTTTTCACGGCCTTGACTAAGTGTTGTTCTATGGTTTTCTCTCGCATAATGTTCCTCCATCAGGGATTAGAGTGGGTGGTGTGCAGGTCGTGTACCTTATTTCCGTAACTTTTCTTATATGTTGTTTTTTCAATGCCATAGGAATAGTTAAGGAAGAGACTATCACGACCTGCACTTTTGCCTTTACTCCAAGAAATCAGACTTAAGCTGCAAGCCGGAAATCATGACTCCTGCATTGCTTTTGCGCCGCACGAAACCAGCCGTTTCCAAGGCAGCGTAAAAATCGGTTGTGCTGCGAATATAGTCGCCCACCTGCATACAGTAGCTGCGGTATGCGGTGTAGAACTCGCCGGATTTGGCCTTGGCGTCAGGATCAATCTCGCAGCATTCTTCAAAGAACTGCGAGAGCCAGTCGTTATTCTCCCTGTACTTACGGGTGGCTTCCTCAACCACAGCAGGTTTGACAACGTGGTAGTCCCGCTCAATCACACGCTTGGCACCGGCCATGATCCATTTGAGAATGGCACCACCGGCCTTCGCATAGAGGTAGTCGGCATAATTCTTGATATCCGACGAACCTTCGATCTTGGCGTTGAACGGGATCACGATCAACCTGCGCCATGTTCCGGCATCAAGCGCACCGACCTTCGGCAGGTGATTCGTGTAAAGCACGAGGGTGTGGCTCGGCACAAAGCTGAACGGGTCCTTGTACTTTTTCTCCGCATAGATCTCGTCCGTGGAACTGAGCTGCTTGACGTTGGCTGTGGAAAGGCGCATTCCTTCCTCCAGCTCGGCTGCAATAATGAGCCTCTTGCCCTTGGCTTCGGCCAGCTCCGGCTTCACGTTTCGCTTGCATCCGACGGTCAGGGTATCAGCGGACATATTGCCGCTATAGGTACCCAGCACACGGGAGAGCGTATTCCAGAAGGTGGATTTACCGTTGCGGCCTTCGCCATAAGCGATGATCAAGGCCTCGACGCAGACCTTTCCGATAGCGGATAAACCGGCGACGTCCTGAACATAATTGATGAGCTCGCTGTCGCCGCAGAAGAAGGTATCCAGAGCGTCCTGCCAGATTTCAATGCCTTCGTCAGACGGGTCTACGCTCGTCTGCTTTGTGAGGTAGTCCGTGGGGGTGTGCTCGTGAGCCGAGGCGGGACCGATGCGAAGGTCGTAAGTTGCTGACGGGGTGTTGAGCAGAAATTCGTCTGCGTCAAGCTGCCGCTGGTCAATCTCAACCATCGGGTGTGCTTCCTTTAGGGCAGCGGTGATGTATTTGGAATCTCTGCGCTTGATGGCATAGTTGCGGTAGGCCGTGGCATTCTCGTACTTTTGGAAGGAACGAGCCTGCTCTGAGCTGAAAGCCATTACCGCTTTCTTTGGACCCATCGATGCCAGCAGCTCCCATGCGCCGTTCTTCATCATCTCATCGGTGGTCTTCTTGATTTCGGTTTCAGCCTCCTCAAGCTGGCGAGTGGTGAGCTCCTGCGCTACGGCCTGAGACTTGGGCTTGGATTCCTCCCAGAACCGACCGTTGTAAACAAGGTAGTCGGTCGAGGGCGAATAGCGGAGCTTGTTTTCGTATTCCCGTGCGAGCACTGTAGCCTGTCCGACATCGGAATAGTCGGTGGGCTTGAGCTGCAGGTCCTGATTGTATTGCTCCGGAGGGATATATCCTTCCTGCGTGGAAACCTTTTCATAGAACCGCTGTGCGCTGCGCCAGATGCTGTCGAGCTCCGACTGCTCCAACGGCGGCTGACAGCAAGCAGCCACTTCCGCAAAGTGCTTATGTGCCTCGTCGGTATTGCCGAAGCGTTTCAGAATCCGTCCGGCATAATGGGACATTGTGGCGTTGCGGCTGCCTTCGGGAATGACAATGTCGCCGTAGCTGCCGGAGTCCATGTTGGCGTCGAAATCGTCGTCAGAAAGGAAGGTGGTCAGCGTCATCGGGCCGTCGAAGATCTCGACCTCCGGCTCCTTTGTCCCGAAAAAGAACCGAGCGGCATCGAGGGCTTTGGTGTCGAAATACGGGAAGATGCTGTTGACCAGCTTTTTCATCTCGCTGTACTGGCAGGGATCAGTAATCCGGTCAATGGCGAAGAAGACGTGGAACTTCGGCCTCGGAGCCTTGTTGCCCTTTTTCTTCATATGATTGCGGCTGTAGTGGACCGCAAAGGCCACGCCGGGGAAAGCGTTAGCAACGTCGGAGGGATAGACCCATTCTTCCGGATCGTCGCTGTGGTCATTATCGCAATCGACCGGCAAACAGTCTGAACCGATGAAGTTATCGTTGCTGCGGTAATTGCCCTGATACTCGGCACAAACATAATCGTGTTTTACAGCTTCGATGAGGCTGTCCTTCCCGGTGACCTCGACCTTATGAGGGTAGGTACAGTTTTCAGGCACTTCCTGACAGTTGGAGCGGTACAAAGTGAATTTCATTGTGTTACCTCCTCGCAGGTCACGCTGAAGTAGCGGATTCGGTGTCCTTTCCAAGTTGCTCTCTTGATCTCGGCCTCCATGCCTTCGGAGATACGGTCACCGAAGACCCACATTTCGGCACATTTACTCATGATGGCATTCCCGAAGAACAGTCCCAGCTCACGCTCTGTGGGATTGTTGTCGTCAAGGAACTGTGGAAACAGCAGGTGCGGTGCGATGGGAATGTATCCGGCCTCCACCGCAAAACGGCTGTAGCGTCTGGCGGCAGCGGTGTTGTTTTCAGTGTCTCCGGCATACGGGCTGCAGATATACACGATGGGCCTGAATGTCCGGAGAGCTTTTTCTTCTTTTTCAATGGCACAGAAGGCTCCGAATGCTGTGGGATCGGCATAGCCTTCTGCGTTTTTGTATTCGGCCATGATAGGCACCTCCAATCTAAAGTTCTCACTACCCACTGGAGGGTATAGTGGTATTTGAACGAATCAGAATCAGTCTTTTTTATAAAACATGGTCTCGTAGCCATCGGCACGGAGCTTGAGCCCGTCTGCCCACGGCGGGGTCCGGCCCATCTGCTCACAGAGAACCTTCAGGTCGACGTCGGGACTGGCTTCGATGACCAGCTCGTCATGAATGTGCATGGTGATGAAGCAGTGCGACAGGGTCCGCATGGCATAGCAGAGAATGTCACGGGATATGGCTTGGACGATGTTTTCCACGAGCTTCGGGCCGTAGGTCTCCAGCCGCGCCCACTTCTTTGTACCGCCGATGCCCTCGTAGGTGATACACTCGCTGCCGAACTGATTTGTACCGAGCTTGGGCTTCACATAGGAAAGGCGTCTGCCGGACGGGAGCGTAATGAAGAGCATCCCGCTTTGGTAGCAGAGCTTGACTCCGCAGACCTCGCCGTCCATGTGATACTTCACGGCATTCATAGCTGCCCGGTCGATGTCCCACCAGAACCTCACAATGTTTTGGTTCGAGTTGCGCCAAGCAGTGACCAGCGGCTGAAGCTCGTCTTCCGAAAGGCCCATCTCCAAGGCTCCCATCGCTTTTAGGGCTCCGACGGAACCGCCATAGCCGAGGGCGAGTTCAGCGATTTTGCCTTTTTGCCGCAGGTGGCCGTTCACGCCGTGCTTCTCAACAGGGACCTTGAACATTTGCGATGCGGAGGCGCAATAGATATCGCCGCCTTTTTCAAAGACCTCCTGACGCCAGATTTCACCGGCAAACCACGCCAGCACTCTGGCCTCGATTGCCGAGAAGTCAGAAACGATGAACTTGTATCCCGGCTTCGGCACAAAGGCGGTGCGGATCAGCTGGGATAGCGTATCCGGCACATCTTCGTAGAGAAGCTCCACGCCGTCAAAGTCGCCGCAGCGGACAAGGCCACGGGCCTCTGCCAGATCCGAAAGATGGTTCTGGGGCAGGTTTTGCATCTGGATAATGCGTCCGGCCCAGCGACCAGTTCTGTTGGCACCGTAGAACTGAAACATTCCACGTGCACGACCGTCGGCGCAGACTGCCTTTTCCATAGCCTGATACTTCTTGACGGATGACTTGGCCAACTGCTGCCGGAGAAGGAGGACCTTCTGAAACTCTGCCGGAGCAGTCTTGAGCATTTCAGCGACTTCCTTCTTGCCGAGGGAATCGACCTCCAGACCGTTGTCCGAAAGCCACTGCTTCATCTGCTGCACGGAGTTGGGGTTATCCAAAGCTGTTAGCTTCTTCATGGCAGCGGTGAGTTCTGCACGGGAGCGGGTGTCCATAGCGATGGCCTGACGCACCAGCTCCATATCGAGGGCGACACCTCTGTCGTTGATTTCCTGATCAAGGTGGTATTGCTCCCAGACCGCTTCCGGTACCGGGAACTTGGCGAGCTTTTCCTGAATAGACATCTCGACCTCGACGTCACGGACGTTATACCGTTTGAAGGTGGCCCACTTGTCCGGAGCGTTTTCCGGCAGATTGCGGGTGCGACCGCCATTGACCTTCGTCGGCGCACAGGGCTGGCAGAAATACTTGATGAGCTCTTTGCCTTCGGTCAGCTTCTGCTTTCCAAGGCCCAGAACAGCACCGACGCCTTCCAGCGAAAGCGGCAAGCCCATATAGGCGGACCAGATCATGGTACATTTCCACGAGGTCGGATCGAGGTAGCTGCCCACGGTGTCTTCCGGGATGCTGTAGTGGGCATTATCAAAGCCGCCGTGATCCCGAAGCCAGCGGGAAAGGCATATCCTCTCGAACTGAGCATTGAAGGCCCACTTCGTCACATCATCATTTGTCAGCGCAGCGATGACCTCCGGAGGGATCGTCTCGCCACAGGCAAGGTCGACCACCTGTACGGGGCCGCCGTCCGTGGAATACCCAAAGAGAAGAATGTCGAAATCTGTCGCCTCGGTGTATTTGTAGACGCCGCACTTGGCAAGCTCCACGCTGCTATAGGTTTCAATATCAATACTAAGTGTTTTCATACACACCGGTCCTTTCCCAAGCCTGACAGGGTGGCAGGATTACTCCCACCACCCGCAGGCAGGAGATTACTTGCTTTCGAGTTCCTTCATTCGGGCTTCGTGGTACTCGACCTCACGAATGGCACGTTCACGTTCAAGCTGCTGACGCTCGGCTTCCCATTTGGCGTTGCGAGCTTCACGCTCGGCATCGAGTTCAGCATTGCGCTTTTTGGTCTTGCGCTCGTCGATGGTGTCGACGATGGACCTGAAGAGCCAGAAAACGGCCAGAACAAGATAAAGGGACAGAAGCAGAATGCAAAGAATCGTAGTAGCGTTCATGGTGCGTACCTCCTTAAGACAGGAAATCTTCGTCCGACACGGTTTCGAAGTCAGACGCTGCGCTGGCCTTGCCGCCGAGGGGTTCGCCGTCACGGATCTTCTGCAGGTTGTTGAGCCCACAGGCGATGCCCTTATTGCCGTTGGAGTTGAAAGCGTAGAAGTTGATGCTGGCACGACCGTACACGCCGGAGTAAACCTCGGAGCGAGTCAGGATCGGATTGCAGTCAGCGTCCACGATGCCGGGAGCCGTAGCGGAGTTGGCGTTGATGAAGTAGCTGCCAGCATAAGCCGGATCATCCGGACGCTCGGTGTCGCCGTCACGAAGAGGCGTCTTGATAGCGGTGAGAGGTGGTACGGTGCGACCGTTGCCCTTGAGCTTGGCCTGACCTTCCTCGTAGGCCGCCTGAATTGCCACCTTGATCTTCTGAACGGTCACGGTGTCAGTCTTCGGAATGATGAGGCTGACGCTGAACTTCGGGGTGCCGCCATTGATGGACTTGGCCTCCCAGACATTGGCGTAGGACCAACGGGTGTCCTTGCCGGTGATAACCTTCATGGGGTTTGCGAGTTTAGTAGAATTTGACATATTAGTTGTCCTCCTTAAAATCATCGATAATGGTTGTCATTGCCGGTCTCTTATCGCTGTCCGGCACCAGCGCGGGTTTACCTTGAGGCTTGATGATCATGCCTCCAAGGATGTCGTTGAACTGTTTCTTTCCGAGAAGCGAGATCATAGCAGTGACGCCGAGGATCTTGCGTTCGTAGGGGTCATACCCGGCAGCGGTCACGGCTGCGATGACGGCATTCTCGTCTGTGTACTTGCGGTTGGAGCGGCCCTCGACCAGCTTGTAGCCGGACCACTGTTTACCGCTGATGGCTGCCTGAAGCGCATAGTCCTTGATGTCGGAGGCCCAAGCGATCAGCTCGTCGATACGACCGAGGATTTCTTCGACCTCTTCATCTGTCAGCAGAGGCGGCTGCCTGAACTCGAACTTGGCAAGCTCCATGTTGGCGTTGGCTCTTTCACGGCAGTCAGCTTTGGCCTTGCAGAACTGGCACCATTCGCCGCAGTGGTATTCACCGTCTCCGTTAAAGGCAAGCTCTGCAGTCGGGGCCAGAACCTGATCGGCCCACTCGTAGAGTTCGTCCTTTGGGATGGTGAAGGTGCTGACGTTGGAGCGTCGGGGCTGGTAGATGGTCATGCTGACGGCGTCGATGTCGTAGATGCAGTCGAACAGTTCCAGCGCACCGAGGGCGTACAGCTTCATCTGCGGGTTGTCGTCAGCTTCGACCAGAACGCCTCTGCCGTGCTTGTAGTCGACGATGTGCAGCGTCCCGTCTGCAATGATGACGCAGTCGCCGGTGCCGAAGCCCTCTTCAACATACTTGGAGTAGTCGAGCCGCTGTTCGATCAGGACCACAGGGTCCGAGCAGGTCTTCTTGGCCTCCTCGACCAGCTCCATTACGAAGGACACATACCCGTTGGCACATTCCTCCATTTCGGAGTTGTACCAAGTGAGCTCTTCGGTCGGGTCTTTTGCTTCCATACCGAGTGCCGTCCGGAGCTTGAACTCACAGAGAGCGTGGGCGTCGGTACCTTCGGCTGCGAAATTGCTGCCTTTGTCGTCGTAGCCTTCACAGAGTCTTGCCGAAGGTGGGCAGTTGAGCCACCTGTGCGAAGACGATGCAGAGAGAAGCGCGTGGTTAGGCATTTCCGAGCACCTCCGCATCCGCTACCAGAGCCTTGTAGCTTGCCGGGTCAATCTCGGAGAGCTTCTTGGCACCGTACTTCAGGAGAAGGTCACGAATCTGAGCGGTGAAGCCATCACGAGACTTTTCTGCCAGAATCGCTCTGACCTCTTCGAGGGTGAGTGCCTTTTCCGGTTCCGGAGCAGGGGCCGCTTCCTCGGTGCCGCTGAATGCGCCGGTCAGCCAGTTGGCGATGTCGTTAATAGAAGATGCAATATCCCGCAACTCCCTGATGGTCGCTTCCATTTCGCTCATTTTGCTCATCGTGATTTCCTCCTTCCTGAGATTGACTTGTCTGGTTCAGCTGGATCAGCTTCCTCGCCAGACGCTTTGACACTACGCTGATTGCCGTAAGCACTCCGATGAGCTCTTCATCGGTGACGGCCTTGTTGGGTCTGGACTCACTCATTGGCGGTTCCTCCTTTCTGAGGACCTGTGTTGTTTTGCTGTCCTCAGTACCCACTGGAGGGAAATCAGGGTTTTGAACGAAAAAATCTGAAAAAATTTGACCGCCGCAGAATTTCTTCCACGGCGGTCATTGCGGGGTATTAGATGAAGTCCTTCAGGGCTTCACGCAGAATGGAGAACACCTTGTTCTTCTGATAGTTGATGGTCGACTGGCGTTTGCCCATGTCGGCAGCGATTTCACGCTCCGTCTTGCCCTGCATGATGAGCTCGCAGATGCGTCTGCCGTCCGGGTCAAGGCGGTTCAGCTCCTCGTACAGAGCGTCGAGCAGTTCCTTATCCATAAGAATGGATTCCGCAGACGGTGCGTCGTCGGCCAGCGTATCGCCAATGGTAAGCTCGTCGTCCTCGCCGCCGATGGGCGTATCGATGGATACCTTCTTACCGGTAACGTAGAACGGGCAGCCGGGGCAAACACCGTCGCACTTCCAGAGCTGGGCCTTGGTGCAGCGGCACTCGCCGTTCTGTTGGGCATGGTAGCGGGTGTTCCAGATCGGCTGATAGTAAGCCCTGTAAACTTCCTCGCTGACCTCGATGGGGGTCCTGTTGACCGGGATAAAGTGCTTTTTGTCTCTGTTTTGCATGAAAATTTCCTCCGTTCGATTTGCTTGGAACGGAGGAAACCTTAATGGTCAGCTGCAAAATGGGTATAGAAACCTAACCACAGTCCCGACGGAGATTTCTCCGTCCCAGTCTGCAGCTTCCTTATCCAGTAGGCAGCTGTTCGTATTAACTTGTCCCATCAGGCGGCACTGGATCGTCCGGGGCCAGCGGACGTACCGCTTGTGGGTGTGAGCTTTCACTCACATGTACTATTTTATTGAGATTTCGGATTTTCACGAGGAAGCGGGACTTCCGGTTCCGATGGCCGAAAAGCCTGTAAAATAGGCAAAAAAAGAAGGCCCTCATGTCTCGAAAGACATAAGAGCCTTGATTTATCTGGGTTTTATACCGGAAGTGCGACTTCCGAATTATTTTTCAGGAGCAGTCATTTTGTTCCCGTTTTTGGGTAGTTGCTGCGGAATACCGGCATCTTGCAGCTTTGCATTCCACATGAAGATGTTTTCCATGTGGTGGTGTTCTATCAGGTACCGATAAATGAGGTGCTCGTCCTTGGCGGTCATTATGTTAAAACCAGCCTTGAGGATTAAATCATAAGAGAAAGCCGGTTGCAGATTCAGTCCGATGCAAAGAGCAAGCACGCTTTGTAAGGTGATGTTGGAATCCTTCTTTTTTCGATAGTCTTGAATCATGCGAGAGCTTATGCCTGTACGTTCTTCCATCTTCTCGTTGGTGTACCCACGACGTTTGATATGATAGTCAAGGGTCCCACAAAACGATGAAGGAACCTCAGCAAGGATATCTGCGACTCGCTTTGCTTCTGCTGCGATGGCAGCCATTTCACGGGCACGTTTCTGTACATCTTCATTCTTGCCTTCCTTCGGATTGAAGCTGGCTTCAACAAAACTCTTTGAATCGGCATCTCTACAAAGGAAGCATATGCGGTAGAAGGAGTCATCGTATTGAGTGCTGACTCGTGTAGTGCGGTCGAATACCAAACAGCACTCATCGACATGCTCTAAGGCGTATTCGGTAAGGGTTGGCTCAGAATCCTCCACAATACTTACATATTGAGGATCATTAATGACGAGTAGACCACCAGCGTGAATAAAACGCCTCGCCGCAATATCCTCAGATAAATCTGGGTTAAGCAGGGACTGAATTATGACATTGTTGCGGTCGATGACAAAGGTTTGGCCTTTTTTCAAACTGCCTTTTTTGAAGGAGAATGGCGGGTAGTTCTTACCATCGACAAAGTTGAAAACACCGGCGGCTTGCTCAAAACCGAGTTCAACAGCACGGATCTTTGCGGCTGTCGTTGAAACCTTGAAAAAATCAGCGAACTCACTGATGGCTAGTTCCATGACGTACCCGTCACGTAGATGACCACGATATGCTCTGTGAAGTCTGTTTAGAATTTCGGAGAGTTTTGCCTTACCGGTTTTTGCGGGGATTAGAATTTTGGGAGCCAGCGCATTAGCTTGCCACTCCATCCAAGACAGCTCATCTGCGAGTTCGTTGGACTTCTTCTTATAATCCTCGACAACAGCGCAGGAGATTGCTTGGATATCAGGGTTCAAGAGCTTCTGAAGCTCGAAGAACTTATAGTGCTTGTCCCAATGGACACACTCGTGGATTACGGTATTATTTGTCGAACCGATATTTCGCATAAAAACGACATCGGGGTTAACAAGTATGGTTCCGGGGCGTATAGTCCGATCTTCTGTTTCCGAGCACGTTTTATTTGTAAAAACCTCAACATTAGCGTCATTGAAATATGTACGACCAAAGATACCGTCCGGCAGTGGAGCATGATAAACCGTCAGTCCCATATTTTCAACAATCTCCTTGATGGGGAGCGGCATAGGCTCTTCTAACGCACGGGGACAGTATTTTTCGAGGAACCGCTCGGCATGTTTATCGAGATCTTTTGCGTAGATGTATGGGACCAAGTATTTAGTGAGGGCATCTTCTGCTCGAAACAGTTCTCTTGAATACTCTGATGCATATCCAATGCTGACTTGTTGGAGCCCATTTCTCAAAGTTGCTGAAAAAGGTATTGAAATCCAGCATTCAGTAGAATCGCTTTCATAGTCACGTCGGCCACAGCCGGATATTTCTATTTCCGCACAAACTGTAACTTTGCATTCAATTTTGTCTGTATCGGACTCGTGGAAATTGACTCCCATGATTTTGAAATCACTCAATTCCACATAAGAAGGGTCGGAAACAACAGAGGTTGATAGGTCCAAGCGACCTTTGCTGTTAAAAAGATATGATTTAATTTTGCTGAAAATCTGGTTATAGTACACGTCCTCAAGATAGGCCGCAAACGTATCATACTTCTTCGACAAGACACACCCTCCTAACCAGAATTGATTTGAGCTCACATATTATACCACATCTACGATGAAATTTCAACTATAATCAGTGGAAATTCGAGCGTTTTCAGAGAAAACCTCTTGTGTTTTGCACACTTTCGTGATATAATATCTTAGTCGAGCTCTGAAACAGGCTTTTTTTAGATTTAAGGAAGGGAGATCCCGATGGAAGTCAGTTACAAAAAATTATGGAAGATTCTGATAGATAAAGATATGAAAAAGAAGGATTTACTTGCTGCGGCTGGCATCAGCTGGGCCTCCGTTACGAAACTGTCCAAGGGAGAAACCGTGAGCATGGAAGTCTTAATGAAAATCTGCAAAGCATTAGACTGCAATATCGGAGACATTATGGATCTAATTCCGGAGGAGGGAACAAGTAGTGAGCAGCAGTGATGAAATAATTGGCCATGCGAATCCGCATACTATAAAGAAATTTGAGCTCATTGAGAAGTATGTTGAAGCGTGGGCGCACATACTTCTTCTGAATAAATACTGCACCGGACTCGTTTTTATCGATTGTATGTCAAATAGCGGTGAATATGTCGATGATGACGGTCAGCAAGTTTTCGGCACGCCGGTTCGCGTTGCTAAATATCTCCGTCAAGTTGCAGGACAGTATTACGGAAAACAGATAGATTTGTACTTCAGCGATTTATCCGCTGTCAAAACAGCTCATCTCGAAAGCCTTATGCCCGGCGAAACCAGAAATTTTCATTATCATATCACTACCGAGGATGGTAATGACCTCGCAAAACGGATCGGTAAATCGATGGTAAACGGAAAGCACTATTTGCTTATTTATGATCCATTCCAAGCGACCATAGACTGGAACGCGCTTTTCCCTTATATCAACAATTGGTGTGAAATCATCATCAATCATATGGTTTCGGATTCAATACGGGCCGTAAAAATGGTCAAGAAGGATACGACGAGAAATAAATATGAGCAGACCTATCTGACAGAACTGGAAAATCTTATTCCTTATGGAAGCGACAAGACTGCTTATGAGAAACGTATTGAAGATATTATCAAGGCGCTTCGCAGAAACAAAAATCGTCAGTATTATATCGCGGCATTCCCGTTTTTCAATGAAAAAAATGCTATTGTGTACGATTTGATTCACTGCACAAGTAATCTAAAGGGATTTCAGCTATATAAAAAGAGCGCATGGCAGACCTTTGGAGGAAAGTCATCCACGAAGAACACTCATGGCAATGAGAATCAGATCATGCTTGATTTTGAAGGAAACGGCTTCTTCAAAACAGTGACTGACGAATTCTGTTATTATATAAAGGATATTGCGGAATACCTGCAAACCCGGTTTGACGGGCAAGATGATGTTTCGTTTGATGATTTGTGGGCTGTTCTTGATGAACACCCGGTTTTCCCATCAGACGGGTTCAGAAATGATATAAAGAATGAGTTAAAGCAAAACTATGGAGCTTCGGTATCACGTGGCAAAATAAGCTTTGCACGTAGAGGTGCAGAATGAAAAAGGTTAAAGGTTACATCGAAAGGAAAACCATGCTCTACAAAACCGGTGTAGAGTATGGCGACTATACGATGAATCATATTCAAGGCTGCGCTCATGGCTGCAAATATCCCTGCTATGCTTTTATGATGAAGAAACGTTTCGGGCAAATAAAATCTTACGAGGAATGGTTGGAGCCATATCTGGTGTCAAACACGCTTGAACTACTGGACAAGGAGATTCCTCGATTGAAGGATAAAATCAAATCTGTTCAGTTGTGTTTTTCAACGGATCCGTTTATGTATCAGTATCCTGAAATTCAGGAAGTGAGCTTGGCATCAATCAAAAAGCTCAATGACGTTGGGATAAAGTGTTCAGTTCTAACTAAGGGCATTTTGCCGATTGAGTTAGCTAAGTTTTCAAAAGAAAATGAGTATGGCATTACGCTGATTACTACGGATGAGGTGTTTAGAAAGCGCATAGAGCCGGGGTCAGCACCTTTGAAAGAACGACTTGATTCATTAAGAGCGCTACACGATGCAGGCTGCATTACATGGGTAAGTATTGAGCCGTTCCCGACACCTAACATCGTCAGGCAAGACTTACAGGTGTTGCTGGAGAAAGTAGACTTCGTTGACCGAATTATATTTGGTCGAATGAACTACAACACCGAAGTTACTGCTTATACGCAACACAAGCAGTTCTTCAATGACAGGGCTGCAGAGGTAATAGCGTTCTGTAATGAGCGTGGCATAAGTTACCACATCAAGGACGGAACGATAACTGAATAAGAGGTACTCAAAAGGACCTGCTGTGTGTCAGCAGGCTGTATCTCTCTTAATGGAAAGGAATGACAATCCTATGGAATGGACTAAAGAACAAGTGATTCTTCGCTTGAAGGAAGTTGAGAGTAAAGGGTTTATACCGGTTCCGGCAGGAATGTACCGCAATGATGATGGAATCGTGGGCCAAATACTCGAACGTGAATTTGAGGTTGATGAAAATAACCTTCACATTGCCGACCTCGGAACTTATGAGCTAAAGGGCATGCGGGTAAAGAAAGGCAAGAGTAGCACGTTGACACTGTTTCATCAAACATCAACGGAAGGAATGACTCCGCTTCAGATCTTTGATAGGTTCAGTTATGTCAGAGCATCTCAACGTGACGGAAGCCTTAAGAGAAAACTGTTCACGACAATATATGGGAATAAGGAAAACTCACTTGGATTCATTTTAAGGCCGAGCGGTACAAGCAATGTCGATCTGTATTATCATAACGAATATTTAGCTCGTTGGGATTTGACAAGCGGCTTGGATAAGATTCAACAAGTTCTCTTGGCGTTTGCCGAAACCATCGGCCCAAGGAACACCGCAGAAGAACAATTCCATTATATCAGGGCCTACATATTACGTTCTCCAAAGAATATATATAACGCTATTAGCGAAGGAGCCGTTGTCATGGATTTGTGCATAGACCAACCTGCAGACGGTTCTAAGCCGGTACATGACAGAGGACCGCATATTCGGATTCCAATTAGAAAACTTAATGCCTTGTTCGATGTCGTGGAACAAGTTCTTTAATGCGAGGAGGTACAAATAATATGAGAGAACACGATCTGGATTTACTAAGAATCAGACTGCAAGAAATCAAAGAAATGGGCTGGGTCAGGAATCAACGCCCCGGTAATGCCGGTGGCGTCGGTAACACGCTGGAAGATCTTCTTGATGTTGCGGAAAACAATCTTCAATTGCCCGATTTTGGAGATTGGGAGTTGAAAAGCCAGCGAGCTGAGACGGGATCGTTGTTAACACTATTCCACAGTGAGCCTAAACCTCGAAATGCACGGATAGTTCCGCAGATACTGCTTCCGCTTTATGGGTGGCCTCATCAAGATGCGGGGACCCTCTATCCGATGAACGAAAGAAGTTTCCGTCAAACTATTAATGCAACCTCCTGCAGCGACCGAGGGTTTAAGGTCAATGTTGACTGGAACGCTGAATGCATTTTCATTTCCTTTGACTACCAAATGATTGATGATCGCCATGCTGAGTGGCGCAGATTCATAAGAGATGGTGTTGGCACAGGAGATATTGATCCGAATCCGTACTGGACTTTTGCTGACATTTCTCAAAAACTGAGCACAAAACTCAACAACCTCATGTATGTAAAAGCTGAAACACGCTATATCTCCGGCAAGGAGTGCTTTAAGTACAACGAGATCGAGGCCTATGTCGATCCTACGCTGGAGAGATTCTTGGACCTCATCGAAGCTGGAGCAATTTATGTCGATTTTGACGCGCGTACTGGACACAATCACGGGACGAAATTCCGGATCAGGCCTTCGGCAAAAACCGACTTATATCAGCAGCACATAATTGTTTAACGGGTGCCCTTCAAGAAAAGTTCAAAATTAATGCGGCTTGGTCGGGTTGATTTTAGACTGAAATAGTGCTATAATGGTCCTAAATTTAGGGCGAAAGGAGACCGACATGGCTAAAGAACCTATTTATCTTGATACATATGCTTTACAGCAAGATATGCGCATCCGCTTGCCAAAATCGATTCTGAATAACCTTCCGGTCGAAAAGGGCATAACAAGGTTCTCTATTTATTTAGACCAAGAGAAGAGTGAGCTAATCTTGCGTATTGCAGAGGCTCCGAAGGAGGAATCGGAATGAAACACTTGATTGCTTGTGGCGATACCCTTGAGTTAATAAAACAGGTAGAACCTGCTTCAATTGATCTGCTGGTAACGTCGCCGCCGTATTGGGCCAAACGAGTTTATAATGGCGAAGGAGAGATAGGTTCAGAGGAAACTCCTGAAGCCTATGTATCAAGGCTTGCAGACTTTTTTGATGAGCTTCGTCCGTACCTGAAACCGACCGCTAATATTTTCATTAATGTTGGAGACACGTATTTTGGGTCAGGGGCCGGTGCATGGAGCAAGTATTTAGACGACGAAGGAAACATTACGCAAGCTCAAAAGGATCGTAAAGAGAAGTATTTTACTACTAAACCGCTTCAACCGAAGATTAAGCAAAACGGGAAGTTATACCAAAACAAGCAGCTTCTGCTCATCCCATCTCGGTTTGCTATTGAGATGCAGGAGCGAGGATGGTTGTTGCGTGACGATATTATTTGGCAGAAACCTAATAGGATTCCTGCCAGCGTCACTGATCGCCTTAACAACACATATGAACACGTCTTCCATTTTGCACTAAACAAGAAGTATTTTTTCGACTTGGACGCAATCAAGATTCTTGGTGCAAATGGTCGCATGAAGAATCCGGGCGATGTCTGGCCCATCAATACACAACCTCTTAATGGCAGTCACACGGCAACATTCCCAGAGCAACTTGTTGAACAGATTGTGCTGTGTGGAAGCCCGAAAGATGGCGTTGTGTTTGATCCTTTTTTAGGAACAGGCACAACTTGGATAGTAAGCGACCGGCTTGGTAGGAACTGTATCGGGTTTGAAATAAATCAAGAGTTCTTTGATTTTGCACAGAGCAGGTTTAAGGAAAGCAGGGAATTTGAACAATGTCAACTACCGATTTCATAAGCATTGATAACGCAAGGCTTTGTGATTGTAAGAAAGGCTTCCTTTCTTGCATAGAAGCCAGAGATTGGATGAAGAATCAAATAGGCGTATGGCAGTTTATGTACGAGCCAAGGGACATAAGGGACAAGTCAGTTCACCCCGCCGTATTTCCTATTGCTATGGCCAAAAGAGTTATTGAACAGTTTACCCACAGAGGCGAACTTGTATTAGATCCTTTTGTCGGATCTGGAACTACTCTTCTTGCCGCACAAGATCTGGATCGAAACGCATTAGGTTTCGATCTAAAGCAAGAATATGTTGATCTTTCAAATTCTCGTGTTTCGGAACCGCCCGCTGACTGTCATTGCAAACAAATGGCAGTTTGTGATGATGCCAGAAATATCGTGAACCGTGTTGCGCCGGGGACGGTCAAGCTGGCTTTTACATCACCACCGTATGCCAATATACTGAACAGAGAGCGCAAAAACAAAAGTCGCCGTGGTGATCTGCGTGAAAACGAACAATTCGGCAAGGTTGAGCAGTATAGCCAAGATCCCCGTGATTTAGGAATACTCGATGCTGAATCATTCGAGAAACAAATATCCGATATCTTTCGAGATATGATGCCCGTCTTTCAAGAGAAAGCCCATATCCTTATAAATATTACGGATGCATGGATTGATGGGAAACGGGTGCCCTTGCACATAAACATTATCAATGCCATGCGTGCAGCCGGTTATGAATTTAGAAACACAATTATATGGGACCGACGCAACTTGGTAAACAAGATCGGAATATTTGGATGGCCGAGCAGCTATATCACCATGGGCACAACGTTTGAATACATTCTTGACTTTACGCTTCCTGCTCCTGCAAAGAAAATCAGAGCGAACTCAAAAGAGCAGAATATGTAAGGCATCTTGTGCTGTTTTTTGATGAACGGTTCGACAAAATATTCAAGGATGTGAGAATGCCGTGGACACAGATTTTGAAAAACGTGAGTGGGAGACTCTCACATATGAGGAAAAGAATCAATTGCTTTTTCTCAGGCAAAAAAAGTTGCTCGACATGTTTCTTGAAAGGAATGCCATTTCTAAGGCTCAATATGAGAAAAGCCTTACAGATCTGACATTGAAAATTGGGCCAAGTGTCGAAGCAATTAAGGAAAAATGATGAACTTTTTAATTATTCCACACTTTTTAATTATTCCTCCGACAGCCGTTTTTGAAGGGTAAGTTCCAAAAGCCATAGAACCGGCCAGCAACAATCGAATAAACAGAAAAGGGGCTTCCGAAGCTCTGCTGTAAAACACAGCGGAACCTCGAAAGCCCTTTATTTCAAGCCTTTTTCAGAACTTATGTGCCGGAGAAGGCTTTTTCTGTTTGTATCAAAGACAGCGTTTACATAGACCCCTGCTGTGGATCCGGCGGTATGTTCGTACAGTCCCATAAGTTTGTAGAAAGTCACCACGGGAACCGCAAGAATATCTCTGTTATCGGACAGGAGAGCGTCCAGGAAACCTGGCGGCTGTGCAAAATGAACCTTGCTATTCGTGGCATCTCTCATAACCTCGGAGAAAAGAACGCATCCACCTTCACCGAGGACCTGCACAAAGACAAAAAGGTTGATTTCATTATGGCAAATCCTCCGTTTAATCTTAAGGGATGGCGCGGAGAAGACCAGTTGCTTAATGATCCGCGCTGGCGGGGTTATGGTATTCCACGTGCCTCTAATGCTAACTATGCCTGGATTCTCCACATGATTTCCAAATTAGATGTTAATCACGGTATTGCCGGATTTCTTCTGGCAAACGGTGCATTAAATGATCCCGATGATTATGAAATCCGTAAGCAGCTTCTTTTGAATGATAAAGTTGAGGCTATTATCGTCCTGCCTCGTGATATGTTCTATACCACCGATATTTCCGTAACGCTGTGGATCGTAAACATGAACAAGAAGGCTGGTACTGTCAATGGGCGGCAGGTGCGTGACCGCCGTGGCGAAGTGCTATTTATGGATTTGCGTCGTTGGGATCAAAATGTCGAAGAAATTGTTATTGACAAGGGCAAGAAAAAGAAAAAGACCGTTCTGACTCCTGCGCAGATTGCGGAAGTTAAAAAGGTCTATGATGCGTGGCAGAGCGTGAATACTACTCTCTATGCGGATGTGCCGGAATTTTGCCAGTCTGTGAAGGTTCTGAAAAAGGACAAGGTGCACGCTGAGGATATTTCCATCGAAGACAAGGATTTTTCTCTGGCTCCGAGTAAATATATCGAGTTTATCGATCATGACCTCGATATTGATTATGCCAAGGAAATGGCTCGTATTCAAAACGAAATGCGCTTACTGATGGTGTCCGAGGAATTGTCGCAGTCAATGCTCAAAGATGCATTTAGGGGGATTGGCTATGGCATCGACTAAACTGGGATTGTATATAGAGCAATTAGATACACGCAATGCTGATAATTTTTATGGGGAAGATTCTGTCGTGGGACTTTCTACCCAAAAGCAGATGATTAGAACAAAAGCAGATTTGTCGGGGGTTAATCTGACTTCGTATAAACTGATGGAGCCGAGTTCTTTTGCGTATGTTCCAGATACCTCCCGACGTGGCGATAAAGTTTCTTTGGCGTTTAATTCGACAGAAGAAACATTCTTAATTTCGTCTATTTCTGTGATATTTCGCGTTAAAGAAAGCTGCGGGTTACTCTCATCTTATCTGTTTATGTATTTCAACCGCCCGGAATTTGACCGATATGCCCGTTTCAATTCTTGGGGGTCTGCCCGCGAGACATTTTCGTGGGATGATATGTGTGATATCGACATCGAATTACCGCCCATCAGTATCCAGCAGAAATATGTGGATATCTATAATGCTATGCTCGCCAACCAACGTAGCTATGAGCGGGGGTTGGAAGATTTGAAGCAAGCTGTATTTTCTGAAATTGATATTATCAAGCATTCTGCTCCCAATGTATCCGTAGGAAAACTGTTGGAAGAAATTGATGTTCGGAACACAACCGGAACTTTAACAAATGTTCATGGTATTAATATTGAAAAACAATTTATGCCGTCCGTTGCAGATACCACTTCGGTGAATCTCAAAAATTACAAAATCGTTCAAAATGGTCAGTTTGCATACAGTTCAATGCAGACTGGACGAGATAAATGCATTCGTATTGCTCTGTATGACAAAGACGAACCCACCTTGATTTCTCCCGCTTATTCAGTGCTCCAAGTAAAAAATACATCTGCTGTGGCAGAATATATTATGCTATGGTTTTCACGCCCAGAGACGGACCGATACGGATGGTTTGCCAGTGATGCTAGTGTCCGGGCGAATTTGGACTTGGACAGATTTTATGAGATTCAAATTCCGCTTCCAGATCTCGACAAGCAGCATTCTGTTGCAAATATTTATATCACCTATATGTTACGCAGAGAAATCAATGAACAATTGAAGAATCAGATAAAAGATATTTGTCCGATTCTGATAAAAGGGTCCTTGGAGGAAGGAGAGAGAACATGATGTTATTTTCTAAACGATATAGCAATCTGATCGAATTTGGAAATGGCGAATCCAAAGATCATATTTGTGGAGAAATAGAGTATCAGGTTAAAGTGAAAATAGCTTCTGTAATGTATGACTTTGCGGAACCCACCATCATACATCCAAATCGATATGACAGCTATGAGGAGAGAACCGATGCTCTCGACCTTGCAGTTCGAGTATTTAATGATGAAAAAGGAGCGTCATATATTTCGCTGACACACAATGTTTTTGATGGCCCTGCATTTAACCCTTTGGCCGCTGCTTTTACACCATTCCTGTTCGATGTAATAGAATTACAGTATAAAGAATTATCCGATGGAGAAAAAGTAAAATTTCAGTCTGAGCTAAACAATGTATTTGAAGATAGTGATATACCTTGGTTACTACACGATGGGCGAATGATCAAGGTAGACTCACAGCAATTTGAACAGGATTTGAAGCAAAAGGCGCTACTACAATTGCATGAAATTACAGCTTCTGCCCCAATATTTCAGTCGGCTTATGATGAGTTTATGAAATCAATCGAGTTTTTTCAAAAAGGTGATTACGCCGAGGCAATATCAAACGCCGGAAAAAGCTATGAAAGCGTGATGAAGGTTATACTTCAGGTTGATCGCGGAAATGCCGATAAGCTAACCAAAGAGCTTATTGACCGTGGTGGCTTGGATTTTCCCGAAAGTATGGCTGGTGATGGATTCCGGGAAAAAATTCTTATGTCTTTACCCTATATTCGAAATAACTCTACCGCTTCCCACGGCGCAGGCCGAAGCACTGTTAAAGTATCAAAAGATATGGCTACCTTAGCAATTAATCTTGCTGCGAGTCTCAATTCTTATTTAATTGATGTATTTAGAGAAGTAATGTAAGGAAGGAGGCGCCTGCGTGGACTATACATTCATAAAAGGTCAATTTACCGAAGCACAGTTGGAAGAGGCCATCATTGCTCTGCTTGAGCAACAGGGGTATACTTATGTCCACGGTGAAAGTATCCACAGGAAATATGAGGATATTTTACTCTTGGATGATCTCCGTGCATTTATGCAGGATCGTTACGCTAATGATGGATTGGGCGAGGTTGAATTACAAAAGATCATTAATCGGCTGCAGTTGATTCCTGCATCCCCTTTATACAGCGGAAACCGGGAAACCTTTTGGCTCATCAACGAGGGTTTTGACCTTGTGCGCGATGATGTCAGTAAGGTGGCTCTGCATATCGATTACATTGATTTTGATAATCCGCAGAACAACATTTTTAAGGTTGTGAACCAATATTCCGTTCAAGGTGAGCGTCTGCGTCGCCCGGATCTTTTGGTGTTCATCAACGGTATCCCTGTTGTCATCTGTGAATTCAAATCGGCCATCAGCGAGGATACCACTGTACATGATGCATGGGAGCAGATTACCATTCGCTATAACCGAGATATTCCGAAATTGATGAAGTACTGTTTCTTGTCCGTGATTAGCGATGGTGCCAATACAAAAATGGGCAGCATTTTCACACCGTATGCCTATTATTATGCATGGAATAAGGCGAATGACCACGACAAAGTTTCTAACGGCATCAGTTCGCTTTTTACGATGATTTCCGGTGCTTTTGCCAAGAACCGAGTTATTCCACTGCTCCGGGATTTCGTATTCTACCCGGATGACAGCCAAAAGAGTGAAGCCATTGTCTGTCGGTATCCTCAGTTTTTCGCCGCCGAGAAAATGCTTACGAATATCAAAAAACATCTGCGTCCTGCCGGTGATGGTAAGGGCGGTACATACTTCGGTGCGACCGGCTGCGGCAAAACGTACACCATGCTGTTCCTATCCCGTATGATTGCCTTGCGTGACCCGGATACCTTTAATAATCCCTCCATCGTCATCATCGTTGACCGTGAGGATCTGGACACGCAGACTGCAGAACTGTTCGCTACGGCGAAAAAGTTTCTGCACGAAAGTGACGTCCGCAGTATTGAGTCCCGTGCCGATGTGGCTCAAACCCTTGGTGGCAGACCAAGTGGTGGTGTGTATATCACCTCCATCCAGAAGTTTTGCGAAAAAACAGGCCTGCTCTCTGACCGTAGTAATATCATCTGTATTTCTGATGAGGCTCACAGAACGCAGACTGGTGTGGGTGCAAAATTGAAAAAGACCGATAAGGGTGTGTTTACCACATACGGTTTTGCAAAGTATCTGCGTGACAGTTTTCCCAATGCGACCTACTGCGGTTTTACTGGCACCCCCGTAGATGAGACCATTGCTGTTTTCGGTGATGTAGTTGACAGCTACACCATGAAGGAATCCAGCGATGACGGCATTACTGTACGCATCGCATATGAGCCACGCCTCGCTCGTGTCATCCTCTCGGATGAACAGGCAAAAGAAATCCAAAAGTACTATGACCGTTGTGCCGAACAAGGCTCTACGCAAGAGCAGATCGAAGAGAGCCAGCGGGCAATGTCACAAATGAGAGCTATCCTCGGTCACCCGGACAGGCTCAAAAAACTGGCAACAGACATTGTACTCCACTACGAAGCGCTATGTGCAGAAAAACCGGAAATTGTACAAAAGGTTATGATTGTATGCTCTGATAGAGCAGTTGCATTCCGTTTGCTAAAGGAAATCCTTGCTGTGCGACCAAACTGGGGTGAAAAACATCGCGCAGAGAATGAGTCTGAATTGACTGAGGAGCAGTTAGATAAGCTGATGCCTCTTCCGAAAATCAACCTTGTGGCTACGCAAGGTGCAAATGATGAAAAAGACCTGTTCGATGCTTGCGGTACGAAAGAATACCGCAAAATGCTCGATAGGCAGTTCAAGAATAATAACTCCAATTTCAAAATTGCCGTGGTTGTTGATATGTGGATCACCGGCTTTGATGTACCGTCCCTTGCTGTTATGTACATCGATAAACCGTTGCAGAAGCATACACTCATACAGACCATTTCCCGTGTAAATCGTGTGTTTGATGGTAAGGACAAGGGGCTTGTAGTTGACTATATTGGTATCAAAAACGATATGTTGGAGGCAGTCAAAAAATACGGTAGCCCACAGGAAAGCCCGGTTGATGAACTGAATATTACGCTGGGCATTTTTCGTAATCATCTGGTCATGATAGATGAATTGCTCATTGGATTCAATGACACCAAATTCTATGCCGGTGAGCCATTGGAACGATTGACCTGTCTGAATATGGCGGCAGAATATGTGCAGAGTAGCAAAGAGATGGAAACTCGTTTTATGGGTCTCTCCCGTAGGCTGAAGAGCGCATACACGATTTGTTTTCCATCCGGTGAATTGACTGATATGGAAACTGCTAAAGCGCAGTTCTATTTGGCTATCCGCTCCATTATTTACAAGCAAACCAAGGGCGATGCTCCGGATGCCGAAATTATGAATCATGTGGTTGAGGAGATGGTGCGTAATGCCATCGCCTGCACTGGCATTGAAAACACTGTGGACGAGAACAAATCTGTAGATCTGTTTAGCGATGAATTTATTGCTGAGCTGGATACAGTAAAAATGCCAATCACAAAATTCAACGCTTTACTTAAACTACTCCGTAAGGCTATCAGCAGCTATGGACGTACCAACAAGGTAAAGGCACAAGAATTTGATGAGCGTCTGCGCAATGTGGTAGAAGCATATAACAGCCGTGACAAACTGGTATTTACCAGTGAGGTCGTTGCAGATTTTGTTAATGATTTGTCTGATCAGCTGTTGCAGATTTTGAAGGATTTGCAAGATGATAAGACCTCTTTCGAGAAGTTGGGCATCAACTTCGAGGAAAAAGCATTCTACGATATTCTGGTCAAAGTACGCAATGATCACGGATTCCCTTATACTGACGAAAAGTGTTTGGTTCTGGCAAAGAAAATCAAAGAACTCGTTGACGATAAGGCTCAGTTTGCGGACTGGTCCACCCGGGATGACATCAAAAATCAGCTTAACATGGAACTTACCGTTCTTTTGTACCAGAACGGCTATCCGCCGGAATGGGACGAAGAAGTATTCGAGAAGGTCATGGAGCAGGCTGAAAATTTCAAAAAGTATTCTGACAGATAAACTAAATGAAAAATACCACACAGCCGACGTTGTAGTCAGTTGTGTGGTATTTCTGTTTTGCGCCGCTTGAGGACGTCACTCAAAAAATCGTTGTTTTCAATAATCCCTAAGTGAACGCCCCAAAAGCCTGCCGCGCGAGCCGCAGCTGCGAAGTCGCACTATCTCGGCAGGCGCGGCGTTTCGATAAGGCTGCCCAGACAGCAAAGAAATTGAAAGCCGCGGCACTCACCGACGAGGGGCGAGCAAAGCAGGACGCGAAGCGGCCTGCTGCAAGCTCCCTCAGGAGGCGAGTGCTTTTGATAGCACGCTTCTTTCGGCGCACTCCGGCAAAACTCCCACGGGTCGGGCGCACGCGCAGCATTTTTCTCCGAAAAATGCTGCGGCAGCGCGGCTTCGCCGCGCCGCCCGTATACTGCGCTTTGCGCAGTATACGGCGTGCGCCCGCCCCTGCCCCATGCAAAACGCCGGGCTTATTTTATATACGGCAGTATCGCCTTGAACGCGTTTTCGGCTCTTATGCGCTGTTCTTCGTCAAGCTGATCGAGCTGCTCGGAAAGCGAAACCCCGCCCGCGTTCTGATTTCCGAAAAGAATATAATCAGTTGACAGCTTCAGCGATTTCGACAAGTTCATGAGCGTTTCAAGCGACGCAGATTTCATGCCCCGCTCTATCTCGTAGATATAGTGCGGCGATACGAATATCATTTCCGCAAGCTTCTCCTGAGAAATTCCCGTACTTTTGCGTTTTGCCTTTATTCTGCCGCCTATTTCAATAAGATTCATAGCTTTTACCGTCCTGTGCAAATGTTTTCTAAACACAGTATATAGCCGTCAGCTATAATTTTACACTAACTTTTGGCTATATTTACTATAGCAATAAGCAACATATTGTGATATAATGGCAAAAGAGCCCGAATTGGGAAATATATGCATGAAAGGGAGAAAAATATGTATTGTAATAAGTGCGGGAGTAAACTCGCCGACGGAAGTATTTTCTGTTCGAAGTGCGGAGCAAAAACAGCCGCAGAGAATGTCGGCGCGGAAGAAACCGAAATAACCGAAAAGCCGTTATCCGATAAAGCAAAGAAAGCTAAGATAAGTCGGAAAGTGTTTTTTATCTCAGGCTCTGTTCTTTTAGTTTCGATTCTCTTAGCTTTTATATTGGACTTTAGCCCCATATTCGCGGCTACTTCCGGTATGTCATTTATGGTGGCGCTTTTCTCATTTGTTGCCATGTGGGGGTATACCGAAGACATTCCCGACAGCGAGAAAACAAAAGGGCAGAAAATTCTGATTGCTATATTAAGCATAATCGGGTCAATATTAGCTATATTCTTCTTCTGGTATCGTTTTTTGGGTGGGCAAGAGGTTATAATGAACCTGATAAAAAAATCAATGAAATAAAAACCCGAATGGTTTTTAATAAAAATAAGGAGAACTGAAATGAAGAAAAGAATTTTATGCATGGCACTCATAGCGGCGCTTATCGTCAGCGCGGCGGGCTGCGGCGAAAAAGCGCCCGCAGAAACAACGGCAAAGACCGAAACAACGACTGCTGCGACCGAAACGGTAAACGAAACCACAGCAAAAGAAACGGCGGCGGACGAAAACCTGACCGAGGAAACCACGACGGCGGAAACCACAACCGAAGCGACAACCGAAGCGCCGCCTAAAGAAGTCGAGAAAATCAAGGACTACAAGTTATTTCAGCACGGCTGTCTGGTGTTCGATATTAACAACGATTACCATGTTTATAACGCAGTCGATAATAAAATGTATGAGCTTAGCGGCGATATAACGGCAAGAGATATTGACCATATAAACGGAAAGATCATCACTACGGGAACATACCATAACGAAATATACAATATCGAAACAGGTGAGACGTATGATTTTAAAGCTGCCGGAAATACAGGGTTAAAGCTTAAATCTATTCCCGTCTATAAAGTTGAAAAAAGTTTCGACGGCGACACTTTATATTTTGGGATAATCGACAATAACGGGGACTGGGTTCTTCCGTTATCTGCGGATTATGCTGTGTGTAAAACAGATTATTTCGATATTAGCTCTAACTCTGTTAATGTAGTAGGAGAAAACGACACTTACCTGTTTATTGATTACGGAAAATCAATCTATGCTTATGACTATAAGAATGATAAGTTGTTGTCTGCTGAAGATTTGAACTGCACGGAAATAAAATATCCGGAATATAAATATATACCGGGTAATAACTTATTGTTATATGGAGTTGGTGGCAAGTCAAATATAGGCTTATACAACACACAAGCCGGTGAAACCAAAATATTTGATGAGATAGTTTTAGTCGGTTATTATACCAGCATTTTGAACCGCAACGAGAAATATGCCATATTTCTTTCTCGTGATACTACTACAATAGATCAATTTGCAATTCTCGACGGCAATGGCAATCTGTTGGATTGTGATTTATCTGAATATTCTGTTAGAACGATATATGATGCAACAGAGGACTACATACTATTTTCTGCCGTTAATCCTAATGGAAATCGCTATACTTTAATTACAGACAAGAACGGAAAACGTATAGTAGACCCGATAGAGGGGGCGGATATATATCAGGATTCGCAACGTGGCGTAATATATTACAGAGCATATATCAGAGGAGATTATGCGATATGCCTGTTATCCAGCGGAGACGGATACATTGTTAACTGCAAAACAGGCGAAGTCAAGACATATTCCGATGATAATCTTAGCATTGAAGCCTTTGACAAGGATTCGGGAATGCTGCTTATGAAATCCGACGGCGCGTACTACCTCGCCGACCCCTCAGACCCCGACACCCTCTTAAACCCCTTTGAGCTCGTGCAGAACTGATAAAATATAACGGCTAAGCCCGCAGGTATATCGCCTGCGGGCTTTTTATTATTCAGCTTCATCTATAAGGTCGGGTATGTCGTGAACTATATCGTCGCCAAAATAATTCACAAAAGGCACAAGCTCGTTCGTGCCTAGATCGGACTGATAAAGCCAGTTCAGGTCGAGCGAATAGCGGTTTTCCTCGTCGTCGGCAACAAAGCTTATTTCGCCGAAGTTATACGGCATATCTGAAAGCGCCTGTACGATTCCGCGGCAGTACCCCGCAAATTCATATGTACTCATCTGCGCGTCGTTATATTCGACCGAGAGGTTTATCGTATCGCTGTCGGTAAGGTCGCGGATAGTTTCATAAGCCTCTGGATCCTCGCCGTAGAGCAGTATCTCGATATTCACGTTGCGGACGTTGTCCGACGGGATAGCCCTGCGTATTTCCCGCGCAAGCATATTCTGAAGCCGCTCCTGCGCATAGTGCCGCTCGCCGCCCGTGACCGAATTTGTAACGGAGATTATCGACATGAGGAACGTCACCGCGATAAGCGAAACAGTCAGTATAAGGCTTTTCGGGTCGAACCGCAGCCGCGTGCTTTTATTGACAAAAACCGAAAAAGCGATCTCGATTCCGAGAAAAATCAGCATTATCGGCGCAAGTCTGAACGCTCCGAGAATGCCTATCGGCGAGAAAAGCGAAACCGTCATTGCGATTCCCATAAAAACAAGCGAGGCAATCGACGAAAATGTCCCTATGCGGAAAAATCTACGCTTTCTGACGGGCTTTTCTTCGGGCTGAACCTGCGCGAACCGCTGTTCAAGCGCGGCGTTCTCCTGCTCTATTTCCTCCGTCATGCGGCGCACAGCCTCCATGCTCTCCTGTATGATCTCCTCGGGAGCGGTCGGCTGTTCTTCCGCCTGCTCAACTTCCGTTTCTTCATCATTGGTCTTTTTTCCGAGAATTGCTTCTTCAAGCTCCGTCATTTTTCTCACTCCCCGCTTTTGCAGTGTGTCATTTTTTAGGAAGTGCTGATTAAATCGGGTATGCAGATTGCGCAGACAGATTTTTCGTCAGATTGTATGAAAACGACGCAGGAATACTTGATGTATTTCAAGGAGTTTTCGTGCAATATGGCGGAAAATATGCAAGCAAGATGCGTGCCGCGATTTATTCAGCGCTTCCTTTATAGTATACCACATTTTTCCCGAAAAATCAATAGCGGAGCGAACATCTGCTCTCTCCGCTATATTTATTTAGTATGTCGCAGGATCGCCCGCGCCGTGCTTATTTCCGCGAACGTCATACCACGTTTCGAGATAATCGAGCGGGTTCAGCTTCGTCTGTCCCTTACGCACTTCAAAATGCATATGCGTTCCGAGAGCGTAGCCCGTTGCACCCATTGCCGCGATAAATTCGCCCTGCGTTACCTGCTGACCTACGGTTACATAAACCGTGCTGCAATGTCCGTAAAGCGTCTGGAAACCGTTTCCGTGGTCGATAATTACGCAGTTTCCGTAGTTTCCGTTCGGACCTGCAAGTATTACGGTTCCGCTTGCGCCTGCAAATATCGCCGTTCCGTAGCCCTTTACAATATCAACGCCCGCGTGTCCCGGGTATCCGCCGTCCTGATAGGTATATTCGCTTATGTGTCCGCCGTCAACAGGCCAGATGTAATTTCCGTAGCCCGCGTCCTCGGGTGAATAAAGGCTTTCCGGCGTCGGCTTAACACCCATTGCGATCTTCTCTGTAACAGGCAGAGAAGCCACAACGCTTCGCTTGATATCGCGCTTTACCTCTATGCTGTTCACATATGTAACCTCGGCGGTGACGTGATTTACTCCGGGAACGCCCGGAGTAGTAACGCGCGTTACGCCGACGTAAAGCGAAGAATCGTCGTAATATTCGGTTTCGTAGTCGATATATGCGTCGTAATTTTCAACGACCGTAACATTTACCGAGAGGAAAGGCACTTCCTCTCGGCTCTTTATGCGGTCGCCCGTGTACAGCGGCATATCCGCGAATCCGGGATTAAGCAGTTCGAGCTGCGCCTGAGTCATGTTCAGCTTGTCGCATATAAGCGAGTGCGAATCGCCGTCCTCGACAATGTAATATCCCGCCTGTTTTTTAACACCGGTGAGCTGCGAGATAAGCCAGTCGGTGTTTATGATACTTCCCGAAAGATAAAGACCTCTCGTGTCGCATTCTATCCTGTCGGCAAAGCTTATCTGCGCGTCGGGGTACATTGTTTGATATTTGCTTATTATGCCGTCCAGCGCCGCCTTGACCTCTGTGTTGTCAAACACCGCCCCCATGAATGTTCCGTTAAGATAAAAGCCGTAGGCATAATCAACGGTAAGGTCGGAATATTCCAGCATTTTATCGGCTACCTGATATTTCGTAAGGGTCTTGGGCGATTCGATAAGCTCGATCGAATATTCGGGATCAAGCTGTATATTTTCATCGCTTCCGAGGTAGTTGATACGCTCTTTCAGTATTTTTTCCGCGTCGTAATAAACCTGCTCGTTCTGTACATAGCCGAGGAACTTTTCGTTTACGGTCAGCTTTACGGCGTAGTTCAGCGAATTTGCATAGGAAATCACATTAAAGCAGAAAAGCACGCATATTATCGGCGCGGCGATATTGAACAGCGAAACCGCAAGTCCCGTTTTTCCGAAAATAAATTCGCCGAGGTGTCCCGCCGCGATCTTTATGCCGTTCCAGAGTCCGCCTTCACGCTTTCCCTCGATAATATCCTGCCGCGCCCGCCCGAGCGCGTGCCATATTTTAAGAAAAGGAGAAGCGATAATAACGCCGAGATAGCTCAGCCGCGTAAGAATGTCGCCGCGCAGGCTTACCGTCTTGCCCCAGATAAAGCTGAAAAACCGCGCAATGCTGCGCCCCGCGCATATGATAAGCAGAAGAATAACGGAGCATATATATCGTCCGAAATCCGACAGATATCCCGCAAGAAATTCAAAAAATTTTCCTTTTGCCGAAGCCTGCGGCGCTGTTATTTCTTCGTTCGGCATAGCCCGTCCTCCTTCCTGTAAAGTCGATACAAAAGTTATTATAGCACATTGCGCAAAAAAAAGCAAGTTTTTTATAAGCGCGCCGCAACGGCATAAAAATAAAAGTGTTGAAATACAGCGAAAAATGTGCTATAATATGTGAACGGCACGCGCTATAACGCGCCATACATAAAAGAACATAAAGAAGGTATAGAAATTGAAATCACATATCGGACCGCATTTTGTCAAGGGAATGTACCACGGAATCCCGATCGCTCTGGGGTATCTGTCGGTTTCGTTCGGCTTCGGCATACTTGCGTTCAACTCAGGGCTGTCCGTTTTTGAGGCGGCGATGATATCCGTCACCAACCTTACCTCCGCAGGTCAGGCAGCGGGAGTTGCAATAATCGCTGCGGGCGGAATGCTCACGGAAATGATACTCACGCAGTTCATCATAAATATTCGCTATGCGCTTATGTCGCTTTCGCTTTCTCAGAAGCTTGACAACAGCTTCACAACGCCGCACCGCCTGCTTGCCTCTTTCGGAATTACCGATGAGATATTCGCGGTCGCTTCCGCACAACCGGGGAAAATATCACCGCCGTATATGTACGGAATGATATTCGTCGCGTGGGTCGGCTGGACGGCGGGAACGATAATGGGCGCGGCTGCGGGAGAGCTTCTCCCCGCTTCGGTAACGAACGCAATGGGAATCGTCCTTTACGGAATGTTTCTCGCAATAATTATTCCGCCGTCACGAAAAGAGCGCAGCGTTCTGCTCGTTGTGGTTATCGCCGCCGCAATAAGCATAATTTTCAAGTATCTGATCACCGTCGTTTCAGGCGGATTTGCGGTAATTATAAGCGCGATCGCGGCTTCGGCTGCTGCGGCGCTTATTTTCCCCGTTAAAGAGGAGGAAAGCGAATGAGCGTTGCAGTTTACATTTTCGTAATGGCGGCGGTAACATACCTTATCCGCATGATACCGTTCACTTTCTTCCGCAAAAAGATAAAATCCCGCTTTTTCAGAAGCTTTCTTTACTACATCCCGTATGCGGTATTAAGTGCAATGACTATCCCCGCAATTTTTTACAGCACGGGAAATATCGTTACCGCTGTCGCGGGAACGGCGGTCGCGGTTATTCTCGCGTACTTCAATCTGCCGCTTATCGTGGTAGCGCTTGCCGCCGCAGGAACGGCTTTCGCCGCAGGTCTTTTTATCTGAACTTCAATCCCCTGTCAGTTTAAATTGACGGGGGATTTTTCATTCCCGCAGAATAAACGCGGCAGCCTGAACAAAAAAATCATATTTGTATGAATTTTTTTCATATTATTCTTGCAAAAAACGAATATATATGCTACAATGGGAAATATAGTCATTTCCGCAGCGCGAAAAATGACGCATTCTGTAAAAAATAGAAGGGACGTAAACAAAATGGCAACTCAACAGATAATTATGCTCGCTACGGTTGCGGTATATCTTATCGCAATGGTAATCGTGGGCGTAATCTGCGCAAAGAAAACAGACAACGTCGGGGACTTTTATCTCGGCGGAAGAAAGCTCGGTCCGTTCGTAACGGCAATGAGCGCGGAGGCATCCGACATGAGCGGCTGGCTGCTTATGGGACTCCCGGGACTTGCTTACGCCTGCGGAATCGCAGAAGCAAGCTGGACAGCTATCGGCCTTGCAATAGGAACATATCTGAACTGGCTCATCGTTTCAAAGCGGCTCAGAAAATACTCGCAGGTATGTAACGCGATAACTATCCCCGACTTCTTCGCAAACAGATTCAGGGATAAGAGCAATATCCTCACATTCATTTCCGCTCTTATTATAATAGTATTTTTCATTCCTTATACAGGCTCGGGATTTTCCGCCTGCGGAAAGCTCTTTGAGAGCCTTTTCGGAGCCGATTATCACATTGCCATGATAATCAGCGCTGTCGTAATCATCGCATACACCACTATCGGCGGCTTCCTTGCGGCAAGCATAACCGACTTTATTCAGAGCATCATCATGACTGCGGCGCTCATAACGGTTGTCGTTTTCGGAATCGTTACGGCAGACGGTCTTGTGAACGTTATGGATTACAGCACATCTATGGACGGCTATCTTTCTCTCACAAAGACGTTCAACGTGCTTAAACAGGAAACAGGGCAATTCAGCGGGCTAAGCATTTTCTCCACGCTTGCATGGGGACTCGGCTACTTCGGTATGCCTCACGTTCTTCTCCGCTTTATGGCTATCAACGACAGCAAGAAGCTAAAGACTTCGAGAAGAGTTGCAACGATATGGGTCGTTATTTCCCTCGCGGTTGCAATATTCATTGGCGTTGTTGGTCTTGCAATGACGGCAAACGGCTCTATCGCCGACCTCACTCAGAGCGACCCCGAAACTATCATTGTCGTAATCGCAAATCTGCTTGCAAAAATCGGACCGCTTGCGGCTATTATCGGCGGACTTATCATTGCAGGTATTCTCGCTTCCACAATGTCGACTGCCGATTCGCAGCTTCTCGCGGCTTCCTCAAGCGTTTCGGAAAATATCATCAGACAGTTCTTCAAGCTTAAAGTAACCGAAAAAACCGCTATGCTTATCGCCAGAATCACCGTAATAGTGATCGCAATTATCGGTATAGTTATCGCGTGGGATCCGAACAGCTCGGTATTCCAGATCGTATCGTTCGCTTGGGCGGGCTTCGGCGCAGCATTCGGACCCGTTGTTCTCACAGCGCTTTTCTGGAAGCGTACCACAAAGTGGGGCGCGTTTGCGGGCATTCTCGCGGGCGGCATCATGGTTTTCGTATGGAAGTTCATCGTTCGTCCGCTTGGCGGAGCGCTTGATATTTACGAGCTTCTTCCCGCTTTCATCGTTGCGCTTGCCGCAATAATTATCGTTTCGCTCATCGACAAAAAGCCTTCTCAAGAGATAATCGACGAGTTTGAATCCGTTAAAACATTTGATCCCGAAAAGACAGTTGAATAAGCCACTTTTGAAAAAGGCACGGTCATACACCGTGCCTTTTCTTTATATGCGGACTGCGCGGCGAGCAAAGCGTTTTGCGAAGCAAAATGCCAGCGAGCCGCAGGTGCGGAATATGCACTATATCATGTTAATGCGGCGTTTCGACGGAGTGCGAAGGAAAACAGAGATTGAGAAAGCCGCGGCGACCGCCGAGTGAAGGGGCTCAGACGCTTGGCGGAGCCATGCGGCAAGTCCCTTCGCGAGGCGGTCGCTTGGACAGTTTTGGCGGCATGGCGGCTTTCAAGCTGACCTGCCCTTACGCACCTTGCTAAACGCCGCCGTCCGAACGAGCAGCGTAAAGGCGCACCAGCGCGGCGCGCCGCATTCGGCTTCGCCGAATGCGGCAGGCGGCGGCTTCGCCGCCGCCCTATCGTTGCTGCCCGCAGAGCGGGCAGCAACGGCGCCGCGCAGATATCCCGCATTTACAAAGCCCGCCGATTTTATTACGCTCTTATCCTCCGACTTACACCCAATACCCCGTGCCAAAACCGCAATGCTTGATTTTCACGCGCACCGCGGCTTTCAATTTCTCCGCAATATCTCACACTCGGATAAACGCCGCCGTCCGAGCGAGCAGCGCTTCCCCACTTGCGCGCACGAGCGCTCGCCGCTTCGCGGCTCGCGCTGTCGGGCGGCTTCGCCGCCCTCCAACCGTGCGTTTGCCTGTAGCAAACGCATGGCGTGCGCGCCGCATAATACTAAGCACCAATTATAATTGATTTTTTGTATAGTTTTTAATTGGTGCTGAGTATAAAAAAATCCGCTCTCCCTATTGCGGAAAGCGGATCTTGCTCATATTTATCAGCCGCGGCTGCGCTTTGTGGTAAGCTGAAGCAGCTTTGGCGCGTCTTTTAAGCGCTTGGTGTCGTCTGCAAGGATAAGTCTTGCTGAATAAATGTAAATAATTGAAAGCATTCTTCGGAAATATTCTATCGTTCGCATTACGCTGCTCCTTTCGCGCAGTCTTTGGCTTATGTCGTTAAGTTTATCATAACAGTCAAAGGTGAAATTCTTGTGAAAAACGGATAATATCGGGATAAAAATCAACGCTCTTTGCACAAATCTGTTTAAACAGGCAGATACTTTTCATAAAGCATCTTCGCAAATTCACAGCTTGTATAAGCGGCGAACTTCTGATATTTGTCCGACTTTTCACTGTCCGCGAAATCGCATACGCTATTGATTATAAGAGCCTTTGGCTGCGGTACGTCCGCGTACTGCGCCGCATATGCCACGGCATACGACTCCATATCCAGACCGATAGTGCGCCTGTTATGTACGCGAATGTGCTTATCGAGAATTTCGCGGTTGGTAATTACCGAATGCCCGCACGCCATCGCCCCGATAAACACATGACACTGATTTTCCTCGGAGCTTATCGCCTGCTCAACAAACCCGCGAATATCCGAAAGCAGTTCGACAGACGTAGGACGGGGAATAAACCCAACCGAATCGAAGCGTATGCTCGCCTTTTCGGGGCTAACGAACTTGCCCGTGCCACAGTTCCATACCTCGTCCGCAACCATAACATCTCCGTAAAACTGTTCGTCCGAATCGGACAAGGCAACGCCCGCCGCAATGCCGACCATGATAATATATTTCGGACGAAATCTTGAAATCGCTTTCATTGAGGTGACCGCCGCAGATATCATTCCCATTTCATTCTGACGCACCGCAATAACGCGAAAGGGCTTTCCCCCGCGTAAAAACTCCGCCGTGAAATAAGCCTGCGAATCCCCGTCGAATCGCAGCTCCTCCCAGTTGGGATACATACCCGGAACGGCGTTCCATTCCGCTTCGGTAACAGCCTGAATCACCGCAGCACAGCCGTATTTTTCCATAATCTTGCACACGTTATTCAATATCGAGGAAATCGGTAAAGCCGGTTATTTCCAGAATTTCCATGACCGCGCTGCCGACATTTATAAGCCTAAGACCCTCCTCTTTTTTCAGCTCTTTATGTGCTTTTAAAAGTACGCGAAGTCCCGCAGACGATATGTATTCCAGTTTTTCAAGGTCAAGCGTTATCGGCTGCGCATTTCCAAGCGCCTTGTCGAGTTCCTTTTCAAGCTCGGGCGCGGTTACGGTATCAAGCCGACCGTCCAAAACGAATGTTATGCCGTTTTCGGCTTTCTTTTCAATATTAAGGCTCATTGTCGTTCTCCTTTTCAGCAAATATCTCCTATTTTCTTGCAGTGCAGGCTGTAAATCCAAGCATTGCGATCTTCCGCCCACGAAAAACGCCGCATATATTCACCGCTGTATTTTCGCAGAGCTTCGATATCGCCGCCGATTATGCTGTACAAATCACATTCGACCATTTCGCCATCAACGTACCGCTTGCGGCCGTCGGAACAGATAATATCACCTATTCCAAGCTGCTTCAGCATATCGAGAAGCCGCTTTGAAGTGTTGCGGTACAGCGCGCGCGTATTGTCGTCGGCAGGACGATCCGGCCAGAGGTTTGCTATTGCGTCCCCGACCGTAAGCCCGGAGTCCGCACGGTCAACCAAAAGTGCAAAAAGCTCCTCAACCTTAGGTCTGCTGAAAGAAATTATCCTGCCGTTTGCGCGGACGACAAAATCGGGTATCGTCTGTATCTGCACAAGGCTAGCCGCAACAGGCTTTATGCGCGCCGCCTTGTCCAGTTCGTTTCGTATATCGTCGGCGGTGTACGGTTTAAGGACATATCCGACCGCGTTCACTCCGAATGCGTCCAAAGCGTACCTGTCATACGCCGTAACAAATACAATGCGCACGTTCGGGTCGATGCGCGTAAGCTGCCGCGCAAGCTCAAGTCCGTGCATTTCAGGCATTTCCATGTCAAGAAAAGCTACGTCAACGGGATTTTTTTCCGCCCAGAGGCAAGCCTCCTGCGCACTTGAAAAAAGCCGCAGATCCTCAACGTCGGGAAAATCCCTGACCGTCATACGAAAATTGACGTGCGCAGGCTGCTCGTCGTCCACATAAATCACACGCATAGTTACACCTCCCTCGGAACCGTAACGGTAACAGTCGTGCCTTTTCCGCGTTCCGACGCTGTTGAGATCGTTCCGCCGACCATCGTTTTAAGACGAAATTCAACGTTTGCCAACCCTACCGAGCCTTCCTTTTTCGGCGCGGTCATATCAAACCCCACGCCGTCATCGGTTATCGTGATAATGTTGTTTTCTTCATTGCTGAAAGTCCTCACGCGGATAATTCCGCTTTCCTTTTTTGGAAGTATCCCGTGCTTGACTGCATTTTCAACAATAGGCTGAAGAATCAGCGTTGGAACGTTAAAATCGTCGGCTTCGGCTTCGGCGATAAATTCGATTTTCGAGCCGTACCGCATCTTTTCAAGTTCTATATAATCTTCAACATGACGCAGTTCCTTTGAAAACGGCACGAGCGAATCGTTTCCGAGGATATCAACGTTGCTGCGAAGATAGCGTGCGAAACGCACAACCGTTTCGTCCGCAAGCTTCGGGTCGTATTTGCACATTCCGCTTATCGCGTTAAGCACATTAAAGATAAAGTGGCTGCGTATCTGACCTGTCGCCAGAACAATTCTGCTGCTTTTCAGCTCTTCTTCAAGCCTGTGCGTCTGCTCAGCCTTTTCACGGTCAAGAACAATTTTACGCAGCTCCACAACAAGAAATGCCGCAAAAGTCAGCACAAACACGGGCTTTACGACCATTCCCGAAGTGAAAAGCCCCAAAACGGCGTTTGCAAGCGCAATTACCCACGACATAAGCAGCGGAAGATATAAAAGCTCAAACTTTTTTGTCCTGTCGGTCGAATAATCGACAAAAATACAGACGATAAGGGCGATCGAAGCGCACGCCTGTACGGGAATCCATACATACTGCGCGTTGAATATCCCTATCGCGCCGAGCGTAGTGACAATAAACAGAACGGCTGCCGCCGCTGCCTGCGCATACGCAATATACGCGCCGATTTTTTTCACCTTTCCCCCAAGCGCGTCGGCAACGCAGAACGAAAAAAGCATTCCCGCCGTCATGACCGTCATAAAGCGGCCTACAGTTCCGAACGCAAGCGCACTGAAATTTATCGAGAAATTTATAGTGTCGAATATCAGGTATGCGCCGGCAAATACAGCAAACGCCCCCCAATGAAACAGCCTTTTTGCGTCGCCGTTTTTTCGGAAGCCGAATCCCAGTCCGATAAGCACAAGCGCAATGGCGATAACCGAAAATCCCGCAAGCCGCGCGGGCAGACTGAGCCGAAGCATATACAGTTCAAATTCCGCGCCCTCACAGACGTAAATATTGTCCAGAAAGCTGCGGAACGCGCAGCCGTTTCCAAAGCCGTGGAAGTTGTACAGCGTTATTTCAACGGATTCGTCGGGAGAAATTTCACACGACTCCCACCTGCACCACGTCTTTCCGCAAAGCTCGTCGAATTTGTTCGCGTTAGGCACGTCCGAGCTGCCGCTCCATACCGATTTCCCGCCGACTTTTATTTCCGCGCTTATATGATCCAGAAAAAAGCGAAAAACATCGCCGTCCGCCGCTCCGCCGCTGTCACCGACAAGCAGCCTGCCGCGCAGGACAAGGCTTCTCCCTGTAAAGACCGAGCTGCCCGAAAGCGGTCTGAATTTCCCGCCGTCAAGGCTGTATTCTCCCTCAAAAGCGGCTTTAAGCGGCGCGGGAGCCGCCGCCTGAGTGCTCCTCAGCGACGCAGCCACAAGCAGAATAACCGCAAGCAGCAGCACCATGCCCTGAAATATATACTCGCCGACTTCCTTTTTTAAATGCATTTTCAGACCTCTGCCCTCTGCCGCTCGACAAGCTCCGCAAAAAATCCGCCGTGCGCTATAAGCTCCTCATAAGTCCCGTCTTCGGCGATCCTGCCTTTTTCGATAACTATTATTCGGTCGCACTCCTTTATAGTTGAAAGGCGGTGCGCCACCACGATTCTTGTGCATTTTAGCTTCGCAAGCGAATCGGAAACCTGCTTTTGCGTAATGTTGTCGAGAGCGCTTGTCGCCTCGTCGAAAATCAGTATCTTCGGCTTTGGAGCAATGGCGCGCGCTATCATAAGGCGCTGGCGCTGTCCGCCGGAAATTCCGCCCGAGCCTTCTGAAATTATCGTGTTCATGCCCATGGGCATAGCGCGTATGTCGTCTGCAATGCCCGCAATTTCCGCAGCTTCCCACGCCTCTTTTTCAGTGAGCCACGGCGCAGAAATGATGATATTTGAAAGAATATCTCCCTGAAACAGCTTTCCGTTCTGCGTCACAACGCCGAGCCTCTTTCTGAGCGAGCGCAGATCTATGCTCGAAATATCCTTTCCGTCATAGTAGACCGCGCCCCTCTGCGGCGTTTCAAAGCCGAGAAGCAGACGTATCAGCGTGGATTTTCCGCAGCCCGTTTTTCCGACTATCGCGACGTACTGCCCGGGGCGTATTTTTAGCGTAAGGTCGTCAAGAACCGGCGGCATACTTTCGTTATATCTGAACGAGATGTTGTTTAGTTCAATTCCGCCCGAAACCCGCGTAAGGACCTGCTTGTTCTCGGTTATTTCGGGTTCGGCTTCCATTATCGGCTTCGCCATATCGAGAACAGGACGTATCTGAGCTATGCTCGCGGCAATTCCCGCAAGCGCCGTAAACGCTCCCGAAACCATGCCGTAAGCCGACTGGAACGCATAGTAATCCGCAACTGAAACTCCGCTTGTTACCGCAAGATAATACATCGCTATCATTCCGACAGAAGAAATGAGCATCGTAAAAATCGAGTTCAGCTTCAGCAGCGCGGGCGGATCGTATTCAAACCGCGCATTCTTTGCATAAAGCTCGCCCCATTTCGCAAAAGCCCGCTTTTCCGCGCCCGAAAGCTTGATTTTCTGAACGCCCGAAATCATAGCGTAGCTTTCGCCCTCCTCCTTTGCGGCGAGCTCCATTTGCTGCTTTGAGATCTTCATCTGCACAAATGTCGTGACAAGCGAAAGAGCAATAGTCGCAAGAATAATTATCAGCGCGGGAACCACAAGCGCAGGCGCATATTTGAATATCTGCGCAATGTAGATAAGCGAAAAAAGCGACGTAAGCCCGACCGACAACACCGTAGACATAATCATCTGACAAAGCATTCCTATGTACTGCGAGCGCGCAGAAAGCTCGCCGGCGCTGTACTTGCCGAAAAACGACGCAGGAAGCGAAAGCACGCGCATCACCGTTGCGGACTGAACTGACAGCGAGATTTTCGTGCTTATTCTAGAGAAAATCAGCGATTTTACCGAATTGAACAGCAGCGAGCTTATTGATACACATATGCTGAAAACCGCAATTGCAATCAGCAGCCGCACGCTTTCCGACTCGATAACCGTCGAGAACAGCAGCTGGCTTATTTTCGGCGAAAACATTCCGATAAGCGTTACGACAACGGTTATCGCCGCCGTGAGAATAAAATCGGAGACCGAAAGTTGCGCCAGAATATACTTCGCAAGCGATACGACAGTGATTTTTTTCAGCGGGAACGGCTTATAGAAAGCGAACGCTTCTTCGGCGAAATCATGCTGATTTTTGCTGTTGACTTTCGTTTTCCGCCCGTTTTTGTCAAAGAAATAATACCCCGTTATTTTCGCGGGTAAAAGCGCGACAACCGAGCCGTCGCTGCGGCGCGAAGCAAGCATTGCGCCTATAGCTTCCTTGTACCAGCCGTCTGTAAGACTGACCTGCCGCCGCATTATCCCGTGCGGACGGGTCATATACTCAAGCTGGTCGTTAAGATCGGTTATTTTTTCGGGAACTTCCCCGGGCTTTGCGCCGTAATAACGCAAGATCTGATTTATCGCGTCAAGCGAGGCTAAACGGTCGTCGTTTGCCGAGGCTGCGGCGCGCTTTCCCGTAACCGCGCGGGAGATTTGCTCAAAAGCGTCGGAAAACGCTTCATCATCGCGCTTCTGCCGCTCAAGTATCTGTTCATTGAACCAACTCACGTTTTCTCCCCCTTAATCGCTCGATACAAGCTTTTTATAAAGCCCGTCATTTTTATAAAGTTCCTCATGCGTGCCGCGTTCGACCACTTTTCCTTTGTCCATTACGATTATCTCGTCGCAGTCGCGTATAGTCGAAAGCCTGTGCGCCACGACAATGCAGGTTATTCCGCGATCCTTTATCGCTTTTACGACCTCATACTCCGTTTTCGCGTCAAGCGCCGAGGTCGCCTCGTCCATTATAACGATCGTGGGATCCTGCGCAAGAACGCGCGCAATTTCAAGGCGCTGCCGCTGTCCGCCCGAAAGGTCTTTTCCCCCCTCGGTAAGCTTATAGCCGTAACCGCCGTCGCGCTGCATAATATCGGTATGTATCTGCGCGTCGCGCGCCGCAAGTATCATTTCAAAATCTTCAATTGAATTATCCCACATTTTTATGTTGTTGGCGATAGTGTCCTCAAAAAGAATTATATCCTGGTCAACAACCGCGAGAGAGCCTGTAAAAATGCTCCTGTTTATTTTATTTATCGGCTTTCCGTCGAAGAGTATCTCCCCGCTCCACGGCTGATAAAGTCCCGAAATAAGCTTTGCAAGCGTGGATTTTCCGCAGCCCGACGAGCCGACAAACGCAACTCTGCTGCCCGGCTCAAGCGTCATGCTGAAATTCTCGATAAGCGGCGCCTCAAGCTTTGAATAACCGAACGTTACGTTCTTCATTTCAAGCTTTCCCGAAAGCTTGCCCTCTTCCTCGCCTATTTCCGCGTTTTCGTTTTCATACGCTGCGTCGGCAGGATACTCCATAACGTCCTCTATTCGCTCCATTTCGGAACGCATTTCCTGTAAAGTCTGACCCGCGCCTATAAGGCTGAGCGCAGGACCGGTAAACGAGCTGAGAAAGCCCTGAAAAGCCATTATCATACCGACGGTAAAGCTGCCGTTCATCGCAAAATATACGCCGAACATAAGCACGGCAGTGCTGCAAAGCGTTGAAACAAGCGACGGTATCATTCCGAGATACTGGTTAAGCTTCAGGAACTTTACCTCCTGCGCGTTCACGCTTGCCTGATATCCTGCCCACTTCTCAAAAAAACCGTTCTCCGCGCCGCTTGCCTTGATCGTTTCTATCATTTCAATGCCTGCAACGGTCGCTCCGCTGAGAAGTCCGCGGTCGCGCATCTGCACACGCGTGATGTTCATTCGCTTTTTTGAAATGATCCGCGAAACGAACAGATTCACGATTATCGAAACAATTCCGATAAGCGTGAGAAACCAACTGTATTGCAGCATAACAACGAGGTAGAATATCATCATTCCCGTATCAAGCACCAGCGGCGCAAGCGTGTTCACGAGATTTCCCGCGACAGAGGCGTTCGACGCCTGCCGCCCCTGAATATCTCCCGCCATTCTCTGCGAGAAAAACTCCATGGGAAGCCGCAGGACGTGCCAGAAATACGTCGCGTTTCCGACTGCGGAAAGCTTTCCGTTTATTTTAAGCGAATACACCGCCTGTATCCATTCGACAATAAGCTGAACTCCCAAAAATACCGCGAACGCGATAAGAAAAGGATACAGCCAGTCGGGGTTCTGCCCGGTAAGCAGCCTGTCAAAAAAAATTCGGCTGAACGCGGGCGAAATTACACCCATAAGCGCCGAAATTATACCCGTAAGCGCCACGAAAGCGACCTGTATTCCCGCGCCTTTCAGACGCTTTTTCGCAAACGTCAGAATACTTTTCGGCTTTCCGCCGGGTTCAAATGTTTCGTTCGGCTCAAACATCATGCAGATGCCTGTAAAAGAGCGATCGAACGTTTCCTCCGAAACAGTGTACGTTCCGCGCGCAGGGTCGTTGAGCACCGCCTTTTTGCCCTTAAATCCGTCCAGAACAACGAAGTGATTGAAATTCCAGTGAATTATACAGGGGAATTTTCCGTTTTTGCGGAGCTCCTCGGGTTCATAACGATAGCCCTTTGCGTTAAGCCCGTATGAGCGCGCCGCAATAAGCACGTTTTTCGCTTTTGAGCCGTCGCGCGATACGCCGCAATCGGAACGGAGCTGTTCAAGCGGGATCCATTTGCCGTAATACGCAAGAATCATCGTCAGACACGCCGCGCCGCATTCGAGCGCTTCCATCTGCATAACTACGGGAACCTTTGCCGCGCCGCGCGTAAGCGGCTTTTTTATCTTTCCTTTACCCATCGCGCACCTCAGTTAAACACAAAAGAAAGCGGAGAAATTGTTTCTGTAACTATTTCAGCGTAATATGCGCCCTCGGAAATCGTTCCGCCAATTCCGACGCCGCAGACCCATTCACCGCGCTGAAAATCCGCGATATGAAGCGCGTAGTCGGTAAAATCTTCACCGTCCGCCTGAACAGCCTGTGATGAAACCGCCGAAACCGTATATTCCGCGCCGTTTATCCTGACCGTATTCCCTTCGCCGACCGACGCGGCGTCCGATTCTTTTATATAACAGACAACGCTTTCGCCGTCAGATACCGCAACAGCCTTTACCGTGGTTTCAAGCCGCCCGAACACGCCCCAGACGCACACCCCCGCAAGCAATATGATAATGCCGAGCAAAACCGCCCATACCCCGGGGTTGGATACTCTTATGTATTGGTTAAGCTGTTCGGGCGAAGCCGCCCTCTGAACATTTTTTTCGCGGTACAAAGATGATTTCATCGTTCAAGTTCCTTTCCTGACTTTGTACTTTTTGTAATTTCATTATACCATATTTTTCCCGAAAAGCAACAGTTTTTTCCATTCTCAAAACAGCCGAAAACCGCCCACGGGCGAAAATACCCGTGCGCGGTCGGTCAACTGTCATTTTCTTCTGATTTTATTCTCGTCGTACCAGCTCCGCTTTCTTACCGCGCCGCAGTTACGACAAACCGCATAATCTCCGTCGGGCGAAAGCTGCCATGTTGTATCCATATCGCAGCCGTCGCACGGACAGAGAAATTCGGAAAAGCTTTCTCCCGCGCCGCCGGTTACGGAATCGAGAACATTATCGTTAAGTTCAAATTCTGAGTGTTTGTTTTCGTCCATTTTTCCCTCTTTTCGGCACGGGTGCGGTCAGTTGTTGTGGCGTGCAGGGTGAGTACATAAGTATAACATACCAAAAAGCTTGTAGTATTTGCAGTCTTTGCAAAAATGTCCGGTTATAATGCCCGGCGTATGTGTGTCTTTGTGCTTTTCGTTGCGGCTACATTCGCACAGACAGCATCTCCAGCGTTTGCAGGAATTGAGCGCGGTCACTACAGGCTTTTCGTCGTGATATATCGTCCCGCACTTCTTTCCCGCAGCCACGTTGTCAAGCTCGTCGTCGCTCAGTTCGCCGCTTTCCGTGCCTGCGCCTTTCATAAACTCGTCAAGCTCTCCGAGCGTGGCTTCACAGCCGTGAGCCTTGAGAAAGTCCTCGATTTTTTCGTTTTCGACAGCTTCTATGTACTCTTTTTTCAGAGTATCATCAGCGTTTACTTCAATATAAAGTTCCTTTAAAGTTTTCATTGTGCGCTCCCTAATTATTTACACGCTCTTTACAGTAACAAAGCCACAGACCGCCCTTGTATCTGCAAAATTCACAGCCGCTGCACATTGCGCCCTGACGGTGACAAGGCGGAGCGAACTTTGAATTTCCTGCGCAGTCCTCCTGAACCTCAGGCTTGCTTCTTCCGCACGTCTTACAGCGGTAAAAGTCGCAGCTGTTCGCTACGGTAACAACGGGGTGACCGTCCTTGTAGACCGTTCCGCACTTCTTTCCCGCAGCTACATTGTCAAGCTCGTCGTCGCTCAGCTCGCCGCTTTCCGCGCCCGCGCCTTTCATAAACTCGTCAAGCTCTCCCAGCGTCGCTTCACAGCCGTGAGCCTTGAGAAATTCCTCGATCCTGCCGTTTTCGGCAGCTTCAAAATACTCCGCTTTCAGGTTTTCGCCAGACATTACCTCGGTATAAATTTCACTAAGAGTTTTCATTGCGCGCTCCTCAATTATTTATGCGCTCTTTGCAGTAGCAGATCCACAGACCGCCCGTATATTTGCAGTGTTTGCAGCGGTTGCATATTGCCCCGTTGCGGTGACACTCATAAGGACATAATATCGGACCTTTTATGCAGTCCTGACGAACTTCATCTCTGGTTCTATCGCAGGTCTTACAGCGGAAATGATCGCAGCAGTTCGCGACCGTAACAACGGGGTGACCGTCCTTGTAGACCGTTCCGCACTTCTTTCCCGCAGCCACGTTGTCAAGCTCGTCGTCACTAAGTTCGCCGCTTTTCCCGTCCGCATTCTTCATGAACTCGTCAAATTCGGAAATGGTCGCTTCACAGCCGTTAGCTTTGAGAAATTCCCCGATTTTGCCGTTTTCGACAGCTTCAATGTACTCGTTTTTTAACGCTTCATCAGCGTTTACTTCGATATAAAGTTCCTTTAAAGTTTTCATGGCGTACTCCTTAATTATTTATTCGTTCTTCGCAATAACAGAGCCACAGACCGCCCTTATATTTGCAATGCTTGCAGCGACCGCACCTTGGTCCGCTGCGGTGACAATTAGGGGATAATACCGGACCTTTGCTGGAATCCCGACAAACTTCCGCTCTGGTTTTGCCGCAAGTCTTACAGCGAAAATGGTCGCATTCATAACCGTTCGTAACGGCAACAACGGGGTGACCGTCTTTATAGACCGTTCCGCACTTCTTTCCCGCGGCTACGTTGTCAAGCTCGTCGTCGCTGAGTTCGCCGCTTTCCCCGCCTGTATTCTTCATAAATTCGTCAAATTCACCGAGCGTCGCTTCGCAGCCGTGAGCCTTGAGAAATTCCCCGATCTTGCCGTTTTCAGCCGCTTCAACATACTCGGTTTTCAGACTTTCGTCAGCCATTACCTCGGCGTAAAATTCATTTAAAGTTTTCATAATAACCTCTCAAATTTTTGGTATAATTCGCTTAATCATACGGCGCTGAATCAGTTGTTTACTCGTTCGGGATGATAGCAGAGCCATAAACCGCCCTTGTACTTGCAGAATTTACAGCCTATGCACATTTCTCCGTGGTCGCTACAGCCATCGGCGAATCTTATGCCTCTGAAGCTGCCGGTCTGAACTTCGCCTCTGCCCTTTCCGCAGGTCTTGCACTGATAACGGTCACAGACGTTGAAGGTAGCGACAACGGGACGTCCATCCTTATATACCGTTCCGCACTTCTTTCCCGCAGCTACGTTGTCAAGCTCGTCGTCGCTAATTTCGCCGCTTTGCGTGCCTGCGCCATTCATAAACTCGTCAAACTCTCCGAGCGTCGCTTCGCAATCGTGAGCCTTGAGAAATTCCTCGATCTTACCGTTTTCAGCGGCTTCAATGTACTCGTTCTTCAGTGTTTCGTCAGCCATTACTTCAGTGTAAAGTTCGTTTAAGTTCTTCATAATATACTCCTTATTTTCATTAGTTGTTTATACGTTCGTCGTTATAGCAGATCCAAAGTCCGCCCTTGTATTTGCAGTAAATACAGTTTCCGCACGCAGCCGAAGCCCAGCATACGCTGCATCTGCCGCCCTCAAATGCATCGAGCATTTCATATGTAAGGCTCGAATCATCACTTTTGCAGTGCTTGCATTTAAATCGATGGCATTTATTTATGATTGCAACAACGGGTCGATTGTCCTTATAGACCGTTCCGCACTTTCTTCCCGCAGCGACGTTATCAAGCTCGTCGTCGTCAAGCTCGCCGCTTTTTTCGCTGCTGTTCATCATAAATTCATCAAATTCGGAAAGGGTCGCTTCACAGCCGTGAGCCTTGAGAAATTCCTCGATTTTGCCGTTTTCTGCCGCCTCAATGTACTCGCTTCTAAGAGCCTCGTCAGCGTCTGCTTCCTTATAAAGTTGAATTAAAGATTTCATGCTCTCTCCTTAGTTGTTTATGCGAATATCATTGTAGCAGATCCACAAACCGCCCTTATACTTGCAGTATTTACATGAAGAACAGACGCAGCCGTGACGGTGACATTTCGGAAAATATTCCTCGGATCGGCTCGACTTGAACACCTCGTCCCTGCTTTTTCCGCAGCCTCCGCAGATAAAATGCTCGCATCTGTTCATAAGGGTTACAACCGGTCTGCTGTCCTTATAAACAGTTCCGCACTTCTTTCCGGCAGCTACATTGTCAAGCTCGTCGTCGTCAAGCTCGCCGCTTTTTTCGTGCATTTCCGCAAAAAACTTCTCAACGTCCTCGGAATATGCTTCGCAGCCGTGTACTTTCAGAAATTCATCGATTCTGTCGTTCTCGGCGGCGGCAACATACTCTCTCTGAAGATTTTCGTCCGCCATTACTTCGGCATAAAGCTCCTTTATATTTTTCATGACATTCCTCCGTTTCGTTTTTCGTTGGCTTTATTATAGCTGAAGCACCGTATCTGAACCGTAACCGCACAAAAAGAAAAACTGCACAAAAAATAAATTACTTTTTTGTACAGTTTTGACTTATTTTACCATTATTTTATTTTCGTGAGGTTTTCCCAATCGGGTAAAGCGGAAACGAACCTGTCATAATACCCGTTTTCCCAGAAAAAGCATTTCGACGGGTCAACACCGAGCTTATCGCCTGTTATCGCGAGCGCGACTGCGCGGCAGCCTCCGCAGCAATATTCAAAATATCCGCATTCTCTGCACTTTTCGTTCTTTTCGCGAAGCGTTCCGACCGTCGTACAGACCTCGTCCATGTATCTTCCGCCCCGCAAAAGTTCTTTAAGGCTGCCCGTCTTGAGATTGCCGAGAATGTCGCCGTGCTGTTCGTAATAGCCCGACATCTGGTGACACGGAAAGACGTTTCCGTCCGCCGCGACTGCGATCATTCCGCGGTTTCCCTTACATACGGGCGCGCTCGCGCGATATTCGCCGGGACAGCACTCAACAGCCGAAAGAACATAGCTTTTGTCGCGCGGAGAGAACGAACCGACCTGCCAGACCGTTATCGTCATATCGTGCTTTTCCGAATAATACTGTTTCAGAAAATCAAGCATTCCGTCATAGTATTCCTTTATGGTGAGGGTTGCGTTTCCCGCGTTTTTGACCCAGCGCGGGGCTTCGGTCGTGCGGATTATACGCATTTCGTCCACGCCCATTGAGTCCATAAGCCTTGCCGTAGGCAGCATTGATTCAATATTCAGCCGATGAACGTTCGTCTGGACCTTTACGGGGAAACCGCTGTCCGTGCAGAGCTTTACAGCGCGCAGTGCGTCCTGCTCCGCGCCTTTGCGTCCGCGAAGCCAGTCGTGGTGTCCAAGTCCGTCGAAAGATATTTTCACAAGCGGAACGCAGCCCATGCTTTTCAGCCGTCCGAGCGATTCGGCGTTAAGGTAAAATCCGTTCGTATTCAGCTCGTAGACGTACATATCGCGGGCGTATATCCCCTCGATTATATCAAAAAAATTCTTGTGCAGCATAGGCTCTCCGCCCGTTATCGTGAAGCCGTTTATTCCGCATTCGCGCGCCATATCGAGCAGGCTGTTCGCCTCATCGAGGCTCCATTCGCTCTGAAGCGGAGCGTTATCCGCCGCGTTGAAGCAGTGCAGGCAGTTATAGTTGCACTTTCCCGTTATCATCCAGTTCATAGCGGGAAAATAACGATTGTCGCAGACCATATTCTGCCACGCGGTCAGCTTTTTTTCGCCCTTTTCACACGGAGCAGCCATTCCCGAATCAATAAATTTTTTCAGCAGCGGCGTCTCCGCGAGATCGTGAAGCCCGTCGCACTGCGTAAGCAACTCGTATTCGTCCTTTGTCAGCCTCTGCGCGTCGCGATAGCCTTTAATATAGTATGCATACGGCGTTTTGAGCCACGAACGCAGTCCGATATTTTCATTTAAAATACAGTACATTTCATTACTCCTTTATTTTTTGCCGCAGAAAAACTCCCCCGGCGGAAAAGCCCCGTCAGGGGAGCTGTCAGAGCAAATATCAGTCCTTGTCAATCGGCACGATCTTGCTTTCATCATTCATATATTGAGCGAACTTTTTACGAAGCGTCATTATACCAATAATCGTCCAGAAGCCGAGCGCCGCTTCAAGAACAAGAACTATCCCCACAATTATCATCATTATATCCTCGAAAAATGTCGGGAATATCAGTATTGCCGCGCCGAGAACGACTGCCAGAAGCGAGATAAGAAACGGTATCACCCAGCCCGAATATTCAAGCTGCTTCATAAGATATGCGCGGCGGCAGCTTGAAAGTCCCTCAAACACGATAAACACGCCAAGGATTATCCCAACTACTCCCGAAAGCGCGTCCGCCTGCACGATCAGCGCAATCCCGACTGCGGTTGAGATAACGCCCGAAAAAAGTCCCTGTCTGAAAGGAACGGTTCTGCTCATAAGAAATGAGATGATGTTGAACACGCCATAACCCGCAAGTATCGCGCCGAGAACAATGCTTATCATCGCGCTTACCTTCTGCGGATAAATAATCAGAAACAGCCCGAAAACCAGCTCCAGCACGCACTCGAACACAAATACCGCCTTCGTTTCAAGCAGCGTTTCGTTAATGATGTCGCCGTAGTTCTTTTCTTTCACTTTTCATTTCCTCCTGTTGATGATTTTCACGATAAGCGCAGTTCCGAGCAGCACCGCCGCACCGAAAATTGCCGCTGCTATCGGCAGCTCCTGCTTTTTCTGCGTATCGTTTATATTTTTTTCCGTTTCAGCCGCCTGCGCGGCGCTCTGTTCGGGCAGGCTTTGTTCCGGCGCTTCGGTTTCTGCGGTTTCGGTATGTTCGGCGCTTTCGTCCGCTTCAAAAACCGCTCCGCTTTTTACCGCTTTCGGAGCAGCCGCCCCGTACCCGCCGTAGCCCTCGTCCATTCCGACTGTCCAACCGTAATGCCCAAGCGCTTCAAATTCCTCGTCGCTTTTCAGAAAATAGTCGTATATTACGCCGTCTGCCGTATCGTCCCATGTACAGTCAGCGTGATACCAATCGCCGTCGATTTTCAGCATTGTCCAGTCGTGGTTCATTTCCACGCTGTTGACAACTACCGCTTCGATACCGCTCGCGCGCAGCAGCGCGGCGTACGCCGCCGCATAACCCGAGCAGACAGCCTTTCCGTTCAGAAACACTCCCTCGGGGGTATATTCTCCCGCCGAATAATCAAGCGAACCGTCCGCCTGGACCGACTTCTCCGCATATTCCGCACGATCGACAACATAGTCGTGAAACGCACGCGCCTTTTCGTATTCGGACATACCGTCGGAAACGATTGAAAGCGCCTCGGAAAACTCACGCGAAACCGTTCTTACGTCTTCTCTTAGCCGTCCGATATCGCAGGTACCGTCCGCGCTGATATAATCGGTGCGGTAATACACGGCTGCGCCCCTGAGAAAATCTCCGCGCTCGTCGCTGCCGTAATCGGGATAATATGTAGCCGCCGCAATGTTTATGTCGCCGACGTGAAACACGCAGCTTTCGTTCCACGCGGAATTTAACTCCGAAATGACGCGCGAAAATTCCCCGCCGCGTATATCCAGCCCCGAAAAATCAATATATCCGCTTCCGCAGCGGAACGCTTCTTCAGCCCTCGCCGCAGCTTGACTGCCGACTTCCGCGAAGACAGCCGAAGAAAATGCAAACGCCGCAGATACCGCGGACAAAAGTGCTTCAACAAAAACGCTTCTTTTCAAACAAACCTCCGCCTGTCGCTATACTGGATTTATTTTATCATATTTTACGCGATATTTCAAGCACTTTAACAAAAACTTGCAAAATTCGGATTGACATAAACAAGCGGCGGTGATATAATTGTACAGGAAATTCAGCGAAAATTCAAGGAGGATCATTATGACGGGACACGTTATCGACCTTAACGACGTTACGGTATCGCAGTGGAATGCGATTTTAAAGCTTGCGCACGACATAAAGGAAGCCCCAATGGTATATGCGGGAGCGTGCCGCGGAAAAATCATGGGAACGCTTTTCTATGAACCCTCGACCCGCACGCAGATGAGCTTTCAGACCGCAATGCTTCGCCTCGGCGGCGGCATAATCGGGTTTGATAACCCGTCAACGTCCTCCGTTTCAAAGGGCGAGAATCTCAAGGATACCACTAAAATAGTAAGCGGATATTCCGATATCCTCGTTATGCGCCACCCTCTTGAGGGCGCTTCAAAGGCTGCCGCGCTTACGGCGGACTGCCCGGTTATAAACGCGGGCGACGGCGGACATCTTCACCCGACGCAGACCCTCACCGACCTGCTCACGCTTCGCGAAGAAAAGGGCAGGCTTGAGGGACTTACGATAGGCTTCTGCGGCGACCTTAAAAACGGGCGCACCGTTCATTCGCTGCTCAAGGCGCTGTCCTGCTACCCCGACAACAGATTTATACTCGTTTCGACAGATGAGCTTCGCGTTCCGGGCTACATAAAGGACTACATCTCCGCAAGCGGAAAAACCTATGAGGAATATTCTTCGCTTGAAGAGGTAATGCCCCAGCTTGACGTGCTTTACATGACCCGTATCCAGCAGGAGCGCTTCGCAAGCCGCGAGGAATATGAAGCGCAGAAAAACGTGTTCAGACTGGACGCAAAGAAAATGAAGCTCGCTTCAAAGGAGCTTATCGTGCTTCACCCGCTCCCGCGCGTTGACGAGATCGCGGTCGAAGTGGATGACGATCCCCGCGCGCTTTATTTTAAGCAGGCGAACTACGGTATGTATGTGCGCATGGCGCTGATACTGTCCGTGCTGAATTATAAGCTTGAAAGTCAGCCGCTCCTGCGCGGTGAAATCATAAACGACGCAGTCTGCACGAACCCGAAGTGCATCTGCCACACCGAAAAGTATCTCCCGCACAGCTTCCGCAGAGCGGGCGACGTGATTATCTGCGAATACTGCGACAGCAGACAGCTCTTATGATAATTTTTCTGCACTGCACATGGTGCATAATGCAGAATTTGTGCGGACTGGCGGTGCTTGCCGCGTGCCGTAAGGATAAGCGCTTCCGCTTTGGGAAAGCCGCCGTCGTAACCGTCTGGCGGCTGCCCTACGGGCTTTCTCTCGGGGCGTTCATCTTTGTCCCCGACGAGAAAAATTTGCAGACACTCAACCACGAATACGGTCACACCGTGCAGTCGCTTATCCTCGGTCCGCTGTACCTGCCGATAATCGCCGTTCCGTCTGCGATTTGGTGTATTCTCCCGTCATTCATCGGTCTGAGAAAGCGCAGAAACATTTCGTATTACGCATTTTACACCGAAAAATGGGCAAATTACTGCGGAAAGCGGGCAACCGGCGGAGAAGTTCCGAAGTGAACGGAGTAAAAATGAAAATATATTTTTTAATATATGAAACGGACGGAGCGGAGCTTCTTCCGTTCCTTTCCAAAGGTCGTCTTGAACGCGCGCAGGCTGCAAAATCATCTGCCGTGCGCAGTCGGACGATTTTTTCTTACGCGCTGCTGAGGCTTGCGCTTCGGGAAAATTTTGGCATAGCCGAAGCCCCCGAGTTCGGATACGAACCGCTCGGAAAACCGTTTCTGAAAGATTTTCCGAACATTTTTTTCAGCATAAGCCACGCGGAAAACGCCGTGCTCTGTGCGGTTTCGGGAAACCCCGTCGGCGCGGACGTGCAGGACATACGCACAATCAAGGCGGACATTTCGCGCAGGATATGCACGCCCGCGGAGCTTGAACGGCTGAACGCGGCAGACGATAAGAACCGCGAGCTTTGTCGCCTCTGGTGCCTTAAAGAAAGCTTCGGAAAGCTTACGGGAAAAGGCTTTGCCGAGGGATTTACGCAGATAGAAACGCAAAAGCTGCTGAGCGAAAAAAAGGCTTTTATAACTGAGGAGAGCGGCTTTTTCATAAGCGCCTGCGCAAAATCACCCGAAGCGGTGAAGCTGCGGCGGATCTCAGAACAGGAACTTATTTTCACGCTGTACAAATTAACGGAAAACAGCAGCGAATTTTGACATATTAGCCAAAATTATCATAAAAAGTTCATTATAATTGTTGACAAAGCCGATATTATAGAGTATAATAAAGGAAAGGGTGAAGAAAAATGGGAAAGGTCTGCTGCTGTTTCGGCGCGGGAGAATTTTTCGGACTTCACGGCGACATTCCAAGCGACGCACTCGTCGTAGCTGCCGACGCGGGTATAAAAACCGCAGAAAAATGCGGCATTGAACCCGATATTGTCGTTGGGGATTTCGATTCTCTCGGGTATCTTCCCGAAGCGAGGGAGCTGGTAAGGCTGCCCGCCGAAAAGGATCAGACCGATATGGCTGAAGCGGTCGATATAGGGCTTGAGCGCGGCTGTGAGGAGTTTCTTCTGTATGGTGCAACAGGCGGTCGGCTCGACCACACGCTTGCGAACATTCAGCTTATCGCGCACCTGTCCGCAATCGGAAAAAGAGGTTTTATCTACGGAAACGGCTTCTTTCTGACTGCTATAACGTCAGACAGCATACGCATAAACGGAAAAATCGGCGATACGGTTTCGGTATTTTCGCTGACCGACCGTTCGGAGGGCGTTACGCTGCGCGGTTTAAAATATTCCCTTGAAAATCACACCCTTTTGAATACCGTTGCCCTCGGCGTAAGCAATGAATTTGCTGCTGAAAGCGCCGAAATATCTGTCGGGAACGGTACTCTGCTGATTTATTCGGCATTTTAGAAAGGTGGTTTCGGCATGAAAAAAACTGTTGTTACAATCTCGCGTGAATATGGTTCGGGCGGAAGAATCATAGGCAAAAAGCTGGCGGAAGCGCTCGGTTTCAGCTATTACGACGGCGAGCTTCTCTCGCTTGTTGCAAAAGAAAGCGGATATACTGAGGATTTTGTTCGTCAGAACGACCAGAAAAAAACGCAGAGCTTGCTGTATCACCTCTACATAGGCAGCCAGATCCTGCCCGCTTCGGATATGATCTTTATAGCGCAGTCGCGTGTTATAAAGGATTTGCAGAAAAAGGAAAGCTGCGTAATTGTCGGACGCTGCGCGGATTATGTGCTGCGCGACTGCGACAATGTGATAAATCTGTTTTTCCACGCTCCGCTTGAAAGCCGCGCAAAGCGCGTTCAGGAGGAATACGGCGAGAAGGCGGATAACTATAAGGCTTACGTTCAGAAAAAGGATAAGAGCCGTATCGCTTATTACAACTATTTTGCCGACGACGGCTGGGGAAAGGCACAGACATACGATCTTTCGATAAATTCCGACGTCGGAATCGACAATGCGGTGAAAATCGCAGTAGACTATATCAAGGCTAAGCAGGGCGAATAATACTAAACCATAGATAAAAATTCTCACATAATCTATACCCGGTTTTTAATTGGTGATGAGTATAAAAAACAGGCGCGTTTGTCAATTTTTTCAAAAGGTATTGACAAACGCGTTTTTTTGCGCTATAATGTTGAATATAATTTCAATGAATTTTTATTCAACAAACGAGGCAATGAAATGTCGACAAGAGAAGAACAAAAAGAACAGCGCCGCAGGCTCATTCTGATGAAAGCGCTGGAGCTGTTCGTAAAAAGGGGTTACTCAGAAACGAAAATCGGCGATATAGCGAAAGCCGCGAACATGAGCACGGGGCTTATGTTCCACTATTTTGAATCGAAAGAACAACTTTATGAAGAGCTTGTAAAAATGGGGCTTCATGGCACAAACACGCCGCAGGAGATGAATTTCAGCAGCCCGCTCGAATATTTCACGGGCTTTCTGAACGCGCTGTTCAGTTACGCAAAGGAGCAGCCGTGGGTTTTCTATATGTTCGTGCTTATGGCGCAGACGCAGAAAAACGAAGATACCCCGCCGCATATTCGTGAAATCGCAATGCAGGTCAATCAAATCGAAATTTCAGCAAAAATAATTGAACAGGGTCAAAAGGACGGAACGTTTCGCAGCGGCGACCCGCTGACGCTTTCAACCGCGTTCTGGTGCTGCGTTCAGGGTGTAATGGAATATCTCGCAGTTCGCCCCGATATGCCGCTTCCCGACCCCGAATGGATAGTTGACATTATCAAAGGAGAAAATGCAAAATGAAAAAAATAATCATAATCGGCGGAGGAATCGCAGGCTTATCTGCGGGAATATACGCACTGAAAGCGGGATTTGAAGCCGAGATTTACGAAAAGAACGCCGTTGCAGGCGGAGAATGTATGGGCTGGAACCGCGGCGGCTGTCATATCGACAACTGTATCCACTGGCTTACGGGAACATCGCCGACCTCGTCCATGCACAAGGTATGGCGGGACGTCGGAGCGCTCGACGATAACACGCAGTACGCCGACGTTGATATGTTCTATTCGTGCAGAGTGGGCGGCAGGGAGTGTACGCTTCACAACGACCTCGACCGCACGGAGCGCGAGCTTATTGCGATTTCTCCCGACGACGAAGCCGAGATACGCAAGCTGATCCAACATCTCAGATATACGGAGGATTGTCAGCTTCCCGCCGAAAAGCCTATGGACATGATGAGCATAAAGGATTATATCGCGCTCGGAAAAAACATGAGAAATATGCCGAAAGTGATGAAAGAATACGGCAAAATCAGCATTGCGGAGCTTGCTGCGCGGTTCCGCTCACCGCTTATCCGCACATTGCTCACCGACTATATGCCCGCCGAATATACGGCATTCTCGTTTCTGATATCATACGCGACAATGACAAGCGGTAACGGAAAAATTCCCGCCGGCGGCTCGCTCGCTATGGCTATGAGAATGCTCGAAAAATTCAAGGAAAACGGCGGCAAAATTAACCTAAACGCTCCCGTAAAGAAGATTCTGATTGAAAACAAAAAAGCGGTCGGAATCGAACTTGAAAACAACGAAAAAATAACCGCCGATTTCATAATCTCGGCGGTCGATACGAATTTACTTTTTACAAGGCTGCTTGATGAAAGGCTGATTCCCGCTAAACTTACTCTTCCCTACCGCAGTTCCGAAAAACATCCCACGATGAGCGGTTTTCAGATCGCATACGAAGCCGATGAGGCGTGCGCGCCCAAAGGAACGATTCTTTTCGGCTGCGAACCGTTCAAAATGAACAAAAAAGAAATAAGCCGTCTCAGTCTCAAAAGCTATTCCTATGAAAAGTCGTTCGCGCCCGAGGGAAAAACTGTTCTTCAAACAAATGTTGCGCAGTACGACGACGATTTTCTTTACTGGAAAAGCCTTTCGCCCGAGGATTACCGTAGCGTAAAAGCGAAGCTTGCCGAAACTGTCACCGTACGAATCACCGCGCAGTTTCCCGAACTCAAGGACAGCCTGAAAATGCTCGACTGCTGGACTCCGCTCACCTACGAGCGGTACTGCGGCGCATACCACGGCTCGTACATGGGCTTCATTACAAGACCCGGAGTAAAGCAGAGCAAGATAAACGGCGTAATCAAAGGAATCGGCGGGCTGTACGTTGCGGGGCAGTGGATAATGAGCCCCGGTGGACTTCCGATAGCGGCTGTTTCGGGAAAATTCGCCGTTCAGAGGATACTCAAAAAACTCGGACGCTCGGTTGAAATATGAAAAAAGGTCGGTATCAATCGCGATACCGACCTTTTTATTCGATTTATACGGGCATTACCTTGTTTGCCTTATCAGCGTGAATGCTGTCAATGCCGTTCTTCTTGTCGCGGCGCTTCTCAAAGAATTTCTCCGCAACCTGTCCGAACATTGCATAGCTGAGAACGTCCTCGTCCTGTTCGCTCCACTTTGCAGCCTCAGCCCTGAGCTTATCAAGCTCGGGAGCAATAAGGTCTGCGGGGCGACAGTCGATAGGCTTTTCGTCGCCGAGAATCTTTTTACGGAACTCGGGGTCGATAGGCGCGGGAGTCTTTCCGTATTCGCCCTTTACAATGCCCTTAAATTCCTTTGTAACGGTCTTATAGCGTTCGCCGAGAATTACGTTGAACACTGCCTGAGTGCCGACGATCTGTGAAGTAGGCGTTACAAGCGGAGGATAACCCGCGTCCGCTCTTACGCGAGGAACTTCGCGGAGAACTTCCTCGAATTTGTCGGACTTGCCCGCCTGCTTGAGCTGAGAAAGCAGGTTGGAGAGCATTCCGCCCGGAACCTGATAAATAAGCGCGTTTGCGTCAACCGCAAGCATTTTCGGATCGAGCAGACCGCTGTCAATATACTTCTTGCGCAGCGGCATAAAGTAATCGCGGATTTCGGTGAGCTGCTTCAGGTCAAGTCCCGTGTCGTATTCCGTACCCTGAAGCGCGGCAACGATAGACTCCGTGGGAGCGTGGGAAGTGCCGAGCGCGAGGGGCGACATAGCGGTATCTACCGCGTCAACACCCGCTTCGATTGCCTTTAACAGGCACATTGAAGCAAGACCCGAAGTGTAGTGCGTATGAAGCTGAACGGGGATTTTAACGTTTGCTTTCAGTGCTTTTACAAGCTCCTCGGTAGCATATGGAGTGAGCAGCGCCGCCATATCCTTGATACAGATCGAATCTGCGCCCGCTTCTTCGATACGCTTCGCATAGTTTACATAATATTCGGTCGTGAAAATGTCGCCGAGAGTATATGACATTGCGATCTGCGTGTGCGCGCCCTCTTTTTTAGCCGCCTTTACGGCGGTTTCAAGATTGCGTATGTCGTTGAGCGCGTCGAAAATTCTGATTATATCAATACCGTTCGCAACAGACTTCTGAACGAAATATTCAACAACGTCGTCGGCGTAATGGCGATAACCGAGCATATTCTGTCCACGGAAAAGCATCTGAAGCTTAGAGTTGGGCATTTCCTTTCTTAAAACGCGGAGCCTTTCCCACGGATCCTCATTAAGAAAGCGCAGGCAGGCATCGAATGTCGCGCCGCCCCAGCATTCAACCGAGTGGAAGCCTACCTTATCGATAGTGCTTAAAATAGGGCGCATTTCGTCCGTCGTCATGCGGGTCGCGATAAGCGACTGGTGCGCGTCACGAAGGACGGTTTCGGTAATTTTGACCTTAGCCATAGTTTTATTTTCCTTTCGATTATGCGTTGATAGTCGCAATAAGCGTGCCCGTTTCAACGGAATCGCCCTTGCTTACGTTAATGGAAGCAATTGTTCCCTCGCAGGTCGCGGGAACCTCGTTTTCCATCTTCATAGCCTCAATAACAACGATAGGCGTGCCGTTGCTTACCTTATCGCCGACCTTGAGCTTAACTTCCATAACCGTTCCGGGCATGGGGCATTCGATCTTTACGTTACCTGCCGCGCCTGCGGGAGTAGCCTTTTTCGGAGCGGGAGCCGCGGTCTGTACGGGAGCTGCGGAAGCGTCTGCTTCTTCAACGGTTACGTCATAAGCTGTGCCGTTTACTGTAATATTGTATCTTTTCATGGTGATATTCCCTTTCTGTTTAATATACAAAGTTGATATGCTTTCTCTGCGGAGCGGAAACGCGCTTGCTGCTCATAAGTTCAACTGCGGATAAAACGGCTTCCTTTGCGTCTGCCGCTTCAACTATACGGTCAATGCTGCCGTATCCCGCGAGCGTGTAGGGAGAAGCCTCGTTCGCTTCATAATCGCCGACAAGCTGCGCTTCGTTCGAGCCGTTGAGCGTATCGCCCTTGAGCATGATAACGGCAGCCTTGGGAGCCGCCGCGGAAATAACCGCGTCCTCGTATGCGATAACGAAATCGCTTGCGGGAGCTATCGCGCAGTAAGCCGAGCCGTAAGCTCTGCCCGTGATGAGCGTGATTTTGGGAGTTGTAGCGCTGGAGTAAACCTGCGCAAGCTTTGCCGCGTCACGGATACTTCCGGAAAGCTCCTTTGCAGCTCCGCCGTCGAAGCCTTCGCTGTTAAGTACTGTAACCACGGGAATAGAGAAAGCGTCGCAGAACGAAACGAAGCGCGCTATCTTCGCGCTGTCATCGGCAGTGAGCTTCGCCGCAGTCTTATCGGTTGCAATAAAACCGACGGTTCTCCATCTCAGACTTGCAAACGCGGTATATGCCGCCGTTCCGAAGTCCGCATAAAGCTCTGTAACGCTGTTTTTGTCGGAAATCGCTTCAACAAGAGCGCCTGCTGTAAGGGTGGAAGTTACCTCCGCGTCGTTTTCAGCGGAAAGGTCATTTCCCGAAATTTCAAGATTGTTCGAGGGAAGAATGCGGATAAGCTTCTTCACTTCCTCGATTGCGGCAGCCTCGTCCTTTGCGACAATTGCCGCCGTTCCGGACTTTGCCGCGTTTTCAGCGGTTCCCGCGCCGGGCATATTACCGTCCTCGGCAACAAAGGGTGCGGTCATAAAGAACTCCGAAGCCTCGGTCATTACAACAAAATCAGCCATGCACGCCGTCATAGCGGCAGTTCCCGCGCAAATTCCAGCAACAAGAGAGATCTGAGGAACAACGCCGGAAAGCTGTGCGCTTGCACAGGCAATATCGGAATATGCGTCGAGCATTTCCGCGCCCTCGCTTATGTCGCCGCCCTTGCTGTCGTAAATTCCGACAACCGGAGCGCCGTTCTTTATCGCAAGTTCGTAAACCTTTCTTATTTTCGCTGCCGAAGCCTTGTTCACTGCGCCGCCTTTAACGGAAACGTCCTGTGAAAAGGCGTAAACGGGCGCGCCGTCTACTGTTCCGCAGCCGGTAATAACGCTTGCAGGCTCGCCGCTTGCGCTTATGAACTTATCCAGCTCAACAAAACTTTCCTCGTCAAACAGGGAAATAAGTCTTTCTCTGGCTTTACTGTCGGCGAGCGCCTGTTCCAGTTCAGCCAATGTTTTCTTAGCCACCTTGGTAATTCCTCCATTCTTGTATTTGAAAGAGGCGGTCCACCCGTCTCAAAAATTTTACCATTTTACATTATACACTAAAACGGCGAAAAAAACAAGTGTTTTTTCGCCGTTTTTTCAAAAAAATTCCATTTTGGGAACTATATTTCCGCATAGTTTCCGAGAAAACGATAATATTTCAGCTCGTCCTCGAGGTTATTAAGCAGCTTGACAACATCGGCGCTCCTTATGCTTCCGATAAAATCAAGGTAAAAAACAACGTCGAACGCGTCATCCTTTACGTCTGCAAAGCCCGACGGAATGGGCTTGCTTTCAATGCGCGAGAGGTTCAGCCCGCAGTACGCAAAGCGCGTAAGCAGGCGGTAAAGACTTCCGGGAGTGTGCGGAATTGTAAGCGAAAGCGAAATCACGGAAGCTTCCTCGGGAACTTCCAGCCTGTTTGAGATAAGGATAAACCGCGTGAAGTTGTCCTTTATATCGGCGATATTTTCCGCAGCGACCGCAAGCCCGAACATCTTCGCGCAGGAGCGCGAACATATCGCGCCGCAGCTGTCGGCGTCAAGTCCCGCGACATATTCCGCAGCCTCGGCGGTCGTTCGCATGACGGTGGTTTTCGCGCCGTTTTCCGCGAGAAATCCGCTGCACTGGCGAAGCGCCATTTCGTGAGAACGAATTTCGGTCACCTCGCTTATATCCACGCCCGGCTTTACCGCGAGAACGTGATTGATATGTACCTTTGTGGTCTTGCAGATGAAAAAGTGGTGCTTCCCCATAAGGTCGTAGGTCGTGCTTACGTCGCCCGCCGTAGAATTTTCAATCGGAAGAACGCCGTAATCCACCTCGCCGCGCTCGACCGCTTCAAAAACCTCGTTGAAATTTCGGAAATACCGCACGTCGCAGTTCCCGTCAAAGAATTTTTCGCAGGCGTCGGCGGAATAGCTGCCTTTTGTGACGGTTGCCGCTACAGGACGTCCCGCAACGGGCTGAACTGTCGAAAATTCACGCTGCCGCGTGAGAAGCTGCTGCTGACGGCACTTAGAAAGATCCATTATCGTCGTAAAGAGAAGCTGCGCGCCGTTTTTCAGTTCGGGAGACACCGCTCCGCCGACCTTTTCAAGTATCTGATCCTCGCGGCTTTTCTGCAAAACGGGCATATTGTGTTCCTTTTTATATTTAGCGACCTCGGACGCAAGCTGTGTGCGGCGCTCGTAAAGCGCGGCAAGCTCGTCGTCGATCTTATCGATCTCTCCGCGGATCAAATTCAAATCCATCTGCAAAAATCCTTTCTTTTTACGGCAGAACCGCACAAGGAGCGACTTGCTCCCTGCGCGGCGCCAATGTTATTATTCCTCGGGTTCGATGTCCTCGGGATTTTCTTCTTCAATACTGTCCATGCTGTCCGGTTCGGTCTGCGGCGGTTCGGTTTCTGCCGGCTTGACCGCATAGTAAACGATTATGCTTTCGTCCTCCGTGAGCATGATCGTATCGCCGACCTCTTTGCTGCACCGAACGACATACCCCGCCTTGACTTCGCCCGTTTCTTCCTCGCTCGTGTCGTATTTAATACCGGCCTCGCTGAGCAGGGACGTGTATTCGTCGAGCTTCATTCCCACATAATCGGGCAGAACCGCAGATTCGGGACCTTTGCTTACCTTTACGTTTATTTCCGTTCCTCCCGTAACCTCGGTATTCGGCTCAATATCCTGCTCGAAAACGATACCCTCGGCATATTCGCTGTTGTACTCGTACGTCGGGTTGAACTTGAGCATTGAATAGCGTGATTCAAGCGTGTTATAAAAGCGGTTTACGAAATTCGGCAAAAGAATACGCTCGGTATTTTCCGCGGGCGTAGTGGTCGTCGCTTCCGACGCTTCGATCATGGGAGCTGTTGTGATTGAAGTTGTCGTTTCAGCCGTGGTAATTTCGGGCGGCTGCGTTGTGGCGTTTGTCTGTTCGGAAAGCTGCTTTGACGCGTTTGAGAAATAAATTATCGCGATAACGAAGCCCGTAACTATCGCCAGAAATACCGACAGTCCTATAATAGCGCCAATGTTGGTCTTTTCCTTGGCTTTTTTCTTCTGAACAGGTCTGCGCGGCGGCGTGTGGCGCTCGGGCTGACGTTCGGGAACAGGACGGTTCTCTCGCGCGACAACGGGCTGCACGGGACCGTCGCTTTCCTGTTCTATATGATGCTTCGGCGGCTCGAAAAGCCGTCCGACAAGTTCATTTACGGTATGGATCCGCTCGGTCTGCTTCAGCGCAAGACCTGCCATTATCGTGCGTGAAACCTGCTGCGGGATTTCGGGATTAAGCTCATGCGGCGCTCTGAGCGTATCGGAAAGCGCTCTTTCTGCCGAATCCTCGGGTGCAACGCCAGTGAGAACGCGGTAAAGCACCGCGCAAATCCCATAAACGTCCGTCCATGTGCCCTGACGTTCCGAAACGGAATACTGTTCGTATGCGGCATAGCCGTGGAAAAGCTCGCAGTTTATGTTGGAATCCGCAGTTCTTATCGCAGACGTTCCGAACGCCGTAAGCTTCAGCCTGCCATGTTCCACAAAAACGGATTCGGGACTTAGACCTCTATGGATTATGCTTTGCGAATGGAGCATATTCAGCGCGGTGAAAAGCGGCGGGAAAAGCTCTTTGACTTCCTCCCAGCCGAGTTTTCCGCCGCATTTCTCAAGATAGCGGGAAAGCGGCATACCGGTGAGATGTTCCATTACGACATATCCCGTGTTATTTTCGGCAAAAATACCGTAAATTTTACGGATACAGTCGGTTTCATCGCTGTTCATAAGCGTCTTGTACAGGTCGGCAAATTCCGAAAGGTAGGATTTATACAGCGGCAGGCAGCCGTCGCGGACAATCACCTCGCGGCGGTTCTTTTCGCGCGTGCAGATTGTGCCGGGCATATACTCGCGGATTTCAACAGGGCGCTCCTGCTCGATATCATAGGCGATATAATCGGCGCCCTCGCCGTTGTGAGAGAGCAATCGACCTACGAGATAACGTCCCGCAAGCAGAGTCTTTGGCGCAAGGTACTGCGGCAGATACGCCGTATTATCCATGTATCCGCAGATTTCGCACGGACCGCTGTATTCCTTGCGGTTCATGCAGCCCATGCAGAGCTTAAGTTCGGTGTTCATGTATGATTTCCTCCCATGTGAGGTTGTATAACCGGATATAAAAAACTCTATACCTTTTTATTTTACACGCTATTTTTCGCCGTGTCAATGGTATCAATGCACAAACCTTGACAACATTCGGGGCTGATGGTACAATAAAAGTACAAAATAATCTTCAAAAATAAGGAAAAGTGTGAAAAATGATCTTCGGAAAGAAAAAGGACAAGGGCGGAATGCCCGAAGATATGCTCAAAAAGCTGGATAAATGTCCCGTGAAATACGTTACCGAGCGCGACCCGGAAAGCTTCCGCGAAAAACGGCTCGGCGAAGCGGGCGCGATAAACGTGATAAACGGGGAATTTGTCATTGTATGCGGCGGAAAAAATGTCATGCGCTGTGAGCTTGCAACGGTAAAAGCCGCAGAGCTTATGAATCTTTCGGGGCTTACCGTAAAGGGCTTTGATCTTGACGAACACCGCCCCAAAAGCGTAATCGCCTATTACAGCGACGGTTACGTCAGTGCGGCACGCGCAAAGCAGCGCTGATTATCCGTTTGTATTATATCACAAACCGTCAGCACATACAATTACAAAGCGGTTACAATTTTATTACAAAGCGGTAACATTCACGAAGGCGCGCGGCGTGCCGATTCGCCCCTGCGGGGCGAATCGGCATAAGGCGGCGGCGATAGCCGCCGCCTGCCGCATTCGGCTTCGCCGAATGCGGCGCGCCGCGCACGAATCCGCAGAAAGTGCGAAACGCGGCGTTTGGGAAAGTGCGAAATAGAAGAGCATGGAGAAAGCCGCGGCGTGCGAGAAAGTCAAACGTCGCGGCTTTTTATAACTTCTCCCGGCAAAACGCCGCAAAGGCGGGATTGTGTAAAATTCGCAAAGGAAGCCCTGTTTAATCGACAACCTCAGCAAACCATGGGCAAGCGCGCGGCGCGCCGATTCGCCCCTGCGGGGCGAATCGGCATAAGGCGGCGATAGCCGCCGCCTGCCGCATTCGGCTTCGCCGAATGCGGCGCGCCGCGCACGAATCCGCTGAAAATGCGAAACGCGGCGTTTAGAAAAGCGCGAAAGAGATGAGCATGGAGAAAGCCGCTCCACAAAAGCCTTTATTCGCAAAACTCCACCGTTCTGATCCACTCTCCGTCCGTCTTTTCGATAGTGTATATCGTATCAATTTCAG
>CAKSFR010000010.1 GCA_934454635.1 uncultured Ruminiclostridium sp.
TTCTTGCGTACTGCGCTTTTGTGATATTCATGTATTTATTATATCATATTTTGACCTTAGCGTCAACATGCTCTAGTTTTAACATTTCGTATTCCAGGCATTTTATACAGAACTGTTCGTTTTTCATAAGTAATTTACGATGATAATCATCAAGTGAGTATTCTAAATGATTTTTATCACTACTTAGCAGTACATACCACATTTGCTTATCAGCAAAATTTCTATGAATGATATTTTCACTGGGGTTTATTGTAGGCATTACAGTTTTAATAGCAAATATTATTGATACACAAAGAAAAAGGAAGGAAACGGAAATCACAGAAACCAGTACAACAAACAAGCACATACAATTTTCATATGTTGATATTAATGAATTGGCTATTTCTCCTCTTACTTCGATTATTCCAGCAATTATTAAACCATATAAAGCAATTAAGACTCCCACTTTTGCATCGACAAGAGTAATCATTTGAGTTGCATTATCAATAGCTGATTGAACAAACTCTTTGTGATAATCTTGAGGTGTATTACTTCTTTGTCTCATTTTTTTACCTCACACCGTAGTAAATGCATCTTCTTCAAGACCTGCCTGAATAAGAGTAAGTTTAACATTAGCCTTTGTGCAGTCATCGGCAAAGCCCTCGTCCTTGAAGATAACCTTCCATGTTTCGGGAGCAAGTTCCTTATACATCTTCACCATACCCTCAGCAACGGAAACGGTAATATTATCGTCAAGGCACATCATCAATGCGCCAAAACCGATTGAATACACTTTCTTTCCGTCAATTTCGGTAACATCAATCGGGTATGAAAGGTCAAGTCCCATTTTGAGCATAAACTCATATACAACGTCCTCTTCGGTTCTGTCGGGGACATAGTTGTTTATCATATCATCAAGAGTAAGCTCAAGGTTATCAAAATCGGGATTCCATTTTTTCAGATTGGAGCTGTCGAGCTTAAATACCTTAAAACCTATATCGGGAACGGTTTTCGGCTGTTCATCGATTTTAAGTTGTTCGTTACCGCTTTCAACTTCTTCCTTTATCTTTTCGCCTGCTCGTCTTATTCTTTCCTTGCCTATTTCGCAGATGTTCTTATAGCCTGCCTTGAAAGCCTCGGAATCCTCCTGTGTGGGTTCGGGGAGCTGAACACAGATAAAGCGTCTGTTTCCGCCGTCATCTGCATTTAACTGCATAACAGCGTGGGCGGTTGTGGCTGAACCGCTGAAAAAGTCAAGAATAATGTCATTGCAATCCGTTAGACTTATTTTTTGTAAGTATTTGATAAGTTTACTTGGCTTTGGGAAGGAAAAAGGTATGCCAAGGTTTTTTAGCTCTTCACTTCCATTTCGATTCAAATATCCCTCAAAAACATCCCGAGGAATATTTCCGCTTTCTTTTTTATCATTCAAATAGCTTTTAGTGTAAATATTCCATTTAGCTTTTTCACCATTTTGATTAAGCAAAGGTGATGTTTTGGTTTGTTTAAAAACAATATACTCTTTCTTCTCTAAGTATTTTGATTGTTCCCATCGCCATACACCATCACCATCATTAGGTAAAACTTTTTCACCATCTGTTTTTTCATTTGGAATAGTAGTTCCAGGTGGAACTACTAATTCTCCATCAGGACACTCAATGAAATAACGTTGATTAGGTCGAGTTTCAAGTGTGGATAAATAAAAAGCAATATCATCTCGATAATACTCTCCTTGACGTGGACCATAAGTTTCTATTTTATTGAATTGGCTGTCATTAACAACATCATCTTGAAATTGCGGTAAATTTACAATATTTTTGGCATATACAATAATGTAATCTTTACTTGGAGCAAAATAATTTCCTCTAAAACTCGTTGTTTTAGCCATACGGGTGATACATCCAAGTATATTGTCTTCACCAAATATCTCATTACACAACTTTTGGAGATTATTTACTTCACTATCACCAATCGAAATAAATATAACACCGTCATCAGCAAGCAGATTTCTTGCAAGTCTTAAACGAGGGTACATCATATTAAGCCAGTCGGTGTGAAAACGTCCGCTTGCTTCTGTGTTTGTACTGATTTTTCTGCCCTCTTCGTCGGTCTGCCCTGTAATAGCCTTGTAATTTTCAAGGCTGTCGTGATAATTATCGGGATAGACAAAATCCTTGCCCGTGTTGTAGGGTGGGTCTATATAAATCATCTTGATTTTGCCGTGATAGCTTTTCTGCAGTATTTTCAGAACTTCAAGGTTATCGCCCTCTATGTACAAGTTCTGGGTATCGTCCCAGTTTTTGCTTTCTTCCTTGCAGGGACGGAGAGTGCCTGTTGAGGGTGTCTGCGAAAAGCGTAAAGCCCTGCCTTTGCCGTTCCATTTGAAGTTGTAGCGTTCCTTGTCATCGTCAACATATTCGCCCAGTATCTGACGGAGCATATCAAAGTCAATCTTCCCGTCACATTCCACCTCGGGGAACAGCTGACGGAGATTTTTTATGTTTTCTTCAAGTATATCAAGGGAATTTCCGTTAAGTTCAGGCATTTTGGGTGTCCTCCTGTTTATTTATTTTTACAGTAAATCTTTTCGGCTCTTTAGCTTCATCTTTATATTTTAAAAATTCGCCACTTTCAAAAGATGGTATTGCTTCTGCAAATTCTGAAATCTTTTTTAGATATTCACAATCCTCATCTATAATTACAACAGCATTTGATGAAGCGGTGTCAGTTTCGTATTTTGCCATAAATACGCTTGAATTAAAAGTAAAGTCAAAATCAGAAATCTCTTCTATTTCTAATGCTTCAAATGAGTAATAAATATTCAATATGAATAACGTAGCTAATGCTCTTATTAATACATTTACATTGGCTTTGTGTAAAGCGTTAATACGATTGTGTTTTACTGCACAATAGGCACTATAGTAATTATTTTCATCATACGTTTTATATGCCATTGGAGCAAACTCGCTTCCTAAACCATTTGTGTTTGTAAAGTGCATATTTCTGGAAATTATTTTTACCTGTTTCGCTGAAAGATTCCATTTTTTATCAATAGCTTTTATGCCTGCTCCAATATCTTCAGGTTTTGCATTAAATTCACTGTTGTATAGTTCTAAAAATAAAGATTCTATCTGAATACTTATAGCAATTAGCAAATCGGCTATTTGATTTGAAAAAGTCCATATCTGATTATGTCCTGATTTGGTTGGTTCATCTGAAAAATGAATATAATAAGATAAGTCTATAACGTCTGTTTCCAATTTTTTATAAACTGTCCAAAACATATTTGATTTATCAGGCATCTTACAACCTCTCTTTCTCCAGTTTCTTTATCTTCATATTGATTTCCATTTTCTTATTGAACTCGGTAGCCTTTTTAAGTTCCGCACGCAAAGCCGCAATCTGACTGTCAATTTCAGCGTTTCTGCGTAACAGCTCACGGGCTTCATCACCGCTTATTTCCTCATCGGTAAGCTTTTCGGCATTGAAAACCGCAATCGTATCAACAATATCCGAATACATATCAAAGAAGTTAGTATAACGGAAATTGCTGATATTAAGCCTGTCCCATAAATTGCTGTCTGCGTCCTGCCATTCGGTGCATATAGGCTCTTCAAGGGTGATTTTATTGTTATCAGCAAGATTAAAACGCTGATGAGCAGTCCAGAGCTGATATTTGCCCTCAAAGCAGAATATCAGCATCATAGGATACGGAATAGCACGCATTATAATTTCCGCAATACGCTTTATACCCTTGTTCTCGCTGAGAACTACTTCCATAACCTCGATTTCAAGGTACTCACGTTCTTCTGTGGTATATGCAGGAATGTTCATATTATCCTGATTAAGACAATAAATCCACGTTACCTTGTCGATAGAGTCAACGAACAAATCCTTATCGCCTTTGGAAAGAGCAGCGTTTTCATAGAACATCTTCTTGAAGACAGTACGGTTTATCTTACATTCATCGGGAATATTCAGTTTATCGTAAATATCCATAACAGCTCCTTATCTTAACACAAGAAATGTTATAAGTTCAAAGTCCTCGACACCGTCAAAGAAAGAGGCCTGCATAGTAGTTCCGCCTCTGCTGAAAAGACTTGCCACACCGATTTCCTGCTTTCTGCCGATAAGCTCCTGAATTGCTGTTTCAAGCAGGTCGGAGTATTTTTTCATATCGTGACCGTCATCGGTTTCCTTGTTAAACTCGGCAACAAGCTCCTTGAGGACTTCGTTTTTGCCGCAGCAGAGCTTTTTATAATAATCGAGAATACGTTTTGCCTGCAAATATGAAAGCTTGACTTCGCCGTCCTCGGTTATATATACAAGATAGAACGGGAACAGAGGATTCTGCTCTTTCGTCTGTTCCTTGCCCTGAAGCTGACGGAGTGTGAAAATTACGCCAGGCTTTACCGTATCACGCAGGCTGTCATCTATATTCGTTACAGCGTAAAGGCCAGAAGGAGCATCGTTAAGCTGTTTACGGTGTGATTTCATATACTCCATAAGGTCTGTTTTTAAGTCATTGAAGGTAACATCGGTAATGGATATACCACCCGATATTTCTTCCAGGTCAACAACCTCAGTCTGAAGCTGCTCCAGCTGCTTTTTACGATATTCAAGGTCTTTCATTTCCTTGCTTTCGTTTTCTTCGATATAGTCTTCTTCGCCAGTGGCAGAAACATTCAACAGAACCATACGCCCCTTTACACGCTGTGCAAGATTTATGTATTCATCAAGTTCTTTCATAGCCCAGAAGTTCACAAGTTGAATTTCTGCATTTGAAGAACCAATACGGTCAATTCGTCCGAAACGCTGTATAATACGGACAGGATTCCAGTGAATATCGTAGTTGATAAGATAATCGCAGTCCTGTAAATTCTGACCCTCGGAAATACAGTCTGTAGCAATAAGCACATCAATTTCATCGTGCATCTCGGGATATATCTTTGCACATTCCTTTGATTTAGGCGAAAACAGCGTAAGGACAGTATTAAGGTCGGACATTCGTATACTACTTCTGTATTCACTACCCACAGGTAATGTAGAACGGTTATTGCCTGCACCTGTTACAATAGCAGAGTAAATCCCACGATTTTTCAGTTCCTCAGATAAACAGTCGTAAAGATAATTTGCCGTGTCTGCAAAGGCTGTAAATACAATAACCTTTTTGTTTCCTGTATTTATCGGGTTATCAATTTTATGATTGATTATTCGTTTTAGTTCAAGAAGCTTTGCATCGCGTTCAACTGTGATTTTTCTTGCATCATCAAGGATAAGCTGTAATTTTTCAGCATCATCAGATAAATGCTGACGCCATTTTACCAAGTCCATATCCTGAAGCAGAACTTTGACTTTGTTACCGAAAAGCATATTGTCGAGGTCGTTTTCATCAAGGTCAATATCCTCAATACTCATATTATCGCCTATATCATACTGATTGTTGTCGATAATAGATATAGTATCTTTAATACGTCCGAGTATCTTTTCAATAGTTAAAGCAAAGGAGTATATGGAACTCTCCATTCTTTTAAGCAGTCCCACACGGATAAGTCCGATAAGGCTTGCTTCACGGTCTGCCTGCTTGAATACAGACTGTCCCGAACCTACCGACATATCGTATTTACGCTCATATTCCGCACGCTTTTCGGGAAGAACATAAGAAATAGGTGAATACAGTCCTAAAGTCAGCTTCTTAATCTGCTTATTTACTTTTTCGATAGGAGGGAATTCTCCAAGTGTATCAATATCAGCATAAACATTGTCAGGCTTTCTTCTTTCAGGAAATTTACCTATTTCAGATGAATCATAATACTTTTCGATGTGCTTTCTTGAACGGGCTATGGTAAGAGTATCAAGAAGCTTGAAATAATCAACATTCATCATCTCAACAAAACTTTCCGTTGTACGCTTTGCATCAGGAAGTTCAGACCAACGATTAAATACCGTCTGTGCCTTTTTCAATACCTGTTCAATGCTTGCAATACCTACACCAGATAATGCTGTATCTTTTCCTTCAGTAATAAAGGCAATTTGATTCTTTATATCGTTCATACGATTATTTACAGGTGTAGCAGACAACATAAGCACCTTTGTTTTTACACCTGACTTAATAATTTCGTTCATCAGACGCTCATAACGTGTTACTCTGCCTTTGACTGGTGGATTATTTCTGAAATTATGGCTTTCATCAATTACAACAAGGTCGTAATTTCCCCAGTTTACAGTTTCAAGAGGAATATCACCCGTAAAGCCGCTTGTTCTGCTTAAATCGGTGTGGTTGAGAACATCGTAATTAAATCTGTCAGAAACAAAAATATTTCTCTTGTCATTTCTTGTATATACAGCCCAGTTATCGTGAAGCTTTTTAGGAGTAAGTACAAGAACACGGTCATTGCGAAGTTCGTAATATTTGATAATCGCAAGTGCAGTAAAGGTTTTACCAAGACCTACACTATCGGCAATGATACAGCCATTATATCTTTCGATTTTATCAATAGCACCGATAACACCATCACGCTGGAATTTATATAATTTATTCCAGATAAGAGTTTCTTTGATACCTGTTTTTGTCTTAACGATATTATCTTCGGTAAGCTCTCCGAGATATTCCCTGAATACATTATAAAGGGTTATAAAGTAAATAAATTCGGGAGTGTTCTCTTTATAAAGCACCTGCATATGTTCAAGAACCTTTTTCTTGACATCTTCCACAGCAGCAGAGTTATTCCAAAGTTCATCAAACATCTGTAAATATACAGATGTAAATTCGTTCCCATACATACAGGTATTAGAATCAATACGGTTTGACGGGGTAATTCCTAAACCGTCAGTTGTAAAGTCAACAGAACCGTTTATGCAAATACTATCATCGCCATTATCAATATGTATCAGACGAGGCTGGGCAGGGTTTTCTCTTTTCAATGACTTTATTTCAGCTTTTTTTAAAAGCCACTCCGCACATTCTTTGGCGATAGCAGACTGACGCATTTCGTTGCGAAGCTTCATTTCAAACTCGTTGCCAAAAATATTCTTTTCATTATGCTGGATATAAAATTCTCGCCGAACTTCATTATCTGATTTTACAAAAGACGGTTCTGTAAACAGAAATCTGAGTTTATCAATTTTTGAAAGTTCCTTTTTAAGTTCAGCATATGCATATATTGTGAAATAAGCAGATATTACGGAAAGTTTAGAGCCTTTTATAACGCTTTCTCGGAGTTCGGTAACAACTTTTCCGTTTTTTTTGTTATCAATTATTTTTGGTGGTTTCATATTATTCCTCTTATAAAACGTTAATAGCTACCCTCCATCCTTGACACACAGGCGGAGATAACTCAACCGCATTTCATTACATACCCACAGCCATAAGCTGTGGGAACTGACCCGTTCACAATGAGTCGGCATTTAAAAATGTGTATAACAATTCAATTTTATTATACCACAGAATTTGTCGGATTACAATATCTGAACGGGTTTTACAGGAAATTTTGTTAAGAGGCAATCTGTGGATTTATAAGGCTTTGCAATCGATTATCCTCTTATATGACATTACCCTTACCACACAACCGAATAAAACAGTCGTTTAAGCACCGAGAAGGTACAGTAAATCTGTATCGGAACGGTGCTTTTTTATGCACTGAGGGTTGCCACCCTGCAATTTTTTCGGCTTATAAAAGTGAGGGGATAATTTTAAGGTTGCCACCAACCTTATTTTTTACCTTTAAAAGTAGAGGGATTTTCAGCGATGGATAAAATAATTTGGCTCAACCCTCTGATTTTTCGGCTTGAATATTAGAGGGACATTTACATTGAAACGATGAATGTAAGAAAAAACACCGATTTTCAAAAAAATATGGCTCAATCTCTTGATTTTTTACTGTTAATAGTAGAGGACATTATAAAAATTCTCGCTTATCCAAAGAAAATATACGATATTTTCGCCCTGAAGATTGCATTGCCAGTCCTGTTTTTTACTGTATATAGTAGAGGAATTTTCAGCGATGGGTAAAATAATTTGGCTCAACCCTCTGATTTTCCACTTTTAAAAGTAGAGAGGTAAATTCCTGTGAATGTGAAAGTTTGGTGAAACTTTTTGAAAACAGGTTATAAAAACGGCTTAAAAATGGCAATGAGTGAAGGAATTAAAATTATTTTCGCCCACCGAGTTGTAAATTTACTGTAAATATTAGAAAGTTTTTTCGCACACCCACCCGATTTTTTACCTTTAAAAGTGGAAGATAAATTTATGGTTGCCACCCCCAGAAATTTTTACTGTATATATTAGAAGATTCTTTTCGTACACCTGCCCATTTCTTCGGCTTGAATATTAGGGGAATATTAAAAGCGACATTACAGGTAGGGCGTGAAACACGACTCACCGCATTTGGTACACTTGCCCGATTTTTCGGCTTATATATTAGAGGAGCGTTTACAGTTCACGACCAATTTGATGAAAATAAAAATTCCATAACGATTCGTGACTGAAATAAAGGGATGATTTCGTACACCGATATGTAAACTTATTGTAAATATCAGAAAGTTTTTCGTCCACCCTGCGATTTTTTCGGCGTATAAAAGTAGGGGGTCTTAAAAAAGATTGCATAAAGTCAAACTGAGTATAAAAACGCAGATTTCCTCTGTTTTAACGCTCTGTTCATCATAAGAGTGGAATTATACTGCCTTTCCTTTAGAACAGTCTTATGAGAAAGCGAAATGCCGTTTTTCTTCCCGAAAACGCACAGCAATTCCGAATGATAGCTATAATGTAGCCGAATACATCAACCTATACGGAAATTCCCCATACGGGCAATACCCAAGCAGATAATATCGGGCCAATAAAGTAAAGAGTAATTAAGTAATGGTCGCTGTTCCTGAACGAGTGTAACCGTATCACCTGCAACGATTTGTGTAGGAAGTGTTTTTACGATTGCAAGCAGAACTACCATGCAACAAAATTTACGACAAACGCAAACGGATTTACAAGTGCCGTACTGTTCAGACTACCGATTGGAACAGTCGTGAGAAAGCTGAGGAGCGGAGAGCCGAGTGGGAGAAATTCTTGAATAACGCTTTGGAGCAGCGTAATATTTCCGAAAAAGTTGACCACCGTTCTTTTGAAAGACAAGGTAAACTTTTCATGTTTTGATTTCTAATGCACAGCCGCCTGTCTTTATAAATTTAACTTTTTAATATCGTCCAGCAGCTCTTCATCAGACCTGAACTTCCATAAATCCGACACGGAAACCTCGACGACAAAATCCTTGTCGAGAGGATAAATTTTCATACCGTCGATTTTTCTCCGCATAGATTTAAATGTTTCCACACTTTCGGGGACAAACTCACTCATGCGGATTCTTATTACCGCGTCATCGTCGCCGCTAGGCACTACGCTGAACCCTGTCATGTCGCTGTTAAAGTTCTGCGCGAAATACTTTATGACAGAAAAGATTGAGTCGAGAGCCGGTTCATTTATAAAATACGATCCGGCCTTGTCTTCGCGATTTGCATTCTTTAAAAACTCATCATGCTGCATACAGCTTATCATATCTTCCATACTTAGCCCTCCGTTATCTTGTTCTTATCGTAGTAGCCATGCAATATGAACTGCACAACCAATTTTCCACCTGCATTGAATAAGCGGAAGCTGTTACTGTAGACGAATGCTGTCTTCTCAAACATATCCATGTCAATGTCTGTTATGGCGAGAGGCTGCTCGAACTCGAAGCTGACGTGTAATGTGTCGTCGCCGCACGGCATCCTGTCTGTAGTTTCAACCGCACCGTGATCTCTGAAGAAATCGACTATCTGCCAGTAGATCTCATCAACACTCTCGTTTACGGTATACCTGTTTTCGGTGAGATCTTTGTACTGCGTCAAGAACAAGATGTTCTTGAGCATATCCATGCTTTTGGCGTCCATAGATGAAAGGCTGTTGGAAATTTTAAACTTGTCGACCTCGGTGAAATCCTCGCCCTCCAGTTTGCCTTTGACCATTGACTTTGGCAAGGCGGTTGACCTGTTACTTGGTACTTGGAATTTAAGATTTTTGCTCATAAGCATCCTCCTTTTGAAATAGTGAAAGGGAAGCGGCGGCAGTCACCCTCCGCACCCTATGCGGTAAAGCCTCGCACACTGTTCCTCCTCCCTGTAAACTAGGTCGGCACTGTCCGCTGTCCTGCAATAGTGGGGGCTGTCCATAATAATAGGCCTAGACTGTGTCAACACCCGATACTATGCAGTACCGGGTGTTGAAACAGTTATAGAGCAAAAATGCTTACGTGATTATAGATTACCATTCCGAATACTCATCAAAGTAATCTTCGGCGTCCTCAAAGCTGTCAAAATCGTCATAATAATAGTCGTAGAAATCCTCTGCCCAATAGAAATCCGAAACGTCGTATTCGGGCTCTTCTTTCTTTGTCGTCTTGGGCTTTGAGCTTTGCCAGCTTGAATTTTTGGATATGCCGTTTTCGGAAACGACGCAAACCTTACCGTCAGCGCAAAGTGCCTCAAAGCTTGAGTTCTCGAAAGTATATAGGTAGCCTATTTTCTCTGTAATGTCGCCGGATTTTGCCTTTGCAAGCGCAGTGCTGTAATTCTGCAAAGACACAATTTCGGAAGATTTATGTTTCCCGAGAGAGGTTGAGTCGATATATTTTTTAAGCAGACCAACATACGGGGGAGCAGAAGAAATTTCCTCCAAAAATTTCTTCTCGCGTTCTTCTTCTTTTTTCTTGTAGTATTGGTTATAATTATGTTTAATGTTGTATAGCTGAAGCTTAAGATCATAGACATACTTGGATTGCACGCCGTCATAATCATCGGGAATCTTCTCAAGATTTTTTTCAAGCGTATATATGCTCAGGTGTTCAAAATCTGTAAATCCGTTGCTTATGTCGGATTCTTTAAGTATATCCGTTAATGCCATAAGCTCACTGTAATCGGGATATCTGTACGGTTTTTCAAGCTCGCCGAGAGCTTCTTTCGCGGTTTTATAATCTCTGTTTTCGATCGATGAAATTGCAAGGTTGTATTTCGCGGTTTCTTCGTTTTCTTTTACGACAGAAGCAACTATACCCGCCAGTATCAAAACGAAAAACAGAATTATAAAAATTCTTACACCTAACGGGATTTTTCCTTCATTTTGAGAATTACTCATATCAATCTGAATCGGTCGGGCGGCTCCGGCCACTCCTTTCCGGATATTTTACAAGCGAAAGGCCAGCCGCAGCGATAAATGAACATTTTTATCGCACTGCCATTCTCTTTAACTATATTATACCGCGGCTTGTGTACGATTTTAAGGACAGAAAGAGCTGTTTTGCGTGTTTTTGCAAAAAATTTACGATTGGGTCGGTACTAATATAGAAGTTTTTAAACATCTAAGGAATCTCTGAATAAATCACGGCAGGCTGATAAAGCATTCCGAGCAAAATACGCATAGCACTTTAATAATACGGATATCATAATACCAACCGCTGATTTATAAAAATAATTATACTTTTGCGATTATACCCGCAAAAGTATTGACGTGGCGTTTGTTTTGCGATATAATATATGCAGATGCGCCGTTTGTCAAGATATTGACAGGCATCCGCCGCTGCGGAAAATCTACACTTCTGAAGATGAAGTGCAGGAAATAAAGCATTGGGAAAAGGTTGTGAACAGCCTTCTTGAAATTCGCGATAATTACCCTAAATACCTGTTAGCTGCCGACACTCGCTGAATAAATAGCAATTTCGCCTTTAAAACCCATGCGTGAAGCTCAAAACAGCAAAATTCGATGCTAGTATTAGGCACCAATTATTAGGCACCAATATAGATAAAAGCTCTCATATAACCCATATATGCAAAGATTATACTCAATTTTTTGTATAGTTTTTAATTGGTGCCAAATATAATCAACCAAATGAAAATTCTCTCAACAATATGCAAAAAAATTCAATAAGCTACAGATAAAGCAAACCTCCGTATACAGTAATTCGTATGCGGAGGTCGATTATTTATTGAGTTAAATCAGCTCGGCAATTTTGTCGTATGCTTCGCCGTCCGAAAGCTTACAGCCGAAGCCGTACTGAGAGCAATAGAAATATGAATTGCCGTCTTTGTCTTTAGTGAAAATAATGTGAGGGGTTTTATCTGCTGCTTTTGTGTCTGTTGCGCAGCGGATAATAATCTGCTTTCCGCCGTGATAAATCTCTTCATTAAGCTCGATTTCGTCGTCAGAAACATTATCATCATAGACAAATTTCTTGTTATTTTCCGCCTCAAGTATCTCGCGAACAACATCAATGCCCTCAAAGTCATAGTACTTATTATAATTGATGCAGTATTCATATTCTATATCATCGGAAAAATCAAAATCCATAAGGAAATATTTCATTGATTCAGACTTATACCCCTTGTAATACTTTTTCTCGTCCCATACCCCTTTTTCGTCAAAGAAACAAGTCTTACCGCCAACTCTTGCCCAGCCTGTACGCATATAACCGTCCTGACCTGCATAATATTTCCCGCTTTTGTTCCTGATCCATCTTTCTTTCAGCATAACGCCGTTTTTATAGTAACGTCTGCCTTTTGAGGATTTTGTCCAGCCTGTATACTTTCCTTGGCACACGCCGTCGGACGAAAACTTATAGCGGATACCGTTTATATCGCAGGACTTTGTGACCATAGCTCCATTTAACTTAAAATAATATGTTTCTCCGTCAATTTCCGTCCAGCCTTTCGCATAACTGCCGTCGGACTCTGCATAGTATGTTTTTCCGTTCCGAGTTCCCCAATCTGCTAATGCGGTTGTTGAGAAAACACTTATCGATAATATCGTTGCCGCTACGACAGCACAAATTTTACTGTTAGTATTTTTTCTCATTAAGCCACCTCCAAAGCGTCAATGTAGTCATCATATACGCCGCCTGTAATATCAATAATAGAGTTATCTCTCGCTGCTATCATTATATCATCATTTTCATTTTTTGCAAATAACATAATATACCTATTTATTTCAGAGTCGCTTTGCTTTTGCTGCAAAAAAAGAAAGGCTGCACAGCTCGTCGCTGCTCAGCCTTTCGTTACATACGATAAGCTCTCTTAAACGGCGGACAATTTTCGCTTATCGGGTCAGGATAAATAACTTTCCAGCATTTCAAAAATTTCATATACAGCAGCACCAGGAGTGCACTGTGACGGAGGCAGTCCTTTGTTATCTCCTGCTATGCGTTTAGCGTTATTTATGGCCTTTTTAATATTAGGCTTGAGCAGTGTATAAATATCTTCACGATTTTTCTCATATTTAGAGCCTAAACATTCTGTCAGCTTGGGATAGTATTCTTTTCTATGAATAGCAGAATCTAACGCCATAAAATGCAGCAAAAACCAGTATTCAATGCATTCATTTGACCACAAAGCATGATAAATCACAAAATTCCCATTTCCTGATAACGACTTGCATTTAGAATATGTGTTGTCAAAATCATCTTTAGGAAAATCGTCCTTATCATAAGCTAACCATATATGCTTGTATTTATCGGGGTCTTTTTCTGCAATTTTTTGTGCACGTTCAAGCAAGGTAAGCGTATTTGCGCCTTGACCTACTCCCTCAATGACAATAGAAATTCTTCCCCTGTATAAGCGGTTAATATCTTCCTTAAGCCCTTCAAAATATTGCGGTTCGGTTTTTGTCCCCTCGGTAACTATCAGATGATATTCGGGTGCAATAGTGATACGCCTGTCACGGCGGTCGGACATCCATTTCTTATTTGAGTCGCTTTTCTTGCGAGGCTTCATCGACATATCATCACTTCCATTCCATCATGTTCTGGAAGTATGGGTCTGCACCATAACGTCCTTCAAGGTACTGTTTGTCAAACGCCGCACTCGGCTGTATATGATTGCCACATTCATCCCTCATTTCATAGAGCGAATACAAATCGCTCGACTCATCATCAAGCTTGCAAGCAAACCATATTTCATCTGTGCGAAAAACCGAACTTTTCATCGTTGAAATATCGTGTGAAGTAAACAACAGCTGTGCATTTTGCGTATTGATTTCAGGATTCTTGAAAAGCATTATGATGAATTTCAGCAGCTTTGGGTGCAGCTTAGCGTCAAGTTCATCAAATACAAGCAGTCTGCCCTCTGATAATGCGATAATTACAAGCGGGAGAACATTAAACAGTTTCTGTGTTCCGTCCGACTCCTGATTAATATTCAACTGATACTTCTTCTTGTTAACGGTATGCTCAAAAATAATATCAACAGAGTTATCATCCGGAGACTTTTCGATAAATTCGAAATTGCTGATACTGATTCCAACGTCATTCATTAAACCTATAAGCTTTGTCTTGAAGCTGTCTCCTTCGCCTATTATCAGATGTCTTTCGGCATCGGGATTGGCGTAATTACGCATAATACATTTTTCAAACCACTCAACAGCGAGGATAACGGGGTCAAGCTTGTAGTTGATATATAAGAAAGAAAGATACGGCATCTGGTCATTGACTTCTGTATTTATTGAAGCTTTGTTTATGCTTGCCCCAAGCTTGATACCATTGGAATCACGTTCAAAAATGGTTGCAATTCTGCTTCTTGTGCCGATTTTACGGCGATAAAGATACTCCTCAATAATTATTCCATTAGAAATTTTCAGGACATATCTATACTCATAATTGTTATTAGGACGGAAATACAGTTCGAACCCTGTAGGCTCATTTCGTGATGCGTCGTCAAACAAAAACGGAGTCCATTCAACCTTTGCTTTCTTAATTACCTTATTCTTAAATATCAGGATAGGTTTCATAACAAGTGCATTAACGCAGTTGAGTGCGTCAAGAACGTTTGATTTGCCTCCTGCGTTAGGCCCGTAGATTACAGAAACAGGAAGATATGTTTTGCTGTCGTCACCGCTTTGCAATAATGAATCAGTAAATCCCTGACTGCTGACCGCCTGCATATCAAAAACGGTTTCATTCTTGTAAGACTTAAAGTTTTTAAAAGTAAACTGGCACAACATGGCACTCACACTCCTTTTTCATATATCATTATAATATAATTATGCTCAAATGTCAAGGTATATATGCGATTTTCAGAATTTTTTTGTTAAATTCCGAGTTATATATTCGTTATTTTGGTTTTAACTTACTTGCTTATAAAACAAAAGCGCTTTTTTCTTTACTTAATCGTTCCTAAACGTTTCGGTGGCTGCGCTCGACCTTGTCCGTTATGTCATGTGTTCTCAGGCATATCAGCTTAGCTTATATCCCCGGTTTTTTCGGTATGTTTCAACAGCATGAACCTTTACGCTTATCTCTTTTTCTATTTCTTAGTCTTACATCTATTGCAATGTTAAACTTGACTTTTTCACTTTCATGTAGTATAATTACCATAAACCTGCGCACTATACTGTTATATAACAAGCGCAAACCTGCGTATTGTCCTGTTTTAAAAGCCGCACAAACCCGCGCGTTATTCTAAGAGGTGGTGTTATGATGCTGAAACGTAAAATATATGACAAACTGCTGACGCTGAAAACCGAGCTGAACGGCAAAAAAGCCTTTCTTATCGAAGGAGCAAGGCGTATCGGTAAGTCAACGATATGCGAGGAGTTCGGCAAAAATGAATATAAAAGCTATATCCTGATTGACTTTGCCAAATGTCCCGACGAGGTCAAGGACTATTTCGTAAAGCACATGAACGAGCTCGATACGTTCTTCATGTTGCTGTCCACGTACTACGGCGTGAAACTGTATGAGCGTGAGTCGCTCATCATCTTCGACGAGGTGCAGATGTACCCGAAAGCAAGGGAGTGCGTCAAGTACCTTGTTGCCGACGGCAGATATGATTATATCGAAACGGGGTCGCTCATCTCGATAAAAGAGAACGTCAAGGATATCGTCATTCCCTCGGAGGAGCGTCATCTGAATATGTATCCGCTGGATTTCGAGGAATTCTGCGACGCACTTGGCGAGGAGCAGATATGCGGATATATCCGTAAGTGCTTTGCTGATAAAACGCCGCTTGAGACCGAGCTTCATTATAAAGCGATGCTCCTATTCAAGCAGTATATGCTTGTGGGAGGTATGCCGCAGAGCGTTATCGCTTTTCTTGAAAGCAGGAAGGACTTCGACAAAGCCGACGTTGAGAAACGTGATATTCTTGCTCTTTACCGCAGCGACATCATGAAGATAGACAGCAAATACAGGAGCAAAGTCCTCACCATATTCGATCAGATACCGGGTCTGCTCTCTCAGCATGAAAAACGTGTTGTATTCAGCGATGTATCTGCCAAAAGCACAGCAAACCAATATGAGGAGACCTTCTTCTGGCTTTCCGATTCGATGATATCAAATGAGTGTTTTCTGTGCAATGACCCAAATGTGGGGCTGTCGATTAATGAGAGCAGAGCTTATGTAAAATGCTATCTTGGCGACACCGGGCTGCTTGTCAGCCACGCCTTTGACGAGAACGAACTGCTTGAAGACGAGGTCTACAAGCAGATTCTCGGTGACAAGCTGAATACAAACGAAGGTATGCTCTATGAGAATGCTATCGCCCAGATGCTCACCGCAAACGGCCACAAGCTGTATTTCTATACGCAGTACAATGCAGAGAAGCACCGCAACGATATTGAGATAGACTTCCTGATATCCAATAACAGCAAGCTGAAATACAAGATGTTCCCGATAGAAGTCAAGTCGAGCAAGAAGTATTCAATCGAGTCACTCAAACGCTTCAAGGAAAAGTACAAAGCTAGGATAGGCGAGTGCTATGTGATCCACCCGCGTAATCTCAGTTTCAAAGATGACATTATCTGCATACCGCCTTATATGACGATCTGCTTATAATAAAAACGCCGCCGTCCGGGAACGAAGCCGAACGGCGGTTAATTGTTTCGTCACCCACTTAGAATTTACCGCCGACAGAACGATTTGCTGCAAAAAAGAAAGGCTGCACAGCTCGTCGCTGCTCAGCCTTTCGTTACATACGATAAACTCCCTTAAATGCAGGGAAATTTCTATTGTTCGTATATTGCAGGTTGCCCACTGTTAAACCGCATTGTTATGCGGAAAATCAAGCTAATGGGCAACCTAAGAGTTAATTCTTGAAACTTTCTTCAACCGCAACTGCGCAAGCAACGGTAGCGCCAACCATGGGGTTGTTGCCCATGCCGATAAGACCCATCATTTCAACGTGAGCCGGAACGGAGGAAGAACCTGCGAACTGCGCGTCGGAGTGCATACGTCCCATTGTGTCGGTCATACCGTAGGAAGCGGGGCCTGCCGCCATGTTGTCGGGGTGAAGCGTACGTCCCGTACCGCCGCCGGAAGCAACGGAGAAGTACTTCTTGCCCTTTTCAACACATTCCTTCTTGTATGTGCCTGCAACGGGGTGCTGGAAGCGTGTCGGGTTGGTGGAGTTACCTGTAATGGAAACGTCAACGCCTTCTTTCCACATGATAGCAACGCCCTCTGTTACGTCATTTGCGCCGTAGCAGTTTACCTTAGCGCGCAGACCTGTGGAGTAAGCCTTGCGGAATACTTCCTTAACTTCGCCTGTGTAGTAATCCATTTCGGTCTCAACGTATGTGAAGCCGTTGATACGAGCGATGATCTGAGCAGCGTCCTTGCCTAAACCGTTGAGGATAACGCGGAGGGGTTCCTTACGAACCTTGTTAGCCTTTTCAGCAATACCGATAGCGCCCTCGGCAGCAGCGAAGGATTCGTGGCCTGCGAGGAAGCAGAAGCACTTGGTATCTTCTTCGAGGAGCATCTTTCCGAGGTTGCCGTGACCTAAACCAACCTTACGCTGGTCAGCAACGGAGCCGGGAATGCAGAATGCCTGTAAGCCCTCGCCGATAGCAGCGGCAGCGTCGGCAGCTCTTGTGCAGCCTTTCTTGATAGCGATAGCGCAGCCTACGGTGTAAGCCCACTTTGCGTTTTCAAAGCAGATAGGCTGAATGCCTTCAACCAGCTTGTAGATGTCAAGACCCTTAGCCTTGCAGATCTCTGCACATTCTTCAATGGAGTTGATGCCGTAGTTCTTTATAACAGCGAGAATCTGGGGTTCACGTCTGTCGTATGATTCAAATAAAGCCATTGTTTTATCCTCCTTACTGCTTTCTCGGGTCGATAACCTTAACAGCGTCGGCAACACGGCCGTACTGACCCTGAGCCTTTTCAAACGCGGTGTTTGCGTCATCGCCGTTCTTGATAAATTCCATCATCTTACCGAAGTTGACGAACTTATAGCCGATGATCTCGTCGTCCTCGTTAAGAGCAAGTCCGGTAACATAGCCGTCGGTCATTTCAAGGTAACGGGGACCCTTTTTAAGAGTTCCGTACATTGTGCCGACCTGAGAACGAAGTCCCTTACCGAGGTCCTCAAGACCCGCGCCGATAGCAAGACCGTCCTCGGAGAAAGCGGACTGGCTTCTGCCGTATACGATCTGGAGGAAGAGTTCTCTCATAGCGGTATTGATAGCGTCACATACGAGGTCGGTGTTGAGCGCTTCGAGAATTGTTCTTCCGGGGAGGATTTCAGCAGCCATAGCCGCGGAATGGGTCATACCGGAGCAGCCGATCGTTTCAACGAGAGCCTCCTGGATAATTCCGTCCTTAACGTTTAAGGACAGCTTGCAGGTGCCCTGCTGGGGTGCGCACCAGCCGATACCGTGTGTAAAGCCGGAAATATCCTTGATTTCCTTTGCCTTAACCCACTTTGCTTCTTCCGGAATGGGAGCTGCGCCGTGCGCTACGCCCTGCTTCACGGGACACATAGTTTCAACTTCATGTGAATACGTCATAACAGTTATAAACTCCTTTCAGAATTTCGCGTCGGGAGCTTGTCCCCGACACGGGTATTTCTTTACCGGGAATTACCCGGAAAACACACAATATTATTATATATCAAAATCCTTGTTTTTGCAATAGTTTTTGAAAATTTTTACGAAAGCTGATTGGTTTTTGCCGCAGAAGCAGCGCTCCGGCTATTTTCCGACCGAATCGAGATAGACCGAAACAAGCCTCAGCGCGGTTTCGACCTGTTCGGGGCTGCACTTGTCAAGTCGCTCCGAGATTTCGCTTCGCTTGTGCGCGAGCACGGGGTTTTCCTCGGTCAGCACCGCGTCGGGCGTTATATGAAGCGCCTCGCATATTTTCAGCACGGTTTCTATGCGCATATTGACCGTTCCGCGCTCAATATCGGCGTATGTCCTGTCGGAAAGGTTTGCCGCCTCGGCAACCTCGCTTTGTGTAAGTCCCGCCTTTTTTCGGATTGCAAGCAGCTTGTTGCCTATTGCACGAAAATCAAAAATAAGCATAATAGTTCCTCCTTTTTGCCATATATAAGAATTATACTTCCCTTTCCTATTGACAAATAGGAACTATTGTGGTATAATTTTAGGAAGTAAAGTTCCTGTGACTTTGCTTCAATAAAATAGTGCTTGGAGGAACAATTATGAAAAAACAAAACCTTTTGTATCCCGCTTTGGCGGCTATTGTCGGCGCTGCACTGCTGCTGATTACTTTGTTTCTTCCCTTTGCGTCAGCCAAAGGTGAATTTAAGGAATGGCTTATGAGTTATCCCGAATCTATTTATTCAGAGGAAGCAAATATGAAAAATCAAGATGCTGTCCATATTTCGCTGGCGGAATTTATTAAAATCGACTCTGCCGCTATAGAAACAGGCACATCCGAAGAAATCGCTATAGCTAATATGGTCATAATTATAGCCTTTGCCTTCTTTTCGCTGCTTACTCTGCTGTTTTCAATATTAAAAAAGCCGATAGCGACATTAGTATTTAATGTCATTTCTCTCGCTGTTATGCAGCTTATAAAATTTGATTTTGAAGGCAGAGGCATTATTCCTAGCCATTCTTATGATTGGGGCATAGCACATATTATTTGTTACATTGGCATAGCCATTATCACTGTTGCAGCTGTGCTATTGCTGATTATGAAAATAAAAAACAAAAGAAACGCCAAGGTTTCGGAGTAATGTACATTTTTAAGGAGGAAATTCAATGAAAACAAGAAGAAATATCGCTTTGTTTTGCGCAGCTGCAATGCTGATTTCGCTTACTGCCTGCAACAATAAAAAAAGTGGTGAGGCTAAATCTTCAATTGAAACAACAACTTCGGCAGAAACAGCAGAGAATGAAGTAACGGAAAGCAGAAACGAGGAATCCAAGAAAGAAAAAACAAAAACTTCCTCTGCCAATGCAAATGGAAATCTTGACGATATTGCCGTTAAGGATGTCGAAGAGTCTGTAGCGGCATTAAATGCTGAATATGAGGGGTTAAAAGTCAGTATAAGTACATATTCAAATTATTTGACTAATGCAGATGAAATAGAAACATTCTACGCTAAAATTTATGATACAAATCAAAGCTTATGCATGAGAATGTACGAATACAGTCTTGATTATGCGGAAAGCATTATCTGTTCGGATATGTCCAACGACGAGAAATACGACGCTCTTGAAGAACTGTATGACAGCATATATGATGATGCCGGAGGAGAAATTTATGACGGGATATACGATGGCATCCTTGATGAAATGTATGATGATTTCTATGACGGGCTTCTGGACGACGCTTATGATAACGAAGAATATTCGGAATACAGCGAGTGGTCAGAAGCGCGTTCAAACGAATATGGCTGGTGGAGCGATACCCGTTCTGACGTATATGAAGATTGGTCTGATATGCGTTCTGACATATACGAATTTCAGTCAGATTTAAGAAGTGCGGTATGGAGCAATGACATTGAAAAGGCAGAGAAAAAGATAAGTAAATTTAAAAAAACAGTCGATAAAATGAGCGATAAGCAGCCACTCACCACCGAAACAACATCTCAACCGCAGTCTGCTGAACCTGCCGAAATCGCGGCATCCGAAATTTCGGCAGAGGAAACGTCCGTAGCCGAAGCCGTTTCGGACAGCGGAACTGTCAGACCCGAATTTAAATCCGCAATGGACAGCTACGAAGCGTTTATTGACGAATACTGCGCGTTTATGAAGAAATATTCCGAAAACCCGTCGGACCTCGGACTTCTCGCCGATTACGCAGGATATGTTAAAAAATATGCCGACGCGGTAAAGAATTTTGAAGCCCTCGACAATGACGAGATGAACGCCGCCGAAGCCGCGTATTATATTGAAGTCAGCACTAGAGTAAGCAAGAAGCTGCTTGACGCAGCCATTTCCGCATAACCGCAAAAAAATCACCGCCGCTGCCACTGCAACGCGCGGTGATTTTTCTGTAAAGCTTTTTATACTGCTTTTCAGTCCTCCTACAGACACATCTATAGGAGGATTCGTCGCTTCTGCGCAGCCGCCGACTTTGACATACCGCTTTTTAAGCGACAATCAATATATAGATATATTGATTAGAAATTAGTATTACAGCTCGTTTCTGTTCTCGATCGCTCTCTGGAGCGTTACGTCGTCCGCATATTCAAGCGACGAGCCTGCGGGAAGCCCATATGCCAGCCTAGTGACCTTAACGCCCATCGGCTTTATCAGACGGCTTATGTACGCCGCCGTAGCTTCGCCCTCGACAGTCGGATTTGTAGCCATTATTACCTCGCTCACGTCGCCCGAAAGCCTGCTCATAAGCTCGGTTATGCGTATGTCCTGCGGACCTATGTTGTCCATAGGCGAGAGAAGCCCGTGGAGAACGTGATAAACTCCGCCGAAGCCGCCTGCACGCTCAAGCGCCGAAACGTCCTTGGGCGCTTCCACAACGCATATTACCGAGTGGTCGCGGCGATCGTCCCCGCAGATAGTGCAAACGTCATTTTCGGTGAAATTTTGACAGATCTTGCAGGAATGGACGCTTTTTCGGGCGCTGACAAGCTCTCTTGCGAACTCCTCAACGTCCTCGAGCGGCTGGTTAAGCAGGTAATACGCAAGGCGCTGCGCCGATTTCATTCCGATTCCGGGCAGCTTTGCGAACTGCTCCGCGGCAGTCACGAGCGGGAGGGAATAATATTCCGCCATAGCTTAGAATAATCCGGGAATGCTTACGCCGCCGGTAACCTTTTCCATTTCCTTTGTGCTTTCTTCGTCGATTTTCGCGATGACCGCATTCACGCCCGCAACGATAATGTCCTGAAGCGTTTCGATATCGTCCTTGTCAACGATCTCGGGATTGATTTTTATTTCCTTGAGAACTCTGTTGCCCATCATGGTGAGTTCGACCATTCCGCCGCCTGCGGTCTCCTTAAATTCGGTCTGTTCAAGCTGCTCCTGAACCGCCTGAATATTCTCCTGCATCTTCTGCGCCTGTCTTACCATGTTGTTTACATCGCCCATACCCTTGTTGGTATAGCCCTGGGGTAATCTTGCCTTCATAATTCTTACCTTTCCTTTCAAATAAGAAAATTATTGTTCTTTTATTGCAACTCCCTGCGATTTCGCAAAATCGAGAAAGTCTGTCAACTTTTCTTCAGAATCGTCCTTTTGGACGGCTTCTTCCTGCGCCGTAAGCGTTACGCGGCGACCGATAGCCTTAGATACGGCTTCTCTTACCTCTGCGGCGAATTCGCCGACCGCATAGCTTTTCTGAAGCTCGCTGCCGCAGACGATAACGGTGTTCCCGCTTATAAGAGCGGTCGTATCGCTTATGAGAATGCGGCTTGAAAACGGGAGCGTGTTTATTATATCCCGCCACTCGGCAAACGGCTCAAAGCCGTCCTGCGCGCGGGTCTGCGGCTCTTTTTTGGGTTCAGCCTGCGGCGCTTTCTGCGGCTGCGCGGCGCGCTGTTCGGGAGGCGGCTCCGGAACAAGCCCGAGCGCTTCGCTCAGACTGACAGGTTCGGGCGGGAACGCGTCCGCCGGCGGTTCGGGCGGGAGCGGCTCGTCGAATACCGCTGCGGGCTGCTCGGGTTCGGACGGCGCAGGCGGCTCGTCCAAGTCGAACGGCAGATCTATCGGCATTGCGGGCTGTTCCTTTTTTTGGTCAGCCTGCGGCGCAGCTTCGGCGGGGATATTTTCCTTTTCCTCGGGCGCTTCCGTCTGCACGGGCTGCGGCGCGGGAGCTGTCGGAATATTTATCGGCTCGGGCTTGTCCGCGGGCTTTTCGGGTACTTTTTCGCGCACGGGAACAGCCTGTATACCCGAGGGGCTTTTCAGCGCGTTGTTCACAAGCCTTTCGAGCGCGTCGATTCGCCCGGAAAGCGCCTTTTCGTCCGTGTCGAGCTTCGGCGTGCAGAGCTTTATCAGACACATTTCGCACGAAAGTGTTTCATTTCGCGAACGGCTCATTCCCGCGAACGCTTCGTTCAGCAAAGAAAGCGCGCGGAGTATCATTTCAAGCGTGTATTCCTCCGCCTGCCGTCTGTACTGTTGTTCCTCGTCGTCGGTCATGCGCAGAACGTTCCTGTCCGCGCCCGCTTTCAGAAGCATGAGCGTGCGGTAGTGAGAAATAAGCTCCTCGATAAGCCTTGTCGGGCTTTTTGAGCGCTGTACAAGCCCGTCGAGTATTTCAAGCGCGGCTGCGCTGTCGTTTTTAAGCACTGCGGCAGCAATATCGAAAAGATGCTGCGTACCAGAAATTCCCGCGCAGCTGCGCACGGTTTCCTCGGTAACGTGCGAGTCGGTCGAAAAGCACTGGTCAAGAAGCGAAAGCGCGTCGCGCATACCGCCGTCGGAAATTCGCGAAATAAGGTACGCCGCGTTTTCGTCGAGCTGCATACCCTCTTTTTCGGCAATTTCAAGCAGCCTTTTTTTGCTGTCGTTTATATCAATGCGGCGGAACTCGAACCGCTGGCAGCGGGAAAGTATCGTCGCAGGGACCTTGTGTATTTCGGTCGTGGCGAAAATAAATACGACGTGCGGCGGCGGCTCTTCGATAAGCTTCAGCAGCGCGTTGAACGCGGAGGTCGAGAGCATATGCACCTCGTCGATGATATACACGCGCTTTTTGCAGACAATCGGCGCGTACATCGCTTCGTCCTTTAGGTCGCGCACGTTATCTACGCCGTTGTTTGAAGCCGCGTCTATTTCGGTCACGTCGGAAGCGTCCTCGTCGATAGCCTTGCAGCATTCGCATTCGAGGCACGGATTCCCGTCCACGGGATTAAGGCAGTTTATCGCCTTTGCGAGAATTTTGGCGCAGGTCGTCTTTCCCGTTCCGCGAGAGCCTGTAAAAAGGTAGGCGTGGGCGGTCTGACCGCTTTTGAGCTGATTTTTCAGAGTGGTGGTGATATGCTCCTGCGAAATTACGTCGTCGAACGTCTGCGGACGATATTTGCGATACAGCGCGAGATACATAGCACCCCTCCTCGATTGCATAAACAAAGCCCTTGAGTATGAACACAGGCTTGCTGCGGCACAAGCCGAAATCCGCTTAATGCTGCTCGGTTCCCCGCCTGACATGGTTCACGACACGACCTTGCACAGGGTCTGTGTTCATATTCAAGAGCTTTTTCTGCGCAATTTATGCGCTTTACTTATTATATACGATTTGTGGAAAAAAATCAAGGGGTTTCGGGAAAAAAATGATGATGTTCGTGTTCGGACGCGCCGGCGGCGATGTGCGCGATATTTTCCCTCGCACGAGCGACGTCGTCGCGTATTTCGAGAAAGGCCTTTGCAGCCTCGGGGTCGAAATCCCGCCCTATTCCGTCGGAAATTATTTTAAAGCATTCGTCAAGCGGCAAAGCGTCGCGATAGCAGCGCTTTTCAGAAACCGCGTCAAAAACGTCCGCGACCGTCATTATTCTTGCCGCAAGCGGTATATTTTCGCCCGAAAGACCTTCCGGATAGCCCCTTCCGTTCCATTTTTCATGGTGATAGCGCGCGACCTCGTATGCCATTACGCGGTATTTTTCGTTGGCAACGTGCGCAAAGGTGCTGCGGATTATTTCTCCGCCCTTTTCCGCGTGCGTTTTCATAACGGCGAACTCCTCGTCGGTCAGCTTTCCGGGCTTGCAGAGAATGCTGTCCGGAATAGCGATTTTCCCGATATCGTGAAGCGGCGCAGCCATTGAAAGATATTTTATGAAAGCGTCGTCGATAATATCGGAGTAAACGCCCTTTTCGCGGAGCCTGTTTGCGAGCATTTCGCTGTATACGCTGGTGCGGCGGATATGCCCGCCCGTGTTTTCGTCGCGGTTTTCAACAAGCGTTGCAAAGCCGTATATCATATCCTGACTGTATATGACCTGTCGTTCATAATTCTCCGCGTCCTCTTCGAGAAGATGAGAGGTGCGGCGCGTAAGCAGGTCGAGCAGCGCCGCGAAGCTGAGCAGGGTCAGCAGGCGCGGGAGAATGCTGAAGAAAATAAGACGGTGGAGCGTGTCGAAGTTGTGGTCGGGGCGCCAGTCGAGATAAAACCCGAGCACCTGTCCCAGAACGGTCACAACGGTAGTTATCACGGTCGAAAAACGCGTCATTCGCCTTGAAAAATACATTCCCGCAAGCGCAATGGGATAAGCGTACAGCACAACGGTGTGATATGTCAGAGTTGTCGTTATTATAAGCAGAAAAAGCGCGGATATTGCGACGTAAATGTATTTGAGCGCTTTGTTTGAAGTCCCGAGAAGCCTGTTCAGAATAACGGGCAGCGTGAGAAGCACCGCGCTCGTGATATACGCGAACGTCATTGCGGTCTTATCGATAACGAATATGCCGACAAGATTAAGCGCGTAAACTATCGTAAAGACGGCGATCGAGATAAGCATTACCTTTGCGACGCTTTTGTTCGCGTCCTCCTCGTTCTTCTTAATTATCCTGTTAAACCCCGCGATGCTCATTCAAATCCCCCCGTGTATCGGTTTCCCTTATTATACCATATTTAAAAAATAACGTCAATAAAAATCGAAACTTCGCCGCATAAAGTGCCGCTAAAGAAAAAAGCCGTCCGCACGGCATTATTTAATCAATTTGACGATTGATTTTTCATAAAAAGTATGATATACTGCAATAGACAGCAATTTTATATATTGAAAGGAAATATTCACATGGCTAAAGTTGTAAAATTCGGCGGCAGCTCTCTCGCGGACGCAAACCAGTTCCGAAAGGTTGCCGATATTATAAGAAGCGACAAGGAGCGCAGATATGTCGTTCCGAGCGCGCCCGGAAAGCGTTTTTCCGATGATACAAAGGTAACCGATATGCTTTACACCTGCTATGACGAGGTCTGCGCGGGAAAGAACGCGATCGCGTCGTTCATGCCCATTGCAGAACGCTTTAACGGCATTATACAGGACCTTGGGCTTACGATCTCGCTTGACGACGAATTTGAAGCTATTATAGAAAACTTCCGCAAAAAGGCGGGGCGCGACTATGCCGCTTCACGCGGAGAATACCTCAACGGTATAATCCTCGCGAATTACCTCGGATTCCAGTTCGTGGACGCGGCGAAGGGCATTTTCTTCACCAGCAAGGGCGAGTTCGACGCAGAGCTTACCGATGCTTCCCTCGCCTCGATTCTCGAGGGCTATCCGAACGCCGTTATCCCCGGATTTTACGGCTCGCGTCCGGACGGAACGATACAGACGTTCTCCCGCGGAGGAAGCGACTTCACCGGCTCGGTCGTCGCAAGAGCGATAAAGGCTGAGCTTTATGAAAACTGGACGGACGTTCCCGGCTTCGCTATCGCCGACCCCAGAATCGTGAAAAATCCGCAGTTCATCGACGTTATCACCTACCGTGAGCTGCGCGAGCTTTCCTATATGGGCGCGGGCGTGCTTCATCAGGACGCGATTTTCCCCGTAAGAAACGCAAAAATCCCGATAAACATCAAGAACACAAACGACCCCTCCGCAAAGGGCACAATGATCGTTCCCACGGCGCCCGAGGGTAAAAACGAGCATATCATTACGGGCATTGCGGGCAAGAAGCATTTCAGCGCAGTGTGCCTTGAAAAGGACGAAATGAACGGCGAAATCGGCTTCCTGCGCCGTATCCTTACCCTTATGGACAACGAGGGCATCAATTTCGAGCATATCCCGACGGGAATCGACACCATGAATATCGTCGTAAACAGCGACGAGCTTGCCGACCACCCGAATTTCGTCGAGCGCGTAAAGCAGGTCGCTAATCCGAACCATATCGAAATTGAGAACAACCTTGCGCTTATCGCGGTCGTCGGACGCGGAATGAAAGCGACGAAGGGTACCGCAACGCGCATATTCGCGGCGCTTTCACACGCGAATATCAATATAAAGATGATCGACCAGGGTTCTTCGGAGCTTAATATTATCATCGGTATCGACGAAGCGGATTTTGAAGAAGCTATCCGCGTTATCTACAATATGTTTTTGTTACAGGAGTAATAAATGAAAGTCGAAAATGTCAGAGTTTATGATATGGAGGAATGCTTCCGCGCAAGCAAGTATCCTATGGCGGTCGATACCGAGGCTGTAAACGGCGATATTACCGAAAGAATAGTGTCGCTCGCACAGACGCCCAAGGGCGAAGGTCACGACCAGTTTATGACGGGTATACGCGTCGCGTTCGACCTCACCTTTACGGTAAAGGCGTGGACCGAGGCAGAGCGCTATCGCTTCCTTGAATTTGTTTCAAGCCAGTCAACAATGCACCGTATTGCGAAATTCGACCTGTCGAAGCAGTACAACGAGTATGTCGATCCGCGCATGATAGAAATAATGAACGAGCTTAAGGATCGCTATAACGAAACGCAGGACAAAGAAGATTATCTGCGCCTGCTTTATTCAAATCCGTGCGGATTTGAGCTTACCGCAAGACTTACCACGAACTACCGCTGCTTAAAGACGATCTATTCGCAGCGGAAAAATCACCGCCTGCCCGAATGGCGCGAGTTCTGCGCATGGATAGAAACGCTTCCGTATGCAAAGGAGCTTATCACAGGAGGCAAGCAATAAAACTATAAAATATAAGACGAAATTTATAAGGCGAGGTGTATCAATGAAAATCACAAGATTTATCGCGGCTGCGCTGTCCGCAACAATCATCGCTTCGGCTGCAATCCCCTTAGAAGCTTATGCGGAGGAGCAGTCCGTCACCGTCTGCGCGGAGTACGACGCCGTGCTGCCCAAATGGGACGGCGAAAGCAAGCTGAAATCCGGCAAGAAATATTCCGTTTCAAAAGACATTACCATAACCGAGGATACGGTTATCCCGGCAAAGACGGTTATTGTCGTAAAGGACGGCGCAAAGCTTGTCGTTGCAAAGGGCGCGGCTCTCACGATAAAGGGAAAGCTGTCGGTCGGCGAAACCTCTCAGCTTGTCGTAAACGGCAGCCTTACGCTTAACAAGAACAAATCCCTTGATTGCAGCGGAAAAATGAAGCTCGGAAAGAACTCCGTCGTTAAGCTTAACGGCAGATTTACTCTCAGAAAAGAGGGTTCTCTTTCGGGAAAGCCCAAAAAGATCACTACGGGCGTAAATTCGGTAATAAAGCTCTACGGCGAGAACGCCTGTGCCAAGCTCGATAAGGCCATAGAAGCCACGCAGGCGGAAATACGCGCCGTAAGCGGAAAGCTGACCGACTCTCAGGCGAAAAAGAAATCGCTGGCGCTTTATCAGAAGTTCCTGACGTATATGTTTGTTGAAAGAGAGCCGATCTACGCGTGCAGGACCGCTTATACGGACAAAACCTGGAAAAGCACCCTTGATGAAAGCAAGTTTGAACGGTTCGGCGGAATAGAAGCGTTCGCGCGCGACTATTCGATCTCGCTCACCAACACGATACTTAAAACGTATTCGGGCGGACGGCTTGAAAATGCGGAGGAAATAGAATCAATCGAGCTGACATTCAACGATTTTGAGGAGTGCTTCAATTATATCCCCGACAGCCTGCACAATGAACTGAAAGAAAAAATCGGAGATATAAGCAACCTTTGGCTTGCAACGGCAACGATGAAGTTCAATCTCAAAAACGGCAATTCGCTGACCGCGAACAATTATTATATTTCGTTCACCTGCCTTGACGGACAGATGTATGTCGCAACGGAAAATCTCGACGAAATTGTTTTTGCATAATTTTTTTGAAAAAAAGTATTGACAAATGCGCTCGGGTGTGGTAATATAAAACCAACCCAAACGGTAGGATTCAGAAAGGAGCGCATTATCATGAAAAACACCCTTGTTTTTAACTGCATGATGAACGAAATGTGGCTCGGCATGATGTGTATGACCGAATCGCCTTTAATGCGTTGCGCTCTGAATAAAAAGCAGCCGCGGGGCTGACCCGCCTAAACACGCTTTTAACCCGGAGCTTCGCACAGCGCCGGGTTATTATATTTTTGCAGAGAAAACGGAAGGTAACGCCATGAAGAACTATTTTGAACAGCTCGTAAGGGCAAACTTCAGGAACGGCCGAATGTGCCGCGCCTGTCGAAATTTAACAAAATAACACGAAAACAAACAAAAACAAGAAAAGAAAGGTTGACAAAAACATGAAAAAGATTATTTCCGCAGTACTTACCGCAGCTCTCGCGCTCGGCGCATTAGCAGGCTGCTCCTCCTCAAAGAACATCGTTATCGGAGTTCCGAACGACACAACCAACGAAGCCCGCGCGCTTCTCCTGCTTCAGGAAAACGGCTATATTACGCTTAAGGACGGCGCAGGCATTACCGCAACGGTAAACGACATTGCCGAAAACCCCTACAATATCGAGTTCAAGGAGGTTGAAGCAGCTCAGCTCCCCAACGTTCTTCAGGACGTTGACTACGCGATAATCAACTCCAATTACGCTATCGCGGCTAACCTCAACCCCGTAAAGGATTCGCTCCTTATTGAGAACTCCGCTTCCGCTTACGGCAATATCCTCGCAGTTAAGGAAGGCAATGAAAATACCGACAAGATAAAGGCGCTTAAAGCCGCTCTCGAAAGTCAGAAGGTTGCCGATTTCATCACCGAAAAGTACGACGGCGCAGTTATAAGCGTTATTGAAAACCCCGGCGACGGCTTCGATTCGACCGTTGACTACGACGCTCTTGCGGGAACGACCATTACTATCGCCGCAACTCCCGCTCCTCACGCTGAGATACTCGAACTCGTAAAGGATATTCTCGCAGAAAAGAACGTTACCCTCGACGTAAAGGAATTTACAGATTACGTTCAGCCGAATATGGTGGTTGAAAGCGGCGAGATCGACGCGAACTATTTCCAGCACGTTCCCTATCTTGACGACTTCAACGCAGAAAACAACACGCACCTCGTTTCCGCGCTCGTTGTACACGTTGAGCCGATGGGACTTTACGGCGGCAAGCAGACAAGCCTTGACGCAATAAAGAAGTAAGACAAATACAAACAAATGCCTGCATTGTTCCGGCGGGCGGCGTCCTCCGGAATATGCGGGCAATATTCTTTAAAAGGAATGACTTTGAAAAATGATTGAAATTCAGAACCTGTCAAAAACGTTCTCGACCTCCGACGGAAAGGTTGAAGCGCTGAAAGACATATCGCTTACCATTCCCGACGGCTCTATCTACGGGATTATCGGTATGAGCGGCGCGGGAAAAAGCACACTCGTCCGTACAATAAATATGCTCGAACGCCCGACAAGCGGCAGAGTAATTATCGACGGCGTTGATATGGGGCAGCTTTCCGACGCGCAGCTTCGCGAGGAGCGCCGCAATATCACGATGATTTTTCAGGGCTTCAATCTGCTCATGCAGCGAAACTGCCTGAAAAACGTATGCTTTCCGCTTGAGCTTGCGGGCGAGAAAAAGGCGGACGCGCAAAAGCGCGCAGCGGAGCTGCTTGAACTGGTAGGGCTGGGGGACAAGCTCAAGAGCTATCCCGCGCAGCTTTCGGGCGGACAGCAGCAGCGTGTGGCGATCGCGCGCGCACTTGCAACTCACCCGAAGATACTTCTCTGCGACGAGGCGACAAGCGCGCTCGACCCTCAGACGACCCAATCGATTCTCTCGCTTATCCGCGATATTCACGACAAGCTCGGAATAACAGTCATTATCATCACGCACCAGATGAGCGTAGTCGAACAGATATGCACAAGAGTAGCCATTCTGAACGGCGGCGAGGTCGCCGAAGAGGGCGAAGTAAGCGCCGTTTTCTCCTCGCCGAAGTCCGAAGCGGCAAAACGGCTCGTTTATCCCGACGGATACGAGCTTGCCGAAGCGGTCAGCGGCAATGAACTGCTCCTTCGCGTAGTGTTCAACGGCGCGGACGCGGCAAAAACCCCGCTTATCGCTACAATGGCGCTTGAATGCGGAATAACGGCAAGTATCCTCGGCGCTTCGACGCGCAGCCTCGGCGATAAGGCTTACGGAAATATGCTTCTCGGAATAACGGGCGGCAGAGAGCAGCTCGCTAAGGCTGTCGAATATCTCAGCCGCATACCCGACGTTCATACCGAAGAAATTGTGAGAAATTCAAAAAAGGAAGGAGCGGCTGAAAATGAGTGATTTTTTTGCTTCCGAGGATTTCCGCAACGCTATTGATATTCTCGTTAATCAGTTCCCGCTTGCGATATGGGAAACGCTCTACGTCACGGTTCTTTCCACCCTTTTCGCGGTGATAATCGGGCTTCCGCTCGGCGTTCTTATGGTCGCGGGCGAAAACGGGAAGATACTGCATATCCCTAAGTGGATCCTGCGCGTGCTGGACATTGTGATAAACCTGCTGCGCTCGGTTCCGTTCCTTATTCTTATGATAATGGTTATCCCGCTGACGCGCCTTATTGTCGGGACTGCCGTCGGAACTCCTGCGTCGGTCGTTCCGCTCGTTATCGCGGCGTTTCCGTTTATCGCGCGCCTTGTTGAGGGAAGCCTGCGCGAAGTGAACCCGAATATTATCGAAACCGCGCAGAGCATGGGCGCTTCACCTTTTCAGATAATCGTAAAGGTAATGCTCCCCGAAAGCGTTCCGTCGCTTATCTCAAACGCGACTATCGCGATAACGACCGTTCTGGGATATTCCGCGATGAGCGGCATAATCGGCGGCGGCGGACTCGGAAAAATCGCAATAAACTACGGCTATTACAGGTATCAGTACCTTGTAATGATATTCGCTGTGATTTTTCTTATTATTCTTGTTCAGATTTTCCAGAGCCTCGGCACATACCTCGCGACAAAGTGCGACAAACGACTTAAAAACAGAAAATAAAAAGACCGCACGGTTGGTTTCAGCCGTGCGGTCTTGCCGTTATATTACTTTATATTATTTCAGCCCGTAAAGCTCGAGCGGGCGGGTCTTGAGCTGTTCCTCATAAATCGAAACAACGCTGTACAAATCGAAGAACATTACGTTGCAGCCGCCTATTCTGTCAGTCTTTATCACGCCTTTTTCAAGAGCCATATCCTGAATCGCATACCACGCTGCCACCGGCGGGCGGCCCGTTTCGATAAACCATTCTTCGGGCGGATATTTTTTGTTCACTTCCTCGCTCGGCGCGAAAATCGCCCGAATCTCCTCGGGGAGATACATTTCAACATAGTGCATGGCGGTCAGCTTGTAAATATCGACCCCGAGAAGCAGTCCTTTTCCGCCGTTACGGAGCGCGAAGTCAAGCCCTCCGCTTACCGCCTCGCGGGCGTGCTTCCCCCAGCCCGAAATCTGCATTACTCCGCCGCCCGTGAGGGTGTCGGGCAGCATTCGGAACTCGTCGGCGACCGCGCCCATTGCGGTTTTTATCCTGTTTTCGGGTAATATCCGTATTTTTCGGAGTATTCCCATGCGCTTGTCCTCGTCTGAAAGCGGCAGGTCGCCGCTAAGCCGCAGCGCCGGCATGAAAATGCTCCCGTCCTCGCCGACGGCTTCTTTAAGCGCGGCGATAACTGTCTGCGCGCCGCCCTCGACATAGCCGAAGCTGCTCAGACTGCTGTGAACCTCAAGCGTCATTCCCTTTTCAACGCCTATACGCCGAAGCTCGCTTACAAGATATTCGCGGGTTATTGCGGGTTTACTGAAATTTGTCTGCATATAATTTCCTCCTCAACTTTAAATAAAATACAAAAAAGCTCTTGACAAATAGTACTATATAGTATTATACTATGTAGTAGGGGGTGAAAATATGGTCGAAAAAACGAACGGTGGATTTTATATCACCAAAATCAAGCAGATACAGGGCAGGATTTTTGAAAAATTGCTGACAGAACGCGGGATAAACGAGTTTAACGGCGCGCAGGGACGGATACTTTTCGTCCTCTGGGAAAATGACAATATCCCGATAAGCGAGCTTTCGGACAAGACGGGGCTTGCCAAAACCACGCTTACAAGTATGCTCGACAGACTTGAGGCGCAGGGTCATGTCGCCCGCGTCCGCGACCCGTCTGACAGACGAACGATACGCATAGCGCTGACGGAAAATGCGCGAAAGCTGCAAAAAAGCTATAAGGAAGTATCGTCGGAGATGAACGCGATTTTTTACAGGGGGTTCAGCGACAGTGAAATACTCGCTTTTGAAAAAAGCCTTGGGAAAGTGCTTGAAAATCTTACAGAAAGGGAGAATCATCATGAATAAGGATTACAAAAAGGAGATCTGCGCGCTCCGCAGAGAAGCGAGCGTCGCTTATGTCGGCTCGGTAAACGCGGAGGGATTTCCACAGATAAAGGGTATGCTCTCGCTCGAACACGAGAGCATGAAAGTGCATTATTTTTCGACAAATACAAGCTCGAAGCGCGTAAAGCAGTTTTTGAACAACCCGAAGGCGTGCGTTTACTATGTTGACGACACTAAGGACAAATATAAGGGCGCGCTTTTTACGGGAACGATCGAGGTCTGCACGGACCGCGCGACAAAGGAATTTTTATGGCGCCCCGGTTTTGAAATGTATTATCCGAAAGGTATCGACGACGAGGATTACTGCGTTTATAAATTCACAGCCGAAACCGTCAATTATTACTTCGGACTCAGCAATGTAACTCTGCCGATCGAGGAGCTGGAGTAAAGTTTCGGAGAAAAGAAAAAAGCCCGTTTTATACTCGGCGCCAATTAAAAGCTATACAGGCTTTGCATATATTGGCGCTTAGTATTAGGGGCTTTTTAACAGTGGTGCCGGCGGCGGGGGTCGAACCCGCACGGTATCGCTACCACCGGATTTTGAGTCCGGCACGTCTGCCAATTCCATCACGCCGGCGTGAAACTGCAAAAACAAGTATATCATAAACAATGATTTTCGTCAAGTAAAATTGACTTTTTTTCAAAAAAATTTAAAAACCGCCTTGACATTTTAGTGAAAATGTATTAAAATTATAACGTGAATAAGTCTGTATCGCAATACATTTTTATACAGCTATTTATCATTTTTTACCAATCTTGGTTTACATATTATACTCCCCCTATACATTATTACTATTCCGAGGTATTTTTCACGATATATTTTTTGATTTAAAGTATTGACGATAAAATTTTCTGAATATTGATACTCTCAAGTCGGAGCGATAAAGCCTTGTGCTTACCGCCTTTCTTGTCCTGCGCTGTTTTCGGGAGCATTTATGAAAACCGGGACTTTTATAAAGGAGGAAGAGCACGTCATGGACATGGTACTTGCCATTGTGCTTATCGCTGCGGCTTTTGTTGTCGGCGCGGGCGCGGCGGGCTTCATCGCTTTCAGAATGGGCGTTGAACACCGCAAAAGAGACGCCGAAGCACAGATTGAATCCGCCGAAAAGGAAGCTCAGCGAATCGTTGCCGAGGCGCACGAAAAGGCACAGACCGAAAAGAAAACAAAGCTGGTCGAAGCAAAGGACGAAATTTACCGCATGAGAGGTCAGGCGGAAAAGGAAATCCAGAAAATGAAGACCGAAACCGAAAGAGAATTAAAGGAACGCAGAAGCGAGGTTTCGCGCTCTGAACGCAGACTTCAGCAAAAAGAAGAAAATCTCGACAAAAAGAACGACAAAATCGAAAAGCTTGAAGAAAGCCTAACCGCAAAGAACAAAAAGGCGGAGGAAAAACTCGCCGAGGCGGAAGCGCTCAAGAAAAATCAGATGGATATTCTCGAAAGAATATCCGGCTTTACAACCGAACAGGCGAAGGAGCACCTGCTTCGTATGCTCGATACCGAGCTTGACCACGAAAAGGCAATGCGCATAGTCGCTTTTGAACAGAAGATAAAGGACGAATGCGACGATAAGGCGAGAAGCCACATTGCACTCGCAATCGCAAGACTTTCCGCAGAAACCGTTTCCGAAATGACGGTTTCCGTTGTTCCGCTGCCCAACGACGAAATGAAGGGCAGAATAATCGGACGCGAGGGACGCAATATCCGCACGCTCGAACAGCTCACCGGAGTTGACCTTATTATAGACGATACTCCCGAGGCTATTACCCTTTCCAGCCACGACAAGGTTCGCCGTGAGATCGCGCGCATCGCGCTCGAACGCCTTATTCAGGACGGCAGAATCCACCCGACCCGCATTGAGGAAATGGTTGAACGCGCTAAGCGCGACGTTGAACAGAAAATTCGTCAGGAGGGCGAACGCGCTGTTCTCGAAACAAACGTAAACGGACTCAACCCCGAGCTTATCAAGCTGCTCGGACGTCTGTATTACCGCACTTCTTACAGCCAGAACGTTCTTGCTCACTCGATCGAGGTCGCACACCTCGCAGGAATGATGGCGGACGAACTCGGCGTTGACGCAAACCTCGCACGCCGCGCAGGTCTGCTTCACGATATCGGCAAGGCGCTCAGCATGGAAATCGAAGGCTCGCACGTTCATATCGGTGTTGACGTATGTAGGAAATACAAGGAAAGCCCCGACGTTATTCACGCTATTGAGGCTCATCACGGCGACGTTGAGGCGCGTACCGTTATCGCCGCTCTCGTTCAGGCAGCCGATGCAATCAGCGCGGCAAGACCTGCGGCAAGAAGCGAAAACTATGAGAACTATATCAAGCGTCTTCAGAAGCTCGAGGAGATCTGTTCGTCCTACGACGGCGTTGAAAAATCCTACGCAATTCAGGCCGGTCGTGAAATCCGCATAATGATCAAGCCCGAGGTCGTTAACGACGACAAGATGATCGTTCTCGCGCGTGAAATTGCACAGAAGATCGAAAAGGAAATGGAATATCCGGGTCAGATCAAGATAAATCTTATCCGCGAGAGCCGCGTAATCGACTTTGCAAAGTAAAATCAAACAAAAACAGGCTGCTGCGGCAGTCTGTTTTTTTGTGCGCGCAGGAAGGGAGGGCGGCGAAGCCGCCCGACGGCGCGAGCCGCGAAGCGGCGAGCGTATAGTGCGGGAAAGCTACTTGTGCGGGCGGCGGCGTTTAGAAAAGGGCGAAAAAGAAGAGCAAATTGAAAGCCGCTGCGTACCCGAAAAGCTGAACGTCGGTATGGCGCAGAAGCCGATTAAACCAAGCACCAATAAAACCATAGATAGAAATTCTCATATAACCCATATATGCAAAGATTATACTTGATTTTTTGTATAGTTTTTAATTGGTGCTGAGTATAAACCAAACCTGCCCCGCGGCGCCGAGCTGCCCGCAAAGCGGGCAGCTCGCATGAGGCGGCGGCTTCGCCGCCGCCAGCCGCATACGGCTTTGCCGTATGCGGCGCGCCGCGCTGTCGCACCAAAACGCTGCTCGTGCGGACGGCGGCGTTTGTCGTGGCGGGATATATCGCGGAGAAATTGAAAGCCGCCGTGTGCAAAAGCGCACGCTTCGCGGAGGGACTCGCTCTTCGCTGCCTCGCCCCTCCACTCGGCGTGCGCCGCGGCTTTCTCGATGTCGGCAATCCCCGTTTTCTCCGCAAAACGCCGCGAATACCACAACCGCGATATCAGCAGAGCATAAATCGGCACACTCAGCCAAAACGAGATAACTGCGCGGCGCCGAGCTGCCCGCAAAGCGGGCAGCTCGCATGAGGCGGCGGCTTCGCCGCCGCCAGCCGCATACGGCTTTGCCGTATGCGGCGCGCCGCGCTGTATGCGATAACAGTCGAAGTAAAGCCCGCACGCTCAATATTGTTAAAATTCCCTAAATTGAGAGTAAATTTGGACATAATTGTTGAAAATGCATTGACTTTTTGGCAAAATTTATGTATAATGTATTCGAGTATAAGGGTCAGTGCGCCCTTTTTACTCTAAAATTGAATAGTAAAGGAGGTGCAGCGAATGGAAATGACCATGAGTGCGGTTTCGATAAGCATTCAGACACAGCCCGGAAGTTCTTCCGCTTCCCCCTCCGATATGGGGTTTTCTGACGCCCTTACAGATGTAAGGAATACCTTACCGACGGGCAGCGCTCCCGTACAGCCCGAAGCTTCGGCTGAGGAATCGGCGGTTTCGGTCGGTCAGAGCGACGCCGGAATGTTTGAAGCCGAAAACGTGCAGAACATTGAAAACGCTTTGCTTCAGCTTGTGAAAGATTTAAGCGGCGGCGATGAAAAGCAGCAGGACAGCATTATCCGAAGTCTGCTCGAAATTCTGAAGAAAATGCAGACAGGCGACTCGGACGACGTAAACGACCTTGTTATGCAGCTTCTCATGTCTATGCTTAACACGGAAACGCCCGATATCCCGCAGCTTGCGGTGCTTCCCGCTCAGACGATTGAGCCGACGGCAGAAATTGCCGAAGTTATCGCGCCCGTACAGTCGGAAACCGTTTCGGCGACAGCGCCCGAACAGCCGATTGCCGCGCAGGAGCTTTCCGAAAGCAATACGGAAAGTCAACCGCCCATGCAGGCTTATGAACAGCCCGCGCAGGATCACGAACGACCCGTGCAGACGGCTGAACAGCCCGAAGAAAGCAATACGGCAAAGCCTGTTCGACAGGACGGTTCTCCCGAAAAGCTTTTGAATGAAATTCTTTCCGAAGCGCGCAGGGATTTGGGACTGACAAAGGCGGAGATCGTACAGCGTCCGCAGCAGGAAAGCGCTCCGGAGCAGCAAACCGAACAGCCGCAGCAGCAAACGTTTCAGACAGTCGCAATTCGGCTGAATCACCGTGACGCAACGCAGGAACTGAACAGTATTCTTCAGCCTGAAGAACAGCTTCCCGAACACCGCACGGAGGATACTCCCGTACAGAACGTTCAGCCTGTTTTTGTTCAGCAGACCGAGATTGGCGAAACCCGCGAGATCCCCGACGAACCCGCACAGGTGCGCGAGATACCGCCGGAACGGCAGATCTCCGAGGAAATACTCTCGAAAACCGAAACGCTCAGCGGCGGCAGGACAGAGTTCACAATGGAGCTTAATCCCGAAAGTTTGGGAAAAATCACGGTTCGGCTCGTAAGCACGCAGGGCAGAATCGACGTAAGTATCTCGGCTGAGAACGAATCGACAAGACAGCTTCTCCAGTCGCGCGGCGAGAATATCGAAACGGCGCTCCGCGAAAACGGCGTAGAGCTTGAGCGGTATCAGGTAATAAGCGAACGCGATGAGGCTCAGCTTATGCAGGATAATTACGAGGGCAGCAGCAAAAATCCGTACAGCCGCGGCGAACAGCAGCAGGAAACGGAAGACGACGACGGAGATTTTCTTGAACTTCTCCGACAGCTTTGATTTTTAAGGAAAGGAGTGTAAGCATGCAACAGGTCAATCAGACCATAAATACCCCGCAGGACATTTACGAAAAGTATAAGGATATGTTCACGACCGAGAAAAACAACCTTATTACAATGGATTCGTTTTATCAGCTTCTGATCGCGGAAATGCAGAATCAGGATCCGCTCGAGCCTACGTCGAACACCGAGTTTATCTCGCAAATGGCGACGTTTACCTCGCTTCAGGCACAGCAGGACAACTTTGATATGCAGAAGCAGAATTACGCGAACTCTCTTGTAGGACAGCTGGTTGCGGTTTCAGAGGACGGAACAAACCTCAAGCAGGGTATCGTGGAGTATGTTACATACGGCGACGAAATACAGGTAAATATTGACGGAAAGAACTACAAATTAAGCCAGATAAAGCAGCTTTACGGAAAAGCGGATTCGGTCGCAGGCTCGCAGATCGGCGATTACGGCGCTTTTGCGGCAGGCATTCTCGGAAAAGACGTCACGGTTCAGGCGGTAGACGCCACAGGATACACGGTATTCGACAAGGGCACGGTTTCTTCTATTGAAATTCAGGACGGAACAGTACGCGTTATTGTAAACGGCTACGCTTATAATGTTACGGACGTTGTTTCGGTAAGCGAAGCGGAAAAAGCCGAGGAAACGACAGAACCCGACAGCGAACCGACGGAAAGAGTCACCGAATCGGCGGCGGATAACGCAAAAACCGAAGAAACGACCGACAGTGCGGATACGGCAGCTCAGGAACCGCCCGTTGAACGCACCGAGGACGACGATATTCAGGATCTTCCCGACGAGGACGACGATACCGACGCGCTTTATCAGCTTTTCGGCGAATAAGAAAGGGTGAAGAAAATGCTTATCAGCGAGTATCTTGCGCAAAGAAATGCGATAAGCGTTACTACGGGAGAAATCCGCACGAACCCTACGGCGGCGAAGAAGCCGGAGGAAAGCTTCGCACAGGCGCTGAGCAACGAGCTTGGCAGACAGGTCGATTTTTCCGCGCACGCAATAAGGCGGCTTGAAAGCAGGCATATCGACGTGCTTGAAAACGACAAAATAGAGCGGCTTAACCGCGGCGTTGAGCTTGCCGCAGAAAAGGGCAGCGAAGAAAGCCTTATTCTTGTGGACAGCACGGCTTTCGTAGTAAGCGTTAAGAACAATCGGGTGATCACCACGGTTGAGGCTGATGACCTGAAAGGAAATGTATTCACAAACATAGATTCCACCGTTATTATATAAATCGGACCGAGGAGCCTTGCTCCAAGGAGATTTCTGCCGACCCGACCGACTGAAGGAAGGCAAGCGGTGACAGGAAAGGACATACCGTTATGATGAAATCACTTTATTCCGGCGTAGCCGGAATGAAAACACACAACCAGCGCATGGACGTTATCGGCAACAATATTTCAAACGTAAACACAACGGCGTTCAAGGGCAGCACGGTTACATTCAAGGACGTATATTATCAGACAAAGGCAAACGCAAGCTCCGGCGACGCAACCTCGGGCGGAACAAACCCGAAGCAGATAGGCTACGGCGCGAGCCTCGGCACGGTAAATCAGGTCATGTCGCAGTCGGGCTTTAACTACACCGACAACGTGTACGACTGCGCGATCGAGGGCGAGGGCTTCTTTCAGGTAATCGACGAAGCCGGAAATATCTACTACACCAGAAACGGCGTTTTTGACGTAGACAGCTACGGCAACCTCTGCGACCCTAACGGAAATATCGTTCTCGGCGTCTCGGGCGACCCCTCGAACGTTGAAACGGGACAGTCGCAGAGAATAAGAATTACCGTTCCCGCCGTTGATAATAATGTCGCAAGCGCGACAAAGACCGTAAACGGCTACGACGTTACGATCTCCGCAAGCACATACGGCGAAGAGGGCAACCTCTCGTTCACTATCGTGGATTCCGACGTTGCTTATGCGACAAAGAGCGGCAATAACCTCACGATCTATATGGATCTTGAACAGGAATTTGGCGCGGCTGAATACGCTAAGATAATGGAAGATATTGCAAACGGAACAGCTAAACTTGAGGACGAAGCAACTCAGCAGGCTATTGAGGACGCATTCAATTCCGCTGTTTCTCAGTTCCAGGAAGCGCTCAACAACGCTATCGAAAAGGGCGGCGTAGGTCTTGCGGACGGAGTTCTTCCGCTTAAGGTGGAATTTGGCTCGATGCCCGCGTATAATGAAGTTCTTGCGAAGAATTCATCCAATACGCTCACGCTTACCCAGCCCGGTGCTACCGCTACCGATCCGAATAAGATTATTGATATTAACTTTACCGCCGACGTTGCGGGCGAATTCGGAAACAAGTATGAGATCGACATGAAAACCGTAAGCGGTCAGACATCGGTTACAGCAAAGTGGAAGGGCGACGTTCTTACCATTATCGTTCCCGAAACGGGCGTAAGCGTTGACGATATCCAGAAAGCGATCGACGAAGCTGCGGGCGGCGAAGCAAGCAAGAACCTGTCGATAACCGTAAGCACCGTTACAACCACGACAAATGCTGACGGAACGGTTACAAGAAATTCTACTCCGCTCGGCGAAACCGCGAATATTGACTTCAACTTCCACGACGCTCTCGGAAACAGAACCGAACGTATCGGTCTTGACGGCGGCTCCGATAACTTCTTCGCAGATATGGCTACAGCGCTCAGCACCGTAACCATGACCGACGGACGCACGGCTGCGGAACAGACTGTTGCCGACCTTGAAACCGTTATGATAGACGACGACGGCGTTATCTACGGACGTCATGCCGTTCACGGACTGCTACTGCTCGGACGTATCGATATTGCAACATTCGTAAACCCTATGGGTCTTGATCAGGTAGGCACCTCGCTCTGGCGCGAATCTCTTGCTTCCGGCGAGCCTCAGGTTAAGATTCCCGGCTCGGACGGCGCAGGCAACGTTGTTTCAAACGCGCTCGAAATGTCGAACGTTGACCTTGCACAGGAGTTTTCCGATATGATCATCACTCAGAGAGGCTATCAGGCTAACTCGAGAGTTATAACCGTTTCGGATACCATGCTTGAAGAGCTTGTAAACCTCAAGCGCTAATTTCTGCGGCGGCAGCGGGAGCCGTTTTTCGGCTCCCCGTTCGCCCGGTTAATGTCATAATTCGTCGAACATGAGGGGGTATGTCTAATGATTATTCTTACAAGGCTGAACGGAAAAGAGCTTATGATCAACGAGGCGATGATCGAAAATGTTGCCGAAACGCCCGACACCGTTATAACCATGTCAAACGGACACACATACATTGTTCAGGAATCAATGGAAGAGATCTTCCATAAAACGGTAGCGTTCCAGCGCTACTGCAAACAGCGTTCGCGTGACGGCAAGGAAGGCTGAACGGGAGCGCATACATATATAAATACATTTTAGGAGGGAACCTTTTTGAACATTACAATAATTGTCGGCTGGGTAATATCAATAGGTCTGGTTATTTTCGGTATTTTGCAGGGCGGTACTTTCGATATGTTCATCGATATTCCGTCTGTCGCGATCACTTTCGGCGGTACGCTCGGCGTACTTATCGCAATTTCGCCGATCTCGCTGCTGAAAAATCTGCCCAAGCTGCTTAAAATTGCAATTATTCCGCCGAAATATGATCCGCGCAAGTACATAGACGCGCTCGTTGAATACGCCAAAATTGCACGAAGCAAGGGACTTTTAAGCCTTGAAGACAGCGCGAACAAATGCGACGACCCGTTCATGAAGCAGAGCCTTATGCTTATCGTTGACGCAAACGATTCCGCAAAGGTTCGCGAAATGCTCGAATCCTCGCTCGATTTTATGGACGAGCGTCATGCGGCAGGCCGCGAGTTCTTCGCAAAGGGCGTCAGCATGGGTCCTGCGTTCGGTATGTTGGGTACGCTAGTAGGTCTGGTTATCATGCTTAACGATATGGAAAGCGGCGACCTCGGTAAAGCTATGGCTACCGCGCTTATCACAACGTTCTACGGCTCGCTGCTTGCGAACGTTCTTTTCACACCGCTCGAATGCGCCCTGAAAAACGCGCACGACGACGAAATGTTCTGTATGCAGCTCGTTATCGAAGGCGTTATGGCTATCGCAGCAGGTTCAAACCCCCGCGTTATTCAGGAAAAGCTTGAATTTATGCTCGCTAAGAAAGACCGCAAGGGCGACGAGTAATAAAAATTTTCTGATTTTTTTAAAAAATATTGCAAAAAGTGCAGAAATATGTTATAATTATATGCTGATGTTTTATTGTCAGCCTGAAAGGGGGCGGGATATTGTCCAGAAAGAAAAAACAGGAGGTCAAGCAGGGACTTGACGAATGGATGGCGACCTATTCGGACATGGTTACGCTTTTGCTTTGCTTCTTCGTACTTCTTTACGCTTCATCTACTCCCGATGAAACAAAATTCCAGTATATTTTCCAGTCCTTTAATTCACAGGGCAAGTATATAAATCCGTTTGTTACCGAAGATTATAACGACGGCGATTCAAAAACCGACGAGGAGGACGGTACTTCCAATGTACCCGCAAACGCAGGAAAGGGAACGTCCGAGAACCTTGACGACGGGATAGGTCTGCCCAACAACTTTGATGAGCTTTTTGTCTGGATGCAGCAGAGCGCCGCAAACAGCCAATATTCAAACAATATAGAGGTCGTTCAGACCTCGTCTTCCCGCTTACATATACGCCTTAACAACGCTATCATGTTTGAAGGCGACAGCGCAGTGCTGCTGCCCTCAGGTCGTGAGGCGTTAAAGCAGTTTATGCCGGGAATAAAGGCAGTTCGCAATTATATCAAGAATATCCGCGTTCAGGGACATACCGCCGACGGACTTTCGGCTATAAACGACTGGGATCTGTCAGCGGCGCGCGCCTGCTCGGTAATCAAATTCATGGATTATCAGACAATTATCGACAGCGATAAATATATCGCCGAGGGACGTGCGAATTACGACCCTATCGCCGATAACAGCACCGAAGAGGGCAGACAGCAGAACCGCCGCGTTGAGCTTATAATCATACGCAACGATACGGCTGTTTCCGATACCGCTATAATTCAGGATATTCTCCGCTATGACTACGGAATACTTCAGGCGGAAACCGACCCGACAGACCGTCTTGACGGAATGGGCGGCGTAAACGCCGATTCTATCCAGCAGATAGTTGACAGCCTCGACGACAAGTATTTCAGCGAAAAGCCGTTTACTCCCGAGGATAATACCGATTATACCGGTCCGTCATTTGAAAGTCCGCTGACGGGAATACCCGAAAGCGCGCTTCAGCCCATTGAAGAAGAACAAACAAATGAAGAATAACCGAACGACAGAAAATGAGAAGAGAGGTGAACAGAATTGGCAGAAACTCTGACGCAGGAGCAAATTGACGCCCTTCTGAACAGTGCGATGTCGGGTCAGGTCGTTGAATCACAGACCGAAAAAAATCCTCCCGTAAAGGATTATGACTTCCGCTCTCCCAAAAAGTTCACAAAGGAACGCATCAAGGTTCTCGACAGTATTTTTGACAATTACGCAAGACTGCTTTCCTCATATCTGACGGGTTTGCTCAGACTTTATTGCAAGGTGACGCTCGCGTCCATCGAGGAACAGCGGTATTTCGAGTTCAATAACGGACTTCCCGACTATGTAATGATGGGGACCGCGGAGCTCGGCATTCATGACGGCGATATCGACAGTACGCCGGTAATCATACAGCTTTCAAATTCTCTTACATATATATTAATAGACCGACTTCTGGGCGGACGCGGCGAATATAAGGACGCCGACCGCGATTTTACGGAAATCGAAGTAAGCATAATCGAAAAAATCATCAACAATATGGCAGGACTTCTGCGCGAGCCGTGGGAGCCTTACGTCGAGGTAGCGCCGAAGGTCGTGAATGTTGAAACGAACTCGCGTGTTTTCTCCGCCGTCGATTACGACGACACAATGATAATCGTGTGTCTTGAGGTCGCGGTGAACGAAACGAAAACAATCGTTACAATATCCATGCCCGCGCTCAATCTTGACGAGGTAATGCAGAAATATGTTACAAAATCCGCGCGCACGGTTCGCAGGTTTGACGCAAACCGCGAGCAGGAACGCCGCGAAACAATAATGAAGGCGCTGAACGAATCTCCTCTTACAATTAAGGCGGTTCTCGGCGAGGTTTCGCTCGATGTGGCGGATATACTCAATCTTCAGGTGGACGACATTATCCCGCTCGACAAGAGCATCAACAGCAACGTCGTGCTGAAAATTGAGGGCAGACCGTGGTTCGACGGAAAGCTTGGCGTATTTAATCAGAACAAGGCCGTGAAGATCGAGAATGTATATAGAATTGAGGTTTAACGTATGGACGATATGAAAATTTCGAATCTGGAAAAAGACGCCCTTGGCGAAATTATGAACATAAGCATGGGAAGCGCCGCAACCGCCGCTTCCGAGCTGCTTAACGCAAAGGTATGGATAACCACGCCGCAGGTCGATGTCTGCAAGCTAAAGGACGTGCAGATCGAACGTCTAGAGCCGGCTATCTGCGTCAAGATCGAGTACATTAAAGGGCTTACAGGCTCTAACCTTATGGTTCTGCGTCAGGATGACGTGCAGCTCATTTTAAATCAGCTTATGGGTATGCCGCTCGTCGTTTCAAAGGATTTTGAGTTTGACGAGCTTAATATAAGCGCCGTTTCCGAGGTCATGAACCAGATGATGGGCGCAAGCGCTACCGCGCTTTCGGATTTTCTCGGAGTAAGCATTGATATTTCCACGCCTACGCCATATATATTGGATAAGACCTCTCTCAGCGATGTTCAGGAGTTCAATTCCGACGACGAGGTCGTAGCGATAAATTTCGACCTTACGATCGACGGCGTTATCAAGTCCGAATTTAAGTCCGTCATGAGCGTCGAGCTTGCGAAATATATCGCAGGGAAAATGCTCGGAGAAAAGCTCGGCAACACAGCGGACGCGGCTCCTCAGCCCGCGCCTGCCGCACCTCAGCCTGCTCCCTCCGCTCCTCAGCCCGCGCCCGCGCAGCAGCCTGCTCAGCAGCAGACTCCTCCCCCCGTTCAGCAGCAGACGCCGCCTATGCAGCAGCCGATGATGCAGCCGGGAATGATGCCGGGACAGGGCGCAATGCCGAACCCCGCAATGGGTTACGGTTATCCGCCGCAGTACGGTTACGGCTACCCGCCGCAGTACGGTTACGCACAGCCTCAGCCGATGAATGTCCAGAACGTTCAGCTCGGCAGCTTTGACCCGCCGGAGCTTAACCTCACCGGCGAACAGAAGGATAACCTCCAGCTTCTTATGGGAGTGCCGCTTGAGATAACCGTTGAGATAGGCTCTGCAAAGCGAAAGGTAAAGGACATTCTCGAATTTACTCAGGGCACGATAATCGAGCTTGAACGTCAGGCGGGCGCACCCGTTGATGTTGTTGTAAACGGAAATCTTATCGCAAAGGGCGACGTTGTCGTTATCGACGATAACTTCGCGGTAAGAATTACGGAAATAATAAAGTCAAAATTCATAGATTCACTTAACAAGGAGTAAACCGACATGGACAAGAAGATTTTACTGGTAGACGACGCCTCTTTCATGAGAATGCTTATTAAGAACACTCTTTCTCAGAACGGTTATACCAACATTCTCGAAGCTGAAAACGGGGAGGCTGCCTGCCAGATTTACGACACGGAAAAGCCCGACCTCGTTATCATGGATATCACAATGCCTGTCAAGACCGGAATTGAAGCTCTCGGTGAAATAAAGGCAAAGCACCCCGACGCAAAGGTCGTTATGTGCAGCGCTATGGGGCAGGAAGCGATGGTTGTCGAAGCGATAAAGCTCGGCGCGCTCGATTTTATTGTAAAGCCCTTTAAGCCCGACAGAATTTTAGCGACAGTTTCAAAGGTTCTCGGTTAATTTCCGAAAGGAACGGTTTTATGCAAGTCCTATGGATAGTTGTTTCCTTCGCGGCGGTATTCGGACTGCTTTTCCTGCTTTTGTACGGGCTTAAAAAGCTCAACAACGGCGTCGGCGTAAACAGCGGAAGCAAAATGCGCGTTCTCGACCGCGTTACGGTCGGTCGGGACGGTATGCTGCTTGTCGTAAGCGTCGGAGGAAAGCTCCTGCTTATCGGCGCGACACCGCAGCATATCGAAAAGCTCGGCGAGCTTGATATGTCGCCGGACGAATATTCCTCACAGCTTCGGTCGGAGGTTCAGCAGGGCGGCTTTGCGGCTGCTTTTGCCGCAGCAATGAAACGCAGCGGGCATGAAAAGGAACAATCGGAAAAGGAATCGGAAGATGATTAAGAAAACGATAAAACAGAATAGAAAACTGCTGCTGAAATTTGTCGTTTCTTTTGTTATAACCGCAGTTATTCTCGCGGGCGGGTGTATTACCGCCTCGGCGCTGAGCGCGGCTGAACCCGGTTCGTCCGCAGAAACGCAGATATTGACCGAAAACCCGCAGGACGAAATTGCGGACACTTCGCTTATGCAGTCCGTTTTCGGAATAGACGGTTCACAGTCGCTCGAAATAATCCTGCTTATAACCGTCCTCTCGGTCGCGCCGTCATTCCTCGTAATGGTAACGTCCTTTACGAGAATAGTTATAGTATTCAGCTTTTTGAGAAACGCCATGCAGACCCAATCAATCCCGCCGAACTCGGTGTTGACGGGGCTTGCGCTGTTTCTTACCCTTTTTATTATGTGGCCGACCTTTACGCAGATAAACGAAGAAGCGTATCAGCCCTATACCGCGGGAGAAATAACTATAACCGAAATGGCGGAGCGCGCAGCAAAGCCGCTCAAGACCTTTATGCTGAAAAACACCACTAACTCGAATATGCAGTTTTTCCTCGACCTTTCGGGGAAATCGGTATATAATGAACAGCCGCAGCAGGATTCCGCACAGGAAGATTCAGCCTCAGACGCCGCACAGGACGAGCCTTTTATTGAGGACATTCTCGGCCGCGACGCGGTAAATCTCGCTGAAACCGAGGCTCCGCTTACCGATTATACCGACCAGCTCGGACTTGAAACGGTTATCCCCGCGTTTATCGTAAGCGAGCTTACGCGCGCGTTCCAGATGGGATTTCTGCTGTTCATACCGTTTTTGGTGATCGATATTGTCGTTTCTTCAACGCTCATGGCGATGGGCATGATGATGCTTCCGCCGTCCATGATCTCAATGCCGTTCAAAATAATGCTGTTTGTGCTTGTTGACGGCTGGCAGCTGCTTGTCGGAACGGTCGTTTCGTCGTTCAACGTCTGACGGAGGCTATTATGACCGAGGATCTTGTACTTGAAATATTCACGGCGGCGGTAGTGCTTGCGCTTAAGCTTGCGGCGCCAACGCTTATTATAGCAATGCTCGTCGGACTTATTATCGCGATATTGCAGGCTGCAACGCAGGTTCACGAGCAGACGCTCACATTCGCGCCGAAAGCGGTAGTAGTCGCGCTCGGACTGCTCGCAATGGGTCCGTGGATGTGCAACAGCGTTATCGACTTTTTCAATTATATCATGGAGCTGATGGCAAACACGGTGGTGTAAACGGAGGACTTGGCGAAAATGGAGTTCTGGAATCTGATTCTGAACAATTTTATCGGATTTCTCCTCGTTCTCTGCCGCGTTACGGGAATTTTTACGTTTAACCCGATCTTCTCCCGTTCAAATGTCCCAAACAGCGTAAAAGCGGGTATGTCCGTTGTGCTTGCGGTGATTATGCTGCCGCTTGTCGGAACGGTCACGCAGGTTCCCGATATCCCGAATGCTCTCTCGTTCGGATTTATTATATTAAAAGAGCTTCTGGTCGGCTTTGTGTTCGGACTTTTCACAAACCTTATGCTGACCGTTCTCATATACGCCGGCGAAATCATCGATATGCAGACCGGACTCGGAATGGCAAAGACGATGGACCCGACGACCGGCATAAATATGCCGATTTTTGCGAATATCTACTACTATATTTTTATATTGTACTTCTTTCTTACGAACGGGCATTTAAGCTATATAAAGCTTTTTTCCGTGTCGTATGAAACGATTCCGATGAGCTTTGCGATAACCGACGCGACGGTTGATCTCGCGCGGGTGCTTGTATTGTACCTCGGAACGGTCATGACCCTCGCGGTGAAGTTTGCTCTGCCGATAATCGCGGCGGAGCTTATAACCGAAATCTGCGTAGGACTTATGATGAAGGCTGTCCCGACCATTCAGGTCTACGTCGTGAATATCCAGCTCAAGCTCATTATCGGGTTTATCGTGCTGGCTGCGGCGGCAAGACCAATGTCCGAATTTATCGAAAAGCTGCTCGGATACCTTTGGGAAAATCTTTACGCGGCGGTCGGAAATTTTGTGTAATCTAAGCTGAACTGCCCGAACGGAGTGATGCAATGGCGGGCGAAGAAAAAACCGAAAAAGCCACGCCGAAAAAGCGGCGTGACGCAAGAGAAAAGGAAGGCTCGGTTTTACAGAGCAACGAGGTCGTTACCGCGGTTTCGATACTCGGCGCGTTCGCTTCGCTTGCGGTTCTCGGCTCGTATATGTTCATCATGCTCGAACGCGCGGTGCGCGACGGAATAAACGCCGTCGGCGAGCCGTTCGTAAACGAGATAAGCACATATACCGACATTTTTATCGGCGTAGCCGGCGCGTGTGCGGCGATTTTTCTTCCGCTTGCGGCAATAATCGCGTTCGTTGTTGTTATTTCTGTTATGGCGCAGACAAAGGGCTTATTCACGATGAAGCCGCTGAGATTCAAGTTCTCTAAGCTCAATCCGCTGAACGGAATAAAGAAAATGTTCTCGCTCCAGTCGATCGTCGGAATTGTAAAGGGAATTATCGAGCTTGCGGCGGTAATAATCGTCGCGTACGGTCAGATCGAATCGCGAATGACCGAAATAATCAGCCTTATCGATACCGAACCGATATACGCGGTTTCATATATAGCAAATACGATTTTTTCCATTGTCATGGTCATGTGTATCATTTTCGTGTTTGTGGCGGCGGGAGATTTTCTGTTTCAGTGGTGGCAGTTTGAGAAAAATCTGAAAATGTCGAAGCAGGAGATCAAGGACGAGTACAAGCAAATGGAAGGCGACCCGCAGATAAAGGGAAAAATCAAGCAGAAACAGCGTGAAATGGCACAGCGCCGCATGATGGACGAGGTTCCGAACTCCGACGTTGTAGTCAGAAACCCGACGCATTACGCAGTCGCGCTTAAATACGACATTTCAAAGGACGCAACGGCTGCTCCGGTAGTCGTCGCAAAGGGACAGGACGCGCTCGCGCTTAAAATCGTCGCGATCGCGGAAGAACATGACGTGTATATAACCGAAAACCGAAAGCTCGCGCGTGAGCTTTTTGAAGTTCCGCTCGGCGCGCAGATACCGTCGGCGCTTTTCGCCGCAGTAGCAGTCGTTATCACGGAAATGTACAACGCAAAGGGTTTGAAATTCACCGCGCCCGAAGAGGCGCTTAATACTAAGCACCAATAAAACCATAGATAAAAACCCATATATGCAAAGAATATACTCGATTTTTTGGATAGCTTTTAATTGGTGCTGAGTATAAAAAGAGATAAAGAGGTCTGGAGGTGCGGCAAAAACAATGGTAAAAAAGATGCTGAGCAATGTTTTTGCCGTATTCGTTATATTTATAGTTCTCGCGCTCATTATCCCGCTTAATCAGATATGGGACGGCGTTCTGCTGGACTTTTTGCTGCTGGTCAATATCGGGCTTTCGCTCGTTATCCTGCTTATCACGATGTACATAAAGGACGCGCTCAGCTTTTCGATATTCCCGACGATATTGCTCGTTACGACGGTTTTCCGACTGTCGCTGAACGTTTCGACAACGCGAGGGATCTTAAGCTCGGGCTATGCGGGAAAGGTTATCGAAACGTTCGGTAACTTCGTAATGGGCGGCGACCCCGTTGTCGGTTTTATCATCTTTATCATTATCGTACTCGTAAACTTTCTGGTAATCACGAAAGGCTCGGAGCGAGTATCCGAGGTTGCGGCGCGCTTCACGCTCGACGCAATGCCCGGTAAGCAGATGGCTATCGACGCCGACCTGAACACCGGCGCCATAACAGACGAAGAAGCTAAGATACGCCGTGCGAACGTACAGCGCGAGGCGGACTTCTTCGGAGCTATGGACGGTGCCACGAAGTTCGTAAAGGGCGACGCGATAATCTCGATCGTTACCGCGCTTATAAACCTTATCGGCGGCGCAGTGATCGGAATGGTCAACGGCGGGGACTTTAACTCGGTTCTTTCGACATATTCGCTTGCGACAGTCGGCGACGGTCTTTGCTCGCAGATACCCGCGCTGCTGATTTCCGTTGCAACAGGTATGGTCGTAACCCGTACCGCCAGCACGGGCAGCTTCAACGCGGACGTTAAGGCACAGTTCACCCAGAATCCGACCGTTGTTATCATAACCGGTATCGTAATGCTTGTCCTTATGCTTGTTCCGGGCTTCCCGAAGCCCGTGCTTGCGCTGCTTGGCGCGGGACTTATTTTCGGAGGAATCCAGCTTAACAAGTTCCAGAAGGCGGCGGACGAGGAAAAACAGGCTGCCGAAGCGCGGCAGAAGCTTGAAGAGGCAAAAAAGCAGGCTCCCGCAACGGACAGCGACTATTACCGCGATATCGACAACGTTTTCAAGCTGCTGAACGTCGAGCAGATAGAAATGGAGTTCGGCTACAGCCTGCTCCACCTTGTGGACGAACGCAGCGGCGGAAATTTCATCGAGCGAGTCGTGCTTTTCAGAAAACAGTTCGCTCTCGATATGGGCATGGTTATCCCGTCCGTGCGAATGCGCGATAATCCCGACATAAATCCTAACCAGTATGTAATAAAGATAAAGGGTGAGGAGGTCGCGCGCGGAGAAATTCTCGTCGATCACTATCTTGCCCTCGACAACGGCGACGTTACCAACGCCGTAGATGGTATCGACACTATCGAGCCGGCGTTCGGAATCCCCGCGCGCTGGATAAGCGAGGATAAAAAGGTAATGGCGGACGTTGCGGGATATACGCTTATCGACCCCGTTTCGGTTATGATAACCCACCTTTCGGAGGTTATCCGTAAGCACTGCCACGAAATCCTAACTCGTCAGGACGTAAAAACCATGGTCGAGAATATCAAGAAAAACGACCCGACTATTGTCGAGGATCTTATCCCGAACGTGGTTTCCTACGGCTATCTCCAGAAAGTCCTTGCAATGCTTCTCAGCGAGGGTGTGCCGATACGCGATATGGAAACGATCCTCGAGGCGCTCGGCGACCACGCTTCCTCAATGAAGGATATAGATATTACCGTAGAATATGTCCGTCAGGCGTTAAAGCGCACCATTACAAGGCGCTTCGCCGAGGCAAATTCTCTCCGCGTTATAACAATAGACCCGCGCATAGAGGATATGATCGTTTCAAGCGTGAAAAAATCCGATCAGGGCAGCTATCTTTCGATGGATCCCGACACGATACAGAAAATCGTTGCAAAAACAACAGACGAGGTGAACAAGATAAAGGACGTTATCCCGACGGTAATAGTTCTTACTTCGCCGATTGTGCGCGTTTATTTCAAAAAGCTCATCGACCAGTTCATACCCGGGCTTACGGTTCTTTCCTACAGCGAAATTGACGGCTCAACGCAGATACAGTCGGTCGGAAGCATAATGCTTAGCGCCAATTAAAAACTATTATAGTTTTATCGGCGGTCAGTATAAATCTCTGAGGATAAGGAGGGACGCTCTTGAAAACGGAATTTGATGTTGTTCAGTCGATACAGGAATACCGCGCGACAGGCAATACCAATATAAGAAACGATATTGTTCTCCGTTATCTCGACGTCGTGCGGCTTATCGCGGTTTCTCTGAGAAATATTTATCTTAAATACGCGTCGGCGGACGACGTAATAAACGAGGGCGTACTCGCGCTTATGGGCGCGATCGAAACCTTTGACCCCGAACGCGGCGTAAAATTTGAAACGTATGCAAATCTTAAAATAAAAGGCGCGATAATCGACTATGTGCGGCGGCAAGACTGGGTTCCGCGGCAGGTTCGGCACTTCGGCAAAGAGCTTGACGGCGCGTACAGCGAGCTTTTCTCAAAACTCGGGCGGCACCCCACAAACGACGAGATTGCCGAATACATGGGCATTACAAAGGAAAAGCTAATGCGCGGCATGGCTGACGCGGCGGGCGCGATAACGCTTTCGTTCGAGGAGCTTCTCTATGAGGACAACTTCAACGTAGAGGGCGGGAAAACTGCTGACAGGCGGCTGTATGAACAGGAGCAGAAAAAGGTGATCGCGCAGGCGATCGACGAGCTGAACCCGAAAGCTAAGCAGGTCGTAACGCTGTATTATTACGAAAAGCTGAAATTTTCGGAAATAGGGCAGGTTCTCAGCGTTTCGGAGTCGCGCGTGTGCCAGATACACGCAAAGGCGATGCTTCAGCTTAAACACGCGCTTACGCAGTACATTCAACAGTAAACGTAAAGTAAAATTATGATATTTTTTGTCATTTTGTATATCATTTCGGCAAGGATTGTTCATGTTTGATAAAAATATGAACCGGAAAGGAAAAATTATGCTAAGAGGTTTTTATAACGCGGCGCAGGGAATGCTCAACAAGCAGCGCCAGCTTGACGCAATCGGCAACAATATTGTAAACGCGAACACGGCAGGCTATAAAAAGGACGAAATTATCCTGAATACGTTTATGGACGAGATGATTCTCGTAAACGAGCGTAAGGAAACCTCGGGACATTTCCTCCAAACATATGTTGACGTGTCGAAAACTAACCTTGAACAGAGTAATTTCACTTTTACGGACAGTAATTTCGACGTCGGAATATACGGAAACGTATATTTTAATATTCGCGGGCAGGGCGATAATATTTATCAGACCCGCAACGGACAGTGGGAACTTGACGGCGAGGGTTATCTCGTTCTCGGGAAAATGGGGCGCGTTCAAGGCGAAAACGGGGACATTTACCTCGGCACGGGCGACTTCACCATTGACAACGACGGTTCGATCTATGTGAACAACGAGCGTGTAGACGGGCTGCTGCTGACTTATATTCCACCGGACGCGGACGTTGAAAAAATCGACAGCACGCTTATGCGCTACGAGGGCGACGGAGTTATCCCCGCGGACGAGGTCTACGACGTTATACAGGGCTGCTGGGAGCACTCGAACGTTGACGGAAATAAGGAAATAACGCAGATGATGGAGGCGCAGCGGCTCTACGAGGCAAACAGCCGCATTCTGCGCTACCTTGACAGCATAAACAGCAGAGCGGTTGAAATCGCTTCTATTCAGTAACACGAAAGGCGGATAGAAATATGAACATTTCGTTTTATACGGGCGCTTCGGGAATGATCGCCGAGCAGGAAGGCATGAACATTTACTCGAATAATATCGCAAACGTAAACACCGTGGGCTATAAGTCGCTTCGTCCGAGCTTTGCGGACTGCGTCTACACACAGCAGCGCAAAACCGAGCCTGAGTGGCAGACGGGGCATGGACAGTACATAATGAAAACCGATTTTATGTGGGAACAGGGTACGTTCAACATGACCGAACAGGCGCTTGATTTCGCAATTCCCAACGACAATTTCTTTATGGTGCTCGACGAGCGCGGAGATACCTATCTGACCCGCGACGGTTCTTTTGAAATAACTCAGATCGACGACCACTGGGAACTCGTGAACGGCTGCGGGGAATTTGTTCTCGACAACGAGGGCAACCACATTATCGTTCCTTTCCTGACCGCCGAGCGCAATATAACCGACGAAACGGGGCTTGTTATCGGGACGGAGGAGTATGAAACGAACGAGATCGACTATGACACGCTCACTGATATGATAGGGCTTTATGAGGTTGACAACAACTGGGGACTTGAACAGGGCGAGGATAATCACTTCGTGATTACCGACCGCTCGGGTCAGCCGCGCGCTTCCGAGGACAGGGAGATACTGCGGCAGGCGCTCGAAATGTCCACCGTTGACCTCGCGAGCGAAATGGTTCACCTTATTGAAACGCAGCGTTCGTATCAGCTCAGCGCGCGCGTTGTAACGACCTCCGACGAGCTTATGAGCATTGCGAACAACCTCAGAGCGTAAGGCGGCTTAATTCTTCCGGAAAGGATTGATTTTTTTGACTATTGAAAGCTATGAACAGCTCGGAGCTATGGAAATAGACGTGCTTACCGAGGTAGGAAATATCGGCTCGGGAAACGCAGTTACCGCTTTTTCGGCGATGATAGGAAAAACGGTCGATATTCAGGTTCCTGCCGTAAAGCTGCTCGATTTTCAGACGGCTATCGACTTCGCGGGCGGCGCCGAAAAGATCGTCGCAGGGATTCTTGTTCAGATTTCGGGCGATATCGAGGGAATGATGCTGTTTCTGCTCGAACAGGATATGGTAGACCTTATTGTTTCGACATTTTTCGGTCAGAATACGGTAAGCCTGCTTGAGCTGACTCCCGATATGGTTTCGGCGCTCAACGAAACGGGCAACATAATGTCCGGCTCTTATGTAAACGCTATCGCGGAGCTTGCGCAAATGAAAATAAACGTCGGCGTACCTATGATGTGCGTGGATATGGTCGGCGCGATAATGAGCGTTCCCGTAAGCATTATCGGCGAGATGAGCGATAAGCTGTTATTTATCGACAGCCACCTGCTTATCGACAAAACGGAGATTAAGTCGAAGATGATGCTCCTTCCTACGGTCAATTCGCTTGACACACTTCTGAAAAGGCTCGGGGTGACAGCATGAGCCAGAAATTCATTGTCGGAATTTCCGACTGGAAGATCTGCGAACGCGACGATATTCTTGTTACCTATGCGCTCGGTTCGTGCATAGGTATATGCCTTTACGACAAAATCACGGGAATTTCGGGACTTTCGCACATAATGCTCCCCGACAGCAAATCAATCGCGGGCGGCTCGGCAACGCCCATGAAGTTCGCCGATACGGCTATTCCCGCAATGCTTTCGGCAATGCGTGCAAAGGGCGCCTGTGCGGGTATTACCGCGAAAATTGCGGGCGGCGCGACAATGTTCCAGTGTAACGGCGCGCAGTTTAATATCGGCGAACGAAATATCGCGGCGGTAAGGACGGTTCTCGGCGGACTGCATATCCCGATAATCGCGGCGGACACGGGGCTTAATTACGGACGAACCGTAACATTCTACTCCGAAAACGGCGCGGTCGAGGTAAGCTCTACAGTGCGCGGAAAAAATGTCATTTAAGATCCGTAAACGGCGAACCTTGGAGGAAACGGTCTTGAAAAACAGCATAAAAGATATGGAGCGGCTTTTCGACAGTATCATTGACGGGCTGAAGCAGCCTGTCGGTGAGAGTCCTGCCGCTTCTTTTTTAAACACGAGTAATAACCCGAACGTTACGATCAAGATAACGGTCGCAGAGGACGGACTCAGCGCGCGGATATGCGCTATGACGTCAGACCCGCTGCGCGGAAGCTATCCTGTAGAAACGCTCAACCGTGCTATACGCGAAAAGGGCGTTGTTTTCGGAATCGACGCGGCTAGGCTGCTTGAAATGGCGCTTGGCGGAATTTACGATACCGAAATTGAATTTGCGCGTGGAACTGCGCCAACTGACGGCGCTGACGGGCGCGTCGTTCCGCTTATCGAACTACCGGAAGCGGGCGAGCTTTATCCGATCAAAGCGGGAACTGCGCTTTGCAGGATAGAACCGCCGACTTCGGGAATAAACGGGACAGATGTTTTCGGAAATGTTATCCGTGCGAAGTGCGGAAAAGCCTGCGCGGCTCCGAACGGCGAAAACACCCTCCTGAGCAGCGACTGTACGCAGCTTGCTGCGGGAATCTCGGGAGCGCTTACGCTGAAAAACGGACGCTACTGCATGAGCGACGAGTTTGTCGTCGAAGAAGATATCGACCGAAAAAACGGCAAGCTCGACTTTTTCGGAAATATAACCGTGCGCGGGAATGTCCACAAAGGCGCGGATATACGCTGCGGCGGAAAAATCAGGATTTACGGTTCGGTTTCGGAAGCGGAGCTTTCAGCCAAAAGCGTGGAAATTGCCGAAGAATGCTCGGGAACAAAAATCACCGCCGAGAGCATGGTGCTTTCGGACTGCCGCGAATGCGGACTGCGCTGTTCGGGAACGGTAAAGTGCGGGTCGCTGTATGAGTGCGATGTGATTTGCGACGGAGATATTTTCTGCACCGAAAATTACGGCGTTATCTGCGGCGGAAAAATCGACTGCGCGGGACGTATCGTCTGCACCTCCGCAGGTACGAGAATGCACGAAAAAACCGAAATCATTCTCGGCAACGCTGCACGACTTGAAAGTGAAAAATCACAGCTTGAAGAAAAACTGTCAAAAATAGACGCGGAAATAAGCAAAATCAGTGAAAAACTTGACGAGCAGGCGAACAGCGCCGATATTTCCGAACATGACCGCGAGCTTATTGCTGCGGCTCAGCGCATAAAAAAGCGGCGCGAAGAAGAACGCGAGCCCATATCCGCGAGAATCGAAAAAACGGCGGAATTTATCTCAAATACGCACAGCTCGTCGCTTCGTGCGGCTCGGGCGCTTCACCCGGGAGTAATCATATCCCTCGGCGCATACCGCCGCGATGTTGAAAAGGAATATGCGGGCGCGGCAATTTACGGGAATCATCTCGGGATAGTGATCTCATAGGACGCGTTTCGGTGAGAACGCCGCATTCCGCTTTAAGCGGAATGCGGCAGGCGGGCTTGCGAGCAAATCTCACGGGCGCGTGCGCACGCGCCGTCTTTCGGCGAAGCCGAAAGACGGCAAAGCGCGGCTTTGCCGCGCTTTTTTTCGTTCCGCAAAGCGGAACGAAAAGCGTGCGCACGCGCCGCCGCTTCAGCCGGACCTCGCCGATAAGAGGGATAAGCACTATCCCATGCCCTGCGGCGTTTTGCTTCGCGCGGTATATTCCGACCTGCCAAAAGCCGCATTGCCCTGCAAATCCCCGCGGCTTTTGGTATCTTTTGCCCTCCCGCACCCCAATTAACGCCGCTATCCACACGAGCAGCTTCACCCGCCGCAGCGCTCCGCTCGGGCTTCGCCCTTCGCTCCGCGCCTTTTTCCCGCCCGTATATCAAATTCCACACGTTTCCTGCCCCTTTTTTCAAAAAAGGCTTGTAATTACACCTCAATATATGGTATAATGTAATGTAAGTGTACACCAATATATGAGGTTAAATAAATGGACGAACAGATAATTTACGGAAGAAACGCCGTTACCGAGGCGCTGCGTTCGGGGAAAACGGTCGATACCGTATACATACAAAAAACCGCAAAAGGGCTCGGCGGAATAATCGCTCTTGCAAAGGAATCGGGCGCGGTCGTAAAGGACGCGGGCGAGGATAAGCTGGCAGAGCTTTCGGGCGGCGGAAAGCACGGCGGAGTCGCCGCAGTTCTGGCTGCTGCGGAATACGCTTCGGTGCAGGATCTTCTTGATATTGCGAAAGAGCGCGGCGAGCCGCCTTTTCTGATTATCGCGGACGAAATTCAGGATCCGCATAACCTCGGCGCAATTATAAGAACAGCTGAAGCGGCGGGCGCACATGGCGTTATTATTCCAAAAAGAAGAAGCGCGGGGCTGACAGCGACGGTGTTCAAGACCTCGGCGGGCGCGGCAAGCTGGCTGAAAGTCGCACGGGTATCAAATCTTCCCGACACTATAAAGGAACTGAAAAAAGCAGGTATATGGGTCTACGGCGCGGAGGCGGACGGAGAACCCTTTTATAAAGCGGATCTGAGCGGCCCCGTCGCGCTGGTTATCGGCTCGGAGGGCTTTGGGCTGGGGCGGTTGGTGCGCGATAGCTGCGATATGATCTTGTCAATCGATATGTACGGAAAGGTCAATTCTCTCAACGCCTCGGTAAGCGCAGGCATACTTATGTACGAGGTCGTACGTCACAGAAGATAGGAGGCGACGGGATGTCTGATTTCAATTTAGAAGATATTCTTGCGGAAGTTGAAAATAAAAGAACAAAATCCCGCGCTTCGGGGTCGGACGAGCCGACGCCCGAGGGTTACGCTCCGGATTTTGACGTTGATGATATTTTAAATGAAATACTGGGTTCGGACGAAGCGAAAAAGCCCGCAAAACCCGCTAAAAATGCAAAAGCGGCTGAAAAAGAACGCCGCCGCGCCGAAATTGCGGAGCAGAAACGCCGCGAGGCTCAGGAAAAAGAAGAAGAACGTCTAAAAAGGGCTGCCGAGGAGCAGCAGCGTATCGCAGAGGAGCGCGAGCGCAAGGCACGCGAAGAACGTGAACGCCGCGAAGCGCGTCAGAAAGAGCTTGAAGAAGCGGCGCGCAAAAAGCGCGAGGAGCTTGCGGAAGAACAGCGCCGTGCGGAAATGAAGCTGCGCAAGGCGGCGGAGGAAGCGGAAGAACGCAAGCGCCTTGCACTTGAGGAGGAACGCCGCAAGGAAGAGGAAAAGGCAAGGCTTGCGGCTCTGGACGCTGCCGAGCGTGAGCTTGCCGAGCGTGAAGCGAAAAGAAAGCGCCGCGAAGCAGAGGAATCCGAACGCAGATATGCCACGAAAAATATCGTTTTTGAGGAAGCTCCTATCGAGCTGCCGAAAATAGAAGAGCCGAGGGCGCAAAAGCCCGCCCCCGCAACCGAGGAAGAACTCGCTCTCGAAAATGAACTCCGCGAAAAAAAGCTGGAATCACAGGCACAAAAGCTGCTTGAACGTGAAATCGAGCTTGAAGACCCGGACGATTTTCTCTCCGCGATAAACCCTTACGATTCGGGCAGCACGCCGAGCCTTACGGGAATAATCGAAACAATTCCCGCGCAGCAGCTTTCCGGCGACACGGTGAGCGTCGCGGGGAACGATCTGAAAGAACTTGCGCGTGCAAGCGCGGGCAGCGACCGTTCAATAGACGATATTGTCGGTGGGGAAACGCGGGTGATGCCCGGACTTTCTCACAGTGAAGCGCCTGCCTTCGACCTTGATAAAACATTTGTACTGGGCGACACGAACGAGGTGAAGCCGTTCGCTCCGAAAGCGACCGCCGCATTCTCCGTGGATACGGTCGAGGTGAAAAAACAGACCGGATCCGACCCGCTCTTGGCTTCGATAAACAAAACCCTTGAGCAGAAGCGCATTGAGGATATACAGGCACAGTCGCCGTATTCGGTAACGGCGCAGCTTGAATTTCAGGAATCGAAAGCCCCGACAAATACCATAAGCCCCGATATTGACAGCATAAAAATGCCGCATACCGGCGCAGTCCCGATAGCCAACCCCGTTATAAATGACCAAAAAATAAAATATTTAAGCTCTAAGCGTAAGCGCAAGCTGTCGGATTTTGTCCTTGAGGACATTCGCGACGACGATGATGATTTCGATTATGACGACTATGACGATACGCCCGAAATCGCCGACGAGGACGACGGGCAAATCTGGCAGGATCTCACGGAAACGCACAAAAGCCTGCGGCTGCGGTTCATTCTCCTGCTTATAATCACGCTTATTGTCGGAGGAATCACGATCGCTCAGGAATTTGGCGCAAGCCTTTCGTTCAATCTTTTCGGCGCGCAGATAGACTTCCTTGACAAGAAATTTGACCCGAACGGATTTATCTATTTCAACCTCTGCGCCGGCGTTATAGGAATGGCGCTCTGCGCCTCGGCAATAAGAGGCGGCCTTTCAAAGCTGTTCCGCGGACGCGGAGACTGCGACAGCGCGTGCGCGGCGGTAAGCGTTCTCGCGCTTCTCGGCGGCGTGCTCCACCTCGTAAACACAGACGATTTACAGCGAAGCAACGCTTTCCTGTTTATTACTCCCGCCCTCGCGGGACTGCTCTTCAACACACTCGGAAAGCTGAGCATGATCTCACGCGCGCGCCGAAATTTCCGCTTTATTTCAGCCGAAGCCAATCGCTATTACGCGGACGTTGTCGAGGACGAAAGCGAGGTAGGCGCCTTTACAAAGGGCGTTGTTACCGAGCTGCCTTTCCTTGTGACAATGCGCAAGACCGAAATTCTCACGGATTTTCTGCGCAAAAGCTACTGCGAGGACAAGGCGGACAGAATTTCACGCACGCTCACTCTCGTTTCGCTCTGCGCAGGCGTACTTATGGGTCTTCTCACCTACTTTATCCCACACAGCCTGACGACGATGACCCAGAACAATATTTACTGGGCAAGCACCGTGCTTATCGGCTTTGTATGCATTTTTGCGCCGTTTTCGACAATGTTTCTGGTGAATAATCCGCTGCGGCGCGCGACGAAAGCGCTTGAAAAAAGCGGAAGCACAATTCTCGGCTACAGTACTGCCGAGAAATTCAGCCGCACGAATGCGGTAATGACCGATGTTTCGGCGATCTTCCCCGCTTCGAGCGTGGAATGTACAAACCTGAAGCCCTGTAGGCTGCAAAATTCCATAAACAACATATCGCTTGACCAGGCGATAATCCTCGCCGCAAGCCTTGCGATAAAGACAAATTCCGTTCTTTCCCGACTTTTCTATGAAATGATCGGCGGAAAGGAGGAGCTTCTTGCGGATATCGACGGCTGCGTCTATGAGGACAACATGGGCGTTATGGGCTGGTACGGCAACAAGCGCCTTATCATGGGCAACCGCGAGCACATGAAGCACCACAGCATAAAAGTTCCCGAAATGACGGCGATCGCGAAATACTGCCGAAACGGTTCTGACGCAGTTTATCTCGCCGTAGGCGGCGAACTGACGATAATTTTCTTTATCCGGCTCACGGCAAATCATCATATCCGCGATAATCTGCGCGAACTTAGCGACCGCGGCGTATCGCTAATAGTCAAGACCACGGATTCGCTTGTTACCGTCGGAAAAATCGCAGACCTGTTCGACCTTGACCCCGAAAAAGTAAAGGTACTGGGCAGCAACCTGCACGAGCAGTTCAACGAAGCGACAAAATACACCTCCAACGGCTGCGGAGCAATCACCTGCAACGGCGGCTTTGCGGGATTTGCGCGCGCAATCTGCGCCTCAAAGAAAATCATGAAGGACGTGAACATCTCCCAAATGGTAATGCTTGCGGGTGTATTTCTCGCGGCGGTTCTCGGCGTTTTCCTCGCTCTTTCGACCAAAACACGGGTGTTCTCTCCCGCAATTATCACTCTTTATCAGCTTTTCTGGCTATTGCCGGTATTCACCGTTCAGGCGTTCAGAAAATACTAACTATCCTCACCCTTGTCGGAAACGGCAGGGGTGGTTTTTGTAAGGGCGGCGAAGCCGAGCATTTTGCGGAGCAAAATGCGGGCGAGCCGCAGCGGGAGGGGAGCTGCCCGTTCGGAACGCGGCGTTAGCAGGGGTGCGCAAGGACAGAAAGGCAGCAAAAGCCGCGGGGATTTGCAGGGCAATGCGGCTTTTGGCAGGTCGGAATATGCCGAGCAAGGCAAAACGCCGCAATTCAGGGATAGTGCTTTGCCTCTTTTTGGACGTGAATGTGCTCCTTTCTCATTGTTCGGCTTACCCGTTAGCTTTGTGCAGGCTGCTTTTGCGACGCCCGCCGAAATCGGCGGAGCGCGGCGCGCGCCGCAGAACGCGCAGCGTTCTGCGGCAGCAGCGGCGAAGCCGCTGCTCTTTCATTGCGGCGAAGCCGCAATGAAAGGCGCGCCGCGCCCCCTCGGGAGTTTTCGCCGACCTGCCCCGAGAGCGGGAAATCTGCACTTTCCCTGCGGCTGCGGCGTTGCGGCGGAGTGGGAAAAGCAGCGGAGAAATTGAAAGCCGCGCGAACTTGACTTTTGAATTTTTCGGTGCTATACTTGAGTAAAACATTGGAGAGGAGAACGATTAAATGGAACGATATGTTGCCTTGCTTAGGGGCATAAATGTCAGCGGAAAGAACAAAATAGTCATGTCAGAGCTGAAAAAAGGGCTTGAAAAGCTTGGCTTTACACAGGTCGTAACGTATCTCAACAGCGGAAATGCCGTTTTTGCAACAGACGAAAAAGAAAGCGTCGTTTCGGACAAAATAGCCGCGCTGATAAAGAGCGAATTTGAGCTTGAAATACCTGTTTTTGTTATTTCGCAGGACGAATTGAAGGAGATTCTGGCTAACGCGCCCGATTGGTGGGGCGGCAGCGGTAAGGAGATATATGACAACATTATTTTTGCCATTCCTCCGCTTAAAGCCGAAGAAATTTTTTCGGAGCTTGGCGAGCTTAACGCTGAGTATGAGAAGACGGCTAGCTATAAAAACGCGGTTTTCTGGTCGTTCAGCCGCGCCGATTACCGCAAGACAAATTGGTGGGCGAAAACAGCAAATTCGCCAATAAGCGGCAAAATCACGATAAGAACAGCAAACACTATAAGAAAAACGGCTGTGATATAGCCGATACAAACGAAAGACCCGCAGTTTTTTCTGCGGGTCTGTTTTTATACTTAGCACCAATCAAAAACTACACAAAAAATCGAGTATAATCTTGCATATAGGGGTTATACGAAGATTTTTTGTCTATAGTTTTATTGGCAATTGGTATTTACTCACTTCGCGGCTTTCGCTCTCTTTCTGCCCTCCCGCACGCGGCAAAACGCCGCTTTTCGGCGACAGTGTTTTCCCGCTTTCGGGCGCTGCCGCGTTCCTTTCTCGCTGTTCGGCTTACCCGTTAGCCTCGTGCAGGCTGCTTTTGCGACGCCCGCTGAAATCGGCGGGGCGCGGCGCGCGCCGCAGAACGCTGCGCGTTCTGCGGCAGCAGCGGCGAAGCCGCTGCTCTTTCATTGCGGCTTCGCCGCAATGAAAGGCGCGCCGCGCCCCCTCGGGAGCTTTCGCCGACCTGCCCCGAGAGCGTGAAATCTGCACTATCCCTGCGACTGCGGCGTTGCGGCGAGGTGGGAGAGATTACGGGGGATTGAAAGCCGCAAGACGGACGTTGATGAAACGTCCGCCCGCTGCGGTTACTTCTTTTTTACAGGTATGCAAATCATACCGTGAAGCTTGTCGAGATAAATCTCAAGGCTGTAGTTGCCGTCAAGCTCATATTCCTTGCAGTTCGGAAGCCATTCGCTCCAGATCTTCGTGTTGACGTCTTGAAGTGCCTTGGGACATTCGCCGCTGTACGGAAACTCCGCCCATGTTCCTGCGGGAAATGTCCGCGTTACGCAGCCCTCGGGAACTTCATTCCACGGCTGATATAAATCCGCTATAAGATAGTCGAAGTTCTTTCCGTCGCTGTCAACGCACGCGCCGAACATTCCCTTGATAATTTTTCCGCCGCCGTTTTTGTAGTGCTCATTCCAGAACGGCGGTATCTCGGCGTAAGATGTGTCCGCGTTAAATCTCCTGCATTTACCGAAGATTGTAAACGCCGCCTTTTCAACAATTCTGTACTCCATAACAGTACCTCCCTCAAGTGTCAATTTAATTCTTACGGGCGCAAAGCTTTTGATTTTTGCGCCGTTTTCTTTTGCAGCCGAGGGAGAAATTCCGTGAAATTTTGTGAATGCGCGCGTAAAGCTGTCAGGAGAGTCGTAGCCGTATTTTACAGCTGCGTCGATCACCTTTATATCGGACGACGACAGCTCTTCTGCGGCGAGCGCAAGCCGTCTGTTCCTGATATATTCGCCGACGGTGAATCCGCACAGAACGCTGAAGATTTTCTGAAAGTAGAACGGCGAAACGTATGCCCTCGCGGCAATATCCGATATGTTCGTTTCTTCCGTCAGATGTTCTTCAATATACTGTATAGCGTTTTGTATTCCCTCTGTCCAACCGTTCATTTTTACACGTCCTTTTCCCTTGCTGTAAATCTATTTTATCACAAGTGAGGCGTTTACACCCGACATTTTGTGCTTTGAGGTGCGGTATGTTTTCAGGAAACTCGCCAGTCTATTTCGGGAATGCCGTTTTCACGCAGGAACTGATTGCATTTTGAGAAGTGGCGGCAGCCGAAAAAGCCGTTGAAGGCAGAAAGAGGACTTGGGTGAGCGCTCGTCAGGATAAGATGACGCGGATTTGTTATAAGCGCGGTCTTTGCGCGCGCGTTTGCTCCCCAAAGGATAAAAACAAGCGGCTTTTCGCGCTCGTTCAGCAAAGAAATTACTCTGTCGGTGAATATTTCCCAGCCCTTTCCGCGGTGGCTGTTCGCCTGTCCTCGCCGCACGGTAAGCGACGTGTTTAGCAGAAGAACTCCTTGCTTCGCCCAGCAGGTGAGGTCGCCCGTTGTCGGAATAGGCAGACCGAGGTCGGTATTAAGTTCCTTGTAGATATTTTTCAGCGAGGGCGGCGGCTCAACTCCGTCCTGAACGGAAAAGGCAAGCCCATGCGCCTGTTTTGGCTCATGATATGGATCCTGTCCTAAAATTACCGCCTTAACTTCGCTGTACGGCGTTAATTTCAGCGCGTTAAAAATATCATACATATCGGGATATATTGTAAATCCCTTATATTCTGATTTGAGGAAGCCGCGAAGCGCAAGATAATACGGTTTGTCGAACTCTCCGCGCAGCAGCTCGTCCCAGTCGTTTCCTATATTTACCATTGGTATACCTCTCCGTATGCGTCAATAAGATCGTCGATAAAAGCATAGGTTTCGGGGGCTTTTTTTCGCAAAGTATCGGGCATAAGCAAATATTCAGCACCCGCCGCCGCGAAAAATTCGGCGGTACGACTGCCGTTTTCTCCGCCTGTTTCCGAAACGGTTTCTCTTTCCTTGTCGAAAATTTTTCTAAACTTTTCCGAATCTGATATTTTTCCGTTGGTGTTGTCATAAGCGTGAAAAAGCTCATGATACAGCACATCGGGATAAAAGCTGTTCGTCGTTATGTATATTGTGGCGTCCTGAGTAAGTCCAAGAGCGGAGCCGCCTTGCCCCACCTCGGGGACGGAAAGAGATTCACCCGTAAAATAAAGCGCTTCGCAGCTTTCCGCAAGCACGTCGGGCGCTTTCTCCAGCATATAAATATGTCCGAGAAAATTATCGTTGTTCAGCTCGCCGCATTTATACACATCAATTCCGCGATAGCTGCCGCAAAACTTTCTGGTCATGAAGTACCGCATTTCATAGTCGGTCATCATTCGCCCGAGCAGTATCCCGATCGCGCACGCAACGGTTATTATCAGCGCGCAGCGAACCGCGCGGAACAGTTTTCCGTGCTCCGTCATATCAGCGAAAAATACAGACCCGCAAAAATGCCTGTTGAAACAGCCAGCAGGCCTATTATAACAAGGCAAAATGCAAGCGCGCCTTTTCCGAAATCTGTTTTTGTCTTTTCGGACTTAGCTGCCGCTATTATCGGCGGAAGTACAGTATTATCCGCTTCAAGCGGCTGAACGGGAATGTCCCGAGAAGCGGCGTACGCTTCGGACTGCTGCGCAGCAGTCGTTTCGGCTGCGGTCTGAGCTTCGGTCGCCGATCGTTCCTGCGGCTCTTCCGTTACAGCGGCAGGCTGCGCATTCTGTTCTTCGTTCGTCACTGCAAGCGGCACGACCCGCTCGCCGCAATTTGTGCAGAAGGACATTCCCTCCGCGATTTGTGTTCCGCATTTTCTGCAATACATAATATCATCAATCCTTTCGTGGTCTATGTAAGATCGTTTTCTTATTTTATGGCTTTCCCCTGCGCCCCCGCGCACAAAGCGATACCCGTTATGCGTTCTCTCGGCGCACCCCGGCAATACCCCCGCGGTCGAGCGCACGCGCCGCGTTTCTCCGAAACGCGGCAGCGGCGGCGAAGCCGCCGCACGCAGGCGCGGCTATGCCGCGCCTGCGGCATGCGCCCTGTGCGCCTGACCTCCGTTATTTTTCGCGGAAATACTCAAAGAGATACTGCTGCGCTATGCCCTTGTACCGACCCATGCATTCGGGCAGCCCATCTTTATAATACTCCGCAACAATGCGCTTTATCCACACATCGGTCGGAAACGCCTCGGTTTTGTGGTAAGCGAAAAGCAAAACGCAGTCCGCAACCTTGTCGCCAACGCCGACGATCCGCTTGAGAAGCGCCTTTCCCGAATCGTAGTCCATATCGTAGATCGCGGAAAGGTCGATTTCTCCCGAAGCCGTTTTCCGCGCCGCGTCGAGTATGTAACGGCTGCGAAAACCCGCGCGCAGCGGCGCGAGGTCGGATTCGTCCAGCGCTGCAAGCCGACCGGCGTCGGGAAAGCCGTAACCGCCCGCAATTTTTTCGCCGAAGCTCTCGCAAAGGCGGCTGATTATCCCGCGAATACGCGGAATGTTGTTGTTTTGTGAAATTATAAAGCTGATAAGCGTTTCAAAAGGCTCCTGTCGAAGAATACGAAGTCCTCTGTTCTCCGCCGCCGCCTTTTTCAGCGTTTCATCGGCGGAAAACTGCGCTATTATCGCGTCGTAGTCCGTCGAAACGTCAAAATACCGCTCCCAGTATTCAACGTCGTCACTTTCTGCGCCGACAAGCGTTATACCGTCTTTTTCCTGTTTAACATTGAGGTATCTGTTCCCCGCAAACCCGCCGAAGCTCCCGTCCGCAAGCTTTTCCCAGCGGAAGCACTGACCGCTTTCAAGCGTCTGAACAAGAGAACAGCCGTTTTTTATGTAAAAATTCACAAAAATTCTCCAAAAAATAAAAAAATCTCAAAAGCCCTTGACTATTCGTATTTATTATAATACAATTTAAGAGTAATTTCAACACGAAGAACTGAAATTTTCATGAAAATGAAGTGATTTGTGCAATTTGTTTAAGGCAGGTAGAAGCTATGCGCGAAAGTATTTTAACGATACCCGTAAACGAAGTTTTCGAGCCGAGGTGCGGCTGCCCTATATGCGCCATGCGCAACACGGTCGAGGAGCATATATGCGAATATATCATGGGCGCGGCAATGATGGAGCCTGACGTAAGAATGGAAACAAACGAGCTTGGCTTCTGCTTCACGCATTTTGAAATGCTGCTTCAGCAGAACAACCGCCTGTCGCTCGGGCTTATGCTGAACAGCTATCTTGAAAACACGAGAAAAAATATTTTTGAGAAAAAAGGCTTGTTTTTTTCGAAAAACGCAAAAGCGAAAAAGTCCGCCGAAATCGAGCAGACCTGCTTTGTGTGCAGCAAGGTAGACTGGGGCATAAATCATATGCTCGAAACGGTTTTCACCATGTTTGTGAAAGACCCGAAGTTCAAGAATCTTTTCAAAACGCAGGAATATATCTGCGTTCCGCATTATAATATGCTCATGTCGGTCGCGCCGACGAAATTGCAGAAGGGCGATCTCGCCGAGTTTACCGCCGCACTGGATAATCTCCTTTCGGAATATATAAAGCAGCTCAACAGCGACGTAAACGATTTCTGCAACAGCTTCGATTACCGCAACGCGGGAAAGCTGCACAACCCAGAAATGGAGCACGTCCGCACCTCCGTCGAGCGTTCTATCGAATTTCTCACGGGCAGAAAGCCGAGAACGAAGTGAACCGTTTTTGTCGTAAAAATTCCTCCTCGGCACTGAACGTAATTAACGTAAAAAAATCCCCCCGAAAAATCATTTCCGGGGGGGATTTTTACGCTCAGCACCAATTAAAAACTATACAAAAATCGAGTATAATCTTGCATATAGGGGCATACGAAGATTTTTTGTCTATAGTTTTATTGGTGATTAGTATTACGCCTTATTTGATTTTATTCTATCGCTTCGGTACGGTATACGAACTTGACCTGACCGCTCGTTTCGCCCGAAACGCCCGAGAATGTGCGGTAATTTTCCGAAACCTCGGAGGTTAAATCAAGTCTGTGAAGAACGCCCTCAATATCGCCGTCGATCGCGTTCACAAGCTTTGAAATGCCCTCGTCGTTGAGCTTGATTATGCCTGCGTTAAGCTCCTTTGCACCGTCGCGAAGCTGCGTAACGCCGTCGATAAGCGCGGGAACATTTTCGCCGAGCTTCTGAACGCCCGCGTTAAGCTCCGTCATGCCGTCGGAAAGCTCCTTTGCGCCGCTGCCGAGCGTCTGCGCGCCTGCGTCAAGCTGCTCCGCGCCCGCCTTTGCGGAAGAAACGCCCTGTGTATACGCCGCAAGACCCGTGTAAAACTCGTTGTAGCTGTCAAGCTGAGCGATAAGGCTCTTTATGCTCTCGCGACCCGCCTTTGCGGCAGCCTTACCCTGAGCGAGCTGATTTTTAACGTCTGCGGACTGCATATTCTGCTCGATAAGCGCGTCGATCTGTTCGGAGGTGTTCTGCTCAACGAGCGCCTTTACCTCGTCGGAAGCCATCTGCGCGTCAACCGCAGCCTTTATCTGCGCCTGCTGCTCTGCCGAAACCGCGCCCGCGGCAACGCCCTGTTCATACTGCTCGGAGGTCATTCCGAGCGTTTCGAGAACCTTTGCCTGAACCTGCGCGCGGACAGCCTCGGTGACCTTCGCCGTGATAACGTCTTTTTGTGCAGTTACTGCCGCGCTGACCTTTTCACGCGCCTGCTCGGTCAGTCCCTCGTCGCTCAGTCCCGCCAGAACGCCGTCAAGCACTGTCTTATAGTTATCGACCGTCAGAGTCGGAACGTCCAAGCCCGCCGCCTTGAGCTGCTCGTTTGCAGTCGCGAGGAGCGTGTCGAACACCTGCTTTGCGCCCGCGTTGAGCGCCGCACTGTTTTCATCAAGCTGAGAAAGTCCGCCGTAAAGCGTTTCAACGCCTGCGGTAAGCTCGCTCGTGCCGTCGTAGAGCGTCTTTGCGCCCACCGCAAGCTGCTCAGAACCGCCCGCGAGGGTATTTACGCCCTGAGCAAGCTCGTCGGAGGAGGAAAGCAGCGTTTCAAGCCCGTCCGCAAGCTCTCCCGAACCGCCGATAAGCCGATCCATAGCGTCTGTAAGCTTTGTGGCAGCCTCGGTCAGCTTATCGATGTCCTCAAAGCCGTCCACTTCAATATCGTTGAACACCTCGTTCGTGGCAACGGTAAATGTGTTTGTAAGCGAGAAATTCTTTACGTCCGCAGTTATCTCAAAATATTCGGGTATCTCGACCTTTTCACTGTCAAGGCCGAGATTTTCGGTAAGTCCCGGAAAAGCTATCCCAACAACCGCGCTGCGGTCGCCGTCGTTGATAAGGCGGCAGTTCTTTACCTCAACGTTCGTGAAAACGTCGTTGTCGAGCAGCATACCCGTTATCGCGGCGAACGGAACGTAGATTTTCTCTTCCTTTCCGTCAATCGTGCGGGTTTCGTACTGATTGTTGGCAAATTCATAGCGTATCGTTACTTTTCCGCTCTTTCCCGCAAGGTCTGCGGGAGAAATTTCGTTTCCGTCAAGCAGGTATGTAACCTTCATATCAACGGGCAGCGCCTTGTCTATCGTGCCCTGATAATAAATATCGCCGCCGTTTGCGTTCCAAGTAAGATCGCCGCTTCCCGAGAAGCTCTCGTTGCCCTTTACGTTTTCAATTCCGCTCAGCTCGGAATAATCGGAGAGAGCGTTTTCGCCGAGCGTGTTTTTAAGCCAGTCGCTGACGATTATTTTATTTCTGCTGCCGTCCGCGTTTGCGAAAACATAGACGGTTTCGTCCTTTACGGGGGTATCTTCGCTGTCGTTTTTTGTTTCAACTGCGGCAGGTTCGGTGTTTTCCGCCGCGTTGTTCTTATCCGAATCGGCAGCATAAGCGATGCCTGCCGAGCTTAATATTACCGCCGCGCCTACTGCCGCAGCAAGAATTTTCTTTGTTCTGATGCACATGATATATCTTCCTTTCTTATCGGTTGGTTGCTTTCAATTGGTTACTTTCTTCTTCATACCTGCCGTTGTTGCGATTATGAGCTTATCGCAGAGCATGAGCAGAGCGGGCAGGATAAATACTACGCAGAGCATACTTACTATAGCGCCGCGCGCCATAAGCATACACATGGAGCTGATGATGTCAATGTCGGAGTAAATCGCTACGCCGAATGTCGCCGCAAAAAGTCCCATGCCGCTTACGATTATCGAGGGTATTGAAGAAGCGAGCGCCGTTGTTACCGCCGAGCGCTTATCCGCGCCCGAAATTCTTTCGGATTTATATCTGGTCGTCATAAGTATCGCATAATCGACCGTCGCGCCGAGCTGGATAGTGCTTATGCAGATAGGAGCGATGAACGGAAGCGACTGACCGAGATAATGCGGAAGTCCGAGGTTTATGAATATTGCAAGCTCGATTACCGCTATTAAAATAAACGGGAGGCTCGCGCTCTTGGTCACTATTGCGATTATTACGAATATCGCTATGATTGATACAGCGTTTACGACCTGGAAGTCGCGGTTCGTCGTTTCTATCATATCTTTCATGCAGGGCGCTTCGCCGATAAGCATACCGTTTTCGTCATATTTCTTGAGTATTTCGTTGAGCGAGTCTATCTGAGCGTTTACATTGTCGCTCGCGACCTTATATTCGGAGTTGATGAGCAGCAGCTCCCATTTATCGCTCTTTAAAACGCTTCTTATACTGTCGGGGAGTATTTCTTCGGGAACTCTCGAGCCGATAACGCTTTCAAGTCCTATCGCATATCTCACGCCGTCAACCTCGTCCATTTCCTTTATCATGTTTCTTACGTCCTTGCTCGGCAGATCCGCGCTTACAAGAACCATATGCGTTGAGGCGATATCAAAATCCTCCGAAAGCTTTGAGTTTGCGATAACGTATTCCATATCCTCGGGGAGGCACTGACCCATATCGTAGTAAACCTCGTCGTTCGTCCTGTTATAGCCGTAAAGCGCGGGCGCAACGAGCACTGCGAACGCGATAAGGAACGCGGGGAACACCTTTGTGACCTTTGAGGCGAACTTTTCCATGTTCGGGATAAGGGATTTGTGCTTCGTTTTCTGAAGCGGCTTATCGAGGAGGAGTATAAGCGACGGGAGAACGGTTACACAGCCGACTACGCCGAGCAGAACGCCTTTCGCCATTACAAGACCGAGGTCAAAGCCGAGCGTAAACGTCATGAAGCAGAGGGCGATAAAGCCCGCTATCGTTGTTAAGGAGCTTCCGACAACGGAAGTAAGCGTTTCGTGAATCGCCGCCGCCATAGCTTCCTTATTATCGGTGTTATGTGTAAGCTGTTCGTTATAGCTGTGCCAGAGGAATATCGAGTAGTCCATCGTTACGGCAAGCTGTAAAACAGCGGAAAGAGCTTTCGTTATGTAGGAAATTTCTCCGAAGAAGAAGTTTGTGCCGAGGTTCAGAAGTATCATCATGCCGATACTTGCGAGGAAAACGAACGGAACCAGCCAGCCGTCAAGCAGCGCTATCATTGCCACGCACGCGCAAATTACCGCAAGCGCAACGTATATAGGTTCTTCCTGTTCGCAGAGGTCTTTAAGGTCGGTTACCAGAGCGGACATACCCGAAACGAAGCACTGTTTTCCGCAAACGGAGCGTATCTCGCGTATCGCGTCCATTGTCACATCGGCGGACGTAGCGCTGTCAAAGAATACAGCGATCATTGTAGCGCCGTCCTTGTTAAATTCGTTGTAGAGCTTATCGGGGAGCAGCTCCATCGGGATAGAAACGTCTGCAAGAGAGCTGTACCAGAGGACGGTATCAACGTGTTCGACGTCTTTTATCTTATCGGTAAGCGCCGCAACGTCCTTATCAGGCATATCCTCCACGACTATGAACGAGAACGCGCCCTTGCCGAAGTCCTCCATAAGCTCGTTCTGACCGATTACGGTATCCATATCGTCGGGCAGATAATCAAGCATATCATAGTTTATTCTCGTCCCGATCATTCCCAGTACCGACGGTATCATCAGTACAAGAGTGACAATCAGGATAGGTATGCGGTATTTTACGACCGCCTTTGAAAATTTCATTTTCTGTCAGTCCTTTCTTATCTTCTGTATTTCTTTGCGAGGGGTATTTCTTTTCTCCATTTTTCGTTAAGACTGCGCGTGCGGTACATTTTTGTGAAGCTGGCAATAAAGTCGGCAACCATTATTGTACCGAGCGTTACGGCTAAAACGTTAAGGAGCGTGGGCGGAACGCGCTGCGTGAGCCGCAGGAGCGGCTCGAAGCAGCTTCCCATAAAAGAGGTTATAAGGAGTGCGAAGCCTGTGCTTGTCGGAACCGAGGTGTATTTCGTGATGTGAAGCGGAATATCGTTGTAATTCCAGTATTCAAATCCGAAAACCTTTTCAACGAAGAAGCCGAGCGCGATTTCGCCGAGGCTTACGACCATGAAGGAGATGAGGAAATAGACCACATACTGCATCTGTGTTTCGCCCTCAAGAAACCTCGTACCAAGCAGGCGTATATCGCCCGGAACTCCGAAGAGAACAAACATTCCGACTACGAGCAAGCCGTACCCGAGCAGAAACGGGAATGTCATGTTCCTGTTGTCGATATAGCCGTGTTTTAAAAGCATCCATGTGTTTTCAACAGTAAAGCCGATAAAGGATATTATCGCCGTCATCATTATAAGAACCGAACTGTCGTATCCTGTCATAGCGGGCACTCCCTTTCTTTAATCTTTATTTATTCGTCCGATTTATCGATCGTTATTTCGATCACGTCGGGCTTCTGGTTTTTCGCGATCTTGACTGCGAGGAGAATAGTCACGAGATTGAGTATTCCGTCCGCGAGAATCGACGCGCCGAGAAGAATTACCATAACGCTTGCGCCCTTTTCGGGGTAGAGCAGGAGAAGCGTGCCGATAATAAGTGAAATTGCCGCAAAAACGGCGATAAGCCACCAGCTTTGTATGCCGAAGCGTCTGGAATCGTTCGCGATCTGAATTTTGAATATTCCGTCCGCAATAACGGCAATTCCGATAACGCAGCTGATAAAGCTTATCATGCTCTGCGCGTTGATTATGACCGCCGTTCCGAGAACCATAAAGAGTATCCCGAAGCAAAGGTCATACTGAAACGCAAGACGGAACAGATCCTTTGAAAAATATCCGACCAGCTTTACTACGCCAAACAGGATAAGCGAAACGCCGAGGGCAATTCCGATAAAAAGCGCCGAGCTTTCGGGGTTTGCGATAAAGATTATTCCGAGCAGGCACATGAACGCTGACATTATGATATAGCCTGCTTTCGCAGCGGTAACGGGTAATGATGATTTCATACCGATAACCTCCTTTCCTTTTACGATTTTATTATAACTCGGAAAAGAGGAAATTAAAACGGATAAAAAAATCCCTGTGTCTGAAAATAAGACACAGGGGGCTTTGTGTTATAATTTTGGGCAAAATGGGACGTTTGCACAATTTGTACTCAGCACCAGTTAAAAACTATACAAAGAATTTGAGTATAATCTTTGCATATAGGGGGGTATACGAGAATTTTTATCTGTTTTATTGGTGCTTAGTATTACTCGTCGGTGCAGCGGTTGACGAGCTGTTCAGCCACGCCCTGACGTATTTCAAACAGACGGTGGAAGTCGTCAAGAGCGGATTCCTTCATTCCGCAGTTCATCCAGTCGATAACCTGACCGAAGCAGACGCACTTGTAAAATCTTATAAGAATATTTTTATCATTCGGATCAATTTGCTTTTCTCCGAGCAGCTTATTTATGTAAGTCGTTACAACATATTCGCAGACATTGAACAGGCAGCGCTCGAAAAGCTCGCGATTTGCCGAATTATATATATGGTACACGGCTTTTCGGTTTTTTACGGCATAGCTAACCGCAACATTAAGGCACTGGTCGAAATTGTCTATCGTCGGATACCTTTCTATTATAGCTTCTGCGTCCTCGACGACGATCGCTTCAATTACGGCGGGCAGATCCTGAAAATGGTAGTAAAACGAATTTCGGTTTATCCCGCAGTCCTCAACGATGTCCTTTACGGTTATCTTATTTATCGGCTTTTCCTCAAGCAGCTTCAGAACCGAGGCTTTTATTGCGGATTTTGTGAGATTTGACACGGCTTCTCCTCCCTGATCGTAATGCTGTAAACAGTATTATAGCATTTTTTCGCGGAAATGGCAATACCCGACGGGGATTTTGTGGGCGGAGCGGCGGCTTTCAATCCCTTTCCCATTTTTCACACCTTGCAAAACGCCGCGTAACGGAGGATATTGCTTTTCTCCACTTTCGGCGGAGTGCGCCGAAAACTCCCGAGGGGGCGCAGGCGCGCCCGCAGTGCTTCGCTTCGCGCAGCACTGCGGCAGGCGGCGAAGCCGCCTGTATGCGTTCCGGCTTCGCCGGAACGCATAGCGCGCCCGCGCCCCGCCGATTACGGCGGAGTGCGCCGAAAAAAGCGGCAGCCTCGCGAGGGGAACTCGCGGTACATTTGCTTCGCAAACGTACCGCTCGCCCCTCATCGGCTGCCGCTGCGGCTTTCAATTTCTTTGTGCCATGTCCCACTTTCGCTGACGCCGCCTTGAGGAAGCTGCGCGGCGCGCGCCCGTCCGCGAAAGCGGACGGGCGCATGGGGCGGCGGCGAAGCCGCCGCCTGCCGCATTCGGCTTTGCCGAATGCGGCGCGCCGCGCGCGTGGGGGAGAAGCTCGTGTGGACGGCGGCGTTTTTCGGTGATTTCGGGAACAGCCAAGAAAGCAAAAGCCGCCGAGTGGACAAATTTACGTTTTATTTCCACGAAATGCTGTTGTCACCGACAGTAAGCACAAAGACGTAGGCGTCCTGCGCACCCCAGCGGCACGCGTCGCCGTAATGTTCCGAGGTCGTACCCATGAATACGTCCGCGATAACGTCGGTAAGGTCGCCCGTATCGGCAGCAATCGCATAGCCGTAGACTGCCGAACCGTCCTTTGAGCAAATATACACCTCGCTGCCGAACGGGATAACGTCGGGATCAACGCCGATCGTGCCGATTTCAAGCTTTCTGCCGCTGTATGTTCCCGAACCCTCGGGCGCAGTATAAGCGGTAACTTTTCCGCTTATGCAGTAGGCGTAGTTTTCGGGAAGCCCGTCGATAAGGCGAAAGTCGCCCTCTTTTTTGCTGTAAGGTTCATTCAGAGCCGTACCCGTGAGGATAATTTCGTTTGTCGGCGGGATAATCGATACGTCTGAAATATATTTTTCCTCGGGAACTCCGTTTACAAGCACCTGCGTGGTTGTCGTTATGCGTTCTCCGCTCTCTCCCTGAACCTGCGTAAATCGAGTGCCCTTTTTATAAAGAGTGCTTTCGTGGTTCTCGGTCTGAAACGGGATAGGTTCGGAGGTTGAGGTTTCTATATGTTCAACGCGGTCAATGCTGATTTCCATGCCGTCAAAGACCATTTCTGAAAGCTCATGGCTTACGCGGTCGTATTCGCCGAGAATTACTCCCTCGCGGCTGAGAAGTTCACCAACCGTTAGGTGCGCCGCCATTACCGCAAGTGTTTCGCCGTCAGCCGCAATTGTCACGGGAAACGCCTGTTCATAGGTTATTTCGGTTTCCTCGCCGATAAGAGAAAGCGCCGCAGGCTGAACAAAATCATATTCGTTAAGGGAAATACCCTCGCGATTTAACAGATTTTCTACGGTTTCGCCCGAAACCGCCCGAACCATGCGCTCCGACGAACTTGTTTTAAGGGGAATTTCGGGTGCGCGGATAACCGTGAGCTGCTTTACGCCGTTTTCCTCGGTAAGCTCCGCCTTATCTAGCGGATGCAGCGCGACGCGCTGTTCCGAAAGAATGTCGTCCGCCTCGTCAAACGCCGTAAGCACGCGACGGCTTTCCCCCGAATCTATAATCACCGCCTCGCAGCGGATATTCATCATTCCTGTCAGTACGAGCTGCGCCGTCAGAGTTGCGGCAAGAACCGCTCCTGTCACAAACCGGCGGCAATTGTGCAGCCTTATTGCGCAGGCATGGACTACGGTAGTGTTTTTAAATAATTGTCTTATGTTTTTCATGTCTGCACCTCCTGCTGTACAACATTATTGGAATACTTCGCATATTATAACCACTTGTTTAGGTGATGTCAAATAAATGAAGCTGTTGAAAGTTGTATATTTTTCACAATGAAAACTGTATCAATTTACATAAAAAACGACGATTTTGCTTATTTCTATGTATAACCGACCTGTGTTATACTCTGAGTATAGTCAATTTTGTGAATTTCAACAAAATGTAAAAACAGCAGCTTTCCATGTCGGAAACCGCTGTTTTATGCGATATTTTAGCTATTTGGGTCTATTTGCTCGGTATTCAGACGCTCGACAAACCGACGCATCTCTGCCTTTGACGCGATTGAACGCGTCTGTTCGATCACTTCACTTTGCCGCTGCTCGGACATTGCCGCGAACGCTTTCAGCGCGCCCGCGTTTGCCGCAAGCGCGTATCCAAGTCCGAGCGGGACAGACGGACGCTTTCCCTGTTCCTGCATACACACACTTCCTTTCAAGGGTAATGTGCGCGGATTTTCGTCGGATATACGCGGAGTTTGCGAGTTTGCGGGCGCGCGCCGTGCAGCGCTTAGCGCTGCACGGTCGGGGCGGCGAAGCCGCCCCATAGCATATTTCAGCAAAGCTGAAATATGCTGCGCGCCCGAGTGTACGCAGTATCATTTGGAAAGCGGCGTTTGCGAAGGCGAGAAATATTACGAGGAAATTAAAAGCCGCGGCGGCAGCCGATGAGGGGGCTGCCGCATTGACGACGATTCTCTTGTTCGATTTTATATAATCAGTCGTCTGTCAGCTTAACTCTTTTTCTGTTCATCGTCAGATTCCCGAGCGACCTCTCTGCTATATGAAATAAGACTGAATAACGCACCGATTATTCCGGTGCAAAGAAACATTACAGCCATTCCGCTTCTGCTCCTACTAATGTTTGCAAAAATCCTGCAAGCGGATTATCGGACGCCATAAACGGCTCAAAAACATAATCGGCTAAAATTCCGCCGAACAAAATCCCGCACGGTATGGTTCCGAATTGAACTGCGTTTCTTGCCGAAAAAATACGTCCCTGAATTTGCTCCGGAACATTTTTGTAAATAATCACCATCTGTCCGGTGTTGATAAAAGCAATAGGAAAGCTCGCAGCAAATCCTGCGACCGCCCATGTCGGCACATTTCTGCCCGCTCCCATAAAGACGTCGCCGAGCAAAAACGATACGGCGGCGGATATGTATATCATCTCTGAATTTCTGCCCTTTATCTTGCCTGTTGAAACAATAATTCCGCCGACAATCCCGCCAATTCCTATCACGGCGTTTACTATCCCCAGCGCCGAAGTATCGTTGCCGCTTCGCGAAAGTATCATAGGTGAAAGAATGTTTTCATAAGTCAGGCGAGAAAAGAAATTGAGCACTGCCATGGCTGCAAAAAGAGAAACAAGCTTTTTGTTTTTTATTAAAAAGCGAAAGCCATCGGCACAGTCCGCAAATACGCCGACTCTGTGTGTTGTTTCGGATTTGTCCTCCGTGATTTTCAGCACAAAAACAAGAACTGCGAACGCAAATAAAAAACTTGCCAGATCCACAGACAGAACAAGTCCCACTCCTCCTGCCGCAAACAGCGCAGAAGCTATAACAGGCGATAAAACAGTCACGAGGTTTCCCGAAAATGAATTCATTCCGCTTATTTGTGACAATTTTTCTTTCGGAATGACTCTGCCCACTGCAACGGACGCAGCAGGACCCTGAAATGCGTTCACAAAACCAATAACAGCGTTTGTCAAGTATATATGCCATATCCCGAGGCGGCCGACAGCATTGAGAATAAGTATTACGGCAGAACACAGCGCTGCGGTACTGTCCCAAATAATCATTATTCTTTTTTTGTTGTGATTGTCCACAAACGCTCCGGCGAAAAAACTCGCAATGATGTATGGCATATAATTGAAAAATGACATCAGCGATACCGTCATCGCCGAACCTTCATCACGGTATGCCCAAAGTATAAGTGCAAAACCCGTCATAGCGCTGCCAAGCTGCGAAAGCGTCTGACTAAGCCAAAAAATAATATAATTCCGTCAAAGCCGCCGGCTTTGACATACCGCTTTTTAAGCGGTAATCAATATATAGATACTGTCTGTATATTGATTGGGAATCAGTATTAAAGCCGTCCCCGATTTTTTCGGGAACGGCTCGCTTTTATTCTTCGCTCTGCTGTTTCTTTAAGTCCTGCGGGCGCTGTCTTACCTTGATGTGAACGTCGCGAAGCTGCTGCTCCGTAACCTCGGTAGGCGCTCCGAGCAGCAGATCCTGCGCGTTGGAGTTGAGCGGGAAAGCGATAACCTCGCGTATGCTCTCCTCGTCAAGCAGCAGCATTATCATACGGTCGATACCGAACGCCATGCCTGCGTGCGGAGGCGCGCCGAACTTGAACGCGCTGTAAAGCGCTCCGAATTTCGCGGCAACGTCCTCTTCGGTGTAGCCCGCAATCTCAAACGCCTTTACCATAACGTCAATGTCGTGGTTTCTTACCGCGCCCGACGCAAGCTCAACACCGTTGCATACAACGTCGTACTGGTACGCGAGAACGTCGCAGGGATTCTTCGTGTTGAGCGCTTCAAGCTCACCCTGCGGCATTGAGAAAGGATTGTGCGTGAAAATCGGCTTGCCCGTTTCCTCGTCCTCCTCGTACATGGGGAAGTCAACTATCCAGCACACTTCAAACCTGTCGTTGTCGATAAGCTCCATGCGGTTTGCCACTTCGGTGCGGATCTGTCCCGCGAATTTCTCCGCGTTCTTCTTGTTGTCGGCAATAAAGTAGAGAACGTCGCCCGCTTCAAGCGCGCAGCGTGAAATAAGCTCTTCTCTGTCGCCCTCGCGGAGGAACTTGTCAATCGGTCCGTTAAACGACATATCGGGTTCAACCTTGAAATAACCCAGACCCTTCATGCCGATAGAAAGCGCGTATTCCTCCATGCTCTTAAAGAACGTCTTGGACTTTTCCGCCATTTTCGGAACACGGATAGCGCGGACGGTCTTGTTTGAGAACGGCTTAAAGCCGCTGTCAACAAACAGATCGGAAACGTCAACGATAAAGAGAGGGTTGCGTAAATCGGGCTTATCTGAGCCGTATTTAAGCATCGCTTCTTCAAATGTAATGCGCGGGAAAGGCGCGTGCGTATATTTCTTTTTACCGAATTTTTCGAGAATTGCGGGGAAAATGGCTTCCGCAGCCGCAAAAACGTCCTCCTGCGTAGCGAAGCTCATTTCCATATCAAGCTGATAAAATTCGCCCGGAGTTCTGTCGGCTCTCGCGTCCTCGTCGCGGAAGCACGGCGCAAGCTGGAAGTACTTGTCGAAGCCCGAAACCATGTAAAGCTGCTTAAAAATCTGCGGAGCCTGCGGCAGCGCATAGAACTTTCCGTGGTGCTTGCGGCTCGGGATAAGGTAGTCGCGCGCGCCCTCGGGCGAAGATGTAGAAAGAATAGGCGTCTGAAGCTCGAGGAAGCCCATTTCGGTCATCTTTTCGCGCATGAACGACATAACGTTCGAGCGGAATACGATATTGTCGTGAACCTTGCGGTTGCGCATATCGAGGAAACGGTAGCGCAGGCGCACGTCCTCGCCGCTTTCCTTTGAGGACGGAACCTCGAACGGGAGCTGAACCGAAACCTTTCCGAGAATATCGAGGCTTTCCGCTTCAAGCTCGATCGTTCCCGTCGAAATCTTGTCGTTGAACGTGCTTTCGTCGCGCTTGATTATCTTTCCGCTGATAGAAACCGCGCATTCCTTGTTCACGCCGTCGAGCAGCGATTCGTTGTTCTGTAAGGTTACCTGAAGAACGCCGTAATGGTCGCGTAAGTCAATAAACTTTATTCCGCCGTGGTCGCGGATATTTTCAACCCAGCCCGAAACACGGACTGTCGCCCCGATATCGCTCTCGGATAGCATTGATGTGTTGTGGTCACGGTATTTGTTACTTAAAAACATTTCGGTCGTCCTTCCTTAACCCTTTAATTTTTTCTCAAGCATTTCGCGTATCGCGTTGGGGGTCGCCTGACCCTTGAGCGCCTTGTTCGCCTGCCCCATAAAGAAGCCGAACACCTTCTGCTCGCCGCTGCGATACTGCTCTGCGGGCTTCGGATTGTCCGCGATAAGCTTGTCGATAACGCTTTCAAGCAGGGCGCTGTCTTCCTTTACCCAGTAATTTTCCGCGTCGCAGATCTCCTCGGGAGTTTTTCCCGTTTCGAGCATTGCCTTGAAAATATTTTTATAATTATTTTTGTTTATTTTGTCCGTATCGCCGTATTCTATGAGCCGTGCGACTTCCTCGGGCTTAACTTTAAGCGTTTCCATGCTCATTTCGCCAAGATTTATACGGCGCATGAACTCGCCGAGCATAAAGCTGAGAATGGATTTCGGGTTGATGTATGCGCCTATGGCGCTTTCAAAAAAGTCGCAGATATCCTTGTCGTTTATAATGGTATCCGCGTCCGCTTCTTTCATGCCGTATTCGCTCATATAGCGCGCTTTTCTCGCCTCGGGCATTTCGGGGAGGCTCGCCTTTATCGCGTCAAGCTCCTCCTCGGTGAAAATTATCGGCGGAATATCGGGGTCGGGGAAGTAGCGGTAATCGTGCGCGTCCTCTTTCGAGCGCATTGCGGTAGTTTCGCCCGTTGTATCGGAAAAACGGCGCGTTTCCTGTATTACGCGTCCACCCGATTCGATAATTTCACTCTGACGGTAAATTTCGTACTCGATCGCTCTGCCGATCGCTTTTACGGAGTTGAGGTTCTTTATCTCCGCGCGCGTTCCAAGCTCGGCGGAATCCTTTTCCGCGAGGGAAATGTTTACGTCGCAGCGCAGCGAACCCTGTTCCATTTTACAGTCGCACACGCCCGCGTATTTAAGCAGCAGGCGAATCTTTTCGATAAATGCGCAGACCTCTTCGGCGCTGTGAAAATCAGGCTCGGTAACAATTTCAATAAGCGGTATGCCGCAGCGGTTATAATCCGCAAGACTTACCCTTGCATAATCGTCGTGAACCAGCTTTCCCGCGTCCTCTTCAAGATGTATGCGGTTTATTCTTATGCGCTTGTCGCCCGCGGAGGTCTTTATGTCAACGTGACCGTTGAGGCAGACAGGGCGGGGCATCTGCGAGATCTGATATGCTTTCGGGAGGTCGGGGTAAAAGTAATTTTTTCTGTCCCACTTCGTGAAGCGCGAAATTTCGCAGTTCATCGTATATCCCGCCTTAACGATATATTCAACGGCGGTGTGGTTAAGAACGGGGAGCGTTCCGGGAAAGCCCGAGCAGACGGGGCAGCAGCGGGAGTTAGGCTCGCCGCCAAATTCCGCCGAGCAGGTGCAGAATACCTTAGATTTCGTAAGAAGCTCCGCGTGAATTTCAAGACCGATAGTCGGATATAATCTAGCCATTCTTTTGCTCCTTAATATTATAATGTGCAGCGAACGGGGCTGAACTGCTGTTCAAACGCGTCCGCAGCCTGTATCAGCGTAGCTTCGTCAAAACGCTTGCCTATCATGCTCATTCCGATAGGCATTCCGTCCGCATTATAGCCGCAGGTCGTGTTTATTCCGGGAAGTCCCGCAATATTCACGGTTACGGTGCAGATATCGGCGGTGTACATTTTTACGGGGTCGTTGTCCTGCGCGCCTATTTTGTACGCAACGCTCGGAGCGGTAGGCGTAAGTATAACGTCCGCCTTTTCAAACACCTCGTTATATTCCTTTATTACCTCTTGCTTTAGCGCAAGCGCCTTACGGTAATACGCGTCGTAATAGCCGCTTGAAAGCGCGTAGTTTCCGAGCAGGATACGGCGCTTTACCTCGTCGCCGAAACCACGGTTGCGGCTGTCGCGGATCATTTCGTCGAATGTGCGACCCTCGCCGCGCAGACCGTACTTTATTCCGTCATAGCGTGAAAGGTTAGAAGCCGCTTCCGCTGACGAAATGAGGTAATATGCGGGGACAGCGTATTTCAGCGTGCTTATTGAGCAGTCGATAAGCTGCGCGCCCATTTTTTCATATTCCTTCGCGGCGTTCATAACCGCGTTTCTGACTTCTTCGTCTACCGCGTCGCCGAAAAATTCCTTCGGAATAGCGATTTTCATTCCCTTAACGCCCATACCCGCCTTTGCGTTAAAATCGTCGGCAGGAACGTTTTTGCTGGTAGCGTCGTGCGGGTCAACGCCGCAGATAGTGTTAAGAATAGTGCCGCAGTCACGAGCGTTACGCGCGATCGGGCCTATCTGGTCAAGTGAGCTTCCGAAAGCGACAAGTCCATAGCGCGAAACTCTGCCGTATGTGGGCTTTAAGCCGGTAACTCCGCAGAAAGAGGAAGGCTGACGGATAGAACCGCCGGTGTCGCTTCCGAGCGCCGCAGCGCAAAGTCCCGCAGAAACCGCCGCTGCCGAGCCGCCGGACGAGCCGCCGGGAACGCAGTCGGTGTTATAAGGGTTTTTCGTCTTTTTAAAGGCACTTGTCTGGGTCGAACCGCCCATTGCAAATTCGTCCATGGAAGTTTTGCCGAGCATGACGAAGTTGTCTTTTTTCAGCTTTTCGATGACCGTAGCGTCATACGGCGGAACGAAATTTTCGAGCATACGCGACGCGCAGGTCGTGCGAATGCCGTCCGTGCAGATGTTGTCCTTTATCGCGAGGGGAATGCCCGTAAGAGCCGCCGCTTTTCCCTTGTCGATTCGCGCCTGGGCGGTTTTAGCCGCTTCGAGAGCCGCTTCCTCAGTGACAGTGATATAGGAAAGGACCTTATCGTCTTTCGCCTTTATTTCACCAAAAATTTCTTTCGCAAGCTCTTCGGCGCTTATTTTCTTTTCATCAAGCAGGCTGCGCAGCCCGGAAATTGTAACGTTTCTGAATTCCACAATTCTTCCTCCTTATTCCATCATTTTCGGAACAACGTAGCAGTTATCCCGCGGCTGTGTGTTCTGCTGAAGCCGTTCTGTTTTAAAGGAGGGTGCCGCCTCGTCCTTGCGCAGGTCGTCGTAGGCAATCTCGTTGTGGTCCTTTGTGTCGTCGTAGCTTATCTCAAATCCCTTTATCGTGTCCATAAGACCGATAATGTCCGACATTTCCGAGAGAATTTTTTTCTGTTCGTCTTCGGTAAAATTGAGCTTGGAAAGCTCGCATAAATGGTCGAGCGTTTTAATATCCATAGCAGCTTTTCCTTTCTTTTGTAAACAATAACCCTATTATCCATATTATTATACTATAATCCGCGCCCGATTGCAAGGGTTTTCAGGATTTTTTTGAATATTATGCCATAGGGCAGACGTTTTTCGCATTGTTTTGCCTCCGAAGTGCGGCATTATACCCGCAACGCCCGCATTAAGCGCACTTTTCGGCGCACTTTCTGCGCTATTCGTCACCAACTGCTCCCCAAATCACAGCTATATCGGCGCACTTTCTGCCAACGGCGGGGCGGGCGCGCGCCGCAGCTCCGCTGCGGCAGCAGGCGGCGAAGCCGCCTGCACTTTCATTTTGCTGCGCAAAATGAAAGGCGCGCCCGCGCCGCCATGGGGCAGAAACGTTGAGAGTTTTGCCTATGCAAAGTGCGCGTGACAGTCAAACGTACGAAAAGCGAACAGGCAAAAAGAAAAAGCCCTGCGCAAATGCACAAGGCTTTTCGTTATTCAGCTTTTAAAGCTTACTTTCTCTTCTTAGCAACGAGAACTGCACCGGCAGCAACGATTGCAAGACCTGCAACAGCAGCTACATCAGCAACACCTGTGTCAGGAGAGCCCTTTGAGGAATCAGTAGCAGCAGCAACATCACCGGCAGTAGAAGTGTTGGTGTTGTCAGCAGCAACTTCAGTAGTTGTGTCGTCAGCAGCTGTATCATCAGCAGCAGCGTCGTCAGCAGCTACATCGTCAGCAGCGTCGTCTTCATCAGCAGCAGCGTCATCAGCATCGTCAGCTACATCATCAGTAGCGTCGTCTTCAGCAGCGTCATCAGCTGTATCATCAGCAGCTGCATCGTCTTCAGCAGCAGCGTCATCAGCAGCTGCGTCATCTTCAGCAGCGTCATCAGCAGCAGCGCCAGCTTCGATTAAAGGAAGGTTAGCCTTACCGTTTTCATCGAAAGAAATCATTACGTTGCCGTCAGCATCCTTAACAACCATGGACTTAACAACGATGTTGGACATATCGCTGCCCCATTCCTGAACAGCGATCTGAACGAGGTCGTAGCCTTCGTATACACAGTTGGTTTCGTCAACCTTTAATGTACCTGTGTATGTAAGATCACCGGTCTTTACAAACTGAACGGGCTTGTCAGCAGCAAGAGTTTCAATGGGAGTTTCAGCGTCTTCATCGAGTGTGCCCCAATATTCCTTACCGTTCCAGTTGTGGTCAGCATTCTCTGTGCTCTTGCTGGAAAGAACAATAGCGCCGCCGAAAGAACCGTCAAAGAAATCAGGATCATCAGTTGTGATTGTTACTTCAACAGAAGCGATCTTTGTGCAGTCAATGCCGTAATCGGTGTAGTCCTTTTCAGAAGCGTCAAATGTCTGGTTGCTGTAAACTACAGGCATCCAAGAACCTGTGCCGGATCTGAAATGACCATCCTGGGGAACGACCTTGAGAACTGCGCTAGCGGAAACGCCCATAGCAGCAGCAGCTACTGCAGCAGCGGAAAAGCTAGCAATTAACTTGTTTAACTTCATTTTGAGTATCCTCCTAAAATTTTATCCGCCATATAGCAAAGCCTAATACGACGTTTAATTCATTTTAACATGACTTTTACACTCCGTCAATATGCATTTTCACTAAAATTTATGCATATTTTATGGAAGTTTTGATTAACCTAATTAGGTAAATTTAAACTTTGTAAAAAATCGTGTTTACTTTCTCTTCTTTGCGACTACAACTGCACCGGCAGCAACGATTGCAAGACCTGCAACAGCAGCTACATCAGCAACGCCTGTGTCGGGAGAACCCTTAGAAGAATCGGTCGCAGCGGCAACATCGCCGGCAGCGGGAGCTTCATCAGCAGCAGGTGCTTCGTCAACAACGGGAGCTTCGTCAGCAGCGGGAGCTTCATCAGCAGCGGGAGCTTCATCAGCGGTATCAGCAGCGCCGGAAAGGAGGTTGCCCTCGCCGTCAAATGCAATAACTACGTTACCGTCAGCGTCATAGCACTGAACGCCCTTTACAACGATCTGGGACATATCAGAACCCCATTCCATGATTGCAACCTGAGCGTAAGCGTCGGGGGAATCTACCGCGTAAAGGCAGCTGGAATCGTCAATGTCGTAAGTAAGCTGATAGGTATAATCGCCGAGAGTTTCTGCGAGAATAGGCGCAGTAGTGTCCTGTGTTTCAAAGCCGTTTTCTTCGTCAATACAACCCCAGAAAGCTTTCTGAACCCAGTTGTGATCCTCAGGGCAGAGAGAAGCAGGTCCGCAGCTCATTACGAGCGCGCCGCCGAACATACCCTCGAAAAAGTCGGTATCATCGGTTGTGATCTGGAACTTAACGGTCTTGATAGAAGCGTAGTCAATGCCGAAGTCGATTTTTTCGGAAGGGCAGTAGAGCTTAGCCATCCACATACCGGAAGCCGAAGAAATATGGCTCGGAGCATTATCAACGATTAAAAGAGTTGCATTTGCGGAAACTGCAAGAGCGGAAACCGCAAGAGCAGCAGCCGCTGTTCCTGCAATAGCTTTTCTTAACTTCATTTTTAGTTTACCTCCATAAAATTTAAGTGTTGGGTTAATCCTTTTAACCTATTATTATTATATATGAATGTGTGCAAATTTGCAATATGTAAATTTAACAATATTACGCGGATGTTTTGGTACATTTTTACTCAAACATTGCCTTGCAAACTTGCGTTTTTTGTTTAATCTTAACAAAAAACGTGCCCGGCGAACCGAGCACGTCTTTGTTATTCAGATTCGATAATCGACTTTCGGGTCAATTACTTTCTCTTCTTGGAAACTACAACTGCAGCAGCAGCGATAGCAGCAGGAACAACTGCGAGAGCTACGCCGGTGTTGGGGTTGGAGTCGTCGCCGGAAGGCTTAACGATTACGGTGTCGCCTGCGCTGTCGTTAGCGTCATCTTCGCCAGCGTCAACAGTTGCATCGTCGTCATCATCATCGTCGTCGGTGTCGTCGATAGTGGTGTCGTCATCATCATCAGCGTCGTCGTCGATAGTGGTGTCGTCATCATCAGCGTCGTCATCGTCATCAGCTGTATCGTCTTCGATGTCAGCGTCAGTAGAATCTTCGTCGTATGCGAGAGTTACAGTTTCAACCTTGAGACCGTCAACAGTCTTGTCGGTGTACTTAACGCCCTTAGCAAGACCGAAGAAGATGTTGTCGATAACACCCTTGGTCTGACCGCCGAGGTCATCAAGAACGTCAGAGATGTCGAAAGAAACTTCGCCGGAATCAGCGTCGATAGAAGCAACAGCCTGGAGAGAACCTGTCTGATCATAGTTGAAGAACAGAGCGAAGTCGTTAGCTGTAGAATCACCGAGGAGGTTCTTGATACCTACCTGAGTAGAAGGAATACCACCGTTGTTCCAAGATGTACCTGTAGTAGCAGAAGCTGTGGTGAACTTGAATGTGATAGTACCGTTAGTCTGCTTGTTGAAGAAGTCACCTACCTGAGAAGCAAGACCTGCGAACTCCTTAGGATTGGTTCCGAGACCGTCGTCATTGTAAGACTGGTTGCCATCCTGACCGTTGTTGGAATCTGCTGTCCAAGCGCCTGCATAAGAAAGGAGCTGGATATCCTGTCTCATAAGAGTGTTGTTAGGACCGGAAACCTTCTTAGCGATGAAAGGATAGTTGTTTTCAACTACCTTAGAATCGTACTTTGCACCCCAAGGAGTGATTGTGCAGATAAGCTTTGCGATGCCTTCTGTACCGCCGGAAATAACGTTGCCTTCGCTCCAGTAGCCCCATTCTGTATCACCAAGCTTGTTGTACATATCCTGGCTCTCTTCGTTGTGAGTACCGGAAATTTCAACGGAAACGCTTGTGATTTCTACGAACTGAGAAGGAAGGAAAGCATCAGCAGGAGCGTTGTCGCCGCCGTATACCTTGAGAGAGTATTCCTTGTTGTCAACAACCTTGTCAAACTTGTAGGTGTAGGTCTTAGGAGATGTACCCTTCTTGCCCTTAACACCGGTTACCTTAAGAACAACGCCTTCGTAATCTACGGCGTCGAAGTCCTTAGAAACCTTAAGAGTAAGAGTCTGGTCAGCGCTGATACCAAGAGTTTCACCCTTGTCAATTCTTTCCTGGCTGAGGCACCAGTCTTCGCCTAATTCGAGACCTGCGCTGTTCTTAACAGTGATCTTACCGTAAGAAATAGCCATGTCAAATGTCTGTTCTGCTGCGGAAGCAACAGATGCTAAAGATGCAACTGCAACCATAGCAGCTGTACCAGTAGCGAGAAGCTTTGTCATCTTCATGATTTTTGTCCTCCAATAAAAATTTTTTAGTAAATAGCGTGTGCCATTTCCTCTTTGTATTATACAATGTAACTTTGCAAATTTCAATAGTGAATTTTACCATAATTTGTAATTTTATTCGGCTGATACCAACAAAATGTACAAAATGAAAAATCATTTTTGAAATTCCGTACACTGCATTCAAAGTTTCAATGTACCGTTTACATTTAGGTAGTCACGCGGGTTATCCGAAAAGTTTCACTTTTTTGAAAAAAATTATTATTTTTTTGAAAAAGAAAAGAAACCGCATAAACACGCGGTTTCTCCCGTTTGATTATTCAGGAATATATGCGGTAATCATAACCCAGTAACGGCCTTTTCCTTTTTCAAAGTAGCCTATGCCGACCGCGTTGTAGTCATAACCGCTTCCGAGAAGAACATTGTAATTCGACTTATCCGAAAGCGTTGCTTGAATAAATTCGGCGGGCGTTTTATGGAAAGAGGCAATGAACTCGGCGGAATAACGAACCTTTAATCCGCAATCCTCAATCGCAGAGGGATAACCCGAACCGGTCGGTCTGGTGTGATCCATAAGAACGGAAAGTTCTTTAGCGCGAATGTTCGCCGCCTCGGTAAGTTCCTTATTAAGAACGAGCTGGCTCAGACCGTTATTTCTGCGGTAGGAGTTGAGTAAAACGGCTGTTTCGGCGTAAAGCGGGTTCCCGAAATTGAAATCCGTTAGGTGAAGCGGAATCTCAGAAACGGTTTCGATCTTCGTGCTGCTCTGCTTCCAGCCGTCTTTCGCAACGACCGCGCTTAGCGTTGACTTATCGCCGAGCGTAAGCGGGCCGGTATAAACGTCGGAATATTCGGGGTCGGGGATTGTTCCGTCGATCGTATAATAAATCTTTGCGCCATCCGTAGAGGTGGAGAGGGTGATAGTTTTTGTTCCCGTAGCGATATCGATACAGCCAAATTCAACAGGCGCGCACTTCATCTTCACGTTTATTTTTGAGGAAGCGACAAAATCGCCCTTTTTGGTGTATTCCACAGCGCGCATGGTGGAATTATCGGTGAATTTAACGCGCTTTGAATATTTTTTGCTGTCCTTTGTGGGCTTTGTGCCGTCCGTGGTGTAGTAGATTATGTTGGAACTTTTTTGGGGCATGAGGGTGACGTACATATAGCCCTTTTCCGCCATGTATGTAAACTTATACTTAACCTTGGACGTTCCCCCGTCCTCGTCGGGAGCGTTGTCGTTTTCGATAAAGTTTCCGATGCTGACCGTTTTTGTGTAAACCGCGCTGTTTTTATAGTCGTTTTTAACGGCAACGGCGCGAACCTTTGTTTTTTCCGTTACGGTTATATCTCCCAAGTAAAGCTCGGACTTTTCGGTAGGCTTCGAGCCGTCGAGCGTGTAATGAATCTTCGCGCCGAAAGTCTGGCAGTCGAGAGAGATAACGCTTTTGCCGATCTGATAATCGATATCAAACTCAACGGGCGAGCATTCAGGCATTATCGTGGTTTTTAGCGTGGAAACTTTATTTCCGTTCGCGTCAAACTCGGCGGCGCACAGCGTTGTCTTTTCGTACAGGCAAATTTCGGATTCGGGCGAATATTTTTCGGAGTTCAGCGTGGGGGAGGTTCCGTCCGTCGTATAGCGTATCGTCGTGCCGTTGGCAGAGGGAATAAGCTTCACGAACGGAGTTCCGTAATAGTCATATTCAACGGTTTTTGTCAGCTTGCCCGCTGCGGCGGCTTCGGGAACAAACCCTGTCGGAAGCAGTCCCGTAATAACGAGAGCAAAGGCGAGCAGCGCAGAAATCAGCATTTTTATACTCTTCTTCATTTTTACATTCCTTTCTGTAGCGTCTTAAAGCTTTTGGTTACCTTATTTTAACACATCGCTTTCGCTATGTCAAGCGCGCGGCACATAATATTATAATAGTATATATTTTGCGAAATGTCGCTATTTGTCCGGAAAATGTCGCCCCAAAGGGCTTGACAAAAGGACTGAAATGTTGTATAATCACTTTCACAAAAGAGTTTTGCCCGCCTTTTTATATTTTACAAGGCGAAGCAAACCAATTTAGCCCGTTCTTTGTTTTCCGCCGTTTGGCTAAGTGCGAAATATCGCTAAGTGCTAAAAAGGCGGAACAGGGAGTGCAGGCACTGCACGGGGTCGTAAAGGTTTCGACGGGGATGATGAAGCCCGTTAAGCACGCGGAGTTCGCCTAAACTCCTCAAAAAGGGCACTTTTAAAATTAAACGCAGACAATAGATCTGAATTAGTAGCTGCCTAAGTGCAGCTTCCGTCCGACCGGAGAGCGCTGCGGCTCTGATTCGGGCGTCGACTAGCAGCCAACGTCTTGGGTGAGCGTCCTGTAGCCCCTGCCGTAACCAAAGGGCTGCCAAAGGGCGATCCTGTCAATCGGAGCGTCCCGCGGGAGATTTAAAAGATTGAATAAGCGTGTAGAAAGACGTGTGGATTTGTTTTCGGACGGGGGTTCGACTCCCCCCGATTCCACCAAAAATAACCCGACAATCGTTTCTGATTGGCGGGTTATTTTTTGAACTTAAAAACGGGGGGAGTCGAACCCCTAGGGTTAGGCGCAAGCCGTCGACTCCCCCCGATTCCACCAGCCGGGAAGCCCGGCAGCATTAAAAGCTCGATTGCAAGGTCGGGCTTTTTGTTTGTGTTGTTCTTTTTGAATTTATACTTCATATTCGTGCAATTTGCAGGCATTGTGCGTTTTTGAGCTTAAAAACGGGGGAGTCGAACCCCTAGGGTTAGGCGCAAGCCGTCAACTCCCCCCGATTCCACCAGCCGGGAAGCCCGGCAGTACTAAGGAAGCACTGAATAAATCGCAGCACGCATCTTGCTTGCATATTTTCCGCCTGATTGCACGAAAACTCCTTGAAATACATCAAGTATTCCTGCGTCGTTTTCATACAATCAAACGAAAAATCTGTCTACGCAATCTGCATACCCGATTTAATCAGCGTTTCCTTGAAAGCTCGATTGCAAGGTCGGGCTTTTGTTTATATTGTTCTTCTTAAATTTGATATTTCATATTCATGCAATTCGCAGGCGTTGTGCGCTTTTGAGCTTAAAAACGGGAGGAGTCGAACCCCTAGGGTTAGGAATCCGCCCATTTTGCCCAAAATTAACCCGACGATCACGTTATGCAAGGAGTTCCACCATGAAAAATTATACTCAAGTTTATGTGAAAAACAGTTTTGAAGCAGCGGCAACATACTGCAAAGCCTTTGGCGCAGAGATTACCCGCGAATTTAATACTAAGCACCAATAAAACCATAGATAAAAATTCTCATATAACCCATACATGCAAAGATTATGCTCGATTTTTTGTACAGTTTTTAATTGATGCTGAGTATAAAAACGCGGATAACACCGCTTATGAACACTGCGAGCTTTCTGTGAACGGAGAGGGCTTTCTGGCTCTCGCCGAAGCCAAAAATCCATGTGATATTGATACAGCTCAACGGTCTTAATTCTTTGATTTCCATATTTTTTCCTTTCCCATTTGTTGCCGAAAAAACCGTTCCCTTTGACGGAAACGGTTCTTTTTTATTTACTTTTCTTCTTCGTCAGCGCCTGCGTTATCCTCGACCCACTTCGCCGCCATAAGAGGTGTAAGCGTAATGTCGATCTCCTCCTTGCCCGCGTCGAACGCTTCGCCGTGCGAATTGTCGTTCTCGCCGAGTATATCGTAGGTCACCTGCTGGTGATACGTTATGCGGCAGAAGAGGAACTCCGGCGGGATATACGAAGCCTGCTTTATTTCCTCGAGCCAGCGTATCGGGTTCATTCCGCCGATACTGATGCTGCTTATCAGCCAGCCGCCTGCGGCAGCCGCGTCGTTCGCGCAAAGATACAGCGAGAAACGGAACGGCTTTTCGCTGTCCTCCGTAAGCACCTCGACGTCGAAGCTCTTCAGCGCAAAACTGTTGATAACGCGGGATTCAAAGCCGCACGCACAGCAGGTTCCGCCGTAGCCAAACAGCTTTGAGTTCACGTCCTTTGCAAAGTAGTTGCGGTAGTTCGGACTTTCGCTGAACTGCGCAATATCTCTGCACTTTTTGCGCAGATATGCAAATTCGTCCTTCGTAATCGTGGGGATTATCTTCAGATAAGAAGATATCTGGTCGGGAAGCACCTTGTTCGGTTCTTCCGCCGAGAGATAGTGGCTGCTGAGCAGAGAATGATTTTCGCCGGTTATGATATACTCCGCAACGTCCGCAAATTCGGGCTTTGTATAGTCGCCTCTGAGCGCGATATACTTCTTCGTCTTTTCGCGCTGCTCGGGAGTAATGGGCGCGCCGACCTCGATTATCTTGATGATTTTATCCTCGTCGCCGATAAGTGCAACGCGGTCAACCTTAAGGTCGCAGGTATAAAGCTTTCCCGCTCTGTCCGCAATATCGTCCGCGCTGAGCTCCTCGTTCGCGAACATTTTTACGAGCATATCCTTGTCGAACGCAAATCTGTTCTTGCTGTACGGGAAGTCGAAAACGCGTCCGTCAAGCATTCCGCACTTTATAAGCGCGCCGACGTCGCCGATAAGCTCCAGCATTTCCGCATTCGTTACGGACGGCGGAATCATAAACTGCTTGTTATACGCCGCAAAGCGATAGCGCTTATTTATATCGAGCTGGAGGGTCACCTGTCCGCCCTGTTCCTTAATTTCGCGCAGGAACGTCATTGTGTCCTTGCCCTGTGTGAAGCTGTTGATTATCATGTTTACAACTTCGTTGTAATTCTGGTGAGTGTCGAAACGGTGCTGACGCTTCTGAATCGTATCCATTGCGTCCTTGAGGTTGCCGATAATCATTTTCGACACTTCGTAGCGCTGTTCGTCCTCGCCGTGCGAAATGTAGAACTGATAATATTTCATGAGGATCTTATAGTCCTCGTGATATATATCGTCATACATCGCAAGCAGCTTTTCGAGGTCCTTTTCGCTGCGGACAACGTTGTCCTCAAGGATAGTTTCCGCGACCTTTTCCGCCGCAGAGCTGAAGCCGTAATAGAAGCTGTTGTCGGAACGATTGCCCGAAACCTTTGAATCAACGAAATACTTCTTATCTCCGCGCGTAAATTCATAGAGATAAACTCTGCCGCCCGCGCCGTCTTCGCTTTCCCAGCTGTACGCAACGTAAAGCGTCTTGTCGCCGTCTATGCCGACCTGCTCGCGCAGATTTTCGAGCGCGTCAACGATATATTCCTTATAAGCCGTGCCGTTATGGTGTTCAAGAGCGGGAACGTGCTCCGCTGCCGACTGATAACCGGTCTTTTTCAGTTCTTCATACGCAACGGGCGTTGTTTCTCCGGGATAAACGAGCGAAATATTGTTATGGAAGCGCGATTCAAGCGTTTTTCCGAACTTGCTTGTCTGGATATAATTCTTGAAAAATTCAAAAGCGTAGGACTTCGGGTAAAGGAAGCAGCGGCGGTCGGTATCGGGAATTTCCTGCATACCGAGCACAAAGTATTTGCCGTATTCGACAACCATTGTTTCAAGGTCTTTTGTGATCTTGTCGGTCACTTCTTTTTCGCTGTCGTGACGGATACCCGTTCTGTGCGAGGTTATGTAGTCGTTCGGAACGCTTATAAAAAACGCGGAAAGGTGTTCGTCGATAAACGCCTCGTTATTTTCCTTATAAAGTCCCGTCAGCTCGTATGTCGAGAAATAGTTGTACTTCTGGCGAAGCAGATTTACAAGCTCGGCGCGCTTTGTGTTCGCGACCGCGTACGGAATAAGGTAAGCGAAGCCGTTATGCTCATAGCAGAGGAAGTCTATCATGCTCTTGTTGTTCTGCATGAAGCGGATAATGGGGTTTTCGTCCCCCTCCTTCTGATACTGCATGATTTTGTAGATAGTCTTCATCTCGTCGTTTACCTTTACGGCGATATTGAAAGTCCTGTCCTTTGCTTCTTCCCACTTCGCGTTGCGGGTATCCATGTATTTCTTGCGGTTAAAGGCGAAGCAAAGCTCCATAAGGCTCATGTAATCGCCCTTTTTGTCCGTAAGCTGGAGGAAATTGTCCATAATGGCGCTGAACTCGTCACCGCGCACCTTAAATACTATTTCGGTGCCCTTAAACTGACTTCCGAAAAGGTCAAGCTCCATTATTTTAAGATTGCCGTTATCGTTCTTTATTTTAAAGCTGAAATTGTTGGACTTTAGCGAAAGCCACTCAACGTTCAGAAAAACGCTCTTAGCGCCGACGCCGAAACGACCCTCTCTTGTGCCGGATTTGTCGCGCTCTCCGCGCCCGAAGCTGAGATAATACAGAATCTGCTCCATCGTGAAGCCGACCTCGTTGTACGAAAGGCTTACCTGATGCTGATTTGTCGAAAAATTGAGCAGGACCTTGATATCCTTCGTTTCATAGTGACAGCCGAAGGTGTTCTGGAGCAGTTCGCGCAGAATACTTTCTTTCGGATAGTCGTTTATGCTCAGCATCGTGTTGAAAGCGGTCCTGCCGCTGTACACGTCGTTGAAATAGTCCTTAAAAGGCTCGCTGTCGGACGAACCGGTGAATAAAGCGGTCTGAATTTTCTTCAGCGCTGCGTCCCTCTTCGCGTCGTCCTTTGCTGCGTGACCCTCATAGAAGTCGCCGATATACTGTTTAAGCTCCGCGGCAAGCGCCTCGCGCGCCTTTGTTTCTTCATAGCTCATTTATATCACCCCTTCGTTGTATGCCTTTATAAACTCTGCGTATGAGCCGCCGACAAAATGCTCCTTGTGCCAGTACAGCCATGCGTTATACAGCACGCAGGCGGTCATGATATCGGAAAGTCCTGCGATTTCTCCCTTCATATACGGGAAGCGGTTTGAGCCCCCGACCATTTCGTTCAGCTTTGCCTTTGCCCGTTCAAGCCCCGCGTAATACGGACAGCCCGCAAGCCGCGAGGTGAACTTTTTCAGTTCTTCGTTATAAACCGACCCGCTCTTTACGGTGACGAGCGACATTTTTTCATCAAACGCGGTAAATCCGCCGCGTATTTCATTGAGTTTTGCGCTTACCGCAGCAAGAAGCGCTTCGCGGTCAACATCCTTTTCTTCAAGAAGTCCGTTCACGCCGAACGCGGACGCAAGCAGCGAAAGCTTATTCTTTGAATATTCGTGCGTGCGCGCGGCGGTGGTGAGATTCCGCTCGACAGGGATATTGTATTCGTTCTTAAAGCGCGAAATAACGTCAAAGCTGGAGCCGACCGCGCCCGTATAATCGGATATGTACTTTATGTCCGCAAGCATATCCGCTATCATCTTATCCACGCCGTCGATACGGAACAGGACATTGTCCGTCGGCAGGTCGCGGCGGAACGCCTTATAAAGATTTCCCACAAGGGTCTTTTTAAGTATCCGCGAGTCGAAGCAGCCGTTATCGTCCTCAAACAGGATAAATTCGGGGGCGCTTCCGCCGAGAAGTCCGCGGCGCATATAGCGCTCCTGAAGAACGGCGGGGCTGTCGGGAAGCTCGTAGTTGATTATATGTGTGACGGGGCTGTAAAGTCCGATCGTTTCGTCAAGTCCGTCCTTAGCAAGAACCACGCTGATCTTCTGTTCGGGAACAGCTTCGTACCACTGCTTCAGGCGGCGCACATCGAACAGATTCTTCGTGCAGACCATAACGCTTGCCGTTTTGTCATAATATACTGCGGAGAGGATTTTTTCGACATAATTCAGCGTTACGTCCGACGAGAAATAAACTATAGCCGTACCGTTTTCGCCGTTTATAACGGGGTCGATGACTTTCAAAAACGTGCCGAGCTTTTGGTCGGTGTTCTTCAGCACCTCGGCTTCCGCTCTTGTATAGGACGGACGAAGATAGATCCTACGGGCGTCGAGATTATATTCCTCAAAAACGTTTCCGCCGTTTACATACCTGCCGCCTGTCTGCTGCTCCGCCATTTTCAGATTATCGGGAATAATTTTGGGGTCAAAAGCGTAATGAACGATATTCACTTTTGCGGACGACGTGTCTGTCGGGCAGTTGAGATACGGAGTATCGAGGGTAAATTCCGAAAGCTTAGGAGCAATATCGGAAATTCCCTGCGCCTCCTTATTAAGAAGCGCCTTTACGATATCGTTTACGGGCGAGGGCGACTCGGTATAAAGCGCGGGGTAGGGAGCAAAAACGAGCAGTTCTTCCGCTTTCATTCCCGTTTTTTCGGTATACATCGACGCGTCGATACCCTCGGTGCTTCCCGAAGCGTCAACAATCATAAGATCCCATACGATCCCGCTTTTCTGCATTTCTTCAAAAACGGACTGACCGTTTCCTGCGAGAACATCCTCGCTCACAATAAAGAGGTTCGACAGCTCCTTTGCGAAGAATGCAACTGCGTTTTTAGCGCCCGAAACGAGCTTGAAGTCTACTCCAAGTCCCATAAGAAGCGTATTATACCAATTCTGTGTAAAACCTGACGGGCTTATAATAAGGATATTCGGCTTTTCCTTGCGACTGAGCACGTCAAAGATGCAAAGCTGCGCTTTTTCTGCCTTTCCCTCGCCAAATCCGCTGAAATCCACGCACCAGCCGAATTTTTCCAGTTTTTCGGACAGTGCGACGCGGAGCGGTTCGGGTCTGAGATTATTCACCGGTATCCACTTGATATCGTTTTCGTTCATGTTAAATTAACCCTCCAATCCTTCTTCTTTTCGGGCGTTTTTCTCCGCCCCGTACAATAATCAACAATTTCTCAACTTACATTATACTACCTTTTGGGCAAGATTGCAACCGTTTTTTCCGTCAAAAGCCGAAATTGCCGAATTGAACAATTTTCAACGCTTTTTTTTGACATTGCAGCGTTCGGTGGATACAAAATGGGTACACTTTAGCAAGGCGCGGCGTTTTGCGTGGCGGCGGAGAAGTCGGGGAACACAAAAGCCGCGGCGCCCGCCGACGATGGGGCGAGGAGGGCGCTTTTCGGAGAAAAGCGGCGGACAAGCCCCATCAGGAGGCGGGCGCTCAGGGAAGCAAAGCGAAAAACAGCGGACAGGTCGGCGGCTTTCTCAATCCCCGTGCGCTCCCGCACTTACGCCGACGCCGCAACTCGCACGAGGTTCTCACTGTCCACTGCGCGGCGCGCCTGACCGCCCTGCGGGCGGTCAGGCAAAAAAGACGGCGGCTTCGCCGCCGTCAGCCGCAAGCGGCTTACGCCGCTTGCGGCGCGCTGCGCACATCGGCAACGCAGGCGAAACGGGCGGAGTGCGGGCGCGCTGTGCGCTTCACAAAGTGAAGCGCACAAATAAGCGGCGCGGCGAAGCCGCGCCGCAGCCTTGCTGCGCTGAAAGCGCAGCAAGGCGCGCGCCCGCACAGCCTCCGCTTTCGCAAACCTCGCCGAAAAGCGGGATTTGCACTGTCCCCGAAACGCGGCGTTTTGCGAGGCGGGAAATAAGCGGGGCAATTAAAAGCCGCCGTCATTCAAACAAAAAAGCGCGTTTTCGTAGTCTTTAACGTAGTACCGAATGTTTTTACGACCTCGCCTGATAATCGTGTGCCCCTCTTTTTCGAGCATTTCTTTCTGCCGTAAAGCGCCGCCGGGATATTTTTCGTTTAGTTCGCCGCCTGCTTTCAGCGTCCGCCAGTAGGGCGTTTCGTCATCTGTCCTCTGGTGACTCGCCCACGCCGCAATCGAAACGAAAATCCCCGCCGTAATCGGCTCTGTGAAGTCCGCACCCGATTTTTTCGCGAAATATTCGCGTATCTCGCCGACGGTAACAATCTTTCCGAAGGGCACTTTTTTCATAACCTCGTCATAATCTGCGGGCGGCGCAAAGTACATTCGGTCGCCGCCGTACTTTTCAATGCTCTGCTCATCTGTAATGACCTGGATTTTGGGCATATCCTTGCTGTCATGCAGCATTGCGTTAAAATCCTTCTTCTCCTCATTAGCCATATCAACACCTCCGTCTATATTTTACAGCCTTTTCACGCCCGACGCAATGAGGCTGTTTTTATTTTTTTATTTTTACAGCAAAAACAGTCCGAGGAAACGCTGTTCCGCGAACTGTTTTAATACTAAGCGCCAATAAAACTATAGATAATAGATAAAAGTTCTCGCATATCCCATGCAAAGATTATACTCGATTTTTGTATTTTTTTTAATTGTCGCTGAGTATAAGCTGTTTTATATTATTTTTTCCGCGACAAGCTCACCCATTCTGCGGCAGCCGACAAGCGTTTTTCCCTCGCTCATAATGTCAGCTGTGCGATAGCCGTCGGCAAGAACCGCGTCAACCGCGCTTTCTATCGCCTGAGCTTCCTGCTGCATATCAAAGCTGTACCGAAGCATCATCGCCGCCGAAAGAATAGTTGCAAGCGGATTTGCTTTATCCTGTCCCGCAATATCGGGCGCAGAGCCGTGAATAGGCTCGTAAAGTCCGCAGGTTCCCTCGCCGAGAGAAGCGCTGGGAAGCATACCGAGCGAACCCGTTATCATGCTAGCTTCGTCGGAGAGAATGTCCCCAAAAAGATTTTCGGTGACAATAACGTCAAACTGCGCAGGGTTGCGTACAAGCTGCATCGCCGTATTGTCAACAAGCATATCCGAAAATTCAACGTCGAGATTTTCCGCAGCTATTTTATGAGAAATTTCACGCCAGAGGCGGGAACTGTCCAGAACATTTGCCTTATCGACGCTCGTTACCTTTTTTCTGCGCTTTTTTGCCAGATCAAATGCAACGCGGCATATTCTCTCGATCTCGTAATCGCTGTACTTCATTTCATCAGCGGCAGTCTTGTGCCCGTTTTCATCAATGCCGGTGGTTCTTTTTCCGAAATACGCTCCGCCGATAAGTTCGCGCACAATAACAAGGTCAAGCCCCTGCGCGGTTATCTCATTTTTCAAAGGGCAAGCGTCTGCCAACGGTGTAAGCAGCTTTGCGGGACGGATATTTGCAAAAAGTCCGAGCGCGCTGCGTATTCCGAGAAGTCCAGCTTCGGGACGAAGATTTCCCGCGCCCTTGTCCCACTTAGGACCTCCGACCGCGCCGAGCAGCACGCTGTCGCTCGATTTACATATATCAATTGTTTCCTGCGGAAGCGGAACGCCTGTCTTGTCTATCGCTATTCCGCCCATGAGAACTTCGGTAAAATTAAACTTGTGTCCGTACTTTTCCGCAGTTTTCTCCAAAACGCGGATAGCCTCGCTCACTATTTCGGGACCTATTCCGTCGCCCTTTATCACGGCAATATTTTTTTCCATGTCTGTTTTCCTTTCTATTTGTCCGATATATCGTACAGGTTTGCAGCACCTCTTCCCGAGGAAGAAAGTTCAGCGGGCGAGGGGCGCGCAGCGCGTCGGAATTGCTCCGCAATTCCGACGCCTGCGGCTTCGCCGCAGGCACTTTCCCGCTTCGCGGGAAAGGCGCTGCGCGCCCCCGCCCGTTTCGCCGAACCTGCCCCGAGAGCAGGAGAATCAGCGCTTGAGGGAATTGAGAAGTCCGCCCGCAGCAATTATATCCTTGATAAAATCGGGGAACGGCTCCGCCTGAAAAGCTCTGCCGGAGGTCTTGTCGGTAATTACGCCCGTGTCAAAATCAACTTCAACCTCGTCGCCCTCGGCGATCGCCGCCGCGGCTTCGGGGCATTCGAGAATGGGAAGCCCTATGTTGATAGCGTTGCGGTAGAAAATGCGGGCAAATGTCGCCGCAATTACGCAGGAAACGCCGCTCGCCTTGATTGCGATTGGGGCGTGTTCGCGTGAAGAACCGCAGCCAAAGTTTGCACCCGCTGTAATAATATCTCCGGATTTAACCTTGTGTATAAATTCTTTGTCTATATCCTCCATGCAGTGGGAAGCGAGTTCCTTGTGGTCGGCGGTGTTGAGATAACGCGCGGGGATAATTACGTCCGTGTCAACATTGTCGCCGAATTTATGAACAAAACCGTGAACATTCATATTTTTTACTCCTCATATTTGTAATCTGCACAGCGCCGTTCGGCAGTGTAGGGACGAACCGCGCCGTTCGCTACCGCAAGGTGCGCGGGGTGAACCGAATAGGCTTTAAGCGCTGCCTCGTCGGTAAAAGTGCTGTCAAGAAGCAGGTCGCCGACGGACGAGCCGAGCAGCTCGGTCTGCACATGAATGTCAACAAGACCGTCAATCTGCCCTTTAAGCCCCTCAAGACCTTCTTTTATTCTTTTTTTGACAAGCTGCCGCTCTTCTGCGGAAAGCTCGGATTTAAGCGTCCATATAATAACGTGCTTTACCATAGTTCAGCCCTCTCAGTCAAAAATGTCCTTGCTTAATTCGCCTTTTATCGCACAAGCCGCCGCGACCGCAGGGCTTGCGAGATATACCTCGGACTCGGGATGTCCCATTCTTCCGACAAAGTTTCGGTTAGTGGTGGAAACGGCGCGTTCTCCCGCCGCAAGAATGCCCATGTGTCCGCCGAGACACGGTCCGCAGGTAGGCGTGCTGAACGCGCAGCCTGCTTCAATAAATATTTCCGCAAGTCCCTCGTGAATGCAGTCGAGATAAACCTTCTGAGTCGCGGGAATTACTATACAGCGGACATTTTTCGCTACTTTTTTTCCTTTGAGTATCGCTGCCGCGCTCCGCATATCGGAAATTCTGCCGTTTGTGCAGGAGCCTATCACAACCTGATCAATAACGACGGGCTGTTCAATTTCGTCGATTGTCTTTGTGTTCTCGGGGAGGTGCGGAAAAGCTACCGTCGGCTTTATTTCGCTTAAATCAATGTCGATAATTTGCTCGTAATCATCGTCGGAATCGGGAGAAAATACGCTGAAAGGTCTGTCCACACGATCCTTGAGATATGCGAGAGTAATTTCATCGACCTCAAAAATGCCGTTCTTTCCGCCAGCTTCAATAGCCATATTGGCGATACAAAGCCTGTCGTCCATAGAAAGCGACTTCAAGCCCTCTCCAGTAAACTCCATCGACTTGTAAAGCGCGCCGTCAACGCCTATCAGCCCAATAATGTGCAGAATAACGTCCTTACCGCTTGCGTGACCCGTAAGCGCGCCTTTTAGGTTGAACTTTATCGCGGAGGGAACCTTGAACCAAGCCTCGCCCGTAGCCATGCCCGCCGCCATATCGGTAGAGCCGACGCCTGTCGAAAATGCGCCGAGCGCACCGTATGTGCAGGTGTGACTGTCCGCGCCGATACATACCTCGCCGGGAGCGATAAGACCCTTTTCGGGGAGAAGCGCGTGTTCTATTCCCATTTCGCCTACGTCGAAATAATTTTTAATGTCATATTTTCGTGCAAAGGTGCGGCACTGCTTGGTAAGTCCCGCCGCTTTAATATCCTTGTTCGGCGTAAAATGATCCATTACAAGGGAGATTTTTGTGCGGTCGAAAACCGAACTGAAGCCGTTTTTTTCAAATTCGTTGATCGCGACCGGGCTTGTGATGTCGTTTCCGAGCACCATATTGAGCTTCGCCCGAATAAGCTGACCCGGCTTTACGGAGGATAATCCCGCCGCTTTAGCCAGTATCTTCTGGGTCATTGTCATAGTTGTTTGTTCCTTTCTTTTTATGTATATATGAGGACGTTCCCGTCCTTTCTGCCACAAAGCAAAAAACCGCCCGCGGAAATTCCGTCGGACGGCCTTGAAAGATTTCACCGTAATAGCACACCGTGCAGGCGCACGATATTAAAGGAGATGTATCTTTTTTCTTGTGAGGAAGCCTTTTACGGCGGAAATTGCCGCTGTAACGTAGCTGTTTATAATAAACACATCAAAGTAAATTCCGAGCATAAGCAAATCGGAAGCAACAGAATGACCGCTTACGCATAGCGAGCAGACCGTGCCTGCGGGATAATGATAAAAACCGCGGCAAATCTCGTTAGCCGTAACGCAGGCGCAAACGCCGATAAGTTCCACAATCGCATAAATTATAAATACAAGACCCGCAATATTGCTCACTTTCTCGATCTGAGCGGTATTTACCGCGTCCATCGAGCCTGTCGCCTTCATACGGTAGATGAGAAAAGCGAAGCCTGCAAGCTGTACAAGAACACTGAGCGTAATAAGCACGGCGGGGATAACCGGAATGCCGATCGCATTTAAAAATAAACCTAAAATCATTTACGTTTCTCCTTCCGCCTTACTTGAGAGGCATATACTTAAAGTGCTTACCAACGAAAAGTGCGATAAACGACCAGACGGGGTTAAAAATCAGGTAGAAGAACCAAGCCGAACCGTTTGTAAAGAGGCAGGGAGTTCCTGTTGCCGCCGGGTTAAGGAAAAGCGCGCCCATAGCGATCGAGATTCCGATAAACACAACGAAAAGCGCGAGATCCGCAATAGCGAAAATTCTGCTGCGGTTTTTCATGAACAGGAAAACAAGAACGGGGCTTATAAGAGAATATGCCGCCTGAACGAACATACAGATCTTATATCCGTCGTAGTTCTGGTCAACCGCCGCGGGACCGAATCCGGTAGCGCTGCTTATAAGCACGTCAATAGGCGTAAAGCCCGTAACGACGCACACAAGCGCACCGAGCACCATAAAAGCGGAAAGACCGCAGAACACAAGTCTTGCGAGCGTGAACACTTTCAGCCCAAGACCGAAATCGTCCTCTATGTATTCGTCTATCTCTTCTTCAACAGCATCAGAAAGATTTAACACGTTATCTGACATAGTACAGCCTCCATTTGAGATAATTTAAGATGATATAAGTATAGCACAGCATGACGGTTTTGTCAACAGTAAAGGTTTACACACAGGCGCTTTTGTGCATTATTTTGTGATTTTCCTCAAAAATCAATTCGGCGTTTTGTGAAACATGGGCAACGGGGGAACGGCGCGGCGCGCCTGCCGCACGCAAAGCGTGCGGCAGGAATGAGCGGCGGCACAAGCCGCCGCCCGGCGCGCACGGCGCAAGCCGTGCGCGCGCGCCGCGTAAGTGGGGGAGGGCAGGGCTGAGAACCGCGGCGTTTCGCTGTCAAATTGGGGGGAACGGCAAATTGAAAGCCGCGGCGGAAGCCGACGAGGGGGCGGGATAGCAGGCTCTTTCGGGGAAGTATAGCTGCCCCCTCAGGAGGCTGCCGCTTAACGGCGCACGGCGGCTTTTGGTGTCCCCGCGACCTTTCGCACTCGCAAAAACGCCGCCTTTCCGCACCTCCTGCTACCCTCATTAAGCGGCTCGCTGCGCTCTCATCTCCCACTTCGGCGAAAACGGCGCGCGGGCGCGCCATGCGTTTCGCGAAGCAAAACGCATGAGCGGCGCGGCAAAGCCGCGCTGCAGCCCAATGCCGCCTGCGGCGGCATTGGGCGCGCGCCCGCGCCCCGTCCCGATTGCGGCGGAGTGCGCCGGAAGAAACGGAGATCTGCACTGTCCCGTGAATATGCGTCTCCGATTTTTCTTTTTCGTTTCAGCTTAATCATTCGTTTTCGTCACGGCTCTGTCACATATACGGGATATGATAGTGACAGTGAACAAAAGCAGCGTCCGAAGGAGGTAAATAAAATGAAAAAAGGAATCACAATGCTTATGGTTCTCGCAGTTCTCTCGGGCTGTAGTATGGAAAGCGGCGTTTATTCGGGCGAAACGGTGGAAAGCTCGGGTACTCTTTCACAGCTTGACGCGTCTTTTTCGGCTTCAGATGAAGCTTATACGAACGAATGTACAATTTCACTCGGCGAATCGGTCACAATACAAGGCGCGGGAGCTTGGTTTGAAAACGGCTGCCTTTCCGTGACCGAGGGCGGAATATATAACCTCAGCGGTACAATCTCAAACGGAATGATCTATATCAGCAGCGATGAGCCAGTAAAGCTTGTCCTTAACGGAGTAACGGTTAATAATCCGAACGGCGCGGCGCTTTTCTGCGCGGACGGACAGCTCACCGTTGAGGCGGCGGGCGGCACCGAAAATATTCTGACCGACGGCGAATACACATACGAAAGAGATTTCGAGAGCAAATCGGACAACGAGCCTAATGCGGCTGTCTTTGCTAAAGACGATCTTGAAATATGCGGCTCCGGAAAGCTTACTGTCACAAGCTCGGCAAACAACGGCATTGTCTGCAAGGACGCTCTTTCCGTTTTCGACTGTAATCTTTACGTTTCGGCGGCAAATAACGGAATAAAGGGCAAGGACAGCTTTTCTGCCGAAAACGCCTCGATAACCGTAAAAAGCGCGGGCGACTGCATTAAAACAGACAACACCGAGGACGGTTCAATGAACCTTATCGGCTGCACGCTCGACCTCAGCTCCGGCGAGGACGGGATACAGGCGGACGGTCTGCTTACGCTTTCGGGAGGAACGGTCAATATAGAAACAACAGGAAATATCAAGGATAATTCCGATCTGAGCAGCAAGGGAATCAAGGCGGGAGAGATCAGCGCCGCAGGCTGTACAGTAACAATAAATTCAACCGACCATTCCGTTCATTCAAGCGGCGCGGCGGTAATCGAAAGCGGCAGCTATACTCTTTCGTCAGCTTCGGGCAAGGGCGTTTCAGCGCACGGAGATCTTACCGTAAACGGGGGAGAAATCTCCGTTCTGAACAGTACCGAGGGACTTGAAAGCAAAGCCGTAACGAACATAAACGGCGGAAAAATCAACATTTTTGCAACCGACGACGGCTTGAATACAGGCGGCGGAACGAGCTTTTTCGGTTGGAACAATTCCTCGGACGAAGAGGATAGCGGCGACCATACACTTAATATAAACGGCGGATATATTTATATCAACGCCTCGGGCGACGGCATAGATTCCAACGGTGACATAAACATAACAGGCGGAACCGTCATTGTCTGCGGTCCCACATCCGACGGCGACGGACCTCTCGACTGCGGCGATAACGGAAATAAAATCACCGTAACGGGCGGCGTCGTTCTCGCCCTCGGAAGCACCGGCATGATGGAAGCCCCCGAAGAAAACTATATCGCTTCAAAAACGCTTGGCGCGGCGGCAGGCTCGGTCGTTACCGTCGCGGACAGCAACGGAAATGTGCTTGCTTCGGCAGTTCTCCCCAAAAAGGCGCAGGGAGTCGTTTTCAGCGACGGCACAGCCTGCGAGGGCTATAAAATATACGTTGGCGGAACGCTTTCCGACAATCCCGACGAAAACGGCGTTATTACAAGCGGCACGATAAGCGGCGGAACGAAAGCCGAGCAAACCGAAATAGCAGGCGGTTTCGGGGGCTTCGGCGGAGGCGGACAGAAGCCCGAACGCGGCGACCGCGGGGATTTTCAGCCGCCGACAGGAATGACAGCTCCCGAGAACTCGGACGGAACCCCGCCCGAGCCTCCGGACGGAATGACCTTTCCCGAGAATATGACTCCTCCTTCGGACGGCGGTATGCCGAATTTCCCGGAAAATAACGCTAACGACGCGATTTCCGCGTAAACATGACACCACTCTATTCATTTCCCCCTATACAGACCCGTGCAGGTGTTCCAACGTATCTGCGCGGGTTCATTTTTTCGGGGATTGTACAGCTTTTCGACAAGGATATCGCTGTCGGCGGGGCGCGCCCGCGCGCCGTTTTCGCCGGAGTGGGAGATGAGGGCGGCGAGCGAAGCGAGCCGCGTATGAGGGTAGCAGCAAGTGCTGGCAGGCGGCGTTTCGGAAAGTGCGAAAGGACGCGGAGATACCGAAAGCCGCCGTGCGCGGTTAGTGCGGCAGCCTCCTGAAGGGGCGGCTATGCTCCCCGAAAAGTTCCTGCTATCCCGCCCCCTCGTCGGCTGCCGCTGCGGCTTTAAACTTGCCGGCATTCCCCAATTTTACGGCAAAACGCCGCGCTTTCGGGCAATAGTGCAGATTCCCGCTGCTCCCTGCACACTCCGCCGTAATCGGGATAGGGCGCGGGCGCGCGCCCTAAGCCGCCGCAGGCGGCTTAGGGCAGCAGCGCGGCTTCGCCGCGCCGCTCATGCGTTTCGCTTCGCGAAACGCATGGCGCGCCCGCGCCTCCCCGCTTTCCCAAAAAGCAATTGACAATCCTGTAAAAACATTATATAATGAATATGTAAACTTTTGCCGATATTTGGAAAGAGAGGTAATACATATGTTTTGCGGTCACTGCGGCACTAATGTTGACGATAATGCAAAATACTGCCCGAGCTGCGGCGCGCCTGTTCAATCGGCTCAGTCCGCACAAAGCTTTGAACAGAACCCGCTCCCTCCCTATACGGAGCCTGCTCAGGTCAACGGCAGGACGTGGAAAGAAATAAAACAGCTCGGTTATATTATCGGCGTCGACGGAAAATCCTACGGCATAGGCTGGATGAAATTCCTGCTCTATTTTTCATTTTTCGCGGGCGCGGTCTTAAGCCTGTTTTCCGCACTGAATATTCTTACGGGAATGCAGTACGGAGATGACGCGGCGTTGGTGTACGAAGCGTTTCCCGCGATGAAGCGCGTTGACATTATCTTCGGTCTGCTGGCACTTCTTTATTCCGCGAGTCTTATATTTGTGCGGTATCAGATAAGCGGTCTTAAACGCACCGCCATGCCAAGCTATTTAGCGGTATTTATTTTCGGCTTCATTGTGGGATATGGGTATCTTTTTGTGGTTTCGATCGTTGTCGGCGCGTCGATAACAAGTACGCTTGGCGAAGAGCTCGGAAAAGACGCCATCTCCATTGTAATGTTTATAATCAACTACGCGGTATATTTTAAGCACCGCTCAAGCGTTTTTGTGAATTGAGGAAGAAAAGCTAACCGCCCGTTCGGAGAAATCCGTGCGGGCGGTTTTTTTACTGTTTTTCAATCTTCCTATAGACAATGTTTATACATTGATTAGGAATTAGTATTACCAATATTTTCGTTTGTCGGGGGTAAGCCCCGCTATATAATCAACCGAAACGTCATAGTAACGTGCAAGAGTGACAATAACGTCGAGCGGCGGTATTCGTTCGCCGTTTTCATAGCGGATATAGCTGTTTTTTGAGATGTACGCGAGCTTTGCACATTGAAGCTGTGTAAGGTCATGATCCTCCCGCAGGTCCCGAAGCCTGTTTCCGAGCATTCTGTCAGCCTCCTTTTGGCAGTAGTCATTATTATTTTACATAATACCCCATTTGGGGGTTGACAAAATACCCCATACGGAGTATAATATAAATACCCCATATGGGGTATTTTGTAAAATTACAGGCTTTTTATACTATTTTTCAATCTTAATATAGACAACGTCTATAGTAAGATTCGCCGCTTCTGCGCAGCCGCCGAAAAAGCCGTACAATACTAATTCCGTCAAAGCCGTCGGCTTTGACATACCGCTTTTTAAGCGGTAATCAATATATAGACATTGTCTATATATTGATTAGGAATTAGTATTATACTTTATTTGAGAGGAGGAATCATAATGCTTTGTCAAAATTGCGGAAAAGAAATTCCGAACGGAGCGGACTTCTGTACAAGCTGCGGCGCTCCCGTTGAAAGCGCGGGAAACGCCAATACCGCAAAAGCCAACACGCCCGCAGAACACCGCAACAGCGCCGAAACGTCGAGCGAACTTCTTCGCTTGCAGAACGATATGCTCCGTCAGCTCATAAATTTGCAGACTTCGTGCGATGAGCGGCTAAGGCGCATAAAAAGAAATACGGCAGTCATCATGTTTATTATGCTTCTGCCGTTTATTCTTGTTATCCTCGGGCTTATTTGTGACGTTTCGATCATAGGCATGCTATTCAGCAATTTGAGATAATTAAGGAGGAAAAAATGAAACACTTAAAGAAAATCCTTGCGGCAGCATTAGCCGCAGCAATGGCATTTGTTATGCTCGCCGTCCCCGCGGGCGCAGAAAGCATAGCGGACACCGCAAAAGCGATCAAAAGCGGGAAATCATACAGTGCAATTCTTCCGAGTAACGGTAACGCTGCCGATTATAAGATCACTGTTTCAAAAAGCGGAACTTTAAAGCTTGATCTTGTTTCTGTTATGTCAAGTTCTCGTGTTTATGTTTACGATTCAGACGGAAATAACGTCACTTCTATAAAAACAGAAGCTACTTCCGGCGATATTGGTAGCGCAGGGGGCAATAGTGACTGGTGCGGTGGGAACAAAATTATTGAAAAATTCAAAGGAAGCATTTCCTACTCTGTCAATAAAGGCACATATTACATAAGGGTGAAAAGAGAGTGGGCAAGTTATGATTACGGCTCAGGCGACGTCACCCTCACCGCCACATTCCCCTCTTCGGACAGCTCTTCAACTTCTTCGTCGCCCTATCTTACGCTTGAGGTGAAGAAAGGCTCTTCCGTTCAGCTCGGCACGACAATTTCGGGAGCGACATGGTCGACCTCGAAAAAATCCGTTGCGACCGTAAGCTCTTCGGGTAAAGTGACCGCAAAGAAAAAAGGCTCTGCAATAATCACGGCAAAGGTAAACGGCACAACTATAAAAGTGAAAATAAAAGTAAAATAAAAAGGCATAAAATCGCCCCTCTCACGGTTATCCCGCGAAAGGGGCGATTTTTTTACGCCTTTTTGACCTTGTGGATTATCTTTTTGCCCTTTTTCACGACAACGAAGTCGTTTATTTCAATCTGCGCGTTCGGGTCGTCGATTTTTACGTCGTCAACCATAATTCCGCCGCCCGCGATAAGGTTGCGCGCTTCGCGCTTTGACGGCGCGAGCTTTGCCGCAGTCAGCAGGTCGAGAATGCCTATCTTATTGTCCGCGAACATTTCCGCAGGTATCTCGTCTGTCGGCATATCGGCAGAAACGCCGCTTCCCCCGAACAGGCTCTTCGCCGCGGCAAGCGCCTTGTTCGCTTCTTCTTCGCCGTGAATCATCTTCGTAAGCTCGAAAGCGAGCAGCTCTTTCGCCTTGTTGAATGCCGCGCCCTCCATTGTCTTTTCCATTTCCTCTATTTCTTCGATCGGAACGAAAGTGAGCAGCTTCAGGCACTTAATAACGTCCGCATCGGCAACATTCCGCCAGTACTGGAAAAAGTCGTAGGGGCTGGTCTTTTCGGGGTCGAGCCATACCGCGCCCTTTTCGGTCTTGCCCATTTTCTTGCCCTCGGAGTTAAGCAGAAGCGTTATCGTCATCGCGTGAGCGTCCTTGCCGAGCTTCTTGCGGATAAGCTCCGTTCCGCCGAGCATATTAGCCCACTGGTCGTCGCCACCGAACTGCATATTACAGCCGTATTTCTGATAAAGCATATAGAAATCGTAGCTCTGCATTATCATGTAGTTGAACTCGAGGAAAGTAAGTCCGCGCTCCATTCTCTGCTTATAGCACTCAAACGTCAGCATCTTATTTACGCTGAAGCAGGCGCCGACCTCGCGGAGAACGTCGATATAATTAAGATTAAGAAGCCAGTCGCCGTTGTTGACCATAAGCGCCTTGCCCTCGGAGAAGTCGATGAACTTGCTCATCTGCTTTTTGAAGCACTCGCAGTTGTGCGCGATAGTTTCGGGGGTCATCATCTTTCGCATATCGGATTTGCCCGACGGGTCACCTATCATGCCCGTGCCGCCGCCTACAAGCGCGATCGGCTTATTTCCCGCCTGCTGGAGCCTTTTCATAAGGCAGAGCGCCATGAAATGACCTACATGGAGGCTGTCGGCGGTCGGGTCGAAGCCGATATAGAACGTGGCTTTTCCCGCGTTTATCATTTCGCTGATTTCTTTTTCGTCCGTTACCTGAGCGATAAGCCCGCGGCGGACAAGTTCTTCATAAAGTTTCATTTTTCGTTTCCTTTCGTATGTTTAATGGTTATTTATCTGAATGTGCAATGCACATAAACAACAAAATCGTCGGGCGATTTCATGTATATCACAACCCTTCAAGCTTTTTATATTATTTTCTCTTTCGGAACAAAATCACGGCAGAAGCGCATACAGACGCCGCAAAAACGGATAATCCCGCTCCCGTTTCGGGATTTTTGACAGTCGGCTTCGCTTCCGCGCCGTTTCGGCTGAAGCTTTTAAGCGAAGTTAAGATCTTCTCACGCAGCGCCTCGTCCGAAGCGCCGTAGCTAACGCTTATCCACGAGTTTTCATCAAGCGGATATACGCCGATAATATAGAAAAAATCGGGAAAGCCGAAATCAAATTCGACAACGGAGTATTCCTGCCCGTCAAGGTCGGTCCCGACAGAGATAACAGCTTCAACGCCTTCCCTCCAGACCGCCATTTCGCCCTCATATCCGCTTTCGCTCGTGTGAAGCACGCAATCCACATGACCCGTTTCATTTTCGCCGTAGAATAATTCCCACTCGATCGCGCCGCCTTTTTCCTGCGGCTCGCCGTCAACCGCCTCGGGACTGAACGGCTTGGAAATATCGATCCCGAAGAACACCCGGTCGTCGCTGTAGACTACGCGCTTTGTTCCATCAGCGCCTCTCGCTTCGGTAAGTTCCACCGCAGAAGCGGAAACAGTCAGTGCCGCTGCAAAAATCAGCGCCGCCGTCATTCTTACAATTCGTTTCATTATTTTCCTCCTTAGCTCTTTATTTATGCGGAATGTTTCCGTGCAAGCCGCAAGGTTTTCTTGATCGGCTGCGTTCGCCACGGTCGGTCGGCGGGGCAGGTGCCTCACGGGGCGGGGGCGCGCAGCGCCTGTCCCGCAAAGCGGGACAGTGCGCCTGCGCAAGCCATAACGGCGGCTTCGCACGCCGCCGTTATGGCTTGCGCAGGCAGCGGAATTGCTCCGCAATTCCGCTGCGCTGCGCGCCCCCGCCGATATGCTGTAGCCCAGCCGCTGCGTTTTCAAAACCCGCTTAGCCAAAGTTTACAACCCCGCCGTTTCGCCTGCCACGAAATAAATCCAACTTGTTTAAAGGCGGAACACGGGTGAAGCGGCGCACGCTTCGCGGCGCACGCCGCGCGTTTCGGCTGCGCCGAAACGCGCGTGGGCGGCGAAGCCGCCCACGGCCGAGCCTGCCGCAGGCAGGCTCGGCCGTGGGCGCCCTGCGAGGGTATCGCCAAGTTCGGACTGCGGCGTTGCGGAGGGGTATGCGGCGCTGCACAGTATTTTTTGCCAAAGTTCCAGTCCTTCCGCCGCGTCTGTCGCAAAATAAACCCAACCTGTTTAAAGACAGAGTTTGGATAAAACGCCTTACTTTCTCAAAACCCACTTAGCCAAAGTTTACAACCCCGCCGTTTCGCCTGCCACGAAATAAATCCAACTTGTTTAAAGGCGGAACACGGGTAAAGCGGCGCACGCCGCGCGTTTCGGCTGCGCCGAAACGCGCGTGGGCGGCGAAGCCGCCCACAGCCGAGCCTGCCGCAGGCAGGCTCGGCGCGTGCGCCCTGCGAGGGTGTCGCTAAGTTCGGACTGCGGCGTTGCGCAGGCATTGAGGGTAAACGGGCAAATTGAAAGCCGCGGAGCGGAACAGCACTGCCTTAAAAGCAGGCTTCGTGCGGTGTTGCCTTAGCAAGAACTCGTCCCGTCGTTGTTCTTACGGTGAAATAAGCCCAACCTGTTTAAAGGCGGAATAATGGATAGAACACCTCGCGTTTTGCTAATTCAACCCAATTCAGTACTATCGTCACAGCCCCGCCGTTTCACTTTCTGCGAAATAAACCCAACCTGTTTAAAGGCGGAACACGGGTGAAGCGTCACACGCTTCGCGTTTTTTCAGAAAAAGCGAGTCTGTTCGGCAAGATGACCCGCCATGTAAGCAGAAATGATCTCGTCCATGCGGTACAAAATCCCCGCCGCGTGACATTCCTCACGGAAAATTTCCCAAAGCTCGTTCATTCGCGGCGAAACGCACTCGTACGAGCCGCCGAACCGCTCGGAATACATCTTTGCAAGCGGCTTTTCGGGAAAAATCCGCGAAAGGCGACCGTAGAAATATTCGCGCTGACCGTCGCGAAGAGTAAGTCCAAAAAAAGGAAAAATCGTGCGGACGCCGCATTCTCCCGCCCGTCGGACAATGCTGCGGATATTCTCGGCGGTATCGTTGATGAACGGCAGTATCGGCATAAGCGTGATACCCGTGAAAAGTCCCGCCGAAGCAAGCTTTTCAAGCGCCGCAAAACGCTCGGACGTCGGCGCGACGTTCGGTTCAAGCAGCCTGCAAAATCCGTCGTCCGCCGTAGTTATCGTCATTTTCAGCAAAAGCGGCTGTTCTGCGGCAATTTCACCGAAAACGTCAATGTCCCGCGTAATAAGCGGACTTTTCGTTACAACCGTAAGCCCGAAACCGCTCCCTCGGATAAGCTCCGCCGCCCTTCGCGAAAGCTGCTCGGTTTTCTCAAAAGGATTGTACGGGTCGCTCATCGAGCCTGTGCCGATAATCCCCGGCGTGCGGCGCTTCAGCTCGTCGCGGAGAATTTCAAGCGCGTTTTCCTTTGCGCGTACCTCGTCGAAGTTGTCGATATTATAACAGCCGCTTCTGCTGTCGCAATAAATGCACCCGTGACAGCAGCCCTTGTACAGGTTCATGTTGTAGTCGTTCCCGAACCACGCGCCGGACTTGTTTTTTTGCAAAATAGATTTAGCGGGAATCGTTTTCATCTTTTTTCCTCACTATGGTATACACCGTCTGTACAACAGCATTCACCGCCACCGCCGCAGCATTCCCCCACAATATCCACCTGAAAGCTCTCCCAAAGGCTACGGTAAGCCCGCTGAACATCCATGAGGAGTCCATAGCCCGCGTTATCTTGCACTCATTTTCGACAATCAAGACGGCGAGCAGAACTGCCGCACCGAGGACGTATGCCATAATTCCCGCCATGCGTGGAAGCCGCGGCTTCTTTTCGGAAATATCCCCGACCAAAATTCCCGCATAGATTCCAAGTGCAATAACCACCATCATAACAAACCAAAAAAACAAGTTCGCAGCCGAAATCATGTAAACCATAACAAGCACCATTCCCGCAATGACCGCAAGCCTTGTTGCCGCGCCCGCGAGGAAAATAAGCGTTATTTTTACTGTTTTAAGCAGGTTATTCTTCATATTATCTCTCCATTTTATACTATTTTTCATTCTTCTTACAGGCAACGTTTATATGTTGATTAGGAATTAGTATTACAAGAAAATTCCTCGGCTGCCGTTGTATTTGCGGTGAAGTAAACCCAACCTGTTTAAAGGCGGGAACTTGGATAAAACGCCTTGCGTTTTCAAAACCCACTTAGCCAAAGTTTACAACTCCGCCGTTTCACATTCCTTAAAATAAGCCCAACCTGTTTAAAGGCGGGAGCTTGGATAAAACGCCTCGCGTTTTCAAAACCCACTTAGCCAAAGTTTACAATCCCGCGCCGTTTTGCTTTCCATGAAATAAACCTAGCCTTTTTAAAGGCGGAATATGGATAAAACGCCTCGCGTTTTGCGGCGCACGCCGCGCGTTTCGGCTGCGCCGAAACGCGCGTGGGCGGCGAAGCCGCCCATAGCCGAGCCTGCCGCAGGCAGGATCGGCGCGTGCGCCATGCGAGAGTATCGCTAAGTTCGGGCTGCGGCGTTGCGCAGACATTGAGGGGAAACGAGCAAATTGAAAGCCGCGGTGCGAGGGTTATGCGGCGCTGCACAGTATTTTTTGCCAAAGCTCCTGCCCCTCCGCTGCACCTGCCGCAAAATAAACCCAAGCTGTTTAAAAACAGAGTTTGAATAAACCCCTCGCGTTCTCAAAACCCACTTAAACAAAGTTTACAACTCCGCCGTTTCACATTCCTTAAAATAAGCCCAACCTGTTTAAAGGCGGAATACGGGTGAAGCGCCGCACGCTTCAAATAAAAAAGCCCTCGGAATTACTCCGAGGGCGTGTTACCGCGGTACCACCTCAGTTTGTTCGCAAACGCGAACCTCAGTGCGATTTCCAAAAGAAATCGCGACAGCTTTAACGGGCTTACCCGTGCCGCTTAATTGCCGTACCAACCTCAGCGATTGACCCGAACGTTCGGCGAGCCGCTCCGGGGAGTAATTCACTGCACGGGGTCTGCCTGCTCACACCGTCCGCAGGCTCTCTGAAAGGCTTTTCCGCGCGCTACTGCGCCCCATCATCGTTTTTATCATTTTAACATATAGATCTGCAAATGTCAAGGATACTGCAACCTTAATTAAAAATAACGTCAAGGTGCTTTTGAATTTCGTCCTCCCTTAAATTAATTTGAGTTACACCGCCTTTTTTTGCAGCGTCAACCAATTCCTTTGCATCTTTAGGCGCCCTACGATTTTCCGCATAAAACGCATAGAGCAATTTCAGAACTCTAATACGATTGTCTTCACGCGTATTCTGTCCTGCTTCATTCCAATTATTTTGCCTTCCGCTCATCCGGTTCCCCTCCTTTCTTGTTATCATGTTCAGCAGTGCAAATGTCAAGAACCGCAGATCTATTTATACGGCCTATATGTCAGCTTCTGGGTGCAGCCCATTCCCGCCGCAATTTTCGGCATATATATTCTCTGCATGATTCTTCCAAGCAGCCTGAACTTTACAATTTCCGACTTCGGAAAGTGTTCGGGCCCGCCGAATTTCTTCGCAAAATCCTCGGCGAACCCGCCGTTTTCCGCAAAATGTTTGCCCGCTCCGACAAATTCTTCGAGCTGCGGAGCAGCCATTTCCTCGGGAACAAGTCGCATACCGAACATACCGCCCTTTATAAGCACGCCGCCAAGCGTGCAGCCAAGCTTTTCGGGCAGGCTTTTCAGAAATTTCTCGCCGCAGCGAAGCTGCGCCGCCTCGGGAAATCCTCCCTGCAAAATAAACGAAACCCGCGTCCCCGACTGCGTTTTCGGCGTAAGCTGTTCAAGAAATTCCAGCATTATCCCGGGAATATTTTCCACAAAAAGCGGAAGCGCAAACAGAATGTCGGTTCCGTCGGAAAAAGCCTTTGCCGCGCTTTCCCACTCGTTTCTGTCGGACAGATGCCACACCTCGGAGGTGTTGCCGCCCTCTTCAAATCCCCGCAAAAAATGCTCAAGAATTATCTCGGTATTGCTCTTTGCTTTTACGCGCGGAGAGCAGTTTATAACTGTCAGATGCATTTTGCCGCCTCCTTTGCTTCACTCAAAGGGTACGCCCCGAGCGACTTTCCGCAGAAATTTACCGCCAAGCGGTCGATCCACTCGTTGAGATAATCGCGGTCGCCCTCGCCTGCATAAAGCATGGCAAAGCGAAATTTAAGACGATAACGCAAAACGTGCCGCATTTCTCCGTTTTTGAAGCAGGTATACATCGTGACAAGCGGCAGAACCCTGTCGATAATGTTTTTCAGCTTATGGTCTGCCGCGCCGAACGCCGTATTTCCTATAAAAATAATCGTTTCATGGCGCAGATACGCTTTAAGAACAGTTTCATAGTCGTCCTTTACCGAGCATATCCCCGGCGTTTTGAGCCAGCAGAAATTACACCCGATACACGGGCGAATGTCCATTTTTTCAGTATTGATAATTTCGCAGTTCTGCGGCGCTTTTTCTTTAAGCGCTGCGATTACTGCGGCTGCTTCCTCCTGCGGAAGCGTGTTCACAATCAGCATTTTACAATCCTCTCCAAAACACGGGGCGTTTTATCCATGTTCCGCCTTTAAACAGGTCGGTTTTATCTCCCGTAAAGCGCGACGGCGGGGGCGGGAACTTTTGTTAAATTGGTTTTTATTTCTCGGGAAGTGTGACAGCAAAGTCAAGCTCTTTGATTAAGCGAATTTCTCCAAAACACGGGGCGTTTTATCCATGTTCCGCCTTTAAACAGGTCGGTTTTATCTCCCGTAAAGCGCGACGGCG
>CAKSFR010000011.1 GCA_934454635.1 uncultured Ruminiclostridium sp.
TTTAAACGTTATACCCACGCCCCGCTTTCCGAAACGGCGGGTGACGGAACGTTAGCTATATTTTTCTTATTTTAAGGTGAGCGCCTTGCGGCAGTTCCCGCCTTTTTAAACGTTATACCAGCGCCCCACTTTCCGAAACGGCGGGTAACGAACCGTTAGCTATATTTCCCATATTTTAAGGCGAGCACCTTGTGGCAGTTCCCGCCTTTTTAAACGTTATACCCACGCCCCGCTTTCCGAAACGGCGGGTGACGGAAAGTTAGCTATATTTTCCCTATTTTAAGGCGAGCGCCTTGTGGCAATCACCGCCTTTTGATACGTCACGATTATCCCTGTTTTTGCCCAACGCCGAGTTGCGCGGAGCGCAAAAAGGCGGCGCTTACCAACGGAACGGATTTAACCGAACCGCGGTGCGCCGCCTTATACTATTTCAATCAAAGCCGTCGGCTTTGACATACCGCTTTTTAAGCGGCAATCAATATATAGGCACTATCTATATGTTGGTTAGGGATTAGTATTATTTCCCTAAAAAATATTCTCCCACGTCAAGTCGTGCTTCCTGCGGTAAAGCTGTATCAAGTCCTGCGCCGCGCCGCATTCGGTCGGCAGGTCGTCGTCGTCCTGCTCAGCCATGGATTTTATGCGCGAAATCGACAATGAAATCTCCATTGCGTGATCCTTATCGACCATAAAAATGTGCCCCTGATAATAGTCCTGCCAGCTTTTGTCCAGTTCTGCTGTAAGCTTGCGCGTGAGGTCGTAATCGCCGCTCTCAAAGCTCGCGCTTATTTCGTCAACCTTGCGCGCGGCGGCGTCCGTGACCGAATCCGTATAGAAAAGGCTGATTATCCCGATTATCACAAGCGTAATCATTATCAGTCCGCAAATAATTATCCGCTTCATCTTCCCGCCTCCTTTTTCTTTTGGGATTTTTCGCGGAGAATGAGGGTATATGACCCGTCGCCGCTTGCCGCAAGGAGAAATATCTCCTCGCGCTTTATATTTTTATTTTTGAACAGCTCGGTCAGCCACCCCTCGCCAAGCCCCGCCTGCGTAAGCCCCTCGTGTATAAGCAGTCCGTCCTTTATAATAACGGTCGGCGGGTCGGTCGTTCCGTCGGATTTCTGATAAAAATTGATTTTTCCCGTTGTTTCAACCATTGCGTACTGAATCTGATTTACGTCGAAAATATCCGAATCGCGCATGGATTCAAGCAGGTCATCTATCGTGTAGCGCAGGTCCTTCATCTGCCGCTGGTCGATCTTTCCATCGGAAATTATAACCTTCGGACTTCCCGTAACTACACGCCGAAAGCTTGTGCTTTTAAGCATAATCCCCGACATGAGCACGTCGATACACACGATCATAAGAATAGGCACGATACCGAGCAGCATAGGCATTGACGGGTCTTCGAGCGAAAGCGTAGCGATATTCGATATGAGTATCGTCGTGACAAGCTCGCTCGGCTGAAGCTCGCCAAGCTGTTTTTTTCCCATAAGCCGCAGGCATAATATAATAAGTGTAAATAAAATAAGTGAGCGTATAACAATTATAAGCATTTTTCTGCCCTTCCAATCAACATGATTTTGTCATTATTTTTTTCAAAAAGTATGTTTTTATGCGAAGCGGTTAAAATAATACCGCAATATTTCAAAACATGACGAAAGGAAGCAAAAAAATTGGACAAAGGCAGTCTTGAAAAGGATCTCGGTCGCAACACGGTAAACGTTCGCGCGATAATGCGCAATTCAAGCGACCTTAATATAAAATACGCAAAAGCGGGCGGAGTTTCCGTCTGCATACTTTTCTGCGAGGGGCAGACAGACACGAATCAAATGGCAAATCTGATTTTCCGCCCGATAAACAGCATAGGCAACGAAAAAAAACTCGATCCCGCGCGCGTAATGGAAATTATGCAGGGCGAGCTTCTCCTCGCGGGAGAACAACATCAGGTAGACGATTATGAGCAGCTTACCGCGATGATAATGGGCGGCTTCTGCGTGATCCTTGCGGACGGCGTTACACACGGAATCGCAATCGGCGTTCAGGGCTTTGAGAAACGCAGCGTTTCCGAGCCGTCTACGCATGTTAACCTGCGAGGTTCGCGCGAGGGCTTTGTCGAAGCCGTGCGAACGAATATGTCGATGCTCCGAAGGCGTATAAAATCCCCCGACCTTGTGTTTAAGCTAAGCACTGTCGGAAGCCTTTCCAACACCGATATATGCCTTTGCTATATTGAAAGCAAGGTAAGCCGTGAGCTTCTTGAGGACATTGAACGCCGCCTTGAAGAACTTCCGCTTTCTGCAATTCTGGAGGGCGGGTATATCCAGCCTTTTCTTGAGGAAAAAGGCTCGCTTATTTTCGACGAAGCCGGCATAACCGAACGCCCTGACACTTTGGCGGCAAAGCTGTACGAGGGGCGCGTGGGCATAATCGTTGACGGAACTCCTTTCGCGCTGATTATCCCGCGCCTTTTTACCGAGAATTTCCAGACGCTCGACGACTATACTCAGAAGCCCGTATATGTCGCGATAATGCGCGCTCTGCGTTATCTTGCGTTCGCCGCAAGCGTTCTGCTGCCGGGATTTTACGTTGCGATCGCGAATTTTCACCCCGAACTTATCCCAAATTCGCTGCTGCTCAATCTCGCCGCTTCAATACAGATAACGCCGTACAATCTGCTTACAGAATGCCTGCTGATACACATTTTCTATGAAATAATGCGCGAAGCGGGACTTCGTATGCCGTCAAATCTCGGACACGCCGTAAGCATAGTCGGCGGTATCGTTATCGGCGACATTGTTGTTTCAGCAGGTCTTATCGGAGCACCGCTTGTGCTTATCGTCGCGGTTTCGTCGATTGCCAGCTTCATAGTCCCCGACATTTACAACAGCATTGTCGTAATGCGCTTTGCTTTCATTATTGCGGGCGGAATGTGGGGACTTTTTGGAATAACGATACTTGGAACGCTATTTTTGCTGAAAATCTGCTCAATGAGACCGTACGGTATTCCGTATACCTCGCCCGTTTCGCCGTTTTCACTGCGCGGTATGCGCGACACGCTGATTCGTGCGGGCTGGCGCACGCTTGCAAAAAATGACGTAAAGATACAGGACCTTAACGGTTCGGATTTAGGAAGGGCTGAAAGAAAGAATGGATAAAATAGGTTGGGGACAGCTTGGGATAGTGCTTGCCTTGTCCCGAATTTTTGCCGAAGCCGCAAATTTTCCGCAGGACGATATAACCTACGGAATGCAGCGCTTCACAGTCATAATTCTGTCGTTCGTACTGTTGGCGGCGGCGCTTATTCCCGTAATGCTTCTGCTGAAAAAATATCCGGGAGAAAATCTCTTCGCCGTCTGCGCAAAAAGCAGTCCCGTCGCCTCGCGGATTCTTGCCGTAATTTTTATCGTCATGATATTTACGATGATGGTTACGGTAACGGTACAGCTTGAATTTTACACTTCAAGCACAATATTCGACGCCGCGCCCGCTTCTCTGATAATATTTTTCGTGGTTATCGCCTGCCTTTACGCGCTGCTGAAAGGGCTTCCCACTACCGCGCGCACAGGCGTGATAGCCGCCGGAGGATTCGCTCTGCTGCTTATCCTTGTGGTGTGCGGAATAGGCGGAAATATCTGTCTGCGTTATCTCTACCCCGCAATAATAGACTCACCCAAGACGCTTATTGCCGACGTTCTCGGTGAATTTTCAAAAAATCTCGAGGGAGCGACCTTTGCCGTTCTCTGCTCGGAGGTCCGCGAAAAAGCGAGCAGAAGCCTGCTGCTATACGCGTGCCTGACCCTACCCACGCTGCTGCTCATGACGTTTTTGTATAACACCGTGCTCGGCGAATATCTTAACGTGACCAGTTTCCCATTCTATATGCTTGCCTCGCTTTCGGACGTTAATCTGTTCCAGCGGCTTGACGGAATAGACGTTATCGTATGGGTAATGGCGGCGATAATACGGCTTTCGCTCCTGACGATAGCTGTGCGGAACGCCTGTAAAAACGCTTTTGGGAACAGCGCTGCCGCGACAATAACCGCAGCCGCCGTGCTTGTTCTTTCGGGCTTCACAAGCTTTATTGTCAGCCGAAATACAACCGACTTTGTCAAATTATCCGCACTTACGGGAACGGGCGCCGCGCTGCTCATACCGGTCACCGTAATACCGCTGATATGCCTTATTTTCGCCAAGTATAATACTAATCACCAATAAGACTATAGACAAAAAATCTTCATATAACCCCTATATACAAGATTATACTTGATTTTTTGTATAGTTTTTAATTGGTGCTAAGTATAAAAAGAAAGGAACGCATAAAATGACTCTGAGAAAAATTATTGCCGCCGCGCTTATGCCTGCGGTGCTGCTGACCTGTTCGGGCTGCCTGCCGCACACCGAGCTTAACAGACAGGCAATCGTCGAGGCTATCGGCGTGGATTATTCCGCCGAGGGCTATGAAGTCAGCGTACAATACTTCAACACGGAGGAATCGGGCGGCTCAACGCTTGTTGACTCGTCGAAAGCGAATGTTGTCGTTGTAAAAGGGCGCGGGACCGACATTCAGACCGCTTTGGAAAGCGCTTCGGTCAAGTGCGGACGCCCTTTTATGTTCGGTATAACGGCGGCCATAGTTTTCGGAGAAGAAGCCGCGAAACGCGACCTGGTAAAAAGCCTGAGCTTTGCGGAAACCTACTACCAGAGCAATCCGACAACGCTTATTGCCGTTGCAAATGGCAAAGCGGGCGATATTATGGACGTACAATTCAAGGACGGCGTCGTTTCGGTAGAACATCTCCGTCAGCTTATGACGCACGCAGAGCTGCTTGGGCTTGGGGAAACGAAACCGCTGTATAAAGTGATGAACGAACTGCGGCAGCCCACGGGCTGCACCGTTCTTCCGCTTCTGGCTCCCGCAATGACCGAGAGCGGAACGACCGACGACGGCAGAATAGTCGAACTGAGCGGCGGTGCGCTTTTTTCGGAACGTGCGCTTGCAGACAACATATCGCTTTCCGACCTTTCGGGACTGCAATTTCTCAGTGACGCGATAACTAACACGTCTTTTTCTGCGGCTGCCGACGGGCAGAATATAACGGTATCGCTTTACAACGTTAAAACTGAAATTGAACCGAATTACAGCGATAAAAAGCTGAGCTTTGCTGTCAAAATCAAAGCGCTCGGAAAATATATCGACAGCCAGCTTCAGGACGAGGGTATCCCGTACAGCGATACGGTCGAGGAGCAGTGCGAAATGTGGATAAAACGAAGAATAGGCGGAGCGGTTTCAGCCGCCGTAAACAAATACGGAAGCGACCCTGTCGGGCTTTGCCACCGCATCATGTCAAACGACCTTTCGGAATGGCTGACAGTAAAGGAAAATTTCGCCGAGCTGCTTAAAAATGCGGAGTTTTCGGTCGAGTGCAATGTCGAGATCGACAGATTCGGCGTAACGCATTAGCATTAAAATATAAAAGGAATTGACATTTCGGATAAACTGTGATATGATAAAGTTGTATATTAATGTACACGAAAGGAAATTCCTATGAATAAAAAATTATCTGCAATTCTTGCGGCAGTTCTTATTCTTTCACTTGCGGGCTGTGATAAATCAGGCGGCGGATTTACGACTACAGCCGCAACCGAAGCGCCCGACGACCGTGCGGAAGTGCCTAATTTTGTTGGACTTACCCTTGAACAGATAGGTATGCGCTATCCCGAGCTTTCAATTGAAACGGAATATCGCTATGACGAAAGCGCGTCCAAGGAAACAGTTCTTGAACAGGACATTATTGCAGGAACAAAATATTCAGACGGCACCGTTTTTCACCTTGTTGTCAGCAGCGGTGCAAAGCTCGTTGAAATCGACGATTATACAGGCAGAAATATTGACGACGCGCAGGCTCTTCTTGAAAAGCAGGGATTAAAGTGCGATATAATTCACGCGGAGGACAGCGAAATACCGATAAACTGCGTTATCCGCACTCAGCCCGCCGCCCGCGAAAAGGTCGAGCCCGGCTCAAGCGTTATCTGCTATGTAAGCCTCGGTTCGGGCGATGTTGAAGTTGCCGTTCCCGATTTTTGCGGACTTTCAGTTGAGGACGCAACAAAGCTTGCAAAAGAAAACAACATTGCACTCACAATCTCCTATAAACAGGACGCGGGCGACGCTGCTCCCGGAACCGTTCTTGAACAGGGAGTCGACCCCGAAACAATGGTTGAACCAAACACAAGAGTCGAGGTCGTTATTGCGGGCGAATCCGCTTCAACTTCAAGAAAAACGTCGATTTCCGTAACCATGAAAAACAGCAATCTTACAGGCGAATTTCAGCTTAAATATTACATAGACGGTACTCTTGTTGAAGAAAAGACCGAGATAAAGGAAATAAGCCTCACGAAAAAAATTGAGTGGGAAGTAAGCGGCTCGGACGTTCATACCTATTCAATTGTCGTTACTTCTCTTGAAACCGGAAAGAGCGGCGTTCTCTATGAAATGGAAGTTGATTTCACGCAGGATCCACCCAAAAAGAATCACCACGACACATTTGACAGCGGCATTTTCTCAAAGCTGCTGAACGACTGATACTATCACTGCCCCCATAAAAACAGGGGCAGTTTTCTTTTTGGCAACGTTCACAGCGAATTTCTGTCTGACTTGCGTTCCTTTTACCGACTTTTCTTAAATCCCAATGCCCGTGCAGGCTCACCCGGCGACCTCCGGCAATACCCGACGGCGCGGGCGCCCGCGCCTTGCCTTCGGCAAGGCAGCAGCGCGGCTCCGCCGCGCTGCCCTGCGTTTTGCTCCGCAAAACGCAGGGCGGGCGCCCGCCCCGCCGACTGCACCGACGCAGCAAAAACGGCTTTGCACTTTAAGAGTGCAAAGCCGTTTTTTTGCTTGTGCGTTATATCGCCATTCCCCCGTTGCACGCCTTTTCTAGGTCGTCAAGCGCGTACCTGCGCGAAATTTCCAGCTCGTAAAAGCCGTTCTCGATTGCTGTACGAGCATACTTCGCCGATTTTTCCTCTTTGGCGCTGTCACCGAGCATATGATAAATATACGTCTGGAGAATGTAAAAGTCCGCAGCAGCTCCCGACTTCATTTTTTTCGTCGGAATCGCCCCGTTGAGCGAATCAAGCGCTCCCCGATAATCTCCTCGAATGCACAGCAGCCGCGTGTAGCAACACTTCAGAACCAACGCCGTTTCAAAAAACGACGCGTTCTGGTTTTCGGCAATGTACCTGCTTATGAAATCGTGATTTTTGTTCCATACGTCGGTCATAAGCTCAGCGTCTTTCATCGCCGCAGCAGCTTTCATATAGGTTATGAGATACCACGCACGCGCAATTTTCTCACTTTCCGGTATCTGAAGCTGATTAAGTAGAAAAATGCAGCGCTGCGGCTCACCCAAGTGCAGATGAATTTCCGCATACTGTATTTTCTCGAGATTCGTTGCTTTGGCGTTTCCTCGTATATGTTTCAGCTCAAAAGCGTCACGGTATTCGGGACAAAACCCTTTTTCCTCGAACACACGCGTGTATGTCCATACCCTGTCGACGTGTTTTATTACGACGATAATGATAAGCAGCGGTATCAGAATAACCATAAGAAAGAGCGCCTGCCCGCGAATACTAAGCCCGCCGTCATATATTTTCCATACACATAAAAGAATACCGAGAAGTTCAATTACAACAATCAGTGCTGCCCTTTTCAGTATGTTTTTCATGTACCGTCCAAACAATTTCAACCTGTAGTTCATTTTTCACCTCAGGAGAAGTAATCAATACCACCCTTGAACATAGGCTGTTCCTTTTTGCCGTCTACATTTACACAGCAGTTATCGGAAATACGTTCACTGTGCCCCATTTTGCCGAATACCCGTCCGTCCGGCGAAATGATGCCCTCGATCGCGTGCATCGAGCTGTTTGGATTGAAGCGAAGATCCATTGTTGGGTTGCCGTCTAGGTCAACGTACTGCGTTGCGATCTGTCCGTTTTCAACGAGCTTATTTATTACACTTTCGGGAGCGACAAAGCGACCCTCTCCGTGAGAAATCGGGATAGTATAGATCTCGTCGGGCTTACAGTACATAAGCCACGGAGTTTTATCCGTACAGATTCTCGTTCTTACAAGCTGCGACTGATGTCTGCCGATAGTATTGAACGTAAGAGTGGGGCTGTCCTCGGTCAGCGGAACAATTTCGCCGAACGGCACGAGTCCGAGCTTTATGAGCGCTTGGAAACCGTTGCAGATACCGAGCATAAGCCCGTCGCGCTTGTAGAGCATTTCGTGAACTGCTTCCTTGATTTTCGGATTGCGGAAAAACGCATTGATGAATTTGCCCGAACCCTCGGGTTCGTCGCCTCCGCTGAATCCGCCCGGAACAGCGATTATCTGGCTTTCGGAAATCAGCTTTGCAAACGCGTCAACCGACTCCTCCATGCTCCTTGCGTCGAGATTGCGCACAACAAACTGCGTAGCCTGTCCGCCATAGCGAGTGAAAGCGTCCGCCATATCATATTCGCCGTTTGTTCCGGGGAAAGCGGGGATAAGCACGCGCGGCTTTGCGATTTTGTTCGCGGGAGCGCATACGGTCGTGCAGCCCTTTGTGCAGGTGATTTTTTCGGGAGCGGGCATAGCCTTTACGCTGTCCTTGAAAATAGGCTCAAGAACGCTGTCCCATTTCTTTTCAAGCGCAGCCATGTCGATTTCGACATCTCCGCTGATAATTTTGTATTCGTCAAGCGTTTCACCGATAAGCTCGGCTTCGGGAATCTCATCATTTGCTTCGATGATAAACGCGCCGTAGCAAAGTCCGAACAGCTTTTCGTCGTCCATTTTGTTCAGCTTAGCGCCGATACGGTTGCCGAGCGACATTTTGAATACGCCCTCTGCAAGACCGCCGTTTGCGAGTGACCATACGGAAAGCGCTTTTCCGTCGGCGATCGCTTTTTCAACCGTTTTGAACACATTCTTCACGCTCTCAAAATCGGGGAGCATATTTTCGTCATACTTCGGAGCAATATAATATATCTTGCTGAACGGGCACTTAAATTCCGCTGAAATAATCTTATCCGCCTTTGCGGTCGAAACGGCAAATGAAACAAGCGTCGGGGGAACGTCTATCTTCTCGAAAGTGCCGCTCATAGAGTCCTTGCCGCCGATAGCGCCGCAGCCAAGCTCAAGCTGCGCCTTATAAGCGCCGAGCAGCGCGCTGAACGGCTTGCCCCAGCGAGAGGGAGTTCCCTGCGTTCTCTCAAAATATTCCTGGAACGTCAGCCAGCACTTCTCGCTGCTTCCGCCCGCCGCAACTATTTTCGCGATGCTTTCGATAACCGCAAGCATTGCGCCGTGATAAGGCGACTGAACCGCAACAGCGGGATTATATCCCCAGCCCATAAGGGACGCGGTATTTGTTTTTGCGTTAAGAACGGGGATTTTCGCAGCCATAGCCTGAACGGGGGTCTGCTGTGTCTTGCCCGAAAACGGCATAAGTACGGTCGCGGCGCCGACTGTCGAGTCAAAACGCTGAACGAGCGCACGCTGAGAGCATACGTTAAGGTCGGTTATAAGCTTTTCCCAGTCCTCGGCGGTATTCTTATAGCCTGTGCCGTAAGAAACCTCGGGCTTCGGGACTTCGATTTCGGTGTGCTTTTCCGCGCCGTTTGAATTAAGGAACTCACGCGAAATGTCGCAAATCGTCTTCCCGTTCCAGTTCATCTTCAGGCGCGCTTCGGATTCAACCACGGCAACGGGCGTTGCTTCGAGATTTTCCTCTCCCGCGAGTGAAATGAACCTGTCAACGTCATTTTTATCTACAACGACTGCCATTCTTTCCTGCGATTCGGAAATTGCAAGCTCTGTTCCGTCAAGTCCGTCGTATTTCTTCGGAACGGCGTTGAGGTCAATGGTAAGTCCGTCCGCAAGCTCGCCTATCGCAACGGAAACGCCGCCCGCGCCAAAGTCGTTGCAGCGCTTGATGAGAACGGTAGCCTCGCGTCTGCGGAAAAGTCTTTGGAGCTTGCGCTCAACGGGAGCATTACCCTTCTGAACCTCCGCGCCGCACGTTTCGAGCGATGAAACGCTGTGCGACTTTGAAGAGCCGGTAGCTCCGCCGCAGCCGTCGCGCCCCGTGCGTCCGCCGAGAAGAATGATAACGTCGCCGGGGGCGGGTCTTTCACGTCTTACATGGTCGGCGGGAGCGGCGGCGATAACCGCGCCTATTTCCATTCGCTTAGCCATATATCCGTCATGATAAATTTCCGCGACATGACCTGTCGCAAGACCTATCTGGTTGCCGTAGGAGGAATATCCCGCAGCCGCAGTCGTGGTGATTTTTCTGGGCGGAAGCTTACCCTCAATCGTTTCGGAAACGGGGAGCAGAGGATTTCCCGCACCCGTTACGCGCATAGCCTGATATACATACGCACGTCCCGAAAGCGGGTCGCGTATCGCACCGCCAAGACAGGTCGCCGCACCGCCGAAAGGTTCGATCTCGGTCGGGTGATTGTGCGTTTCGTTTTTGAACATGAGCAGCCACTGCTCGTCCCTGCCGTCAACATCAACGGTAATTTTAACGGAGCAGGCGTTGATCTCCTCGCTCTCATCGAGATCCTTGAGAACTCCGTCAGCTTTCAGCTTCTTCGCCGCAAGCGTAGCAATATCCATGAGGCAAATCGGCTTTTTACCGCGTCCTAGCTCCTCGCGGTCAGCGATATATTCGCGGTATGTATCGGCAATATACGGCGCTTTTATCTCCGCCTTGTCGATGATCGTGCCGAACGTGGTATGGCGGCAGTGATCGGACCAGTATGTGTCGATCATGCGTATCTCGGTTATCGTCGGATTGCGCTTTTCGCTTTTGAAATAGTCCTGACAGAACTTTATATCGCCCTCGTCCATTGCAAGACCGTAGGTTTTGATGAACTGCGCAAGTCCGTTTTCGTCAAGGTTGAGAAATCCGTCAAGAACAGCGACCTCCGTGGGAATATCATACTTTACTTTAAGCGTTTCATACGCTTCAAAACCGCATTCTCTGGACTCTACGGCGTTGATGAGATAATGCTTTATCTTGGCGAAGTCCGCGTCGCTGATATTGCCGCCGAGAACATATATTTTAGCGTATTTTACAAGGGGACGCTCGCCCTGACAGAGCATCTGGATACACTGAGCCGCACTGTCGGCTCTCTGGTCGAACTGACCGGGAAGAAATTCGACCGCAAACATACGTTCGTTTTCACGGGGCTTTTCGAGCTGTTCAAAAACATTATCTACCGGAGGCTCGGAGAAAACAGTGGGAATCGAACGCTTAAAATTCTCCTCTGAAATATCTTCAACGTCATAGCGGTTGATGATGCGCACTGCCGTTACGCACTCCATACGCAGCGCGGTCTGAAGGTCGGAGAGGACCGCTTCGCCCTCTACCGCATACTGCGGCTTTTTTTCGACATAAATCCGATAAACTGACATACTCTGTCCTTTCTTTTTCATCAGAAAAATATATTTTTATTTCATGCGCAGGACGCACAAATTTACCTTTTAATTTTACCACATATCACACTTTTTGTCAACGAAAATATTCCACACAAACCCGCCGCAAAAGTCGGTCTTTTTCGGTACTGCAAAAAGGCGGCATATGTGAATTTTTATTGATTTTGTAGATATTTTTTGCATTTCGGAAAAATTATGCAAATTTGCACACCAATTTGACGACCGCTTGTGATATAATAAAACATAGGAGTATATTGCAGTCTGTCACGAGCTATGCTCTCGTTTTAAATTCGCCTTTTAATATGTAAATAAAATTATTAAACTAAGGAAAGTACGTCAATGAAAAAATATTTGTCCCGCATTTTATCGTTTTCAGCAGCGCTTCTGACGCTGATTTTCATGTCGTCATGCACTGTAAATACGGTTGAAACAACGCCGGCGGAAACAATTTTGCCGGAAAGCGACCCTTCCTTTCTGCTTGAAGAAATCTCCGCTCCCGACGAAGAACTTGCCCCGGGCGTTTACATAAACGGCGAGCTTTATAAAGACGACGCTAAATTCGTATATTACTACTACACCGACAACTGCGTCGCTAAAAATTATTTTGGCTTGGGCGTAAAAATAAGTTCAACCGAATCACTGATTTTGGGTATGTCTTTGGGACCCAATTTTGACATATCGGCAGATGCCGATACCCCGATAACCGATTTTCCGTTGCAGGATGATGTAAAGATCGGTGATATCAGCCAAATAGCTTTGTTATCGTTTCTATATTATGATGCTGCGGACAGCTCCAACAACAAGGAACTTCTCAGCCTTTACGACAACAGCTTTTTCAGCAACGCACATCTCAAAATAAACAGCTTTGAGGAAGAGAAATACGCCGACTTTTCGCTCAGCGCAGATATAACCGTAGACGACAGAACGTTTTCTATAAGCGGACGCGGATATGCCGACGTAACCGTATACACGGAAACGGAAGAAAGCGCATCACAGCAGGATGAATATGGCGTTTACCTGAACGGAGAGCTTCAAACCGACATCAACGCGATGTACTCGTACATTCCCGAAAGCGGAAACTGGTTCGGATATACGCTTAAACTCAATGACGCAGAAGCAATTTTCATATCTGTAATGCTTATCGACCCAACACTGGTTGATTCGCCAGTGATAGAGGATTTTCCGCTTTCGAGCGATATAAAAGATGAAGATACAAAAAAATCCGCCATACTTACAGTTATGTATAACAACTCGGACGGAGATTCCCAAACACTCACCAGCCTTTACGACGACAGCTTTTTCAGCAATGCTCGTTTTGTACTAAACAGCTTTGAAGAAGAAAAATATGCTGACTTTTCGCTCAGCGCAGACATTGTCATAAACGGTGAAACATACTCGATAAGCGGCAGAGTCAGCGCAGAACACACAGAAATGTAAAAAAGAATCCTAAGGTGAATCCCGAAAAAGGGATAGAAATAAGCGTCGGATAAACAAACCTTTTTGTTTATCCGACGCTTTTTGAACCGCATTTTTCAAAAGTCGTTTTTTCGGTATTGCAAACAGGCGGGATATGTGATATAATTACATAAAATTATATAATAAACGGAGAGTAAGCCAATGAAAAAATATTTGTCCCGCATTTTATCGTTTTCAGCAGCGCTTCTGACGCTGATTTTCATGTCGTCATGCTCACCTGCTCCGCAGACAGGCACATCTGACGCGCCGCAGACAGAGAAGCAAACCGAAACTGATGAAAACTCACGCGTTTCTTCGGAAGCAGCTCCCGCAGAAACGCTTTCCGCCTCTGCCGCAGGCGTTTACCTCAACGGTGAGCTTCAAGCGAAGGGCGATATTTCGTATACATACAACGCCGATTACGGAAATTTCTTTACAATTGCCGCCGCGCCGTCGGAAAACGAGGCTCTCGTTCTGACAATGCTGGTCACAAAAGCATACTCCTCCGACGAGGTAACGCTCAATACGCAAGACCTGCGTTCGGGAGAATACGACGAAACCGCATTTCTCACGGCAATATACATGAACACTGCTGCAAGCAAATATGCCGAATACTACAGTCTAACCAGCCCCGAAATGTTTGAAAATGTAAGCTTCAGCATCAACAGCTACGAATTTCAGCAGTACGCCGATTTCACGCTTAGCGCAGACGTCACGATAAACGGCAGCACCTACTCTGTCAGCGGAAGCGGACGTGCGGAATACACCCAAACTCAGACCGACAATTCCTATGCGGATTCAGACTCGGGCTATAGCGACGGGACCTGTCTTTACTGCGGCGGAAACGGCATTTGTCAAACGTGCAGCGGCATGGGCTATACCGCGTGGGGCGGCTATGACAGCCGAATCGACTGCACCTCATGCGGCGGAAGCGGAAGCTGCTACTACTGTCAGGGTACGGGCGTTCAGGTATACGCTTCAAGAGGAGTTCTCATTCAATAACACAGATAATCTGCGTAAGATAAATAAAACGGCGCAGCAAACACGCGGGGAAAGGAAAACCAAATGCATAATCTAAAGGAACTGACCGACCGCTTCACACAGCAGAGTAAAAGTATTCTCGGAGATAATCTGACGGGAGTATATCTTCACGGCTCGGCTGTAATGGGCTGCTTTAACGAAAAGAAAAGCGATATAGACCTGCTTGTCGTTGTAAAAAACGGCATTCCGACAGATGTGAAAAAGCAGTATCTCGCCATGATCTACGAGCTGAACAAGGACGCTCCCGAAAAAGGGATAGAAATGAGCGTTGTTAAGGAGAGCGTCTGCGACCCGTTTGTTTATCCGACGCCTTTTGAACTGCATTTTTCAGCGGGGCATCTTGATTGGTACCGCTCCGACCCGGACGGATACGCGAAAAAAATGAACGGAACGGATAAGGATCTGGCGGCGCATTTCACCATTATTTCTCATAGGGGCAAAACGCTTTACGGAAAGGAAATCCCACAGGTCTTTGCACAGGTAAGCCGCGAGGACTATATGGACAGTATCCGCTCAGATATTGAAAATGCAAAGGAAGATATAACCGAAGACCCGACGTACATTACGCTTAATCTTTGCAGGGTTCTGGCATACAAAAAAGACGGACTGATCCTGTCAAAACAGGAGGGCGGCGAGTGGGCGCAGAAGTTTATTTGCTCCGACGAATACAAAGCGCTTATTTCAGCCGCGCTCGGCGAATACAGAACAGGTCTGGCAATGACTTTCGACCCCGCCGAAGCGCAAAGCTTTGCCGAATATATGCTCGGTATGATAAATGAATAATACTAAGCGCCAATAAAACCAATCCTCATATAGCCCATATATGCAAAGAATATACTCAATTTTTGTATAGTTTTTAATTGGCACTGAGCATAAATACAGCCCGCAGAAAATTTCCTGCGGGCTTTGCTTTTTAGCCGAGCGGCTTGACCTTTTCGGGCTGATATGCATAGAAATCGTTCGTTGCCTGCTTTGTGAGGTCGTAGCGGTACCAGCCTGTTTCTTCGTTAGGCTCCATCCACACCATAATACCGTTCCAGCCGTTGTCGTATGCGGATTTATACTTCTCCGTGAGCGTCATTTTGCATTCTTTCTCATCATCGTTTGAGGTTTCGCCGATAAGACAGGGCTTGTCGGTATCAAGACCAAATTCCTCGGGAGTAACCGTGAACGGGAAGCCGAACCACGCTCTCTGCCACATATAATAGTGCGTGCTGTAAAAATCGAGGTATGCATTTTCATTTCCCGTAAGCTGCTTCAGGTAATCGTCGGAAACCTTGTTGCCCTCATATTTGTCGGAGTTGTACTTGATTATCGCGATTCCCACCGTAACGATAAAATCGGAATTTTCGTGAATCGTCGCAGCGCACTTTCCAAAGAAGTACGAAAGGTCGTCCCAAGCGATATTGCCGCATTCCTCATTCTCATATACCCAGTCAGGCTCGTTCATTATGTCAATTCCGAAAATATATTCACAGTCCTTGTAGCGATCGCAAAATTCCTTTACATACACCTCTGCGTAGCGATCCGCCATTGCATGGTCGGTAAGCACCTTGCGCCAGTTGTCCGAACCGTTTCCCTTGAAATGGTCGAACGAAAGGAATGTCGGCATAACGTAGACCTTATACTTTTCAGCAAGCGCGAAAAGCTTATCGAGGTCGTCCCAGTGTCCCTCGGAGAAAATAGTGAACTTTCCGTCCTTATCGGGTCTGCATATCTGATGACCGTTGCAGTTTATCCATATTCTTGTACAGTTTATATTGTCCTCGGCGAGCTGAGCGAAAGTCTGTTCCCAGACCGCTTCGTCCATGTTTCCCGTGAAGTCGTTCCACTTGTACCACGGCGTATTTACCCCGTTTATCCACAGTTCCTTGCCGCCGACCATAAACTTTCCGTCCGAAACGGTCACTCTTGCGGAGGTCTGCTGAACTTCGGGAGCCGCCGTTTCTCCGCCGCTAGTCTGAGCCTGTTCTTTGGTGCAGGCTGCCGCGCTTACAAGCATGACTGCGGCTAAAAATAAAGCTGTAATTCTCTTAAAAAGCATATCGCTCCTCCGAAAAAGGCGCAGACATCACATCTGCGCCGATTTTGTCTTAATTTACGCGAGAGCCGCCTTTAAAGCGTCTATCTTGTCGGTCTTTTCCCATGCTACGCCGAGTTCCTCGCGTCCCATGTGTCCGTATGCGGCAAGCTGCTTGTACTGGGGCTTTCTGAGGTCGAGCGCAGAAATGATAGCTGCGGGACGAAGATCGAATGCCTTTGCGACAGCCTCGCTGAGCTTATCGTCGGAATATTTGCCTGTTCCGAACGTATCGACAAGAACGGAAACGGGCTTTGCTACGCCGATCGCGTAAGCAATCTCAACTTCGCACTTTTCGGCAAGTCCTGCCGCAACGATATTTTTCGCAACATAACGCGCCGCGTAAGCTGCCGAGCGGTCAACCTTCGTCGGATCCTTTCCCGAGAAAGCTCCGCCGCCGTGACGAGCGTAGCCGCCGTATGTATCAACGATTATCTTGCGTCCGGTAAGTCCGCTGTCGCCCTGAGGACCGCCCACAACGAAACGACCTGTGGGGTTTACATAATACTTCGTGTTTTCGTCGAGAAACTCTGCGGGAATTGTTGTCTTGATAACCTTTTCGATGATGTCCCTACGAATCTGTTCGAGAGTCGCGGAAGCCTTGTGCTGAGATGAAATGACAACGGTATCAACGCGCGTGGGCTTGCCGTCGTCATATTCAACGGTCACCTGAGATTTTCCGTCAGGGAGGAGATAGTCGATTTCGCCGCTCTTTCTTACGTCTGTGAGCTTCTTTGCAAGCTTCTGCGCAAGAGAAATAGGGAGAGGCATAAGCTCGGGAGTTTCGTTGCACGCATAACCGAACATCATGCCCTGATCGCCGGCGCCTGTGTCCATTGCGTTCTCCGCTCTGCCCTCAAGCGCGTTGTCAACGCCCATTGCAATATCGGGCGACTGCTTATCGAGAGTGGTCATTACCGCGCAGGTGTTGCAGTCGAAGCCGTATTCGGAGTTATCGTAGCCGATTTCGCGTATCGTTTCGCGAACGAGCGCGGGAATGTCGATAACAGCCTTTGTTGTAATTTCGCCCATAACCATTACCATACCTGTTGTGGTGCAGGTTTCGCAGGCAACGCGGGACATAGGATCCTGCGCGAGGAGCGCGTCGAGCACGCTGTCTGAAATTTTGTCGCAGATTTTATCGGGGTGACCCTCGGTAACGCTTTCCGATGTGAATAAATACTTTGCCATTTGTGTGTCCTTTCTCAGTTGAAATAAAATTCGAAAAACAAAAGCTCCCTTTCGGGAGCGGATTTTCACACTCCCTCATCTTTCGCCTTTCGGCGCAGGAATTGGCACCATTTTCGGTTACCCGAACGGTTGCCGCAGCTTCGCAGGACCTGTTCCTCCGCTGCTCTTGATAAGGAATACTTTATGTCAAAAAATATTGTAGCACAAGCGTGCGGTTTTGTCAATAGAAAATGCGATAAAAAACCGAGTATATGCCGAAAAAGACCGTTTAGCGGATTTTCGTTGATTTTCATTCAAAAGCTGATATAATGAAATTGCAGCAGGAGGTGAAAGCATGAAAGTGAATGTGCAGCTTGACGAAAAGTATACCGAACCGCAGGCTCTTATCCTGACCGATAAAATAACCGATGAGATCAACCGCACTGTCGAGCTTATTTCCGACGGCTCACCGCAGGTCATATTAGGCTTTAGCGGTGAAAAGCTGACTCCTCTAGACGAAAAACTGATAACGCGCTTCTATTCGTCAGACGGAAAGGTCTTCGCTGTGGTCGAAAACGAAGAATTTATACTTAAAACAAGGCTTTACGAGCTTGAAGAGAGGCTTAACAAAAATAATTTTATACGAATTTCAAACTCTGAAATCGTAAATTTCTCGAAAATAAAGAATTTCGACTTGAGCCTTGCAGGAACAATAACCATTATTTTCAAAGACGGCAGCAAAACCTACGCTTCCCGCAGATATGTCAAAAAAATAAAACAATTTCTCGACATATAGCCGACGCTGAAAGGAGCTTACCATGAAAATCAAAGTTCTGAAACGCGCGCTCATAGGTGCGCCCATAGGTGTAACAATTTCTGTAATTATTTCGATAATTACATCTTTATCAAGCGGCGACGGCTTATATCATGCGATTTCGCAGCAGCTTGCCAATGATATCGGAAACGAAATAACGGCGTTTATCATACAGACTTTCTTCGCGATGCTGTACGGCGCGGTATGGGCAGGCGCTTCCGCCATATGGGACAACGAAAAATGGAGCATTCTACGCCAGACAATCACACATCTCATTATTTGCGCCGGTTCATCGCTTCCTATCGCATACTTTATGCAGTGGATGGAACACTCGCTGCGCGGCATACTTTTCTATTGTGTAATTTTTCTGTTCACCTATGCCGCGGTATGGTTCTCGCAATATTCGGCGCTAAAACGCAAAATAGACGATCTCAACCGCAATCTCCGCAGCAAATGAACCGCGGCTTTCAATCTCCCCGCCGCCTTTCCCACCCCGCAAAACGCCGCGCCCGTAACGTCCGCTTCTTATCTCGCTATAACGGCGAAGAAAGCGAAAACCCGCGGGGGCGTGTGCGCGCGCACGCAGCCGCCGCAGGCGGCTGCGTGAAGCTGCGCGGCTTCGCCGCGCAGCGCATTTGTTCCGCTTCGCGGAACAAATGCCGCGCGCACGCGCCGCTTAGCCAAACCCCGCCGCGCGGCGTTGAGCCGACATTGAAAAAAGCAAACATAGCAAAAGCCGCCGCACAATGTACGGCGGTTTCGCTATTTGCGTCCGTTTTTGCTCTGCCTGTCCAAAATTCCCGCAAGAACGAATGCTGCGGGCGAGTTCCAGTAGATCGTGACCTCGTTCAGCGAGTAACATTCCTCGCGGTCGGCGTAACACTTCATCGGCGGCGTTCCGCGCGGGATAATGAAACGCGCCGCCTCGTCGTCGAGGTTTGCGTTCGGACCGCCGCTGACGAATCCCGGCAGGCATTCGTCCACCCCGTCCGCAGAAGCAGGCCGCAGGTGCGGATATTTCATGCAGTTTTCACCGACGCCGCTTACATAGCTGAACCCGAGCGCATTCTTTCCGAACAGGACGTGAAGCTGCTCCTCGGCAAGCCCCGTATAGCTTTCCGTACCCCCGATGTAGTCCGCGATCAGAAATATCATCGCATTTTTCATCAGATTGAAATTGCTGCCCCAGCCGTATTCTCTTGCAGTCATCGCCGCACCGTATCCGCATTTTTCTGAATTATTTTTTAGTTCACGCGCTTCGCGCAGAAAATTCCCGCAAAGCTCGGCATGAATAACCTCGTCCTTTTCCGCTCGGTCGGAAAGAATATACCCGAGCGCGCCCAAACCGCCTACCGAACCGTAACCCAAATGTGTTAGCGGAAAATCCTGTTCAAGAGCGCTTTTCATCAATTCGTGATACTCTTCCCTGCCCGTGGCACAGTACAACTCAGCCCACGCCCAAAATCTGTTGTCTGCGTCGTTGCGTTCGCCGTAAACACCCGTGTTGCAGTCCCGAGGATTATGGAACGGAACGAACTTTTTGTTTATTTTAAGCCACTCCGCCGATTTTTCAGCCGCCGCAATAAGCCGAGAAGAAAAGTTTTTGTCGTAAGGCGAATAAACCCGCGAAGCAAGTGCGCAGACCGCCGCAAGATCCGCCGTCGCCATTGACGAAACCGCAAAAAGATAAAGCGGTTCTCGGTCGTCCTCCGGCATAATGAAAGGTGCGTGTTTCATGGTCGATACCTTGTGATGAACTCCGCCGTCCGCGTCCTGCATTTTCATAAGCCATTCAAGCTCAACTCGGCACTCCGCAAGCACGTCCGGCAGCGCGCCTCCGCTTTCGGGTATTCCGACATTCAGCCCGCAAAAGACCTCCGGATACATCTTAAAAGCGTACAGCAGATGCGCCGCCGAAACCGCTCCCGCCGTGACATATCTGCCGTAATCCCCCGCGTCGTGCCAGCCGCCCGACACCTCGCGAAGCTCGCCCGATTTCCCGTACACAAGCGCAGATTCGTTATGACACGGCGCATGACTGAACTTTCCCGCAAACCGTTCGTCAAGCCCGCACCCGCACCGCAGGAAATAGAACGCTTTCACGACCTTTTCAAGCGGCTTTCCGTAAACGTTTTCATTTATATCAAAAAGATAGGATTTAACGCCGTCTGCGCTGACAAAAAAACGTCCGTTCTCTGTGAAATCGCTGAAATCCGCAATATAAATATCGTCGCCCGAAAGCTCGTCATATCCGAAATGCACTGTTTTTCCGCGCGTCCTCACGTTTCCGTCTGCGCTCACGACCGCAAATTCATCGGCTTTGAAATTCAGCGCCGCTTTTTTGAAGCCTGTCGGACGATACCCCGCCTGACAGACAAAAATGTTCTTTTTCATTGATTTTTCTCCCGATTTATTTTACATAAAGTATAGCATTTCGGAAAAAAGTATGATATAATATATCTGCACAAAAAATTGTAAAAAACTATTTTCCGAAGAAAGGAGCAGCTATGCATTACCTTTTTGAAGAAACCCACTTGCTCAATGCGGCGGCGGAGTGCTTCTACTGCAATGCCAAGCGCGACAGCTTCCCTATACGTCCGCACTGGCACTATTTCATGGAGATAATCCTGATGCTCTCGGGAAACGCAGAGCTTAACGCGGGCGGCGAGAGCTTCCACGCCGCTGCGGGCGACATGATACTTTTTCACCCTAAAGCCGTCCATTCAATATACTCGCCCGACGGACCGCCGCCCGAATACGCCGTTATAAAGCTGGATATAAGTCGCATGAACATGACCGCCGACTATATCCCGAAGCTCCGCAGCATTTTCCGTGCGGCGGAAAAAAACGGTATGAATATATTTTTTACCGCCGAGCAGACGCGCCGTATGGGCGCGGAGGAAATCATGAAACGCTGCATAGATGAAATGAAAAATCGCCGATACGGTTTTGACCTCGTTATCCGTTCTGAGCTTTGCCGCCTGCTGATAAATATTCTGCGCTGCTGGCAGGAGCAGGGCTTCACCGTTGACAGTGAGGTTTTCGCCGAGGACAGCCGCTACGACATATACAACATAACCGAATTTATCGACGAAAATATGAGCCGCGGCGTAAAGGTTGCCGAGGTTGCGGAGCTTTGCGGAATGAGCTATTCATATTTCGCCAAAACATTCCTCTCCGTTTACGGAAAAAGCTGCAAGGAGTATATGGAGGAAATGCGCGTTTTTAAGGCGGAGGAACTGCTCGCGTTCACCGATTTCGACCTGAGCTATATCAGTCAGGAAACGGGCTTTTCCGATTGCAGCCACATGATAAAAAGCTTCCGCGCGCGCCGCGGAATTACCCCGAAGCAGTTCCGCATGAAGCACAAAAACCTCGGCAATAAGCCGTTATAAATAAACCGAAAGGCAGGATTTTTTATGATAGTTTTAGCAAGCGCGTCACCGCGCCGCCGCGACCTTCTTACGCTCGTTTCTCCGGACTTCTGGATAGTTCCCGCAAAGGGCGAGGAACAGGCTGACCCCGCGCTTTCCCCCGCAGATTATGTTCAGGCGCTCGCCAAGGACAAAGCGGAAGAGGTCGCGGTGATGTTCCCCGATGAAACCGTTATCGGCGCAGACACGGTAGTTTCGATTGACGGGGAAATTCTCGGAAAACCGCATGACAAAGCCGACGCGCGGCGTATGCTCAGTCTGCTCTCCGACAGAACACACAGCGTTTTCACGGGAGTTGCGGTAATTTCCGACGGAAAACTGACCACGTTCGCAGAGGAGACCCGAGTTACTTTCTTCCCTCTCGACGACCGTGAAATCGCCCGATATATAGCCTCGGGAGAGCCGTTCGATAAGGCGGGAGCATACGGGATACAGGGCGCGGGAGCGCTTCTCGTAAAAGGGATAGACGGCGATTATTACAACGTTATGGGACTTCCCGCAGGCAGGCTTTACCGCTTGCTTAAATCGCTGAATATTGTCTGATTACAAGGATACGCCGCGCTTGTAGTAGAAAATACACAAAAAAACGTAAATTTATTGTTGATTTTCTACTGTAAAATTCGTTTTTTCAACTTGAAAAAGTTGCAATCCAGCGCAAAATATGTTATAATGGTATGCTGATATTATTATACGGCAAATTTTCGGAGTATTTATGAGAATTATCGGGATCGACCCGGGGTACGCGATAGTCGGCTTCGGCGTTATTGAATACAATAAAGCGCGTTTTTCGGTCGTGGAATACGGCGCGGTGACTACGCCTGCGGATATGAACTTTAATCAGCGGCTCTGCGAGATATACAGCGACCTTTGCTACATTTTCGACAAGTACAAGCCCGACTTTCTTTCGATTGAACGGCTTTATTTCACCAGCAATCAAAAAACCGCGATCGCGGTAGCGCAGGCGCGCGGGGTAACTCTCCTCGCCGCAAAGCAGCGCGGTATCGAGATTTTTGAATACACCCCGCTTCAGGTAAAGCAATCTGTAACAGGCTACGGTAAAGCCGTGAAAAAGCAGGTTCAGGAAATGACAAAGCGCATTCTCGACCTTGACGAAATTCCAAAGCCCGACGACACCGCAGACGCGCTGGCAATGGCGATATGCCACGCACACAGCTACAATTCACGACTTTGCGGACTAAACTGACATAAGGGGGAAGAATAATGAAAAAGCCCGAAACGCCCTCTGTAATGGCGGTATCAATCGCCGCTTTCATCTGCAATATCATTCTGGTAAGCGTTTTCTGTCTGCGCTACGGAAATCCTGCAAACACAAATATAACCAAAATCGAAATAATGATTTTCGTCGTACTTGCACTGATATTCATTATCACGCCCGTCGTCATGAAAATCAACGCATATAATGTTTATTTCAATCCGCCCCAGGGCTTCAGCGCGAGCTATGCGATACATGAGTATAAGCTCAGCGGCTGGATAAAGGGGAAGTATCTGTTTCTCGACGCTATTTTCAACCGCGTGAACGGCGACTTTGCAATGGCTGCGCACAAATATGAAAAATGCCTTAAAATCGCGAAGGATAAGCGGCTTCGCCTCGCCTGCTACATTGATATGGCGCGTTATATGTCCAAGACGATCAACCTTTTGCCTTATCTTATGGACGCTTCGCAGGAATTTCCCGAGGAAACGGAGTTTGTGAGCGCGGTTTCGCGATATTTTGTGTGGTGTCCGACCGCCGACCCTCAGGAGGGTGAAAAATGGTTCCGCGAGGTCATTGAAAACAATCCCAATTCCGACGCCGTTTCAGCCGCATATACTTTTCTCGGCTGCCGCAGAATGTACAGCGGGAAATACGAAGAAGCGCTCGGACATTTTCTTAAAGCGAAAGAAATAAACAACGCCCCGCCCTCATATCTGATACTGGACATTGCGGTCTGTTACGCCTGTCTCGGGGACTTTGAAAAGGCGCGCGAATACGGCGTTATCGCTGCGGCAATGGTCGACGACAAAGAGGAGATCGACTATATCCGCGAAAAGCTCGACTATATTTTCAAAGCGAAAACCAACGAGGTAAATCCCGAAACCGAAAAGCTGGTTGCGGAGCTTGCGCGGCGTGATTCGGGGCGCGAAACCGAATCGCTCGACAAGTACCGCAGCAATCAACCCACGGAGGAAACGACATGATATACAGTGTTCACGGCAAGGTCGCCCACATGGAGCAGAACCTTGCGGTAATAGAATGTGCGGGCGTAGGCTACGGCTGCCGCACAACGGCATATACGCTCTCGCAGCTTGCAATAGGAGAGGAAGCCACTCTGCTGACCTGCATGAACGTTCGCGAGGACGCGGTAGAGCTGTTCGGCTTCTGCGACAGCGCCGAGCTTAACTGCTTTAAAATGCTCCTCTCGGTGAACGGCGTAGGTCCCAAAGCCGCTCTTTCGATACTTTCCGACCTCTCGCCGCAGGGCTTCGCGCTTTGCGTTGCGGGCGGCGACAGCAAGGTGCTTACGCGCTCGCCGGGTATCGGAAAAAAAATCGCCGACCGAATTATTCTTGAGCTTAAGGACAAGCTTGCAAAGCAAAGCGAAAATATCCCCGCAGAGAGCTACGCCGAGCTTTCGCAGGTCGGTACTGCGGCGGGAAACAACGTTTCAGAAGCTGTTTCGGCGCTTGTCGTACTGGGATTTTCAAGCGCTCAGGCGCAGAAAGCAGTCGCGGGACTTTCGCCCGACCTCTCCGTTTCGGACATGGTCAAGGAAGGTCTGAAGCGGCTCAGCAGCATTTAACGAAAGGATTTTTATTTTGATTGAAACAAATTCAGGCGCTCCCCGTCACGAACGCATAGTCGAACCGGAATTTTCTCCCGAGGACGTGGACTTGGAATATAATCTCCGACCTAAAATGCTGACCGAATATATCGGTCAGGACAAGGTCAAGGAGAACATGAAAATTTATATCGAAGCGGCAAAGGCGCGCGGCGAAAGCCTCGACCATGTGCTGCTCTACGGCCCGCCGGGTCTGGGAAAAACCACCCTCGCGGGAATTATCGCGAACGAAATGGGCGTAAATATAAAAATAACCTCGGGACCCGCGATAGAGAAGCCCGGCGATCTTGCCGCTCTGCTCACAAATCTGAAAGACGGCGACGTGCTTTTTATCGACGAAATACACCGCCTTTCGCGGCAGGTCGAGGAAGTCCTCTACCCCGCAATGGAGGACTATGTTCTCGACATCATCATCGGAAAAGGTCCGTCCGCGCAGTCGATACGGATCGACCTGCCTCACTTCACCCTCGTCGGCGCAACTACCCGCGCGGGACAGCTCACAGGTCCTCTGCGCGACCGCTTCGGAGTTATCGAAAGGCTGGAGCTTTACACCGAGGATCAGCTTTGCGACATAATCATGCGCTCATCGGTGATACTCTCTATCCCGACGCAAAAAGACGGTGCAATGGAGCTTGCGCGGCGCTCCCGCGGAACTCCGCGTATCGCCAACCGAATGCTCAAAAGAGTGCGCGACTTTGCCGAAGTAATGGGCGACGGAAAAGTCACAAAAGAGCTTACGGACATCGCTCTCGACAGGCTTGAGATAGACAAACTCGGGCTGGACAGTCTTGACCGCCGTATGCTCACAATGATAATACGCGGCTATAACGGCGGACCTGTCGGACTTGAAACGCTCGCTTCCGCTCTCGGCGAGGAATCGGTCACTCTCGAGGACGTGTGCGAACCTTTTCTCATGCAGCTCGGATTTCTCGCAAGAACGCCGCGCGGACGCGTTGCGACTGCTCTTGCTTACCGTCATCTCGGACTTGAAAAACAGGGTCAGCAAACCTTTGAGTAACATTTTTCCCGCAATCGTGTATAATAAAATTATCGAATTTTAATTTAGGGGCATTTGGGAAACCGCAGAATTAAGACGGTTTTCTGAAACTCCTTCAAGAAAGGCTTGATATTATGGGCAGATTATTCGGCACGGACGGTGCGCGCGGAGTCGCGATAACGGAGCTTACCTGCGAAACAGCAATGCAGATAGGAAAAGCTGCGGCGTTAGTCCTTACAAAGCACAAACCTGCGGGCAGCAAGGCGAAAATCCTCATCGGAAAGGACACCCGCGTTTCCTCGGACATTCTCGAAGCGGCGCTTATGGCGGGAATAATGTCGGTCGGCGCAGACGTTGAACTTCTCGGAACAGTTCCGACTCCCGCAGTGGCATATCTTGTAAGATATTACGACGCCGACGCGGGCGTGATGATCTCCGCCTCGCACAACAGCGTTGAATACAACGGCATAAAGCTGTTTTCGTCGTCGGGCTTTAAGCTCCCCGACGAGGTCGAAAACGAAATTGAAGCGCTCATTCTCGACAATCCCGATCAGATTTCACTTTGCAGCGGCGCGGCTGTCGGCAGAGTTACCCGACGTGAAACCGCGGCAGACGATTACGTCAGACACCTCGTTTCAACGGGTAGCACGGCGATTAAACCAATAAAAATACTTGCCGACTGCGCCAACGGAAGCGCGTCGGTCACCGCCCGCGACCTGTTCACAAGGCTGAATGTCGATTTTGACATTGTGAACGCAGAACCCGACGGCTGCAACATTAACGAAAAGTGCGGTTCAACGCACATCGACCTGCTCTGCGACCGCGTAAGGGACGGTGGATATGACCTCGGAGTGGCGTTCGACGGCGACGCCGACCGCTGTCTGGCAGTCGACGAAAAAGGAAATATCGTCTGCGGAGATAAGCTGATTGCAATTCTCGCGAAGAATATGCGCGATAACGGACGGCTGCGCGGCGATACGGCGGTAGTTACCGTCATGAGCAATCTCGGCTTCCATACATACATGAAAAATAACAGCCTAAACACCGTATGCACGGTCGTAGGCGACAGATATGTGCTTGAAGAAATGCTCAAAAACGGGTATAATATCGGCGGTGAGCAGTCGGGACACATAATTTTTCTGGATTATGCGACAACCGGCGACGGACAGCTTACGGCGGTTCAGCTTATCGAGCTTCTTGCGCAGACAGGACGGACGCTCTCGGAACTTACGGCGAATATTCCCGATTACCCGCAGATTCTCAAAAATATCCGCATAACCGAGGACAAACGCGGAATGTGGAATAAGAGCGCGGACATTCTCGCGGCTATCGGAGAAGCCGAGCAGTCGCTCGGCGAAAACGGTCGCATACTCGTCCGCGAGAGCGGAACAGAGCCGCTCGTAAGAGTGATGATCGAAGGCAAGAATGCCGATGAGGTCGAAAAATGGACTAACGCGATAAGCGCCGCAGTCGAAAAGGCGCTTTGCATATAAATTTCAAAGGAGAAGTAAAAATGGCTAAACTTGAACGTACACTTAACGGCGATTTTGACAACATTCTGAACACTATCACACGCGGGATCCAGTCGGGAAGCATAACCGCCAGCCTTGAAGAAAGCTCCGATTTTTACGCCGACGGCGCGCGCTGTTCGGTAAGAATTTTCGAGCGCTACAGTTGGCTCGGCAGCAACCGCGTAAGCATGAGCGTAACGCTTTTTCAGGCGGACGGAAAGATCTATATTTCAGCTTCGACCTCCGGCGGAAGTCAAGCCGCTTTCTTCAAAATAAATACGTTCGGCGAACAGGCTTTTCTCGATAAAATCAGGAAAATAATTTATCCGTACGAAACATATTAAAGGAACTGCAAAAGAATGAGAATTTCGGACAGATGGCAGGATTACTGCCTTATTGACGCTTCGGGCGGCGAGCGGCTCGAACGCTGGGGCGGCGTAACGCTTATACGCCCCGACCCTCAGATAATCTGGGAGAACCCGAACCCCTCCCCCGAGTGGCAGAACGTCCACGCTAAATATAACCGTTCGGCTTCGGGCGGCGGCTCGTGGGATTACCGCAAGCGCTTCCCCGAAAGCTGGACGATAAAATACGGCGACCTTACGTTTCTCGTGAAACCGACCGGCTTTAAGCACACGGGGCTTTTCCCCGAGCAGGCGGTTAACTGGGACTACTGCGACAGGCTTATACGCGGCGCGGGGCGCGAAATAAACGTGCTCAACCTTTTCGCCTACACAGGCGGCGCGACGCTTGCCTGCGCAAATGCCGGCGCAAAGGTCTGTCACCTCGACGCGGTAAAGGGCATGGTTGACTGGGGCAAGGAAAACGCGCGGCTGAGCGGGCTTTCAGACAAGCCGATACGCTGGATAACCGACGATGCGATGAAATTTCTCGGGCGGGAAATACGCCGCGGCAACCGCTACGACGGCATAATCCTCGACCCTCCGAGCTATGGACGCGGAACGAACGGCGAAATGTGGAAGCTTGAGGACTGCATACACGAGCTTATGCTCCGCTGCACACAGGCGCTTTCCGAAAAGCCGCTGTTCATTCTGCTGAACAGCTACACAACCGGACTTTCGCCGACTGTCATGGCTTACCTTTTGCACATGACGGTCGGGCAAAAATATAAAATCAGCGTGAATGCCGAGGAAATCGGACTTCCCGTAAAATCCACGGGGCTTGCTATACCCTGCGGGAACACGGCGATAGTAACCTTTGAATAATCAGGCGGAAATATGAACATTATCGAAGTAAAAAATCTCGAATTTGAATATCAGAGCTACGACGATTCGGGCAACGTAAACGGCGCGACCAAGGTGCTTAAAGGTATAGATCTTGAAATACCGAAAGGTCAGTTCGTGGCTATCCTCGGACACAACGGCTGCGGAAAATCCACGCTCGCAAAGCACTTCAACGGCATTCTCACGGGCACAAAGGGCAAGGTGTATATAAACGGGATCGATACCGAGGACGAGGACAGAATCTTCGATATACGGCAGACCGTGGGAATGGTTTTTCAGAATCCCGATAACCAGCTTGTGGCTACCGTCGTCGAGGAGGACGTCGCTTTCGCGCCCGAAAATCTCGGAGTACCGCCCGCCGAAATACGCAGGCGCGTTGACGAGGCGCTTAAAACCGTAAGTATGTATGAATACCGCGAACATTCGCCTCACCAACTTTCGGGCGGGCAGAAGCAGCGCGTGGCTATCGCGGGAATACTCGCGATGCAGCCGCAGTGCATCGTTCTCGACGAGCCGACCGCAATGCTCGACCCAAAGGGCAGAAAAGAAGTCATGGACACGATAAAGCTGCTCAACAGCCGCGGCGTAACGATCGTGCTTATTACCCACTACATGGAGGAAGCGGCGCAGGCTCAGCGCGTTATCGTAATGGACGACGGCGTTATCGCTATGGACGACGTTCCGAGAAAAATCTTTTCGCAGGTCGAGCGAATGAAAGGCTACGCTCTTGACGTTCCGCAGGTAACCGAGCTTATGTATGAGCTTAACAAAAGCGGCGTTTCGGTTTCAACCGAGGTTCTCGACGAGAATGAAGCCGTTCCCGCGATACTTGCGCTCGACCCGAAAAAGGGAGTCTGCCCCGCCGAAAAAGCGCCGCAGGCTGTAAAAAAAGAAAAAAAAGAAATAGTCGCGGAAGTGCGCGACCTTGTTTACAAATACAGCGTAGGCTCGCCGTTTGAATCGACCGCCGTTGATCATGTGAGCGTAGCGATCGAAAAGGGCAGCTTCGTCGGCGTTATCGGTCACACGGGAAGCGGAAAATCCACGCTTATCCAGCACCTCAACGGGCTTCTGAAGCCGACCGAGGGACAGGTTCTGATAAACGGCAGGGATATATGGGAAAAAGACGCCGATCTGCGCAGCGTGCGGTTTATGGCGGGGCTTGTATTCCAGTATTCCGAGCATCAGCTTTTTGAAGAAACTGTTTTTAAGGACATTGCCTACGGTCCGAAAAATATGGGGCTTTCCGACGAGGAAATAAAAGAGCGCGTCCTCTCGGCGGCAAGAAGCATGGGACTTTCGGACGAGCTTCTCGAACGTTCGCCGTTCGACCTTTCGGGCGGACAGAAGCGCCGTGCGGCGCTTGCGGGCGTGATTGCGATGCAGCCGGAGATTCTCATTCTCGACGAGCCTGCGGCGGGACTTGACCCGAAAGGCCGCGATAAGGTTCTCGAAGAAATACACGAATATCACGAAAAATCGGGTACAACGATACTGCTTGTGTCGCACTCGATGGAGGACATTGTGAAATATGCGGACAAGGTGTTGGTAATGAACCGCGGGCGGTTGTTCTGCTATGAGGACACCGACGAGGTTTTTCGCCGAGCGCGGGAAATAAGACAGGTCGGACTGGACATTCCGCAGATAACAAAGCTCGACCACCTGCTCGAGCGGGAAAATGTGCTTCTCGGCGAGGACATCTACACCGTCGGGCGTGCAAAAGAACGGTTAATGAAGCTGCTTTAACCGTCTGAACAAAAGAAGGAAAGAAAATGCTTAAAGATATTACAATCGGACAATTTTTCCCCGGCGATTCCGTGATACACCGCATGGACAGCCGTTTTAAGATAATTCTCGAAATAGTATATGTTGTAATGCTGTTTGTGGCGTCGAATTTTTACGGACTTGCGATAGCGGGAGTTTTTATGCTCTGCGCGTTTATGGTTTCGGGAATAAAGCTGAAAATGATGCTCAAAAGCCTTAAACCGATTCTCCCGATAGTTATTTTCACCGCCGTTCTTAACATTCTGTTCATCAAAGGCGACGGAGAACCGCTTGTACAGTTCTGGGTAATTTCAATCTACGGCGAGGGACTTTCGACCTCGGCATTCATGATAGTACGCATAATTTTTCTTATTGTGGGAATGTCGCTGCTGACCTATACAACGTCGCCGATAGTCCTCACCGACGCGATAGAAAGTCTGCTTTCGCCGCTTAAAAAGCTGCATTTTCCCGTACATGAGCTTGCTATGATGATGACGATCGCGCTTAGGTTCATCCCGACTCTTATCGAGGAAACCGACAAGATAATGATGGCGCAGAAGGCGCGCGGAGCGAACCTGGACAGCGGTGGAATAATCAAGCGCGCGAAAGCGCTTGTACCGATCCTTATCCCGCTGTTCATCAGCGCGTTCAAGCGCGCAAACGAGCTTGCGACCGCAATGGAATGTCGCTGCTACCGCGGAGGCGAGGGACGCACAAGGCTGCGTAAGCTGAAAGCTACAAAGCTCGATTTCTGTATGACAGGACTTACCCTCTGCACATTCGGTTTTGTAATCATCAACAATATCGTTTTCGGATAATTTTTAAGGAAGTGGAAAATGCGTAATCTAAAGGTCTGTATCGCCTATAACGGCGCGGCATATCACGGCTTTCAGCGACAGAGCAACGCCGTAACGATACAGCAGGTAATCGAGGACAGGCTGCGCAAGCTGCTGAAAGCTCCGACGGCTATAAACGGCTGTTCGAGAACCGACACGGGCGTTCACGCGAAGCAGTTCTTTTTCAGCTTCCGCACAGAATCGTCAATCCCCTGCGACGGCTTTGTGAAAGGCATGAACGCGCTGCTCCCCGACGATATCGCCGTGCTTTCCTGCGAGGACGCGGACGAGGATTTTCACGCGCGTTTCAGCGCCAAGGGAAAAGAATATATCTACCGCGTGAAAAATACCCCGCAGCGCGACGTGTTTACGGACAGGCTTACGCTCTGGTATCACGGCGCGCTCAACGAGCGGGTCATGGACAAGGCGGCGAAGCTTTTTATCGGCGAACACGATTTTGCCGCGTTCTGTAAAGCCGAAGCAAAGGAGCATCTTAAATCCACGGTGCGCGAGGTATATGATTTCAGCGTCCGCCGAGAAAACGACGAGGTAATATTTACCGTCAGCGGCAGCGGCTTTCTGCACAACATGGTGCGCATAATGGTCGGAACGCTGATATACGTCAGCGAGGGCAAGCGCACCGAAAACGACATACTGCGTTCGCTTGAAACAGGCGTGCGCGAAACCGCGGGAAAGACGATAGACCCACGCGGACTTTATCTGAACAAAGTATTCTATTAAAAACAGCGAAAGGAGGAGCAGCCTTGAAAATTCCGGAAGAAATAAAGCGACAGCAGCCGACCGAGCATAAAAAAAGTACCACGGCAAAGAGCGTTAACCTTACCGAATACCGCAAAAAGAAAAAACAGTCGAAGCGTATCGCCCGCCTTGCAATAGCGGGAGTGATAATCGCCGCCTTTGCGTACGTTTGGGTGAACGCAGACACAATATTCGAGCCTCTGCGCGGCATCGCTTCTAAAATCGAAACAAAGACCTCTACAGAAGTGGGCTTCCCGATATCCCTTCCGGGGAGTGCGGGTTACTCTTTCCGCCGCTTCGGGAGCAACTTTTCACTGCTGACCGACACATACCTCTATACCTATGAAACAAGCGGCGCGCAGATATACGCTCTGCGGCACGGATACAGCAATCCGGTTCAGGTTACGGGCAGCCGCCGCATACTTCTCTACGATAAAGCGGCGTATTCGTTCGGACTGTACAATAAAACGAGCCTTATCTATGAAAAAACGCTTGAGGACAAGATACTTTACGGCGTTCTCGGAGAAAACGACATGGTCGGGATAGTTACCGGCTCGTCACGCTATTCAAATATACTCTATGTCTACGACAGCGGCGGAAACTGGAAATACACCCGCAAATTCGCGGATGAAAATATTATCTGCGCGGCATTCCCCGGCAGCAGCGATTACATAATCGTCGCAACGATAAGCGTTGACAGCGGCGAAATCGTCACGAATTTCTACAAATTCTCTCTTAAAAGCTCCGAGGGCTGGGATTGGAAATATTCATTCCGCGGAAACAGTCTGCCGTGCGGACTTTACGCGGATTCCGACAAGGTGATTTCAGTATGCGACAACCGCGTGCTTGCACTGAACGCCTCGGACGGCAGCTTCAGCGGCGAATATATCTATAACGGCACCCTGCGCGATTTTATGATTAGCGAAAACTACACCGCCATATACTATAATGATATGTCCTCAAACCGCAATATGCTCGTTTCACTTGACAGCGCGGCGCAGTCGGTTTCTGCGGTTCAGCTCAGCTCAAACGCGCAGCAGCTTCTGCTCGACGGCGACACGCTTTTCGTGCTTGACGGAACAAGCATGAAGCTATTTGATATACAGACCCTCGAAATATCGGATACCATTCAGATGAAATCGGACTATTCATCATTTGTAAAAATAGACAATGAGCTTTTCCTGCTCGGATATGACGTTGTGGACTGCGAAAGGATAAACTAAATGGGTACGAATTTTTTCTGGTTTTATGATATACTGCTTGCGGCAATAATAATCGGAGTAACGTTCAAAAGCTTTAAAAAAGGCGCTGTCGCGGTGATAATAAGCACGGCTTCTATAATCGCCGCGTTTATTCTGGCATTTTTCGGGAGCGGCACGATCTCCGACGCAATATATGAAAAATATATCGCTCAGCCGCTTACGGATTATATTGACAGCTCGGTAAGCGAGGTTCTCGGGGATAATACGAACACTGAGCTTAGCAAAATCGACATGGGAAAAGCGGTTGTCGGCGGGAAATTTCTCAGCACTATCGAACCCGAATTTGACAGCACGGGAAAAGCCGTTCTCGACCTCTCGGACATTGACCTGACAGAAACCGGAATGTCCGAAGCAGACCTTTCGGTATTCGGAATAGACGGCGATTTTGACTATTCTCTGGTCAAGATAGGCTCGGTTGAAATAACGCGTTCGGAATTAAACCGCCGCACCCTGGACGAGATAGTTCTGGCGCATATTCTTGCGGCAAACGTCCGCTCGGGAAGCCTTTACGGAACTCTCGAAGAGATCGGCGAAAAAATAACGGAAGCCGTACCGCTTGTTTTCGGGAATTACGCAAGCGAGGTTTCCTCCGGTGACAGCGATGTTCTCTACGGACTTATCCTGAGTATAACCGATATAAGCTGCGGCAACCACGGAACTGCCGTGCTGACAAATATTGTCGATCCGATAGTGCGCGTTCCCGTTCGGATAATAATTTTTATCATTATCTTTGTGCTTGTGACGGTGATAATGAATATTATCGCGAACGCTTCCAAAATAATCAACCGTATCCCCGTTGTTTCGTCGGTAAACGAAGCGCTCGGCGGACTTCTCGGACTGATAAAGGCAGTCCTTATCGTGCTTTTGGTTTGTATCGGGATACAATTTCTCGTTTCGCTTACCGATAACGAGCTTGTTTTTCTTAACACCTACACGATAGACAGATCGTTTTTGTTCAAGTATGTATATCACTTTGATTTCATAGATTTCTTCAATTCATATATATAAGGTATATAAAAGAAAGGCGGCAGAATTATGAGTATGATGATGTGTTCAAGGTGCCATAAGCGCCCCGCGGTCGTGTTTATGACCGGGCTTAACGGCACCGAAAAATTTGAAAAAGGCTATTGCCTTGCCTGCGCAAAGGAGCTTGGTATCCCGCAGGTAAACAACTACTTAAAACAAATGGGCATATCCGACGAGGATATTGAAAACGGCTTCAATATGCTGTTCGGCGCTCCGGGCGAAGAGGGCGAAAACCCCGAAGATACCGATATTCCCGACGACGAGGACTTTGACGACGACGATGCCGTTGACGCTTTTAAGCAGGGCGGCGCAGGCATAATCCCGCCGTTTATGGAGAAATTTTTCTCGCCGAACGGCGAAACAGCCTCCGAGGAAACGCGCGGCAGCGAAAATGAAAATAAAGAAAAAAAGAAAAAGGAAAACAAGAAGCGGAAGTTTCTCGACACATTCTGCACTAACCTTACCGGGCGCGCAAAGGACGGGAAAATGGATCGCATTATCGGCAGAGAAAAGGAAATCGAACGCGTTATACAGATCCTCTCACGCCGCACCAAAAACAATCCCTGCCTAATCGGCGAACCGGGCGTCGGAAAGACCGCTATCGCCGAGGGAATCGCGCAGAAAATCGTTTCGGGCGATGTTCCGTTCCGCCTTCAGGGTAAAGAGCTTTATCTGCTCGACCTTACCGCGCTCGTTGCGGGAACGCAGTTCCGCGGACAGTTTGAAAGCCGCGTAAAATCGCTTATCGAGGAGATAAAAAACGCGGGAAATATCATTCTGTTCATTGATGAGGTGCATAATCTCGTAGGAACCGGCGACAGCGAGGGAACGATGAACGCCGCAAATATGTTCAAGCCTGCGCTTTCACGCGGGGAGCTTCAGGTGATCGGCGCAACAACGTTCAACGAATACCGCAAATATATCGAAAAGGACAGCGCCCTCGAGCGCCGCTTCCAGCCCGTGACCGTCCTTGAACCGACGATTGACGAAACGATCGAGCTTCTGCGTGGAATAAAGGGCTATTATGAACAGCACCACAAGATAAAAATCCCAGACAGCCTGCTGCGCCCGTGCGTAACGCTTTCCGAGCGTTATATCACCGACCGTTTTCTGCCCGATAAGGCTATCGACCTGCTCGACGAGGCTTCCGCCTGCGCAAGCATACGCAGCAAGGAGCTGACTGAGCTTGAACAGCTGACAAAGTCCGAAAAAGAGCTTGAACGCCGCGAAACCGCGCTTATGGACGAAGCCGAGGTTGACTACGAAAAGGTTGCCGAGGTAAAGACCGAGCGCGCCAAGAACAGTGAAAAAATAAAAAAGCTTCTTCCTCTTACGGAAAATGTCGAACTTACCTCAGCCGACCTCTCGACGGTTATCGAAATGTGGACGGGTATTCCCGCGAAAAAGATAATGGAAACAGAGTTCAAAAAAATCGCAAACCTCGAAAATGTCCTAAAGGAAAAAATAATCGGGCAGGACGAGGCGTGTGAAACCGTTGCCGCAGCAATAAAGCGCACCCGCGTTCAGCTTTCGACAAAGCGCCGTCCCGCTTCGTTTATTTTTGTCGGACCTACCGGCGTGGGCAAGACGCAGCTTGTAAAAGTCCTCGCAGAAGAGCTTTTCAGCGGGGTCGAACCGCTTATCCGCCTTGATATGTCGGAATATATGGAAAAGCACAGCGTTTCAAAAATTATTGGTTCTCCTCCCGGATATGTCGGCTTCGATGACGCAGGACAGCTCACCGAAAAGGTGCGCCGCCGCCCGTATTCGGTAATACTTTTCGACGAAATCGAAAAGGCGCACCCCGACGTTATGAACATCCTGCTTCAGATCCTCGACGAGGGTAAGGTAAACGACTCGCACGGCAGAACTGTCAACTTTGAGAACACCATAATCTGCATGACCTCGAACGCAGGCTCGTCTGACGGCTCGACGGGGCTCGGCTTCGGGAAAACCACCGGCGACCTTTCAAAGGAAAAAGCAATGAAAGCTCTGCGGGAATTTCTGCGCCCCGAATTTCTCGGAAGAGTTGACGAGGTTATCGTGTTCTCACCTCTCACCGTTGAAAATTATGCGGACATAGCGCGTCTAATGATGAACGAAATGCGCGACGCGCTCGCCGAAAACAGCATAAAGCTGACCGTTTCCGACGAAGCTTATAAGTGGATCGCTAAAAAAGCTTTCGGCGGAAAATACGGCGGCAGAGATATTCGCAAGGTTATCCGCAAGGACGTTGAGGATAAAGTCGCGAACGTCATCATAAATGCGGAAACTCCCCCGACAAAAATTTCCGTAAAGACAAATAAAGCGGGAGAACTCGTAATAAAATAATGAAAACAGCAATTATTACAGGCGGCAGCGGCGCTATCGGAGCCGCCCTCGCCGCTGAATTTTCAAAGGATTACAGCGTCGTATTCACTTATCTGAATAACGAAAGATCGGCGCGGCAGCTTGCCGAAAAATACGGGGCGCAAGCCGTTCGGTGCGATATTTCCGACCCCGAAGAGGTAAAAAAGCTTGAACCTTTTTTGGCGGACTGCCGCCTGCTTATCAACAACGCAGGCATTTCGCAGATAAAGCTGTTCACTGACATAACCGACAACGACTGGAACAGAATGGTCGGCGTGAACCTCTCGGGCGTGTTCTATATGTCGCGCGCCGCAGTACCCGCAATGGTTCACCGAAAAGACGGCTGTATCATAAACGTTTCGTCGGTGTGGGGAGTTTACGGCGCTTCCTGCGAAGTGCATTACAGCGCGGTAAAAGCGGGCGTTATCGGCATGACAAAGGCGCTCGCAAAGGAACTCGGTCCGTCGGGGATACGCGTGAACTGCATTGCTCCGGGGGTTATCGACACGCCTATGAACTCACACCTTTCCGCCGAGGAAATGCGCGAACTTACCGAATGCACGCCGCTCGGACGGCTCGGAACGCCCGATGAGATTGCTCACGCCGCGCGTTTTCTCGAAAGCAATCGCTTCACAACGGGACAGATACTCGGCGTAGACGGCGGATTCTGCTGACCCGACAGATAAAGGGGGAAATGTCTTGGAAAAATATTTACAGCTTCGGCGCGAACACCCTGAGTTCATATATCACAGCTACGAACTGACCGGCGAGGGCGTCGATTATCACTTTTCGATTGACGAATTTCATTTTTATCCGAAATGGCGCTGGGACGCGAAGCTTATCCCCGAAAATATCGACCGCAGGGCGCTTGACCGCATTATTTTTTCGCTGGGAATGGCGGAGCTTGTAAGCTACTGGAAGTGCGCCTGCCCGCCGACCGTGAGGGTCATGTGCGGCTCGCTCAGCGGCGAACAGATAAACTGGTGGAAGAAGCTGTATTTCAACGGACTGGGCGAATTTTTCTACAAAAACGGCATAACCGCCGATCTCGACAGCTTTATGACGATAATCCCGCAAAAAAGCGAGAGCGAACCTATTCGTGATTTTTTGTCGGAGCGCCAAGGCGCGCTTATACCCGTAGGCGGCGGCAAAGACAGCGTTGTGACGCTTGAGCTTCTCAGCGAAATGCGCCCCGACAACCTCTGCTATATCATCAATCCGCGCGGCGCAACGCTGAACTGCGCGCACACGGCGGGATACGGCGACGAAAAAATAATCGGACCGTGCCGCACTATCGACAAGGCTTTGCTCGAGCGAAACGCCGCAGGCTGGCTCAACGGTCACACACCATTCTCCGCGATCGTGGCATTTTCTTCGTATCTTTTCGCGTTTATCACGGGTAAAAAATACATTGCGCTCTCGAACGAAAGCAGCGCTAACGAAGCGAATATAGGCGGCACGAAAATCAATCACCAGTACAGCAAAAGCACTGAATTTGAACGCGATTTCCGCGATTACTGCGCGAAATACCTTCTCCCCCGCCCCGAATATTTCAGTATGCTTCGCCCGTGGAGCGAATGGCAGATCACGAAAAAATTCGTGACCTATCCGAAATATCTCGACATTTTCCAAAGCTGCAACGTCGGCTCAAAAACCGATACATGGTGCGGAAAATGCGCTAAGTGCCTTTACGTTTACATCATGCTCGCCGCATTCCTCGACGACGAAAAGCTGGTACGGATTTTCGGCTCGGATATGCTTAACAATCCCGATTTCACCGAGCTGTTCAACGGGCTTGTGTTCGCGGATTTCGACAAGCCGTTTGAGTGCGTGGGAACCCGCGCGGAGATACAGCTTGCGCTTTACCGTGCTGCAAAGCGGCGCGAAAAGCTGCCGCTGCTGCTGAAGAATTACATTGAACGGCACCCCGAAGAACCCGAAGATCTTGATAATTTCTTCGATAACGACAACTTTGTGCCGGCGGAGCTTCTGCCGCTGCTCGGAAAGGACTGATTTTATGCTTAACAGGCTTGCGGACTTTTTCGCGGGAAAGCGCGTTCTTATTCTCGGACTCGGCAGAGAGGGACGCTCCACGCTCGATATCCTGAAAAAAATCCCCTGCACTATCGGTATCGCCGACCGCAATCTCGCCATAACAGACGATATTAAGGACTATGAGCTTTACGGCGGCGAAGATTATCTCGACTGCCTCGATAAGTTCGACATAATCATGAAGTCCCCCGGAATCGCCCTGCTCGACAAGGTTTCGGAAAGCATAAAGCGCAGGATCACAAGTCAGACTGACCTGCTCCTGCGCTTCTGCGACAACACGATTATCGGAATCACAGGCACAAAAGGCAAATCGACCGTTTCCTCGCTTACCTGCCATTTGCTGAAAAAATGCGGCAGAAGCGCAGTTCTCGTTGGGAATATCGGAATCCCGCCGCTTGAACGAATGGAGGAATTTCGCGGCGAAACTGTGATCGTCTGCGAAATGTCCTGTCATCAGCTTGAATATGTTCAGGCTTCGCCGCAGATTGCCGTGCTTCTGAACGTTTTTGAGGAGCACCTCGACCATTACGTTGACTTTGCCGCCTACCGCGCAGCAAAGGAAAACATCTATCGCTTCCAGACGGAAAGCGACCTGCTTATAATCAACAAGGAGCTTCTCGGAGAACCCGTCCGCGCCGAGGTCATTACCGCAAGTCTTACCGAAAGCGCGGATATATGCCTTTCGGGAGATGAACTGCGGCTGAACGGTGTGAATATCCCGTTTTCGGACATTCACACAAACCTGCTCGGTCGCCACAACTACTATAATATCGGAATCGCGATGTGCGCGGCGGCGTCGCTTGGCTGCCGCATCAGCGATATGCTTGCGGCGCTGCCCGATTTTTACGGACTTCCGCACCGCCTTGAAAATGTCGGAACATTTGACGGAGTGCAGTACATCAACGACAGCATAAGCACCTGCCCAAGCACTGCGATTGCGGCTGTACGCTCGTTCGATAAGGTCGATACAATAATAATCGGCGGCATGGACCGCGGCATAGATTATACCGAGCTTGTCGATTTTCTCAACGCGAGCGATATCGAACACGTTATTCTACTTCCCGACAGCGGTTGGCGCATAGAGCCGCAGCTTGATAAGGAAAAACGCGATATCCACAAGACAGCCGACCTTGCCGAAGCGGTAAATTACGCAAAGAAAGTCACAAAAGTGCGCTGTTTGCTCTCACCGGCAGCGGCAAGCTATGGCTTTTATAAAAATTTTGAGGAACGCGGCGAGCATTTCCGCAGACTTGTCAAGGGTGAGGAATAACCGACAACATAGGAGTTTTTATGTGTTTCATATGCGACAGAATTGAACTGATAAAAAGCGGAAATAACCCTTATTTTGTGAAAGAACTTGACACCGGCTATGTCGTTATCGGCGACAATCAGCATTTTTACGGATATACACTTTTTCTTTACAAGCTTCACCAAGACAAAACCGAACTTTTTCATCTTGAAGCCGCAGAAAAAATCAAATTTCTCGAAGAAATGTCGATAGTAGCGCAGGCTGTTTCTAACGCTTTCGGCGCTGAAAAAATGAACTATGAATTATTGGGAAACGGCGATACTCATCTTCACTGGCACTTGTTTCCAAGAAGAAACGGCGACATTGACGGGTACGGAAATAACGGCAAAGGTCCGGTCTGGTGGTATCCCATGGAGAAAATGTATGATGACAGCAGCCGTCCAAATAATGAAGAACTTGAAGACATGAAGCAAAAGCTTCTCTCGGAATTGAACAAGTTGATATAGCTTTCGCGCCGACTGATTTTAACAGAGCGGCAAAATCCGGAAATATAACAAGACCTCCTGCGGTTCACAACACCACAGGAGGTCTTTCTTGTTACGATTTATACTGTATTGATCAGGAATTTTTTAATCCTTATTCATCTGCTCAAGCTTTTTGTTTACCTTGTCCGCAAGCTGCTTGCCCCGATAATAATTGATGAAATACGTCGCGGCATAAACCGCAAATATCGAAAGCATCATAAACAAAACGCCCGGAATCGTGAATTTGTACCAGTTGAACCACGCCCCAAAGCCGAGCACGACCGCGCATATAAACAGAAAATGTACGCTGCGGCGCACGATTTCTTCGCGTCTGCTAACGTCGTACTTGTCCACAATTATCAGCGTCCCAAGCCCTGTAACAAACCCTACCGCGAGTATCTGCGGGAGGATAAGCAGGCTGACCTTTTCTGTCATAATGTCGCCGCCGGATCCAATAACATTTATGAACATCCAGAATGTGCATATCACAAGCGTAGCGGTCGTTATTGTCGAGCAAAGCGAAAACAGTCTCATTATTTTTTTCATATCGTAAATCCTTTCCCAACTTATACTATTTTTCAAGCTTCCTATAGAAGTTGTCTACATATTGATTAGGAATTAGTATTAAAGTCCGAAATGTTTTTTCAGCAGCGGGACATACTGTCGTGAAATAACGACCGTTTCGCCGTTTTTTAGCACCGCCTCAAACCGCCCGCTTATCGACGGAACCAGCTTGCGCACTTTTGACAGGTTTACAATCGCAGACTTTGAAACGCGCAGGAAATCCGTGCCGCCGAACTGCTCTTCAAGCTCGTAAAGCTTGCTTTTTATCTCAAAAACTTCCTTTTCGCCATAAGCGAACACCTTATTGTCAACCGATTCAAAATAATACACATTTTTAGGGTCGATAACGCGTATGCTCCCGTCGTCGAGGTAACCCGTAAACGGATTTCTGCCCGATTTTATATTTAATATCAGTTTCATAAGCTGCTCGTCAAGATCGTTTGTACGAATAACGATTTCTTCTTCGCCGTTTGGCGGGAGCGGCTCTATCGTAATTTTCATATCATAATTTCCTTTCATTTTCGGGCAGATTTCCGTTTTCGTCGGTTATCTGTCCGAAAATCTCTTTTTACGCGCAACAATAACCGCAGCACCCGCTAATATTATACCACAAATCAGAATAATTGCAACCTCTCCCCAGACGGGCAGTATCTCATCTCCGAACGATATCGTAACGCCCATTTCACGAGCATATTCCTCAGCGACAGTTTCACTGAACTCCGCGCCGAAGTCCGCAAAAAGAGTTTCGGAGGCGTGAGCGGTCATAACGCTGCGCAGCATTGACGTTCCGTAGAGTACGGGAGTGCATTTGAGGAAGCTCTGAACGCCCTCGGGAAGTCCGCCCATGGGAATATATATCGCGCCGAGAAATCCCACAAGCGTTCCGATAACTGTCCCGAAGCCCGACCAAGCGCCCTCGTTTTTCACGAACTGCGAGATAAGATTCATCAGCGCCGCGTATGTGAACGAGTTTGCTGCAATCATTCCGATTATTTCAAGATTTTCAAGGATCGAAAACGCCTGCGCGCCCTGTGAAACAACGTAAATTTCGGAAATAATAAGCGTGATAATTCCGATTATCATTGAGCAGATCCACGCCGCGCCGATATATCCGAGCGAGATTTTCAGCCGAGAAACGGGTGAAACGAAGAAGCTCTGCATTCTGTGCTCGGACGAATCCTTTATCTGAAATCCGATAAGCGTAAGCGTTACCGTTACCGTGTTTACCGCGAGAATACCCGCGACCGTCCAGAGCAGGAAGTATATTCTCGCGTTGCTTTCGACTTGATCGAGGTTGCTTAGGTGCATTTCGTCCGCCGTGTTGACAATGCTCTGTATGTTCATATCGCCGAGAAAGAAAAGCATAAGCGCGATAACGATAATCATTGTGAGCAGCGAGAAGAAAACCGTTCCCCTGTCACGGAAATAGCGCTTGAGATTGCGCCCGATAAGTGTTGTTGTCTGTTTCATTTTCGTTCCTCCCATTAATCATTCAGCGCCTTGCCGCAGGCGTTCAGAAATACGTCGTCCATGGTTCCTTGCACGACCTCGAAGCCGTTTATTTTTTCACCGAGCTTTTCGAGTATCGGAAGCGCGTCAACGGTGACTTTAAGCGGAACTATAACAATCCCCTCGCGTTCGGTGTGTTCAAATCCGAGCTTATCGAGTTCCGCCTTTACCTGCGCGATATCCTTAGGCTGAATTTTCAGCGAATCGTGCGCGAAACGCTCTTTCAGCTCAAACGGAGTGCCCGACGCAACAACTTTTCCGCTGTCAAGCAGGACGATGTGGTTCGCCTGCGCGGCTTCCTCCATGTAATGCGTGGTAAGAAAAACGGTCATTCCGTAGTCGCTGCGCAGCTTCCCGACCGTTTCCCAGACGCTTCGGCGGGTCGCGGGGTCAAGTCCCGTAGTCGGCTCGTCAAGAAAGAGTATTTCCGGCGTATGCATAAGCGCGGCAGCAATCTCGCAGCGCCTTTTCTGTCCGCCCGAGAGCTTTCCGTAACGTCTTTTCAGAACATCATCAAGCTTCAGCAGCTTTGTCACTCTCGCGAGGCTTTCGCGGTTTTTACGCGAGTTTTTTTCGTAAAGGCTTCCGCGGCAAAGCAGATTTTCTTCGACCGTCAGTATATCGTCAAGACAGTTCTGCTGCCATACAATTCCTATCTTTCGGCGGATAAGCTCGTTTTCCTTTCCCAGCGCGCGTCCGCAGACGGTAACTTCTCCGTCCGTAGGCTCAAGAAGCGTTGCCAGCATATTGATAACCGTGGATTTTCCCGCGCCGTTTACGCCGAGAAATCCGAAAAGCTCTCCCTTTTCAACACTGAAGCTGACTCCGTCAACCGCTTTGACATTCCCGAAATATTTCCTCAGATTTTCGGATTTTATAATGTTCATCTCAGTATTTCCTTTCCGTCTTTGATTACAGTTACAGTATAGCAGGCACGGAGAGCAAACGCAAGCGATTTTCGCTGACCTGTAAAATAGGACGGGTGAAATGCAAAAAAATATGACCCGAAAAGATCTCTCCTTTCGGGTCTACCGGTTTATGTAACCGCTTTTATACTCAGCGCCAATTAAAAACTATGCAAAAAATCGAGTGTAATCTTTGTATGGGCTATACTAGAATTTTTATCTATGGTCTTATTGGTGCTTAGTATTAGGCAGCTGCGAGCTTTTTGTGCTTCATTGCCAGCCATATTCCGTAACCTGCGGATACAACGGTAAGGAATATCGTCCCTATTATATCGAATATCTGCGTGTCTGCCGCAGCGCTGAAAGCGCTCGAAGCGTTGACTATAAAATGTGCGACCGCACAGGGAATGATGCTCTTTCCGAACATGAATACCATTGTAAAGCAGAAGCCCACCGCGCAGGCGTAAATTATCTGACATACCGTACCGAACAGCGGCGCACCGTTCAGCAGATTAACAATATGCCCAAATCCGAACGTCAGCGAGGAAACGATAACCGCGCTTGTGACGCCGCTCTTGCGCATACATACGAACAGCAGTCCGCGCATAGTCAGCTCCTCGACAACGCCCGAAATTCCCAGAGCGATCGCCGTGATAATACACTCGCCGAGGGACGGTTCAACGGTTACGCCGTTCCAGAAATTTATGGTGCAGATAGCCGCGAGCGGGATAAAGAACAGAAATTTCTTCAAGCTGCCCTTAAATCCGCACAAGCCGTATTTCTCCGCCAGACCGTTTCTAAACATGAAAATCAGCAACACAGCAAGCAACGCCGCCGAAAAGAACACGGTTATCAGGTGCGGGATACCTATTGTATTGGCGGAAATACCGTCCGAAACGCTTACGCCGACAATGTAAACGGCTATCCACATTAAGGCAAAAAAGATCTCACTTTTTTCATATATTTTTCTCATATATTTTCTCTCCCCATCATTCCTATAACGCCCATAAAGACGTCGTTCAGAATTTTTTTGAAATATTCCTCGTCACAGTCCATGGAATTATTCGCCAGCAGTCCCGAAATTCCGTGAACCGTAAGAAACAGCGCCGCAAATACGTCCCTGCTCTGCTGTTCGGAAATTCCCGCCTCTCCGCGAAGAATTGAAAAAATCGGTGCAAGCTCGTCGCCGCCGATAAGCTCTCCGAAGCCCTTATTTGCATATTTGTCCGACTGGAACAAAAATCGGAACAAATGCTTTTCCTCCGCCGCAAACTTTATATACCTAAGCCCGATTTCAAGCATAGGATTCTCGCTGCGGCTGTCTATATCCATGATGTACTCGGTGTGAAACCTGTCCGCTTCGGCATATATCTCGTCTTTCAGCTCGTCTACCGAAGCAAATTGATACATTATCGGCTGAGTCGAGCAGTTAAGCGCAGAAGCCGTCTTTCGGACGTTGAGCGCTTGTTCTCCACTGCTGCGAACAAGCTCAAACCCCGCTTTTATTATCATTTCCCTTGTTATCTGCTGTTTCGGCGGCATTATATTTCTCCTTTTTATAACTGATGTTATATAACAGTTGTTATTATAGCATTAAAGATTTTGTTTGTCAATACCCTAAAAAGAAAAAAATCCGAAAAATCAAAAACTTTTCGGATTTTTGTTATATTTTTGACATTTTTGCCGTGCTGTCTTTCGGCTCAACTTTCTCAGCTTCATTTGAGCTTCGCTATATGCTCCTTTATCTTACTGAATGTCTGGTCGCTTATATCATGCTCGATCTTGCAGGCGTCCTCCGCCGCAGTCTGTTCATCGACCCCGAGCTTTATCAGGCACGCCGTAAGAACACAGTGCCGCTCATAGATATTTTCCGCAACGTTCAATCCGCGCTCCGTAAGCGTAATATAACCGTCCTTATCGATTTCTATATATTCGTCCTTTTTGAGTATGCCGACCGCCCTGCTCACACTGGGCTTTGAAAGATTCATTTCCCGTGCTATATCAATTGAGCGAACCTCGCCCGTACGACGTTTAAGCACGAGTATTGTTTCAAGATACATTTCGCCGGATTCATAAATTTTCGCCATAAAGTCACCGTCCGCTTTCGTGCAGTTTAATCTGCTGATACATATATAATAACACAGCAGCGGCGAAAAATCAAGAAGAATTTACCATTTATTTGCAAAAGTTTTAGGTCGGCGCGGTGACATTCATAACAATAAGCTTTGATAACGAAATTAGCATCTTGTCTTGACACAACACAACAAGTGTGCTAAAATGAAATTATACATAAGCAGAAGCATTATAGAATTTTTTTAAAATTTTGTATTATATTCAGGAGAGCAAATATGAACAAGTTATTTAAAAAAATCACAGCGGCAGTATCGACAGCGGCGGCAGTAATTATCACCGGAATAGGTCTGGGCACGAGCTCCGGAGCGCAGGATCAACAGACTGTGTTAGACTTACGAGGATTATACCGCAATATCTCGATATCGGATACATCTGTAACGGTCGGAACCGATAGCGTATCTGTTAACCCGAACGGCTATATAATCACGACCGAGGGCGAAAAAACAGATAATGGAATCCATATTTCGGTTCCGGCAGGTAAAACGCTGAACGTCACACTTAAAAATGTATACATGGTATGGAACACCCTTGACGTTACCGATGTTCGCGGCAAGCTGATACTTACTATTGAGGGAAATAATCATTTGTATGGCGGCTGGGCAAAAAACGGCGGCGAATTGGCAGCCATACAAAAGAACAGTACGGACGGCATTGTTGAGATTACCGGTTCAGGTTACCTCAAGGCAGAGGGAGGCGCTAACGGCGGCGCGGGAATAGGCAGCGGAGCCGGCGAAAAAACCGGCAACATAATCATCAGCGGGGGCACTATAGACGCTTTCGGCGGAGTAAACGGCGGCGCAGGCATCGGCACGGGACGTCAAAGCAGCGGCGTCAATAATATTTGTGAAAATATCATTATTACGGGAGGCTCTGTAAACGCAGTCGGCGGAAAATGCCAAAACGTTGATGTATACGGAGCCAATATAGGACACGGAGTTACCGGAGATTCAGATTCAAATTATAAAGCGGGAGAATCTGTCACTCCCAAAAATGAAAAAAATGAAGATGTTTACCTGTACGGTCCCATAGCTTCTCCTTATTACTGGGCAAGAATCGACGGCGTTTACAGACAATGCTGGGCTCATTATTACGATAACGTTATCGGACGTATAAGCAATGCTTACTTTTACCTTTCGGGGAAACCCCATTATGTAAATTGCGGCACTATCAATTACATTACCTTTGACAGCGCTACAAAAACTTTTGTCGAAGAAAAGTCCATTAAACAGCGCTTTATGGTTCTTCCCAAAAACGACGACATTCTTATCCGCGGCGAGGATTATACCTTTTCTCCCGATGACAAAGTTCTTACCGTAAAGACAACCAAGCCGCTCATAATTTCCAATGAATACTGCAATATGAACGGGTATGTTCAAGACGCCAGCGATCGTATCGTAGTTGACATCCCCGCAGGCGAAACCGCGGATATTACCCTTAACGGGGTAAAAACCGCAGCGACAAACGGTCCGGCGTTGGAAATCCCGAATAACTGCAACGTTATACTGAGAATTGCAGATGATTCGGAAAATAATCTGACAGGAAGCGCGGGATATGCGGGCATACAGAAAAACGGTTCGGGCGATGGCACGGGTCTGCTTGAAATCATAGGCGATACAGGCACTCTTACCGCAGCAGGCGGCGACGGCGGCGCGGGAATCGGCGGCGGCAGCGGCAGCAGCAGTTCAAACATCAAGATAAACGGCGTCAGTGAAATAACGGCAACCGGCGGTGACGGCGCTGCGGGTATCGGCGGCGGAAAAGGCGGCAGCGGTTCCGATATTGAAATAAACGGCACATGGGTAACCGCAACCGGCAATGGCGGCGGCGCGGGCATCGGCGGCGGCAGCGGAGGCGACGGTTCAGGCATCTTTTTACAAAAATCTCCGACAACGGCATACGGCAGCGGCGGCGGCGCAGGCATTGGCGGCGGAAACGGCGGCAGCGGTTCTGACATTGAAATGAACAACAACGGTTCCATAACGGCAAACGGCGGCAATGACGGCGGCGCGGGCATCGGCGGCGGAAAAGACGGCAGCGGTTCCGATATTGACATAAACGGCTCTGTGGTAACCGCAACCGGCAATGGCGGCGGCGCGGGTATCGGAGGCGGCAGCGGCGGCGACGGTTTCGGCATCATTTTAAGAGAATCTCCGGCAACGGTATACGGCAGCGGCGGCGGCGCAGGCATTGGCGGCGGAAACGGCGGCAGCGGTTCAAACATTGAACTGACCGTCAACGGTTCCGTAACGGTAAACGGCGGCAATGACGGCGGCGCGGGAATCGGCGGCGGCTGCGGAGGCAGCGGTTCACAGATTAGATTAATCGGAGAATTTATTTTAAAGGCAATCGGTGCCGGAGGCGGCGCAGGCGTTGGCGGCGGCAAGGGCGGCGCGTCTTCCGATATCATAATAAAAGAATGCTCTTTATATGCTTCTTCGATAGGCGCACAGCCGACCAACGGCAGTGACCCCGTTTATCTCCTCACGCTTGAAAATTGTTCTCCGAGCATTAATATTGACGGAGCCGATTATTTTAAAATAGAAGGTAATATTTATGCTTATCTTACCGTTGGCGAGCATACTTTTTCGCATGAAAACAATACTTTTTCAAGACGCTGCGTTACCGACAGCGAGAATAACCTCTACATTATAGGCTCTGCATTCACGATTGCGGGAAACGACCTTGTTTACGGTGAAGATTATACATACCGTGCCTCTATCGACAATTACACGGAACATGGCGTTCTTACGATATCAACGTCGAAGCCCGTAAAAATTTTCAATAAAAACGGCGCAGACGAAAGTACCGACGACCTGATTATAATCGACACTTCTTCGGGCGCACCCGCAAATGTCACTCTCGCGGGCGTAAATATAAACACCGCGAAAGGAACTCCCTTTTTAATCGAGGGCGGCGGCGACGTCAACCTTATCCTCGCCGACAATTCAGAAAACTCGCTGTTTTTTGATATCAGGCAAAATATTCAATTCGATTGCGCGGGCGTACAGAAGAACAACGCTTCATCAAAGCTTACTATAGCCTGTGAACACAGCGGCGAGGAAGATCACGTCTGCGGCAGGAGCTGCGGCGCGCTCTACACAAGAGGACACGACGGCGGCGCAGGTATCGGCGGCAGCAGCAATATTGACGGTTCAAACATTACAATAAACGGCGGCAACTTTGCTATAAGCAATTACAAGCTCGGGAGTGAATCTGCGGGCGGCGGCGCAGGCATCGGCGGCGGCAGCGGCGCAAGCGGTTCAGACATCACCATAAACGGCGGTATAATTTACACTCAAGTCTTAGGAGGCGGCGGAGCAGGTATCGGCGGCGGTAACGGCGGCAGCTGCAACAACATCAACATAAACAACGCCGCTGTAATCTCCACCGCTTCGGGCGGCGGAGCAGGTATCGGCGGCGGCAGAGGCGGAAACTGCTCAAATATCACCATAAATGACAGCGAACTTGTATTAAGAGTTTCTTGGTTCAATGACAGCAAGTATAGAATGGAGGATTGCGGAATCTCGCTCGGCGGCGGTTACGGCGGAAGCGCTAAGAATATATCTATATCGGATTCACTGGTCGATATATATTGTCAAGGCAATTCATGCTTCGGCGAAAACGAAGATCTCAGAATAATAGGCGGTTCTGTAAAAGTTGAGGTCGAAGAAGGCGAACTTATGGGCTGTACTCCTACAAATGACGGCAAAACGCCCGTTTACCTCTTAACTATCCCTAACCCAAAGAGCCAAAAAGTATATATCGACGGAAAGGAATATCACCCGGTAAATTCTATTTCAACAACTCTTGACAGCGATGATACAAATCTTTACGCTTTTCTTACGGGTAAGGACCATACCGTAACAGTCGGCGCAAGCGTAACGGATTATGTATTTGACGAACTTACTTTGACATGGACAGCCGCCCTGAACTGGACTGCTCCCGAGGCTGCCACAGATCTCGTTTACAGCGGAAATGAGCAGGAGCTTATTACGGCAGGAGCATCGGACAGCTGCACATTTGAGTATGCTCTGGACAGCGAAGAATTTGGTACGGCAATTCCCGCCGCTGTGAACGCGGGCGTCTATACCGTGCGTTACAGAGTTATCGACGGCGGAAATAACGTGATTGCCGGTCCAAACAGCATTGAAGCCTGCATTGCACGAAAGCCTGTAGCCGTGACTGCGGACAGCAAAAGCAAGACTTACGGCGCAAGCGACCCGACGCTTACATACTCAGCAATCGGTCTTGCCGATAATGACGCTCTTATCGGCGAGCTTTCCCGTGAAACAGGCGAAGATGTCGGCGAGTATGCCATTACGCAAGGCTCTCTCACAAATGAAAGCAACCCCAACTATGACATATCGTTCACGCGGAACACATTCACCATAAGCAAAGCGACTCCCGAAGTAACCGCGCCTACGGCAAATAAAAACCTCGTTTATACGGGAGCGGAGCAGCCGCTCATCACCGCGGGCAGCACCGATTTCGGCACGCTGCTTTACAGCCTTGACGGCATAAGTTATTCGGATAATATTCCTGCCGCAAAGAACGCAGGCGATTACACCGTGTACTATAAGGTCGAGGGCGATGGCAACGTCGAGAATGTTCCGGCTGAGAGCGTTGCTGTTTCTATCGATAAGGCGGAGGTCACCGTAACGGCTGACAGCTACTCGATTAAGGTCGGAAATCCGCTGCCGACAGTTCTTGAATACACAGCTTCGGGCTTAATGGGAACAGACGCGATAGATAATATCGGCGCAGATATCGATATCGGATACTCGGATAATATTATCCCGTCCGCAGTAGACAATTACACAATAGTTGTCAGCGGCGCGGCAGAAACGGAAAACTACAGGCTGACCTATGTAAACGGCAGTCTGACCATCACCGAAAAGGATATTCAGACCATCTTGGCAGAAAATGTAACCTTGATTTACGGTGATTCAGGCAAAATCGAAGCGACGACAAACGGCGACGGAGCTATTTCGTATGCGGTTGCAACAGGCAATGACGTTATCAGCGTTGCCGCGGACGGTACAATCACAGTTCTGAAAGCAGGCACGGCGACAGTCACAATTATAGCGGCTGAAACCGCAGATTTCGCCAAAGCAACGACAACGGTCACTGTCACCGTAGCCAAGAAAAAGATCGCCGTTCCTGCGGCAGATATTACGGAATACACCTACAACGGCACGGTGCAGACCTACGGAGTTGCTTCTTCCGATTATTATACGGTAACGGGCGGCACGCAGACAAACGCAGGCGAATATCCCATTACGATCACTCTGAACGACGAGAATTATGAATGGAACGGCGTTCTCGGCGCATACAAATTCGTAATCAAAAAAGCCCCTGCTGTAATAACCGCGAAGAGCTGGGCTATAAAGCTGGGCGAGGCGCTTCCGAAGCTTGATTACACCGTAACGGGTCTTGTGAACGGCGAAACGCTGCCCATTACTGTTAATATTTTCTGCGCGGCGGACGGAAAAACCACGGGCGCATTTCCGATTATCGTTTCGGGCGCAGCTTCAAGTGATAACTACACATTCAGCTACGCAAACGGCACTCTTACCGTAAGCAATAAGGAAAAACAGATAATCACCGCTTCTGACATAACCTTAACTTACGGAGAAACAGGCAAAATCACGGCGTCATCAAACGGCGGCGGAGCAATTTCCTACGCGGCGGCAGGCAGTGATGTTATCACGGTAGCTGCCGACGGAACAATAACTGCGCTAAAGGCGGGCACTGCTACCGTCACAATCACAGCCGCTGAAACCGCAGACTACGCAAAGGGTGTAGCGACGGTTACTGTAACCGTAAATAAGGCTGCCGTTATAATTAAGGCTAAAGATTACATCATAAAGCAGGGCGAACCTCTTCCGAAATTTGATTATACGGTAACAGGTCTTGCAAACGGTGATATACTCGAATTTGCCCCCGTTCTCTCCTGCTCGGCAGCAAATACAAACACGGCGGGCGCTTATAATATAACGGTCGATATTGCAGTTTCCGAGGACGAGCGATATTCTTACACAGCGCAGAGCGGTACTCTTATCATAGAAAAAAGAGCTGTTCCTTCGGGACCTGTCAGACCCGACACTTCCAATCCCACCGAAGCGTCGGCCGAACCCTCTATCGGCGGTTTTGAAAAGAGCTGGAACGAGATTGCCGCCGAGCTTGCTAAGTTCACAGACGGCTCGGAGGAAACAATCCGGCTTAACGGCAACACTTTAATCCCCGCTGATGTGATCAAGGCGATTGCAGACAAAAACACTAAGGTCACATTCGTTATTGACAACACCTATTCATGGATCGTTGACGGCGTGAAGATTACTTCTCCCGCAGCAGCCAACCTCGCGATCATCAAGACAACAGGCGCAAAGCACGGAGGTCTGCGTGGCAGCGAGGGTACGCAGTTCAAAATTAACAATACCGGACTTCCCACGGCTCTTGAAATTTCTTTCAATGCGGTTCACGCAGGCAAGTTTGCAAATCTTTACAGAATTGAGAACGGCAAGTCGGTGTTCGTGACCTGCGCGAAGCTTGATGCAGACGGAAAGGCGCTTCTTCCCGAAGTCACCGAAAAAGGCGACTATGTCGCAATGCTCTCCGAGTTCAGCGACAGACTCGGCGACATGAACAACGACGGCGTTCTGAACGCACTCGACGCAAGCGCAATTCTCAAAAATATCGTTGGACTTGAAAACGGCGCAAACCCGCTTATGGCGGACTTTAACGGCGACGGAAAGGTCAACGCCAAGGACGCTTCAATGATTCTGAAGAAAATGGTTGAGTGAGTCTAAAAAAAACAATTATCCTCCCCGAAGCGGACTGAACCGGTAAAAACAGACAAAGACAAAAAGACCCCTCCTATGGTATAGAAACCATAGGAGGGATTTTTATGCCAAGACAATATACAAAGTTAAATCGTTTTCAATATTATTATATACAAAATCACGCGATATTTCAAGTATTATTTATTATGCCGTCTCATAAAAATTGTAAAATTTCATAAAAACTCTTGATTTTTTGTAAAAAATTGTATATAATGTTATAAAAGCAATTTCAAAAAGGAGAATGTTTTAATATGGATATTGAAAATCTTTCACTTCTTGATGTTATTGATAAACGCACGCTACAGTCACTTCAGGACGCATTTTCTGCCGCAACGGGAATGGCGGCTCTCGCAACTGACGACACCGGTTCCGTCACCGAGGGCAGCGGTTTTACCGATTTCTGCATGAACCTTACGAGAAAATCCAAAATCGGGTGCGAAAGGTGCGTTAAATGCGATCTTCAGGGCGGCGCGGACGCAAGCCGCACAGGTCGTCCTTCGGTATATTACTGCCACGGCGGTCTTATGGACTTCGCAGCCCCGATTATTGTAAACGGAAAGCATATCGGCTCGCTTATCGGCGGACAGGTTTTGCCCGAAGAACCCGACGAAGAAAAATTTCGGCGCATTGCAAAAGAAATAAACGTCGACCCCGATGAGTACATAGCCGCGCTGCGAAAAATCAAAATTGTTCCGAAAGAACAGATCGAAGCGGCGGCAAATCTTATGTATCAAATGGCAAACGCGCTGTCCGATGTTGGGTATCAGCGTGCGCTCGCCGCAGAAGAAGCGCAGAAAATCGTATTGAGTTCTCAGCGCGTGGGTAAACACGTTGAAATGCTTGAAGGAAAAATTTCAAATACAAGCGCCACAATATCTCAGCTTGCCGAGAATTTCAGCGCTATCAAAGATGCGGCGGCAAAATCGGTTAAGGCAGTTGAAAGCACAAACAGTATCGTAAAAACAATAGAAAATGCGTCAACGCAGCTCACCCTTATAAGCTTTAACGCGTCTATTGAAGCAAAGCGCGCGGGCGCAGCAGGCGCGGGATTTAATGTCATAGCTCAGGAGGTTCGCGACCTTGCAGGCAAAAATACAATGCAGGCAGACGAAATTGACGAAACTCTTAACAATATAAGAAAGTCTATGACGGATATAAATGCTCAGATAAAATCTGTTCACAGCGGTATGGAAAAAATGGTAGACGCAATGCATGAATTGTCTGCCCTTGTCGGAGAAACCACCGCAATTTCAAATTTAGAAGGGTAATAATGTCCTAAAGGACAAAAAAATACAGAAAGGAATTGAAAATTATGGCAAACCGTTTTGTACTCAACGAGACATCTTATCACGGAAAGGGAGCGATTTCCGCTGTTGCCGACGAGGCAAAGAACAGAGGCTTTAAAAAAGCTTTTGTATGCTCCGACCCCGACCTTATCAGGTTCGGAGTTTCAAAAAAGATAACCGACATTCTGGACAACGCAGGTCTTGCTTATGAAATTTATTCAAATATTAAACCGAACCCGACTATCGAGAATGTTCAGACAGGCGTTGAAGCGTTCAAAAAGAGCGGTGCGGATTATATAATTGCTATCGGCGGCGGCTCGTCGATGGATACCGCAAAAGCTATCGGCATCATCATCAGAAATCCCGAATTTGAGGACGTAAGAAGTCTGGAGGGAGTTGCACCGACAAAGAACCCGAGCGTTCCGATCATCGCTGTCCCCACTACTGCGGGTACAGCCGCCGAGGTTACTATCAACTATGTTATCACCGACGTTGAAAAGGACAGAAAAATGGTCTGCGTTGACCCGCACGACATTCCCGTTGTTGCTGTCGTTGACCCTGACATGATGAGCACTATGCCCAAGGGACTTACCGCGGCGACAGGCATGGACGCGCTTACCCACGCAATAGAGGGCTATATCACAAAGGCGGCGTGGACTCTCTCCGATATGTTCCACCTCAAGGCTATTGAGATTATTTCCGCTTCGCTCCGCGGCGCTGTAGCGAATACTCCCGAGGGGCGTGAGGGCATGGCTCTCGGTCAGTATGTTGCAGGCATGGGATTCTCAAATGTCGGACTTGGCATAGTTCATTCCATGGCTCACCCGCTCGGAGCGCTGTATGACACCCCTCACGGTGTTGCAAACGCTATAATTCTTCCTACGGTAATGGAATATAATGCGCCCTGCACGGGTGAAAAATACCGTGACATTGCAAAAGCAATGGGCGTAGAGGGAACGGAAAACATGACTCAGGAAGAATACAGAAAGGCTGCCGTAGAAGCGGTAAGACAGCTTTCAAAGGACGTCGGCATTCCCGAAAATCTGAAAGATATAGTAAAGCCCGAGGATATTGATTTTCTTTCTAAGTCCGCTTATGATGACGCTTGCCGTCCGGGAAATCCCAGAGATACGTCGGTCGAAGAAATTGCCGAGCTTTACAGAAGTCTGATCTGATAAACACATTTTTCGCCGCTCTGATAAAGGGCGGCGATTTTCATTCTTAAATGAAATATTAAGCATAATCGGCGGCAGTCATGCTTTGCCGCGAAACATAAAAAAGATTGAAAAAAACGCAAACATATGATATAATGAATCGCGGATGGCAGTTAGCCTGCCTAAATTATTAGTAGGGCGTTTAACTATGTACATAAAACAGCAAAAGCAGATAAAATCATTTTTGTCCGAATCATTCGGAGCAGACAAAGGCGGCGAATTGTTTGAAAAGCAGGAGAAAATACTTGACGCACTTATCAAAAATACGAAAAACAAGACAAAAAATCAAATGAAAATGCTCACTCAAACGATTCTCCCCCGCATAGCGCTTTATAAGGCGCTGCCAAAGAACGATTTGTCAGAAGAGGACGTATATAAGTATATGCGAAAATATATGCTTGATAAGGTCGCTGCAAAAAAGCATTCTTCTACGGCGAAAATGGAGTTAGTGCCGGGTTTTTACTCAATTTACAGCAATACATTTCTTAAAATTATGCGCACGACCGACTTACAGGAAAGTGTGCAAAGTCACGGCAAAGATTACTTTGACGTTACCATAAAAAAATGCCTTTGGCACACGGCTTGCGTCGAAAACGAGTGTGCGGAGCTGTGCCGCCTGTTTTGTGACGTGGACGATGTGACATACGGCGGGCTGAAAAAAATAAGCTTCTCACGAACCAAAACCTTAGGTTACGGCGGGGATTGCTGTGATTTTCATTTTTTTAAAATTAAATCCTAATCAATTTTGGAAAAACTATCAGGATTCGCAAAACAGAAAATTATTATGACAAGAGAAATGTATAGGACGTGAACAGCGCTGCCGATATATGGTTAGATACAAACCTAACGACGCATAATTTTATTTCCGCCGAATTGCTTTTGCGCTTATAATAACAATATTGGCAGCACTGCTTTAGCTTATTTTTCTATTTTGATCATACTCAAAACTAGCAGCCAAATAAACCACTTTTCCGTCATTCTGTATAATATCTAATGTGACATAGCCGTCATTATTGCGATAGCAGCCAAATGAAAACCATTGTTTATTTCCTGTTAATTGAATGGGAGTCCCAAGCAACGCCATAATATCATTTGCGTCACTTCCTACCTTAAGCCCGGAAATGAAAGAATTATCCCTGTATTCCTCATCAGTAGAATCAGAGCTAAATAATATAGCATTAAATTGTTTATTTTTTGTATCATTAATACTGTTTCTGTATTTTATTTAACTTTCCTCTAATTCTTTTAAAGTTATTGAAAAAAGTATGGCTTTGTCATCTTTAAGATAAAACACTATTGTTTCCCCCGGGAATTTATATGAATTAATATGGGAAATATCGGATTTTGTATAAATAAGATATGATTCTGTGGCTACAGAAGGATTTCCCAAAGCATTTATTATATCGCTTCGGCTTGAATTAAGACCACACTCGGATATTAAAACATTTTCAAAAAAATCGTCTGAAGTCGCAGAAAAATCAAACTGAATTTTATTATATATCTTTCCCTCAGCATCTTCAATATCATCGCAATCATCAAGATAAACCCACGCTAACGGCTTGTCATTACAAAGCAGTCTAAGACAAGTTGTTCGAGTTTTGCTATCATAAAATGCGCCATCGTTTGAATAACCGAAACACTCGCCTAATTTGTCAATTGAAAGCGGTATTTCAAACGTCTGTCCATTAATAGTCAATTCTGAAATTGCTTTTTCCGCAGTCCAAAATGTAGGATTTTTGTAATAAACAATCCCATCCTCATTAACATAATCCACCTCGGGTTCGGCAATTTCCGAAATCACCGAAGTTGTACTTTCCGAGATTGTTTCCTCCGCTGTATTTCCGTTGCACCCTGCGGCTATGCATACCGCCGCGAAAAGTGAAACGGCTTTTAAAATGTGTTTTTTCATCATTGCACATCCTTTCTTTATGGCAAAAGATTTATTGAAATCATTAATACTTTGTCATCAAACACATAAAATTTAACACTGTAATCATTATATGAAAAGTTTTGATTCTCTACAGCTTCGTTATCAGGCGTATAATTCTTGTTGTATCCATCATCGACAGCCGGTACGCCCATTTTTTCCAGAAGCTGTTTATATGAAGAAAAAAGCTCAATTTCGTTTATACTAACATTGTGCGTATATTCATTGTCAATATCGTTTGCGCTGAATACGATATAGTTATAATTTTTGTTTTGGACATCATCAATACTGTCACAATCGTCAAAATAAACCCAAGCAAGCGATTTGCCGTTATACATAAGTCTTAGACAAGCTATTCTTTTATTGCTGTCATAAAATCCGCCGTCCGTTGAATGGCTATATCCTTCACCGAGTTTTTCTAAAGTGAGCGGCGCTTCAAACTTCTGCCCGTTAATGGTAAGCTCTTCAAAAATTTTATCGGTCGTCCATATGGTCGGATTTTTGTAATAAGTATAATCAAACTCATCAACATAATCCACCTCGGGTTCGGCAATTTCCGAAATCACCGAAGTTGTACTTTCCAAGATTGTTTCCTCCGCTGTATTTCCGTTGCACCCTGCGGCTATGCATACCGCCGCGAAAAGTGAAACGGCTTTTAAAATGTGTTTTTTCATCATTGCACATCCTTTCTTTATGGCAAAAGATTTATTAAAATTATCAATACCTCGTCGGATTCCTGTGAAACGTAAAATTTCATAATTTCGTTTTCAATATCGCTGTGACCATTTGGCTTCTCGTCAGAACATATAAAATGAAAGTAACTTCCATTAGATACAGCAGGAATACCTATATTATTAATTAAATCAGCTTCTGTTGATGCTATATTTATGCCACATATGCCTGTTTTACCTACAAACTCTTCATCTGTAGTATTCACATCAAATTGAATTGAGGAATATGCTTTTTCTTCGATATCATCAATGCTGTCGCAATCGTCAAAATAAACCCAAGCAAGCGATTTGTCGTTATACATAAGTCTTAGACAAGCTATTCTTTTATTGCTGTCATAAAATCCGCCATCTGTCGAATGGCTATATCCTTCACCGAGTTTTTCTAAAGTGAGCGGCGCTTCAAACTTCTGCCCGTTAATGGTAAGCTCTTCAAAAATTTTATCGGTCGTCCATATGGTCGGATTTTTGTAATAAGTATAATCAAACTCATCAACATAATCCACCTCGGGTTCGGCAATTTCCGAAATCACCGAAGTTGTACTTTCTGCGGTTGTTTTTGTAGCTGGGTTTCCACTGCACCCTGCGGCTATGCAAACCGCTGCGAGGAGAGAGATTGCTTTTAAAACATAGCTGTTGTTCATAGTGAAGTCCTTTCCTTATTCATGAATTTCAATATATATAATATCAGCCTTATCATTATTTAAAACAAATATCAAAGATCTGTTGTCTGCATTTAAATCGGGCTTATACGATAAGCTATATGGAGATGAACCGTCATATATTTCAAAGCTTGGCGTACCAAATGCAGATATTATCTCACTTCTGGAAGATCCTAAAGTAATTCCATTTATCTTAATATCGGGAAAATCATCTTGCAATTCTTGCTCCGTATTTCTTAAACTTATCAGTGATATCTCCTTGTTTTTGATATCGCCTTTATTCGCGCAATCTAAAAAAACGGCGCTTAGAAAATTTTTTCCGTTATATATTATGCCTGCGCCAACACAAGACGAGTCTTTAAAATATGTGAGAGTCGCCTCATCTAAGCTGTATTTATCCCCGAAATCCTCGAAAGTAAGCGGAGCCTGAACCTTTTTGCCCTCAATCGTCAGTGCTTCATAAACCATTTCATACGTCCACTCGGTCGGATTTTTGTAATAAACAGTACCGTCCTCGTCAACATGATCCACCTCGGGTTCGGCAAATTCGGAAACTGACGAAGCTGTGTTTCCCGTAACTTCTTTCTCCGCACCACTGCACCCTGCGGCTATGCATACCGCCGCGAAAAGTGAAACGGCTTTTAAAATGTGTTTTTTCATCATTGCGTATTTTCCTTTCCTGATTAATCATTAAGTAAGATATAAAATTCTATTACTTCATTATTATTTAATACAAACACCAACGAAAGTTTCTCTTTATACTTATATGCGATACTATACACCTCCCTGTCATAATATACTTCACGGTAAGGCACTCCTAAAGCCTTTATAATATCGTCCCTTGTTGAGTAGAAACCAACTTTATTAACCGTGATATCTGAAAAAAGCGACTGGCTGCTCTCTTGCAACAAATTTAAATATAAAAAATTTATTTCCTTATTTTTTATATCATCAGCACTATTGCAATCTACAAAAGTAATGCCGCCTATTTTATTTCCGTTATATTCAATGCCCAAACTTACTTGTTTTTCTTTTTCAAAATATGTAAGTGTTTCTTCATGAAGGCTGTATTTATCCCCGAAATCCTCGAAAGTAAGCGGAGCCTGAACCTTTTTACCCTCAATCGTCAGCGCTTCATAAACCATTTCATACGTCCACTCGGTCGGATTTTTGTAATAAACAGTACCGTCCTCGTCAACATACTCCACCTCGGGTTCGGCAAATTCGGAAACTGACGAAGCTGTGTTTCCCGTAACTTCTTTCTCCGCACCACTGCACCCTGCGGCTATGCAAACCGCTGCCAGCAGCGAAAGCACCTTTAAAATGTGCTTGTTTTTCATTGAACATTTCCTTTCCTGTATTAAATTTATTTTACGGCTCAGTCGTAATCGATTCAGGTGATTATAATGCTGTTTTCAATCTTGATACTACTCATTGTAATCCTCCTTATAACTTAGTGCAAAATGAATCATTTCAATTTCCTGATTATTATGTCTAAAAGAGAAAACAAAAATGTTATTACCTTCATTAAACTGTAGTACTTTATGCAGTTCTGATGAAAGTTCCGGATTTACATTTTCAGTAAAACAATCATCTAGATAAGGAATAATAATATTAATTTTATCTATTTCATATCCTTTAATGTTAATTTCCCCAATATCATTAATTAAATCAGTGTATATCATAAGACTATCGCAATAACCGCTATCTAGATTTAAAGTTAATGTACCAACATTCGTATTATTATAGTAAATGTCGCAGTAATTTAAATATTCATCGGGTTGCCCAAGAGAAATTTTATCACTCATGCTTTCAAATCCCTCAGGTGTACAAGGGAATTTTAAAGGAGCGCCGTCTATTTCAATCAAAGATGCAATTTTCTCTATGCTCCATCCCTCAGGTATAGGGTTTATAATCTCCTCTGAATTTTCAGAGACTGTCGTTTTTTCGATTCCTATACCAGCCGCCGAATTTGTCTGCACGGCAGTCATAGTAGAAGTTTCTCCCGAAACACTCTGTTTGCACCCTGCGGCTATGCAAACCGCTGCTAGCAATGACAACGCCCTCAAAATCTGTCTTTTCTTCATAATTTAGTCCTTTCTCATACTGATTTGTCTTCAACTTGCTACAATACACCAATTATATAATGTAAAATTTTTCTCCAAAAGTCAATACATATCTAACAAAAGGTATTAAAATCGTGATAAGATGTTTTTTGTTAAAGCATTCATCAAAGCAATTATACATCAATAAATCTGTATGCGTCAAGTGAACCGCACCACAGATATCGGGTAAAGGTTATTGCATAACAGATTCGGGCGGCAGAAAATAGTCTGCCGCCCGAACCGAAAACCGATATTAATGAATCACTGAACAAACCGTAACACACGCAGCGCGTGCGACAAATCTCAACCGAATTTCCCTGATAATCCGCATTTATACCGTACATCGGAAAACTCTTTAGTGGCAAAGCCACACACTCCCGCCTTTTTCAACCGAATTTCCCACCAATTATAATCCAAACAATTTCATCAGCTTCTGCCAGAAATTGAGTTCCTCCTCCGCTTCTTCTGGCGCAGGCTCTGGTTCGGGAACTTCAATCGCCTTGGTGCTTATTACAAACTGCACCAATGAAACGTCGCTGTTCTTTTCCGACACGAACGAAACGGGCGTGTAGCTGTTTTTCAGCGAATCAAGCACATCATTAAGTTCGTCGGCAGCCGTGCTGTCTATCATCGCCGCCTTTTCGCGCAGTTCACCGGTTCCGTCGGAAAGCTCCGAAGCACCGCTCACAAGCTCGCCTGTCCCGTCAGAAAGATCAATTCCGCCCTCGGCAAGTTCCTTTGCTCCGTCGGATATTTCCGAAAAACCGTCATACAGCTTGCCTACACCGCCGGTGTACTCGCCTATGCCTTCGTCAAGCTTTTCATATTCCGATACAAGCGCGTTTATTCCGTCTGAAAGCTTAGACATATTTACAAGCATTCCGCTGAGATTTTTTGCAAGCGCACCTATTGCCGCGTCAAATTCCGCATATTTGGCTTTAAGTTCTTCAGCGCCCGCTTTAAGCTGAGCCGCAGCCTCGGATGTTTTTCCGAAATAAACCTCAGTTCCGTCTATAAGCGCATTGCTGCCCGATAAAAGCTGAATCATTGTTTCAAGCTGTTCAGCCTGCGCGGTAAGCTGCGCCTTCTGTTCAGCCAGCTGCGCGGCGACAGGCATCTGCGCGAGCGCCGCTTTGATCTCATTAAGCTGTTCGGTAAGCTGCCGTACAGCCTGTTCATTCCCTGCTCTTAAAGCTTCCACATCAAGTCCGTTTTCCGCAAAAGCCGCCTTATATCCGTCAAAAGTCAGACTGTTTTTCAGCTGCGAAATTCCCGCACAAAGGCTGTCAATGCCTACTTTTATCTGCGCCGAAGCCTCGGTAAGCTGTTCAAGTGAATCAGCGTTTGCGGAAACCGACGAAAGCGAGCTTTGAATAACAGCAAGCGCCTTTTTCACCTGTTCGGAGCCGCCCGTAAGGTCTGCCGATCTTTCGTTCAGTTCGGAAAGTCCCTCCCGCGCAGTATCAATACCGTCCCGCAGTTTTTCTATGCCGCTGTTCAGCTCAGACGCTCCGCCATCAAGTTCAATCGCGCCGTCGCGAAGCTTCTTTGCGCTGTCGTCAAGCTTTTCCGATCCGTCGATAAGGTCGGTAATGTTTCCGTCGTAATCTATATCAACGCCAAGGTTCATTCTCACTCCGTTTATCTGCGCAGCGGGCATTTCAAAATCCGTCACGTCGGCGGTAATGCTGCGGCTTAGCCCGCACCCCGCAAGCGCTGTAAAAGTGATTTGTTTTTTACTGCCGACATTTGCAACGGTTGCGCCGTCGGCAGAAATATTTCGGCAAATGTACGTATCCAGCGTGAAGCTGCACTGAAGATCGTAGTTGTCATAAAAACCTCCGCTGCACTTTTCATTTTCGGCAATATCAACGCTGATTTCAAGTCTGCCGCTTTTGCCTGCAATTTCCTCGGCGGAAAGCTCTTCGCCGTCCAAAAAATACCTTATTGAAATGACCCACGGGATTTCCGCGCCGTCAAGCGTACCCTAATAATATACCTTCTGATTTTCGGGAACGCTGAATGTTATTTCATCATCTGTCTGAGTGATATTCCCGTTGGAATTGAGCAGCTTTACGCTCGTGTATCCGCCGTAATCCGTGATATTTCCGCCGCTGAAGCTGTTGACCACATATACGCTGTCAACGCTTCCGTCGGCGTCGGTCATTACATATACGACCTCCTCCTTTTCGGCTGCATACGCCGTGAATGTATAACTGCAAAGCATTGAAGCTGCAAGAATACCCGAAATTACTTTGGGTGTGCAATGACCTTTTCATAGAATTTTTTCATATTATCCCTGCCTTTCTTTGCGTTTACAAGCACATTGTAGCAAAGCAAAAGCAAAAATAAAACGGTCAGCTTCGGTCAGTATGGTGAAATACGGACATTTTTTGCATTTTGACGGTCAAAATGCAATTTCTGACGGTTGAAAAATTTGATGGACAAGCGTATAATACTAAGCACCAATAAAACCATAGATAAAAATTCTCATATAACCCATATATGCAAAGCTTATACTCGATTTTTTGTATAGCTTTTAATTGGTGCTGAGTATAAAAGCTCCAAGTTTTTTCGCCTAAAAGTATTTTATTTGCACCGACTGATACAAATCTGTATAACCGACATAATGTGCTCAACAGATTCACTGCAATCATCTTTCAGCCATTCGTTGATTATTGCTATCAGTCCGTTTATGTAAAACGACATTATGTATTTATGGTCAGCCGATGGAACGTTAAAGCGCTCCAGAATCGGCACGAACACATAACGGTTAAGGTCGCGGTAAGCGTCAGCCATTTGCAGCGCCGACGCCTGCTCAACCGTTGTACGGAATATGCGCTTATGCTCTCTGACATAAGTAAGATACGGCATGAGATATTCAGGCGTAATAAGATAAAGTTCATCAAGAGGACAGGTCGGCAGCTTCCCGAGAAAATCAATCGTATTCTGCGGCATGAAATCCGTAAACTGCTTAATAATGTACTGTGAGCTTTCCTCCAGCAGGTCTGAAATAGTTTCGTAGTGGAGATAGAATGTCGAGCGATTGACGCCCGCCCTTTCACAGATCTCCTTCACCGTAATATACGCAAAGTCCTTTTTTTCAAGCAGTTCAAGAAACGCCTTGTCCATGCGGACTGCAGTGCTGAAATATTTACTGTTTGACCTGTTCAAGCGATTTCACCTCGTATTTCATCTTTCTGCTGCGAATAAGCATATACACCGCAATCGCAATGACCGTTATCCACACCGCTATTCCGACGATTCCGTTCATCAGCCTGCGAAAATCGTCGCTTTCGGCAGAAAACTGCGCTATCATCGCGGTTTGCAGCCCAAGCACGGACATCAGCGCCGCAATCACATTCAACACCTTTGCCGCTGATAATATCGGACTTCCGAGCCTGCGAAATTTCACAAGGTTTATGACCGACATTATCATTGTGTAAAAGGTGTATATCGCCGAAATATAAATGACATATCCATGATATGAATACCCGTTATTTGCAATGATCATAAGCAGTATCATTCCGCCCATTGGGATATTCAGCACAAACAGAAGCCACGCGGTCAGCCGGTAACAGCGAACTTCCTTCGCGCTGTCGCGACGACGATAACTGCATATAAGAAACAGTCGAATGCCGCCAAGCACCAGATAATAAACCGCCATGGAAACAAACCATACCGAAGTATAGCGAATGCCGACCACTATGCGGAATACTACATAAAAAAAGTTAACAAGCATTCCCTGATAAATACCGATATTTCCGCGGAATGCCGGATCGCTAAGGTATCTGCTTCCGAACTCCGAGCCGGATATTTTCTTCTTTGCGGCTGACTTGATTTTTTTACAAGTTTCGGAATTGGCATGATAATTATAGCAAGGGAATATGCAGACATGACATAGATAACGTATGCCGCCGCGTTGTTTTCCTGTCCTCCGACAAAGACAAAAACAAGCGCCGCAAACGCGGTTATGGGCAGGGTGAAAAGCACTCGTTTAGGCGGATTAAGCAGCTTAGCTAAAATCAGCTTTGCCTTTTTCATAGGTTACTTCTCGCTGATTTCCTTGGCAAGCTCAATTATCTCGAATGCATACTTCTTTTTCCCGTTTTGCAGAATGCGCTTATAAATGGGATAGTTCACACCCATGCCTATCATTCCGATAATGCCGATGATAACGCCAAGCACGAACGAACCTACAGTCCCGCTTCCTATCTGTCCCATTGCAAGACACATTCCCGTACCGAAAATGAGTGCGGAAACCGTTCCTAAAGTGTAGGTAAAGATGTTTGCGGGGAGCTTTGCTTTTGCGTCAAGCTTGCGAAGCGCTACCACCTTTGAGGTATCCTTAGGCGCATATTCGTTTGCAATTTGTTCAGCATAAATTTTATCAGTGTTCATAGCTTTTAGCCTCCTTTATTTGATGTCTTTATTATACAGGAAGCAAGGAAAAAACGGAACAACACCGATTGAGATTTGTGTTTATTTAAGGATAAAAAACGAGCGGCTTTCCACAGACTATTATATCATGTGCCGCAAGCTTTTTCAACAGCCTTTTAAGCCTTTTCGCTGACGTTCTGAACAAGATCCGATTGTAAGCGATCCATGTTTATGACAAGCGATTCCCTAGAAAATATTATTTACTTGAATTTATGCCACTTTTTGTATATAATGATATTAAAAGCGCAAAAAGTCGTGATAAAATTGTATAACCCACAGCTCGAAACATTCATAAAGGTCGCGGACGCGGGAAGCTTCAATAAAGCTGCGGAAGAAAGCTACATTACTCCGACAGCGGTGATAAAACAGATAAATCTTTTGGAGGATTCGCTCGGCGTGAAGCTGTTCGAGCGCTCTCACCGCGGACTTACGCTTACAAAGGCAGGGCGTTCGATTTATCAAGACGCGAAGTACATAATTCGGTACTGCCGCGACTCCGTTACCCGTGCGAAAAATGCAATGCAGGAGGATAGCTGCATTATCCGCATAGGTTCGTCGCCGATGACGCCTGCGCAGCTTCTTATGGAGCTTTGGTCGAAGGTGCAGGCGCTCTGCCCCGAAATAAAATTTCAGATAGTGCCTCTTGAAAATACGCCCGAAAATGCCCGTGAGATACTCGAAAATCTCGGAAAGAACATTGACGTTGTGGGCGGCATTTTTGACGAAACCATGCTCGACCTGCGCGGCTGTGCGGGGCTTGAACTTGTGAGAGGGACTTTCGGCTGCGCGGTTTCCGTACATCATCGGCTCGCGGCAAAGGACAAGCTTCAGATAACCGACCTTTACGGCGAAAATCTGCTGCTTATGCATCGCGGGTGGAGCCACTATGTGGATCAGCTTCGCGACGATTTGTGGCAGCATCATCAACAGATAAATATAGTGGACTTCGATTTTTACAGCATGGACATTTTCAACCGCTGCGAGAATACCAACGACGTTCTTCTGGCAATACAGGGGTGGGCAAACGTTCACCCGCTGCTTAAAGTTATACCCGTGGAATGGGAGCACAGCATACCCTACGGCATACTTCACTCAAAAACGCCCGCGCCGAATGTGCAGCGGTTTCTTGATATTGCAAAATCGGTGAGCGGAGAAATATACGGAGAACAGTTATAACCCAAAGGTATACGCTGCCGAACCAATCGAGACTTCAAAAGAGGTCTCGGTTTTGTTATAATATGGACAGAAGCTAAAAAAAGCGCTGAATATAAACAGCAATTCTTAAAGGAGCGTTTTTATGAACAACTTTATTTACGAAAATAAGACAAAGGTTTACTTCGGCAAGGGCGGCGTTAAAGAATATCTCGGCAGCCTGCTCTCGCGTTACGGAGATACCGTAATGCTCGCCTACGGCGGCGGTTCAATCAAGAAAAACGGCGTTTACGACGAGATTTTTGCTATCCTTAACGCAAATAATAAGCGTGTAGTGGAGTTTTCCGACATTATGCCGAATCCCACTTACGCAAAGGTGCAGGAAGGCGCAAAGCTAGCAAAGGAAAATAACGTTGACCTTATCCTTGCGGTCGGCGGCGGTTCGGTATCGGACTGCTGCAAGGTAGTTTCCGCACAGGCGAAGCTTGACGAGGATATATGGAACATGGAAAATGTCAAGCACACATATCCGTCCGAATTTATCCCTCTCGGAGTTATCGTAACCGTTTTCGGAACAGGCTCTGAAATGAACAGCGGCGCAGTCATCACCAACGAGGAAAAGAAAATAAAGGGCGCATTATGGGGCGCGCAGGCTGATTTTGCATTTCTTGACCCCGAATATTCAATGTCAGTTCCGTTCACTCAGGTGATTTCGGGCGCATTTGACACTCTCAGCCACGCAATGGAAACATATTTCGGAAAACCCGACAGCAACAACCTTTCCGACGATATAAACGAAGCCGTTATGCGCAGCGTTATCCGCAATATCCGCGTGCTTCTCGCGGAGCATAACAATTATGAAGCAAGAAGTGAACTTGCATGGGCTTCGGCTATGGCGGAAAACGGTATGCTCAAAATCGGTAAGATAACCGATTTCCAGTGCCACATGACAGAACACCAGCTCGGCGCATACACGAACTGTAACCACGGCGCAGGACTTGCGGTTATCCAACCTGTACTTTACAGGCACATTTACAAGTCAAACACGGAGCACTTCGCGCGTTTTGCGCAGAATGTATGGAATGTAGCACCAAACGGCAATACAGAAGAAACCGCGCTTGCGGGAATAAACGCGCTTGCGGATTTTATCAGAGAGATCGGCTTGCCGACAACGTTTGCAGAGCTTGGCATTCCCGAAAACACGGACCTCCGTGCGGTAGCGGATTCAACCGTTGTCACCGCAGGCTGCTGCAAAAAGCTAAGCCGCGATGAAATATATGCAATTCTTGAAGAATGTAAATAAGAAAGGAAGATGTAAAATGAAAAAACTTATCAGTTCAATTTTGAGCTGCGCGCTTGTTCTCGGTCTTGCTTCATGCAGCGCGGAGAAAGCGAATCCCTCCGAAAATACCACAACAACCGCTTTAAAAAACGAGCAGACAGCATCGGAAGAAACAAGTGAAACGACAGCCGATAATTCGGAAGATGAAACCACAGATGAAATATCCTCCGACAGTTCCTCGGAAACCGAATCCGACAAAAAGGTTCTTGTTGTATATTTTTCCGCGTCGGGCAATACAGAGCGCGTCGCAAATGATATTGCAACCGCTGCGGGAGCGGATATTTTTGAAATAGTTCCCACAGAAGTCTATACAGACGAGGATCTTAACTGGTCTAATTCCGACAGCCGCGTAAGCCGCGAGCATGATGATGAATCCCTCCGTGATGTTACTCTCACCACCACGACCGTCGAAAACTGGAAAAGCTACGACACCGTATTTATCGGCTATCCTATATGGTGGGGGATCGCCGCGTGGCCGGTTGATAACTTTGTAAAGGACAATGATTTCAGCGGAAAAACCGTTATTCCTTTTGCAACGTCTGCGTCATCAGCCATAGGACAGAGCGGAGAGCTGCTCGCAAATACGGCGGGTACAGGCGACTGGCAGGAAGGCCGCCGTTTCTCATCGGGCGCTTCGTCCGATGATGTGCAGGCTTGGATAAACGAGCTTGAACTGCAATAATATAAATATTTTTAAATGTGAATGAAAGGATATTTGATATGGAATACACAGTATTAAATAACGATGTAAAAATGCCGATGGCGGGAATAGGAACATTCCTGCTTTCACCCGACGAAGCGGAATCGTCTGTTATCAGCGCGTTACAGTACGGTTATCGGCTTATCGACACGGCAAACGCCTATGTTAATGAAAAGGCAGTCGGCAGAGCAATGAAAAAATCGGGACTTGACCGCAAGGAAATATTCCTTGAAACAAAGCTCTGGCCGAGCTTTTACGAACAGTCGGACGCTGTTGAGAAAACGCTTGCGCGCCTTGATACCGATTATATCGACCTGCTGCTGATACATCAGCCCGCGGGAAGCTATATTGCAGGCTATCGCCAAATGGAAAAGGCGTATAAAGAGGGAAAAGTCCGCGCTATCGGTCTTTCAAACTTCAACAAAGAGCAGATAGACGAGATACTTTCCGTGTGCGAGATAAAGCCCACTGTATTGCAGACCGAGCTTCACCCCTATTTTCAGGAAGCGGAGCTGAAAGCATATCTAAAGGAGAACGGCATCGCCCCCCAGTCGTGGTACCCTCTCGGGCACGGAGATAAAGCGCTTCTTGGCGAGCCGCTTTTTGCCCGTCTTGGAGAAAGGTACGGAAAAACTCCCGCGCAGATAATCCTCCGCTGGCATATTCAGGACGGAAATATCGTCATTCCCGGTTCAAAAAATCCCGACCATATCAGAGCTAATTTTGAACTGTTTGATTTCGCTCTTACCGACGGAGAAATGGCTGAAATTGCGGCTCTGAACAAAAATGTACGTTACTATACAAGCACTCCCGAAATGCTCAGACGTTATGCGGAAATGGTTCCGCCCGTTGACGAACAGAAATAAAGCGGCTTGTTCGTTCTACAATCCGCCTCGCAAATAAAAAAATTAGGCAATACCTCACAATTATTGCCGTACGATCGCAAAAAATATGCAGACAAGCGTACGGCAAAGGCGTTAATCTTTAATTGTGCGGTATTGCCTTTATATTGATTACCGCTTAAAAAGCGACTTTGACGGAGTTAGTGTTGTACGGCTTTTTCGGCGGCTGCGCAGAAGCTTGAAAAATAGTATTATTCATCGTGAAGTACATTTAAAAATGCAATTGCTGTCTGCATTTTTTATAAAACCTCTTGACAAATTTCATCAATAGTGGTATTATCAATAATGCAATTATTGGTAATACCGTTATTGAACACAAAAAAGGTGAAAATATGGCAGTTAAAGATCACTCGCTTGATGAAAAGATCATAAGAGCAGCTATGGAAGAGTTCAAAGAAAACGACTTTCTTAAAGCCTCTTTAAATAAGATAGCCGAAAAGGCAGGACTTACAACAGGCGCAGTCTATACGCGCTATAAAAGCAAGGACGAGCTTTTTTGCAGCCTTGTCTGTCCCCTGATCGAGGAGATGCAGCAAAGGCTTTATCCCCTTGAAAAAGCGTACAGCGACGCCCGTGACAGTGAAAATATCGATGATATCCTAAATGTTATAAAGCTCGAACGCCAAATATATGTGGATATTCTTTTTACCCACTATGATGAATGCGTTCTGCTTTTTTGCCGAAGCGGCGGAAGCTCTGTTGAAAAAAAGCTGATTGAATGGTCAAAATACAAGGCTGCTTCAACAGCGGATTTTATACGTCAACGGGCAAAAAAAGAAATAGATACAGACCTTATCGAGCTGATAATGAACGAGCAGTTCCAGTTTTATCGGCAGGTGCTGCAAAAAGGCTTTGACAAAGACAAAACCGTAAGACTTATGGACAGCATCGAGGAATTTCATGAATCCGGCTGGAAGGGACTTTTTGAACAAATATAACTTAAAAATGTGTCGTTCGGCACATTTTTTATGAGTGTGAGTTAGCCTCGTCTAACGGCATTGGAGGAAAAATGGCTCAGAATAATAATGCTGTGGAATTTGATATAAAATTTCGGTATTCGGAAGAAAAAAAGCCTGCCCTTATTGCAGAAGGCAGTATTTCAAAAGGAAAGTGCATAGTTCTCTGCGGAGGGAGCGGCTGCGGAAAAACAACGCTCCTGCGGTGCATCAATCATCTTGTTCCAACGTTTTATGACGGTTTGCTGAAAGGATTTTGCCGCTTAAACGGCAGGGATACGGCTAATATGCCGATAGGCGAGGTCGGGGAGCTGGCGGCTTCCGTTTTTCAGGATCCGAGAAGTCAGTTCTTCACCGTCAACAGCTGCACGGAAATTGCGTTCGGGCTTGAAAATTTCGGCGTTTCGCGTGACGAAATGATAAAGCGCGTGGATAAAGCGTTTACCGTTTTTGATATGGAAAAGCTGCGCGATAGGAATGTTTATGAGCTTTCCTGCGGCGAACGTCAGCTTGTATCGATTCTTTCGGCATGGGCGGCTGATACGGATATCATGCTGCTGGACGAACCTACGGCAAATCTCGATCATGCAGCTGTGAACCGTTTCCGTGAGACGCTTTTAAAGCTCAAGGCTCAGGGAAAAACGCTTATTCTCAGCGAACACAGGCTTTATTATCTCAGCGGCATTGCGGACGAATACTGGATAATAGACGGCGGCGAAATAAAGCAGAAACTTTCGGCGGAACAAATGGCTGAAAAAAACATTGACGAGCTGTCGGAAATGTCGCTTCGCACCACAAGCCTTGCGCTTGTTAAAACAAGGCAAAGGCAGAGCCGTCACGAAAAAGCGGGATTTACTTTTTCAGCCGACAACATAAGCTTCGGCTATAAAAACGGCAGCAATATTCTGAACGGCATTTCGGTCAGCGCAGAACAGGGAGAAATAATTGCACTTGCGGGTTCGAACGGCTGCGGCAAAACCACATTCGGCAAGATAATATCGGGGCTTCTTAAGCCGTCGTCGGGAAGCGTTTTGTTTAACGGCAAAAAAATGAAAAAATCCGCAATAAAACAGAACGTAATGTTTGAAATGCAGGAGGCGGAGTTCCAGTTTTTTACAAACTCCGTTATAAATGAGCTTCGGTATGGCAATAAAGAGCGCGCGGGGCTTTCTGAGGAAATAGAAAGACTGCTGAAAAAGACGGGTATGTGGGAGATAAGAAACCGTCACCCGTTTTCACTTTCGGGCGGACAGATGCAGCGGCTCAGCCTGATGCTGGCGTTCCTTTCGCCGAAGCCCATTGTTGTTCTTGATGAGCCGACTGCGGGGCTTGACGCGGCAAATCTTGAAAGCTGCGGCGAGATAATCGCAGAAATGAGCCAAAAAAAGCTTGTTTTCATCATAACGCATGATATTGAGCTTATGGCAAAGGTCTGCACAAGATGCATATGTATTTCCGACGGAAAAGTAAGCCGTGAATTTTCGCTGAACAGCGACGATGAGCTTCGTTCGCTGACAGCTTATATGGACGAAACCTTTTGCCTTTCGGATAATGCACGGATACAGAAAAAAAAGAAGGCAGGACGGCTCGACCCCGTTACAAAGCTTTTGTACTGGCTGGCTGCCATGATAGTTATATCCACTGCTTCAAATCCGTTGGTTTATGCCGTTTCTGCGGCAGCATTCGCAATGATGCTGTTCGACGGCTTTGCCGCTCTGTCCGCGGCGGGCGCGGGGATATTTTCGCTGCTTTTTCTGATGAACAACCTATTTCCCGACAGCGTTATGTCTTTCATAGCCGTTTACTTTCCGAGGCTTTTATCGGCGGGACTGGTGTTCTGTACGCTTATCGGAAGAGATGAAGCGGCGCGGACTATTGCCGCGCTGAGAAAATGTCGTGTACCCGAAAGGATAATCATGATATGTTCGGTGGTTTTCAGATTTTTCCCGACGCTTTCGGAGGATATGAAGCTTATGAACCAGTCTACAGAAACAAGAGGCGCTTTTTCATCGGTGCTGCAAAAGCTGAAAGCTCTTCCCGAATACATTGAGATACATACGGTACCTATGGCGCTGAGAGTGATTCGCATTGCCGAAGCGCTTTCCGCTTCCGCCGAAACAAGGGGCATCGACCTAAAGCGAAAGCGAAGCTCCTATATTTCCGTAAGCTTCGGCGCATGGGACGTTTTATTCACGGTTATTCTTATCACGGCGGTCGTCGTCGGGATAATAATATAATTTTTGGAGGTATATATTATGAACACATCAAAATTAAAGGTCAAGGACATTATTACCGTAACGCTTTTATCGCTCATCAATGTTGTCTTATTTTTTATAAGCTCATTTCTTTATGCGCTGCCGATAACAATAGTGCTTATGCCGATATTTTTCTCGCTTCTTGAGGGAGTTGTATATTTTATCATAGGCGCAAGGATCAAAAAGCCGGGAGCAATGATGATATACAGCTTTGTAAGAGGAATTTTGGGCGGATATCTGCCGTACATAGGACTGTACCTGCTGTCCGGCGTTATTGCTGAGATAATCATGAGAAAAGCGGGATACGGAAATATCAAGGGACTTACCGCAAGCTATGTGATAACTCAGGTTCTTGCAGGCGTCGGCAGTACGATATATCCTTATGCCATTGCCGCAAAGTCCATGGCTGAAAATTCCGTTTCCGACGGCAGACAGGACGCAATACTTGCAGCCTCGGATATGCTCGCCTCGTGGGGCGCGCCGCTGCTTCTTGTCGGAATCATAGTTGCTGCATTTATCGGTGCAATGATCGGCGCTAAGATAGTTAAAAAGCACACTGCTGCCGACAGCGCGGAGGAACAGAATGAGTTCTGATAATAACAGACAAGCGTCGTTTTTCGGAGAGCTTGGCAGTTTTATGAAGCCCTATAGCGCTCAGTACTGCATATCAGTCGCAATAAGCGCTGCCGCAGTTTTTTCGGGACTTGCCGCCTACGCGTTTGCGGGAATTGCCGCGGGAATGCTTTTTGCCGCAAATGCCGAAATACACTCCCTGATTTTGTATGCGGCTCTGGCGGCTGTATGCAAAATACTTAACGGAGTGCTCATCAACGCTTCTACTTGGATATCCCATCACGCCGCGTACCATACTCTCAGCGATATCCGAAAGGCTGCTGCCGATAAGCTCGTACGCCTGCCGATGGGATATTTCGAGGAAAACGGCAGCGGACGGCTGAAGGCTATGCTTACCGACCGAATTGAGGGAATGGAGCGGACGCTTGCGCATATGCTGCCTGAGCTTACGGCAAATCTGCTTGCTCCCGCAGCAATGATGATATGGTGCTTTTTTATTGACTGGCGGCTAGCAGTCTGCATTCTCGTGTGGATAATCGCAGGTTTTGCGGCAACGGGCGGAATGATGAAAAATTACGCCGAAAAGTATGCGGGGCAGATATCCGCAATGAAATCTATGAATCAGGCTGTGACTGAATATGTGGACGGTATTGAGGTCATAAAAAATTTCGGGCGCGCAGACGAGTGCTACGGAAAGTTCAAGGCTGCCGTTTACGGACACGCTGAATATAACATAAACTGGCAAAAAGAAACGCAGATATTTTCATCTCTCGGAATGGCAATAGCGCCGTTTTCGGTGTTCCCCGTGCTTATTGCAGGCGTGATTTTTTTCAATAACGGAACGCTTGCGCCGGAAACGTTTTTCCTGATGATATTGCTTTCAATGGGCATTTTCAGACCGCTTATGCAGGCAATGTCATATTTCGACCAATTGGCGCAAATGGGAACGAATGCAAAGGAAATAAAAGATATACTCAGCGAGCCCGAGCTTAAAAGAGGAAGCATGGAAATATCAGGCTCTGATATTGAGCTTTCGGACGTCAGCTTTTCCTATTCGGAAGAAAATAGCCCTGCGGCAGATCATATTTCTCTGAAAGTTCCTGCCGGAACGACTCTGGCGCTCGTAGGCCCCTCAGGCAGCGGCAAGTCAACAGTCGCAAAGCTTATTGCAGGATACTGGGACGCGGACAGCGGCAAGGTGCTTATAGGCGGCAGCGATATTTCACAGGTATCTCAGCAGTCGCTCAACAAAAGCATTGCCTATGTGGATCAAGATACGTTCCTTTTCGACGTTTCCATAATGGATAATATCCGTATGGGAGCTCCCTCCGCGTCCGACGAAGATGCGATAAACGCAGCAAAAGCGGCGGGCTGTGATGATTTTATCAGAGCATTGCCTCAGGGGTACAGTACGTTAGCAGGCACGGCGGGCGGCAGGCTTTCGGGCGGTGAACGCCAACGCATTGCAATCGCAAGAGCGATGATGAAAAATGCGCCTATAATGATACTTGACGAAGCCACCGCAAGTTCAGACCCCGAAAACGAAGCTTCTATACAAGAAGCGCTTTCCGCAGCGGCAAAAGGAAGAACATTGGTCGTGATAGCTCACAGGCTTTCCACCGTAATTAATGCGGAGCAGATAGCGTATGTAAAAAACGGCAGGATAGAAGCTGCGGGAACTCATGCAAAGCTTCTTGAAATATGCCCGGATTATGCAAAGCAGTGGGCGCTGTCGGAGGCATAATACGAACACAGCAAACCTAAAAATCCAAAAAGGATATGGTCATAAGCTATGATAAATACGTTCAAAAAAATATGGAATTTCGGCGAGGCACGGCGAAAATATTTTATATCGGCGCTGCTTGCCGATATAATCCGAAGCTTTGTGGGAATAACGCAGCTTTATGCCGTTATGACGGCGATAGACGCTGTTTTCGGCAAGGGACATGATACTGTACTGAAGCTGGTTATTCTGACGGCTGTATGCATTGCAGGCAATTTTATCACAAGCTATATCGAACAGACAAGCGCAATGAAAGCAGGCTTTCTTATGACCGCCGATAAGCGTATATCTCTCGGCGAAATGCTGCGCAGAGCGCCGCTGGGAGTACTCAGCGATATGTCGGGCGGAAAAGCAGCCGCTTCTATGACAACTACATTGCAGGGCGTTGAAACAGGCGCAACAATGTCGCTCATTTCTGTAGTGTCCGGTCTTTTCAGCTCTGTTGCAATGCTTGTATTCATGCTTTTCTATGATATTCGCATAGGATCGATAACGGGAGCAGGGATAATCTGCTATCTTGCCGTTGTAGCTGTCCAGATGAAAATATCGCAGAAAAATGCACCCGCGCTAACAGCCGCACAGAACAGGCTTTCCGACAGCATTCTGACATTTTTACAAGGAATAAAGGTAACAAAGGCGTTCAGCTTTGAGGAAAGCAGCAAAGATACCGACAAGGCTATCGAAGAAAGCTGCAAAGCAAATTTAAAGCTTACAGACATTTCTATGCCTACACAGTTCATTTCACATATTGTAATTGCTGTTTTTGAAGCGGCAATAATGCTTATGGGAATATATATGTGCGCCGTTACGGGTGAAATTTCATTTTCCTACGCTGTAATACTGATAATATTCAGCTTTATGGCGTATGCTTCTCTTAATCAGGCAGGCTCTGCGCTTTCGATGATAGGTATGCTTGACAGCGCGATAGACGAAATAACCGAGCTTGAAAAATGCGAAAAACTTACCGAATATGAGCCTGTTATGTCAGCGTCGGGCAACGAGATAGTTTTCGACAGAGTATCATTTTCCTACGGCGAAAATGAGGTGCTGAAAAATGTATCGACTGTTATAAAAGAAGGCGAGCTGACCGCTGTTATAGGTCCGTCCGGCTCGGGGAAAACCACGCTTTGTCGGCTTATTCCGCGTTTTAAAGACGCAGACTCTGGAACAGTGAGCATAGGCGGCGCAGATGTCCGCAATATGAGATATGAGGAGATAATGGAAAAGATAAGCATGGTTTTCCAGCGCGTTTATTTGTTTGAAGATACGGTCATGAACAACATTCGCTTCGGAAAGCCGGACGCTTCGGACGAAGATGTATACTCAGCCGCAAAAGCCGCAAGATGTGATGAATTTATAAGAAAGCTTCCCAACGTGTATGATACAATCCTCAGCGAGGGCGGCAGCAGTCTTTCTGGCGGCGAAAAGCAGCGTATTTCCATTGCAAGAGCAATGCTCAAAAATTCTCCCATAGTAATTCTCGACGAAGCCACAAGCGCGCTCGACGCAGAAAACGAGCAGGAAATATTAGCGGCGCTGGGCGAGCTTACACGGGGCAAGACGGTCATAATGATAGCGCATCGTATCAATACAATAAAGAATGCCGACCATATAATTGCCGTTGAAAACGGACAGATCGTGCAGGAAGGCACTCATGCCGAGCTTATTTCACAAAAGGGCTTATATGCAGATTTCATTGCCGCCAGAGAAAAGGCGGCAGGCTGGACGCTCGGCTGATTGAGGATGACCTCTGCCCGACTATGTTCAGACAATTCGCGAACACAGCATATGCATCAATCATTTACAGGTATCTCAATTATCGTATTGTTCATATTGAGCACCCTAACATAGCTCAGATTTACTGCCGTTCGCTTTAAAAGCCCTATTCCTCCCAGTTCAAAAGTATCTTTATCTTCCGGCTTATACTGCGTCGGGTCAAAAGGTATCCCGTCGTCCCGTATTCTGAGAATAAGCTTTCCGTCCGCACAAGACAGCTTTATATCAATAAAATTTCTTTTTATGTTTTTGTAGCCATAGCGGGAAATGTTAACTGCGATTTCTTCGGCGGCTAAACCGATAAGATTTGCTTTCTTACGGTCTGTTCCGTTTTCAATGCAGCAGTCGATCAGTCTTTCAGAAACGTTCACTGCGTCCTGTGCTGTACTCAAAACAGTAATATCACAATAACTCCGAGCGTCTTTTTCAGGTATTAGGAGCATACCCTTCTGCGGCAGCCTTCCGCGTTTTTGCTGCACTTTCACATAAATCAAAACAATAACAAGCGTCAGTATTTCGCTGCACACTAAAGCGGCGCAAACACCGTAAATCTTCCACAAATCCATAAACAGAAATGTTATCGGTATTAAAACGACAAGCCCCTGAAGCACTGTGTCAAGTGTTGCGGGAAAAGGCTTCAATATAGTCTGATAATATGTCTGAATAAATTTATTCATTGCAAAAAATACAAAGCTTAGGCTGTACAGGCGTATACAAGCAAGTGCGGTATCCATATACTCTGCGTTGGCATAGCCGAACATTCCCGCGGCAGCCTGAGGGAATATAACAAATACAGCGGAAAGCAGAAGCGACACCGCGATACATGATGTTATAACACGGCAAACTACGCGTCTTATTCCGTAATAATCGTGCTCGCCGTAGAGAATGCCGCATATCGTCTGAACAAGTCCGATAATTCCGCCCGTAAAAAGCTGGACAATAAAAACAAAATTGCGGCATACCGAAAATATTTCCATATCGGATTGTCCGAGCATACGAACAACAAGCGTGTTAAGAGCAAGATTCTTGACAACCTCCATCAAAAACAGCATTGCAGACGGAACGCCCGACTTGACAGCCTCGGAAATTTCTTTGAATGAGTTGATTACTCCGAGAAAGCTGAATTTCAGCATCCGCTTTTTCGATAACGCGTAAGGGATAAGCATTACAAGCCCGCAGGTGTAACCGATTATCGTGGACAGCGCGGCGCCGTACATTCCAAGAGGCGTAAACTCCAGAAACAAATAATCAAGTCCCAGATTTACTATATTTGCAATAATAAATATCATCGAGCCTAAAACTATAGTGTTATCGACATTCATGATATTGCTGAACATAATCGCCAGCGTTAAAAAAGGAATACCGTATATATTCACCACGATATAAGGGTACAGAAGCTCCTCAAGCTCAGGCGTTCCCGCCAGCAGATGTGCCAGCGGGTGCGACAAAAACGGCGCTGTTGCGCACATCAGAACCGAAATCAGAAACCCTGCGGTAAGGCAGGCGGAAAACATATCAGACGCTTTTTTCAGTTCTCTTTTTCCGAGATAAACCGATATCTGCGTGCTTCCGCCAATACCGAGCATAAACGCAGGAAGCTGTAAAACAAACAGTACAGGCGTACTTAACGATATTGCCGCAAGCGCGCTTGTTCCGAGAATGTTGCCGACAATAATGCTGTCAACAACATTTCCGAGCTGCATAGCCACTATCATCAGCACTCCCGGAACAAGGTATGAGTAATATTTTTTCTTTATAAGATAATCATTTCGTTCCATATCAATCCAATCTTTCTTCAAAGAATCCAAGAGTTGCAAGAGCGTTCAGCGCGTTTTCAAGATAAGCCTCGCCGGTTATCGGCCATTTAAAGCCAAGCCTGTAAAGCGATTTGGTCGTAAACGAAATGTCGCAGCCTATGTATTCCTCGCTTCTCTCCCTGTCAGACGACGCGTAGGAAATAAGACCGGAAATCAGCATATTTTTGCTTTCGTCTTTTAAAGCGGCATTAAGCGCGTCGGCGAATACTTCGTCTTTCACAACTTCAACCTTGATTCCGCATTTGTTCAGTATCTCTATAACGTCGCCCATTTGAATACTGTGACTGTTGCACGCCTGAAAAACAGTAAAGCTGCTGTCAGTTCCGGAAAGCCGAACAATTGCTTTTGCGGTGCAGTCGATAGGCGAAAATTCGGTGACGGAATCCATTCGCGATACAGGAAATTTGCCTATTGCCGCATAGGCGCGCAGGCTTCTCATAAAGCTGTTGGTGCGGGCGTTGACCTGAAATTCGCCGTCGCTGTGTCTGCTCATCAGATTTCCGACTCTTATGATCTTTCCATCAAGCTTGCCGTCTGCGACAGCTTCAAGCACTGCCTTTTCCGCGCGGAATTTAGTATCAATATACTTGTTTGTCAGATCCTGACCGAAATACAGTTCATTCTCATGAAGCTTCTTTTCCGCGGGGAATTTTCCGTTTACGTTTACTCCTGCAACGCTTACGGTTGAGATCTGTACAAGCCGCCTGCCTGTTTTTACGCACATATCAATGAGATTCTTCACGCCGTTTACATTTATCCGTTCAAGCGTGTCGTCGTTTGAAAAATGCTTTACGCAGGCAGCGCAGTTTATAACCGTGCTGAAGCTGCGGCTTTCAAGCGGCATGATTGCATTCTTATCGGTAATGTCGCCCTCTAAGGGAATAATTCTGCTGCCGAACAGTTCGTCCGTCCCGTCGCTGAAATAGTAAACAAGCATTGATTTAAGCCTTGCTTCAATGCTCGGCGCCGAGCCTTTTCTCACAAGGCAGTATACCTTCGACCCAGTATTCGTAATAAGCTCGCGGAGGACGTGAACGCCTAAGAAGCCGGTCGAGCCGGTAAGAAGAACATCTCCTATATCGGTATATTTGATTTCGTCCACATATTTTGACGTATTGTGCATGAGAGCCTTTTCTATTCCCTCAGGCGCAGCGTTTTCGCGCTCTTCGTGAGATTCTTCAGCCGCTTCGGCTCTTCCCTGCTGCCTGAGGATATGCTTTTCAAGCATTTCGACCGTCGGGTTATCGAAAATATCACCGTAAGCGATCGGCAGATTTTCAGTCAGAGCAAGCATAGCTATCTTTGAAGCGGAAAGAGAGGTTCCGCCGCATTCAAAGAAATCCTCGTCTATTCCGACCTCGTCGGTGCCGAGAGCGTTCGCGAACATAGCGCAGAGTTTTTTCTGAAGCTCGTTTACGGGAGCGGCATGATGTCTTTCCCTGACTGTCAGCTCGGGTTCGGGCAGCGCCTTTTTGTTGATTTTTCCGTTTGCGGTCAGCGGGAAAGAATCGAGCTGAACAAGAACTCCCGGAATCATATAATGAGTAAGCGAACGTTTCATGTGCGCGGTCAGCTTCTCTTTATCGATTTCAGCCGAAGCAGTAAAATAACCGCACAGAAATTGCCCCGTCTTTGGGTTTTCTTTTACGACCACAACGCTTCTGAGAATATCGGGATAGCTGTTCATAACGTTTTCAATCTCATCAAGTTCAATTCTCAGTCCTCTGAGCTTGACCTGATTATCCATTCTGCCCATAAAATGAATCTTTTCGTCATATCCCCAGTAAGCCAGATCGCCGCTTCGGTAAGCAGGCATATTTTCAAAGGTGATGAACTTATCCTTGGTAAGTTCTTCGCGCCCGACATATCCCCTGCCTACGCAATCGCCCAAAATCGTAAGCTCGCCGGGAACGTTCGGAGGCAGAATATTTCTATATTTGTCAAGCATATAGACCTTTGTATTGCAAAGCGGCTTGCCGATTGTAATTTTTGCGCTTTCCACAAGGTCGATAGAGGTTGTGATCGTCGCCTCGGTAGGACCGTAGCCATTGTGTATTTTCGCGGTAATTCCAAGTCGGCGCATTTTATCATAAAGCGGACCGGGAAAGGCTTCCGCGCCGATATCGATAGCCTTCATATTTTTCAGAGCGTCAGCTATCTGAGGTACGTCAAGAATATTGTTCATATACGACGGCGTGCATTTCATTACATCGACCTTATTTTCAATAAGCAGGCGCGCAAGCAGAACGGGGTTATTGATTTCGTCCTCGTTAGCCATCACAACGGTAGTGCCGTGGTACAAGGGAAGAGTTTCCTCAAGCACCGAAACGTCAAAGGTGAGCGCAGCAAGCGCAAGCGATACGCTCATATTGTCGCAAAATTCGCAGGACTGCATATTGACCCTGTTATAGTCCACAAAGTTCACAAGCGAGTGATGTTCAATCATTACGCCCTTAGGCTTCCCTGTCGAACCCGAGGTATAAATGCAGTAGCAGAGATTGCTCGGAGAAATATCGATATCGGGGTTCTCGATTTTGTCGGATTTCAGTATTTCCTCAATGATAATTGGCTTAACGCCGCTTTTTTCAAAAAGGGCTTTTCGATTTTCCGCCGTTTCCTTTACAGTAACAACAAAGCGCGCTCCCGAATCTTCAAGTATATAGGAGATTCTGTCGTCGGGGTATTTCGGGTCAAGCGGCATAAACGCCCCGCCGGCTTTAAGAATGCCTTGTCTTGCGGCATACGCAAGGACAGTTCTCGGCATCATAGCGCCTATCATATCATCAGGTCTTGCGCCGCACTCTATCAGCCTGTTTGCAACTCTGTTTGCATTTTCGTTGAGCTGCCTATAGGTAAGGGCGCGCTTATTCGCGATAACGGCGACCTTATCGGGATTTTTTAAAGCCTGTTCCTCAAACAGCTTATCGCACGTTGTCTGCCTTATCGGGACATCGGTGCTGTTTACGGCGGATAGATACTTCTCGGTTCTCTGCGAAAGCATAGAAACCTCTTTGATATACGTCTTTTTCAAGAACTCGCCCGTTACAGCCGATATGCACTCGGCAATGCCGAATATCGTGCTTTCATCATACATATCTGAACGATATTCGCACCAGAATACAAATTTCCCGTCTTTTTCGATCACGTTTATGGATATAGGCGCTTTGGCGGCGTTAAGTCCCAATGATATGCTCTCAGCCTTTTCTCCTCCGATATCGTCGAATGAAAAGCTTCCGCCCTGATATACAAACATAATATCCGCTTTTATGTTATATCGACGGGATATCTCCGCAAACGAATATATGTCGTTGGACATACTTTCCATAAGCTGATTCTTGGTGTCGAGAAGCAGGTCTGCGATTTTTTTCCCGCCGTCAATATTGCAGTGTACGGGAAAAGTTTTTACGAGCATAGTTACGGCTCTCGAAAGGCGCGAATCATTTCTGCCGTTATAAACGGTCGTGAAAAGCGCTTCGTCCTTGTAGTTATATTTCGCAAGCACTAAACCGAACACACTGTTGAAGAAAGCGTTCAGTGTTACATTATTATCGCCGCAGAACTTTTCAACTTTCTCGGCGGGAACTTCGCATTCAAACTCCAGATATCCTACAGACGGCTCGGAAAGCTTCTTGTCCTTTGCGGGCAGAAATTCAGTGTCGCAGCCGCTGAAAACGGAATCATAATAACTCTTTGCTTTTGTATAAGCGGCGGTTTGGCGCGCTTTTTCCTCGTCAAGCGCTGCTTCAAACCCGCTGTAGGTTTCGATTTCGACAGCTTTCCCGTCGTAGAAGCTGTTGATGTCCTCGATCAGCACGGCTTCGGAAGTTCCGTCGCAAATGATATGATGAAGCTCCAGAAACAGATAGCTTCCGCCGGCTGTCACATATATTCTCGCTCTGTAAAGTCTGTCTTTAAGCAGACCGAACGGTGCGCAAAGCTCGGTTTTATCGGGAAGCTCTTCACATTCGATCATACCGACTTCAGCTTTCTCGCTGTCGTTTCTCTTTGCTCTTATATCCCCGTTTTCGTTAAGGAAAAGTCTTGTTTTCATATATGGGTGAGCGTTTACAGCGCTTTCGACCGCGCTTCTCAATCTGTCAATATCGACTTTGTCGCTGAGCTTAAACAGATATGGGATATTGTACATTGTCGTATCGGGATTTGCGGCACATTCCACAAAAATACCGTTCTGCGTCCGGGTTATCGGATAATCGGGAAGAATTTCATATTTTTCTGACGCCTTTGCATTTGAAAGGAATTTCTCAAGCTTTTCAACGGTATTGTTTTCTTTAAGGTCGCTTATCTTAATCACCGCGTCAAACGCTTTCGCCAGCTCAACATTCAGCTTTATTGAGCCTATCGAGGTAAGTCCGGCATAAAAGATATCAGTCGTAACGCCGAAGCTGTCATTGCCGATGACCTTGCTTATACAGTCGAATATCTTCTGCTGGACATCATTTGACGGCTTGACTGTTTCTTCTACTTTTTTCTGAGGCGCGGGAAGCGCACGCTTATTTACCTTCTGATTCTGATTAAGCGGTATGCTGTCGATCTGCATTGTGACCGCGGGCACCATATACGGAGGTTTGTTTGCAAGAATAAAATCATTCAGCTTCCGGATGTCTATTTTTTTATCGGAAACCACATATGCGGCAATGAATTTTCCTCCGTTCGGATCGTCAAACGCCGCGACAGTCGCGTCTTTTATTCCGTCAAAGTCACGGATAACTTTTTCAACTTCGGGCAGCTCGACCCTGAAGCCTCTTATCTTTACCTGACCGTCGTTTCTGCCCACAAAATCAATGTTTCCGTCGGGAAGATAACGAACTATATCGCCGGTTCTGTAAATGCGCTCATACCCCTTTTCATCCGTAAAGGGATTTTCGATAAACACCTTTTCATTCTGTTCGGGACGGTTAAGGTATCCTCTAGATACGCCGTGTCCGGCGACCCAAAGCTCTCCCGGAACTCCCGGAGGAACAAGCCTGCCGTACTTATCAACGACATAAAGCTTCATATTGTCCAGAGCTTTGCCGATAGGCACGCGCTCATAAAGCCTGTCAACCTGAAATGTGGTTGTAAATATTGTGCATTCCGTCGGACCGTAACCGTTATAAAATCTGAAATTCTTTTTAAGATCAACGGGAACGAGTTTTTCTCCGCCGACTGATAAATATTTAAGTTTTTCAGAGGTGCATTCAAGTGCGAACTGCCTGCCGACCTGAGTCGTCATAAAGCTGTGCGTTATTCCGTTTTCATTGAAATATCTGTCTATCGCAAGCAGATCAAGGCGAATCGCTTCATCAATAATGTACAGAGCGGCTCCCGTTGTAAGAGCGGGATACATATCCATCATATTTGCGTCAAAGCCATAGCTTGCATACGCCGCGACCTTGGACTTAGACGTAAGGCTGTAGAAATTTCTGTACCAATTGCAGAAAGACGCAATATTCCTGTGTTCAAGCATACAGCCCTTGGGCGTTCCCGTTGAACCCGAAGTGTAAAGCATGATAAACAGGTCCTCGGGCGACGGAGCTTTGCCTGAAACACCGCTCTCGGGCAGATTCGGGATATCTTCAATAAACAGAATATTTCCGCCGTAATTCGGAACGAGCTTTGATAATTCCCTGCTCGTTATCAAAAGCTTTGCATTTGCGTCGTTCATCATAAATTCAAGGCGCTCTTTCGGATACGACGGATCGAGAGGCTGATATGCCGCGCCCGATTTTGATACGCCGAGCGACGCAATAGCCATATACTCGCAGCGCGGTATAAGAACGGAAACGACATCTTCCCTTCCGATTCCGAGCGAAGAAATGTACGCCCCTATTTTCTCGGAAATATCGTCTGTTTGCTTATATGTATAACGTCTGTCAAGATATACGACGGCAGTATTGTCGGGATTTTTCCGAGCCTGCTCTCTGAACAGGTCAACAACGGTTCTGCCCGTATCATACGATTTTTCCGTGCAGTTAAAGCTGTCGATAAGCGCCCGCGCTTCGGAAGTCATCAGGGATACCTCCCTGATATATGTTTTGTGCACAAACTCTTCCGAAACCGTTGACAGACAGCCGAGCATTCTCATCACGGAATCTCTTTCATACATATCGGAACGATATTCGCAGCTGAATATGATTTTATTGTTTCTGAGATGAACATTGACGGTAATAGGCGCTTTTGCGGTATCGAGCTTTAAGGGATATTCCTCTGCTTTTTCGCCCGCTACCATATTAAAATCAAGGGAATCACCCTGATAAACAAACAATATCTCCGCAGTTATCCCGTATTCCTTTGAAATTTCGGCAAAGGAATACAGGTCATTTGACATATTATCCATTATCTGTGCTTTTATTTCAGACAGGATCTCGGTTATCTTCTTTCCGCCGTCCGCGTTGTAACGAATCGGGAAGGTCTTTACAAACATTGATACGGAGCGTGAAAGGCGCGAATCGCTCCTGCCGTTATATACGGTGGTATAAACGGACTCGTCCTTGTTGTTATATCCTGCAAGAACAAATCCGAACACGCCGTTAAAGAAAGCGTTCATGGTTATGTTATTATCGCCGCAGTATTTCTTTATGCTTTCAGCCGACGCGGCGCATTCGGCGCAGCAGACGTCAACAGACGGCGCTCCCCCGCTTTTATCCTTTATAGGAAGAAAGTCGGTGTCACAGCCTGCAAACACAGAATCGTAATAACGCTTCGCCTTTTCGACCGCCTCGGGCGTGCGCGCCTTTTTTTCATCAAGCGCAGCCTCATAGCCCGTATAGGTTTCAGAAATCGGCGTTTTTCCCGCATAGCAGGAATTGATGTCATCAATAATTATTCTTGCCGACGCTCCGTCGCAGATGATATGGTGAAGATCGAGGAAAAGGAAGTGCGCTTCGGGAGTTTTTATGATCTGCGCTCTGTAAAGCCTGCCGCCGAGAAGCTCATAAGGTCTTACAAGTTCTGCTGCTTCGGGCAGAACTTTACAGTTTTTTATTTCAACAGCAGGCGCTTCGCCGTCATTCCTCTTTGCTCTTATCTCCCCGTTTTCGTTCAGAAACAGCCTTGTTTTCATGTACGGGTGAGCGTTTACGGTCTTTTCTGCGGCGGTTTTCAGCTTGTCGGTATCCACCCCCGAGCCAAGCTTCAACAAAAGCGGAATGTTATAAACCGTCGCGTCGGGGTTTGCCGAGCATTCAACAAAAATCCCATACTGCGTCTGAGTTATCGGATAGTCGGATCGGACAGCATGATTTTCCGTCTTGATATTTTCAAGTATTTTCGATATGCCGCGCGGAGTTTTTCCGTCAAAAATAACTTTTGTGGAAATACCCGCCAAACCGCATTCATTCTGAAGCTGCATAACCTTGATCGAATCGCCGCCGAGCATAAAAAAGTCGTCGTCGATCCCGACCCTTCCGCAATTCAGCACTTTTTCAAATGAAGAGCAGAGAATTTCCTCATTCACGTTTGTCGGAGCGGCATATTCGTTTTTGCCTCCGCCGACCTTAGGCGGCTGTAAAGCAAACCTGTCCAGCTTTCCGTTAATATTGACAGGCATTTTTTCAAGCTGAATAAAATATGCGGGTATCATGTAATCGGGCAGAAATTTTTTCAGTTCATTTCTGATAACATCGCTTGAAATTATTCTGTCAGAGGTATAATATCCGCAAAGATATACCTGTCCGTTAGCGTCAAAATCCTTTACGGCGGCATCGGTAACCCCGGGAATATTTTTTAAAACAGCTTCTATCTCCCCCGGTTCAACTCTTTGACCGTTTATCTTGACCATCCAGTCTTTACGGTTTATATAAACAAAATTACCGTCGGGAAGCTTTTCGGCAATATCTCCGGTACGAATAACGACCTCTCCGTTCGGGAGCTTTTTAAAGGTTTTGGCAGTTTCCTCGGGCTTATTCAGATATTCTTCGGCGAATACACCCTGAACGCACAGCTCTCCCTCGCCGCCGTCGATCTCATTTCCTTCGCTGTCGATCAGGAATGCTTTTACTCCCTTGACCGCCGTTCCTATCGGAGTGTTATCATATTCCCTATCGACCTTAAAGCTCATTACAGTGCCGATAGTCTCGCTCTGACCATAGCTGTTGTATATTGTATAATCAGCGCTGTATGCGTCAACAAGCCTTTCGCTCGCCGTAATTATCACTTTAAGATATTTATCGCTGTTTTTATATAATTTTAAAACTCTCGGGCTGAGAAATCCTGCCGTAATCCTGTTTTCGGCATAATAATCCTGTATCTTTCCGATATCGACGCGAGCCTCGTCGGAAAGAATATGCGTGCAGCCTCCAAGAGATAGGACGGTAAAGTATTCGAGAACGGACGCCACAAAAGTAAGATTTCCTACCGCGGCAAAAACAAGCGGAGAGATATTTTCCAAATGAGCTTTCATGCGCTCAACCGCCGCCTCGAAAGCCCTTGAGGAATAAACAACGCCTTTCGGCTTTCCTGTCGAACCCGATGTATAAATTATCATGGCCCTGTCATTCGGATCGGTTTCAACAGGCTCGATCGAAGCAAAACTGTCAATATCGCCGAAAAAATCTTCTTCTATTATAAGCTCGGCTTTACAGTCGCGCGAAATATAATCCACTCTTTCCTGAGGATAGCTCGGCAAAATCGGGACAGCGGCGCAGCCAAGCTTCATAACGCCCAGTTCGGCGGCAATAAATTCAGCTTTACGACCCAAACGCACGATAACCGCGTCGCCCTTTTTACACTTCAAGGCTGAAAGCTTTGCTGCGATTTTGCCCGACAATTCATCAAGCTGACAATAGCTTAATGTGCGCCGTGCGTCAGAGTCTGCGATCACAGGCTTGTCGGAATTTGCGAGCACTGTTTGTTTAAACAAATCAAAATAACTCATTTGATTATTCTCCTTAATGTCATATTTTAAGCTTTGTTCATATTCAAAAAATCAGTTGTTAATATTATGCCAAAAAATTTACTTATATTATTTCTTCAATTTTTACAAAACGAATCTCATTCTCAAAATCGGGAAACAACGAGCATACGGCGTATTTATAACCGTCGTCCGTTTTATATTCTTTAAAGAAATATTCTTCGTCGGTTATATCCCGACAGACCGTCGCAGGCTCTTTCGTTATATCGATAAAAAAACTGTTGAACGGCTGCGACATACCCAGTCCCAATGCTTTCGTAAAGCTTTCCTTCAGCGTCCAGAGCCTGAAAAATAGTTCGGCTTTTTCGGAATTTGGTGCATTTAAAAGCATTTCAGATTCTTTTCTGTGGAAAAAGCGCTCGGCAATACCCGGTTCAAAAGCGGTTATTTTTTCAGTATCAGCGCCGATCTCCATTTCCGAAACCGCACACATTACCGCTTTTTCGGAATGCGACAAGCTGAAAAAAATATCTTTTCCCGCCGAATATGGTTTGCCGTATTCGCTATATCTAATGTCACAATCAGTTATTCCGATATCCGAAAGCGCTTTTTTTAGCAAGGCTTCCGCCGTCAGAGAAAGCAGCTTATCTTTTCTGAAAAAAAATTTGTCGGTTTTGACCTTTCTTTCGTACGAAGCGCAATCATACAGCTTACGAAAAATGTTATCGTCATTAAAAAAAGCGTCCGTATGTGCAACATAAACCTTGTTTTTCATATCTTATACCTGCCGCACGATAAAATATATAACAAACAGAAACAAAGATAACTATTTCTTTGCATATTTTAACATATTTTACTGTAAAATGCAATGTTTTTTGCTTTCTTGTTTTTGCGAAATCTGTTCTTCTTCGCTTCAATACTCATGAGAGCGTAGGGCGTGATATCTTCAAAAAGCCGTACAATGATTTCAATTGCACTATTCCGTATCATACGGCTGAGATGATATAAAAAAATAAAAGACAACCGCGCATTGAGGGTTATCTTTTCACATTTTTTCAGTTTGGCTTAGAAAGTCTGTGCGGTTTAGAAATTGCAGCAGAAAAGGCGCGTCCGCTATTACCGCAGAAATCAGAGGTGGATTTGGTGTTCTTTTCATTTTATTTGCGTCACTGCTTATACTCAGCACCAATTAAAAACTATACAAAAATCGAGTGTAATCTTTGTATGTATGGGTCATACCAGAATTTTTTTGACTTCTAATAAATAATTTTTTCATCTATTAACTCACCAGAAAAAGTCTCATAATTATATGTACCGCATTCCAAATTCCACTTTTTATTGGTATATATTTGATCTTCCGAATTGTTGATTTCCCAATCTCTGATTCCATAAGCATTCCAATTTAATTCTATCCTATTGTCATTACAATCTAATGCATAAGTTACGCCATTTTTTCATCAACTTGCCATGTCCATGATCAGTTCTTTTATCACTATCTTCGTAGCCCCAATATAACACATCCAATGGGGTAATATTACGGTTGCCTGTAGCTATAGCCAATGCCATTGCTACACATGTTCCGCTGCAAAATTGCCACCCCGCATTAGGATCGTGAGACTCCAACTCGGATACAAGCAAGCCGTCATGTTGATAATAAAAGTAGTCCAAGATGGATTCATCATGTTGAATATTCTTTCCGACAAGAATATTATATGTATATGACTGACCATTAACGTTTTTAGTAATTTTTCCATTTTTGTTATCCGTGAAATAATTGTTACTCATTTAAACCTCCGTTATTTCACAATCCGGCAATGCCGACTTAACAGCTTCAATGCCGCGATCGTACTTTTCCTTGTCCACCGGGTTTTCACAAACGAACAAGCGTTTTAATTTTTTCAAGTGTGATATTCCCGAAAAATCGTAGTCGGAACCTGTCATGCCGTTTTCGACCAGCGATAAATTTTCAACAGAATAATTGTCGGTCAAACAGTCGTAATTCGTTATCTTCGTGTTGGTCAATGCAAGATTTTTCAAGGAGCTCATCTCATTAACAAACTCTGTGTTGTCAATGTTGCAGCGAAATAACGTCAGGTCTTCTATATCGGTGAGATTGTTTAAAAAAGTCCAGTCGTCCAGAACATACCAACCGAGTTCCACTTTCTCAAGAGCGGGAATTTCATATAAAAAATCAAATTTCATGCCATAGCTTTCATCGAACCGCACCAGATATAAAGATAGGCTTCTGAGCTTTTCTGTTTCCGAAATACTGCCGATATTTTTTACGTTTCCGTAATCATAAATCGACTTGTTTATCAGCTTCAGCTCGGAAAGATTTTTCAGCTTGCCTATGCCCGAAACGTCAATTTCCCCGTCAACGTTTAACGTCAGCTTTGTCAGATTTTCAACATCTGCTAAACATTCAAAATCAACAGAACTGTCCAGATTGACCGAAATATCATTAAGATTTGGCAGCGAATTAAGAAAGGCAAAGTCATATCCGCTTTCATTTCTGAAAACAACATTCTCCAACGACAGCGATTCCAGCGACGACAGATCTTTTATGCTCTCATATCCGAGACATTCAATATTTTTTTCGGGAACAGCCGAACACAAACTCAGCCTCTTCAAGTTTTTCATAAGCGATAAATCGCTTACGTCCGTTTCATTGTTTATGTACAACGTCAGTTCTTCCGTTTGTGCGTCATATGAACGATCGCCCAATTCCACGAATTTAGGAATTAAGACGTTTTCGGATTCAGTAGCAGTTGTCTGCACAGTCGCGTCTTGTGTGCCTGTTCCCACGGTCGTTTCCACCGCTGTATTTCCTCTGCACCCTGCGGCTATGCAAACCGCCGCCAGCAATGACAACGCCCTCAAAATATGTCTTTTCTTCATAATTTAGTCCTTTCTCATACTGATTTATTTTCAACTTGATACAATACACCAATTATATAGTATAAAATTTTTCGCTAAAAGTCAATAAATATCTAACAAAAGGTATCAAAATCGTGATAAGCTGTTTTTGTTGAAAAAAGTCATATATTTCAAGCAGATTTTTTGTGCTATTCTCACCGCCTTACCGCGCTATCTTTCCGCTCCGTCAAAAAGTGCAACGAAAAGGGTTCAAAAACGAGCAAGTAGAACGCTGTGAGCGATTTTTACGGTTAGGAAAATATAATCGGAAGAATTTACGCCGCCGATTCACGAAGTGTCCGCAAAAACAAGAAAAGGCGTGTCCGTAAACTACGAGCCATGCCAAATTGCAATATGAAAAAGCGAGTGTTCTACAACATTTCAAATGCTGTAAGAACACTCGCCGTGTGATATCGTTTCCAAAAAGATTTGTCCGTTATCGGGTGAAAAAATCGCCCATAGCAGAAACTATGGGCGAAATTTGCTGCCGGTCTCACCGGTTGGTCGGAGTGACAGGATTCGAACCTGCGGCATCCTGCTCCCAAAGCAGGCGCGCTACCAACTGCGCTACACCCCGTTGTTCTGTTTTCTTATTTTACCACATTCAGTTTGATTTGTCAACGTTGAATAATTATACAAACCTATTATTTTGGTCGTTTTTTCTGTCCGGAAAAATAAAGTGAAGAAACGGCTGACGTAAGAAAAAACTTTGTCAGCCGTTCAATTTATTCAAATAATAAAAACTCAGAGGTTTGCAAGCTGTTCGATTGCCTTTCGGTAAATCTCGCGAAGCAGAGCGAATTTTTCGACGGGATAGCATTCGTTCGGCTGATGTTCGGTCGGTTCAAGTTCGGGGAACATCGGTCCGAAAGCGACAATGCTGTCCATTGCGCGTGCGTATGTGCCGCCGCCGATAACCTTTGCGCCGGAATCGTCGCCCGTACATTCACGGTAAACGCGGACAAGCGTTTTCACGGGCTCGCCGTCCTTGTCGAGATAAATAGGCGCCTGCCACGAAAGGCGTTCAACGTTTACGCCGTAGGGCGCGCATTCGTGTAAGATCGCGGCTTCGATTTCGGGATAATCAAAGTCGACGGGAGTGCGAAGATTTACGATAATAAACACGTTTTCCGCGTCCGAACCGAGCAGACCTACGTTAAAAATCAGACAGCCGCTCTTCTCATCCGAAAAGCCTGCGCCAATAGCTTCGCCGTGGATATGCATTCCGATTTTTTCGTTATAGAACCTCGCAAACGGGCAGTCGGAAAGCTCGGGTACGGAGAACAGGCATGAGATTGCGTTTTCACCAAGTTCGGGCGTGCTTCCGTGTGCGGATTTTCCGACGGCAGAAAAAGCTTTTCCGTTTGAGGATTTTGCTTTGGCAAAATCGGCGACCATATTCGGCGCGTTTCCTCCGCTTGCCGAAAGGAGTCCGCTCTTTTCGAGAGGCATGGACAGCTTCAGCGTGAGTATGCCTTTTTCGCCGTATATTGCGGGAAAATCGCCGTCGGGAGTAAAGCCGAACGAAGGGATTTCCTCATGCCCGCGGTAATAGTCCATATCAGTCCAGTCGCCGTTTTCCTCGGTCTGCCCGAAAATCAGGCGAACACGCCGTTTGAGCGGAATTTTGCTTTTCAGAATGTCGCGCATTGCGTATATGCAGGCGACGGCGGGACCTTTGTCGTCACACACGCCGCGTCCGTAAATCATTCCGTCGATAACGGTCGCGGAATAAGGTTCGGTTTTCCAGCCGTCGCCCGCAGGAACAACGTCGAGGTGAGCGGGAATACCGACGATTTCGCTTCCCTCGCCGATTTCCGCCCAGCCAAGCTGATTATTGCAATTTTTCACGCGCATACCGAAACCTTCGCAGGCAGAGAGCGCGAATTTCAGCGCTTCGTTGACTTGCTTTCCGTAAGGCGCAGTCGGGTCGCCGGTAAGCTCCGCGACGCTTTTAAAGCGGCAAAGCTTGTCGAGCGTTTCAAGCATTTCTTTCATTTTATCACACTCCGTCATCATATTTTTCAAAGCGAAATTTTTGCTTTGCGGTCGGGTATTTTTCTCGGTCAACTTCTGATAAAAACATTTCGAGAGGGCGCGCATAGCACTTCTTATCTCCGTATAATGCGCGGTAAACGACCAGCTTTTCGGAGGTTTCGGTGTGTTCGCAGACGCAGATTATTTCATACAGATACGCTGTCCCGAGCAAAGCTGTTTCCGAAAAACCGCGTTTGAAGTGCTGCACGACAGTTCCGGGGAGAAGTTCGTTTTCGGTCATATCACACCACCTGAAAAATGTAGAATTTGAGGTAGTCGGTTTCGGGGACGTTCCACAAAATCGGGTGGTCGGGCGACTGTCGGCGGGCTTCGATCTGCCGCAGCGAAACGCCTGCGTCCTCTGCCGCGTCGTGAAGCATACGCTTGAACAGTGTTTCAGTCATGAAATGCGAACAGGAGCAGGTAGCGAGATAGCCGCCGCGCGCGAGCAGCTTCATTGCTTTAAGGTTAATTTCCTTATAGCCGCGCTGCGCGTTTTTCACTGTGCTGCTGCTTTTTGTGAACGCCGGCGGGTCTAGAATGATAAAATCGTAAGGATTGCCGCCCTTTTTGTACAGTTCGGTGAGCAGGTCGAAAACATCTGCCTTTGTAAATTCCATATTCGCGGTAAGTCCGTTCAGTTCTGCGTTTTTCCTTGTCATTTCAACCGCGTCGGCTGAAATATCCACCGCGTTTACAAGCTTTGCGCCCGCAGCTGCCGCGTTGAGCGCAAACGCGCCCGTATGCGTAAAGCAGTCGAGCACGGTTTTTCCCGCCGCGATCTTTCGGATAGCCATTCGGTTGTATTTCTGGTCGAGAAAAAAGCCCGTTTTTTGTCCGTTGATATAGTCCACGGAATAACGGATTCCGTTTTCGGTTATCTCGGTAATCCCCGAAAGGTCGGCGCGCAGACCCTCGCCGTCCCAGAATCCCTTGTACTCCGAAAGTCCCTCAAGCTCGCGTATCTTTACGTCGCTGCGCTCGTAAAGCGCGGTGATTTTCTCGCCCATGCTGCGGAGCTGCTTCACCAAAAGGCGGTAAATAAGCTCCTTATTTTTCTCGATCCCGAGCGAAAGCACCTGCGTTACGAGAATGTCCCCGAAACGGTCAACGGTAAGCCCCGGCAGGCTGTCCGCCTCGCCGAAAACAAGACGGCAGCATGAAAAATCGCTACCCATAACGGTTTTGCGGTACTCCAGTGCGTAGCGAATACGGCGCTCGTAAAAAGCCTCGTCAAATTTATCGTTTGCGTTGCGTGAGATAATGCGTATTCGTATTTTTGAATTGTCGTTGATATAGCCTGTTCCCAGAAAGCGGTTTTTGCGGCTGTAAACGTCGGCAAGCCCGCCGTTTTCATATTCGCCGACGAGGTCGGTTATTTCCTCGCCGTATACCCACGGGTGCCCACCGCGAAGCGCCTTTTCACCCTTTTCCGTAACATATGCTTTTGCGTATTTTCTTTCCATAGCGTTGTCCTTTTTGTTTTTTTATATTAACATTATAGCACGGGGAGGAGGGTTAGTCAAGCGGGAGGGCGCGGCGCGCGTTTCGTTTTGCTTCGCAAAACGAAACGTATGCGCGGCTTCGCCGCGCATACGCGCATTTGCGCCTGCGGCGCAAATGCGCGCGCCGCGCGCTTCGGGAGCTTTCGGCGGAGTGGGAGGATTTTGCCGTGAACGAACAGCAGTATCGCGGCTAACATATAGCCAAAGCCTGCATGAAAATTGAAAAATAGTAAATAGTATAAGTGTCCAAAAGTTTTCGACGATAATGTGAATTTGCATATTGCTTTTGGTTTGACAATGGTTAAAATAAGTACAGCAGTGAGATAAAATTTGCTGCTGTCGGCAGTGAGAATCGGCTGAACAGGTTCATCAGCGGCTTGCCGTGCCCGACGCAGCGCTGAAAAGGTGATAAATATGACGATAAAAGAAAAAATACTTACAAACAAAACATATCTCGGCATTGAATTTGGTTCAACAAGAATAAAGGCGGTGCTTATCGACGATACCTTTGCGCCGATTGCGGCGGGAAGTCACGATTGGCAGAACCGCTTTGAAAACGGAGTCTGGACATATTCCGCCGACGATATTATCAGCGGCTTGCAGCATTGCTATGCGAGTCTTGCCGAGGACGTGGAAAGCAAATACGGCATAATCCCCGAATCCTACGGAGCAATGGGAATTTCGGGAATGATGCACGGCTATATGGCGTTCGATAAGGACGATAATCTGCTCGTTCCGTTCAGAACGTGGCGGAACACAATGGCCGAGCAGGCGGCAAACGAGCTGTCCGAACTTCTTAAATTCAACATTCCGCAGCGCTGGAGCATTGCGCACCTTTATCAGGCGGGTGCTCAGCGGCGAGGAACACGTCCCGCAGGTCAAGCATATAAACACGCTCGCGGGGCACATTCACTACCTCCTCACGGGAAAGCGCCATGTCGGTATCGGCGAGGCTTCGGGCATTTTTCCGATCGAGGGAAACGGCTATAATCAGCTTTATATGCAGAAAGTTGACGAAATGCTGAAACAGAAAGGCTTCGGCGAAAAGCTGGAAGAGGTTCTTCCCAAAGTGCTTTGTGCGGGCGCACGCGACGCGTTCCTTACCGAAAGCGGCGCAGCGCTTATCGACCCGAGCGGAAAGCTTAAACCCGGAGTTATCCTCTGTCCGCCGGAGGGCGACGCGGGAACGGGAATGGCTGCGACAAACAGCGTGCTTCCTAAAACGGGAAATGTTTCCGCGGGAACTTCAATATTCGCGATGCTTGTGCTTACAAAACCGCTGAAAGGCTATTACCCTGAAATCGACGTGGTAACAACGCCCGACGGCGCGCCTGTCGCAATGGTACACTGCAACAACTGCTGCTCCGAGCTTGACGCGTGGGTGAATATCTTTGGGGAATTTACGGCGCTCGGCGGAAATCTCATGGATAAATCCGCACTTTACGAACTGCTTTACCGCAACGCTATGAACGGCGACGCAGACTGCGGCGGGACCGTCGCGTACAACTTCGTTTCGGGCGAACCCGTTGCGGGCGCGGAACACGGCAGACCTATGTACTTCCGAACACCCGACGGAAAATTCAATCTTGCAAATCTGTTCCGTGCGGAAATCTATTCTGCAATGGCTGCGCTTAAGATCGGAATGGATATTCTTTTCAAAAACGAGGGTGTCGCCGCCGAAAGATTTACGGGACACGGCGGATTGTTCAAGGTTCGCGGCGTGGCGCAGCAGTTCCTCGCAGACGGTCTTGGCTCGGCGGTTTCTGTTATGAATACCGCGGGCGAAGGCGGCGCGTGTGGCATGGCTTTGCTTGCGGCTTACTCAGTCTGCGCAAACGGGAAAAAACTGCCCGAATTTCTCGAAAGCGAAGTATTTTCGGGAATGGAGAGCCACACCGTTCAGCCTGACGCGAAAGGCGCCGAGGGCTTCGGCAGATTTATCGAGAATTACAAGCGCGGGCTTGCCGCGGAATACGCTGCGGCGAAATAAAGAAACACGCAAGCGCCGAAAGAATTGATATAATTTTCGTAATCTGCGAATAATACTAAGCACCAATAAAACCATAGATAAAAATTCTGGTATAACCCATACATACAAAGATTACACTCGATTTTTTGTATAGTTTTTAATTGGTGCTGAGTATAAAATATGCCCGCCGACGGATCTGATTTCGTCGGCGGGCTTTTTCAGCGGCTGAGCCGTTACATATCGTTATAGTTATACTGAAAAATTAAGATTTACTTGGCTGACAACCGAAAATCAATCCGTTTTTTTATTTTTTCGGAATTTCCCCTCAAAAAAACGCTTCAATAAAAAGAACGGAAGAGCTGTAACGCTAAAGTCCAGCAGGCAGGATAACGCCAGCCATTTATATGGCGAAAAAAGACCGGCAAGAAGAAAACAAACAAACGCCGCCCCGGGGAGTCCCGATATGTGTTTTCCGCTTTTCTTGCTTTCCAAAGGCGCGCCTATATAGGTTATTACCCAGAAAAACGTTCCTATTGCAAACCCCGCTATACTCATCAGCCAATCGGTTATATTCATAGCGCCCTCCTGTTTTGATAATTGTGATTTATATTATTTATACTATTTTTCAATCCTCCTATCGACAACGTCTATAGGAGGATTCGCCGCTTCTGCGAAGCGGCGTGGCGGCGCAGCCGCCGAAAAAGCCGTACAATACTAATTCCGTCAAAGCCGCCGGCTTTGACACACCGCTTTTTAAGCGGTAATTAATATTATCACATATCTTCAAAAAAGTAAAGTTAAAAATGCAGTCGGATTTATCGGCGTGAGCGCCGCGCTTCAAAAAGGCTTATTCCGTTTCGCTGTCGGCAAATCTTACCGCTCCCCTTTTTGACAGCAGGAACGACAGGAACATTGACGCGGTGTAAAGTGCAAGCACCGCCGCAGCAATTATCCCAAGCCAGAGGTAAAACGTGTTTTTATCACCGAGAATTTTAAAGAGATTGTTTGCCGCCCATGAAATAATATCTTCGGCGGAAGGCGTGTTGTCGCCGTAAAGCTGATAGATCACGATCACCATCGCAATGCCGCCAAAAATGCAGCCCTTTACGCTCCCTCCCACCTTTTCTCCGAAAGTGATAAGAAACGGGGTCTCGAGCGCGCGCATGGTGAGCTGAAAAAGCGTTAAAATAACGGGAACGAGCGGGCTCATTCCGCAGTCGAGCAGCTTTATGGCAATCACGAAAATCAGCGTTTCAACGGCGCTTAGCAGAAACATTCCGACATATTTGGCGGCGATAAATTTAAACCTGCCGTTAGGGGCGGAGAAGATAAAGCCGTAAAAACGCGAGGTCTGGTCGCAGCCGACAAGCGAGGATTGTCCCTGACTCAGTATCAGGTAAGTGCAGACCATTCCGAGTCCCAACAAAACTGAAACAATAAGGTTTTTATCGTCGCTGTTGTCGGTAGTTATAATCAAAGAAATGAAAAAATCAACAAATATAAATGAAATTCCGCCAAGCAATATCAGCAGAGATTTACGGGTTTCAATAAGGTTTTTGTAAACTATCGCAAGCATAATATCCCCCCTCAGAATTTACGTTTTTTTAGAATATGGGTCGCAGTCGCCCACGAGATAAAGAAAACGGCAATGTCGGCAGCGGCAATTATAAGACATATCAGCCCCATCTTTTCGGATAATACGTTCAACAGCTTTTCAATTCGCAGTAGATTTCCGTTTGCGTAGCAAAGAGCGCCTACCAATGCCGCGCTTGCTGCGGCAAAGATTATCACTAGGTTGAAAAATGTCTCGCCGTCCTTGGTTTTCATGATATAGCTTGTAGGCAGAAGCGATAAAAACGTTGTCAGAAGCAAGCCCACAAGAATAATAAGTATATCGTCGGCGGTAACCTCGCGCCCCGCTATCCCGTAGCAGCATAGTGTACTTATCAGCCCGATAATCAGGCAGAAAACCGAAAATCCGACTCTTTCGAGCAGGCTCACGAGCGCAACGCGGCTCTCCGAGAGGGACGTTGTGTAGATAAATCTGTACCAGCCGCTTTGTCTGTTGATATAATTTGTAAGTATAAACGGCTGCATTATACTCAAAAGTATAGTGCCAAACGGTCCGAATATCGTTGTTGCTGCATAAAATGTGCTTTCATAATCCTCCGGCGGGAGTTTCGCAAGATTTCCGTATTGAAGGCTGCCGCAGAAAATAACGCCGAACGCAATAACCATGCCCACCGTGAGCGCAGTAATAATGAGCGTTTTTTTAACGACCAGTATGTCGTTTCTGAAAAGACCGAGCATTACTGCCACTCCTTTCCCGAAGCGCCGCGAACGTAGAACAGCAATATCTCGTCGAGAGTTGTGCTGTCGATAATGAGATCCCTGTATTTTCTTTCACACTCGCAGCGGTTCTTTATCATTACGTCTGCGCCGAAGTCGTTCACGCGCACGCTTACAATGTCCGCACTGTCGATCTCGCCGACGCGCTCTTTCGGACACTTGAGAATACCGTGATTTTCGAGAATTTCGGCGGTCACGCCAGTAAGCAGAACCTTTCCCTTGTCGATAAAGGTAACGCTGTCGGCGATTCGCTCAATGTCGCTCGTGATATGCGACGACATGAGTATGGTATGCTCCTCGTCCTTGATGAATCCAAGGAACAGATCAAGCATTTCGCTGCGAACAACGGGGTCAAGCCCGCTTGTCGCTTCGTCCATTATGAGCAGTTTTGCGTTATGTGAAAAAGCGGTGCAGATTTGCAATTTCATTTTCATTCCGCGCGAAAAATCCTTGATTTTTTTCTTTCGGGGAAGTCCGAAGTGGTCTAAAAGCGCATTGTACTGCGCCATATCCCAGTTTTTGAACAGCCCCGACATGATTTTCCCGATCTGTCCGGGGTTAAGTGTTCCCGAAAAAGGAATTTCGTCAAAAACTACCGCAATGTCCTCTTTTATTTTCGCTTCGTCCTTTGCGTGGTCAAGTCCGAATATTCTGATTTCTCCGCTGTCATTTTTCAGAATGTTGAGAATGGAGCGGATAGTTGTCGTTTTGCCTGCGCCGTTCTGACCGACGAAGCCCATAATGCTTCCGCCGGGGACCGAAAAGCTCACATTATCAAGTGTGAATCCGTCGAAACGGTGAGTTACGCCCGAAAGTTCGAGTGCGTTTGCCATGATAAATCCTCCTTGATGCGTCACTGTTCACTGTAAAGCATTGTCAGAATGTCGATAAGCTCGTTGAGGCTGACGTCGGCGGTTTTCGCCTTTGAGCATACCTCGGAAAGCCCCGTTTCTACCTGCCGCAAAGTTTCTTCGCGGAACAGTTCGGGATTCTGACGGCGCACGAAGCTGCCCTTGCCCGTGTAGGATTCGATAAATCCGTCGCGTTCAAGCTCTTCATACGCGCGCTTTGTTGTAATAACGCTTATTCTGAGCTGCTGCGCCAGAAGCCGCATTGACGGAAGGGCGTCCCCCTCCGCAAGCTCTCCCGACATCACCAGCGCCTTTATCTGACGGACGATTTGTTCGTAGATAGGCTCGTTTGATGAGTTGCTGATAAAAATGTTCATGTACACAAACCTCACATATTGTATATACCCTATATGCACATTATAGCAGGTGTGTATATGTTTGTCAATACTTTTTTGAATTTTTATTTCAGGGCGCAAAAATCCCCGCAGCTTTAGTCACGGCTGCGGGGATTGTATTATTCGGTTTCCCTGTCCTTTTCGATACGATTGCGGATAGCCTGCATACGCATATCTATCGCGCTTATCGCGTCAGCGCAGAGCTTTAGCTCTGCCATTATCTCGTCGGCGTTCTCAACGTCCTGTTTATACCGCATCTTATGGTCGAGGCTCGCCCAGAAATCCATGGCAATTGTGCGGAACTGGACTTCTACTTTCATCTGGCGCTTTCCCTCCGAAAGAAATATCGGTATTCCGAGTATGAGGTGAAGACTGCGATAGCCGTTGGGCTTCGGGTTCGCGATATAATCCTTTTTAGCGATAAGTGTAACGTCGTCCTGCCGCGTCAGCATATCCGCAAGCGCGTAAATATCCTGCGGAAACGAGCAGATAACGCGTATTCCCGCGATATCGTTAAGCGTATTCTCGATATTTTCAATAGTCGGCGCAACGCCCTTGCGCTTCATTTTCTCGATAATGCTCATCGGATCCTTTACGCGCGTTTTTATTGATTCGATCGGGTTGTGGTCGTACTGAAGCGAAAACTCGTCGTTGAGGACATTCAGCTTTGTTTCTATTTCTTTAAGCGCGCATTCGTTGCGCATGAGCAGTTCCATGAACGGCTGCGCGGTTTCGAGAAGCTGTTCCGCTCCGCCCGCATTCCCAAAGAATCGCTCGATCCCTGAGCCGTTCTGCCGCTGAAGCGCGGTGGTATAGTTTTCCGCCATGATGTTCATTCCTTTCACAAAGGCGTTTTTCTCATTAAAGTATAACATATCCGCTGTGAAAAATCAATGCACAAAAGCTGAAAAAAAGCTAAAAAGCAAAAAGGTTACAAATTGTAACTTTTTGAAACGTTTTGTTACCGTTTTGTAATAATTTTTTAACCGCTTTGTAATTGCATTTCCAAAAAAAGTGCGATATAATAAAAGCATAGAGAAAAGGTTTCCGGAGAACAAGGAGGTTTACCATGAAACTTAAAATGCTGGGAATAATCATCATGCTTGTCGGACTTGCGGTCATGGCTTGCGGGATAAGCGTCCTTTCAGGCGCTAACGCGGGCGAAGCTGCCGAAACGGAAAGCGCAGCAGTGTACGCACCCGAGCTTAAAACGGGAAAATATTACCTTAACGGAAATCCGCAGCGCGGCTGTATCGAGATATGCAGTGGGGAGATGTTCCGACTGAACGACGGAGAAGAGCAGGAATACCGCTTCCGCGAATGGAGCGATATCGCCGAAACCGACGAGGCAACGGGAAAGATAACGCTTTCTGACATTTACTTCCTTGGAACTAACCTTGACGGCGGCAGTAACTTTACTGCGAAGATCCGATTTTATCCCGACAACAACAGTCTTGAATACAACGGCGACTACTATTTTTTATCAGAATGATCCCTAATTAACATACAGACAACTTCGAGTAATCCTTCCATATACCAGAATGCCCCCGATGCAGATTTGCGTCGGGGATATTTTGTTTGCGCGGTCACAAAAAATACTGCTGACACATATTATATTACATACCTTGCAGCCAAAGCAGATAGGGCTTTCCGGCGCTATCGGGAAGAAAGGAATGACTATAAATATGAACAGCTTTATTTTTATCGGCGGGGATATGCGCAGCATTTACGCGGCGCAGCGGCTCGGCAAGCGCTACACCTGCTGCGCCTACGGGTTCGACCTGCCGGAGCAGACCGCCGATGTGCATATACTGCGGGAGCCGACCGTGTGCGACTGCGCGGTTCTTCCGCTTCCCGCAAGTCTTGATGGCGAGAACATAAACTGCCCCTATCGAAGCGAAACGCTTATGCCGATAGGGTTTGATATTCTGAAAAAAACAGTAAAAAAAGGCGGAACGGTTTTTACCAGCAAGAGCTTTCCGCTTTTGGAGAAAATATGCCGCGAGGAGGGCTTTGCGCTTGTGAACTATTTTGAGCGCGAGGAGCTTACCGTTCTGAACGCAGTTCCTACGGCGGAGGGCGCGCTTGAAATCGCGCTTCGCGAGCTTCCGTTCACGATCCACGGTTCGGACGTACTTATTACGGGCTTTGGGAGGATCGGGCGTGTTCTTGCGCGCGATTTCAGCGCGCTCGGTGCGCGGGTGTCTGTCGCAAGCAGAAAATACAGCGACATTGCGTGGACTCGGGTGTACGGCTGCGAACCGGTGAGCCTTATCGCGGCAGGCGAATTTGAACAAAAGCTCAAAAAAGCCGACCTTATCATAAACACTGCGCCTGCAAATATTTTCGACCGAAAGCGGCTCATGCTTATACGCCGCGACACGGTGATGATCGACCTTGCCTCGAAAATAAGCGTGGAGGATCTGTCGCTTGCGGAGGACGTCGGCGTAAAGGTGATATGGGCGAGGAGCCTGCCGGGAAAGACCGCGCCGGTAACGGCGGGAGAAATAATTGCGGATACGCTTGAAAATATACTTGCGGAAAGGAGTGCGTCGCATGAATCTGGAAGGTAAGCGCGTGGGATTTGCAATGTGCGGCTCGTTCTGCACGTTTTCGCGTTGTTTTGAAACACTGGAAACGCTGCTTCGGCTGGGTTGTGAAATTGTCCCCGTCGCTTCGTTTAACGCCTATGCCCTTAACACGCGCTTCGGAAACGCCGCCGACCACATGGCGCGGCTTGAAAAGCTTTGCGGCCGTCCAGTTATCCACACAATAGAGGACGCCGAGCCTATCGGTCCGAAAAAAATGACCGACATAATGCTTGTGGCGAACTGCACGGGAAATACGCTTGCAAAGCTAGCGAGCAGCATAACCGATACGCCCGTGACAATGGCGGTAAAAAGTCATATCCGAAACCAGAAGCCCGTTTTGCTGAATATTGCTACAAACGACGCGCTTGCGGGGTCGGCGAAAAATATTTTTTCGCTGATGAATTATAAGAATTATTACTTCGTGCCGATGGGGCAGGACGACTTTAAGGGTAAGCCGATGTCGCTCATGGGCGATTTTTCGCTTATTCCGACAGCGCTTTCAGAAACTCTTGAGCTGCGGCAAATGCAGCCGATTTTTAATCTCAAATAAACGCAAATAACGAGAATAGTTCAAGCACACGAACATGACAAAACTGAAAATCCCTCCGTTGATGAAATGAAAATATTGACGGAGGGATTTGTTATGCCCAATATCGAAAAATATCCAAATTCACTTGCCAATTTAAGAAAATTATGATATACTCGTATCAGTTAGTTATTTTATATGAAAGTTCCATATATGGCAAGTACTGATTCAAAATTCGAAAACATTGGTTTACTTTAATTGATCACAAATTGGGATGATTAAGATATGGAGCTTGTATCAATGTTCGCTGCCGCACTTTTGCTTTTTATAATAATTGCGGTATGTGCAGGTTGTTCATTTGCTTTTCGTAAGATAAAGCAAAATGGATTTAAATCAATAAAAAAACTTATTATAGTTCCTGCCATATTCCTTTTAATTTTGCTTCTTACTATTGGAGTGTGTTATAATATTTCCCACAAGCATTGGATTAAGACAACAATCGAATTAAAGGAAAGTTTTCCGGAAATTAATAAAATTGAATTTGATAAACCCACACCGACTCTTTACGTAGAATTTCATGTAGATAGTACAGTGGATTTTAATAAAGCGGAAGAAATATTCCTTAATTTTCTTAATAAACTTGATGAAGATCTGCTGAACGAGATTATTAAAAATGCCGATATTCATACACCAGCTGATATATGTGTATATTTCGTGTCTGATACCAAAAGTAATAATGATATTATTGATTTTACTTCAAATTCAGACTATACTGATTGGATATGCACATATCCAACTGACGGAAACCCTTTACACGGAAAAGAATATCAAGCGAATTTGCTTCAATAGATGAGGTAATTTTCAGAGTACAATAATGAACCTTTGTTTCATTTGTTACTTGGTAAAGGTTTTATGGATATATCCTAATTAACAAAATACCGCAACATTATGATATACGCTCAAATAGTTTTTGTCTAAACTTTTGCTGGTACTTCACTGTTGTGCGTTGCCGTCTTAAAACTTTATTTTATTTCTCGGGTGCTTTGCCGAGAGGATTTCCTTCTGCTTCGCCATTGCAACGTGGGTGTAGATTTGTGTGGTTGTTATCGAGCTGTGTCCAAGAAGCTTCTGTATGTATCGTATGTCAACGTCTTCTTCAAGAAGCAGCGTTGCAAACGAATGACGAAACATATGAGGCGTAATGTGCATATTTATGCCCGCCAAAACTGAATATTTATTTATCATGCCGCGTACGGACTGCTCTGTAAGCCGATTTCCAAGTTTGTTTACAAAGAAGTGATTTGACGCGGCTATTTCTTTTTTAAAATAATTATAATAATTAAAAATTGCGGTTCTCACTTCCTCGTTCTGGATTTGAATGATTCTTTCTTTTGCGCCTTTTCCGTAGAATTTAATGGTGTGATTTTCAAAATTGACCGACGACGGAGAAAGATTGCAGACTTCTGAAACTCTTGCACCTGTTGCAAAAAGAAGCTCCAAAACGGCAATATTTCTTGAGGTCGTTTTCTTGTCGTAAGCGGAACAGGCAGTCCGGTTTTCGAGGTAAATAACGCTTAAAATTGATTGTATCGCCGAAAGTGGGATCGTTTTTGGGAGCGTGCTGGGTTCTCTGAAAGATGTCTGAATTTTGTCAAATGGATTGGTTTCAAGTATGTCTTCAATTACAAGATAGTGAGAAAATGCTTTAAGAGTTGCAATTTTTCGTTTAACGCTTTTGGGTTTGAAAACGCTGTGCAGATGTGAGATATAATTGCGAATTGAATCCTTGTTAAATACGCCGTTAGTGTATTCTGAAAACTGACTGAGATCAATAGAGTATGATTTTATTGTTTTATCGTTCAGGGCTTTTTGATTTTTGCAATGGTGAATGAATGCGGCAATGGAGTGAGATAAATCGAACATATTATAAAGTTCCTTTCTGTGAATTAACTCAATTATATATTACTTCTGATTTTTTGTCGAATTATGGAAAGTAAATTTATAAATAAGAACGAATGTCACAGCGGAAAATACAAAAAAGACAAAAATATACATCTTGTCCGTTTTTTTACACCTTTTATTAGAATTTGTTGAATTTGGGCGTGATTTGCTATAAAATGATAGCAATGTTTATTGTGCTGTTCTCGGTCTATGTTAAGCTAATAAGATGGCTTGTTAAGGATATGATAGGGGCGAATGGCAGATAATATTAAATTATC
>CAKSFR010000012.1 GCA_934454635.1 uncultured Ruminiclostridium sp.
AACTCGATGTTATCTTCCTGTCGTTCGTTCAAATCGCGTGCGTCTTCATGTGGCTAAAATAGTGTCAACAGGCTCTAGAGTAGTCGCTACGACCATAATCCGATTCCATATCGTCCTTAGTCTGCGTCACCTTGCCATAGACGAAAATACGGTCTAAGTAAATGATCTCGATCTCTGTCGAACTACTGAACGACAATACCGTTTCAGCAAGCTTGTCGCCTGTAACGATCTTCATTTTGTCATAATCATATCCCCAAATGTCATAATCAAAGCCTTCGCTGACGGCCCATAATCCGCCTGCGGAAAGCCTGCCGCTGATATAGCTATCTTCTGCTTCGGTTATCTGACCGTCCGTAAACACTTCGTAATGCGGCGTGGATTTATGTGTTTTTTTATAATTATTATAACCATCATAATCCTCAAATGAATAAACTTTAACGCTCGGAGCATTTACCGTCAGATATATCCCGCTGTTAATGTCTATGATGCCGTTCTCATATTTGTCCCCGTTATCATTCAGTTCTTTTCTGATAACGTTCCACAGCATTTTACCGCTTGTGATATCAGAGTTAATGGGTACCCAACTGTAATCTCTGAGCATTTTCAGCTCAAGTCTGGGATAATAGTTCAGCGCCTTGAGTTCCTCAGCCGGAAAAGCGTCTGATTCACAGTTAGTCGTGAATGTAGCCAGCACATTATTAAAATTGTCGTATATTTTGACAGTGTAATCTATCGGCTTTATCTCAGGCTTTAACAGCAGAAACTGATTGCTGCCGTCGGCATAAGTCTGCGCTGCCGCATCAATGGCTTCCTGCGCCATTGAAGCGGTAAGCTCAGGTGTATCCGCAAAACTATATGTACCAAGCAGTGTATCAGATTTTACCAATTGCGTATTGAACGTGGAGCCATTTGATGTGATCTCTACATTTGCACCGCCCCATACGCTCCATGTATCGCCCAACTCATAGAAATCCGGAACATATTCCTCAAAATATTCCCGAGCATTAAACGGCAGTGATTTATCTACTCCAACACCGGTCGGATTTGACGCAGAACTGGCTGCTATAAACAACAAACCATCTACATTGCTGCCGGAATGCACACTCCTGATATCTCTCGGAGCTTCTGTTGTCACATACACTCTAACCGATGTAATGTCAGCCGCGGCTGTAATTGGCATAGCTGTTATGGTCAAGCCGCCGCTGTTATCATCGCAGCAAGCCCCTTTAATCGCTTTCTTATCAATTTCATATACACTCTCCTTACGAAAATAAAATGTCTGTTATATATTAATTATTTTACCATAAATAGAACGATTTTGTCAACATTAAATATGTATTTTGGTATATCCGCCAAAAAGTTCTTCTTCAGATTGTATATAATACTAAGTACTAAGCACCAATAAAACCATAGATAAAAATTCTAGTATTGTATAGCTTTTAATTGGTGCTGAGTATAAAGCCTTTCAGAACCCTAACACAGCCGAAAAAACACACCGTACGTCTGTTCATACAGTGTGTTTGCTTTATTTTATGATAGTTCCTCCGCCTATGACAATATCGCCGTCATAGAATACCACCCGCTGCCCCGGCGTTATAGCGCGCTGCGGCTCGTAAAACTCAACACGGACAGTTCCGTCGCTTTCGGGATAAACAACGCACGGCTGTTCCTGCATACGATAGCGCGTCTTTGCCTTACACAAAATCGGCTCGGTGAGCGATTCTATCGAAATCCAGTTCAACTCGTCCGCAATAAGCGCGTCCGAAAGCAGATCCTGCTCCGAGCCGACTATCAGCGTATTATCCGCCACGTTTTTACCTACAACGTAAGCGGGCTTCCCAAAAGCAATACCAAGCCCTTTGCGCTGACCTATCGTGTAATTTATCAGTCCGTTGTGACGGCCGACGATTTTTCCGTCAGTGTCCTTAACATCTCCGGGCGCGGATTTTTTTCCCGTGTATTCCTCGATAAATTCAGCGTATTTTCCGTTCGGAACAAAGCAAATATCCTGACTGTCTGGCTTTTCCGCGTTAAGCAGACCGTTTTTTGCCGCAAGGCTGCGAACCTCGGGCTTTGTCAGTGAACCGAGCGGAAACAGAATGTGCGAAAGCTGTTCCTGCGTGAGGTTATAGAGAACATATGATTGGTCTTTATCGTTCTCTCCGTCTGCGCAGACCGCCTTTTTCAGCAGCCACCTGCCCCGTTCTTCGTCATATTCGACCCGCGCGTAATGACCTGTCGCAACATAGCCGCAGCCGAGCGAAAGCGCCCGTTCAAGCAGCCCGTCGAACTTGATATAGCGGTTGCAGTCGATACACGGATTCGGCGTAACTCCGCGCTCGTAGCTTTCCACAAAATTTCTGATGACCTTTTCGCCGAAAAGCTCCTTGAAATTGTAAACATAGTGCATTATACCGAAACGTGCGGCAACCTGCCTTGCGTCGTCTATATCGCTAAGCGAGCAGCAGGTCTTTACCCCGTCCTGTTCAAGCTCCCCGTCGTGAAGCTTCAGCGTAACGCCGATAACGTCATATTTTTCCTTTAAAATAACAAGCGCAGCAGAGCTGTCAACTCCGCCGCTCATTGCCACAAGCACTTTTTCCATGCAGAAATCCCTTCGTTCCTAAAAAATGTATATATGAACGGTTATTTATCTTTTTCCGTTTCATCTTTATTTTCGTCCGAGTCATGTTCGCTCGGGCGTTTCTTTTCATAAATCTTATTCATTATGAACAGTACCGCGAAAATAAGCGCAAGCGCGCCAAATGCGCCAAGCGCCGATACGGCAACAACCGAAAAACCCTCCCCAGCGGGCATATCGCCGAGTGACATAAGCGCCAATTTCACCAACTCCTTTGCTTTTCCTATTTTACACGTTTAAACGCCAAATGTCAATGTTTATTTGTTATTTTTGATTGATTTTACAATGCGGATATGATATAATAAAAATATTCTGCTTACCGACGCTGCATTCTGACGCATATAAAGGAGACGAGCTATATGAAAATCGTTGTAATTTCCGATACGCACGGCAATTCGGATATTTTTTACGAAATTGCTTCAAGAAACCAAACTGCCGACTTGTTCATACATCTTGGAGATGGTGAACGCGAGTATGAAGATATTCGCAATGCGTTTCCGCTCTCGGCATTTCTTATGGTGCGCGGAAACAACGATTGGGGCAGCGCTCCGCTCGTAAACACTGTAAATCTTGAAGGACATAAAATATACATGACGCACGGGCATCGTTTTGACGGAATGTCGATAGCTTCGTACGTTGCCGCGGCTGCCAAAACAAATGAATGTGAAATAGCGCTTTTCGGACACACGCACGTTCCGTTTGATGAAATTATCTCGGGAGTTCATGTATTCAATCCCGGAAGTCCTTCCCGCCCGAGAGGAAGATGCGACGCTTCGTTCGGTATTATTGAGCTTTATCCGGATAAAGAACCGAAATTTCGCCATATTTCGGTAGAAAACTGGCAGGAATTTTGAAATTTAGCTGAAAACAGTAGAAATTTCAGGGAGAATGTGGTATACTATATTTATTGCATTCATAAGGCGCAGCCTTTGGAAAGGAAAAATAAATGGAACAACATTTTCAGCGGCGAGAAATTGCAGACGGCGTATTTTTCTCGCGCTATATAGACCGACGGTTTAAAATAAACCGCATAGACGTTATTTTTACCGATATTCTCGAACGCAGAAACGCGGGCTTTAACGCACTTATCCCCGCAATTCTCTCGCGTTCCAACAGTAATTATCCCACAATGCGCGAGCTTAACGAAAGGCTTTCGGAACTTTATTCGGCAAGTCTCGGAGACATTGTAAGAAAGAACGGCGACGTTCAGCTTTACGGACTTTTTGCGGCAGCAATAGACGACGCTTACGCTATTGATAAGGAAAAGGTTTTATCCGAACTTGTACACCTGCTCTGCGATTGTCTGTTCCGTCCTGCACTTGAAAACGGGCACTTTCCCGAAAAAGCGCTTGAGGTGCAGAAACAGAACCTTATCGACAACAACGACGCGGAAATAAACGATAAACGAACGTATGCGGGGCGAAAAGGCGCCGAGCTTGCGTTTAAAAACGAACCCGCCGCTGTAAGCATATACGGCGAAAATGAAGAAATACGCAAAATAACGTCAGAAAGCGCATTTGAACATTATCGAAATATGCTGAAAACGTCAAATGTTGAGATAATCTGCGTCGGGTCGGGAGATTTCTCCGAAACTGAAAATATTCTCGGAGAAGCATTCCGAAAAATCGAAAGGAAACCTTTTCCCAGCCCCGAAAGCAGAAAAAGTCCGCAAAAAACAGAAATCGTCACCGTTACCGAAAAAATGCCCGTTTCGCAAAGCAAGCTGTCAATGTCTTTTAAAAGCGGATACGAAAATCTTACCGCAATGCGCGTGATGAGCGCGCTGCTGGGTGGTGATGTTTCGTCTAAGCTTTTCACGGTAGTGCGCGAAAAGCTGTCGCTTTGCTACTACTGCTATTCTCATCTCAGCCTCGCCAAAGGCGCTATGAACATTGAGAGCGGTGTCGAGCGGAAAAATCTTGAAAAGGCAAAGGCTGCGATACTTGAACAGCTCTGCGATATCCAAAACGGCAAATTCACTGACGAAGACGTCGAAAAAATAAAACGTTCTATGACAAACGACCTCCGTTCGGTCAACGATCGCGTCGGGAATATCTCAAACTGGTATCTTAACCGAATACTTGAAGGCGAAATAATCGCCCCCGAAGAGCTTGCCGAGCGTATCGGCGGCGTAACGCGCAGTGAAATAATCGAAGCGGCAAATTCATTCGCTGCCGACTCGGTATATGTACTTACTTCGGAAGAGGAGGCTGACGAATGAGCTGCGAAATAATAAAAAGCGAACGGCTGAGAGAAAGCTACCGCAGGATAAAACATAAAAGCGGCTGTACAGTCTGCCTTTACCCGATGCCCGAATACAGCACCGCTTATGCGATTTTCGGAACGCGCTACGGCTCGGTCGATACAACGTTCAAAACTGCAAAGGATTCGGACTATGTGACCGTTCCCGAGGGAATCGCCCACTATCTCGAGCATAAATTATTCGAGAACGACGAATGCGACGCTTTTGAACTTTACGCTAAAACCGGCGCAAGTGCAAACGCTTTCACGAGCTTTGACAGCACGGCATATCTTTTTTCATGCTCGCAGTGTTTTGAAGAAAATCTGCACATTCTCCTCGGATTTGTTCAGGAGCCTTATTTTACAGAAGAAAACATCGAAAAGGAACGCGGCATCATTGCTCAGGAAATAAAAATGTACCTCGACGATCCCGGAACCCGCGTGTTTTTCAACTGTCTTAACGCTATATACCATAACAACCCCGTGCGCATCGATATTGCGGGAACCGTGGAAAGCATACAGAAAATCGACAAGGAACTGCTTTACCGCTGCTACAGCACCTTCTACAATCCGAACAATATGGTGCTTTCGATTGCAGGCAATTTCGACCCCGACAAGGCGCTTGAAATATGTGATGAACTGCTTAAATCGGCAGACGACCCGGGACTGGATATAATCGTCCCAAAAGGACCCGAAAAGGTTCGGGAGGAATATATCGTACAGCAGCTCCCCTGCGCAGTTCCGCTGTTTAATCTGGGGTTTAAGATGCCGCTTCCGCCAAAAGAAAAGCAAAACGAGGACTATATCGTATACAATATAATGCTTGAAGCGGCGCTCGGAGGCTTCTCCGAGCTTTACAGCAGGCTTTACGACGAGGGTCTTATCAACGACACCTTCGGAGTGGGAGTATTCAGCGGACGCGGCTTCTTTCTGCCAAATATATGCGGAGAATCGAGAGAACCGCAGCGTGTAAAAGAAGAAATAATAAGCGAACTTGAACGGCTGAAAAAGGACGGAATTTCCCGCCGCGCGTTTGAAACCGTTAAAAAGATGACATACGGCGAGCTTATCGCTCCGTTCAACAACGTTGAAAATGTTGCACGCGGTGCAATGCAGGCTGAATTTAACGGACAGAACATTTACACGAATGTGGAAATAACCGCGAATGTGTGCTATGAAGATGTGAAAAATGCGCTTGAACGGCTCGACACTGCGAATTGCAGTCTTTCTGTCGTTGAACCCACGGAGTAAAAAAGAAAGGAATAAAAAATGGAGTATGTTGAATTTCCGAATTTATTTTCGGGCGAAATTCCGATAAACCGCATTGCATTCAGTATTTTCGGCTTTAACGTATACTGGTACGCGCTTCTTATCGGACTTGGGATCCTGCTTGCGGGAATTTACTGCACAAAAAGGGGCAGAAAGTACGGAGTTACCGGAGATGATGTGTTTGACGCAATTTTCTACGGAGGTATCGCGGGATTTATCGGCGCGAGAGCTTCTTACTGCATTTTCTGGAATCTCAATCCCGCAAATGAAAAAAAATTCACTTTTCTGACCGCCATAACCGAAATTCACGAGGGTGGACTTATGATATACGGCGGAATCGTTGCGGCGATTCTTGTCGGAATATTGGTTCTGAAAAAGAAGAAAACGCCTGCGCTCCCCCTGTTGGATATGGGCGGAACGGGCTTTCTTATCGGTCAGGGGATCGGTCGCTGGGGCAACTTCGTAAATCAGGAATGCTTCGGCGCGCCGACTGCGGGAAATCTTCCGTGGGGCATGACGGGAACAACTATCGTGCGCTATCCTGAAGTTATTGCCGCACAGGAAGCTCTTCCGAACGGTGAATATGCGTTGGTTCACCCCTGCTTTCTTTATGAAAGCTTATGGTGCGCGCTCGGAATTGTTCTTATCCACTTTTTCCTGTCCAAAATACAGACCTTTGACGGTGAACTTTTCTTATATTATATCATCTGGTACGGCACAGGCCGCGGATTTATCGAGGGACTCCGCACAGACAGCCTTTATCTCGGACCGCTGCGCGTTTCGCAGCTTATCGGCTTCACAAGCGCTTTATTCTGCCTTATACTGCTGATATACTTCAAAATAAAAGTCAAGAACAGCAAAACCTACGTTCGCTGGAAAGACACTGATGAGTGGAAAGAAAAAGAAAAGAAATATTATTCCGCCATTAAGATAGAAAAGGAAACACAGAAAGCTTATAAGGCGATGAAAAAAGCCGAAAAAACAGAAGAAATTGCGCCGAGCATTCTTGATGACGGCGATAAAAACGATTAATTACGAAAGGATTTTTACAATGGCAAAGATTATTGACGGAAAAGCTGTTTCACAGAAAGTCAAAGACGAAATTCGCGCCGAAATTGAGCGCGACGGGCTTGACATCGGCCTTGCGGTAGTTATTGTCGGAAACAATCAGGCAAGCCGAGTTTATGTGAACAACAAGAAGAAAGCCTGCGAGGTATGCGGGATAAAATCATACGAATACGCACTGCCGGAGGAAACCTCCGAGGAACAGCTTCTTGAACTTGTAGACTCGCTTAACAACGACAAGAACATTAACGGTATACTTGTTCAGCTTCCACTCCCTAAGCAGATAAATGAAGAGAAAATTATCGAGCACATTTCCCCACTCAAGGACGTTGACGCGTTCAACGCCGTAAACGTCGGAAAAATTATGATAGGAAACTATGCGTTTCTGCCCTGCACTCCTGCGGGAGTTATGGAGCTTATCCACAGCACGGGAACCGAAATAAGCGGAAAGGAATGCGTCGTTATCGGACGTTCAAATATTGTCGGAAAGCCTATGGCTATGCTTCTCCTTCACGAAAACGCAACCGTTACAATTTGCCATTCACGCACAAAAAATCTCGCCGAGGTATGCCGCCGCGCGGATATTCTCGTAAGCGCAGTCGGTAAAGCTGATTTTGTTACCGCAGATATGGTCAAGGACGGTGCGGTTGTTATTGACGTCGGAATGAACCGCAACGCCGAAAACAAGCTTTGCGGCGACGTAAAGTACGACGAGGTTGAACCCAAGGCGTCATTTATTACGCCTGTTCCCGGCGGCGTGGGTCCCATGACTATAGCAATGCTGATGAAGAACACGCTTATGGCAAAGAAGCTCCAGAGCTGATGAAAAAAGGAAATTCACCGCTCGTAAACGGAATAATCCTGCTTGTCGTGGTCGGATTTTTGTGTTGGTATTTTTCCGCACACGAAATGTGGAATATCGCAACGATTTTCGTAATTGCACTTATCGCGGCATTGTCCGCAGGACAATTTCTGATATACATATTTCTGTTCCGCAAGAAATAACCGAAGCCCGAAAGAACGCCAAAAGTTCTCTCGGGCTTTTTAATTATTCATCTGTCAGTTCACGGAGCAAATCAAGCATTTCCGCTTTTCTCAGTTCGGTCGCAATAATGTCCGCAACATATTTTTCGCCATTAAAAACAAGCGCATCGCCTTCCCTGCACTCTTCTGAGATAAGCCGTCGGTCAATATGCCGTACAACAGCTTCGCCTTTCCCGTTTTCTTCTTCAAGGATCGCGAAATTCCCCTCAAATCTGTCCAGATATATCATGCAGTCTCCTTTTGCGTTTCAATACGCAGATTTTCGCCGTCGCTTATAAAAGTAATGCTGCCGCTGCGGTCGGTTCTGTAAACCGTTATTCCAAGGTTGTTAAGCAGTTTTGTTGTTTCCTTATGCGGGTGTCCATAGTCGTTAGGCGAACCCACGCTTATAACCGCGTACTCGGGAGCGACAGCCTGCAAAAATGCTTTAAGGCTTGAAGTATGGCTTCCGTGATGTGCGATTTTCAGCACATCAGCCGATATGTCCGCACCACTGTCAAGAATATCACGCTCTGCCGACTTTTCAATATCGCCTGTAAACAAAAACGACTTGTTTCCATGCCGTAGACGTGCGACGATCGAATAATTGTTCAGATCGTCATAGTCCTTTACGGGCGCTATTATCTCAAGTTCACAGCCCTCGGCAAACTCATAAACATTGCCGACTTTTGCATACTCTATTTTTCCGCCGCACTTTTTAATTGACCTCAGCAGCTTTTCATAAGAACTTGTAGTCGGAATCATTTCAGCGGTCAGCTTCGGCATAACTACCACGTCGACGCCGAATTTGTCGATCACCTTGTTCATCGACCCGATATGGTCTGAATGCGGATGCGAGGCGATAACCATGTCGAGCCTGTCTATGCCCAGATCGCTGAGATATGCAATAACATCCTCTGCTGCGGTGTATTCACCGCTGTCAATCAGCACATTCGTGCCGTCCGCCTTAACCAACGCACAGTCGCCCTGACCGACATCAATATAATGCACCGAAATTTCTCCCTCGGCAGTTAAATCTCCCGATAATTCCGACAATCCCGCAAATCTATACACATCGCTCCATGACGGAATAAAGTCAAAGTGAAAAAAAGCGCTGTTCAAATAAATTATCAGAGCAACAAAAGCTATGACTGCCGCCGAAATTGCAGCGGCTTTTTTACCTGTGCCCGTTCTTTTTAGAAGCAGTTCTTCTTCCTCGCGAATTTCCCCTATCAGATCTTCCTGAATTTTTGGAGAACGTGACGGGATTCTGCTTTTCCCTGCCGCCACGCGCTTTTCCGTTGTTTTTTTCATTTTTCGACCTCTCATTTACGCGTTCTGACGGCGTTATTAAGCAATCCTGTCCGAATCCTATCAGTTCGCGCCGTTTAGCTATATTCAATGCCTTTGCAACAAACTCTCTGTTTTCTTTTTTGTAGTATTGCAGCAGCGCGCGCTGAAGCTGCTTTTCTTCCGGCTTTCGCGGAACATACACCGGCTCGAGAGTATATGGGTCAAGTCCGGTATAGAACATTGCCGTAGAAATCGTCCCGGGAGTAGGGTAAAAATCCTGTACCTGTTCCGGACGAATATTATGCTTTTTCAAGAAAACAGCAAGGTCAATGGCATCGTTCAATGTACAGCCGGGGTGCGACGACATCAGATACGGAACAAGATACTGCTCCTTTCCGACGCTTTTTGTCATGCGGTAGAACTTCTCCTCAAAGCGCTCATACGTTTCAATATGCGGCTTTCCCATATAGTCGAGAACACGATTGCTGGCGTGTTCGGGGGCAACTTTAAGCTGACCGCTGACATGGTGCTCAATAAGCTCCTTCATGAAGCTGTCGTCCTTGTCGAGAATTAAATAATCATAGCGTATACCCGAGCGAATAAACACCTTTTTTACGTTTTTTATCTCACGCATTTTTCGCAGCATATGAAGATATTCCGTGTGGTCAACTTTTAGATTTTTGCAAGGCTCGGGAGCAAGGCATTTTCTTGCCTTACAAAGTCCGTGTTCAAGCTGTTTATCGCACGACGGCGCGCGGAAATTTGCCGTCGGACCGCCTACGTCGTGAATATATCCCTTAAATTTCGGATTTGCCGCAAGTTCACGGGCTTCTTCAAGAACCGATTCCTCGCTTCTCGTCTGTATGCGCCGTCCCTGATGAAGAGCGATTGAACAGAAATTACAGAAACCATAGCAGCCGCGGTTGTGTATAATTGAAAATTCGACTTCTTTTATCGATGGAACACCGCCGACCTTTTCGTACATAGGGTGATACGTCCTCATATATGGCAGCTCATATGTTCTATCAAATTCGGACTGTGTAAGACTTCTCTGCGGAGGGTTCTGCACAAGCATTTTATCGCCGTGGCGCTGAACGATCGTTCTCCCATAAACCTCGTCCTGCTCGTCATACTGCTTGCGGCAGGATTTTGCATACGCCTTTTTGTTCACGCTTACTACTTCAAAGCTGTCGCACTGCACCGACCCGAGTGGTGTGTTCACAGGCTCGGTCAGATAACAAGTCCCTCGTATATCAGTCATGTCGCGCAGCCTGTCGCCCGCTTTATAGCGATTGCAAATCTCGGTTATAGTAACTTCGCCCATACCGTACATGAGCAAATCCGCGCCGCTGTCAATCAATACGGACGGCATAACCTTATCAGCCCAATAATCATAGTGCGCAAATCTACGCAGCGACGCTTCAAGTCCGCCTATCGCAATATCCGTATTTGGAAAAAGTCTGCGAAGCGTGCGGCAATATACGGTGACCGCTCTGTCGGGGCGTTTTCCGCCGATTCCGCCTGCACTGTATGCGTCGTCGTAACGCTTTTTCAGCGCAACGGTATAATTCGACACCATACTGTCAATATTTCCGCCTGTTACCAGAAAAGCATAGCGAGGCGTTCCAAGCTCGCAGAAATCCGAATCGGAAACAGGCTGAGCTATCATTCCAACTGAAAACCCAAGGCTTTCAACCATGCGCGAGATGATGGCTATGCCGAATGACGGGTGATCGACGTATGCGTCGCCTGTAATGCATATAAAATCAAGCTGCTCTGTTCCGAGCCGCTGCATATCGTTTTTGCAAACGGGTAAAAAAGGCATATCGTTCTCCCTAATCCAGCTTATTCATCTTGCGTTCGTACCAGTCCTGCTTTGTCATAATAACCTGCCGCGGCTTTGCGCCCTCATATCCGCCGACTACGCCGAGCTGCTCCATTGTATCTATAAGGCGCGCCGCACGGCCGTAGCCGAGCTTCAGCTTGCGCTGGAGGAAAGACGTGCTGGCCTGTCCCGCTTCAATAACGGCTTCGATCGCTTCGTCAAGCTTTTCGTCGCTGACGTTTATATCGCCGCCGTCATCGTCGTCTTTACTCTTATTTGTCTTTTGAGCGGCAAGCTCCGCCTGCTTTTCGATTTCATCAATTACAGACTGGTCATAATCAAGAATAAACGAATTTTTAATAAAATCAACTACACGCTCGACTTCCTTGTCCGAAACCCAGCAGCCCTGAACACGCATAGGCTTAGGCATACCAACAGGGAAATACAGCATATCGCCTTTTCCGAGCAGTTTTTCCGCGCCCGCGCTGTCGATAATGGTACGGCTATCCACCTGAGAAGCTACCTTCAGCGCAATTCGGCTCGGAATATTAGCCTTAATAACGCCCGTTACAACATTTACGGACGGTCGCTGCGTTGCGATTACTAGATGCATACCCGCCGCACGCGCCATCTGCGCAAGACGACAAATACTGTCCTCGACCTCTCCCGGAGAAGCCATCATAAGGTCGGCAAGCTCGTCGATAAATATTACGACCTGCGGAATCACCTGTAAGTCGTCGCGCGTTTTTGCAAGCGCATTGTAACCCGTAAGATCACGGACGTTATTGTCCGAAAAAAGCTTGTAGCGATTAAGCATCTCCGTAACCGCCCAAGCCAGTGCGCCCGCAGCCTTTTTCGGGTCGGTAACAACCGGGATAAGCAGGTGCGGAATGCCGTTGTAAATCATAAATTCAACCGCTTTCGGGTCAATCATCAGCAAGCGCACTTCTTCCGGAGTTGAACGGAAAAGAATGCTCATAATAATTGAATTTACGCAGACAGACTTACCCGAACCGGTAGTTCCCGCAATCAGAATGTGCGGCATCTTTGCGATATCTGCGATAACGACTTCGCCCGAAATGCTCTTTCCGAGAACTGCGCCGAGCTTGCTCTTCGTTTCGGCAAACGCCTTACTTTCGACCATTTCTCTGAACGGAACAGAATCCACCTTTTTGTTCGGAACCTCGATACCTACCGCCGCTTTATTAGGAATAGGCGCTTCGATACGCACTCCTGCTGTCGCCAAATTAAGCGCGATATCGTCAACAAGACCCGTTATTTTTGAAATTTTAACACCCATTGCAGGCTGGAGCTCGTAGCGCGTAACCGACGGACCTCTCGAAGCCTCCAGAAACTTTGTTTCGACCCCGAAGCTCTTCAGCGTATTGACCAGTTTTTCTGCATTTTGGTGAATCTCCGCATTTATATCCTCGTCTGAACGCTCGTGAACAACGTCGTTGAGCAGCTCACTCGGCGGAACCTTATACTGCTCCGCGTTTGCAACTATATCGTCAAATCGCTGCTGACCGTTTTCATCGGGACGAATTACGGTTGCAAGCACTTTTTGCTCGTTTTCCTTTGCCTTTTGTTCATTTTCCTGCTGTTCACGGCTGAAATCCTGAATTGCCTCGACAATTTTATCTCCCTCGTCAACATCAAACGGAAAATCCTCCGGAAGTACGGAGCTATCCGCTGCGGCAGGCTGTTCAGCCGCCGTATCCGCCTCTCCTATAAGACTCGGACGCTGCTCGACTTCAATAGCGGGCTTAACGGGCTGAACAGCCTCGGAATCGTCGGCAAAAAACGGACCGTCGGGGCTGTACGGCTTGATTTCCTGCTCTTTTTCTTCAATTTTCACCGTATCAAAGGTTTCCTGAATCGGAGCGTTTTCCTTTTTCTCGGTTCTGCCGCTCAGGAATGCGTTCAGATCCTTACGGAACTCCTCGCTTTCCTTTTTCTGCTTTTCAACGTGATTTACAACCTCTGCCTGTTTAGCGGCAGCCTCACGCTTGTCCTCCTCGGTTACCTCCTGCTGAGCTTTTGTGGTAACATTTTCAATGGAAGCAAAGCGGCGCGCACGCGCTTCATCTTCTGAAATAAGCGCCTTTGCCTGACGTTCGTTTCGGCGCTGTTCCCTTTCAGCAGCACGCTTTTGTTGTTTTTCCTCGTCCATAGCGAGATATTCCTGTTGGATATACGCGCTTTCCTCGCGGCGCTGCTCATGCTTTTCTTTAGCATATGTTCCCGCCTTGCGGAACGGCTTTGTTATTGCTTTAAGAAAGTCAACAAGAGTAAGATTCGTTAGAAGCATTATTATCACAAAAGCGATAAGAACAAGGATAATGATTGCTCCCGCCTGTCCGAAAAGCAAAAGCGGCGCACCGAGAATTACCCCGAGAACTCCGCCGCCGGAAAGCTGAACGCCGCGCTGATACAAATAAACTATAACATCGGAAAACGTTGCTTCTTCTGCGGACGGGTCGCCTATCGAGCCAACGAAAATGACCTGCGCAGCTCCACAAAGAAGCAGAATAATAAGCACAAACTGCATAACGCTCCGCGCAATGGTAGATTTCGCACGCGAAGCGGAAATCATTATCGCTATGTACGTGAGAACCGGACCGGTCAGAATTGTTGCCAGTCCGAATATACCGTAAAGAAAACAATGTATGGAATCCCAAGCGGAAAGATCCTCACCCTCCGCTTTTCCGAATAGGGACAGCGCAGTTATAAGTATTCCGAAAGCAAACATCACAACTGAAATTATATGTCTGCGCTGCGCGTCCGCACGCATAAGCTCAGCTTTGCGTTTTTCAGCCGCAGCCTTTCCCGCCGATTGTTTATTTTTGGTTTCTGCCATTTTCAACTTCCCCTCGCTTACGAAATGTAGAAATGAATCCCGGTCGCCGCTTCAAAAATACCGTAGCCAACGCAGAGCAAACCGAGAATAAGAGTGTAAATTCCGAATATTTTGAATTTGTCATGCTTTATAATAAGTTTTACCAGCTTGATCGAAAGGAATCCAACTATAGCCGCTGTAAGAAAGCCCACCAAAAGCGGGATCATATCAAGCTGAACTCCCGAAGAAACCGCGTCCTTTATTTCCAGGACGCTGCCGCCGAGAATTGCCGGTATTCCGAGGATAAACGAATATGTAACAGCGGTTTCACGGGTAAGTCCGCAGAAAAGTCCCGCCGTGACCGTGCTTCCCGAACGTGAAACTCCCGGAAAAAGCGCGACGCACTGGAACAATCCGACCGTTACCGCGTCCTTGATCGTCATATCCTTACCCGTTTTGTAGCCCTTTACACAAGCGTCGGAAAGGAACAGCAGTATCGCCGTAAAAACAAACGCGCAGCCCTCGAAAATTATATCCCCGTCGCCTTCGACAGACGTGAAAAAATCCTTGAAAAAATATACGGGAACAAGAACAAGCGTAGCGATTATCACCATAAACATCATACGGCGGTTATCGTTCATGTTACGCCAAGAAAATTTACCGGTAAAAATATCTCTTATCGTGAGGAAAAATTCCTTTATCATGCCCCATATCGTCCCCCAGAACGCAGCAAAAACCGCCGCAAGCGTTCCAAGGTGAAGAACTATCGAAATAATAAGGCTTTCATCGCCGATATTCATAAAGTGCTGAGCGACAGAAAGATGACCGGAACTTGAAACGGGAAGAAATTCCGTAAGCCCCTGTATTATTCCCTGAATTATTATAAAAATATAGTCCATATAATATCTCCGTATGTACGCGGGAATTATTTCCCGCTGAATTTTTCAGAAGGCGAATATCTGCCGTCAAGATACATTGACGGATCGGTAGAATACAGCCTACGAACCATTTTTACTCCGTCCTGCTCGGTGTATTCGACAAGCCCGCCGTTCACCGCACAGAAGCCTGTTTTTTGCGTCTCGCCTGTACAGAATATGTCGTCCGGACTGATAATAGAATACAAAATCATTTTTTCAGCTCCGTTTCAGGCTTTTCGCATTTTTCAACGCTTTCCTGCCGCTGTTCAATAAGCTCATACAATGCGGAAATCGCTTCCGAAAGCCCGCCAAGTTCATCTATAAGCCCGAACTGAACCGCAGTTTCGCCGTCAACCACCGAGCCGACGTCCATAACCAGCTCATCTTTTTTCATCATAAGTTCGCGGAATTTTTCCGCACTTATGTTGCTGTTTCGTGTTACAAAGCCTGTTATTCTATCCTGCATACGCTCAAAATATGACAGCGTCTGCGGAACGCCTAGCACAAGTCCCGTCATTCGTACCGGGTGAACAGTCATTGTCGCTGACGGAACGATAAAGCTCTTTTTCGCGCTGACCGCAAGAGGAACGCCGATAGAATGACCTCCGCCGACAACGATCGAAACCGTGGGCTTGTCCATTCCTGCGATAAGCTCCGCAATAGCAAGTCCCGCTTCAACGTCACCGCCCACGGTGTTAAGAATAATCAGCAGTCCCTCAATATCCCTGTCCTGCTCGATCGCGACCAGCGCGGGTATGATATGCTCATATTTCGTGGTTTTATTCTGCGGCGGAAGAATGTAATGCCCCTCTATCTGCCCGATTATTGTAAGGCAATGGATAAGATGCTTTGCATTCGGCGTCGAAACGATGCCTGTGTCGATGATCTGCTGATTTTGCTGCTCTTTTACAACCTCGTCGGACTCGTCCTTCTCGTCGTTTTCATCATTATTTTTGTACATTTTGTCTGCCCTTTCCGATTTACTTGGAACATAACGCTCCGAGTAATATTATCAGAAAAAACACGCAGATTATTCACTATATCATTATACCATATCCTTGCCCGAATTGCAATTATTTTTTTAAAAAATATGCTGCTTTTGAAAAAACGGTATTGACATTTTAAGAAAAACATTGTATAATATTAATGTTCTTTGGAAATTTATTCCGAAACCATACGTGGAGACGTATCGAAGTGGTCATAACGGACATGACTCGAAATCATGATGCCCCTTGAGGGACGAGAGTTCGAATCTCTCCGTCTCCGCCAAAAATATGAAGCTCGACCGCAATGGTCGGGCTTTTATCTTACACTGTGCAAAGGAGTATGATTGTGGACGGCAAAAACGAAAAGAACAACGCAGACGTATTTAAACTCTCAGATGAAGAGCTTGAACTTGTTTCCGGAGGAAAAAACTCTCAGCAGCAGGCAGGACTGCCTTGTCCGCAATGCGGAGGCTTTATCCCGATCAACATTACTACGCTCCTCTGCAACCCAAGCGTTGTGTGCCCGCATTGTAACATAAAATTGCATTTAAGCAAATAACGCACATCGTTAAAATTGGCGCAACTCAAAAATATAATGCCCAAAGGACGAGGGTTTGACCCTAAATAACATAAAAAAGGACTGCGCTGCGACAGTCCTCTTTTTTATTGTTCTTCGTCATCATCAAGATTGACTTTCAAGAACGGACTTACCCGCGTCGGACCAAAAAGCGCGTTCATAACGTGCTTCGTCTTATGCGAAACGGGAATGCCGTCCGAGTCAACTTCAACCTCGTCGTCATTTTTAAAACCATCGTTTCTCGCCATTTCGTTGAGAATATCGGAAAAATCCGCTTTTTCAAGCTGTTTTTCAGAGTGTTCCTCCTGCTTCGGAAGAGTTATGGTTCGATAAGCCGAAATCGCCTTTGCCGATACTGCGGGTGCAGGCTGAACAGGCGCGGCGGCTTCATTCGCAGCCTCAACAGCCTCGGAAACAGATTCGGTCTGCGTTTCATTCTGAGCCGAAATCTCTTCCGCAGAAAGCTGTCCCTCAATCTGAGTTTCTTGCTCTTCAGCCTTGCTGCGGCGATATTCTTCAAGCGGCTGCTTTATTTTTTCATCATACGGCGTCGGCTCAATATAACCCCTGAATGCGGGTCTGCGCGGGGTAAAGACCTTTACGTCCTTATCAGGGTTTGTTCGGGGAGTGAACACCTTAACGTCCTCGTCTTCGGGCGGAGCAGGCTGTTTATGCGGTGTTTCGGTCGGAATTATAACAGTTTTAGGTTTAAATTCCGGTTCGAAAGAGTGCTCAGTATAACCCGTATTTGCCACATTTCCACCGCGTATCACACGCGCTGCCGGCTTAGGCGGATTATACTGAGGAGTTCGCTGAGGCTGCGGCTGATAATACGTCGGATTCTGCTGCGCAGCGGCGTTTGAAAGCAAGCGGCGCACTGCATCATTCGCGTTTTTCTCAGTCTCGGCAAAACTCGGCTCGGCAGGCTGAACGCTCTGCCGCTCTACGCGTTCAAAAACGAATTTTCTGACTTCTTTTCCGCTTTCGGTGATCTGCTTCGGCTCCTCCGCTTCTTCTCTTCGCTGTATGGGTTCTGGCTGTTTTTTCTTTGAAGCAAATTCATCGCCCCTTGAAAGCTCAAAGAATTTGTCCAGATCGTCCTGCCCTGCCTGTCCTAAAAGCAAACGCTCTTTAAGACGCAATTCCTGCTGATACCAACGTGAAAAATCACGCTGAGTCATATCAACGTTCACGCGGGCTGCCATTTCCTTGTACAACCCCTCAAGCTTTTCATTGACATACGATTTTTCCATAGGCTCGTGAAGTTTCGGCTGTTCGATTATTTCGGGTATCTCAGCAGCCGTTATCTGCTCTTCAACTGCCGCGCCCATTGCTTCAAGGCAGGTCACTCCGTCTTTTTGACGACGACTGCAATAATCGTGCGGATATTCGCTGTCTTTCAGGAAATATTCGCCACAGCGCGGACACTTTTGAAGCATTCCGCCGCTTTCGACAAGCGCGTCAATCTCAAGGTCTATAACAGCCTTAAACGAAGCGGGCATATACACCTGCTGCGGTATGCCTGTCATTGATTTGATTATTGTATTTACAAGGCTGTCGTCCTTATCGGGAATATATGTCTTTACAATGGAAAAAGCGTCCATCGCCGCGCGGTCAGACAATTCAGGATTTGTTTTCGGGTTGTATTTTACTTCAGCATCACCGAGATTTTTAAGCACATTGCGTACAATTTCACGCGAAGCGGTAGAAAGAATAAACGGAGAATTAGGAGCACGACCTACGGAATAAACGCCCGAAGTTCCAAGCTCGGAAACGGGAAATCCCATTTCATTTGCCGCAACATTGAACATAAGGTCAAAATAGTTCGCCCTCGCTCCCGCCTCGGCAGCGTTATTAAGATAAACGCCAAAGACAAAATCCGTCTTTTTTCGTGCATACTCCTGCATTTTCAACAAATTTACCCACTGATTTATTGCATGATTATGGCGATATTCGCAAAGTCTGCCGAAAACAGCACGTTCAAAGTCGTTTCGGCACTTCATATAGCTCTGCCAGAGCGTTGAGGTAGAAATTTCATTCTGCCGACACAGATATTCTATCCAGCAGTCAATAACGATTTTCTCAAAAATTGTCCGCATATTCTGCTCATAATACTTGTGGCAGCCGGAAATTGAATTGCGTATCGAATAAACATCTTCCACATTATATTCGCCGGTGCGCGCCGCAAGCCTGCAAAGGTCGGTGCAGTGATTAAGAAAAAGAGTAAAATCGTATTTTATGAACCCTGTTAAATTATTCGGGTACAGCAGGGTGTAGATCTCATTGGAATTTTTCCCTGCAATATTAAGCTGGCGAGTCATAAATTCCCTGCTCCTTTCGGTTTATTCCGCAGCTTCAGCCGCTGCGGTTTCTTCTGCGGAGCTGTCTGTCTCCGCAAATATTATCGGCTTCTTAACCGATTCCGTTGCCGCACTTTCTTCGTCGGAATTTGCACGGGCTTTTTCAAACATCTCAGGGATATTTTTTTCACGTCCGTCGATATACAGATCCGTGTCCGACATCCAGTAATATTCAACTTCGTCCTGATGCATCGTAACGAGGACCTTCAGGCTGTCGCTCGTCTTATAACAGTCAAGATACCACAGATGAACGTCGTTTTCGGTTTCCTCAACATAAAATGCAGTCGCCTTGCGTTCATTTCCCGCGTCATCAACGTACTGAACAAGTCGGTATGTTCCGTCCTCGGAATATACATAGTTATCGCTTCGGGTCGAAATATCGCAGTAATTCCCGAAAAGTAAATCGTGAAGCAGCAGCTTTGGCGTAAGGTTAAAATGCAGCATAGTAAGATAAACAAGCGCGCCCACAACGAACATCATAAGATAAAGCGTCCCGAGAACCGTTTTCAGAGTTTCGCCCGCACCGCTTGCAAGAAAGACCACGGCGCTTACCGCAACGGGAGGAATTATCATATACCATTCGCCGAAAGACATTATCATCATAATAAACAGAATAAGCGGCGCTATGCATACGGAAATGCGCGTAATGACCTGTTTTCTTGTGTAAAAAAACAGACCGCCAAAAATGAAGTTAAGCAGTACATACAGCAAAAAAAGCGGTATCGGCGCCGTCGGCTCAAGCGAATATGCGAACGACAGCCATGTTATATAGACAAGAAAAATCGGATAAAGCGGCGCAAGAAAAGAAAATCCAAACCTCGTCCATTTATTTTTAAAGAAAGAAATAACCTGTTCCATTCTATATATTTTATCCTTTCCGTTTGTTGCCACGGGTAAAAAATCCCAATATATAATATTATTGTACACGAAATCCGAGAGAATTTCAATACTTAATAAAAAATTTTTTATTTTTTTAAAAAATAAGAAAAAATGTCCCCGATTTGTGCAAACTTCCGTTATTATTTTCAAAGACCGAAAAAGCCCTTACCGAAAGGAACAGAAAATGATTGAACAGCTTTACATAAAATACTCAAAGGACATGATGAAATATGCGCTGTCGCTTCTGCGCAATTATCACGACGCCGAGGACGCAGTATCCGAGTGTTATCTGCGCCTTATGCGTTCGCAGAAGCGCGTCTGCGGTATCCCCGAGGAGCTCAGAAAAGCGTATGTTGCAGCAGTTTTACGGAATATATGCCGCGATATGCTCGCCTACCGCCGCTCAACCGTATACACGGAAGAAATCGAAGAGCCGTCGGTATCCGCCCAAACCGACTCTGCCGAGCTTAACACGGATATTGCGTGCGCAATCGACAAAATAAAAGCCAAAAACCGAGATGTGATACGGCTGAAATTCTTCTGCGACTATAAAATCCGCGATATTTCGTCAATGCTCGGACTCAGCGAAAGCAATGTAAAAATAATAATTCACCGCGGAAAGGAGCAGCTCGTCCGACTGCTCGGAGAAAAATACGCGGAAGCTTCATAATATAGTATAAAACGCCGCAGCCTTTACGGTTATGCGGCGTTTTATGTCATGTAATCAACAGGAAAATCAGCTGTATTCGCCTACCTGCTCCGCATACGAATAAATCTTTCCGTTATGCGCCTCGGGCGTAATCCCCTTTCTTGCGAAAACTTCCGAAATCGTCACAAATTCATAGCCTTGCGACTGCAATTCGGGAATTATTATATCAAGCGCCTGAACTGTCTGTGAATTTCCCTTTGCGTCGTGCAGAAGAATTATTCCGCCGTCGCGAGCCTGTCGGATAACCAATTTCGCGCGATGTTCCGCAGTATATTTGTCTACCCAGTCGTTTGCACCGTACCCCGCGATAAACGGCATATCGATATTGTCTATCATATCCTTGTTGACTGAAATGTACGGCGGGCGGAAGAACTTCGGTTCTTCGCCTGTTATTTCAACAATTTTTGCGTTGGTTTCTTCAATTTCCGCAATTATATCCTCAACGCTCATTTTATCCATATACGAGTGCGTTTTTGAATGGTTTCCGATCTCACAGCCCATGTCGTATGCGCGCTTTACCGCCTTTGCGGATTCGCTGTCGATATTGTTTCTGATAAGGAAAAAAGACGCCTTTATCCCGTATTTTTCAAGGACGTCGAGAACTTCATTTGTGGTAGTCGTGTTCGGTCCGTCGTCAAATGTAAGCGCTATAACCTTTGGTTCGGTATGTTCAGATTCTGTCATCTGCGTTTCCTCCGTAGTTACCTCGGCAGGAGTAGTTTCTGTCGTGGTTTTTTTCGTATTTTCAGTAGTTTTTTTCGTTGTCGTCTTTGCCGCGGTTGTTGTGTCGGTCGTTTTCTCGGAAGTTTCAATCTCTGTCTGCACCGCAGTCGTCGTTTCGGCTTCGGTCGCCATTACCGCTTCCGATATTGTTTCGGATTCGACCGTTGCCGCCGTTTCAGAACTTGTTTCGGTGATCGTCTCTGAAGCTTCCGGCTCGGAAGTCTGATTTTCCGATTCCGCTGTCGCCGATTTTTCAGTTTCAGCAGCAGACGAAGCTGTTGTAGAAGCTGACGAAACCGTTGTGTTCGCCGTTGTCTGCACTGTCTGCTGAGGCTGCACGGAACAAGCCGATACTGCCGCCACAAATACTCCAAGAAAAATTGAAACAATGCGTCTTTTCATTTTATGTCCTCCTGAGTATTTTCACAGTTAAGACAGCTTTCACAAATGTAATACGCGTTAAGCTCATAGCGCGTTATAGAGCTGCAACAGATATGTTCAATAGTTTTTTTCAGCCCGCCGGGATTCATATCCACAATTTTTCCACATCTTTCACATATCAAATGATCGTGCGGCTGGCAATTTCTGTCGTAGAAATCTGCGCCCTCGCTAACACGGACGCGCCTTATTATTCCCGCGTCGCAAAGTCTTTTTAGATTATTATATATGGTTGCGAAAACGATCTCGGGCATTTCCTGCTTGGCAAGCGCGAAAATCTGTTCCGCGGTAAGATGCCCGTGTTCACAAAGTATTCTGTGAACAAGTTCGCGCTGCTTCGTCATAGCCCCTCCTGTGCAATAATCATAATCATATAACAATAATATCACATTTCCGAAAGCTTGTCAACGCTTTGCAAATCAGTTATGATATGCACATTATACAGCAAGAAAAAATTTTCAAAACCTATTGACAAGTTGGTTAGCCTAGGCTAATATAGTATTGACAGAAAAAACAGTAAAGGAGATTTGTAATGTCGGTATTGATAATTATCGTAGAGTGTCTTGTTCTTTCAGCGTTGTTTTCGCTGATGGTCGTAATTATGCTGAACAAAAACCCCGTCAGCATGATTGCCAACTATCCTCCCGAGATACAGGCGGAATACTACAAAAGTCAAGGTCTTGAAGCCCAAAAAGAAAAGCTGACCGCAAAGAATTACATCGTAGTTGACACCTTTATCATCGACTGGATTTTTTTCACCACAGTGAAACGCTGGAGACTGCCGGGCACGGAACATATGGACAAGGAATATTCACAGAAATGGTTTCATATAAAAGACTGCCTTCCGATGGTGCCTGTTTTCCTTGTCTTTGCCGTTCTGGAAGGGCTTATCATTATGCTTATATGATGAATCGGAGTAAATATTATGCTAAAACTTTGTATTATTGCAGCAATTGTCGGACATATATTGTGCGGAGTTTCCGACTGTCTGCTTGCTTATTCCAAAAAAGGCAGGCTTGACCTTAAAAATATCAACGATGCCGAAAAAATGTCGGCAATGTTTGCGGATATGCCGCTTTCCTACCCTCTTTCTTCGGCACTGCTCGGGGTTTTTGCTATAGCGCTGTTCAGTTTTGGATACTTGGGGCTGAGCTGCTATATACGCGAATATTCATCTGCCGCTTCAGTGATAATGCTAATCTCAACGATACTGTACACCGTTCCTATCGCAGCGCATCACGTTCTGTTTGCCGCTATAGAATGGCTTTACATAAGGCTTGGCAGGACAAACGAAGCTAGAGAAGCAGTTCTTGAGCTTCAAAAAAGGACTATAGCGACAATGTTCGTCGGCTATTTAGGCTTGCTTGTTTTTGTTGTGACGCTTTTCGTAATGATAGTATCGGGAAGTACCGGACTTCCGCAGTGGGCGTGTGTATTCAACACCTTTATTGCAATGCTCCTGCTTCTCCCGACAAAGCTTCCCGCAAAGGGAAATATCGCGGGAGCAGTCATGTTTCTCGGACTGCTTTTTGTTGTGTGATTCAATTTTCAAGCAGACAGACATTTTTAATATATAATCGCTTTTTCATAATTATTCCATTAAATCCATCGTCATTTTACTATTCTAATATCTAAATGAAAAACGGACTGTCAAGCCTATGCATGACAGTCCGCTATATTCATAAACAGGCAATTACTTAGCAACTGCGTCCTTTAAAGCTCTGCCAGCCTTGAAAGCAGGAACCTTTGCGGAAGCAATAGCAATCTTTTCCTTTGTGCGGGGATTGATACCTTCACGAGCCTTGCGCTCACGAACTTCAAAAGTACCGAAACCTACGAGCTGAATCTTATCGCCCTTTGCAAGAGAATCAGTAATAGTATCAATTACTGCGGAAAGCGCTGCGTCAGCGTCCTTCTTTGTGAGTCCAGCCTTTTCTGCTACTGCTGTAATAAATTCTGCCTTTGTCATTTTTAAACCTCCAAAAATAATGTAAACCGATTTTACGGATAATCAGACCGAGTAATCCTTCGCATTCTCCCAAAACGAGTTTATTTCCTCGCGAGATAGCTCTGAAAAAGACTTATCTTCTTTTTCAATCAAAGTCTCAAGTCCGCTAAACTGTATTATAAACTGATTTATCGCAAATGTCAAGGCTTTTTCACTATCTTTTTTCAAAAATCTCGCTAAGTTTGTGCAGGAAAACAAAATATTACCTAATTCTTCCTCTATTTTTATATCGGTTTGTGTTAAAACCGCCTTTTTGAGAGCATTTACGCTGTTTTCAAGCTCGGTAAGAATAGTTTTGTCATCTCCACAGTCAAGTCCCGCGTTTGCCGCTCTTTTCAGCACCTTTTCGCTTCGCGTAAGAGCGGGAAGCAGCTTCGGAACGCTCTTCAGACGATCCGTGACGCTGTTTTCCTGCTTGGACTTGCTTTTGAGAGCGTCCCAGTTTTTAAGCACCTCGGCAGACGTATCAGCCTTGACATTTCCGAAAACGTGCGGATGTCGATAGATCAGCTTCTTGCAGATACCGTCCGCGACATCGTCAAAATCAAACGACCCCTGCTCTGCTTCAAGCTCGCTGTGAAAAACGACCTGAAGAAGTAAATCGCCAAGTTCTTCCTTTAAATTGTCCGGATTTTCGCTGTCAATCGCCTCGGCAACCTCGTACGCCTCCTCAAGAACATCTCGGCGGATCGATTTATGATCCTGTTCTTTGTCCCAAGGACAGCCGTGCTCACTGCGCAGTTCTTTCATAATAAGGCGCAGATCGTCAATATCGTATTTTTCTTTAAATTCAAACATTTTTCTCGTCCTTTCTTTCATATTGCCTTTATTTTACACTATTTCACTGCTTTTTACAATAGTTTTTCTGCTTTTTTCCGCTGAAACTTTTCAGCACTGCCGTCAGTTCCCTGCTATCCGCAAGAAACAACAGGAAAATATAAACAATTCCGCCGCTCGCCGCAGCGCCGAGAACCGAAACGGCAGATGAAAATTCAAGCGCAAGACCGTTATAGCAAAGATATGCCGCGACAGCGCACGCCGAACCGGCGATAAGCGACGGAACAGCCGCCCTGAACGGCGAAACCGAAAGCCCGAATTTTCGCTTTATTTCACGGCTGGCATAAACGGTCGCGAACGCATTTGCCGCCACAGCCGAAAGTGCCGCTCCGGAAATGTTCACAAACGGAATAAGCAAAAGTATAACATTCAGCAGCAGCTTTACGACGCCGCTTACGAGCGTTATTTTAACAGGCGCTCCGAAATCGCCGTAAGCCTGAAAAAGTATGAAAAGCGCGCCGCCTATGCCTGCAAAAATGCTCCCAAGACTGAGTATCTGAAGCGGGATAACGCCAACAGCCGCTTCAGTGGCACGATATGGATAAAGAAGCGAAAGTATCGGCTCAGAAAGCACCGCCATGACAAATGAAACAGGCACGGATATAAACGCTGTTCCCTTGAACATCAGCTTTTCCGCAGAGCGAAGCGCAGAATTATCCTTGGTTTCGACCGCACAGACGAGCCGTGGAAGCGAACAGCGCGAAATAAGCCCCGTGAGCGCCGAAGCGAGCATATAAACAGACAGAACCATTCCCGAATAACTTCCGTACAGGAAATTTCCGATGTCGGCAGACTGCCCTGCTGCGGCGGAAAGCGCATTGTTTTCGAGAAATACCTGCGGAAAATGCGCAAATGAAATATTTATGCAGTTTGAAACGGTCAGCATATCCGTAAACGCGATAAGATTTGCTGCGACCGCGCCCATAGCAACAGGCAGCGAACGCACAAAAATATCGCGCATAAGTCCGAAAAGCTCACTGCGCTCCATAGGCTCGGCATATTCGCGAAAGCTGTCAGACTTTCGCCGTCCGCGCAGCACAATATAAATCGTCCCGCAAAGTTCGCTTATCGAAACGCCTATCACCGCCGCAGCTGCCGCATAAGGCAGCGCCTTTTCCGCGCTTCCGAAATAATGCGTCCCGTTTATGTATACAAAATACGAAAGTCCTATCCCCACCGCCGCTTTGACAACAGCTTCAATAACCTGCGAAGTCGCCGTAGGCAGCATATCCGAAAGTCCCTCAAAATACCCGCGGTACACCGCCGTCACCGAACAGAACAGCACAGCGGGAGCTATCATAAGCACGGACGGGAGACTTTCCGGCGAATTTGCCACAAAGCAGGCAAACGGCACGGCGCAGATATACACTGCGGCTGTTCCGGCAAGCCCGATAAGTACGGAAAGCAGTACGGCACTTTTCCTCAGCCTGACCAATCCCGCAAGCTTTCCGCTTGCCGAATACTGCGCCGCTGTCTGGGTAACTATCGTCGGTATTCCCGAACAGGCAAACGCCAGAACAGGCGTAAAAATGCTGTATGCAGTCGTGAAATAGCCCATTCCCGTTCCGCCGAGAATATTACCGAGCGGTATTTTCAGCACTGCTCCCAGCCCTTTAGTAATGAACATTGCAAAGAACATTATAATGGTATTCCTAAAAAAACCTTTTTTCTTCAAATTTGTTCAGACTCCTTCGACTTTAATCTGTTCAATTTATATTAACTTTGTCCGAAATTAATGCCGAATATGAAAAAACAGGAAATTTCCGGAAGATTTTTTTCAAAAGCCCTTGACAAGTAACCGTTCGGTTGCTATAATATAAGTAACCGAACGGTTACTAAAAGGAGGCACAATGTGGCAGGCAATACAAAAGAACGTATTATGGATGCAGCGCTCGAGCTATTCGCCCAAAACGGCTATCTCGGAACGTCAATGAACGATATTGCAAAACGGCTTGAAATCACAAAAGGCGCACTGTATAAGCACTATTCAGGCAAGCAGGAAATTCTGGACAGCATTACAAGACGAATGAACGAAATGGACACAGAGCGGGCTGAAGAATATGAGATGCCGCTTGATTCGCCAAACGGCTTTGCCGAAGCGTATGCACACACGCCGACCGATAAGGTGCGCGCATACAGTATAGCGCAGTTCAGACACTGGACAGAGGATTCTTTCTCCTCGCGCTTTCGCAAAATGCTTACGCTTGAACAATACCGCGCCCCAGAACTCGCGCAGCTTTATCAAAACTATTTGGCATCCGGACCGCTCGATTACATGAGCGCTATTTTCAGAAGATTAACTGACTCGGACGAATCGGCTGTGCAACTTGCTCTGAATTTCTACGGACCGATGTTCCTGCTTTACAGTGTTTACGACAACGCGGAGGACAAAAGCGCAGTAATCGCCATACTAGAAAAACATATCGACAATTTTATTTCAAATGTAAAAAACGGAGAGAAATTATGAACGCAATTATTTACACAACAAACACGGGAAGCGCGGGAGAGTACGCCGAGCTGCTTTCCCGCGAAACAGGAATCCCCGCATATCCGCTCTCGGAAGCGAAAGGCAATGTCGCTGCGGGCTCTGACGTAATCTACCTTGGCTGGGTAATGGCAGCTTCGGTAAAAGGCTATTCAAAAGCCATAAAGCAATACAATGTACGAGCGGTCTGCGCAGTCGGAATGTGCCGTACTGGAACACAAACTGAAAATATACGCGAAAAAAATTCAATTCCGCAGGATATTCCCCTGTTCACGCTTCAGGGCAATCTGAGCGTTGATAAGCTGCGCGGAATTTATCGCCCCATGATGAAAATTATGGTAAAAAATGTCGGACAGGAACTTTCCACAAAGAAAGACAGAACCCCCGATGAAGACGATATGCTTGACATGATGCTTCACGGCGAGAACCGCGTAAAAGCCGACAATCTCAGGGACGTTCTGGGCTGGTACAAGGCGCAGAAGTGAAACGAGGCGAAAAAATGAAGCTGTATTTCGGAAATGCCGTAACAACGGCGACAACAATCATGATTATTGTGCTTATCGGTTTTATCGGCCGGTCGGTGTTCAAAAGCGCCGATATCCGGTACTGGGGTCGCAGAAGCGCCCTGCTGCTGGTATACGGCTTGGTAATCTGCTGCTTTGCGGCGGCGCGTGACGGACTGGATAAAACAATTCAGTGCGCTATTGACGGAAGCTGTCAGCCGGGAATTTTCAAACTCATAAGCGTACCGACAATCATAGGCTGTATCGGCGCGCTGCTGATAATCATTGCCGCTGTTGCAACGCCTATCGCAAAAACGCAGGCTGTCCGCCGTATATGGTTTTACATAATGTCGGGCGGTGTGATGCTAAAAGTATTTACAATGGAAATTTCAAGGATTATCAGCGCACTTAAATGACAAGGAGATGAAGCAAAATGGAGAATAAAATTTATCCTCGTCCGCACGACAAGCAGATAGTGTATCTGAAAAGCGTTGTGGACGATCCGAATATCGAAATCGGCGAATATACCATATACAATGATTTCGTGAACGACCCATGTGATTTTGAAAAGAACAATGTACTGTATCACTACCCCATAAACGGCGATAAGCTGAAAATCGGAAAGTTCTGTTCAATCGCCTGCGGCTCAAAATTTCTTTTCACAAGCGCAAATCACGCTTTAGGCTCTCTTTCAACCTATACTTTCCCTATTTTCTTTGATGAATGGGATCTTGACGCGAAGAATATCCGCAGCGCGTGGGACAACAAGGGCGACATTGTAATCGGAAATGATGTCTGGATAGGCTACGAAGCCGTCATTCTCTCGGGCGTCACAATCGGCGACGGCGCAATAATAGGAACCCGTGCCGTTGTAACAAAAGATGTCCCGCCTTATACCATCGTGGGAGGAGTTCCCGCAAAACCTATCCGCAGGCGTTTCGATGACGAAACCGTTGAAGAGCTTCTCAGACTGCGCTGGTGGGATTGGGACAAGGAAAAAATTTCGTGGAACATATCCGCGATCCAATCAGGCGATATCACCGCTTTAAAGCAGTGATATATAAATAAAAATTCAAAGGAGTATTTTTTTGAAAAAGTATTATTCATCATCGGAGAGTGTGGGCTGACCGGGAGGTACGGCAAATCCACACTAACCGTTCCTCCCGAAAAAGACGTTAAACATCTTCAGGAGGAATTAACCATGAACCGTGAAAATAAACGGAAAACATTTGAAAAGGGTTATTATAAAACACACGCGTGCCGTGACAGCTTTACCTGTAAGGTCTGCGACAGACTCGTAACGCCCGAAAACGCGGGCACAGACCACCGCAATCATTGCCCGAACTGCCTTTCAAGCCTGCACGTTGATATTGAACCGGGTGACCGCCAAAGCGACTGCGGCGGTATAATGGAACCGATTGCCGTATGGGTGCGCAAGAACGGAGAGTGGGCGGTGATTCACCGCTGCAAGCGGTGCGGTGCGCTCAGCTCCAATCGCGTCGCCGCCGACGACAATCCCATGAAGCTCATGAGCATCGCCATGAAGCCGCTTTGCGAGCCGCCTTTCCCTGTGGAACGCATAGAAGAAATGGTCGCTCTCATGGGCGGCGACGGTAAAATAAAATAACCCTGTCAGAACGCAGAGCTTTGCCTAAACGGCCTTGCTCTGCGTTTTTCGTCCTTTGTTCTGCCAAAGAAACACGTCTGCACGTTTTCCGCCTATTCCCTTTCAAGAATCTCAAGACCCAGCAGATATGCCAGAAAAGCAAAAGAAGATATACCGAGCAAATTCTTCCCAAACATGAATAATGCAGTCGGAACAACTGCCGCGCCGACAACGCACTCCGTTATCCGCATTGTTCTGCCGAGCTTTTCGGGTCTTATGACCCCGAGCAAAAACCTTTCGAGCAGCATTCCCCCGTCAAGCGGTCTTATCGGCAGCATATTCAAAGCTCCCGTAAGCAGATTGACTACGGCGAAAAGCTGCATTTTTCTGCTTTCTCCGAAACAAAACAGGCAAAAAAGAAGAAAGTTAGCAAAGCACCCGCCAAGCAGCGCGGGAATACTGTAGCCGCCCCCGACGTCGAGCCGTATGCCGCCGCCGCAGAAGGTTATTTTACGCGGAATGTTCCCCTCTCCGAGCAGCACGATAATATGCCCAAGCTCATGCAAAAGACAGGACAGCAGGCAGAAAACCGCAGTTCCCTCTTTATCCGTGCAAAGCACAAAGCTTAGTACGGCGGGAAACGAGAATTTAACGCAAGCCTTTATTTTTTCAGCCATTCAGCAAAAAAATCAAAACCGAACGCACAACCGAACCTATCGTTTCACCGCCGAAGTTCAGTCCCAGCCAAACAGCCCCGCCTATTATTATTGCAATCGCAACCTGCGCGAGAACCGTCCCGAAGTAAGGAAGCCGTCTGCGCCTTACGGGCGCGGGAGCGGTAAAGCAAGGTATCTCTCTTTCTTTTTGTTCAGCCTGCGGCGCTGTTTCAGGCAGTGTCGCCTCGCTTTCCCCGTCGGGGTGCAGGACCGAGAGCGTTTCGTTTATTTTATCTGATTCGTCCGCACGGCTGAGTACGACCGACTTTTTTTCGGGAATCACCGGACCTGTTATAACCGTCATCTTACACTCCTTTTGCGAAAAAATGCTCAAGAAAAACATACAGTAAAGCCCCGGGAACGCCCAGTATCGCACACAGTCCCGCCGAGCCTGCCGTAAATACGACCGATCCCATTGTAAACAGCCTAACCGCTGCAAACAACAGAAGCCCCGCCGCCGAATTTGCGGCGGCAAACCGCTTCGGTTTCCGCGTATGCATATACACCGAAATCATTGCCAGAGCCGTTATCGCAAGAAAAATTATTCCGAACATATCACCGCACCTCCTGCCTGTCCGCTTCTTTTGCACGGCGAAGCAAAGCAGAATACCGTAGCCTTTCGGCGCGTTCTTCGTAAATGAGCGCTTCTATTTCAACCTCGTCCGTCGCCATATTGAAAAGCTGTTCCAGTTTTTCAAGTCTTTCGCGCGTTCGCGAAAGCTCTTCCATAAGCCCTGCCTGTCCCTCCGTCAATCAAACCAGCCCCTTTCATTCAATATTTATGAGCCGTATTTGCGTTTTATTTTAAAAATATATTGCAAAAATCGAGGTTTTATGGTAAAATATTTCTTAGTATTTTATGAAAGGACTTTTTCCGACTATGAATAACGAACTTGTGCTTGTAATCGACTTCGGCGGTCAGTATAATCAGCTTATTGCCCGCCGCGTCAGAGAGCATAACATCTACTGCGAGGTTATATCCTATAAAACCCCTGTTTCGGAAATAAAGGCGCGCGCGCCAAAGGGAATTATTTTCACAGGCGGTCCGAACAGCGTTTATCTGGACAGCTCACCGCGCATGAGCCGAGAGATACTTGAGCTTGGAATCCCCGTGTTGGGAATTTGCTACGGCGCACAATTTATGGTATACGCGCTTGACGGCGAAATCGGGCCTGCGCATGATTCCTCGCTTTCCGAATACGGCCGTACGGAATGCGAGCTTGACACTTCTTCCCCGCTTTTTGACGGAATTGAGCAGAACACTATCGTGTGGATGAGCCACAACGACTATATCACCCGTGTTCCCGAGGGATTTAAGTCTATCGGACACAGTATAAAATGTCCGTTTGGAGCAATGGCTGACGAAAGCCGCAGACTTTACGGCGTGCAGTTCCATCCGGAAGTAAATCATACCGTGCGCGGATTTGATATGCTTGGAAACTTCCTGTACAAGATATGCGGCTGCAAGGGCGACTGGAACATGAAAAATTACGCACAGACAGCTATCGCGCAGATTCGCGAAAAAGTCGGCGACGGAAAGGTTCTCCTCGCGCTTTCGGGCGGAGTTGACAGTTCCGTTGCCTGCGCGCTGCTTGCAAAGGCTGTCGGACCTCAGCTCACCTGCGTATTTGTCGATCACGGATTTATGCGCAAGAACGAGGGCGACGAAGTTGAAGCGGCTTTCAAGGACTGGGACATAAACTTTATCCGCGTAGACGCTTCCGAGCGCTTTCTAGGTAGGCTTGAGGGCGTAAGCGACCCTGAAACAAAGCGCAAGACTATCGGCGAAGAATTTATCCGCGTTTTCGAGGAAGAAGCAAAGAAAATCGGCAAGGTTGATTTTCTTGTTCAAGGCACGATTTATCCCGATGTTATCGAGAGCGGAACCGGCGATGCGGCAGTTATAAAATCACACCATAACGTCGGCGGACTTCCCGATTATGTTGACTTTAAAGAAATAATTGAACCTCTCCGTCTCCTGTTTAAGGACGAGGTAAGAAAACTCGGAACCGAACTCGGTCTTTCAGACGTTCTTGTATGGCGTCAGCCGTTCCCCGGTCCCGGACTGGCAATACGCATCATTGGAGAGATAACTCGCGAAAAACTTCACACACTACAGGACGCAGATTATATTTTCCGCGAGGAAATTGCGAAAGCGGGACTTGACAGAAGCATCAACCAGTACTTTGCGGTGCTGACAAATATGCGCTCGGTAGGTGTAATGGGCGATGACCGAACATACGATTACACACTCGCACTGCGCGGAGTTACGACAACCGACTTCATGACGGCGGATTTTGCAAGGATTCCGTATGACGTACTCGAAAAAGCAAGCGTAAGAATCGTAAACGAAGTTAAAAATATCAACAGAATCGTGTACGATATTACAAGCAAGCCTCCGGCGACGATTGAGTGGGAATAAATTACAAAATCCCTTGATACTGTATAAACAGCGGTATCAAGGGATTTTCGCTATTCAACTGAGTACAATTTGAGTACAAATCCGTGTAGCCAATATGTAGCCAATGGGGGAAATCTGCTGTTTCCTAATAAAATATTTGAAGCTTGCAAAAAAGAAAAATAAGCGATTTGCTTTTCTTCGCCATCGGCGAATTATTCAAGCTCCTTGTTTGTTCTTACGGACTGTAGTCCTCGCTGCCGCAGCTCACGGGAAACTTCACCGTAATTTACTCCGCTTATGCCGATCGCTCGCTTCAAAATGCGGTTTTGATTTTCCACATCCGCCAACCGTTCGACCATTTTTCGGATTTCCTTTTGGTTTTCAGCCTTTGCAGCATTTAGATCGGCGGCGAGACGGTCATTTTTTGTCCTTTCTTCGGCAAGCTCTTTTTTCAAAGTCTTATTTTGTTTTTTGCTTGTTTTTGCGGTATTTTTCAGTTCTTGTGCTTGCTGCGGTGAAAGTCCCTTGAAGCCACCCGTAAATCTTTGGGGCGTGGTATCAATCTGATCCAGTTCCTTTTCGGAGAGTTCTTTGGAAAGGGTGGAAAGTTCTTTTTTCTTTTTTGTTTGCTGATCCTCAAGCTGTCCAATTTTCACTTTAATTTCGTCGGCTTTGCATTGAAGCTCGCGAAGTTCCTGTTCCGTGTCCCTTTTTAATTCTGCCGTCTCAAGGTGACGGCGCGGCTTTTCGGCGTTTGGATCTTCCAAATCCGCACGGTTTCCACGTTCCAACCCCCACTTCTTTCCGACTTTTGTAAAGAAATCGTCCTGCAACTTCTGCAAATCCTTTTTGCCGCCCAAAACACTTTTTGCCGAAAGTCGTCCGTCCGATGTCAACGGAACAAAATCGAGGTGCAAATGCGGCGTCTTCTCGTCTCTATGAACAACCGCCGAGATTATATTTTCCTCGCCGTATCTGTCGGCGGCGAATTTATAACATTCCTTAAAAAACGAGCGCTCCTGCTCGGCGGACAAACGTTCGAAAAATGCCTTATCCGAAGTAAAAAGCACCTCGCACAATAAAACAGCGTCCTTGCGTATGACTTTTTGACCTTTGTAGCCGCTTTGAATACGCGCTTGGACTGCCTTGTTATAGCTCAAATCTGTTTCCTTTAACGCATAATTCTTAGCGCTTTTCTTAAAATCAATGTCGGGGTTGCTATTGGAGTGTTTGCGCTCACGCCGGTTGTGAATTTGCACTCCCGCTATGTCCTTTGCACCGCCGTTGATTTTCTGAATCCGGCACACACCCGCGCTCATTTTCTGCTCCTTTCTGTCGTGCGAATACTTTACCCTCTGCGCTACGCACAGAGGGTAAAGTATAACACACTAGACCTTTTTCACTACGTTTCAAAGGTCGTGTGCCAGAGGGGAGTTGCGCCCCCTCTGGACTTCCTCGCCGCTAGCTATCGTCATTAGCGTATTCTTCTATTAGCTTACGTTGATTTTCGTTCAGCTTTTCCTTGCGTTTCTGAAGCTCTATCAACAACTTATCCTCGCCTTTGCAGAGCAAATATGTTAGAGTACTGTTGCCAGCTTGTTCAAATACATACCTCTCAACGCGAGCAAGATTGTATTCGATGTTTTTGGGTGAGTACAGTTTGACCCTTTCCGCCCCATTTAGAAATTTCTCCCACCACCCTATAGTGGAGCAACGTTCACGTCGAGAGTTATCTAACCGAATAAAGCGCAGATAATTCCTCAGCACGCCCGCATACAATTCACCAATCGTCTTGCCACCGAGCAGCTGTGAAATAAAATTCGCCGCACGTTCCTCTTTAAAAACGATTTCCGCCCGAATCCAATGATAGTCCAATCCACCGCGCTCTTGTGCTTTATCGTAAATTCGGAGCATTATTGTGGATTGCCGACTTCCAAATTGTGCCGTGAGTGCATGAATTATAGGTTCACAATTACCATTAACTGTAAATCTGTCCACAATCTGCCCGCCATTCCATTTCGTGACGAATCGCCGATGAAGCGTATACCGTGCTATTTTATGTATGTCAAGTATTCCTTTACTACCGCTGCGGTCAACGTCGTCGTATGCAATATCTAACCGCTTTATTTCAAATTCGCCGTTATCTACGTCACAGAACAATTGCATAAAACCGAGCTTAGAGGACGTTTCAAACTGACGGCAACCTTGTCCGCTCATTTCGAGCATTACAGAAGTCTTTTCATCTTCGGGATCGCTGCGCAGATTGAAATGAATTGAAATTCCTTCGTACAATAAGCGGTCGCGATAACCGTAAAAACCGTAGGTGGTCCTAAATTGCTTTATATCCAAACCCAAATAAGCCACCAATTGAGCAGGCTCCCATTGGCGAGTCGTAATAGCAAACCAATCAATAATTACGCAGCTCTCATTATTTGAATTTTCGATTTGCTTCAACTCCTTTCTCAATGTGGCTTTAAGCGCATTTTTGGTGGTGTTAGTACCCCCCTATTAGCCTAGGGGGAGGACACCGCTTGATAGCGGCAAGCATCGTTATGAAGGAATGTTTTCAGGGCTGAAAAAAATCACGAGCCGTGCAGTTCTTGCAGCTTGTCGGAAATCTGCCGCCCTGCCTCGGGATATACGTGCGCGTATATTCGCAGCGTGGTCTTGGGATCGTCGTGTCCAAGTCGCTCCGCAACTTCCAACGGGGTGAACCCGAGCGAAAAACACAACGCGCAATGGCTGTGGCGTAAATCGTGGATACGAATTTTTTTAACTCCGCTTTCCTTACAGCCGCGCACCATTTCCTTGGTTAAATAATGTTTGGTGTGTTGAAATATGCGATTGTTCTTCTTTATCCCGTACATCGAGCCAATGTATTCTTGCAGCATATCCGCGAGGAAAGGCGGAATTGAAATGGTACGCTTGCTTTTTGGCGTTTTAGGCGGCGTGATTACATCGTGTCCGTCTATTCGCTGATATGAGTGCTTAACACTCAGAGTGCCCTTTTCCGTATCAATGTCAGCGGGAGTAAGGGCAAGCAGCTCACCCTCACGAAGCCCCGTGAAAAACAATGTAGTAAAGATAACGCGCGATGTGGGTTTATCGCTTACAGCGGCAATGAAACGGTTGAACTCCTCGACCGTCCAATATTTCATCTCCTCGGCGTTCTTTTTGCCAATACTTCCCGCCTTGTGACATGGGTTTTCACGCAAATTATAAAATGTCACGGCGTAATTAAAGACAGCATTCAGCTGATTATATACAGACCGCATATATGTATCGGCGTATCCTTGCGACAGCATTTCAGCTTGCCACTTCCGTATGTCGGCTGCTGTGATAGAGCTGACAGACTTGTCCTTGAAGTACGGAAGTATTTTGCTGTCAATCAAGTAGTGTTTGTTTCGCAAAGTGTATTCGCGAAGCCGCTTGCCTAAATCTTCAAAATATAGCTCAACAAGACTGCCAAACAGCATATCAACATTCGCAGCTTTAGTGTTGAGGAAGTTTCGCAGCCATTCCTCAGCTTGCTTTTTGTTATCGAATCCTCTTTTGGTCGACTTCCTTGTTTGCCCCGTCCAATCGGTAAAGCGATACTGTACAAGCCATTTGCCCGTTTTGGGGTCTTTTTGCGCCGAGTTAGCCATTTCTGCCACCTGTGACAACGCTGTTAGAGGACATTGCCTTTCCCGCTGTTACTTGACAGCCGCCGTAAATCTTTTCAAGAAAGTACTGTACGGGAATTTTACCTGCAATCACAAGAAAGTGCTTTTGCTCCAACTCTTTGTTCCACGTCCTCATCAGACGGTATGCTTGTCCAACGGAAATTCCCAGAAGCTCTGCAATCTCGGCAGCGGAATAGAATAATTTTGTTTCAGTCATTTTGTTTCCTCCTTATAAGCGAATTTTTGAGAGCTGATACGAATTATTGTATCCATAATTCGTATTATTTATTATAGTGCATTATTTTTCTTTTGTCAAGGGGTTTTTGAAAAAACTTGCATTTTTTTGATTTTTATGCTATAGTGTAACGAGAGGTGATATACGTTGAATAAGGGTATTTTTCAAAAAATGGTAGGGGAGCGAATATTTGAATGCCGAAAGAAGAAAGGCTCAAAGGGCATGACCCAAGATGAATTTGCGGAGGCGCTCGGCAAGTCATTGAGAACAGTACAGAAATATGAAAGCGGAGATATAGACATATCCCTTTCAACGCTTTACGACATTTCTGAAGTACTGGGAGTGTCTGTTAGCACTTTGGTTAACTGCCAACAATCTCATACGAAAATAGACAGCCTTGCTGATGTAATTGCTTTCCTCATTGAATTAAGCAAAAAAGAAGAACTACATTTTGATATTGTTTTTAGTAAAAAGGGCAGAGAACAGATTGCAGCCCTGTCATTTGACGAAATGAATGTTGGGGCAGACTATAACGGTTTTTTGTGCCATTTTCTCGAAACACTCAAAAGCAATCGTGAGGCATTGGAAACCTACTGTATTGACCACGAAACCTTTAACGCTTGGGTTGAGAAGGTTATGGCAGAAAATCAACGAGTTTTTTTAAGCAATAAGGAATATGATAATTTGAGCGGCGAGGAGCTTGCTAAGAAACGTCAGGAACTATTTGATAAAAAGTTGGAAGAAGCCGTTTCAGAAAAGACAAAAAGGCAGGACAATAAAAAATAGTCCGTGAGTACAAATTGAGTACAAAAAAATCAAAATGGTATAAATTTACCACGTTTTCTGTAAATCCTACAACGAAAAATAAGGAGAAAACAGCGTTTTCTCCTTATAAAATGTTATTGTAAGCCGAGTGGGAATAATAACAGACCCCACATAAACGGCTTAACTACGCTGTTTCCTGTTATCATAACAGAAAAATGGCAACGTTTTGGCAACATTTGAATTATTCTAAAAATTAAGAGCTATCTGATTTTGAAAATCGGATAGCTCTTTTTGTATTTCAAAATGAACAAGCAACGCTTTATAATGTTTAGACAATTTTTTATTAGATATATTTTTCGATTATTTCGCTTAACTCGTTGATGTAGTTTTCTACTTCGTTCTCTGCATCATTTTCATCGGGATATCTGAAAATAGTATCGTATTTGCTCAAGAACTCATCATATTCTGTTTCACTGTATTGAAGTCCTTTGGCGTAAATATAAGATACCACCATAATTGCCGCATCCATAGGACGTGATTCAAAATGATCTGCATCTGCCAAGCCAGATACACCAGCTCGGTCACATCCGTATAATCTGCGAACCTGATGTTCCAATTCTATAGCGTCATTATGTGTAACTCTAAACATGATCTCACCTCCAGATTGTGTTGCTTTATAAAGTGTTCTGTTCATTTTTTATCATTTTTCAAACCATCAACTATGATATCACTCAACTCCTGCGACACACCAATCTTATGCCACTCACCGGAAGTATCAAGTTCAGGATAGTGATAACGCCAGCGGTCATATTCCTCTTTTGTGATTTCTTCATTTCGGAACTTATCAGCTTCTTTCTGCCACGCTGTAAAGAGCTTTACCATTTTAGGATATTCCATACCGCTATTCTTATCAAGTCGGATACATACCTCATCATTGAGCGTATCAATACGGAAACCATATAAATCCTCAAGAGCAAAGAGCGTGTGCATAAGCCCGATATAGCTCTCTATGTTCGGAACATCGAGTGCTGCCGGAGAAACATCCAGTGTTTTCGCTATTTCCTTTGTCAGCTCTGCCTTTGGTGTTCTTGTTCCCGACTCATACTGTGCAAGTCTGATGTCTGCTGTTTTCTCCGGAAAGCCAACAGCCATACCAAGCCATTTCTGTGTCATTCCACGCAGATTGCGGATAAATCTAATTCTTTCGCCGATAGCCATATTTTTCACTCCTGTTATGTTAATGGTCAGATGATAATGAAAACAATCACTGTATGCTCATTATAAGAACCTGTCAAGCATCGGGTAGTATTTTCTTCGAAAATCTCCACCCTCTCCTACTTGACAGAACCTTGAAATGGGTGTAAATGATTTTACACTCATTATAGCATATATGTTTAAGATAGTCAAGATAATTTAAACAAAAAAGTTTAAGAGATTTTCAAAAAGGGGTTGACATAAACGAATATGTTTAGTATAATAGAGATACAGACTTAAACAAAATAGTTTAGATAACAGAAAGGAGGGTTGCGAATGAGCAATAACACTTTTATGAAAGTGGAGGAAGTTGCAGAGATTCTCGGAATTTCCAAATCCTACGCTTACAAAATCGTTCAGAAGCTCAACGATGAGCTGAAAGAAAAAGGTTTCCTGACAATTTCAGGACGTGTAAACAAGAAGTATTTTATGGAAAGAGTGTACTACGGTACACCTGACAGCACAGAAAGGAATGATTAAATGTCAGTTTACAAGGACGGAAAAACAAATACTTGGCGTGTAATATACCGCTACACAGACTGGAAAGGAGAGAAAAAGCAAACGCAGAAGCGTGGTTTTCAGACCAAACGAGAAGCGCAGGCTTGGGAGCGTGAGCAGCTTAACAAAATAGCAGGCGACCTTGATATGAACTTCGCAAGCTTTGTTGAAACCTATTCTGCTGATATGAAAAGCAGAATCAAGGAAAATACCTGGCACACTAAAGAGCATATTATCCGCACGAAAATCCTGCCCTATTTTTCAAGCCGACCTATCAATGAAATTCAGCCGAAAGATATTATTGCTTGGCAGAATGAAATGATAAACTCGCTTGATAATCACGGCAAGCCTTACTCCCCTGTGTATCTGAAAACACTACACAATCAGCTATCGGCAATTTTTAACCACGCTGTCAAGTTCTATGGTTTATCTTCAAATCCTGCCGCAAAGGTCGGTAATATGGGTAAAGCAAAATCAAAGGAAATGCAGTTCTGGACGCAAGATGAATACAAGAAATTTTCCTATGAAATGATGGACAAACCTGTTTCATTCTATGCCTTTGAAATGCTTTACTGGTGCGGTATCCGAGAGGGCGAACTATTGGCATTAACACCTGCTGATTTCGACTTTGAGCGTGACACTGTATCAATCACGAAATCCTATCAACGAATTGAACGCCGTGATGTTATCACAGACCCTAAAACATCAAAGAGCAATCGAGTTATAAAAATGCCAGATTTTCTTGTTGAGGAAATTCAGGAATATATCTCGCAGCTTTATGGAATTAAAGGCACTGACAGGCTTTTTGAGATTACAAAAAGCTACCTCAAACGTGAAATGGAACGTGGGTCAAAAGCGGCTGGCGTAAAGAAAATCCGTATACACGATTTACGCCACTCCCATATTTCCCTTTTAATCGAAATGGGTTTTTCAGCAGTTGCAATCGCTGACCGAGTAGGGCACGAAAGCATTGACATCACCTATCGTTACGCACACCTCTTCCCCAGCACGCAAACCGAAATGGCAGACAAATTAAGTACAATCAGAAACGGAGGCATTGAAAATGTCAGCTAAAAACGTAGACAAATACAACCGATTCAGAAGCATAACCGTAGGTTTCAGAGTATCGCCCGAAGAATTCGAGGAGCTTAACCGTGCCGTTGCTTTATCGGGACTTCCAAAGCAGGAATACTGCTATCGCAAATGTATGAACCGTGATATTGTCGTTCATGGCAATCCGAGGGTTTACAAGCAACTGAAAATCAATCTCGGAATGGTGCTGTCAGAGCTGAAACGCATTGAAAACGGTGCGGAAATTAACGCTGAACTGCTTGAAACGATACAGCTCATCAACACCACACTCTATGGCTTGAAAGGAGAATGTGAATGACCATAAAAGAAGAAATGACCACTCCCGTTGCACCTGTTGGCGCAGGTGCGGAGCAGTCATCTCAAAATCAATCTACAAGTATTATACCAGAAACCAACGAGGATTTCAATACCCCTGATGACTTTTTTCAGCAGATGATGAATCCTTACTATCTGAAAACCATTTCAATGAACGAGCTTTACGAAACCGTGTTCCAGAGTAGACCGCCGATTATTGACGGTCTGCTCTATCCGGGCGTGTATCTTTTCGTCGGTGCACCAAAGCTTGGCAAGAGCTTTCTTATGGCACAGCTTGCCTACCACGTCAGCAAGGGTGAGCCACTTTGGAACTATACCGTTCACAAAAACGATGTTCTGTACCTTGCTCTTGAAGATAACTACGAAAGAATTCAGAAACGTTCCTACCGAATGTTCGGAACGGAAAGCATTGATAATCTTCGTTTCGCCGTTATGGCAAATACCGTTGACGGCGGTCTTGAAAAACAGTTGGAGGGATTTCTCTACCGGTATCCTGACACAAGACTTATCATCATTGACACTTTGCAGAAAGTCCGTGAATCAAGCAACGAATGCAGTTACGGCAACGATTATCAGGTTATTGCAAGGCTGAAACAGTTTGCTGATAGCCGAGGTATCTGTATGTTGATTGTTCATCACACACGCAAGCAGAAAGCGGACGATTCCTTTGATATGATTTCGGGAACGAACGGTTTGCTCGGTGCGGCAGACGGAGCCTTTCTACTGAAAAAAGAAAAGCGCACAGAAAATTCTGCAACGCTTGAAATTTCAGGGCGTGACCAGCAAAACCAGAAGCTACACCTTGTGCGTAACCCAGAGAAGCTTTCTTGGGAGCTGGAGCGTATTGAAACGGAGTTATGGAAAGAACCGCCTGAGCCGATACTTGAAGCGGTGGCGGAGTTTGTCACAGCAGATAATCCTGATTGGGTCGGAACAGCAACAGAGCTTACCGAGAAAATCGGGACGGATATTCCCGTAAACGCAATCACGAAAAAGCTGAATGTCAACGCAAGTCGGCTTTTGAATGAGTACGGCATTGTTTACAAGATCAGCCGCACTCACGACGGACGCAGGATTGAACTTCACTTTCAATCGGCTGTCCGTGACAGTTCGTGACAGCTGTGACGGTTTTTATGATAGCGGTGGCGGTATGTAAATAACTGTCACAACCGTCACCAGCCGTCACGCAAGGGAGTCCAGAGGGAACGTCTGGCGCAATGATACTTTTGATAGAAGCCACAGCGGATGTCAAAAGTATCTTTGCGTTACTTTCGCAGAAAGTAACAAAGGCAAAAAATAGTTTTATCAAAAATCAATCAAACATATTTAGCTGTATATTGTTAGAGCTACCATGTACGGAATTGTCAGAATAAACAATTTCTAAGAAAGAATCTTTATCTTTTAATGCTTTCTCCAATAAACCTTGTTTATATAACGAAACGAAAATAGCAGCGGCTTCCGCTTGACAGTTAATAGATTTTTGTGGATTAAACGCAATATCCGTAAACGCTTCGTATTTAAGAATGTCCATAGCTAATTGAGGATATAAATGCAAAGCGTTAATATATAGCCAATTATAGAAATACGTTTTGGGTTCTGTCGGAAAAACTCTCTTTCCATATTTAAACGCAATTACCCTACCACTACTTTTTAATCGTTCATCTTTTTTAGCTTGTTTAGATGTTACTAATAGCAAATCTGTAAATGGGCCCCCATTTTCAAAGACTTTGCTTGCTTGAAATGCTGACTCTACAGAGAACTCTTTGCCGCTTTTTGTCTTGATAAAAAGATTAAAAGCACTCAACCGAACACCTAATTCATTTTCAGATTTACTTGATATTTCAAGCACCCTTTTCTCAGGATATATTTTATTAAATTCATTATGAAGACTGTGTATACTTCTTCGTTGCTGTTTTTCTGAAAAACCATTAAAATATTCAAATTCAACATTAAGTTTACGACAAAACTTATTATCGTTTGTCACTATAAATACTGGCCTGCTTGCCATAAATATTCTATACCCTCCAAAATTCCCAGTCTTTTCTATAACTAAAAACCTGTGGCAACACTCTTGTAGTGATACACTCGGGAATTATATTGTTATATGTATTAAAAGCTTTATTGTTTTCGAAAAATATCCCCTTTATGTATTCTATTGGTATAATATCAAAAACTAACACCTCTGCTTGGGGATTTGTGGGGAATTTATCAGCAATATTTAATTGAGTTCTTTTAGGAAATCCCGGTTTATCTTCAAATAATCTTAAAAATGCGTTCTTTCCCATTCTCTCTTCTATGGGTACATTATAAGATAAAGCATCACCAGCATTAGTCCAACAATATGCACAATTAAAATCGCATAAAACTTGTGGGTCTAATCTAATTACTACCCAATCTTTATCGGGTGAAGCACATCTCAGTTTATAAAACATTTTATAATTTGGAAAACTTATAGATATACATACTGCATCAAGACAGTCATCATATCGATATTTGTCATTAAATTCTGAAGCAATGCCAGTTATTTCAATATCTCCTCTAGGCATTAAACCATATCTTAAAATATTCTTTAAATTATCAGCTTGCGTAAAATGAAAAAGGCTAACAATTCCTCGTTCAGCTATAATGCTATTCATACTTACACCTCGCTATCAATGTGTATAATGTGGATTATAATCATTATACCACACCAACCCCAAAAATTCAATATGAAAGGAGCAATCCCTATCGAAAAAAGAACAATCAGCGGTCGTATCAGCAAGAAGCACAGCCTACCTCACAATAACCGTGAGTTCCTGTGCGAAAATGTTGACCCGACCAGAACAAAAGACAATATCACCATTATCAAAGATGACATCGGACAGGTCTATCACGAGCTGTTCGACAATGCTCTTGCCGAATATAATGCCAAGCAAAAACGCAAAGACAGAATTATCAAGGACTATCACGAGCATATCCGTCATAGCCGACAAGAACAAGAGTATCACGAGGTAATTTTCCAAATCGGCAATCAGGACGATACTCCCTGTGGCTCTGATATGGGCAAGATTACAGCCGAACTTCTTCGGGAGTTTGCCGAGAACTTTCAAACACGAAATCCGCATCTGCGTGTGTTCAATGCGGTCATTCATCTTGACGAAGCAACGCCGCATATTCACATCGACTTCATTCCCTTTGCAACGGAGCAGAAACGTGGACTTTCCACAAGAGTGTCGCTGACAAAGGCTCTGGAACAGCAAGGCTTCAAAGGCGAGGGGAAATTCAACACCGCCTGTAAGCTGTGGATTGACAACGAAAAGGAATGCCTTGCACAGCTTATGCGTTTCCGAAATATCGAGTGGGAACAACTCGGCACGCATAATGAGCATTTATCTGTGCTTGATTTCAAGAAGCAACAGCGTAGCCATGAGGTTGCTATACTGGAAAATAAAATTGAGTGTACGGACAAGCAGTTACAGCACCGTCAGGAATTGCTGAATGAGGTCGAGGACACGATTGACAAGCTTGACATCGAGTATCAAGAGAAAAAAGAGGCTGTCGGTCAGCTTGATGAGGATATTGCCACAAAGGAAGCTACACTTATGGAGAACACAGCTCTCCTTGCAACAGTGGCGAAGAAAACAAGCAAAATCAAGGACATTGATGATATTCAGGTTAAGAAAACGATGTTCGGAGGTAATATTTCAGTTGCTCCCGATGATTTCAAGAAGCTTACTGACCTTGCGAAAAAGCAGATTGCGGTGGAGAGCAAGGAAAAGGAGCTGAACGGCAAAATTGCAGCCCTGAAAAACGAGAAAAAAGAACTTGTCAATAAAAATGTGCAACTCGAAAAGGAAAACACGGCTCTGAAGCAAGAGAACAGCTCATTGAAATCCGTCAGGGAGAAGCTGACAATTGCTTCACTGCAAAAGGAAATCAGCGAATGGAAGAACAAGTATCAGAAAGTGCTTGACTTCATTGAAAAGCTTAATATCACAAAGCAACTGCAGGAGTTTTTGAAACCGAGGAAGCATACGCTGCATAGGTGAGTTAAATGTCCATTAGAGTCCATTTAATTCATTTTAAGACCGTTTAAATCTGCAAAAATTCATTAAAATCTCTTGAAAAAAACAAATGTCTATGTTATAATGTATAAAATGGGGTGAGTTGTAATGTCAGACGAGTTATTTACTGTTGCTCAAGCGGCGGACTACTTACAAGTTTGTGAAAAGACAGTTCGTCGTTTGATTAAATCAAACAAATTAACTGCATCAAAAATTGGAAATAGAACTTGGCGCATAAGAAAAGAAGACATTGATAAGTATTTACGGAATACCAGGAATAACAAATAAGGGAGTATCTAAGATGGCCGAAACAAAATTTTATGATTATGCAACTGGAAAAGAAGTAAAAAGCAATCCCGAAGAAGCATATCGACAGCTTTTTGAACATATTTTAATTGATGATTTAGGATATCCAAAATCCCATATTGACATTGAAGTAATCCTTCAACGTGGTGCAAAAAGGAATGCTGAAGAAGTTGATATTGTTGTTTATAATAGTGATGTACACAAGCAGGAAAATGCGTATATCATTATTGAAATAGAGACTCCTAAGAAAAAATATGATTTACAAGCATTTTCTTATGCAACAGCAACCACAGCACCGTATTGTGTTTGGTTCGCGGGTTTCGATAAAAATAGCGAAGGTCCTTTTTATTTATATCGAGATCTTGCTAACAATCCTACCAGTTTTATGCCTATACCTACATTACCAAGATATGGTGAGACACAAGAAACAATAGGTAAATATAAAAAACAAGATTTAAAACCCGCTAAAGCTTTAAAACTTCTCTTTAGCCGTATGTATTATAAATTATATGGAAATGGACCAATAAAAAGAGAAGAAAACATTGCAGTCGAGGTGATTAAACTTTTATTTTGTAAAATCATGGATGAAATTTCTCCTGACGAATTATGTGAGTTTCGAGCAACTCCATCTGAATTAAACTCAGAAGAGGGAAAAAATGCTATAAGAAAAAGAATAGGAAATTTATACTCAAAATTGTTAAAAGATCCCGATTTTGGTACTATGTTTAAAGGCGAAGCTTTAGAATATGATAATGAATGGATTGCTTATATAGTCAGCGAATTACAAGGTATATCTCTCATGCATGAGGACACAAATACCGATGCTTTAGGTGATGCGTATGAAATCTTGTTACCTTCAACATTGAAAGGTGAAAGTGGACAATTTTTCACTCCACGAGAAATAGTGCGTTTTGCAATGGATGTGATTAATCCATCGTACAAAGATAATGAACTTATTTTAGATACAGCATGTGGCTCAGGTGGTTTTTTGTCTATTGCAATCGAAAAACTAAGAAAGCAAATTGGTGAATTATATAAAAACAGAGGTTTTTCAAAAGATAAGCTCAATTCCATGCTAAAGGATTATGCAGATAAATATATCTTCGGATGTGATATTGATCCTTTATTATACCGCATATCGAAGTCATATATGGCTATTGTTGGAGACGGTAAAAGCAATATATATAACTTTGATTCATTAGAACCATATGAAAAATTAAATTCTAATTTCAAGAAAAGAATTAAACCCGGATCCGTAGATATTATTACAACTAACCCGCCATTCGGAACCAAAATCGATGATACTAGAGATTTTGTTCTTGAAAAGTACGAATTAGGTCACAAATTATCGAATGGTGTTCCAACAAAAATATTGTTAGATGGTCAGGATCCTGATAAACTCTTCGTTGAACGTGATTTATTTTATTTAAAAAATGCAACAGATACGGATGATGGTGGTAGAATGGTGATTGTTTTACCAAAGCAGAATTTATCAGGCGCACAAGAAGACAGTGTTGAGTTTCGTAAATGGCTTTTAACTAAAGTGCAAATTACTGCAATTATTGATCTTCCGCGAGAAGCTTTCCAACCACATACTGGTACTAAAACATCATTAGTTTTTTTGAAAAAGGTAAAGAATATTCCTGATAATTATCCCATTTTTATGGCTGTTTCAGAAGCTGTTGGTCATGATCGCAGGGGCAATCCACTTTATAAAAAAGATGCAACTGGAATGAATCTCGTCGATGAAAACGGAAAAGAAGTTATATGGAATGATTTGCCGGATATATATTCACAATGGGAGCAGTTTTCTTTATCAGGAACAATAACCACATCAGTTGATAAAAATGAACATGTTCCAAGTTGCTTTATAGTAGACTTTAATCAAATCAAACAAGATCCCTCTCGAAGAATTGACGCATGGTACTGGGATCCTAACAAAAATCACCTTGCTAAAGAACTAGAAGAATCCATAGGTGAAGAAGTGCTTGAAATAGTGCGTTTAGGTGATTTAGTGGTAGAACATGGTATTTTTTACCCAGGTCGTCATAAACGCAATTATGTTGATTGCAGTTCCGAAAGTGTTCCTTTTTACTCTGGTACTCAAATATTGCAAATTCGCCCATTTGATTTACAATATCAGCCCAAGGATTATAAGCCTGCTTCAAAACATTTTGTAGATAAAGATTGGATTTTAATAACTCGTTCTGGCTCTACAGGCAGAGTTGTTATGGTTACCGAAGGCATGTCAGGTTCAATGGTCTCAGAACATGTAATACGTGTGATTTGTGATGAAACTATAATTGATCCATATTATGTGTATGCATACCTATCTACAAATAATATTGGAAAAGTTCTTTTACAAAAGGGAATTTATGCCTCTGTAGTTGATCATATAACTCCTGATTTTGTTGCAACTATCCCAATTCCAAGATTAAAGCCAGAGAAAGAAAAAGCAATCGCTGATCGAGTGCGTGAAGCTGAAAAAAAACGTGATGAAGCAAATAAAGCATTTGTTGAAGAACGAAATAGTATTGAAAATATTATGTTTAACAACATAAAAAAAGGTGGACAATTTTGATAATACAATTATCACAAGAGTCCAAGCAGTGCTAATAATTCTACAGTATCAAGATTTAAACAATCATCACTAAATGTAATGATAAGGTAAGACCTGACCATTTTGATGTCAGGTCTTATTGCTGCACTTTTGGTATCATAATATTTGCTTTGCTGAACAAACTATATTAGAAAGTGTTAGAATTTGCAAGAACAGGAGAAATCTCTCCCGAAAACAATCAAGAAGTTTACAAGAAACGCATATTCAATCAATGCAACAAAACAAGCGGTTAAAACAAAAAATATTTTGTATAATCAGAAAAAAATGAAATAATTCTATTGAAATTATGCAAAATGTGTGATATACTAACAGAGTTGAAAAATTTCATTTGAAAAGAAGTTTCCCGAAATCCTCGGCAACAATATGGCAACATAAAATCTGATAGTCCATAATCTATGGATAATTCAAGTAATACAAATACTATAAGCTAAATTTCCTATACAGATTTGTTTAAGACAGGTTTGTCGGGAGCGAGTGGGAATAAGACAACACCCCCCGAAAGCCTTATTTAAAAGGTTTTCGGGGGGTTTTTATTTGTAAATGCAAAAGGAATCATTGAAAAAATTAGGTGTCAGTGCTAAATTCAATGCACCGTTTTTCAGTAGCATCAGTAATAAACACACTAAATTCCCATTATCAAACGTCTTAACGAAAAATAGCTGAGCAGGGTTACCTGGTAATTAGCGGAAAGATACCCAGAGGTTATCTGCAAAAGCAATGGTATGTCTTGTAAAATCAGAGCATTCATTGAATAAGGCAAGAAAAAGAAAAAGCATACTTGCTCGCAGACGAGGAGAACCAATATCTCCGGTCCATAAACGAAACAGTGGTACGCTTTGATAATACTATAGCATATTTCGTGAAAAATGTCAATCCAAAACAACGGATTAAATTTGTAAAGCCGACAACGCTTCATTCCATAGAATGCCAATCATTCAAGGAGAACACGCTGTCGGCTTTTGGTATTAAAAGAGCTAGCCTCTTATAATCTTTCTCGGCTTCAAAAACTGCCGCTGTTTATATTATATGCAATAAAACCGAATTTGTCAATAGCTTTTAATAAAAATTTAACGTTTAAGCGTTGACAAATCTAGTTTAGTGTGCTATAATAGTTAACGATGTGCCGATAATTATTAAAAAGCACTGCCCTGCTGATTATTCGCCAATGGCGAATAGAAAGGAACTATCATGAAGAAATTTACCGCAATGCTCACAATTCTTTCAGTCGCTGTTTTTTCCCTTGTCGGTTGTTCCGGCAAGGAGGACGAACCCTTGTCAAGCGGCTTTTACATGGAAAGCGAAGTCTTTACAACGACCGCCGCCACTTCTTCCGTGGAAACGACGTCTGTTGAAGAAGAAATAATCCGTAAAAAAGCAAATTCTATGGAGGAACTTTTAATCGGCGTAGCTAATGCAATCGGCAGTCATAACGAAGATGAGTTCAACTCTTATATTTCCCCTAAATACCGAAACCATAAGACATACGGGTATAAGGCTATTCACAAGAAATTTATTGAAGCCTTGAACAATGCGGGGCTTGATTTCAGGCAAACTTATACTTATAGAGATTTCTGCTTTTTTAGATATGAAAACGGAAAATCATACGAATTTATATTGAAAGAAGCACCTGATGATGTTCGATTTGATTTAGGACAATTTTCCTTCGGTTACGATTTGGAAAACGACGAGTATTTCATATTATCAGTTTCCTTTACACCAATTAAGGGGCGCTATGAAAGAGCACTGAAAAATGATGAACAGTTAGACTTATCCGCATACGCCACGGAGGAGGTGACAGAGTAATGCCCTCGCATCACTCTAATGAACATTTGCCGCCGAATAGAAAGGAAGTCTTGTAATGGAAAACGAAACTATAACCTCCGCTGTCTGTCCCCAGTGCGGCGCGCCGCTTACAGAAGCAGACGAAAACGGAAACATGAAATGCGAGTTCTGTGGGGCGACAGCTTTAGACAACAGGCACAGCTTTGTTCATACAAGCCGCAATTTTGAAGAAGACTTGAATCATTATCTTGAAAATGCGGAAATACTGCTGTCAGACAGAGAATATAACCGCGCTTTTGACAAATTCAATGAAATCGCTTCGGACTTTTCAAAGGATTACCGTGGCTGGTGGGGAATGGCAAGGGCGCTGACGCACAATTTCACCCAAAAGGATCTGGACGAGGAGATCCACACAAAAGTGAACAAATACTGCACCAACGCCATAGCAAAAGCCCCCGAAGATAAGCGCGAGGAACTCACGGCGGCCTACAATGAATATAAGTCGGCTGTTAAGCAGGTAAATATCAACATAAAAAAGCTGTACGAAAGGTTTGAACGCAACGAAAAGCTGATAGCTCTTTCATTTCCCGCTTCGATAGTGGTTTACACTGTTTTTATGTTTGTATATTCAATTATTTACAACCTTATAAATAATCCCGAATTGGGCAATGCGGGCGGCGATATTGTCGGCGTTATAATACCCGCCTTGATTTTCGGCGTTGCATACGGGATATGGGCTATGGCGCAGGATTCGGACAATGCCATATTCGGAATTTACGCCGCCGTCGCATTAAGCGCAATCGACTGGGGCGCGGCGTGTTCCATACTGGGTCAAAAATTAGGCTTTACGCATCTGGTTTTAATGCCGTTGGTTTTTGCGGCGGCGTTTATTCCGGGATATTTTATGGCGAAAAAAGCCAGAGGATATTAACGTTTCGCCCTGAGATAATCTTTCTTAAGGGAATGAAATGTTTTTATAGATTAAGCAGGCAGTTGAAGTCGTTTTGGGCAATCAGAGCCCTATAGTCGTGAACAGCTGTCTGCTTTTCTTTGCATTAAAAAGAGCCATGCTTCTGCACGGCTCTTGATAATCATATTTTTTGTTCGATTTTCATCTATTCGAGTCTTGGCTGATATGCAACCGAAAATAAGCTCCGAAATATATCCACTCGAATGAACATACTCTTCATCACTTAGCAGCATACTCCCGCTTTCGCTTCGTTATGCGCCCGACAGCTCCTGCCGTCTGCTCGGCAGATCGCTCCGCCGCTGTTATTATTATAAACAAAAACCTCGACTTTGTCAATAGCCGAGGTTAAATTTTTATTAGGCGGTTTTCTGCCGGCTGTCAGCCGCAATAACCTTTCGGGCATCTTTAAGTCTTTGCGTTTTTACCTGCCCAAGTACAGTACAACTTATCGGCTAGCCTTTTCCGAAAATATTGTTCGCTCACCGTTGGCGACTAACAATTGCATTGTTCTTTAACATAGCATTTCTTTACGCTTGTCAGAAAATTAATTCATACAAAAAGAAATCAATCCAACCGGTATTATCGGCATACCATCTCTGACAGCCGCGCTTTTGGAATCCGATAGATTCATACAGCCTGTGGGCAGGCGTATTGCAGCAAAGTGCGTCCAGACGGACGGCTTTCTTGTTATCTTCCTTTGATATAAAACAAATTGCATTCATAACAGATTTAGCGAGTCCGCATTTCTGTTTTTGAGGACTGATACAGAGTATATGCACAACAGAAACTTCGTCGTCGTTTGCTTCTACACCCCATTTTACAGAGTGATAATCCTCGCCCTGAAACGGAGTAACGGCGACCGCAGCGATGATCTCCCCGTTTTCTTCCGAATAATACATATATCCGCCGTTAATATAATCGCTTATCATCTCATCGGTTGGGTGCTGACCATAGTTCCAACGTGCGTATTCAGCCATGTTTTCTGTGTTGTCGATAACATATTTATAAAACGAAACCATTTTTGAAAAGTCATCGGGCATTGCTTTTATCAGTTTCAAGTTTATCACCCTCTTTTATACTTAGCACCAATTAAAAACTATACAAAAAATCGAGTATAAGCTTGCATATAGGGGTTATACGAAGATTTTTTGTCTATAGTTTTATTGGTGATTAGTATTAATATCTCCCCACATAAAAATCCCTTATGAAATAATGTCGGGGCTTAATTATTTTCAGTCTGTTATTCAAAGAAAAATCCGGCGGTCATGCCAAGATAATTTTCTCCGCTGTAATTCGGATACTGCTCCTTGACCTTGATTTTAAACTCGTCTGCCGTGCTGCATCCGTCTGCGATCTTCTTGAGATTTTTAAGATATGCAATTTTGGTTTCGGCGTCCTTTAAATCCTCGGGAGTATAGTGCGAAGTAAGTATAAGGTCGTAACCCTTAGCGATATATTCGTTAAGCTGCGCTATTATACCGTCCGCATGACCTGCGCCCGCAACAATGGAGTGGCAGTCGTGACCGAGCATATGAGTATATACGGCGTTAATTGCCGGGATTTCAATGTCAAAAGCCTCTTGCGTCTGCTTGATTACAAAATCAATCCCGCCTATTGTGATTCTGCCCTCGCCGATAACGTTGGTAATTTTGTGCACGGAGTTATCAAAAACATCTCCGAATGCTTTCGTAAAGTTGGTGATAAGTCCTTTACCGCCGCCGTTTTCGGAATATTCGACAGCGTTTTGAGTTGCATATTTCGGTACGTCAGGCAGGAATGTTGCGCCTGCGCCGTGATAAGCGACAAGCATTCCCTCCACTTTCACGCCGTTAAGGTACTCCGTAAGCTCGGCGATGTTGTTAAAAAAGCACGGTGATTCGATTATTACCGCTTTTCCGTTCTTTTCAATGACGAACACCTCGTCGTCAATAAAATCATTGGTTTTATAGGCGTGAAGCTTGATTTCGCCAAAGTCGTAAACGTTCATTTCTCCCTTAGTGAGCTTTACTGTCTTAAAAGTGTTCTTATCCATAATAAAATCCTCCTGTATAATGGGGTTGTTTGCGTTTGGAAGATTTCAGCGCTGTTTTTCTTTCCTTGATTGTATAATATCACACTTTTATATGCTTGTGAAGTACGCACTTTTCGGTTACATAGTTACTTAAAAGTAACCTTTGCGCAATATAGCCGTTTTTTGAGTTGATTTTTCGGAGCTTATATGCTATAATGTATGTAACATCATATTTTAAACTGTTGGAGGAATCTGCCATGCTGAAACGTGAAGAATTGCCTGAATGCGATGTTGCAACTACAGTACAGATAATTGGAAGCAAGTGGAAAATTCTGATAATGCGAAACCTTCTCTCCCGTCCGTGGAGATTCAATGAGCTGCGTAAATCTCTTGACGGCGTGAGTCAGAAAGTGCTGACCGACAGTCTGCGTCAGCTTGAATCGGACGGAATAGTCCTGCGCACGGCATATCCCGAGGTTCCGCCGAGGGTGGAATACTCGCTTACGAAGCTTGGCGAATCCATGCGCCCGATACTTTCCGCAATGGAAGCGTGGGGAAAAATCTATAAGGACGCTTCGGCATGAGTAAATCTGCCGCAGCGGTCAATGCCGCCCCGACAAATTATCGATCATCTCTTATTTGCGGCAATGCTTTGAGCTTCCCTGCCCCAATGCTTAAACTCTCAGAATTTCTTCCTTGATTTTAAAGTGAACAGGAAGTCCGTTGCGTTTTTCGGTAATAATGTCCCCCTGAATAAGCGGCAGAAAATATTTGTATGCGTTTTCGTTTACATTTGCTCCGTCGGAGCTTATCCACTCCTTAGGAAACATTTTTTCCTTATTTGCCACATCTTCCGCAGGAACGGCAATAATATCAATCACATACGGCTGATCGCTTATTCTTCTGAACGCCATCATCTTTCCCGTTTCACCGCGAAGCGCCGCAGATACCCCAGCCGCGCCTATTCTTACAGATTCGTCAATGTCTGTCCGCGAACGGATATGTGATGAGCAGCGCTGCATAACGTTAAGCTCGATTGAGCGCGCCTTGCAGTGAAAATTTTCACGGACAAGATTTTCAAGCTGCTTTCCGATACCCGAAAGGTATTTGTGTCCAAAATTATCTGTCACTCCCGAACGGTATTCGTCACCCGAAAGTTCAAGTCCCTCGGAAACCGCTACAATGACCGCCTTATGCTTCGCCTGTTCACGCTTTACGTCGGCAAGAAATTTCTCGGCTGTAAATTCGCCCTCGGGAAGATAAATAAGATGCGGAGCGACCTCACCGTTCGCGCGGAGAACGCAGGTCGAAGCTGTAAGCCAGCCCGCATGACGACCCATAATTTCAATTATAGTAACAGACTCGATGCTGTAAACCGAGCTGTCGCGGATTATTTCCTGAACGGTTGTAGCGGTGTACTTTGCCGCAGAACCGAAGCCCGGAGTATGATCGGTGCAGCAAAGGTCGTTATCGATAGTTTTCGGAATGCCGATTATCTTTATATTTTCTCCGTGCTTTTCCGCATAGCGCGAAAGCTTGTCCACTGTATCCATAGAGTCGTTTCCGCCGATATAGAAAAAAGCCTCGATACAGTGCTTGTGAAAACACTTTATTATCCTTTCATAGACCTCGCTGTCGTCGGATTCCTCAGGCAGCTTATAGCGGCACGAACCGAGAACCGTGGACGGCGTCTGCTTCAGCAGCTCCATATCCTCGTTCGAGGTTATCATTGTTTTAAGGTTTATGAGATTGTCACGGATAACGCCCTCAATGCCGTTTATTGAGCCGAACACAGCGTCAATCTCCGTTGTTTCAAGCGCCTGAGAAAAAACGCCCACAAGCGACGCGTTTATCGCGCAGGTAGGTCCGCCGGATTGTGCAACTGCAATATTCATAGAAATAAATCCCTTTCGTAACACTTTTATGTAACTTGTTACATTCTAACACATTTTTTTCGGAAAAGCCATTGATTTCAGCAAATTTCCTTGAAATAACCAAACAAATTTATTTCTAATCGTTTCCATTCCACAATTCTCACAATATGAAGAAATAAGCTAATAAATTAAATCGCTTAAATTACTATGGATTTATAATAGTCAAGGCTCCTGAAGCTGCGTTCAAGCTGCCCCAGCAAATATTTTTCGCAGATTTCCGAAAGCTTAGCCAATTGTACAGGCGGAAGCGAAAAGCGATATATCTTTTCAAGCGGCGAATATATGATAAAACGCATTGCGTATAACACCGACGGCGCAAGCAGTTCAAAATCGCCGTTTTTCCCTTTTATGCAATTGTCACAGATTATTGTACTGTCCGAAAAATCAAGATACATTTCGTCGCTTTCATAACAAACGCATTCACGGCACGCCCGCAAATCGGGCGCAAAACCAAGCATTGCGGCAAGGCGCAGTTCAAACACCGCTTTTATCTGCGAAAGCGGCAATCTGCGCTTTTCAATTTCATAAAGCGAGATAGACAGAAAACGAATAAAGCCTTTCGACTCCTGTTCGGCAGTCGCGGTATCCTTGAGAACTTCCGCAAAATAAGCGGCAAGCGAAAGCGCTTCCAAATCCGACGAAATGCCGTAAAAGCTGTACTTCGGCTCGGCGCTGTTAAGCGTGTACTTCACTCCTGTTTTCGCAAAACAGAAGCGCGAATAAGAAAAAAGTCCGCACGCTCCCGCGTTTTTACTGGTCAGCTTGCGTATTCCGTGCGCGGTCGCTTCAATAACGCCGTATTCGTCCGTGAGAACATCAATAAAACAGTTATTTTCACCTATCGTCCGCCTTGCGATAACGATTCCGTCAACCGTAACCAGCATTATTCCGCACGCAGTCCAAAATCGGTTATCAGCGCGTCGCTGTTGCGCCAATCTTCCTTGACCTTGACCCAGATTTTCATGTTCACTTTCTGCTCAAAATACTCTTCAAGCTCCTCGCGCGCTATCTGTCCGATTTTTTTGAGCATTGCGCCCTGCTTTCCGATAATCATTCCCTTGTGGGACTGCTTTTCGCAGATTATCACAACTCCGAGATCAACGATATCCTCGCCTTTGTTCGTCTTTGAAAACTCCATGCTTTCAATCTGAACCGCCGTTCCGTGTGGAATTTCCTCGAACATATTGTTGAGTATCTTCTCGCGGACGATTTCGGCAAGCCATATCTTTTCGGGCTGATCTGTCGGAAGATCATCATCAAAAAAGTGCGGCGACTCAACCGCATAGCGTTCAACAATAGGCAGGATAAGCTCGGTGTTTATCTTATTTTTAACGCTTATCGGGATTATTTCGGCAAAATCATACATGGACGAATACTGTTCAATTGTTTTCAGCAAATCCGATTTGTTTTTCACTAAATCGACCTTATTGAGCAGAAGTATAACGTCCTCTTTTTTTGCTTTAAAATCGTTTATAAGCCGCTCCTCAACCGCAGACGGCTTTTTCGTTGCGTCAACCATCAGTATTGACACTTCAACGTCCGCGATACTGTTGTCTATCGTCTTTATCATCTGCTCCGACAGCTTTGTATGCGGCTTGTGCATACCGGGTGTATCTATGAACACAAACTGAGTTTCACCCTTTGTAAGCACACCGTTGATACGAGTACGCGTAGTCTGTGGCTTTTCGCTTACAATAGCGACTTTTTCGCCGACAAGCAGGTTTGTCAGAGATGATTTTCCCGCGTTCGGACGCCCCGTTATCGCTACAAATACAGATTTTGTCATTCTTTGTTCCTTTCATTTTTGCCGATTTTTTCAAGCGCATTTCCACCGCGCTTTTTTGTGCTGAATATGAACAAAAGCGAGAACACTACCGAAACAATCAATATCGGCAGCGGCAGCCAATGCGATGTAAAAAAACGAAAAATCTCTCCGAAAACCGCCGTGTCCCAAAACAGCAGAACTCCTGTCACGACCGCTCCGACGGCGGTTACAAGCACCGCTCCCGCAGCAATATCCTTTCCTATCATTGCAAAGATATTGAACTTTGGCGAAACCTTGTCGATAACAACTTCTATTGCCGTATTGAACAGCTCGGCGGCAATTACGCCCGCACAGGTCAGAGTAAGCAGAACATATTCGCTTCGGCTGAAATTGTAGAAAAAGGAAAAGGCAAAGACATACGCCGTCGCAACCAGATGTATTCTGAGATTACGTTCATGCCGCAGACAGAATGCAAATCCGCGCCCCGCAAAGTAAAAGCTTTTCCCGAGTTTTCGTATCTTGTTCATATTGCCGTTCAGCGTGTAAAGCCGAGTGTTTCGAGGATAAAATCCTGCTTCTCAAACATTTCCTTTTCCTCTTCCTCGCTGTTCACATGGTCGTATCCCAGCAGATGAAGCATTGAGTGAACGGTAAGAAAAGCAATTTCGCGCTCAAAACTGTGACCGTATTCTATCGCCTGTTCAATCGCCTTTTCAACAGAAATAACAATATCGCCAAGCATACAGCTATCCGTTACGGGGTCAATATCAAACCCCTCGCCGTCCATAAGCGGAAACGAAAGCACGTCCGTTTCACGGTCAATATTGCGGTAAAAGCGGTTCAACTCGCGTATTCCGAGATTATCGGTGTATGTCACGGAAACCTCGAAATTGTCGTGATAACCCTCAGCGTAAAGAGTTCCGAGGCAACAGCGTTTTACGATTGTTCTTGTTTTCTTCGAGATATGAACAAGCTTTTGCTTATTTGTTCCTAAAATTCTTATACTTAACATTTTGCTTCTCACTTTCTGTTTTCGTTATATTTTTCGTACGCCTTTACAATATCCTGAACCAGCTTATGGCGCACAACATCCTTTTCGGAAAAGCGCACAATGCCGATATCGTCAACGTTTTTGAGTATCTTTATCGCTTCGACAAGCCCCGAACGCTTTGAATCGGGCAGGTCGATCTGCGTAACATCGCCCGTTATAACCATTCGGCTGTTGAAACCGAGCCGCGTCAGGAACATTTTCATCTGCTCCGGTGTAGTATTCTGCGCTTCGTCAAGAATAATAAAGCTGTCGTCGAGCGTTCGTCCGCGCATATAAGCAAGCGGCGCTACCTCGATTATGTTGCGTTCGAGATTGCGCTGATAGCTTTCCGCGCCCATCATATCGAAAAGTGCATCGTAAAGCGGTCTGAGATAAGGGTCAACCTTGTTCTGAAGATCTCCCGGCAGAAAACCGAGCTTCTCGCCCGCTTCAACCGCGGGGCGCGTCAGAATGATACGGTTGACTTCGTGGCTCTTGAATGCGCGCACCGCCTGCGCGACCGCAAGGTAAGTCTTTCCCGTTCCCGCAGGTCCTACGCCGAAAACGATAGTGTTATTGCGTATACAGTCGATATACCGCTTCTGCCCGAGGGTTTTCGCCTTTATCGGCTTGCCCGTGAAAGTAACGCAGATAGTATCGCCGCCGATTTCGGCAACCTGACTTTCCGCGCCCTCGTTGACAAGGTTTATCACATACCGCACGCTCTGATCGGTTATCGCTTCACCCTTGTCAATAAGCTCGACAAGACCGAGAATAGCTTTTTTAGCGCATTCCGCGCGATCCTCCTGTCCCGTAATCTTTATCTTGCCGTCGCGGCTGAAAATCGAAACGCCGTATTCTTTTTGAAGTATAGTGATATTTGAATCAAAATCCCCGAAAACCGTGTGCAGCTTATCGAGGCTGTCAAGTTCAATTTCAAGTTCTGTCATTCACATTCTCCTTTGCGCTGCGGAGCCAATACGCTCCTTAATGCATACAAATTTATTATAGCATATTTTTCTTGTAAAATAAAGTGTTTTTTTAAAATTTGCGGAAAAAGTTTCACATAAAAAGCTCGCAGCAAAATCTTTTTAATACTTTAGCGCATTTCATCAAAGCTTCACCGACGGCATACTTCACATACCGTCAGCGTGTCACCATTGACGCGAAAATGCACGTCAAAATCCGCAAAAGCCATCATGTAGACCCGCTCGGGCGAATTTTGATACGCAGGGCGCGGATCCTGCGCAAGTATTTCAAGAAGTCCGCCGCGCAGCTCTTCCGGTATTTCGGAAAGAAGCTTGTCCGCAAACTCCACGTTCAAAGCTCCCTCAGTCTGCTGAAAAGCAAATCCTCCCGAAGCTTCGGGGTGAGAATCCGTGTACGAAAGATAAGGCTTAACGTCGAAAATCGGCGTTCCATCGAGCAAATCCGCCCCGCTTACAACCAGTACGGGAGCTTCTGCGCACTCATAATCGACCTTTTCAAGCTTTACCGACGACAGACCGAGCGGGTTAGGACGGAACGGCGAACGCGTCGCAAAAACGCCCCTGCGCGTATTTCCGCCAAGGCGCGGCGGACGAACGGTCGGCGACCATTCCTCACGAATCGCTTGCGAAAACAGCCAGATGAGCCATAAATGCGAATAGCCCTCAATTCCTCGGAACGCTTCTTTTACGCGGTACTGCGGCTCAAAAACAACCTCCGATTTCAGACTTGTAAGTCCGCTCTGCCGCGGAATGCCGAACTTTTCCGGAAAAACGCTTCGTATATGCGCGATAGGTTTAAGCTGAATTTCGCTCATTGCCGAGCCTCCTGCGTTACATTAAGCGGTTTTACGATCCTTTTTGCCAGCCGTCCAAGATAGTGTTCATAAAACCTATAATAATGAACGAACGACATTTCGCAGCCGAACGAAAGTATTTCCATTTCTACTCCCGCCAAGTCCGTATAAAGCCCTGTTTCGGTCAGTCCGCAGCGCTTATAAAAACACTTTCTGCGTTGTTTTTGTTCGAGATTTCCCTGTTTTGATTCAACGCGCTCTATTTCGAGAAAAATTTTCTTTCCCGCATATCGTTCACGCAGTTTTTCAAGCAGCTCCGAGCCTATCCCGCCGCCGCGCTTGTCGGGTTCGACCGCAAAATAATCCAAAAGAACATACTCGTCGTCAAACGCCGTTATCATCAATCCGCAAAATTCGTCCGATTCATTTACCGCGGCAAGTATTTCGGCTTTTCCCTCGCTTTTTTTGCGTATTATCATTGAAAAAGGCTTCTTTTCACTGTACGGGAAAGACCTTCTGTACAGCCTTCGTAAAGGCGCAAGCGTATTTTTGTCAGCCTCTTTAAGTATTATTTCCATTTGTTTTCTCCTTTTGTTCATTCAAGCTGAAATTGTGAACGTTTGGCGTTATTTTTATCGTACTGAGTCCGCTTTTCATTACTATTCTGCGCAAAAACGGATTATACATAAATGGCGTTTTCATCACCTTCTGCATTATTTTTATGCGCATTGGAATAAGTCTGCGGGCATAACGGCGGTTGGCGTTTTCAAGTCCGGAATTAAGCGTTTCCGCAAGCTTTCGCGCGCTGTTCACCGCGAAGCTGATGCCCTCAAGCGAGCTTGGGCTTATCAGACCCGCCGCTTCGCCTATCAGGAACGCCCCGCCGCGACCCGAACAAATATCCAACGGCGACTTCGGACGAAGCACCTGACACGCCTCGGTTCTCAGCGGTTCGCCGAAACGTAACCCATAATCCGAAAGTCGCCGCTTCTGAAGCTCGAATTGTTCACGGCAATGTTCGATTGTGAACGCTCCACCATATATGAAATAGCTGTCCTTGGAAATCGTCCACGAGCAACAGTCGCTGGTTTTTGGGTCGAAAATGCAGCTGTAAAACGGGTTCGGATTTTTTTCGTGAAACCACTGCTGTATCGCCATGTAGCGGCGTATTTTCTTTTTCGGGTAAAGGAACCGCCTAACGACAGAGCCTGCGCCGTCAGCCCCTACGATAAAACGGCACGAAAAAGCAGCTTCTTCGCCGTTATTTCCGCGGCAATACGCCAGAAATTTATCTCCGTTTTTCTCGACTTTAAAACATTTTCCGACAAAACGTTCAACGCTCACGGGAATAAGACTTTCAAGCCATAAGTCAAATTTATGTCGGTCGAGATTTACATAAAAACGCTGATAATGCCGCTCCATACGCTTCGGCAGATCTATCGTGCGCACCGAGAAAATCTGCGGGTCGACAAGCACTTCTTTCGGCAGCGTAAGGTCAAATTCGGCAAAAGCTTTCTGCGCGTCGGGAGAGAGAAGTCCGCCGCAGGTCTTGCGGAAGCTGTTTTCTTCATTTGTTTTTCCATCGATAAAAATAACGCGCAGACTGCTGTCCAGAAGCCGCGCAAGCGTTGCCCCGGCGGGACCGCCGCCGATTATCGCAATATCAAAATCTGTCATAAAACAACCCCCGAATCGAATCTAATGTAATAATAACACAAGTTAAGATTATTTTCAAGCTTTGCGGGCAAATCCCGCAAATAATGCAGTTTTTTTCGCAAAACTGTTGACAAAGCGCTTTGTATGTGCTACAATAATGCACAGATAGAGGTGCGGAATCTATCAGTACCCTCGGCGATAACAGTTCAGCCTGTTGCCGCGCGGAAAGGAGCTTCCGCCGAAGCCTGCAATTGCTGTAACTTGCAGAGCTGGTTGTGCATTTAATAAGTGCACGACTGTCATCTTAAGATGGAGTGCTATCATCAATAAATGTTTTTATTTTGTTTGATGAAGCCGGCTGAGTGTCGGTTTTTTTCATATAAAAAGAAAGGTAAGGAAAGACATGAAACAGTACAAGGTAGGCATTATAGGAGCAACAGGAATGGTGGGACAGCGCTTTGCAGTTCTTCTCGAAAATCACCCGTGGTTTAAAGTCACAGCGCTTGCGGCTTCTCCCCGCTCCGCAGGAAAAACATATAAAGAAGCAGTCGGAAACAGATGGCTTATCGAAAAGCCCATGCCCGCCGAAATGGAAAATCTCGTAATTATGGACGCAACTGCGGACATCGAAAAAATTTCTTCAATGGTTGACTTCGTTTTCTGCGCGGTTGACATGAAGAAGGACGAAATCAAAGCGCTTGAAGAGGCTTATGCAAAGCATGAATGCCCCGTTATGTCCAACAATTCCGCAAACCGCTTTACTGACGACGTTCCGATGATCATTCCCGAAATCAACGACGCTCACATGGCTATCGTTGAAGCGCAGAAAAAGCGCCTCGGAACAAAGCGCGGCTTTATTTCCGTAAAGTCCAACTGCTCGATCCAGAGTTACGTTCCCGCGCTCTCTCCTCTCAGAAAGTTTGGTATCAAGAAGGTTCTCGCCTGCACATATCAGGCAATTTCCGGCGCAGGAAAGACGTTTGAAACATGGCCCGAAATGGTCGATAACCTTATCCCCTACATCGGCGGCGAGGAAGAAAAATCCGAGCAGGAGCCTTTAAAGGTATGGGGCAAGATAGAGGGCGACAAGATCGTTAAAACAGACTCCCCTTCTATCACGACGCAGTGCCTGCGAGTTCCCGTTTCAAACGGACATTTCGCAGCGGTATTCGTAAGCTTTGAAAATAAGCCCTCAAAGGAAGAAATCCTCAATATATGGAAAGAATTTAAGGGCGCGCCTCAGGAGCTTGAGCTTCCCTCTGCGCCGAAGCAGTTCCTTAATTATTTTGAAGAGGATAATTATCCGCAGGCTAAGCTGCACAGAAATCTCGAAAACGGCATGGCGGTTTCTATCGGACGTTTAAGAGAAGATACACAGTATGACTACAAGTTTGTTTGCCTTTCGCATAATACGCTCAGAGGTGCAGCGGGCGGCGCTGTACTTATGGCTGAACTTTATGCGGCAAAGGGCTACTTTGACTGATTGAAAGGACTTTTGCTTGATGAAAAAGACAATTTTTACAGGCTCGGCAGTTGCTATCATCACCCCAATGAATCCCGACGGAAGCATTAACTACGAACGCTTCGGCGAACTTATCGACGAGCAGATTGCAAATCACACCGACGCAATCGTAGTTGCGGGAACAACCGGCGAAGCCTCCACTATGACCGACGACGAACACGTCGAAGCGATACGCTTCACCGTAGAACGAGTAAACAAGCGCGTTCCCGTTATTGCAGGCACGGGAAGCAACGATACGGGCTACGCGGTCGAGCTTTCAAAGTCCGCCGAAAGAGTCGGAGCGGACGCGCTTCTTCAGGTCACGCCTTATTATAATAAGACGTCGCAGCGCGGTCTTGTCGCACATTTTACGGCTGTTGCAGACGCGGTAAATATTCCGATAATTCTGTATAACGTCCCCTCAAGAACAGGCGTAAAAATCTCGCTCGACACCTATATCCAGCTTGCAAAACACCCGAATATCGTTGCAACAAAGGAAGCGAGCGGCGACTTCTCGCTTATCGCTGAAATCGCGGCAAAAACAGATCTTGATATATATTCAGGAAACGACGATCAGGTTCTCCCGCTGCTTGCGCTCGGCGGAAAGGGAGTAATTTCCGTTTCGGCTCATGTTATCCCGCAGCAAAAACACGATATGGTTAAGCTGTTTATGGAGGGCAAGACTGCCGAGGCGCTTGAAATTCAGAAAAAGTATCTCGATCTCGAAAATGCAATGTTTATGGATGTAAATCCTATCCCCGTAAAGGAAGCAATGAACCTGCTCGGAAAAGATGTCGGCGAGTGCCGTCTGCCGCTTATCCGTATGGAGGAAGCGAAAATAGAAAAGCTCAGAAACGAGCTGAAAAAAGCAGGACTTTTATAATTATGTAATCGAGGACGTTTAAAATGGTAAAAATAGCTATAACAGGCGCAAACGGCAAAATGGGCAAAGTCGTCGCTTCACTCGCCGCAGCGCGCAGCGACTGTAAGGTAATAGAGGGCGTTGATTTGAACGACGCTCCAAACGGTGCGTTTCCTATCGTGAAGCTGCCGTTCGACCTGCCCGAAAAGCCCGATGTTATCATTGATTTTTCACACCCGTCGGCGCTTGACGACCTGCTTTCCTACTGCACGATAAATCACGTTCCGCTTGTTGCCGCAACTACCGGCTACACCGACGAACAGATTGCGAAAATAAAGAAAACCTCCGAACAGACGCCAATTTTCTTTACTTTCAATTTCTCGCTCGGAATAAATCTTCTTGTGGAACTTGGCAAGCGCGCAGTAAATATTCTCGGCGGGCAGTATGATATCGAAATCGTCGAAAAGCACCACAATCAGAAGAAAGACGCGCCCTCGGGAACTGCTATTATGATTGCGGAAGCGCTTAACGGCGAGCTTGGAAACAAGATGAAATATGTCTACGACCGTCACAGCGTCCGCAAAGCAAGAGAATCAAACGAAATAGGTATGCATTCGATCCGCGGCGGCACTATCGTAGGCGAACATGACATTATTTTCGCGGGACACGACGAGGTCATCACGCTTTCGCACTCCGCAGGTTCAAAGGAAGTCTTTGCAAACGGGGCTCTTAACGCCTCTATCTTCCTCGCGGGGAAGGAAAACGGTCTGTATGATATGGCTGACCTGCTTGACAACAGATAAGGAAGGTTGTTATGACAAACATTTCAATAACTGAGCAGATTTCCGTTATCACTTTCGGAAATATCCCGGCAGAAAAGGAAACTGAATTTCTTCACCGCCTTTTTGCCGAGGCTGCCAAAGAAAATGTAAATATCGATATGATTTCAAAAGCTCCTGCGTCCTCGGAAACAGCCTGCGTAGGCTTCACCTTCAGCGACGAGGATATGCCGAAAATACTCAAAATCTCCAATTCTCTGCCTTACGGCATAACACCTATGGTGAGCTGCGGGAACATCAAGGTTATCATAAAATCCGCCGATATGGTAAATGCGGTCGGGTTTGCGGAACGCGTTTTCGTGGCGCTGTCAGAAACGAACACCGTGCCTGCGCTTATAACCACTGCGCTTGATGAAATATCGGTTGTCGTAAGAGAAAGCGACTTTGTAGATTTTGTAAATCATCTCAACGAAAAATTCAAGATATAACAGCAAACCCCGGATTTATTGCAAATCCGGGGCGTTTTTTATTTTTTCAGCACAGCCTGAACATAGTTTATATGCTCAAACGCCGTTATATCGGAACCCGTCGGAGCAATTATCTGTTGCTGAATTTCGTTCGGCGTAAGAAGCTCGTAAACGAGAAAACCATAATCGGAAAGCATTTTATCCATACTAGGATAATCGAAGCTTGCGCGCATTTCCTCGCCGCCCGCTTTTGCCATAGCCGTCATGTTCTGCACTCTCTTTTCCTTCGCAAAAAACAGTCCTGCATCAGCGTAGTCGAAAAGCAATGTGCTTCCGTCTGCGGCAATTTCCGAAAGACTTTTCAACATTTTTTCGATATCGTGGCGATACAGATAAAAACTGACTCCAAGCCACGAAAAAAACGTCTTTTTCTTCGGGTCAAACCCCACCGAAAGCAGCTTATCATTTAAATTGTCAACAGAAAAATCCACAGCAACAAATCGGAGCTTTTCGGGAATTTTCCAGCCCGCGCGTGATATGCGCTTCAGCTTATCCTCCTGCGTTTTTGGGTGGTCAACCTCAAAAATGTCATATTTAGCCGCAAATTCAGGTTCGCGAAAAGCGAACGTGTCAAGCCCCGCGCCAAGAATTACATATTGCAGAGTTCCGGTTCTCATCGCCGTTTTAAGCGCGCTCTCGCAGTATGCCGCGCGGCAAAGCGGGGTCGGCGCAAGCTGAGTGTTGACGATATAACGCACGGCGTCATCTGTTGTTCTGAACGTATTTTTCAGTTCGGGCGCGAAAAAATCGATTCCTGCGGCTATATACCCGAAAATCGAGGCGTACTCCTCGTCCGTCATTAGCCCGCGCGCCATACTGTCCTCAAAAATCGGGTTCAGTTCATGTTCTGCGTGATATGCCCGGCTGAACGCCGACATAAGCGCAGTTATACTCTCCTTGTTTTGCATAATAAACGCTCCTTTCCTCTCCGTTTTTGACGGGTAACGTTTATTATATCAAATCAAGTTTAATTTGTCAACACTTTTTTGTAAATTCTTGAGTTTCCTCCGAAGACGGTTGTCATTTCCCGCAGAAATTCAAATCCGTACTTTTCGTAAAGACCAATCGCGTCAGTTGAAACGAAAACGTTCTGTGCGCCCGATTTTGCCGCTTCTTTGCAGGCAAAACCGATCAGATCGCCCGCATATCCCTTTCCTCTGTACTGCGGAAAAGTATAGACGAAACCTATCCACGGAAACATTTCCGGGGCGTCTATTTCGTCCTTTTCGGCAAGCGTACAAAATGAAATAAGCACGTTTTCTTCGGTCAGCAGCAGTGTACGCGCGTTTTTCCCGCACATTTCTTCAAGTTTATTTTCGCTGAGAAGCTTGGCAAGAAATCCTGCCGCACTCCAGTCCGCGCTTTTTATAAGCGAGAGCCAATACGCTTTATCCACGCACTCGCAATAATCAACAATCTTCATCTTTTTTATCTCCTTTTTTAGCCCTCAGGAAATATGAGAAAATAAGTCTTGTTATAGTTTTGACCGCCTTTGCTTCCTCTATCGACCATGTTCTCGGCGAAGTACACTCCTCAAACGCAACCATTCCGAACAGTTTATTTCCGAGAACGCTGCCGCCCGATATGCACGATTTTACACCGTTCTTATTCATATAAGCGTCATACAGGCAGCCGTCTGACTTGCAGAAAAGCGAATTGTATATTCCGTTAGAATCAAAAAGCATACGCGTTCCGAAGCGTTCTGCGTCGGTAACAGCTATCACACTGCCAAGCGTGCTTGGCATATTCTTTGTACACCATTGATGCGCTGCATAAAACCCGCCTTTTTCGGGCTTGTATTCATAAACCGTCACACGGTCAAGCGAAAAATGCTTTCCCGCGCGGGTAAGCAGCGAAAGTATCGTTTCGTCATTAACTCCCTGTTCGGATATATCAAAAGCGTAATTGGTAAGCATTGTCACAATATCCTGCGATGGTTTCAGGAAGTCCATTCCCGCGCGATACTGTTCAACGTGCGGAAGCGCGGAAAACGGCTGGTCTTTTTCCTGCGATTCGTTATAAAACGTATAGCAGCTCTTCCCCGCGTGCTTCGACGCATAAAGCGCCATATCAGCCTTGCGGTAAAGCTGGTCGAACGTATCGCCGTCCTGCGGATAAAGCGAAATACCGAGGCTTCCCGTTATCTTAGTTCCGTCCTCGCCTGCATAAAGCAGATCAAATATCCTGCATATATCCTTTGCTTTGAATTCAATATGACTTTTATGCTTCATTCCGCGCAGAAAAACGATAAATTCATCTCCGCCGGTTCTGCCGACAACGTCGTTTGTTCGGAAAAGATCCTGCATTTCCTGAGATAAATCAACAAGAACGCTGTCGCCGAAAAGATGACCGAGCGTATCGTTTATTTGCTTGAAATTGTCAATATCAATGATGATAAATGCGTCAAAGGTTTCCCTTTCGTCGGTGCGCAGATAGTTACGAATAAGGCGCTTCGTTGTTTCCTTATTATATATTTTGGTGAGCTGATCGCGCTCCGCCTTTTCAATAAGCCTTTTTTCCGCGCTTTTCATATCGCTTATATCTTCCATTTTGCCGACTACCTTGATGAGATGTTCGTGTTCAGCGTCAAAAACAGCTTTCATTCTGACGCGGTACCAACGGTATACGCCCTCTCTGTCCTTTAACCTAAACTCAAAAGCCGCTCTGTCGATGCCGTTTTTCACATTGTCGCAGAACTGCTCAAATGCGTCCGTATCGTCATTGTAAACCGAAAAATCTTCTTTGAACACTTGTTCAAAATCGGAAATCGTGGAAACGCGCTCTGAAAAGCTCTCGCCGGTCTTGTCAAAAAGGCGAAACAGCCCGTCGGCAGCAATGTATTCAAAAACTATATCGGTAGAAATCATCGCGATGAGATGCAGTCTTTCGTTAAAGTCAGCGTTGTTCATTTTGTCATTGCTCCTTTTCGTGATTATCCGATTTTCAGATTAAGATATTTTTCGCTGTAGGAATTGTCCCTTTTATAGCAGACGCGCAATTTTGATCCGCTCCGTGCGACAATGCCGTAAATGCTGTAATCTTTTTTATTGAGCGTGTACACTTTTTTCGCTTTACCCGTCGAAGTATTCAGGCGATAAACGGCGTCCGCAGTATTGTAGTAAAGCGTATCGCCGACGCGAGCCAGCTTCAGATAGCTTTTTAAATAACACGTTTTTTTTGTCAGCTTTTCACCCGAATCTGTATCTCGATAAAGAAACCAGTTGGATTTAACGCGCTTCAGCACTTCGCTCTCTCCGGTTTTGGCATTATATGTGCAAATGTTGGTGTAAAGCGTGCTGTCGCCTGTTTTTTTGTAATTCAGCCCGGGCGAATCGGGGTCAAGCTCTGCATAATACCATAAATCGCCAATTTTGTGGGTATATGAGCCGCTGTTTCGGCAGAAGATATCAGAATATTTCTTTCCGCCGGATTTCGGAAGTCCGAGCGTATTCCAGTCCCGATGAAGCTCCGAACTTTTTTTGCAGTCGGAATCGTTCAGCAGAAAATTCTTGTGTGAAATCATTCCGAGCGCGTCATAGGATTCGTTGGAAAGAGTATAATAAGTCGGGTCGTCAGACGTCAGGTCTGTATGATACCATTCATCATCTATCTTCACATAATTCCAAGAATGGTTCTGACTGTCGGACAAAACTATCGAGCAATCCATTCCGAGAATGTCGCGCAGTACGTATATATAAGCAAGCGAATAACCCTGACAAACGCTGCTCCCTTTAACAAGGCAGTCATACGCGGAATATTTGGTGTGCGACTGGTCGTATTTGCAGTTGGCTATTATATAATCGTGAACGACAAGCGCTTTTTCCGCGTCGGTCATATCGGAGGTTACCGCCTCTGTGGCGTCAAGCGCAGCCTTTCTCAGCTTTTTGCGCATTTTTTCGATCTCGCTCTGCTTATAAAGGTATTTGAACTCCACCTGATACTTCGAGCCGGTTTCGCTGTACCTTATCGTTATTTCCTGCTTTACGAAAAACAATCCCGGCTCTGTCAGATAAAAGTATTTTATGCTGTCCGAGAGATCGGAAGTCGTCCAGCCGTTTGCTTTGACATATTTTGTGACATCTATCTCTTTCTGATATGAATTTGCACATTCAAGAAGATAGCCGTAAAATTCGGAGTTATCCTCTGCATTTACAGCAAAAACATCTGACGAGAGAAACAGAGCCGACGTGAAAACAGCGGCAATAACCGCGAAAAGAATAACAAACTTTTTCATTGCAAAACCTCCGAAAACACAGCTATATACAATATAAATTATACATTATTTTTGGCGGTAAATCAATAGTTTTTCGCAATTTTTGCAATATTTGAACCGGGGTAATGAAAACAGAGCAAAAAATATTGATTTTATCTGCGTATTATGATATAATAAATGATATATATGCAAAAGGAAGGAAAAAGAGAATGCCAATAAACATACCGAGCGAGCTGCCAGCATATCAGACGCTTCTCAATGAGAATATTTTCGTCATTCCGAGCGACAAGGCAAACCGACAGGACATACGCCCGCTGAAGGTCGCGATCTTCAACCTTATGCCTACAAAAATCGAAACGGAAACGCAGCTTCTGCGGCTGCTCAGCAATACGCCGCTGCAAACCGATATAACGCTTCTGAGAACAGCAACGCACATCTCGCGCCACACCGCATTGGAACATCTGAACACATTCTACAAGACCTTTGACGAGATACAAAACAATTTCTTCGACGCGCTTATAATAACCGGCGCGCCCGTGGAGCATTACGACTTTCACGATGTAAACTACTGGGACGAGCTTTGCGACATAATGGAATGGTCAAAATACCACGCGTTTTCCACTGTACATATCTGTTGGGGCGCTTTTGCGGGACTTTATTTCCACTACGGAATTGATAAACGCACACTTCCCCGTAAAATGTTCGGCGTTTTTCCGCACCGCGTTACGGCCGTAAATCACCCGCTTCTTAAAGGCTTTGACGATGTTTTTTACGCTCCGCATTCGCGTCACGCGGAGGTCGTGCGTGAAGATATACTTGCCGAACCCAGACTTACGATCCTTGCCGACTCGGATATTGCCGGACCTTATATCATAGCCGACAAATCCAACAGGCAGATATTTATAACAGGTCACGGCGAATACGACCTGTACACGCTCCGCAACGAATATGAACGCGACGCGGCAAAGGGCGCGGAGAACGTACCTCTCCCCTACAATTATTTCCCCGACGACGACCCGACAAAAGAACCGCGCTTTACTTGGCGCTGCGCCGCAAGTCTTATGTACTCAAACTGGCTGAACTTCTGCGTTTATCAAGAAACGCCGTTCGACCTGTCAAAAATTCCGAATCTCAACGCATAAAAGTGAAAGGTAAGGTAAAACATGAAAAAAACATCTCTTGCAAAAAGAATTGCCGCTGTCCTTCTTGCAGCTTCAACGCTGGCTTCCTGCACCGGCAATACAGCTGAAACGCCCGCGGACACCTCCGTGACCGACGCCTCTGCGACAGACAATTCTGCCTCAGCCCCGCTCTCTAACCCCGTTGCGGTCGATGAAAACGGCGATGTTGATATGGAAGTTGCTCTCGCCTATGAAACCGACTTTGACGCACTGCTGAAATCGCTCGACGAAAAGACCGTTGCCGAAGGCGATACCGTTTCAGACAACACCAACGAGAAAACCAAGAAGCTTTACACATGGCTTCGTGAAAATTACGGGAAAAATATGATTTCCGCACAGCAAATGGGCAATAAATACGAAGAAGAAGACATTGTTTATTATATGCTCACGGGCGACCTTCCCGCAATAAAGGGCTTCGACTTCATTTTCACAACGACCGCCACCGACGCGGAAAGCCGCAGCGAATGGACGCAGATGGCTATCGACTGGCACACCAAATCCAACGGCATTGTGGCGTTCTGCTGGCACTGGAATGTTCCCCGCGACGTTAATCAGGATCCCGAATCTACCGCAAAGCAGTTTTATGCGGAAAAAATTGCAAATTTTGACATAAAAAATGCCGTAACGCCCGGAACAAAGGAGTATGAAATCGTTGTCCACGATATTGACTTGGTCGCAATTGAGCTTCAGAAGCTCGAAGCGGCGGGAGTTCCCGTTCTCTGGCGCCCGCTCCACGAAGCAAGCGGCGCATGGTTCTGGTGGGGAACGACATCTCTCGAAGTGGGCAGAGGCGATTATTTCCAGAAGCTCTGGTATATGATTTATGACAGGCTTGAAAATTATCACAAGCTAACGAACCTTATCTGGGTTTGGAACGGACAAAGTAAGCACACAATGGTTCACCCGAACACCTACGACATTTCGGGCGTTGACGTTTATCCAAACGCTGAGGATCATTCCATTCAGGAGCGCGAATACAGAAATCTCGCGAAAATAACCGATGAAAGCAAAATGCTTGCGCTCACCGAGGTAGGCTATATTCCCGATCCCGACGAGTTCAACGCAAACAAGGATACGATAAAATGGCTTTTCTATATGCCGTGGAACGGTGAATTTATTTCCGACAAATCAAATCTCTACGGCATTCCCGAGCTTAATACGAAACGAATGAGCGAAGAATTTCTTAAAAAGGTCATGGCGCATGAAAATGTCATCACTTGGTCTGAGCTTCCCGACTGGGGCGGAACTGAACGAAACATTCCGGATTCGATAAACAACAAGAAATTTTATATCGACCTGACTATCGAGGAGGCAAAAGCAAATGCTGACAACTCTTAAAAACGGAAATTCCGCTGCGGTTATCGACAGCAAGGGCGCTGAACTGAAATCATACAGTATAGGCTCAGTCGAACTTATGTGGTGCGGCGACCCGAAATACTGGGGCAAAACCTCGCCGTTTCTTTTCCCGATGATAGGCAATCTGCGTGGCGGAAAAACCTCGATTTACGGCAAGGAATATGCAATTTCAAAGCACGGCTTTGCGCGCGACAATGAATTTACGCCCGACGAAGAAGCCGAGAACCGCGCGGTTTTCACTTTTTCCGCAACGAAAGCAACGAAGCAGTGCTTCCCGTTTGATTTTACCGTTTCGCTTGAATATACTCTGGAACCTGATTTTCTTAAAATAACATACCGCGTAACTAACAGCTCCGAACGCGATATGCCGTACTGTATAGGCGCGCACCCCGCTTTCGCGCTGGACGGCGACATAAGCGGATACAAGCTGATTTTCGCGCAAAATGAGACCGTAAACAGCCCTGTTATGAATCTTGAAACGCGAATGTGGGGCGACAGCGACCGCGTAAACCGTCTGACCGAAAGCAACACTTTTCCCCTGCGCTATGACCTTTTCGATAACGACTGCGTTTATTTTGATACGCTGCACTCGAAAAGCTGCTCGCTCGTCAGCGACAGCGGCGGCGGCGTTAACGTAAGCTGGGAAGGCTTTGAAACGCTCGGAGTGTGGACACCCGACCACAAAAACGCTCCGTTTGTGTGCATTGAGCCGTGGTGCGGCTGCGACGATTACGATACAGACAGCGGCATTTTTAATGAAAAGCGCGGTATACAGACCGCACTGCCCGGTGAAACTAAAACATACACAATGACTATCAGAAAAATCTGAAAAGAGGTGCTCTCTGTGAAGAAAAATGAAATAAAACACATTCTCAAAAAAATGACCGTAAAGGAAAAGGCAAGCCTTTTATCGGCTCTCGACGGCTGGAACACAAAGCCGATAAAGCGTCTCGGCGTACCGTCGATTTCAATGGCTGACGGCCCTCACGGACTGCGCAAGCAATACTCCGCCGACGACCTTGGAATCGAAACGAGCCATCCGGCGACCTGCTTTCCGACCGCTTCGCTCCTCGCCTGCTCATGGGACAAGGAGCTTGCCGAAAAACAGGGTGCGGCTATAGGTGAGGAAGCCGCCGATCAGAACCTTCAGATAGTTCTCGGTCCCGGAAATAACATCAAGCGCACTCCTCTCTGTGGGCGCAATTTCGAGTATTTCTCAGAGGATCCGTTTCTTTCGGGAAACATGGCTTCGGGAATTATCAAAGGCATACAGAGCCGCGGCGTTGGTACAGCGCTTAAACACTTCGCCGCAAATTCTCAGGAAACCGACCGCTTTGTCATTGACGAAATAATCTCAGAGCGTGCCCTGCGCGAAATTTACCTCGCGTCGTATGAAATCCCCGTAAAAGAAGCTAAGCCTACCACGCTCATGTGCGCATACAATAAAATAAACGGACACTACTGCTCACAGAACAAATGGCTGCTTACCGACGTTCTGCGCAAAGACTGGGGCTTCAAGGGCGTTGTAATGTCAGACTGGGGCGCGGTCGATAACCGCGTTCAGGGCGTTTATGCGGGACTTGACCTTGAAATGCCGTCGTCAAACTGCCTTAACGACAAGGAAATAGTAAAAGCATACAAGCAAAAGCGCGTTGCGATAGAGCAGTCCGACAGCCGTTTCGACAACACTCTTACGGAAAAGCAGATAGACGTGTGCGCGGAGCGTATGCTTCGTCTGGTTTATTCGCTTGACGAAAAGAAAAGCGGAAAAAAATGCAACTACGAGGCTCATCACAAGCTTGCCGAACAGGTTGCAAAGGAATGCATGGTTCTGCTGAAAAACAACGGGATACTCCCGCTCAAAGAGAACGCTGAAATCGCCGTGATAGGCGAAATGGCAGTTAAACCGCGCTATCAGGGCAGCGGAAGCTCCCGTGTAAATTCCGTAAAAACCGACCTGCCGCTCGACGAGCTGAAAAAGTTCGCAGACGTAAGCTACGCAAAAGGATACTCGCTTGACGATAACAGCGACATTTCGGAAATTGAAAACGCTGTCGGCATCGCAAAAGACAAGGACGCAGTTGTTATTATTTCGGGACTTCCCGACAACTGCGAATCCGAGGGCTTCGACCGCAGTACGCTCGATATTCCCGAAAGTCATGTCGAACTGATAAAGCGCGTTTACGAAGTGAACAAAAACATTATTCTCGTACTCTGCAACGGCGCACCGATAACTATGCCGTTCCTCGACAATTCCGCCGCAGTGCTTGAAGCGTATCTCAGCGGCGAAGCGGGCGCGGGCGCTATTGCCGAAATTCTGTTCGGAAAAGCCTGCCCGTGCGGAAAAATCGCCGAAACATTCCCTCTTCGCATCGAAGATACTCCCGCATATCTAAACTTCCCCGGCAATGGCAAAACAGTGCGCTTCGGCGAAGATATATTCGTCGGATACCGCTACTATGAAAGGAAAAATATCCCCGTTCTCTTCCCTTTCGGATATGGTCTTTCCTACACTTCGTTTGAATATTCCGACCTCTCGTTCTCAGCAAAGGAAATCGACGAAAATGATGAACTTACGGTCAGTGTAAAAATAAAAAACACAGGCGATTTTGACGGAAAAGAAATCGTTCAGCTTTACGTCCGTGAATGTTCGCCGAAAATTGCACGTCCCGTAAAAGAACTCAAGGGATTCAAGAAAATTTTCCTTGAAAAAGGCGAAGAAAAAACCGTTGAATTTACACTTGACCGCCGTGCGTTTGCCTACTGGGACGAAAAAAACGGCGACTGGCGGGTCGAGGGCGGAAAGTACGAAATCCTTGTCGGCGCGGCATCGTCCGATATACGCGTGAACGAAGAAATCATGATTCATGCGGAACACGCGCCGGAAAAGCTCACAATTTACAGCTATCTGCGCGACCTGCGGCTTCACCCGAACGGAAAGGAAGCAATGGCGCATATTCTGAAGCTGATGGGAAAAAAAGAAGAGGACATTTTCTCCGATGATGAAAAAGATTCGCTCACCTCGCTGGACTGGTGCATTCTCCGAAATGTTGTAACAATGTTCGGATTGAAAATGACAATTCCCGAGCTTGAAAAGCTGATCGAGGAAGTGAACGGCTAAATGGAATGGCTCCAGACGCTGGATTTTCAAATCCTCGACGGCATACAAAGCGCGCTTAAATGCGGCGCTCTGGATGTCATAATGACAATAGTTTCAAAGCTTGGCGGCGGCATAATATGGGGCGTTTTCGGTATCCTGTTTCTTTTTTTCAGGAAGCGCTGCGCGGACGGAATAGCAATACTCTCCGCGCTTGCTTTTGCGGCGCTTCTGACAGAATTTGCAGTAAAGCTGATATTCCTGCGTGAACGCCCGTTTGAACTTAACCCCGAACACGTTTTGATAATCCCACCGCCTTTCGGAACGTCTTTCCCGTCGGGTCATACCACCACTTCATTTGCCGCAGCGGTGCAGTTTTTCCGCGTAAATAAGAGGTGCGGATTTATAGCGTGCGGTTTCGCCGCGCTGGTTGCTTTCTCGCGATTATATCTGTACGTTCATTTTCCGAGCGATGTGTTGGCAGGGTGCGTTTGGGGACTGCTTATCGGTTTTGTATGCACAAAGCTCGTAAATCTGCTTCAAAAAAAATTCAGCAAAAATAAAACAGAATAAATTTTACCGCCTTTGTCGGGTATAATAACATCAGTCACGTTATTTACACGAAAGGCGGTATTTTTATGATTAAAGCTGCAATGTTCGACGCAAAACCGTATGATAAAGCAGGATTTGAAAAATTTCTGGACGGAAAAGATATAAAGCTGAAAATGTTTGAAACAAAGCTGAACGAGGACACGGCAGAGCTTTCACACGGCTATGACGCGGTTGTTGCATTTGTCAACGACGACATTTCACGGGGGGTTATAGACATTCTCTGTGAAAACGGCGTTCGACTTATTGCAATGCGGTGCGCAGGCTTCAACAACATTGACGTGAAATACGCGCTCGGAAAAATACCGATAGTGCGCGTTCCTGATTATTCTCCGTACGCAGTTGCGGAACACGCAATGGCAATGCTTCTAACAAGCATAAGACGCATACACAAAGCGTATATTCGCACGAAAGACTTCAATTTCAGCCTCAACGGACTTATCGGGTTTGACTTTCACGGCAAAACCGTGGGAGTTGTCGGAACGGGCAAGATAGGCCGCTGCTTTATCGACATCTGCCGAGGGTTCGGTATGAACGTAATCGCGTACGACCCCTACCCTGCCGCAGACAGCGGAATTGAATATGTTTCGCTTGACGAGCTGTTCAGAAGAAGCAATATAATCTCGCTTCACTGCCCTCTTACCCCCGAAACAAATCATCTCGTAAACGAAGAAACGATAGCAAAAATGAAAACAGGCGTTGTTATCGTCAACACCTCGCGCGGCGCGCTTATTGACACGGACGCTCTGTTGAACGGAATAAAATCAAAGCGGATAGGCGCGGCGTGCCTTGACGTTTACGAGGAAGAATCCGACATCTTCTTTGAGGATTACTCCGGACACATCGTTCAGGACGACACGCTGGCGCGGCTTACGACGATGCCGAATGTGCTTATCACGTCGCATCAGGCTTTTCTGACAGAGGAAGCACTGAATAATATCGCCGAAACGACCATAAACAATATTTCCTCCTTTTTTGAAAAAGGCGAGCTAAAAAATGAAGTGAAATTTAGGCAGTAATATTTCCGATTCAAGCTATAGGCAAAACTATAGCTTGAATTTCTTCCGCGGTATGGCTATGTTCTTGATACTTTATACTATTTTTCAATCTTCCCTATAGACAACGTCTATAGGAAGATACGCCGCTTCTGCGAAGCGGCGTGGCGGCGTAGCCTCCAAAAAAACGTACAATACTAATTCCGTCAAAGCCGCCGGCTTTGACATACCGCTTTTAAAGCGGTAATCAATATATAGCCATTGTCTATATATTGATTAGGAATTAGTATTAAAGCAAATTTTATTAATGAACAGCAAGTGAATATCAAAAAATATGTAAAATTTTGAAAAAAAGTATTGACAAGCTGCAAATGTTGTGATATAATAATTCTTGTCGCTGAAACAAGAAGAGCGACGAAATATGGCGGCATAGCTCAGTTGGCTAGAGCACTTGGTTCATACCCAGGGTGTCGTTGGTTCGAATCCGACTGCCGCTACCATTTTGGCCCGTTGGTCAAGCGGTTAAGACATCGCCCTTTCACGGCGGAATCATGGGTTCGATTCCCGTACGGGTCACCATCAAATCACCTCCCGAATGGCTTAATAAAGCCGTTCGGGAGGTTTCGTTTTATGTGCGAAAATGAAATTGTCCGCTGTTTGTCCGCTATTCTGTTTTTTCAGCGGACAAATTTGTTTTACCTGTCTGCCCTATGTCTGTTTTTGAGAAAGTCGAAAGCGCTGTCCATGGCTTCAGAAACACGGGCCTGTGCAGTATCAAACTGGTGTGAGTAAACATTCAACGTAGTCCTCTTGCCAAATAGTAACACACTTTCGTATGGTTGATAAATAACGTAAATACGCCTTAGAAAAGGCTTCTTTTGTCCTTGAGCGGTTCATCGAGCAGCTTGTGATAGATGTAGATCTCACGGGGTTGCCCCTCGACATAGGCATCAAGGGTGATATACTCGATCAGTTCAAGGCACATCTCACGGGTAAGCTCCTGCACGTCGGTGTACTTTCTCAGACGCTCCATAAACAGGGCTACATCTTCCTCGTCCTGCCTGATCGTGGAGAACTTTTCTTCAAGGTCAGCAACTTCTGCCGACAGCTCTTTCTGCTCGGTCTCATACTTCGCTATCAGCTTCATCGCTACGTCCTCTGACACCTTGCCGAGGACTTTGTCCTCATAGATATTCTGGATCAGCGTGTCAAGCTCCTGCAAGCGAAATTTGCCCTCTGTCAGCTTCTTGGAATCAACGGAATACTGCTCCTCGTGGTGCTTTGCTTTGCGAGCGAGAAATTCTGCTTTTGCCTTTTCCTCGTCCTCTACAACAAGCTGAACGAGACTGCGAATATCTTCAAGTACAATTGCGTCCATATCCTGCATTTTGATATAATGGCTGGGACAATAACGCTTTCCGAACTTCATGTAAGAGGTGCAGTTGTAATTGTGGCGAAGATACTTTCTCGGTTTTTTCTTGCTGCCGTTTGTGGTGTTATTCCACGCAAGGCGGACTTTGTTTCCGCAGTCCTGACAGTAAATAAGTCCGCTGAGATTGGCAACATATCCACTGCTGTTACGCTTGCCCTGCGACACCGACTGCTCCATTTCACGCACCCTGTCCCAAAGCTCCTGTGAAACAATAGGCTCGTGTGTATTCTTCACAACGATCATATCATCTTCATCGTTTTTGACAACTTTGTGATTCTTGTAGCTTATCGTTGTTGTGCGGAGCTGAACGAGGTGTCCGAGGTAGGTGTAATTATGAAGTATCTGCCTGACTGTTTCAGGGCTCCACATATGTCTTGTACGGCGAGGATTTGGCTTGCCGAGCTTTGCGTAGTAGTAATCTGACGGTATCGGCACACAGTCCTCATTGAGCTTATCAGCAATGTGGTGCAGACTGATACCGCTTGCTCTCATTTCAAAGATGTTGCGGACGATAGGTGCGGCATCGGGATCGATCACAGGCAGATGATTTGGATCATCGCCTTTCGTGTAACCAAACGGAGCGCAGGTCGTGCGGTACTTGCCTGCCTTTGCGTTGGCTTCGATAACTGCCTTGATCTTCTTACTCGTAGAAGCGGCGTGCCATTCGTTGAACAAATTCACAATCGGCATCATGTCAAGTGCTGAGGTATCCTTGCTTGCGGTATCCACATTATCATTGAGAGCGATGAAGCGGATATTGTAACTTGGAAAAATGTAATCCACATATCTGCCGACCTCAATATAATTACGACCGAAACGGCTGAGGTCTTTGCAGATGATAAGATTAATCTTTCCCGACTGAGCATCGGACAGCAATCTCTGCACCGCAGGTCTGTCGAAATCCGTACCACTCCAACCATCATCGACGTAGGTATCGACGAGATTCCAACCTTGCTCCTTGACATGTTTTGTGAGGATAAGTTTCTGGTTTTCTATTGACAGGGATTCGCCGGCTCTCATATCCTCCTGCGAAAGGCGGACGTAAATTCCTGCATTGTAAATGGTCTGCTTTGCCATTATAACTCCTTTCAAATCAAAGCAGTACCATACCGACATCTTCAGTATAGCGCAAAATGCCGGTATAGTCAATGCATTGCCGGCAAAATTACGCCAGTGTTTCTTTTACGGCTCTTTCAAAAGCGAGCCTGCCGATCACTTCGTCGATATTTTTCTCTCCGACGAAGCGGCTGTGAACGATGTACTTCTTCCCGTCGATCTCATATTCCGAGACACGCTCAGGGAAGTCCTTGTACTTCTCGTTCAGCTCAAACATTTTTCCTGCCTTTTCTCTTTCTACGGCAGATGTTGTTGTCTCTTTCAATTGTCTCCTTTCCGCCTGCGATTATCTATCTCTACACGCAATGGCTAAATGTTGCAGGGTCGTTACTCCTGCACGGAACGTTTTGTTGTCGGATATATATTTAATCCGAGTAAGGATTATTCTCAAAGAAAGAAGTCTGTCCGAGCATTTCTTCCTCGTCAGCGTCATCAGCACCGGACATAGCCGCCTGTTCGTGTTCTCTTGCGATCATGTCAGCGAGAGCCTGTCCCTCACAGCTATACTGTTTACACAGCGACTGATAGATCAGCATAGCTTTCTGCTCACTCAGCTTTTCACACTCAGTCGTGTCGGGCTTGATACGCTCTTTCAGCTTGCCGATCTTCTCATCGAGCTTCGTGATCTTCTTTGCGATGTCAGCCATATCATCACCATTGTTCGTTTCAGATTTCGGGAGGATACCCGATGATAATATTATAGTGCGCAATACCGCACTTTGTCTATTGGCAGTGCGCATGAACTTTGTGCGCCATTAGAGTTTTCGAGTTCGACAAGTTGTTATGGGGAAAATGAAAAAGCTGTGGAGCGGAGTACGCTCACACAGCTTGTAGGGATATTCAGTTTTGAGGGTGGTAGGAGTGTTGCTGAGATACATCAGAATTTATCACTTGATATTCTCAATAAATTCTTTCATTTCTTCACTTATTTGCTCCTGCTTATAATTATGAACATAGTGTCCGCAATCAAGTTCAACAACAGTTGCATTTGACAGTTCAGAAGCATACTCTTTTTGTATCTCCGACCACTTTTCAATGCCTGTTTCTTTTCCGTCAGACACAAACATTAACATTGGTATATCAGGTTTAGGCGCTCCGTCGATCTTTTTGACGGCATCGGGGATAGCAAGACCTTCATTTATAACGTCATCGTTAACAGCTATTTTACAGGCTATTGCTCTGTATAAATCTTTATCATCTTCTGAAAGTCCTTGAGGAAGTGAACTGTCAGAATAGTAAAATCTGACGATCCCCAGTTCCCGACCAATAGCCGCAATTTTTTCAAATCGCTCTGTTTTTGAAAAATTAAAGTTGTCATAAGAGCGTGGCAGAGACATATCAAGACCTACAATTGCTTCGACTTCATCTGGATATTCTTGTGCCCAAAGTATCGCTTCAAGTCCAGACATTGAGTGAGGACAGAGGATAAACGGAGCATCAATTCCAGCCTTTGAAAGAGCTTCTCTGTCCTGCTTTAGTATTGTATCAAATGACCTCTCAGTATTTACTACATCACTGAAACCGTAGCCGAATTTTTCAACAACTACTATCCTATAATCATTAACTAACAAACTATAAAGACTTCTGAAATCAAGTATAGGAGAAGCAGTTCCTGAACCTGAAAGAAATACTAATGTATGTTTACCTTCTCCCTCAGAGTATATGCACATATTGTGTCCGTCAACCTCTATCATTTCGCCAAGAGGTTCGTCCAATAGTGCCTTTTCCTTATTCATCATAATTTTATTGTATGTGAACACTATTAGCAAGAAAATGATTAGTAATATTATGATTACAAGAAGTATCTTTCCAATTATCTTAAATGCTTTTTTCATATGAACATTGCTCCGTAAAATTCCGATTCACACGAGCAAGCCGAGTACTTACTCTTACTTCTACATTATACCATTCTGTCCCCAAAAAATCAATACCTACTTTCATCAAACTGCCGCCCAGACTGCGCAATAACTGCGCCGTACCAGTTTATGAATGTAATATCAGACGAGTAACGGAAGTCAAAGGTGCTGAAAATCCGCTTGAATGACAGGGAGTTTGCCAAGCTGAAACAGTACACAGAGGAAAGCGGTCTGCGCTCAATGTCGGAGTATATTTACAATTCGATTCTTGCGACACCGATCATTGAGCAGGGCGAGTTGTTTCGGCAGCTCGCACTTGCTATGCCCTGTGGCAAACAGAAATGCCCCTCAGCGCCTTCCAAGCCTGCGGAGCGGAAAACAAAACCACCTGAAAAGAAAATCCCTGAGAAATGCTTGTAAGCAAATCTCAGGGCATCAGCATGATCAACTTTCAATATTTCATTTATTTGCCGGCAATATGACCTCCGCCGTAAAAACATATCCCTCTCCCGCTTTTTTACAGGAAAGCTCCAGTGTTCCACCGCATTTCTCCAATGTATTCCGGACACTTTTTAAGCCCAGGCCATGATGTTCTCTGTCAGGTTTGGTCGTTATCATGTCCGCTGACACATCAACATACCCTCTGCACGGATTGCTGATACTGATGAAATAAAAGCTGCCTGTCCGTTTTGCTGTCAGAGTGATGATGCGTTCATTGTCGGTCTGCTCTGCGGCTTCGATCGCATTGTCCAGCAGATTGGAAAGCACCGTACAAAGGATCACAGCATTGATAGCAAGCCCTTTCAGACTGCCGTCACATGCCAGTTTTGTTCCCGAAGTTTCGGCAACGGCTCTTTTCTCGGAAATGATCGCATCTGCGATCTCGCTGCCTGTGTCATTCACAGCCAGTGAGTCAGCAAAGCTGTCCGAAAGCCCGTTCAGGTATTCTCCCAGTTCATCAGTCTTTCCCGATCTATAGAGACCGTTCATCACAGTGATATGATTTTTCATATCGTGTCGGAGCATTCGCATCTCCGCATCGGCGGCTCTGGTCTGCTCAAAGTGTCTTGCCTGTGCAGTCATATATTGCTCGCTCAGCTCGGTCATCTCACGGAAGCGTTTTGCCTGCTGCTGCTTCACCGAAAGCAACAGCAGCACTGTTACCGACATCAGCATGAGCACTGAGGGGATAGCAGCTTCCGTGGAAACATCGGGAACATAGTCTGACATTGAAAAGCTCCTGCCGATGACTGCCGAGACCGAGACCGTTATCCCTGTCAGCGTGAGCATTTGCAGCCTGCCGAGCGGCTCTCTGTCATCGCTGCGAACAAGCCGCTTCAGCAGGATAACAAACGCAGCCGAAATGATATACGCCGCAAAATACAGCAAAGTGACCTCCGCGAATGATCTTTCCGTCCCCTTTGATACCGAAAAGACCGCCGTCTGCACGCTGCTTATCAGACTTGCGGAAAAAAGCTCCGCAAATATGAGCGACAGCAAATGATCCTTGTTTTTGTCGGTCAGCAGAAAAAACGCCGCCGCCGTGTGAATGATAAAAAGCGGTGTGAGCCAGATAACGCCACACCAAAGATTCTCTATAAACGCCGCAATACCGAATATCAATCCCGACATTACGGGAAAAAGCGGTATTCGTTTTATTCTCCTGTAAAACAAATCGTTCATCGTGACAAGCGTACACAGGCTGAAAGCCGCGCCGTACATGAGCTGTATCAGATACGGCGTGAGCTGATATAATTTTATCATAAGCGTCACCTATCTTGCGTTAAGGCGGATATAGTCCATCAGCCGTTTTTTCAGCTCGTCCGAATAGCTTTTGCTTACGGGAAGAATCGTCCCGCTGTCGAGCCTGACCTCCTTTTCATTACGGCTGACGATATGTGCGAGGTTTACGATCACCGAACGATGTATCCTGCAAAAATTGTAAGACACACCGTCAAGCATAGTCAATGCTTCGGTCAGCTTCATGCGCATTTTGTATTCTCTTTCCGATGTGATGAACCGAACCGTATTGTTATCGGCTTCGGCAAAAATAATGCTGTCGGGCGAAATGAAATACTCCTCGCCTTCCGTTTTTATACATAGACTCTTATGATTTGCAGTAAGCTGACGTATATCCTTGAGTGCCTGTGTAAGTTTTTCGGCTATAACAGGCTTTTGCAGGAACCTGAATGCTCCCACTTCATATCCGTCCATAGCAAGCTCCGTGTGACTAGTCAGGAAGATAACAGGCAGAACGGGCGAGAATCCATGCAGCCGCCTTGCCGTTTCCATACCATCGGGCGGCGGCATCTCAATATCAAGAAATATCGCATCAAAACGGCAGCCTTTTTCAAATGCAGCTATCAGCGCAGAGCCGTTTTCATACGCTGTACATATCACATCAAGGCTCTTGTAAAAAGCGTTTATCGTCTCGCAAATCGTATCGCGGAAGTATTTTTCATCATCGCAAACGGCTATCCTCATAGATATCACCCTGTATCAGTATAGCACATTTTAAGCGCGTTTTCAAGACAGTATCCTGCCGTCACAAAGTGTTATCACCTTGTCCGAATATGCCGCACATTCACGGGAATGTGTTACCATAAGTATCGTGATGCCGTTTTCCTTATTGATACGCCCGAAAAGCTCCATTATTTCGGTACCGCTTTTGCTGTCAAGATTTCCCGTAGGCTCGTCGGCAAGGAGTATCTGCGGCTCATACATCACGGCTCTTGCAATGGCACATCTCTGCTGCTGACCGCCCGAAAGCTGATTCGGATAGCTCTTCCGCTTGTCGGAAAGCCCCACCGTTTCAAGCATTGAATCGAGCCTGTCACGGTATTTCTTCGGGTCTTTTCCGTCCATAATAAGCGGCAGAAGAATGTTGTCCTCCACCGTCAGGTTTTGCACAAGGTTGAAAAACTGAAATACAAATCCCAGTCCCTCACGCCTGAGCTTTGAAAGCTCCTTATCACGCATTTTTGCAATATCTCTGCCGCTGAGAAGTATCTCACCGCTGTCAGGTGTATCCAATCCGCCGATCAGATACAGCAGCGTTGATTTTCCACTGCCTGATGCACCCATAAGTGACAGAAATTCGCCTTTTTCCACGGTCAGCGATAGATCGTCAAGGACCTTAGTGCGGTTTTCTTTGCAGCCAAAGCTCTTGCAGATGTTTTTTACCTCGATGATATTTTCCATAGTGCCTCCTATTCGCATTTGAGCTGTTCGGCTGTGTTCATTCGTTTCAGTGAGAATATGGATATCAGCACGGTTAATATGACTGCCAGTGTCATGACTGTCAAAAACACAGCTATCCCGAAGTATTCATAGCTGATCGGTATTTGCATATCCAGTGATGACAGCGTCTGTTCAATTATCAGTATCACAAAGCGCCCGGTGCAAAGATACAGGAGAACAGGTAAAACAGCAGTCAGCAGTGTTTCACAAAGGAGCATTTTTGATAGCTGTGAGATACTCATACCCTGCGAACGAAGCACTGCAAGCTCATGCCTGCGCTGCTCAAAACCGATCATCTGCTGTCCGGATACCGACATGACCGCAAGAAGGATTCCGATCACAGCAAGTGCATCAAGCAGTCCCGTAATGCTTTCCGAACCCTCGTCCATACGGGCGTAGTATTCCTCTGCCGTTTCAAATTCCGCGTTTTTGTCGATAAGCTGTCTGTGCATAAGCTCGGTATCGCCCCTGACAAGCAGCATGGACGGATAATCATGATACACGCTTTTGTAGGTATCAAGGCTTATGACCGCCGCATTGCACTTCTGGTCGAAGTATACGCTGTCTATCCCTTTCACTGCCGTAAACGTAAGCGTTACAGGGCGGACGGAATCATGCTTCAATGTAAGCGTCACGCTGTCGCCCTCGTGGATAGCAAGCCTTTTCATCATCTGTCTGTCGAGAGCGATCTCATCATTTCCAAGACTTTCGGGCAGGTCACGCAGACCCTTGAACATCTCAAATCTGTGATACCCGAATATGCTGACAGACGTCTGCTTGCCGTTCAGCTCTGTTGTTTCGGCGGCAGTATAGATAAATTCTTTGCTGTCTGCACTGATGATATCATAATATTCCGAACACTCCGACAGGTTTGTTATCAGAGCATCGCAGTTGAAATTTCTCACCGAATACAGCCCTTCTGCCGAGCGTGACAGGATATAAAGGGAAGCCGTCATCATGACAACTGCCGTGCAGATCACCGTTCCCATGACGGCGGTCTTTTTGGTTCCCGACTGTATCAGAGCAAGGCGCATGACAGGAAATCTGCCGCCGTAGGTATGCTTTGCCGTGATCTTTGAAACTGCGGATAGGATCTTCGGCATGACAAGACATATCCCGGTAACAACCGCTGCAAGACCGAAAAGCGAAGGGATAAAACCGAAGCTGCCCATAAACAGAATTACTGCAACAAATATGCATATTATCCCTGTGACCGCTCCTGAAACAGACGGCTGATAAACATTGTCCTTTCCGCCGAAAATGATATCCTTTACCGGCATTTTTGAAGTGCGTATGAGAGAGGCAAACGACACCGCACAGCTTATCACAGCCGGGATAACAAGTCCGAACACAGGCACATACGGCGGCACACTGACACTTCCGCCGATGCCGTCAACACGGGGGATCATATTTCCGAGGAACGTATCTTTCAGCGCATAGAAAATAACCGTCCCGATAATACCGCCTATCATGCCGTACACTGCACATTCGGTCAGCAGCGTGAGAGATGCCGTTTTTTTCTCTGCGCCGATACTGCGGAGCGTGCCGATGACAGCAAGCCTTTCGACAGCTATATTCTTTGAAAACGCCGATATGATAAACAGTATCATCAGCAGCGTCACGGCAAAAATTATCAGAAAAGCCCTTGTTACACTGCGGATACTGTCACGGCTCTCCGGTGTGCCTGTGACCTGATCGACATGAAGATCAGCATATGCTGCACAGAGCTGCTCCGCCGTTTCGGATTCTTTTCCGTCGGGTGCATCAATATATATGATCGTTGCAGAAGTACCGGGCGATGCCAGAACTGTCCTTGCCGTTTCGGGAGCAGTAATTACTGCAAGTGTCATCACCGACAGATCATTTTTGTTCAGCACGATCTCGCTGACAGTCAGTGTGATCTCTGAACCGTCCGCACAGGGAAGCGTTATCTCATCTCCGATATCATAACCGAAACGCTGTGAAAGCGCATAGCTGATAACGGCTTCATTCTCTGACGGGGCGGTACACTTCGGCAGAAATCCGAACTTCGCCGCACGCTCTGTATCAACACCGATTACATATACAGATCTCTTCTGCACATATTTGTAGTTGCTGATATCATGTACCTGAAAATACGATCCTGCAAGTATCACAGGCAGGCTTTCACAGTCAGCGGGCAATTCGGGAAGTGTTTCAAAGCCCCTTTCAGCTTGCATGGTGATGTCTGTTCTGCCCATCGAGCTTCGTATCATATCCTCGACTGCCGTGTTTGAAGCAGAGCTGATCGTCAGGCACAGTGAAAATGTCAGCGATACCGCTGCAAGACACAGCACGATCACAAGGGTGCGAAACGGCTTTATCGTGATATTGCGCAATATGAGTTTTATGAAAATCTGCATATCACCACACCCTCACTCTTTTATCATACGGCACAAACATCTCATCGCCGTCCGAAATATCGTATACTTCATAGAATTGCTCCACGCTCGAAAGTACACCGTTCACTCTGATCTCGGCGGGGCTGTGAACATCATCGGCAATCTGTCCGGAAGCATCCGTATCAAATGACAGCGTTGCCCAAAGTCTTGCGTAGTTCTCGAATATCTTTCGCAGCTCGTCCCTGTCATCTGTCATAGAAGCTATCACCTGCATACCGCCGAGGTCAGCGGCATTCTCGCCCTTTGTGTTCTCGCCGTCGATATAAAATGTATCCATGATCTGCATACCGCCGAAATATGCCGAAACTTCATCGGACAGCAGTTCTGTGCGTTTTGGGCTGATCCTGTCGGGGCGGTAATTGCCGTGCTCATCGTACAGGATACCGTCTGCATCAAATGCATGACCGATCTCATGGGCGATGATAGAACCGAGCCCGCCGAGATTCGTATAATGATCGGCTTTCACATCAAAGATCGGAGCGGTGAATAGCCCCATAGGAACTGTAATGCTGTTTTTCTGTGCGTCGTAGTATGCATTGACTGCATACGCAGGCATACCCCATTCATCGGCATTCGGGGCTTTATCCGCAGAGGACAGCATTTCCAAAACTGTACCGCTTTTGATATGTATGACGCTTTCCAACAGGTTCCCCGAAAGCTGCACATCTTTGCGTGCATTCACATCAGGGCAGCCTATATTTACAGAAATATTGTCTATCTTCGCAAGACATTCCCTGCGGTCGTTTTCCGTCAGAAGCTCTGAGCTTTCGATGCATTTTCTGTACGCCGAGATGATATCGCTTGTCATATCCCCGACAGCTGCAAAGGTCTTTTCATCGCCGTATTTCTTTATATATATATTCCCGACCTCGTTTGGAAGCAGTGAATTTACGGTCTGTACTGCCTTTTCTTCGTCGGTCTGAAAACTGACCTGTTCAAATGCCTCAGAATAACTTGAGGGAAGAACGTCTTTATATGCGTACACAAGCATACATTCGGCAAGAGCTTTCCATATCTCTGTGTTATCATCGGTCAGCAGAGTGCCTATCTTTTCCAGCTGTGCGATATCCAGAACACAAATATTTCCGCTGCCCATTCCAGCCGATTCAAGATACTCTTTCACAAGCGGGTCAAGTTCATCGGGCTTACGGATATTATACATATCCTCAACAGACATTTTACTCGGATCGGAAGTGTCTTCCGCTATATCCAGAAGCATCGTGACAATATCATAGGCAAGGCTGTCGAACTTATCATGACCGAGCAATCTCAATATTTCTGCCATTTGCTGCTGTAAGTTTTCAGCACTGTCTCTGCCGTTTTGCAGTTCGTCAGCCGAATAGTAAAGTTGCATCTGCCCGATATAAGGCATATTTTTGCTGCTGTCATAATTGTCCTGTTTAACACCGACAGCAGGCAGCACCGGAACACCGTATTCCGTATAGATCATACCGCAGACATGAGCGAAGTCTTTTGCAGTCCGTGCGTTTTCTATCGCATTCATACCTTTTTCAAGCGGCACAAATCCGACCTGCTCCCTTGTATCCGTATCAAGATACTGCCTGTAAATGTCATGTATCCTCTTTTCATCACTTCCGTCAGGATAAGGGGTATCATTCTTTCCGATAGAGATGATCTCGTCCGAAAGAACATCATCAACATTTTTCTGCACCATTCGGAGCGTTCCCGATTCAAACATATCTGCGGGGATATCCGTTCCGTAAAGCAGGTCAAAATTCATATATCCGTAGAAATCATCTTCAAGGCGTATCCCTGCACTATCACGGGAATAAACAGTGTTATCCGCAGGCTTGGGTTCATTCTGAACGATCTTTGCCGAGCAGCCTGTCAGGAGAAAAACAGCCGACAGAAAAAGCGATATTTGTTTTCGCATGATTTCACCCCTGTGCAATATACAAGTGCCAGCCGTCAGTTGTCAGCGGAACTGTTATCTTTCCATCGACTTTTTTTCCGCCGTTATAGATCACCGAACCGTAGAGCTTACACAGCTTTCCGCCTGTACTGTGATAGACGAACTCTACTGTCTTTCCGTCCGAAATGATTGCATCATGATCCTCGCTCATGATCTCCATAACACCGTCCATAAACGCTCTGTACTCGTCCGAGTCCTGAAACATGACGCCGTTATAGTTGTTGCCTGCTATCGGTATATCGGTGATCTCAGTGGTGATCTTATGATTACGCAAGTACATAGCAATATCTTCATACGCCTGACGATGTGTTTCAAAATCCTGCGTAAGCGTTTCCTGTGATATCCTTTCTGGACGAAACAAAACAAACCACGCAGAACCTCCGACTACAGCAAGAATAATAAGTGCTATCAGAAACTTTTTCATATATACCGGTCCTTTCGATTTTTCTTCATTATAGCATGAAAGCTGTATGAATAGTCGGATATGTGGTGAAATATGCTTTATTTGTGGTGAAACGTTACGTATCTGTCTGAGATGATTGTTACCGCTTTGGCGTCATGAAAAAAGAAAAATAGCATTATTATCTCGGTAGGTACTGCTACTGGTTTCGTGTTACTATTTGGAACGGGGATAGTCGTAGTCGAGTTAGAGTGCCCGAGCGCACCTGATACGGTTGTCACATCAAGTCCCGCTGAAATCAGCGCAGAGGCCGCAAAGTGGCGAAAACTATGTATTCCATAAAACGGCAGCTCATTCTTTTCACAAAACTCTTTCAACCAACCATACGGCGTCTGGTTGTTCATCGGTTCGCCGTTCCATTTAACAAAAAGTCGGTCGCTTTCAACCCATTTGTCGCCGTATTTCAACGCTTGCTCGTCCTGTTCTTCTCTAAGCTGTTTCAGAATGTCCATGATGAATTGCGAAATTTTCAGCGTCCTCTGCGAGCGTTTTGTTTTTGTTGTGTCCGTGTAAATCCCGCGCTCTGCCGTGTAATTCGATGTGCGCCGAATGCTGATAATGTTGCTTTTGAAATCAACATCTTTCCATTCCAAACCGAGCATTTCAGAGCGCCGCAGACCGCTGTAAGCAATGAGGTAAAAGAAAGCGCGATACTTGAGCGGTTCACCGGCAAGTCTATTTAGAAGCAGTTCCATTTCTTCCTGAGAGTAAATTTTCTTTTCACAGACCTCACCGCCGGGAATAATCACCCTCCTGCACGGATTATCCGAAAGAAGTTCCATTCGCACAGCGTAGTTAAAAACGTCAGAAATGAAGCTGAGATAGTGGCGTATAGTTTTCTGTGCAAGCGGCTTGCCTGTTTTTTCATTTGCGCCGTCCTTTGCGAGCGAGTTAACAAACCCTTGAAGCTGCCGTGCGGAAATTTTGTCAATGCGAAGATGTCCCAAAGCGAGATATACGCGCCCCCGAAGCTGAAGCATGCGTTCTAAAGTGGTGCTGCGGAGGCTGTTTTTGGCACAGTTTTCAAACCACTCCTCGGCTAATTCTTCAAATTTGACCGCCGAAACGCGCAGACCGTGCATACATTTCTCCTCGAAAATCACAGCCTGCCGCTGAAGTTCTTTTTCGATCTGACGTTCGCTCATGCCTGCTTCGGGTCGCCATGTCATTGCCTGTTCTTTGTGATTGCCGTGCGTGTCATATCCTGTGGAAACACGAATTTGATACGAGTTTCCACGTTTTCTGATAGTTGCCATAATATTTTCCTTTCAATAAAAAAATGCTCTGTGCGCGGTTCACAGAGCATTTGATTTTTATTTTCGGTTTAACCGATAAAAGTATTGAAGGAGCCCCTCCTTGGAAATAAGATATTTTCCATGCTCTCCTTTGCCGGCCCGTATATACGGAATTTTGCCGTTAAGCAAAAGATTGCGCAGCGAGCCGTAACTTATCCCGTGGATAAGTTTGAGCGCCTGGTTTATAGTTATGAATTCCAATTGAGTCTTGCTGTCCTCCTTATCGGAAGCAGAAGAATTTGACTCCTCTACTATACTTGTGAGAATAGATATAACCTTAGTTATATCATTGAACATATTTGCACTTTTGTTCATTTTAGATCCTTTCTGACAAGATGTCTTACATTGTTGTTATTTTTTAGTTTGTTGAGATTTAATTGTAACGTTACAATAGATGTGAGACCGAGAAATAGAAAAAATGATTGAGATCTGTTAGAATAGAGTTCACCACAA
>CAKSFR010000013.1 GCA_934454635.1 uncultured Ruminiclostridium sp.
CATGTTCCGCCTTTAAACAGGTCGGTTTTATCTCCCGTAAAGCGCGACGGCGGGGGCGGGAACTTTTGTTAAATTGGCTTTTATTTCTCGGGAAGTGCATAGGACTTGGTTAAGCAAATTTGAGCCACTTTCGCTTTTAAGTGGACGTTGCCAAACAACGACCCACCGCGGCTTTCAATTTGCCCGTTTACCCTCAATATCCGCGCACCGCCGCAGTCCGAACTTAGCGATAACCTCACGGGGCGCACGCGCCGAGGTCTGCCGCAGGCAGACCTTGGCTGTGGGCGGCGAAGCCGCCCACGCGCGTTTCGGCTGCGCCGAAACGCGCGGCGTGCGCCGCACCGACCTCACGACTGCGGCGTTTTGAAAAGTGGGAAAGGGCAGAGCAAGGAGAAAGCCGCGGCGCGGGAGCAGTATGAGTTTTATTTCGCGGAAAGTATGCCGACGAGCACCTCTTCTCCCGAATTGCAGCGCACTCCTAAGTTTTTGTCGCGCCTTGCCGCCTACGCATAACTTTTCCGAAATTATTCTTCCTGCTTTCTGTCGCCGAGCGCGACATAATCGCGGTGCGGCTGAACATTCAGATATGCGGGACGGATTATTTTCTTTCCGTTTATAAGCTCCTCTATGCGGTGCGCCGACCAGCCCGAAATTCTCGCAACCGCGAAAAGCGGCGTGTAAAGCTCTCGCGGAAGTCCCAGCATAGTGTAGCAAAAGCCGCTGTAAAAGTCGATATTCGCACTGACGCCCTTATAGATCCTGCGTTTTTTCGTGATAAGCTCTGCGGCAAGCCGCTCTACTGTACTGTAAAAATTAAATTCGTCGCTTACGCCCTTTTCTTCGGCAAGCTTTTCAACATAGCCCTTGAAAGCCTCGGCGCGCGGGTCAGAAACGGAATAAACAGCGTGACCCATGCCATAGATAAGTCCGCTTTTATCAAACGCTTCCTTATTCAGCAGGCGCTCGAGGTACGCGGAGATTTCATCCTCGTCTTTCCAGTCCTTTATTTCGCGTTTCATTTCCGCAAACATATCGCAGACCTTAAGATTCGCACCGCCATGCTTCGGTCCTTTCAGCGAACTTAGCGCTGCGGCTACCGCAGAATAGGTGTCCGTTCCCGACGAGGTAACGACGTGCATTGTGAACGTCGAGTTGTTTCCGCCGCCGTGTTCCGCATGGAGCACCAGCGCAAGGTCGAGAACGCGCGCCTCAAGCTCGGTATAGCGGCTGTCCTCTCGCAGAAGATGAAGTATATTTTCCGCAATCGAAAGGCTCTTGTGCGGACGGTGGATAATAAGACCCTCGTTGTCGATGTAGTATTTTTTTGCCTGATATGAATAAACCGCAAGCATCGGGAAAAGCGCGATAAGTTCAAGCGACTGGCGCAGAACGTTCGGAATAGACAGATCGTTCGGGCTGTCGTCGTATGCATAGAGCGTAAGAACGCTTCGCGCAAGCGTGTTCATAATATCCTCGCTGGGCGACTTCATTACAATGTCGCGGACGAACGAAGAGGGAAGCTGACGGTAATTCGCGATAAGCCTTGTGAAGTCCTCAAGTTCCTTTTCCGTCGGAAGCTTTCCGAATAAAAGCAGATAGGTCGTTTCCTCAAAGCCAAAGCGCTTATCTTTCATGAACCCGCGTATAATATCCCGAACATTATACCCGCGGTAATAAAGTTCTCCTCTGCACGGAATCATTTCTCCGTCAACATTCTTTTTTGAGATAATTTCCGAAATATCGGTAAGTCCCGTGGGAACGCCCTTGCCGTTTAAATCTCTGAGACCGCAGTAAATGTTGTGCTCGAGGTAAAGCTCGGGGGCGATATTGCTGTGCTCGCGGCAAAGCGAAGCCAGCTGCTCCAGCTGTGGAGTAACCTTTGAAAAAGCGTAATGTGAAGCCATATCGTACCTCCTGTTTTTGTGATATACAAATTTATTATATCACATTCGGCGCGCTATGGCAAGCATTTTTGCGTGAAATTTATGTGAGAAGATCCTTAAAGCGGATACGCAGGGCGCACGCGCGGCGGTCTGCCGCAGGCAGACCGCCGCTGTGGGCGGCGAAGCCGCCCACGCGCGTTTCGGCTGCGCCGAAACGCGCAGCGTGCGCCGCACTATCCCCACGACTGCGGCGTTTTGAAAAGTGGGAAAGGGCAGAGCAAGGAGGAAGCCGCGACGCGCAGTATATGGCAATTTTAACGAAACCATGCGCCAAGCCGCCGCAGATAAAGCGTGTGCAAATTTGCAGCGCCCGCCCAACAACCTCCCACCGCGGCTTTCAATTTGCCATTCACTTTCCATGCCTGTGCAACGCCGCGTGCCGAACGCTCTGCTGCCCCCGCAGGGCGCACGCGCGGCGGTCTGCCTGCGGCAGACCGCCGCTGTGGGCGGCGAAGCCGCCCACGCGCGTTTCGGCTGCGCCCAAACGCGCAGCGTGCGCCGCACTATCCCCACGACTGCGGCGTTTTGAAAAGTGGGAAAGGGCAGAGCAAGGAGGAAGCCGCGGCGCGGGAGCGCTTTGCGCAAACCGTTTTATTCCATAAAACCGCCGCCGTTTATCGCCGCCCTTTTGTACAATAATTCGTTTGCATTATTGCCATAAATATGGTATACTAAAAAGTGATTGACAAACAGACGAAGAAAGGAACGAAAATATGATTACAGTATCGGACGTAAGCCTGCAATTCGGAGGACAGACCCTCTTCAAAAATGTTGACCTTTTATTTACCGAGGGCAACTGCTACGGCGTTATCGGCGCAAACGGCGCGGGAAAATCCACATTCCTCAAGATCCTCAACGGCGAGCTTGAGCCGACAACGGGTACCGTAACTATACCGAAAAATCTGCGTATGTCGGTGCTTCGGCAGGACCACTTCGCTTTCGACGAATATACCGTTCAGGAAACCGTTATCATGGGCAACAAGCGCCTTTACGACGTGATGAAAGAAAAGGACGCCCTTTATGAAAAAGAGGATTTCTCCGAGGAGGACGGAAACCGCGCAAGCGAGCTTGAGGGCGAATTTGCTGAACTCGGCGGCTGGGAAGCGGAAAGCGACGCGGCTAAGCTGGTTCAGGGACTGGGACTCGACGAAAGCATTATGTACAGCAATATGAGCAGCCTTTCGGGTAATGAAAAGGTAAAGGTGCTGCTCGCGCAGGCGCTTTTCGGAAATCCCGACATAATCCTTATGGACGAGCCTACCAACCACCTCGATATTGACGCTATCGCGTGGCTCGAGGACTTCCTCGCGGAATATTTCGGAACGGTTATCGTCGTTTCGCACGACCGACACTTCCTCAACAACGTCTGCACCCACACGGTCGATATCGACTACGGAAAAATCAAAATGTACGTCGGAAACTATGAGTTCTGGTATGAATCTTCACAGCTTATTCAGCGCATGATAAAACAGCAGAACAAGAAAAACGAAGAAAAAATAAAGGAGCTTCAGACGTTTATCCAACGCTTCTCCGCAAATAAGTCCAAGTCCAAGCAAGCGACCTCCCGCCGTAAGCTGCTCGATAAGCTGACGGTCGAGGAAATGCCCGCATCAAGCCGCCGCTATCCGTTTATCGGCTTCGATATGGAAAGGGAAGCGGGCAAGGACATTTTACAGGTCAGCGGGCTTTCAAAGACGGTTGACGGCGTAAAGGTTCTCGACGACGTTTCGTTCACCGTCGGAAAGGGCGATAAGATCGCGTTCCTCGGCGAAAGTGAAATTGCGATAACCACGCTTTTTAAGATAATCATGGGCGAGCTTGAACCCGACGAGGGCAGCTATAAATGGGGAAGCACCATTACAACAAGCTACTTCCCGATCGACTCCGACCACTTCTTCGCAGGCTGCACAATGTCCATTCTTGACTGGATACGCCAGTATTCGACCGACGTTACCGAAACTTATCTCCGCGGATTTCTTGGAAGAATGCTGTTCTCGGGCGACGACATTTATAAGCCCGTAAACGTTCTTTCGGGCGGTGAAAAGGTGCGCTGTATGTTCTCGAGAATGATGCTGTTCCAGTCGAACGTGCTGGTTCTCGACCGCCCCACGAACCACCTCGACCTCGAAAGCATTACCGCCGTCAACAACGGTCTGCGCGACTTTAAGGGCAACGTTCTGTTTGCCTCGCACGACCACGAGATCGTTCAGACGGTCGCAAACCGCATTATCGAGATAAACGAACACGGCTGTTACGACAAAATCGGCACTTACGAGGAATATATCGACTGGCGCAAGGGTCAGAACCTCGGAACATTTACGTTATAATAAGCACAAAAATCCCCCGTCCTTGATGAAAGGGCGGGGGATTAGGTTATTCGGCACTTCCTTAGTTATTCGGCGGTGTTGACTTCGTTATAAGCCCTGCCGATACGGCGGATTACAAAAAGCGCTAAATCAGTTATCAGCAAAATGTACATTGTCGGGGAGAGAGAAACGTTTAGCCAACCGGAAGTTTCTCCAATTGTAAGACAATTTCCTCGCAGGCAAACAGAAACAATCAAAGCAGCAATTATAAATACAACTACCTGTGCGTTTACATCAGCTAATTTGCTATAGTTGTATGCATCCTGCTTTTTCTTCATATATAACCAAATGTTATTTATCGTTGAAATAACTGTTGTAAGTGCCACGAATACCAATAGAGAAAAACCAACTGCTTCATATTCTTCACATTCTGTAATCGCTTCTATAATCGAAAACGCACTTATCTGAAAATTATCTATAGGTTTCAGTCCGTTATACGTTCCCAAAGCAACAAAACTAATATTTAGCCAAGGTGTAAACATAAGAATAAATTCCAGAATCAAGCCGCAGGTTGTCGCTATATTCAATATGCGTATTTTTGACATTTCGGAAAGTTGTCTTAATGTTACGCTCGGAGCCGGCGAAGTGCTTCTATCTTCCGTTGACGCGCCGCATTGCGGACAGAATTTCGCGTCGTCGTCGATTTTATTTCCACAGTTGATACAAAACATTTTGTTCCTCCGTTAGTAAAGTTTTGTTAAATCTCCGTCATCTGTTTCAAGTGCAGGCCCTTTCTTTTTTACCCACACAGCCCTTCGCCGACCGATACTCTCATGAGAAGGCGTGTCATAAAAACTAGAAAGGTTGTATGTGTCGGTAAATTTATTGTAACTCCAGTTTCCGTAAAGAATATATCTATACTCAAAGCTGTTGTAATAGCTTTCATAGTATTTTACAGTCCCGTTGCTCTCAAACTCATAAACATAATCATAATAGCTATTTCCATCGTCGTCATACAACAGCTCGCCGAGCGCGTATATACCGACAAGCGAATGTTCCTCGATATATGAGCGGGAAAGATTCCCCGTAAAAATAAGCGACAGAACAATCATCAGAATTGCCACTATTACATCTTCTATTATTGCCTCTCTCGCCGCCTTTCTTATGTATTCGTCCTTATTTGTGATTTTATTTGTTTCGGAAATGTTCTGTTTTATATTGTCCACTTTAATTCAACCTCACAAATTCATCTTCGTTGAAAACTCCGCCCGACACAATAAGCGACGAGCCGTATACTTTAATTTTAAACGACGTCGTGGAATAGATCCCGCTTCCGCCTACGGTCAGCAGGTAATCGTCGCTGTCGCTGTAATAAACCCAGTTTCCCTGAAAAATTATGCCGTTTTGCTCCCAGCGCGCCGTTCCGTTCCTGTCAAATTCGACCTTATATGCGTAGTAATAACTGCCGTCGTCGAGCATACAGCCGCCGTTACCCCATTTTCCGCTAAGCTTATGGGAGTTCGCCGAGATAAATATTACGGCAGCCACGACCGCCGCGATTACAGCCGCAACCGCTATCCCTATTTTTGCATTTTTGCTCAGGTGTATCGTTACACCGCCCGATTTATTTCCGCCCGCTACCGCAGCGCCGCACTCGCGGCAAAACTTTGCCCCGTCGGCGACTTCTTTTCCGCAATTTCGACAAAACACGGCTTTAGCCCTCCGTTTTCTTGATTCATAACTATATTATAATCTTATAAGATTGCTTTGTCAATAGTAAATTGTAATTTTAAGAGCAATTTTATCACATCAAGCACGCAAATAAATCTTTTAGGATTGTTTTTTGCATTTTATCAATCTGATATGATACCATAGCATTAAGGGGTGATTATATGGCATTGTACAGACGGATACGCGACCTGCGCGAGGACAACGACGTTTCACAAAAGACTGTCGCGGAGTATCTCGGGACGACCGCGCAGTACTACGGACGGTATGAGCAGGGTCAGGCGGAGCTTCCCTTTGAGCGCGCGATACAGCTCGGAAAATTCTACAATGTGAGCCTTGATTACCTCGCGGGACTGACCGACAACAAGCGCGGTATCGGCGCGGACGAGATAATCGGGCGGCTAAATGAAACCATCGACAAGCTCTCCCGCAGCAACGACAAGCTGAACCGTCACGCAGAGCTTATCGAAAAATACGAACGCCTTTCCGACACATCTAAACTGATTATAAACTCGCTTATCGACGAGCTGCTAAAAAAATGACCCCGCCTAAACGGCGGGGTTTGTTTTATGCGGTGGCGGCGCGAAGCGCACGGGCAGCGGAACGCTTTCAGCGTTCCGCTGCCGCGGGGCGGCTTAGCCGCCCGCGGGAAAGGAAGCCCGCCTTTGGCGGGCTTCCCCGTGCGATTCGCGCACTGCTACGAACGCCGACCCGCCTAAGTGGGGCAGGAAACCGGCGTACCCGGTCGGCGTGGGAACAAGCACCGCACCGCGGCTTTCTCAATCCCCGATTTATCCCGCTCCTCATCTAACGCCGCGAAAGCCATGCCGTTCTTGCCCGAACGCTGCGGCGCGCACGCGCGCGTCCTTTAAGGGACGCGCTTTATACGGCGGCTGCGGCTTTGCCGCAGCCGCCCGCGTGCGCGCCGCCCTGCCCAAAAGCACACCCCCGAAAAGACCGCAGCCTTTTCGGGGGTTTACGCAAATTCACTTATACTCAGCGCCAATTAAAACTAATAAAAAATCGAGTATAAGCTTGCATATATGGGTTGTACGAAGATTTTTATCTATAGCTTCATCGGCGCTTACTCGCTCAGCACCCTCCGATAATCCCACACATAAATCGCGCCGGAAATAACTGTAAGAATAGTGCAGACGTACATTAAAATGTCGCTTATAAGCGGGACGAACGGGATCTCCGCTCCGAAATCCATAAACATATGAAGCCCGAGGATAATGCATATCGCCGCCATTGTTGACGCGGTTTTGAGCTTGCCCCAGATGTTCGCGGCGATCACGATCTTCTCCTTGCTTCCCGCCGCGACCAGACGCAGCCCCGAAACAAGAAATTCCCGCGCAATTATGAGCCAGACGAGCCACGCCGCCGTGTAACCCAGCTCGACCATGCATATAAGCGCCGCGGCGACAAGTATCTTGTCGGCGAGCGGGTCGAGGAATTTCCCAAAATCGGTCACCATGTTGTACTTACGCGCGATTTTCCCGTCAAGCATATCCGTTATGCTCGCCGCAGCAAAAAGTATCAGCGCGATGAGGTGCTGCGAAAACGCAAGCGCCGCAACAAAAAACGGTACGATAACCACGCGCAGCATGGTCAGCTTATTCGCCAGATTCATACGCTCACCCTTTCTCATTCAACCTCGCCGATAAGATTGTTTTCAAGACAGTCGGTTATTTTCAGCTTAACGAACTGCCCCATAAACAGCTTTTTCTTGCTTGTGAAATACATCATTCCGTCAATTTCGGGAGCGTATGAAGCGTCACGCCCGAAGTACATTTCGGAATATCGGTCATAGCCCTCGACAACAGCCTCTGTTTCCGTGCCTATTCGCGCCGAACAGTAATCGCTGACGCGTATTTCCTGCTGTTCCATTATTATATCGGCGCGGTGAACCTTTTCCGCTTCGGCTATCTGATTCGGGAAGTCCGCCGCAGGCGTTCCCTCCTCCTGAGAATAGGCGAAACAGCCGAGCCGCTCAAAGCGTATCTCATGCGCAAATTCCGCAAGCTCGGTGAACTGTTCCTCGGTTTCGCCGGGGAAGCCCGTAATGAACGTCGTGCGAAGCGTAAGCCCCGGGATTCTCTCGCGCAGCTTCTTTATAAGCGCAGTCAGGCTCGCGCGGTCGCCCGTACGGTTCATGTCGCGCAGAATTTCCGAGTTGCAGTGCTGAAGCGGCAGATCGATGTATTTGCAGACCTTTTCCTGCTTTGCGATAACGTCGATAAGCTCGTCTGTCATGCGTTCGGGGTAACAGTAGAGCAGTCTTATCCACTTTACGTCAAGCTCGCAGAGCTTATTCACAAGCTCGGGGAGCATAAACTTTCCGTAAAGATCCTCGCCGTAGCGCGTCGTGTCCTGAGCAATAAGGATAAGTTCCTTTACGCCGCTTTTTACAAGTCCCTCAGCCTCGGCGATTATATTTTCCATCGTGCGCGAACGGAAGCGCCCGCGTATCTGCGGGATTGCGCAGTATGTACAGCAGTTGTCGCAGCCGTCCGCGATTCTCAGGTACGCGTAGTGCGGTAGGGTGGAGAGCATACGGTCGCCCTCCATGGTGTGCTCCTCGGCTTTTCCGAAGTCGATTATGCGTTCGCCGCCCGCAACGCGGTTCACAACGTCAACAATATCCTGATTTCTGCCTATGCCGAGAACCGCGTCGATTTCGGGGAACTCCTCGTCCATCTGCTGCTGATAACGTTGGGCAAGGCAGCCCGTAACGATAATTTTTTTATTGATCCCGTCGTTTTTGCGGTTTATCGCTTCGCAGATCTCCTCGATAGCTTCTTCCTTTGCGCTTTGGATAAATCCGCAGGTGTTTATGATAACAACATCGGCAAGACCCGCCTCGGGAACAAGCTTAAAGCCCGCTTTATCGAGCTTTGCAAGCATAAGCTCCGCGTCGCACTGGTTTTTGGGGCAGCCGAGTGAAACTACCCCGACTTTTATCGGTTCAGACATATCAAAACATTTCCTTTCGGTATTATGGAATCACTTATTCCTCCCACTCGGGGGAGTCAAAATCCTCTTCCGCGTTTTCGCGTACAATTTCTATCGCGCTTTTTACCTCGCCATAGCTGAACCCACGGCGCGCAAGCGCGGCGACGACCTTCTGAAGCTCTTTCCTGCCTTCAAGCCCCTCGCCGAAAAGCCTGTCGCTGTATTTCTGCTCAATAAGCTGCACAAGCCCCTCAAGCCGCGTTTCCTCCGGATATTCCGCGAGAACCGCCTCCGCCGTTTCGCGGTCTATCCCTTTTTGAAGCATCATATACTGCGCGCGGCGAACGCCGTACTTCTTTACCTCTATGTAGTGCCGCGCGAGCCGCTTCGCATAGCGCTCCTCGTCAAGATAGCCGTATTCTTCGACAAATTTGAGAACCTTTTCACAGGTTTCCTCGCTGTAATTGTTAAGCAGCTTCTTATAAAGCTCCTTACGGCTGTAATCGCGCCCGCCGAGCAGATACAGCGCCCGCCGCTTTGCAGTGTCAAGCTCCGTCATTCGCCCATTTCATCGAGGGAAAATTCCTCAAAATCATCGTCCGCGTCAACAACAACGCTCTTTTTCGATTTTGATTTTTTGGGTGCAGCCTTCGGCGCTTCGCTTTCGGCGGGAGCTTCCGCTTCGGTCTGAGCAGGAGCGGTTTCAGCCGCCTCGGACGGATTTCCCTCCTCTTCGTCGCCCGAATAAGCAAGCTTCTGGGCGTTCGCCATTATCTTTTCCTCAAGCTCTTTCTGAATATCGGGATTTTCGGCAATGAACTTCTTTGCGTTCTCTCTGCCCTGTCCGATTCGCATATCGTTATAGCTGAACCAAGCGCCCGACTTCTTCACAAGTCCGAGCTCAACCGAATAGTCGAGAATTTCGCCGAGCTTTGAAATTCCGTGACCGAAAATCATATCAAATTCACAGGTCTTAAACGGCGGCGCCACCTTATTTTTGATTACCTTGCACTTTGTGCGGTTGCCGATATTGTCCGCGCCTTCCTTTATCGCTTCGCCCTTGCGGACTTCTATTCGCACGGACGCATAGAATTTAAGCGCGCGTCCGCCGGGAGTAGTTTCGGGGTTGCCGTATACAACGCCGATCTTTTCGCGTATCTGGTTAATGAATATCGCAACGGTGTTCGACTTTGAGATGACCGCCGTGAGCTTCTTCATAGCCGCCGACATAAGGCGCGCCTGAACTCCGACAAAGCTGTCGCCCATATCGCCGTCGATCTCAGCCTTTGTTACCATTGCCGCAACCGAGTCGAGCACGATTATGTCGATAGCGCCCGAACGCACGAGCGCTTCCATTATATCGAGCGCCTGTTCGCCCGTGTCCGGCTGAGAAACGATAAGCTGGTCTATATCTACGCCGAGCGCCTTAGCGTAAACGGGGTCGAGCGCGTGCTCAACGTCTACGAACGCAGCAATTCCGCCGCGCTTCTGCGCTTCTGCGATAGCGTGGAGCGTAACCGTGGTTTTACCGCCCGATTCCGGCCCGAAAATTTCGATAATTCTGCCCTTTGGAAGTCCGCCGATGCCGAGCGCCATATCAAGACCTATTGAACCCGTCGGGATAGACTCGACGTTAAGCGCGGCCTTTTCGCCCATTCTCATTACCGAGCCTGCGCCGAACTGTTTTTCTATATTCGCAAGCGCCGCGTCGAGAGCTTTTTTCTTTTCCTCCGCCGTTGTCGGCTTTTCCAGCGTCTTTTTCGGCGAGTTATTGTTACTTTTAGCCATTTTTCATACATTCCTTTCTTTATTTGAGTGTATTTATTTCCACAATGCTATTATATCACATCTTCTGTCCGATTTTTGGGACAGCTTCGCTTTCGAGCAGCTCTTCTATGCGATCCGCATACCGAAGAGCGCGGGCGTAATCCAGCACGCCGACAACCTCGCCTATGTAATAAACGCAGCGTTCGATCTCCTCGTCGCAGTTAAACCTTATCATCTCGTCTGCAAGCCTTGCCGATTCGTTGAAATCCTCGGCGGAAAGCGCCGCGCGGAGCTGTTCAAGCAGCCGTCTGAACCGCGTGGGTGCGTCCTCTTCGGTATCCTTTCCGACCGCGCTCGCAAACTGCTCCGAAAATCGGCGCAGCTTCTTTGCAAAAAGAATATGCTTGTCTTCAAGCGCGCTTCGGTCGCCAAGCTTCGCTTCCTGTTCAATAAGACCCGCAAGCTCCGACATTTCGGTCATTCCGAGGCTTCGCAAAGTGCCTTTAAGCCCGTGAACATAGATCGCGTAATCGGACAGATTTCCCGAAGCGAACACGTTTTCAAGCTTATAGACCGTTTCGGGAGCAGCCATTGCGCAAAGCACGGAGCCGAGCGTTTCTTCTCCGCCGCAGCTTTCAGCCGCTGCCGCTGCGTCCAGTCCGTCGATAGCCGAAAGGCTGTCCAAAAAGGGCGAAAAAGATTCACCACGCTCTTTCTCGGGAGAAACGGACGGGGCGGGGAGCTGTTTTTCCTTTGGAATATAGCGCCGCAAAACCTCGTCGAGCCTGACTTTTTCAATAGGCTTCGTCAGAAAATCATTCATGCCCGCCTCGCGGTAACGGAAGTCCTCAGCACCGGCAAGAGCCGCCGTAAGCGCAATTATCGGCACTTTTTTGAACTTTTCGCCGTTAAGATTGCGGATAACGGCGGTCGCCTTCAAGCCGTCAAGCTCGGGCATTATCCCGTCCATAAACACAAGGTCGTAATCGTTTTCGCGCACCATGCGTATCGCCTGAACGCCGTTTTTTGCAATGTCGGGAGATATTCCGTATTCCGAAAGGCGCTGTGCCGAAATAAGACGCGATTCGTCGTTATCGTCGGTCAGCAATATTTTTGCGTTAGGCGCAATAAACGCTTCTTTTTTTGAATATGCGCCGCCCGCCGCGCCGAAAAGCTCCAGCAAAGCCATTGCGGTCACGGGCTTATACAGCGTCCGAACGGATTTTCCGAGGGAAGGGTTAGTTCCCGCAGAGGCAACTACCGTCACCGCCGCGTCGTTATTTCCGCGCAAATCTCCGCCCACGCGCGCATAATCGTCATAATCTATTAAAATATCGGTAAACCCGCGCAGCTCGTCCTTTGCGAGAGTGCGGAAATCCTCGGTTTTTGTGTGGCGTATGCCGAGCGACGAAAGCTCGGCGGATATTGCGAGAAGCTGTTCCTTATCGCGAAACGAGGCGAGAACGTTTCTGCCCGCCGCCTTTTCCCGCTGTATACAGGGGCTTGGGTCGGCAACGTCCTGCGGTATCTCCGCACGGAATGTGCTGCCCGCACCGTAGGCGCTTTCAGCCGTAAGAGTTCCGCCCATCAGCGCGGTCAGCTTCTTACAGATAGGCAGACCAAGACCCGTTCCCTCGGCGCCGTTGCGCTTAAGGCGGTCGGCCTGCTCATACGCGTCAAAAAGGCGCTCCATATCGCCTGCGGTAATGCCGATACCCGTATCGCGCACCTCGATACAGAGGATCGCTCGTTCGCCGTCGGGCTTTGCCGAAATTGAAACGTTTATTGTTCCGTGGCGGGTGTATTTCGCAGCGTTATCGGTGAGATTGAGCAAAATCCGATGCACCCGACCTCTGTCACCGACTAAAACGGCAGGCGTTTCGGGGGAAATATCCGTGATAAGCTGAACAACATTCGGGTCGATTTTAGGGGAAACGACCGCACACACCTCGTCAACCACCGCAAGGATACTGTATTCGTCATGCGCAAGCTTTGTTTTTCCCGCACCAAGCTTTGAATAATCCAGAACGTCGTTCACGACCCCGAGAAGCGACAAAGCCGCCGTATGTACCCTTTCCGCGCACTGCTGCGCCTGCGGCGAAAGCTCGTCGCGCATCGCAAGCTCGGTCATTCCGATTATTCCGTTTATCGGAGAGCGCAGCTCGTGGCTCATATCCGCGAGAAAGGCTGCGGAGCAGTCCGCCGCGTGCTCTGCGTCCTCTTTCTTTCGCTGCGCCGTGCGAAGCTGTTCTTCCTGCTCGCGTATTTTCCGCGACAGCATTTTTTCCGAGAATCTGCTGAAGCGAATAGCACAAAAGCACACCACGCAGCCGCCGTAAAATACCAGCGCCGCAGAAATAAGCGGAACGATCGTTTCCATACTGTCGAAAATGAAGCGGAAATTCACCAAAATACAAATCGCGCCTATCGCCGTTCCCTCGACAGCGGATATACATATAAGATGTTCGTCGCCGAAAAGCGCGGCGAAACATACCGAAACCGCGAAAAACGCCAAGCCTGCCCAAGGTCTTGGCGATAAAACGGCGCAGAGTCCGCAGACCGTCGCCGACGAGAGTGAGAACCAAAGCTTATACACCGCGCGCGGCAGGCGCTTAAGCCCAAGAAGAACTATTCCCGCCGCAAGGCATACTCCGAAAAGCGGCAGAAGCTCCAAAGGCAGCCCCAACAGCCGCACGAACACGGAAAAGAAAAGCAGGTATATAACGCTGAATATCCCGCACAACAAAGAAGCGCGGCGGAAAAGCATTCCGTCTACTTCTTCGGGATAGCTCTGTTCGTTTTTTTCGCGGGCTTTCAGCTCTTTCATTGTTATGTTCAATCCTTTCGCGCGAAGGGGATTCTTTCTGTCGAAGGCGTACACGCCTACATCAATTATAGCACATTTTCGCCTCGATTACAACCGTTTTGTCGGTTTTTTCGGCGAGGTTTTGTTCAGGCTGCCCCATTGCGACGTCCGGCAATTCCCGCCTGCGGCGGGCGCAGCCCGCGGAATTGCGAAGCAATTCCGCGCCGCCTGTCGGCGAAGCCGACAGGCGCGTCCCGCGAAGCGGGACGGCTGCGCCCGCCGTGGGCGGGAAGCACAGGGTGCGCCGGTTAAGCGTGAATCAAAGCTTGCGGTTACCGCCGAGCACGCCGAGGATCTGCTCCTTGCCGACTGCGCCGACAAGCGTGTCGGTAACGCTGCCGCCGCGAAAGAGCAGCATAGTGGGAACGCTGCGGATATGATAGCGCTCCGCAAGCTCCGGTTCGTCCCCGACGTTGACCTTCCCTATGCGCGCCGTCCCGTCAAGCTCCGCGCTGAGCGATTCAAGCACGGGCGCAAGCATTCGGCAGGGCATACACCAGCTTGCGTAAAAATCTACCAGCACGGGCAGCTCCGAGCCAATGACCTCTTTTTCAAAATTCTCCTCATTTGCAGTAAATGTCGCCATTTTCGTTCTCCTTTTTGTATGCATTTTCACAAAAAGTATTGACCGCAGGGCAGGGATTATTCGAGGAAATAAGAGGCTTCCATGTCCGCAGTCGCCAGCGCGAACGCGAGCGGATATTTTTCAAGCGCACGACCAACAAGATTGTTGTCCTCGGGTCCCGAAAAGCCCATGTGCCAGCGAATCGCCATGGCTTCCTCGCGCGTCAGGCGCATGAAGCCGCTTATCATATAGACCGATTTTTCGCCGTGACCGTAGGGGAGTTCGTCCTCGGTTCTGTATGTCGGAACACGCTCCCACACGCCCGCTTCGTTTTTTACGTTGCGGAAATCGCGCTTGTATGTATCGGTTTTGCAGAGGTCGTGCAGCAGCGCCGAGATCGCGATCGTTTCCTCGGAATAGCTCATTTTGTAAAGCTCCTTCACCCTCGGGCGCGAAAGGTAATCCTTCAGGCAGTGATATACGTTAAGCGAATGCTGCGCAAGCCCGCCGTCGTATGAGCCGTGAAAACGCGTGCTTGCGGGCGAGATGAAAAAATCACACTTATTTATAAGGTAATCAAGCAGCTTATCGGAGCCCTCGCGGGTTATATTCGCCCGAAAAATTTCGATAAACTCCTCTTTATTTTTTTCAATATCCGTCATTTTACGCTCCTTTTTGCGGAATACCGCCGTAAATTCCAAGAACCTTTGCCGCGCAGCGGCTTCCCGTACGAAGTGCGGAGGAAATATCCCTGTTCAGCATAAAATCGACTGCGAAACCCGCCTGAAAATTGTCGCCGCAGCCCGTTGTGTCAACGACCTCGCCGAACCTTTCCGCCGCGCAGGTATGCTCTCTGCCGCGGAAATAGCTTTTGCTGCCCTCTGCGGCAAGCGTTACAGTGAATATGCCGCCGTATTTCTCGGACAGCTCCCGCGCTTTTCGGCAAACCTCCTCGTCGCCGCTCATAAAAGCAAAGTCAATGTCCGCAAAATATTCCTCAAAATCGTCGAAATTGCGCGTGTTGTCAAAATCGACCGAGAAGCGGAATTTTCCTCTTTTTTTCAGCGCTGCCGCGTGCGCGAACGCGGGACAGGTGACGGTCGTGTGAACAACGTCCGACCCGAAAATAAGCTCGTCGTCCTCCTCCGAGGGAATAAACTCGCTGTAAACCCCGCCGTCCCACGAATCTGGTTTGTAATAACGGTCGCCCTCCTCGGTCAGGTATGTGATATTCCGCGCGGTCCTGCCGCTAAGCGTATAGAAGTGCGACATATCAACGCCGTGTTCGGCGGCGGTGCGGCGGATAAGCTTTTCATAGTCATCTTCTCCGGCAGCGCCGATAAGATACACCTGCGCTTCGGGGTCGGCGTTCTTCGCCGCGCAGGCGTAGTTCAGCGCCTCTCCTCCGGGATATACATTTCCGTTTTCAAAAACATCTGCGCAGGCGCAGGTAAGTGCAGTTATTATCATAATGTCCTCCGAAAAACAAAAGCCGCACCAGAAAAGGTACGGCTTTCGGGCAAATTCGATTAAGAAAGAATTGCGTGCTCGTCGTTTGCGTCGAACAGGTGAATCTTGTTCGGGTCGATAGCAAGCTTTACTACGTCCTGAGGACGAGCTGCGCAGCGAGGAGATACGCGCGCGGTAATCGGAATACCCTCGCAGGTGAGGTACAGGTAAGTTTCAGCACCCATCATTTCCGTTACGTCTACGTTTGCTTCGATAATACCGGTGGAAGCAGCGGAGAGGAACATTTCCTCATCGTGAATGCTTTCGGGACGAACGCCGAGGACAACTTCCTTATCAACATAGTAGTTGAGAGCTTCAGCGTCAACCTTTGCGGAGGGAAGTTCAACGTAGAACTTTCTGCCTCTGGAGGTCTTGGTGTCTTCAGAACCAAATTCTACGGTGTACTTGCCGTTTACCATGATGAGCTTAGCGTTGATGAAGTTCATCTGAGGTGTGCCGATAAAGCCTGCAACGAACTTGTTTACGGGGTTTTCATAAAGGTTGAGAGGCGAGTCGATCTGCTGAATGTAACCATCCTTCATAACTACGATTCTGTCGCCCATCGTCATAGCTTCGATCTGGTCGTGCGTTACATAGATAAACGTTGTACCGAGCTTCTTATGGAGCTTGGATAACTCGGTTCTCATCTGTGCACGAAGCTTTGCGTCGAGGTTGGAGAGCGGCTCGTCAAGTAAGAATACCTGAGGATCGCGAACTATCGCACGTCCTAAAGCTACACGCTGACGCTGACCGCCGGATAAAGCCTTCGGCTTTCTGTCGAGCAGATGAGCGATATCGAGGATCTTTGCAGCTTCTTCAACGAGCTTCTTGATCTCGTCCTTCGGAACCTTTCTGAGCTTTAAGCCGAACGCCATGTTCTCAAAAACGGTCATATGAGGATAAAGAGCGTAGTTCTGGAAAACCATCGCGATATCTCTGTCCTTAGGAGCAACGTCGTTTACGAGTCTGTCGCCGATGAATAATTCACCTTCGGAAATTTCTTCAAGACCTGCAATCATACGGAGAGTTGTGGATTTACCGCATCCGGAAGGACCAACGAGGATAATAAATTCCTTATCCTTGATGTTCATGGAGAAGTCGGAAACCGCTACAACGCCGCCGGGGTAGCGCTTATATATGCCTCTGAGTGATAAACTTGCCATTTATGTGACCTCCTGTGGATAATGATTTTACTCATATATAATACCAAAAAAAGAGCGAAAATGTAAGTACCTAATTGACTAAAATTTGTTTGGGCGGTTTATGTAAAATGACTAATGCCGATAAAAGCCCACAAAGATTGTACCTTTTTTGTGGTAAATATCAACAAAAAAGAGTGCTGTTTGCGCCGTTCTGCGCGTTTTTCAGCCTACTGTTTAAAAATTTTTGTCTATTTTGTTTATTGTCACGAATAATTTTTGTTTATTATTTCTCATATAATGCAGGGAATATATTTATTTTTGTCGGATTATGCACCGAAAGGAGCGGTTTTTTATGAAAAAGAAGAACTTTACCGCAGTTATTGCCATATCGGCGGCAACGACAGCGGCGTTCGTCGCGGTCTGCTCTGCCGTCCGCGAAAGCGGATACCGCGCGGAAAGCGCCTCAGACGTAGCGCAGTATCTCTCCGAGCGCGGGATAACCGCCGTTTGTCCGACGGAAAAGGAGATAACCGTGCCGTCGGTTTTCGGCGAAGTGTACGAACGCTATAACGACCTCCAGAAAGAAAGCGGGTTCGACCTTTCGCGCCACCGCGGACATTCCGCGACCGTCTACACCTTTATAGCCGCGGGATATACCGACGCGGCGGGCGAACCCTGCAAAAACGCCGAGGTTCACGTTATCGTCTGCGACGGAAAAATCGTCGGCGGGGATATTTCCACCGCCGCGCTCGACGGGTTCATGGTCGGTCTGCCGAAAGAGTGATCAGGCGTTCTGCGGCGCGTCGAGAGATATAAGCCCCTTGTCCAGCATACGCTGAGCCGCCAGAAGAACGCCCATTCTTCCCGTGTCGTAGGTTATCCCGCCCTGAAGCCACACCGCGAACGGCTCGCGCAGGGGCGCGTCGGCGGAAAGCTCTATCGACGCGCCCATCGTGAATGCGCCCGCCGCCATTATTACCTGACTGTCATAGCCGGGCATATCCCACGGCTCGGGACTTACAAAGCTGTCAACGGGACTGCCCGACTGGATCCCCTCGCAGAAAGCGATGAGCGCCTTTCTCGAACCGAGCTTCAGCGCCGTGATTATATCCGTGCGATACTCGTTGAAAGCGGGGAAAGCCTCGAAGCCGAGCAGACTGAAAAAAGCGGAAGCGAACGTCGCGGTCTTTACGGCGTTCATTACCACGTTAGGCGCGTTGAACAGTCCGAGGTACATTCCGCGGTTCTGATTAAGCGAACAGCCGACCTCCTTGCCCGTTCCGACGGTCGTAAGGCGGTATGCGCAAAGCTCGACAAGCTCCTTTTTTCCCGCGATATATCCGCCCGTTTCGGCGATTCCCCCGCCGAGGTTCTTTATAAGCGACCCGATTATCAGGTCCGCGCCGACCTCGCACGGCTCGATGCGCTCGACAAGCTCGCCGTAGCAATTGTCCACCATTATTATTGCGTCGGGATTTACCGAACGCACCGCGTCGACCATTTCGCTTATCTCGGAAACCGCGATCGACGGGCGCAGACTGTACCCGCGCGAACGCTGGATATACGCGACTTTGCACGCTTTCGCTCTGTCGCGTATCTGCCCGAAGTTCACCCGTCCGTCGGGGAGCAGGTCTATCTGGTCGTATTTTATGCCAAATTCGGTCAGAGAGCCGCCCGTTTCCCCGAAAATTACCTCCTGCAAGGTGTCATAAGGCTTCCCCGTAAGCGAAAGCATCAGATCGCCGGGGCGAAGCACACCGAAAAGCGCGGTAGAGAGCGCGTGCGTGCCGTTAACGAACGTGTGGCGGACAAGCGCGTCCTCCGCGCCGAGTATCTGCGCAAAAACGGCGTCGAGTTTATCGCGCCCGTCGTCGCCGTAGCCGTAGCCCGTAGTGCCTTTAAGGTGCATTTCGCCGACGCGGTTGTCGATAAAGGCTTTAAGCACCTTTTCGCTGTTACAGCGACCCGTATGCTCGATCCTCGCGAACGCCTCGGCAGCCATATTTTCGGCGTTGAGGGCTATTTCCTCCAGCCTTTTGTCAATGTTGAAGTAGCAGCTCATGTCTGAATTTCCTTTCGGTTGTTGAAATATACCGCCGCAGCTTCTCCGTCACGGATAAAGCCGCAGCTTTCGTAAAATCCGCACAAATGCGGTTCGCAGATTATGTAAATGCGGCTCTCGGGACAGTCCGCCGCCGCGGCGCGCACCAGCCTTTTTCCCAAACCATCGCCGCGCCGCCCCTTTTTTACCGCGACAAGCGAGAAAAGCGTTATGCCCTTTTGGGTGAACATTCGCTGTAAGGCGCTTTCGCCGAGCGTGTAGACCGTCGAGATACCGTGCCGAACCGCATGGCACGCGTCGGGGTACCAGTCCTCAAAGCGAATATCAAAGCCGTCCTTCAGTATATCAAACACCTGTTCGTAGGGCGTATCCGTCCGCAGCGCGGCGCGGTCGGCGCTTTCTCCGCCGCTGCTGCGCGACATTACGGGATCAACCGCCGCAGGCTGACCAAAAAAGGCTTTTTCATAGTTCTCGCCGCTCATCAGAAGCTCGCCGAAGCCCGCAGCCGCCGCAAATTCCGCACACTCCGCGTCAGCCTCGCCCCAGAGCACTCCCGCGCCGTAATAATTACATATCAGGGCGCGCTCAGCTGCGAAAAATGTTGCAAAAGGATAGGAGAAGCTATAGCTCTCAGCAAGGGCAAGTATTTTTCCGCCGAAAATGTCGGGGACAAGCTGCCGCGCTGCCGCTTCAAGCTCCGCTGCGGACGAAATACGGCGTATCACAGCGCGCAGAGCTGCTCGGAGAACAGCCGCGCCAGCTTTTCGACCGCTTCAACGTCCGAAAGCTTCATTACGCAGGCGGGCGTGTGGAGATAACGCGTCGGAACAGATATCGCCGCCGTGCGTATGCCGCCGACCGCTTTATGAATAGCGCCGCTGTCATTTCCGCCCGCGACTGCCGTCTTTGTCTGAACGGGTATCCCGTTCGCGCGGGCGGTTTCAAACGCAAGGCGGTACAGCTCCTTATCGTAAATCGTGCCTTTGTCCATAAACGAAACGACCGCGCCCTCTCCGAGGCGGCAGACCTGCTTCTCCCCGTCTACTCCCGCAATGTCGCAGGCTGTCGTTGTTTCGAGAACAATCGCGAAATCGGGCTTGACGTTATACGCTGCGCACTGCGCGCCGCGCGTTCCTATCTCCTCCTGAACCGTAAAAACGCAGGTCAGGTCGTAGGGCAGTGGGGAGTTGAGCAGCTCGATAAGGACTGCGCAGCCAACACGGTCGTCAAGAGCCTTACCTTTCAGCATATCTTCGCCGAAGCGGAAAAATTCACTCTCAAAATAGAAGCACTCGCCCTGCCGCACGGACTTTGCGGCTTCTTCCGCGGACGAAGCGCCTATATCAATGGAAAGCGCGGAGATCTCGGGCTGTTTTTCCTTTTCCTCGTCCTTAACAAGGTGAGTAGCCTTTGCGGCGATAACGCCCAAAACTCCGCTTTCCGAGCGAACCCTGCGCCCGAACACCGCCGACGCGTTTATCCCGCCGACAGGTGCGAACTTAACGCTTCCGTCGTCATTTATCATTGTCGCGATAAAGCCGACCTCGTCCATGTGCGCGCAGAGCATGACTTTATTTTTTGGGGTTTTCGCCCCTTTTTTTGTTACAATAAGGTTTCCGAGAGCGTCAACCGCCGTTTCGCATTCGGGCGGCAGCTTGTTCAAAATATATTCACGGACGCGCTCCTCATTGCCGCTAGTTCCGTTAAGGAGCGAAAGCTCCCTCGCAAGTTCTAAATTCATTCCGCCACGCCCCTTTCCGCAAACGCCGCCATAAGCCTGCCCGTCGCTTCAACGTCCGCCGTTTCAACGACCTCGACGGGAGTATGCATATATTTCAGAGGTATCGAAACAAGTCCCGTTTTAACTCCGCCGCGCGTAACCGCAATATCGTCCGCGTCGGTTCCCGTTCCGCTACCCATTACTTCAAGCTGAAAAGGTATCCCGAGTTCTTCGGCGAGAGAACGAAGCCGCGCCGTAACCGATTTTGACAGGCTCGGCGATATGCCTATCATAGTTCCCGCGCCCATTTTTCCGCATTTTTCCTTGGGCGCGTCGGGGGTATGCGCGAAGCTTACGTCGGTAGCTATCGCATAGTCCGCGCACGCACGGTAAGCGCCCATTATCGCGCCGCGGCTCCCGACCTCCTCCTGCGAGGCGAACAGAACCGAGATATTGAACGGAAGCTCTTTTCCTTTAAGCAGCGACAGCGCGTAAAGCACCGCCGCAACGCCGCTGCGGTCGTCGAGAGCCTTTCCCGTAACGCGCTTTTCGCCGAGCGCGCCGAACTCCCCGTCGATCGTTATACGGTCGCCGAGAGAAACCGTTTCGCGGAGCTTTTCCGCGCTATAGCCCGCGTCGATAACCATTTCGTCGGTTTTCATGGGCTTCTTTTCGCCCGAAGAAACGTGCGGCGGAAGCGTTGTGATAACGCCCTTTATCGGATATTTGCCGTGAATCGTAACGGTCTGCGCCGCGTACAGGCGGTTGTCCGTCCCGCCGCAGCTTGCCGCCTTTATAAATCCCTTTTCGTCGATATAGGTGACGATAAAGCCGATCTCGTCAATGTGCGCTTCAAGCAGCAGGGTAGGCTTCCCGTTTTCGCGGTCGCCGAGAAAGCCGCATACGCAGCCGAAATCGTCCATTACCGCATCGGGAACGTATTCGCGGAGCAGTTCGAGCGCCGCTTCGCAGGCAGGCTCTTCCGCGCCGGAAACTCCCGCCGGCACACAGAGCTTAGCGAGCATTTCGTTTATTTCCATGTGTTTCAGCTCCTTCATTATATAAAGTAGTGTATCCTAATTATTATAGCATTCCCCGAAAAAGTTTACAATAATAAAAAGTGCAGAAAAAAAGCGCCGCGAAGCGCTGTTTTTAGCAAAATATATAAAAAAGCCCGCGGGAGTCGCTCCCTGCGGGCAATTTATCAGAAATATCTCGAAAAATCGGGCAGCTCGTCCTTGGTTATGAACAGCTCGTTGTTGTACGCATAGTCAAGCTCCTCCGCGCTCGTGTGTTCGTAAGAAATGCCGCCGTCCGCGTCGATTATATAATCCCCGCGCCAAAGCCCGAACCACAGCCAGTACGAATTGTCGCGCTTGAGCAGGTCGGGGTTAGGAACGCGTCCGCATTCCGTAAGCGCGCACGGCTTGGTGCGTATCGTGTAGTGTATCGCGTCGAGCATTCGGCTGTTGCCCGAAATGTCCGAATCCGTGTAAATATCCATGCTCACGATATCGACGTACTCGTCGCCGGGATAGAACTCATAGCTTTCGCCGTTCCACACCCAGATGAGGTTGTTCAGTCCGTGATATTCGGTAAGGCGGCGATACATAAGCTCGTACAGCCAGAGATAGCTTTCCGCGTCCTCGCCCCACCAGTACCAGCCGTTGCCCGCCTGCGGAAGAGGTCGGAAAATTACGGGAACGCCCTGCGCCTGAAGAAGCTTCAGCTTGCTTGCGGCAATGTCGATGTCCCTGAGCAGACCGTAGCACCCGCGCGTTACCTTTCCCGTTTGTTCATAGGCCTGCAAGCCCTCGGCGTCAAGCAGCGCCGCCGAAACGTCGCACACCGCGTCGGACAGCCTGAAGTCGGTCATTTCGGCGAAATAGTGCGATTTTTCGTCGCTCGGCGCGTACCAGTACCATGTATAGCTGACAAGCCCGCCGCTTTTCCACCAGTCCGCCGCAGCCGCTATTTCGTTTTCATCGTTTTTATCGCTGCCCTCGTAATATTCGGAAAAAATCCCCAGATCGCCGCAGCGCATGGCGCTGTACCGCCCCGTGGACATATACACCGCGTTTATCTCGGTGTTTGTTCCCGCCGAGCAGAACTGCCCCGTTATGACCTTGTTTCCGTAAACGTCCGAAAGATATTTTTTTACGGTTTTTGTCATTTCGTCCGCATTTTTATTTACACAGCCCGTTGAAACCGCATACGCGAGCGCGGGAACCGTTTCGCTGTTCTCAACGGAGATCTCGTCGATATAGGCTATTCCCGAAAGGGTCTGTAGGGTCAGATTATTTTCGCCCTTTTGCAGATACACCGCGTCGAGATAGAAATAGCTGAACATTACGCTTTCTTGTACATATACCGCGCCGACGGCGTTTCCGTCGGGTTCGGAGGCATTCTCCGTTCCGCCCGTTATCAGGGAAACCTTACAGCCCGTAGAGCATATTCTCAGCCCTATTTTGTAATGCTGCGACGAGGGAACCGTCACTTTAAGCGAGGTGTGTTCGCCGCTTCCGAGGCGGATATAGCCGCTGCCGTTATAGCCCGCAAGTCCGTCCGTATACGCGTACGCGTCGGTGTTGAACTCGGGCTGATAGGTTTCGCTATAGTCCGTCTGTGCGACGACAAAATCGCTCGGACGATAGCGGTCGGCGCTGTCCTTCGCCTCGGGGATTATCTCCGTTTCTGCCTGCGGATCCTTTTCGCTCTCGCTTTCCGAGGTCGTGACCGCGGGCGGCGTATTTTCTTTATATTCAAGCGGGTGAGTGCAGCCAGAAAGCATTATCGCCGCCGCAAGCGCTCCGCAAAGCCGTTTTTCTGCGTGTTTCAAATATTCGCTCCTTACTTTTTCCGAAGCCGTATTACCGCCCTGTCGCCGCCGTGAATCGGCGAACTGAAATTCGCGGGCGCTCCGTTTATTTCAAGAACAAGCTCGGTATCAGGCTCGGTCGGGTCTATTTCTATAAGATTGAGCAGGTCGAGCAGCATATTTCCCGAAGGGGATGTCGGAACGTTCACGATTTCACCGTTAAGTTCAAGAGAAATGCTGCCGCTGTGTGCGGAAATTTCAGGCTCGGGCTGTTCCTCCACAAAGGTCAGCTCCCCGAAAATCTCCTTGGACTCTTCCTCTTCGGGCATTTTCTCCGTGGGAGTTTCTTCCGCCGAAGCTTTCGGCTGCTCCTCTTCTCCGGCAACGGTTATCTCGTCGCCGTCGGAAAGCGGCGTGTTTTCATCGGCGGCTTCGCCGTTTACGAGATATTCAAGCCCGTCAAGCTCGATTTCAAGCTGCGCAAGCAAATCGCCGAGAGTCGCGATACCCGTTGTTTCTATGGTGTCGAGCGGCTGGATATCGTATTCGGGGGCTTTTTCCTCTCCGTTCACGAACGCGCGAACGCCGATCTTATGCGATTCTCCGCCGAATCGAACCGCGCCGCGCTCCCCAAAAGAAATAATATCGGAAAGCCGCGCCGAAGCGTTTTCGCCCGACTGCGCGGGGATAAATTCTATCCTGTCGCCCTTTGTGACCTTTGTCGTAACAGACGCGGGCGCGCCGTTTACGCGAACCTCCGCGGGGATAAAGCCGCCGCCCTTGCGCGAAACCCGCTTTCCGTTAAGGGTGCAGTTAAGCGTAAGCCCGCTTCTTCCGACAATTTCAGAGCTTTTATATCCTGCGATATGCAAAGCCTCGAAAACGCTGAGCTGTTTCGTGTCGAAAGCGCGTATCTTCTTGTCGTTTACGGTTATTACCGAGAAATCGTAGCCGCTGCTCATCATGGAGGTCACCGCTATTCCGAGCGGGGTAACAAATTCCGCGCCGAGCCGCGCGCCGTTATCGTCCACGCTCTTTAAAAAGTCGCCGCCGCCGATAGCTACACGCGCTTCGTCAAGTCCGAGCTTCTGCGCAACGAGAGAGGGCAGCCCATCGGTAAGACTTCCGCCGCCGACAAGGAACACTGCGGCGGGCGCTCCGCCGTTCACTTCAAGTATCGACGAGCAGATAGTTTCCGCAAGCGTTTCTACCGCGGGCTTCAGCTTCTGTGAAAGCTCGCTTGTCTTTATTTTGTGTGAAATTCCGAGAATATCGCGGTATTCAAGCTCCTCCTCGCCCGAAGAGCAGCCCTGTTTAAGCTGTTCGGCGGTATTGAAATCGACAAGATAGGCGCGGATTATCTCCTCGGTTATCTCGTCGCCCGCCGTTGTCGCCATTGCATACGCATAAACCGTTCCGTCCTTTGCGATCGCGATATCCGACGTTCCCGCGCCGATATCCACAAGCGCAATATTTATAAGGCGTATTTCCCGGGGAACGATAACGTTCATCGCGGCGATAGGCTCAAGGGTAAGCCCCGCGACCTCCAGTTCGTTCAAGTCCATTACGGCGTAAAGCCCCTCGACAACCGCGCTCGGGAGAAAAGCGGCAATAAGCTCTACCTGAGCCTTTTCGCCCTTATGTCCCTCGAGGCTTATCATTTTGTAGTCGTCGAGCTTATAGCATACAACGGAATGTCCCACGCAGTAAAACACTGTGCTGCTCTTTTTCTCGCGGTCGAGCTGCTCCTGCGCTTTCTGAATGGTTTCGATCTCCATTGATTTAACGTCGTCGGCTGTGAGCGAATCCTTTCCCGAAATGTCAAATTCCATTTCAACGCGGCAGGTTTTAAGCGCACGTCCCGCAGCGGCAATCGCAACTCTTTCAAGCTTTATTCCGCTTTTTTCTTCAAGCTGCGCCTTAACCGCCGCAACGGTCTTTGCCGTCTGGCGTATGTCCTCTACCTGTCCGTCGACCATAGCCCGCTTCGTATGCGGAACGCTGACATAATCCGACAGAAAAAACTTATCGTCTATGTATTCTCCGACTACGCCAACGACGGTTCGCGTCCCTATATCAAGGGCAAACACCGTTTCGCCCTGTTCGCGCAGCGGGTTCTTCTGTTCTTCCATAGGTGCCTGTCCTTTCGTTTAGTCGAGGAAGTCCTTGAGCTTCTTGCTTCTTGAGGGGTGACGCAGCTTTCGCAGCGCCTTAGCTTCGATCTGGCGTATTCTCTCGCGCGTTACGTTAAATTCCTTTCCGACCTCTTCAAGCGTTCTCTGTCTGCCGTCCTCAAGACCGAAACGCAGGCGCAGAACCTTTCCCTCGCGCTCGGTGAGAGTGTTAAGAACCTCGTCGAGCTGCTCTTTAAGAAGCGTGAGCGAAGCGGCTTCCGCAGGCGCGGGAGCTTCCTCGTCGGGAATAAAGTCGCCGAGATGACTGTCCTCCTCCTCGCCGATAGGCGTTTCAAGCGAAACGGGATCCTGAGAGATACGGATTATCTCGCGGACGCGGTCGAGCGGGAGATGAAGCTCTTCGGCGATCTCCTCGGGGGTCGCTTCTCTGCCGTTTTTGTGGAGCAGGGTGCTGCTGACCTTCTTGACTTTCGTGATAGTTTCGACCATATGCACGGGGATACGGATAGTTCTCGCCTGATCGGCGATAGCGCGGGTTATAGCCTGTCTTATCCACCATGTCGCGTAGGTCGAGAATTTATAGCCCTTGGTATAATCGAATTTTTCAACAGCCTTTATAAGACCGAGGTTTCCCTCCTGAATAAGGTCGAGGAACTGCATTCCACGTCCGACATAGCGCTTCGCGATACTTACGACAAGGCGCAGGTTCGCCTCCGAAAGGCGCTTCTTCGCATAGGGGTCGCCCTGCGACATACGCTGCGCAAGCTCGATTTCCTCTTCGGGAGAAAGCAGCGGAACTCTGCCTATTTCTTTAAGATAGATTTTTACGGGGTCGTCGATAGCGATAGATTCCGTAGAAAGCGCGAGGTCTAGGTCGTCGTCGCCCGTGAAATCGAGCGCGGTGTCGAGATCCTCGTCGATAACGAAGTCGTCTACGATATCTACGTTGCACGCCTCAAATTCGTCGTAGAGCTTGTCTATCTGCTCCGCGTCAATGTCGCAGACCTCAAGCGCGTCGGTTATTTCCTTTGTTGTGATCTTGCCGTTCTGCTTTCCGTGTTCAAGCAGCTCGTTAAGAACGGATTTGTTTTCGGACATAATAAAACTTCCTTTCTTTTATGTACTCATTTATTGTTCATTTTACGTCTTTTTTCTTCAATTATCGCGAGAAGCTCGTCGTCGGTCATTTCGGACACGGGTCTTTCGTCTTTATGCTCGCGCAGCTTCACCAGCGCGGAAATATAGTCGCGGAGCCTGTCGCGGCTGTAAGGGAGCATATCTCCCTGCTTACAGATACCTGTTATTCTGCCCATTTCCTCCGCCGTAAATTCGCCTCCGATTGACGAAATCTCAAGGTTTGCGCCGCTTTTTATGCAATTTGCGGCAGAAACGAACACTTTTCGGTTAAACGCGGTCGGAAAATCCTCCGCAGTTATTGATTTTTCGACCTCTTTAAGCATATCGGGCGAATGGAAAAGGTACGCGATTATTCCGCGCTCTGCCTTTTCCTCTGCGGGGAACTTCACCGCATCGGGATTTATCGCGTCGCGCTTCGTTTCGCCGCGTATCAGCTTTTTCTCCGTTTCGCGCTGCTCAAAAAAGCGGTTTTTCCTCGCTTTTTCCTTTACGAGCGCCTGTATCGCCGAAGCGGACTGACCCGTCGCAGAGGCGGTTTCGGAACAGTACACCATGCGCTCGGTATCGCTGTGGAGCTGTGCCAGAAAGGCTATCGCGCGCTTCAGAAATTCGGCTTTTCCCGCAGGAGTGTACATATCCAAGCCGATTTTCAGCTTATTGAACTCAAATTCCACCGCGTCCGCCGTGTTGTTGAGAATATGGCGGAAGCTCTCCGCGCCGAAGCGCTTAACGTATTCGTCGGGGTCCTTCGCGTCGGGAATTTTCAGCACCCTCGCGGAAATTCCCGCTTCTCCGAGCAGGTTTATCGCTTTCATGGTCGCTTTCTGTCCCGCCTCGTCCGAGTCGTAGGAAATAACGACCTCGCCGGTATAGCGCTTCATCAGGTTCGCCTGCTGCGGCGTTATCGCCGTTCCGAGCGTTGCAACGGCGTTATCGAAGCCCGCCTGATTCAGCGCGATAACGTCCATATAGCCCTCGCAGAGGATAAAGCAGCTTTCCTTTGTATTTTTCGCAAAATTGAGCGAAAAAAGATTTTCGCGCTTCTGAAAAACAAGCGTTTCGTCGCTGTTGAGATACTTTGCGGGGGCGGTCGCTTCAAGGGTGCGTCCGCCGAACGCGATAACGTTGCCGCGGCGGTCGATTATCGGGAACATCACGCGGTTCCTGAACTTGTCGTAAAGCGAATTGTTTTTTCGGACGATAAGCGCGCCCGCTTCAAGCTCGTCGTCGGAATATCCCTTTCCGCGCATATAATAGCGCAGATTGTGCCAGCCCTCGGGCGCAAAGCCCAGTCCGTAACGCCGTATAGTGTTCGGCTGAAGCTGCCGCCCGATAAGGTAATCCATTCCGGGCTTTCCCTCGGGAGAGAGCAGCACGTCGCGGAAATACCGCGCGGCTTCACGGTTCATTTCAAGCATTCGCGTGCGCCGGTTCACTCCGCTGTCGCTTATCTCGTCCTCCGGCATGGACATTCCCGAGCGCTGAGCGAGAAACCGCACGCTTTCAAGGTAGTCCAGCCGCTCGATAAGCCGTATAAACGTTATAACGTCGCCGCCCGCGCCGCAGCCGAAGCAGTAAAAGCTCTGACTTTCGGTGTAAATGTGGCAGGACGGAGTCTTTTCCGAATGAAACGGGCAGGCACAGACGTAGTCCCGACCTGTACGCTTCACATTAACGTAAGAGGTCATTACCGAAACTATATCGTTATTGCGCCGCAGCTCGTCGAGAAAGCTGTCGGGGATCCTCATCTGCACCGCCTCCTTTCAGTTAATCGTGTCCCGTTCCGCCTATCCGCTTCCATGATTTCGGTATGCAAAGCTCGGTAAAGCGGTCTATCGCAAAATCGTCCGTCATGCTTGAAATATAGTCGCACACGGCAATCTCGGGCGATTCTTCCGCAGCGATAACGCGGTACAATTCGGGCATTTTCTCGGGATTTGAGAGGTAATAATCATAGAGGTATTCTATGATATAGCACGCTTTATCCTTTTCCTGATTCGTCGCGGGCGCGTAGTAGACGTTCTGGAACATAAACTCGCGAAGCTCGTCGTGCGCCTGCCGCGTTACCTCGTCATAGCGTATCTCGTCCGTGCTGTTGACGACCACCGACTTAACGAGCGAGGTTATACGCTGGCTTTTCGTCGCGCCGAGTATTTTCACGGGAAATTCGGGCAGATCCTCCTGCCTTATTACTCCGCCGCGTATAGCGTCCTCGATATCGTGATTGATATACGCGATCTTATCGGCAAATTTCACCGCAACGCCCTCGAGCGTATCCGCCGTTCGGTTGGTGTGGCAGAGAATGCCGTTTCGTACCTCCTCGGTAAGATTAAGCCCGCGCCCGTCGCGCTCGAGCCTTTCGACAACGCGCACGCTCTGCTCATAGTGCTTAAAGCCGCCCGAATAAAGCCGCGCAAGCGTGCGCTCTCCGTCGTGCCCGAACGGGGTATGTCCGAGGTCGTGCCCCAGAGCTATCGCTTCGGTGAGATCCTCGTTGAGCCTAAGCGCCCGCGCTATCGTGCGCGCGATCTGCGAAACCTCCAGAGTGTGGGTAAGTCGGGTTCGGTAATGGTCCGATTTCGGGATAAGAAACACCTGCGTTTTGTGTTTAAGGCGGCGGAACGAATTGCAGTGGATTATTCTGTCGCGGTCGCGCTGAAAATCCGTGCGTATGTCGCAGGGCGTTTCGGGGCGCACTCTGCCTTTCGTGTCGCAGCTTTTGCAGGCGTGCTCCGAAAGCGTCTGCTTTTCGATCTCTATCGTAACCTCTCTCGGAAGCATCTGCATTCCTCCTTTCTTCTGTCCTTTTTCTGTATTTTTTGCCATCGATTTTTCTTCTCTATATCTTAATACAAAAATCCCCCTCGTTTAACCTTTTTTTCGAGGGGGATTTTTTAAATTTCGTCATTTTAACCAAAATTATATTCAAGTTCTTCAACTTTTTGTACAGAAATATTGCCGCTGCAAATATCGGTAAGCGCCGCCGAAAGTCCGTCCGCCTGCTCCGAGCGTATCACCAGAGTTATTGCGACCTCGTCGGAAAAGTCCTCGCTTTCGGTGCGCGCGTCAAATTCCGCAAGGGTCTTCCCGATCTTTCCGTAAAGCGGATACGCAAGCGTAAGCCTCAGCCGCGCCGCGGGACACATATTCAGTACCTCGGCGCTGTCAACGGCAAGCTTTGCGCCCTGCGTATACGCGCGGACAAGTCCGCCCGCACCGAGCAAAATCCCGCCGAAATAGCGCGTTACAACGCACGTTATATCGGTCAGCCCCTCTTTTTTTAGCACCTCGTATATCGGCGCGCCCGCCGTCCCCGAAGGCTCGCCGTCGTCGCTGTGCCGCGAAATGTTGTTGTCGCGGAGAATATAGGCATAGCAGTTGTGGGTCGCCTTTCTGTGCATGGCGCGTATCTCGTTTATAAACGCTGTCGCCTCCTGCTCCGTTTCCGTGTGCCGAAGATAGCCGATAAACTCGCTTTTTTTCTCGATAAAGCGCGCCTCGGCGCTTCCGCTTATTGTCTTATAGCTCATTCGGCAACTCCCGCAGGTTTTTCCGCCGCGTCCTTTCCTACCTTGTCGAATTTATACAGCAAAGTGCAGTTTATTTTCGGATTGTCACGCTTAAACCGCTTCAGAATACGGTTAAGCACCATTTCCGCCTGCTCGCGGGTAGTGTTCGTCAGAAGCATTACGAACTGCGACGCGCTGTAACGCGAATAAACGTCGCGCGCGCGCAGAGAGCTTTTTATGCACTCCGAAAGCTTTCCCATTGTGCGGTTCAGCAGCTTAGGCTCAAGCTCCTCCTGCGTTTTTGAAACCGCGGTCATAAGACAAAGGTGAGTCGGACGCCCCGAACGCGCCGCGTCGCGGACTTCAAGCTGATAAACGTGCTTAAAAAACGAGAAATCGCAGTAGAACGCGCCCGTTTCCTGCCGAACGTCGTCGAGCTGACCCTTTAAAATGCCGAAATCGGCGCTGTAGCTGCGGTCGTCCTTTACGGTCTGTTCATAAAGCGCGATAAAATCGGGGGAGGGGTTTATGCCGTGCTTGTTGTAGAACAAGTCCATTACATAGGCATAGTGCGCCTTTGCGGAGTTTTTGTCGCCCGTTTCAAAGAGCGCCTTTACATAATAATAGTGTATAATGTCGTCAAGCTCCTCGATAGTAAGCGCCTTACGGCAGATGCTGAGCAGGTCGGCGAAATACTTGTGCTTGTACATTGTTTCAACGGTTTCGTGGACGATCCGCAGATAGATCGAGTGATAATACGCGTTTATCGGCTTTACCCAGTCGTCGTCCTTCGACTTGTGGAGGAAATCGCCTTTATACAGCTCGAGCGCGGCGAGGTAAAGCGAGGTTTTTTCCTTTTCGGACTGTGCGAGGAGGCTTTTTTTGTACAGCGCTTCAAACCTGTCGAAATCAATGTCGCAGTCAAGACGGTTGTTGAACGCGTACGTCCCCATCGTGTTTACGACAATTTCATCGCCCGGCGGAAGCTGAAGCTCGGCAAGGCAGCTGCGCAGGCGGTGAAGCGAGGTTTTAAGCGCTCCGACGGGATTTTCGCTGCTTTTTTCGCCCCAAAGAAGATTTATAAGCTCCGATTGGGAAATGTCGCGGTTGTGGTTTGCGATAAGGAACTGTAGCAAAGTCCACATTTTCTTTGACCTTTTGGACTGTTCGGTTATCCTGTTTTCTCCGTATGTAACCGAAAATTCTCCCAACATCGTTATTTTCAGCTTTTCCATTGTCTTCTTCCTTTCCGAAAAATCAGCCCCAGTATTTGCGGTCGAGCGTGCGGTAGCCTATCGCGCGGGCGATATGGCGCTTTGTTATTTTTTCGCTTTCATCGAGGTCTGCGCACGTCCGCGCAACTTTAAGTATTCTGTCGTATGCGCGCGCAGAAAGCGACGATTTTTCAAACGCATTTTTGAGATATTCCTCCGCGCCCGCGTCCATAACGCATATTTCGTGCAGCAGGTCGGGCGTTATCTGAGAATTTGTGCGGATATTCGTGCCGCGGAAACGCTTTTCCTGAATATCGCGCGCCCGCTGAACGCGCTCGGCGATCTTTTTTGAGCTTTCCGACCTTTCGCCGCCCGAAAGCTCCTCATATTTAACCGCCGCGACCTCGACCTGTATATCTATTCGGTCGAGAACGGGCTGACTTATTTTTCCGAGGTAGTTTATTACCTGCCGCGAGGAGCAGGTGCATTTCTTTCCCGCCGCGCCGTAATTTCCGCACGGACAGGGGTTCATAGCCGCCGCGAGCATGATATTGCACGGGTAGGAAACCGAGCCTGCGGCGCGCGAAATCGTTATCTCGCCGTTTTCAAGCGGCTGACGCAGAGTTTCGAGAACCTTTCGGTCAAATTCGGGAAATTCGTCGAGAAATAAAACGCCGTTATGCGCGAGGGATATTTCGCCGGGCTTCGGCACGCTCCCGCCGCCGATAAGTCCGACGGACGAGGCGGTATGACTAACGTCGCGGAACGGCCGCTCGGCAACAAGCGGGTGATCTTTGTCGAGAATGCCCGCGACGGAATGTATCTGCGTTGTTTCAATGCTTTCTTCAAAGGTCATTTTCGGGAGTATCCCGGGAATACGCTTGGCTATCATGCTTTTTCCCGCTCCCGGCGGACCTATCAGCAGTATGTTGTGAAATCCCGCCGCGGCAGCTTCAACAGCGGCTTTTACCGCGTCCTGTCCGCGCACGTCCGCAAAATCGGGAACGCGGGAGAGCCTGTCGGCGTCAAATTCGGGAGGACGCGCGGGGGAAATCGGGCAAAGCCCGTTCAGATGCGCGAGAAGCTGTCCGATATTTTTCACTCCGTAAACCGTCAGTCCCTTTACAACAGCCGCCTCGGCGGCGTTTTCGTACGGGACGAAAAGCTTCTTTATCCCGCATTCCGCCGCTTTTATCGCCATTGCGAGCACTCCGCGCACGGAGCATATCTCGCCGCTGAGCGAAACCTCGCCGATAAAAGCGCCGTCCTCGGGAATCTCACGCGCAGTACCCGAAACCGCAAGCATTGCCGTAAGTATCGGGAGGTCGTAGAACGAGCCTGATTTTCTGACGTTTGCGGGAGCAAGATTGATAACCATGGGAGTGCGCGAAAGGCGCAGACCGCAGTTTTCCGCCGCCGCTTTTATGCGGAGCTTGCTCTCCTGAACCGAAAGATCCGCAAGACCGACTATTTCCACGCCGGGAGAACCCTGCGCGGTGCTTATTTCGGCGATAACGGGGAAAGCGTTCATTCCGAAAAGCCCTATGCTGTTGATTTTCGCAAACATTGCGCCCTCCTCATCTGTTTTTCAAGACACGCGCGCGGATATAACGGAAAGCCGTTTCCTCGCCGTAGTCGCGCAGGATTATCAGAAGCCGCCTCAGCAGGCGGTCGGTATTCGGGTGTATCATGTAGTGCTTATGCGACCTTTTATAATAGTTGTACGGGTCGGCGTCGGTGTATGCGTCGCCGTGATAAACACGGCAGGCGGCTATTCTGTCGCAGAACATTTCGACAACGTACTCTACGGGCATTTCCACTCCCGCCATGCACTTATCGCCCGTCTGGCTGTAGTCCGTCCAGTATTCCATGTGGTGCTTGTTTCTGCCCTTATGGTGGAGCCACGCGCGGCTGTAGCCGTATTTCTGCCGCTCGGCGGTGTTCGGACTTTTGTTGCCCTGATAGAATTTTACACCTGTTATAAACTCGGCGGGGGAATATTTCGAGAGGTCGTGGAGAAGCCCCTGACGATACAGCCCCGCTTTAAAGCAATATTTCGCGACAAGCAGCTTATGACGGTTTATCGTGTTCAGATGTCCTATTGCGTTTTTTATCATAACGCGCCGCCTTTCTGCATTTCCGCATAATCGTTCCAGTATATTATACCGCAGGTGTAACAAATAATCAAGGTTTTTTGTAGAAAATTTTCCCAAAACAGGCTATTTTGACGAAATTTTGTGCAAAATAGCAACGGCGAAATTTCAATCCGTGTTAAAAAGGGCAGAAAAATTGCCATTTTATTAAAAAAATCCCCCGACGGCATAAACCGACGGGGATTTGTGAGCTTTCCGATAATTTATTCTATGGAAGTGCTGATTAAATCGGGTATGCAGATTGTGCAGACAGATTTTTCGTCAGATTGTATGAAAACGACGCAGGAATACTTGATGTATTTCAAGGAGTTTTCGTGCAATATGGCGGAAAATATGCAAACAAGATGCGTGCCGCGATTTATTCAGCGCTTTCCTATATTTATATTGACCGAGCCGCTGGTGAGGTCGGCTGTGATCTTGTGGCGGTTTTCGCCGCCGACAGTCGCGGAATCCTCCTTTGAAAGCGAAAGGCTCGTGCCGTCCGAGGACTTTATCGACATCCCGCCCGAAAGCGCGTCAACTTTCGCGTCTACGCCCGCGCCCGCGGGGAGATTTACCTTGCAGGTGCCGCTTGTTATGTCAATATCGAGGTCGCCGTCCCATTCCGCGTAAGTTACTTCAATCACTCCCGACGTAAGGTCTATATCGCCCTCGCCCGAAAGTCCGTCCGCGACAACCTTTCCGCTTGTAGAACCGATATGGAAGCTGTCGGCGGCGAAGCCGCTTATGCTGTGCGAACCCGAGGTAGTGTCGAACGAAAGCGAGGAAGCCTTTTTGTCGGTGCAGTTGGTTATCGTCGTTTTGCCGGACGTAGTGAAAGCCTTGATATTGTCCGCAAAGATATTATATTCGCTTGTGCCGCTCGCCGAGCTTGAATTAAAGTCCTCAAAAATAAGGTCGTCAACCCTGACATTGCCCGAAGCGGTATTTATCGTCATTTTTTCGTATTCCGCCTTGGGAAGTGTGATTTCAAGACGGTTTTCGCCGTTCTGCCAGAAGAAAAGGAAGAAAAATCCGAAGCACGTTTCGTCTACGACAAGCTCGTCGTTTTCAATTTCCGCAGAAAAAATCGTTCCGAAGCGGTTCGTCACGAAGTTTACGCGGATCTCGTCGGCGCTTTCGTCGCAGCAGATCCTCGTTTCCGCGCTTGTGGTGTTTATTCTGAGCTTGCTGACCTTTTCGGATTCAGCCTTGGTGAATGAAGAAGAATAAATATCTCCTTTTTTCATTTCCTCGCCCCCATTTATCTTGATAAGCGGCGTTCCTGCGATAGATACGCCGAAGCCGTCTTTTACATTTATTCCTGTCGCGGCGATCGAAATTCCGAACGCAACGACCGACGCCGCAAAAATTATTCCTACGATAATAAGAAATTTCTTCATTTTAGGTTCCTTTCCCGTTTAGGCTTTAGCCTTTTTTCCGATATGCGTGAGGACATTTCTGCCCACAAGCACACGGCTGTGCCAGTTGATTATATTTATACAGATATTTATAAAGCCGCGTCCCGCCGCAACGCACGGTCCGACAAGCAGCAGCGAGCCCGAAGCCAGAACAACGCCGAGAAGCGCTGTTGAAACGGGGCTGAAGCAGGTATAGAGCCAGTCGGGGGTTCCGAAAGCGCCCGCCGCAACGCCGCCGATAAACACGCCGAGTCCCGCGCCGACAAGTCCCACGACCGTCGAAAAAAGTCCGCTTATTACGCTCGCGAGCGCCGGTATCGCCCAACTGAACACAAAAATATCTACGCAGACAACCCCGATAACCGCGCCCGCCTGAATACGAAAGCCGTTCTGCTGAACGGGCGGCGGTGCGTACGCCGTATTCTGTGCGGAAGCCGCGCCCGGTTCTGCGCCGAAGCCGCTTGCGTCCGCCGCGTTTTGCGCCGTAGGCTGTTCCTCAAAAAAGTCCTCAGAAGCATACTGCTTCGCGATCTCCTCGGGGTCGCCGAGCTTTTCGCAGACCTGCGCTTCGCTCTCTCCCGCAGCAGCGCCGTCCGCGAAATGCTGCTCAAAATCCGTAAGTATCTCACGCTGGTCGGTAACTCCGCAGCGCGTCATCGCGTTTATAAGCGCCTGTATATACTGTTCTTTATTTGTATAGTTCATCTTTATTCGTCCCCCTTCAATAATTTGTTTATTGCCGCCGAGAAGCTGAACCACTCGGCTTCCTGTTCCTCTTTCTGCGCTCTGCCCATATCTGTTATGCTGTAATACTTGCGCGGCGGGCCCTCCTGCGATTCGACAATGTACGAATCTATGCTGCGGTTGTCTTTAAGCCGCTTCAGCAGCGGGTAAATCGTCCCCTCGGTGACCTGCATACAATCCGATATGCGGTTTACAAGCTCATAGCCGTAGCAATCGCCCCGCGACAGCAGTGACAAAACGCAAAGCTCAAGAGTTCCTCTTTTTAGCTGTGACTTCATCGAACGCTCCTTTCTTTCGTGTATCCTGCCGTTGCAAGGTACTTGGCAATACATAGTACCTTGCGTTGTATTTATTATAGCACAAGGTACTTTGCATTGCAAGGTACTATGTGTACAAAAGTTGCAAGGAGTTTTTGGCGATTTATTGTGCAGGGTGTACAGAACGGGGGATAAAGCGGCAGCGGTGGTCTGCCACGAGAGAGGCGGGGGACTGTGCCGCTCCGCGCGTTTTGATGCTTTCGGCGGGCTGCCGCCGCGATGTTTTTCTCCCACTTTCTGCTATCCCGTGGGGGCGCGGCACGCGACGTTTTTCACGGCGAAGCCGTGAAAAACGAGAAGCGGCGGCGGAAGCCGCCGCTTCTGCCGCATTGCGCGAAGCGCAATGCGGCGCGCGTGCCGCGCCCCGCCGATTTCGCCGGAGCACGCCGAATAAGGGGAGCCTGCACTTGTGCGGGAAACGCGGCGTTTTGCGAGGCGTGGGAGGAGGCGGGGATGGGGAAAGCCGCGGCTCAGGAGAGAAACGCCTTTGCGAAAAGGGTTGACGACGTATATATCAAGGCTGTGCCGCTTTTCGCAGCCGCTTCAATCGGCGGGCTGCTGCCGCGATGTTTTTCTCCCACTTTCTGCTATCCCGTGGGGGCGCGGCACGCGACGTTTTTCACGGCGAAGCCGTGAAAAACGAGAAGCGGCGGCGGAAGCCGCCGCTTCTGCCGCATTGCGCGAAGCGCAATGCGGCGCGCGTGCCGCGCCCCGCCGATTTCGCCGGAGTGTGCCGAATAAGGGGAGCCTGCACTTGTGCGGGAAACGCGGCGTTTTGCGAGGTGCGGGAGGAGGCGGGGATGGGGAAAGCCGCGGCAAAAGCTTGCCGAACTGCCCTTACTCTGAAAAATGTTGGAAAAATACAAAAAACATTTGACATTTACTCTCCAATATGAGAAAATAAAGGTACAGCAATCCCCTGTAAACCGTAAAATACGGAAAACAGAGGAATAATACTAAGCACCAATAAAACCACAGATAAAAATTCTAGTATAACCCATGCATTCAAAGATTACACTCAATTTTTTGTATAGTTTTTAATTGGTGCTGAGTATAAATTACACCGAAAGGACAGAACATTGTGAAAAAACTGAAAAAAGCGCTTGCTATGCTGATTTGCGCGTGCGTTGCTCTGCCGCTGTTCATCATACAGGCGGGAGCGGAAAGCTCCGTTATTGAGTGGGACGGAAAAACCGCTCTCGAGGCAGGCAAAACCTACATAGTTACCGACACGGTAAAGCTAAAACGCAGCATAACCGTTCCCGAGGGCGCAAAGCTGAGCGTAAAGGCAGGCGGAACGCTGAAAGTCTATTCGTCGGGGTCGCTTGCAGTAAAGGGTGAGCTTGCGGTCGCGGTAGGCGGAACTCTTTTCAACTCGGGCACAATAAGCGTAAAAAAAGGCTCGGAATTTAATGTTTACGGAACATTCCAGTCGTCCGTGGGCGGATATCTCAATATTTCGGGAGATATGTCGGTTTATAACCGAGGCTCTGCGGAAATTTCCTCGACCGTAAAAATGTTCAAAGGAAGCACACTTTATACAAAGGGCGCAGTGTACTTCTACAAAAGCAGCAACTCTAAAGTAAGCGGAACTATAAAGGGTGCAATCGGAAGTCAGGTGCATTTGCAGGGCGTTATGAACATTTCCGTGAGCGGCTCTCTTGAAATGAGCGGTCATCTTACCATAGGTTCGCGTTCAAACGTGCGATGCAGCGGTCTGCTTCTTCTTGACGAAAATTCAAGCTACACCCGCTTTAAAGTTATCACAATAACCAAAAACGGCACATTCACCGACAAGCGCCCCGAGGATAAATATGTCGATATGACAGTGAATATTCTCGTTGACGAGCCCAGAGTGAAACGCAAAGGAATCGATGTTTCCTATGCGCAGGGCGACATAAACTGGGAAAAGGTCGCGGCTTCGGGAGTTGACTTTGCGATAATCCGCGCGGGACGCGGCAGAGCAGGTTCGGCAAACGAAATGAAAGAGGACGACTACTTCCGCCAGAATATTGAACAGGCGCAGAAATACGGAATCGACGTCGGAGTGTATTTTTACAGCTACGCAACAACAGTTGCCGAAGCGCGCGAGGAAGCCCGCTTCTACCTCGACATTATAAGAGGATACGAAATACAGTACCCTGTAATTCTCGACATGGAAGAGGAATTTCAAAACAAAATAAGCACAAAGAAGCTCACAAATATGATCGAAGCCTTTTTCGAGGTGCTTATGGAGGAAAAATATTACCCCATGCTTTATTCCTACAAGGCTTGGCTTGAATATAACCTTGACATGACGATACTCGACAAATACGCGGTCTGGCTGGCGCAGGTCGGCGACGAGGTTACATACGAGGGCGGCTACTACATCTGGCAGTACAGCTTCCGCGGAACGGTAAAGGGAATCGACACCGACGTCGACCTTGATTACAGCTACCGTGATTTCCCCTCGATACTCAAAAAATACGGACTGAACAATCTGTAAATTCATCAAAAATGCAAACTCACCCCGGGAGAAGCTGATTTTCCCGGGGCGTTTTTTTGCAAAGTCGCTGCGTTTTCTCTGTGCATCTGCGTGCTGCCGCGATGTTATCCCCCACTTTCTGCTATCCCGAGGGGGCGCGGCACGCGCCGCAGTTCACGGCTTCGCCGTGAACCGCGGGCAGCGGCGGCTTCGCCGCCGCTGCCGCCGCATTGCGCTAAGCGCAATGCGGCGCGCGTGCCGCGCCCCGCCGATTTCGCCGGGCGTTGCCGCTAAATCGGAATCTGCACCTGCGTAACGACTGCGGCGTCAACGGAGATTGGAAAGAAAACGGGGAAAGAGAAAGCCGCGGTGCGGTATATTGCTTTTTCGAGCGGTCTGTGATATAATGAAACAAAAAGGAGTGGTTTCATGCCGTTTGATTTCAAGAAAGAGTATAAAAAATTTTATATGCCGAAGAATAAGCCGGAGATTGTAACCGTTCCGAAAGCAAATTACATCGCCGTGCGGGGAAAAGGCGACCCGAACGTCGAGGGCGGCGCTTATCAGCAGGCGATAGGTGTTCTGTACGCCGTTGCATATACCTTGAAAATGAGCCATAAAACAGACTATAGGATCAAGGGCTTTTTTGAATATGTCGTTCCTCCGCTTGAGGGATTCTGGTGGCAGGACGGCGTTGACGGCGTAAACTATGGCGATAAATCTTCTTTTAACTGGATTTCCGTTATCCGTCTGCCCGATTTCGTCACCGAAAATGACTTCGCTTGGGCAAAGGAAACAGCCGCCAAAAAGAAAAAGCTTGATTGCTCAGCGGCAGAGTTTCTGACGATCGACGAGGGGTTGTGCGTTCAGATCATGCACCACGGTGCGTTTGACGACGAGCCTGAAACGGTTTCCCTTATGGACGCTTATCTGGCGCAAAACGGCTTTGTGAACGACATGAACGAAAACAGGCTGCACCACGAAATTTATCTGTCCGACGCAAGAAAAGTTCCGCCCGAAAAGCAAAAGACCGTTATCAGACACCCTATTAAAAAAGCATGACAAAGAACCCCGCCGATTAAGCAGTCGGCGGGGTTTGATTTGTATTTTGTTTATCAGCCGTTGACAATCTTTGTGAACGCCTCGGCGTACTTCGCCTGAAGCGCTGCGGCTTCTTCGTTCGTCTTTCCTACGGTAGTGTAGTAGATCTTTATCTTCGGCTCTGTACCCGACGGACGGATAACAAGGCTTGCGCCGCCCTCAAGATAAAGCGTGATAACATTGGACTTAGGAAGATTTATAGCAGTCTTTGCGCCCGAAATAAGGTCGGTCTTTTCCGACGCTTCATAGTCAGCCATCGCAATTACCTTTGCGCCCGCAATCTCCTTAGGATAATCCGTTCTCATGCGGTTCATTATCTCCTGCATCTTCGCCATGCCCGAAGCGCCTTCAAATGCAAAATTGTCCAGCTTGTTGCAGTACGAGCCGTATTCCTCGTACATTTTCTTTCTCGCGTCAATAAGCGAAATCCCCTGAGCGCGGTAGAACGCCGCCATTTCGCAGATAAGCATAGAGGCTACAACCGCGTCCTTGTCGCGCACATAGCTGCCCGCGAGATAGCCGTAGCTTTCTTCAAAACCGAAGATGTAGCGGTTTTCTTCGCCCTTTTCCTCTAAAAATCCTATCTGTTCGCCGATGAACTTAAAGCCCGTGAGAACCTCGATAAGCTCAACGCCGTACTTCTTGGCGATCGGCTTTGTAATGTCGGAGGTAACTATCGTCTTTACTGCGATCGGATCCTTCGGCATTGTTCCGAGCGCAATTCTTTCCTTTGCAACGTATTCGAGCAGCATTGCGCCGACTTCGTTGCCTGTAAATAAAGCGTAATCGTCGCCGTCGGGAACTGCGATACCTACGCGGTCGCAGTCGGGATCGGTCGCGAGCAGGAGGTCGGGCTTCTCTTTTTTGCAGAGTTCAAGTCCGAGCCGAAGCGCCTCGCGAATCTCGGGGTTCGGATAAGGGCAGGTCGAGAAAGTTCCGTCGGGCTTTTCCTGCTCGGGAACAACAACGACATTCTTTATGCCGATTTCGTCAAGAATGCGACGAACGGGCTTGTTGCCTGTACCGTTAAGGGGCGTGTAGACAACCTTTAAGCCTGCGGTAGCGCAAACATCGGGGTGAAGCGACTGCTTCTTAACTTCCGCCATGTATGCGTCGATAATGTCGCTTCCGATATACTCGATCTTGCCCTCTGCGCGCGCAGCTTCAAAAGCTTCGCTCTTAATTCCCTCAAAAACGTCGATTTTGTTTATCTCGGCGAGAACTCTGTCCGCTGCGTCAATAGTAAGCTGGCAGCCGTCGGAGCCGTATACCTTATATCCGTTGTATTTAGCGGGGTTATGCGAAGCCGTAACCATTACGCCCGCGTCGCACTTGCAGGCGCGAACAGCCCAAGAAAGCATAGGCGTCGGCATAAGCTCGGTGTAAATATAAACCTTTATTCCGTTTGCGGCGAGAACCTCGGCAACAGACTTTGCGAAGTAATCGGATTTGATACGGCTGTCGTATGAAACGGCAACAGCCGCGCCCTCGGGCTTTACCTGCTTTAAATAAGCGGCAAGACCCTGTGTAGCCTTACAAACGGTGTAGTAATTCATGCGGTTCGTGCCCGCGCCGATAACGCCGCGCAGACCGCCGGTTCCAAATTCAAGCTCGCGGTAGAAACGGTCGGAAATCTCTTCTTCCTGACCCTTGATTTTCTCAAGCTCGGTTTTAAGATCGGGGTCGGCAACCGCTTTTTCAAGCCAGAGCTTATAGAGTTCGTTTTTATCCATAGAGTGTCCTTTCCGCAGATTTTTCTGCTTTAACTGTACAGACAGACGCGCGTGCGCACTGCCGAATTTTAAGGCAATCTCATAATTCCAATCAAAAATATTATAACACATAGGTTACAAAATTGCAACAGGCGGGGTATAAAAAAATCTCAGGCAGGACGCCCGGGTTTTGGGCAGATTTACGGGTATTTCATAATGTTATTTCAGCAAATCGCACTCCATAATATATTCTTCCTCGTTTTCGCCGATAATTTCAAAGCCGACTTTTTTGTACATTTTTACGGCGTAGTTCGCTTTCTGAACGGCGAGAGAGGCTCTCGGGTATCCTCTCTTTCTGAGTTCGCCGAGCATTTCTCTCATAAGCGCCGTGCCTATTCCGAAATTGCGATACGGCTTGTACAGAGAGATAGCAAAGGACGGAACGCCGTCGGCGATATGCCCGTAATCGTTCATATCGCGTACCCATACCGCGCCGACGACCTTTTCATCGGCTTCGGCAACGAAGCATATATCGTCCTTCTCTCCGCCGAAATTTTTGATATATACCTGTAGGTCGGGCTGTTCGATTATAGATCTCGGCGGCGGGTCTATCCCCGCGGGAATAAAAATCGCCTCATAAATAAAATCGTTCAGAAGATAATATTCATCTTCACGAATTTTTCTGATACGGTAGTTCATAGGTTATCCTCCCCTTGTTTCCGCGCCGATACCGGTTTTCAATCTTCACGCGGACGCTGTATGTTATAAAAATCGGTATAATTATATCATACTTTTTTTGGAAAATCAACGCTCACGCTTTAAAGTTCCAAAAGTGTTAAAATATTTTTAAAAAGCTATTGACTCTGACGTTACGTTATAGTATATAATAACAATCAAGGGAGGCGGTATTATGAAAATGCACATAAAGGAATTTGCGGAGCTTTCGGGTGTGAGCGTGCGCACGCTGCACTATTACGACGAAATCGGACTGTTAAAGCCGTCGGCTGTTGACGAACAGAACGGCTATCGCTTTTATGATGAGCGCTGTCTTGAGCGTATGCAGGAGATTTTGTTCTATCGCGAGCTTGATTTTCCGCTGAGGGACATTCAGATGATACTAACCTCTCCCGATTATGACAAACAGGCTGCGCTTAAAGAGCAGAAATGCCTGCTTACGCTCAAAAAAGAGCGGCTCGAGCGGCTAATCTCGGCTCTCGACGGCGCTATGAAAGGAGCAGATCTATCCATGAACATATTTGATAACAGCGAATTTGAGGCAAAACGCGGCGAATACGCCAAAGAGGCAAAAGAAAAATGGGGCACGACCGCAGCATACAAGGAATTCGCCGAAAAAACCAAAAATTACACAAAAGAAAAGCAAAACGAGGTGACTACGGCTATGGACGGCATTATGGCGGAGTTCGCGGAGTGCGCGAAAAGCGGCTTCGCGCCCGAAAGCGGAAAGGCGCAGGCGCTCGTAAAGAAATTGCAGGATTTCATCACCGAAAACTGCTATAACTGCACCAAAGAAGTACTGTCGGGACTTGGCGAAATGTACACCGCGGACGAACGGTTCACAAAGAATATTGACCGCCACGGCAGCGGCACGGCAGAATTTATAAACCGAGCTGTTAAGGTATACTGTACGGATTAAACAAGATGAACCGAAGTTCAGGGGACGTCGCGCAAAAAGGGACGTCCCCTTTACTTTGTGCGTCCCTAATATTACCGCGCCTTTCGCGCAGCCGCGAAGCATACCGCCGTTACGGCTGCGAACAAAACCTGATTTAAAAAAACGGAAAATATGTATAATCCTCCCAAAAACGGTCAACATATTCTTGCAAGGGAAATTGCTTCAAAACGAAAGGAATGGTCACAAAATGAAAAAAGCAAGATTCAGAAACGGTTTGCAGGGCAAGGGCTTCGCCGCAGCTCTTGTTTTAAGCATCGCCGCGGCGGGTCTTTCAACCTACGCCGCATATAACAGCGCAATGAACAAGCTCTCAGGCTCGGAAACAAGCGTCGGCGACGACAATGTTTATCTCTTTGAGCAGTCCGAGGAAGTCGGCAAGAACCAGACGGGCGTTCCCAAAGAAACGACCTCCGAGGCTGTCGCCGAACAGCCCGAGGAAGCCGCTCTCGTCTTTTCCAACCCCAAAACCATGCCTGTAACGGGGGAAGTCATTAACCCGTACAGCAGCGGTGAGCTTGTCAAAAACGAAACGCTCGGCGTCTGGAAGACCCACGACGGCGCGGACATTGCCGCTGAGCAGGGCGCAGCCGTCGCCGCGTGCATGAAAGGCAAGGTAACCGAAGTCAACAACGACCCGCTCTGGGGAATCTGCGTCGTGATCGACCACGGCGACGGCGTTATCGGGCACTACTGCTCGCTTGCGCAGACCGTCAACGTAAAGGTCGGTCAGGAAGTCAAAATGGGCGAGATCATCGGACAGGTCGGAAATACCGCCGAAATCGAATGCAAGCTCGATTCGCACCTGCATTTCGGCATGACCAAAGACGGCGCGTGGATAGACCCCGTGGCGTTTATCGGCGAATAACATTATCCGCTTTTCGGACGCTTTCCGAAAGGCGGATTTTTTTTGCGGAGCGCAGCTCGTAAGGACAGAGCGGAAGTGCCATAGGTGCGGCAAAATCGGCGGGGCGCGCACGCGCCCTTTTGTTTCGCGAAGCGAAACAAAAGGGCAGCGCGGCGAAGCCGCGCTGCTGCCGCAAGCCGCCGAAGGCGGCTTGCGGCGCGCGTGCGCGCCCCCTCGCCGATTTCACAAACCCCGCCGAAGCGCAGCCGCCGATTTTGCCGGACGTACCGTCCCGCCGTCGCACAAGCATTGAACGAAAACCGGCAGCGTTAAAGGCGGGCGCTACACCAACAGCTCCCGCAAGCCGTCGAGTATTTTCTTCTCGCGGCGCGATACCTGAACCTGCGTAAGTCCGAGCTCTTTTCCCGTTTCACTCTGGGTCTTTCCTTTCCAGTAGCGCAGGTATATCAGCCGCCTGTCCTCCGCTCCGAGCCTGCAAAGGCACTGCTCAAGCGCGATACGCTCCGTAGCTTTCGCCTGCGGCGCTTCGACGGGCAGATCGTATTCCGAACCGTCGTCCTCGCCGCCCGTAAGCGAAAGCGCGGGCTGAGCGGCGGAGATTGCTTCGGTTATCTGCTCGGCGGATACCGAAAAATATTCCGCGAGTTCCGAAATTGACGGGTCGTGCCCGTTTTTCAGCAGCTCCTCCCGCTTACGCATGACTTTAAGAGAAAGCTCTTTCAGCCCGCGGCTCACTTTAACCGTACCGCCGTCGCGGAATAACCGCTTTATCTCTCCCAGTATGACAGGCACGGCATAGGTCGAGAACTTAAGTCCTCGCCCTTCGTCAAAGCCCTTTGCCGCCTTTACAAGTCCCATGCAGCCCGCAGAATACAGCTCCTCGTATTCAATTCCACGTCCGCGGAAGCGGTTCGCAAGAGAGTGCACAAGTCCCAGATTTTCTTCAATAAATTTATCGCTCAGTCTGTTCATTTCGTCCGTTCAGCCTTTTTATCATGGTTACGGTCGTACCCCTGCCTACCGTGCTGCGGACGGAAAGCTTGTCCATAAAGCTCTCCATTACCGCAAAGCCCAGTCCCGCGCGCTCCGTTTCGGGAGATGTCGTAAAAAGCGGCTCCATAGCCTTTTTCACGTCCGGGATACCGACGCCGCTGTCCTTTATTTTTATGTACAGGCTGTCCTTGCCGACAATGCGAAGCTGAATCGAAATATCCCCTATTCTGTCGGGGTAGGCGTGAACGATACAGTTTGTGACAGCCTCGGAAACGGCTGATTTTATGTCGCTTATCTCCTCGATTGTCGGGTCAAGCTGCGCGGCAAACGCTGCCACGCACATTCTCGCGAGAGATTCGTTTTTTGAATATCCCGCAATCGTCATTTTCATGTAATTCGTTACTTCCATTTTTGTTATCCTTTCCGTACCGCAATAAGCCTGTCCAGACCCGCTATCCGTATCATCTTACTTACGGGCGGCTTTGGGTTTACTACCATTATTCTCCCGTTCCAGCCCGCAATCGTGCGTATTCTTCCGAGAATAAGCCCTATTCCCGAGCTGTCCATAAAATCCACGCCGCCAAAGTCCATTACCAGCAGCTTCGGCGTAGAGCGCTCCAGCTCTCCGTCAATGAAAAAGCGCATTTCCGCCGCGCTGTGATGGTCGATCTCACCGCTGAGATATGCAAAAAGGCACTCGCCCTCGGTTTTTAGCTGTACCGACATTTCTTTTCTCCTTTGCTTTTTTGTTATTTCATATTATACCGCCTGTCCTGCGCGAATTATGTCGGAACAAGGGAACTGCCGCAAAATAATTCATTTTTTCCGCATAGCAAAAAATCCCCGAAAGCATTACGCTTTCGGGGAAATTCGGTTTATTCGTTTTTATACTCAGCGCCAATTAAAAGCTATACAAAAATCGAGTATAAGCTTTGCACATTAGGAATTAGTATTATCGGCGCTTAGTATTAGGGATTATTTCAGCACCTTTCCGCAGGCGGAGCAAAATCCTGCGTCTGCGGGAGCTTCAGCGCCGCACGCGGGGCAATATTTCACCGCGTCCGAGGTCTGGAAATAGCCGCTTTCTTCGTCAGACTCCGAGGTTTCGGCAGGCTTTACGGGAGCTGTCGGCATTACCGCCGCAGGCATTTCCGAGGCAGCTTCGGGGACCTCCGCCATTTCACGCTCGGGTTCGGGACGAACAGGCGCCGCAGGCTGAACAAAATTATTATTCTGCTCGGGAGCCGGCATATCGTAGGTTTCAAGCGAGATCTTCGGGAGCGCGGGCGTTCTGTTCTTGTTGATGAGAACAACTACTACCGCAGCAGCCGCGCCGACGACAACCACGATTCCCACAATTATAAGTATCGTCGCAAGAGAACCTCCCGCAGTCTTATAGTCAAGCGTCATGTCTATGCTCTTGACCTCGCCGCAGGCAACGTCTATAAGATCCCAGTAAACCGAACCGTCACTGTCCTTTATTCCGTTCGTATTTACGATCTCAGCGCTTTCGGGAGGCGTAAGACGAAAACGGAAGTTCAGCATTTCTTTCATCTGCTGCGCGTTTTCGACCGGCTCTGAAGCTGCCGTTATTTTTACGTTCGCCTTTGTAACTCCGCCCTCGTTAACAAGAGTAATTGAGAACGTTTCGTTTGAGCTTTCAAATAATGTGCCGCTTTCGATAATCTCGGCTGCCGACGTTTCCCGGTAATATCTCATTCCCGAATAGGTCTTTGAGTCGATAGTTCTTGTAAGCGGCTCGGCTTTCCAGTCACCAGATTCCGCGTCCATCTGTTCCTTAAGGCTTTCCGCCGCTTCCTCGGGAGTCATATCCATCGATTCAAGCGTTTCGTTTTCCATGGCAAGATCCATATAAACCCTTACCACGCCGTCGTCGCGGAACACTATTCCCATTTCCGTGTCTACGCATGAGCAGAGCAGCGCTGTCATAAGCGCAAACGCAGCCACAGCCGCAGCGCGCTTTATCTTCTTCATAAGTGTCATAAAAATTTACCTTTCCTTTCCGCATTTTGTTGAATTTAAGGGCTTTTTACCGTAATTTGAATGTGCTAAGTTAACTATATCATGTTTTTTTGAGTTTGTCAAACACTTTTCTAAAATTAAATCCAATTTTATGAAAATTGCTTGCTATTTTTTTCGAAATGTGCTATACTTAATATATACCATTTAAAAATATTATAATTATATTACAGTAATTCAGCCTTACGGCATTATTTTTTTGCCGAAAGCGCTTTGTTTTTGCGTAAAGGTTTTATACAGAAAGGCATGGTCAACAAATGGACGAAAACACCAAGGTAGTCAATCACGAATACGACGCGAGCGATATACAAATTCTCGAGGGACTTGAGGCGGTTCGCAAACGCCCCGGTATGTATATCGGTTCGACGGGTCCGAGCGGCCTGCATCATCTTGTTTACGAAATCGTCGATAACGCGATAGACGAGGCTCTCGCAGGGTACTGCACCAAAATCGAGGTTAAAATTCTCCCCAACGACGTTATTGAGGTAACCGACAACGGCAGAGGAATCCCGACAGGCATTCACCCGAAAGAGGGTATTTCTGCGGCGACCGTAGTTTATACCATTCTCCACGCGGGCGGTAAGTTCGGCGGCGGCGGATATAAGGTTTCGGGCGGTCTGCACGGCGTAGGCGCTTCGGTTGTAAATGCTCTTTCTGAATGGCTTGAACTCGAAGTCTACGACGGACACGAGATACACTATCAGAAGTTCTGCCGCGGCCACTATGACGAGCAGATGAAGGTCATCGGAAAGACCGATAAGACCGGTACCCGCGTTCGTTTTAAAGCGGACGGTACTATCTTCCACGAAACGCATTACGACTACGATACACTGCTCGACCGTATGCGCGAGCAGGCATTCCTCAACGGCGGTCTGCTTATCGAGCTTACCGACTCGCGCGACTCGGATAATCTCCGCGGCGAAACGCTCAGATACGAGGGCGGTATAATAAGCTATGTCGAATGGCTCCAGAATATGCGCGGCGCGGAGAAGCTCCACCCCGACGTAATATATCTGAACGGCGTTATGGACGATATAACCGTTGAGGCGGCTTTTCAGTATAACACCGACTTCAACAGCGAGGCCTTCCGCTCTTTCGCGAACAATATCCACACAATTGACGGCGGTACGCACGAAATGGCGTTCAAGCGCGCTTTAAGCAAGGTCGTGAACGATTTTGTAAAGGCTTATCAGGAAGCCAACGCAAATACCAAAAAGACAAAAAAGGCGAAAAAGGGCGAGGAAGAGAAGAAGGAATTTGTTCCGCTCTCCGGCGAGGCTATACGCGAAGCTATCAACGCCGTTATCTCGGTAAAGCTGCCCGAATGTGAATTTGAGGGACAGACAAAAGGCAAGCTGGGCAACCCCGAAGTTGGCCCCGTAGTCTATAAAATCGTGACCGAAAAGCTGACGTATTACTTTGAGGAACACCCCGAAACCGCGAATATTATCGTCACAAAGGCGATAAACTCTCAGGCGGCGCGCGACGCGGCGAAAAAAGCCATGGAAGCAAAGCGCAAATCCGTCGCGGACGGCGCGGGACTTCCCGGAAAGCTCGCGGATTGCTATGAAAAGGACACCGCGAAAACCGAAATATATATCGTCGAGGGAGATTCCGCGGGCGGCTCGGCAAAACAGGGCAGAAACAGCGCCTTTCAGGCTATTCTCCCGCTCTGGGGAAAAATGCTCAACGTTGAAAAGGCGAGAGTGGACAAGGTTTACAACAATGAAAAGCTCGTTCCCGTCGTAAAGGCGCTCGGAACAGGACTCGGCGAGGATTTCGACATTTCAAAGCTGCGCTACGGCAGAATCGTTATAATGGCCGACGCCGATGTCGACGGTGCGCACATCCGCACGCTGCTGCTGACGTTCTTCTTCCGCTTCATGCGGCCGCTTATCGAGGAGGGTCACGTTTATCTCGCGCAGCCCCCGCTTTTTAAGGTAAGTAAGGGCAAACAGGCGCGCTATGCATTCTCGGACGAGGAACGCGACGCGTATATCGCCGAGCTTTCGGGAGAAAGCGGCGCAAAGGTCGACGTTCAGCGCTATAAAGGTCTTGGTGAAATGGACCCCGAACAGCTCTGGGAAACGACTATGGATCCCGAAACGCGCACAATGCTCCGCGTGAGCCTTGACGACGCTATGAAAGCCGACCTTATTTTCTCAATCCTCATGGGAGATAAGGTTGAACCGAGAAGAGAATTTATTGAAACAAACGCAAGATATGTTCAGAATCTTGATATTTAAGGGTAATCTATGAATTTTGAAGATGATAACAAGAAGCAGATAGACAAGCTCGAACGCATGGAGAAAATCTATGCCGACAGCGAAAAACACGAATCGGCAATGCCGAAGATCGAAGCCGAGGAAGAAGAGGATCTATGCGCCTTTCCGCGAAAAATTTTCAAGTGGGTGCTTGTTTTCACTTGGGCGGCGTGCATTTTCGCGCTTGTCGCGGGAATGGATTTCTCGGTCGCCCTCTGCGGAATGCTTTTTTCGCTCGGAATTTACTGCGGACTTTGCATAACCAAATTCCTGCAAAAAAAGAAGATCGGCGACGTCGTTGTCGCGGGCGTAGGCTGCGCGGCTTGTATCCTGCTCTCAATACTGCTGCTCGTCAGGGGCTGAAAAGGATAAATTATGGCAAAATTATTTGATATACGCTTTGACGCGGAAACAAGCGAAATTGAAACGGGCTATAAGGCGTTTCAGAACCGCTATCTGCTCCGCAAAAAGGTGCTTTACACCGTCGTTTACGTCATTATCATCGTGCTCGGCGTTGACCTCATCATAAAAAATCCCGCGGGCATTCCCGGATATATCGCAACGGGGCTTGCGCTCGGAATACTGCTGTTCAACTGGATAAAGCCGATAATGGTGCGCAAAAAGATGATGAATACGCTTGACGCACTGGACACCCACGAGGAATATCAAGCGTCTTTCTACGACAATCGCATCGAGGTCGAAACGATAATTGACCCGAACGCCAAAACGGAAACCGTCGCTGTCACCCCGAACGGCATTTATACCGTTGAGGAGGGGAGTGAGGCGGAAAAGGAGCTTCCCGCAGAGCAGCCGCAGACCGAAATTGAAAAATCGGTGTACAAGCTCGCAGAAACGGAGCTTCTTCTCGAGGAAAAGAACGGACTTTTCCTTATTTATATCAACCGCGCAACATTTCAGACAATTCCGCTGCGCTGTCTTTCAGAGGAACAGGCGGAGCTGGTCCGCAGCTATTTCTCTGAGCGCAGCCTTATCGCATAATATAAGAAAGGAACTCCCTTTAAATGGAAAATCTTGAAGCACTTGAAAGTATTCACCCGGGCGAAAAGCTGTTCGGCGTTGACCTTGAAAAGGAAATGCGAAAATCATTCCTTGAATATTCAATGTCCGTTATCGTTTCGCGTGCGCTTCCCGACGTAAGGGACGGGTTAAAGCCGGTTCACCGCCGTATCATATACACGATGAACGACGCGGGAAATACCTCCGATAAGCCTTACCGAAAGAGTGCGTATACCGTCGGAGAGGTTCTCGGTAAATATCACCCGCACGGCGACGCCTCGGTCTATGACGCTATGGTTCGTCTTGCGCAGGACTTCTCTCTGCGTTATCCTATGGTTGACGGTCACGGAAACTTCGGTTCTATCGACGGCGACCCGCCTGCCGCTTACCGTTATACGGAAGCCAGACTCTCGAAAATGGCGGGGGAAATGCTCTCGGACATAGGCAAGGACACCGTTGATTTCACCACGAACTACGACGATAAATTAAAAGAACCGTGCGTTCTTCCGTCGCGCTTCCCGAACCTGCTTGTAAACGGCTCGACGGGTATCGCGGTAGGTATGGCGACAAATATCCCGCCGCACAACCTCGGCGAAATAATCGACGCTATCAACGTCCTTATCGACAATCCCGACGCGGGGATCGACGAGATAATGGACTGCGTAAAGGGTCCCGACTTCCCGACGGGCGGTATTATCATGGGATATTCGGGTATCCGCTCGGCTTATTATACCGGCCGCGGAAAGATAATTCTTCGCGGACGCGCGGAAATCGTCGAAGAAAAGACGCACACCCGAATCGTTATCACCGAGATCCCGTACATGGTCAATAAAACGCGCCTACTCGAAAGTATCGGCGCGCTTATGCGCGATAAGAGAATCGAGGGTATCTCGACGCTGCGCGACGAATCGGACAGAAAGGGTATGAAAATCGTTATTGAGCTTAAACGCGAAGCGAATGCGAACGTTGTGCTCAACAAGCTGTATTCATACACCCAGCTTCAGGACACGGTCGGCGTTATTATGCTGGCGCTTGTGGACGGACAGCCGAAGATTCTCACGCTGCGCGATATGCTCGTGTACTACCTCGACTTCCAGCGGGACGTTATCGAGCGCAGAACGCGCTTTGACCTAAAAAAAGCGAAAGACCGCGCGCACCTGTTACAGGGCTTTATGCTCGCGATCGACAATATCGACGAGGTTATCGCGATACTGCGTTCGAGCAAGACTGTTCAGGAGGGCAAGGAACGCCTAATGGAGCGCTTTAAGGAAGCAGACCTCTCGAGCCTGCTCAAGCGCGCAATGGACGAGCAGTATCAGGATATTCAGTTTGAACATACGATAGGACTTTCCGAGCCGCAGGCTGACGCGATAGTTCAGATGCGCTTAGGACAGCTCACAGGTCTGGAACGCGAGAAAATCGAATCCGAACTCGCCGAGCTTATGGAAAAAATCAGAGAATACATGGAAATTCTCTCCGACCGCTCAAAGGCTTACGGAATTATCCGCGACGAACTCGCGGTTATCCGCAAAAAGTACGGCGACGAGCGCAGAACGAGCATTGAACAGGTAAGCGGAGAGGTAGATATTGAGGATCTTATCCCGGTTGAGGAAAGCGTTATTACATTTACGCACCTCGGCTACGCAAAACGTCAGGCGGCGGAAGTGTATAACCTCCAGAAGCGCGGCGGACGCGGAGTTTCGGGCATGAAGCAGCGCGACGAGGACTTTGTTGAGGACATTTTCATTGCTTCTTCGCACGACAACATTCTCTTTATCACCAACCTCGGAAATATGTTCAAACTGAAGTGCTACGAAATTCCCGAAGGTTCAAAGCAGAGCAGGGGAACGAACATTGTAAATCTGCTCCAGCTTGCGGAAAACGAACACGTTGCCGCAATGATAAAAACAAGCGATTTCTCCGACAACAAATTCTTTATCTGCGTTACGAAGCAGGGCATTGTAAAGCGCACGCCGCTGTCAATGTTCAAAAATATCCGCAAAAAGGGTCTGCGCTGCATAACCTTCAAGAACGACGACGATGAAATTGCGGCGGCTCACCTCTCAGAGGGCGACAGTACAGTTATTCTCGCAACGCACGACGGTATGTCGATACGCTTCAACGAAACCGACGTGCGCAGCATGGGACGTACCGCGGCGGGCGTAAGAGCGATAAAGCTCCGCGAGGGCGACTATGTTGTCGGCGCGGCTAAGGTCTACGACGAAAACATGACTATTCTGACAGTTACCGACCGAGGAATGGGCAGAAGAACTCCCGCGGGCGCATACACGATACGCAGACGCGGCGGACTTGGGCTTAAAAACTACAAGGTTGATGACGAAAAGGGTCACGTTTGCGGAATCCGTTCGCTCGGCGCTGACGACGACGTTATCCTTATCAGCACCGACGGCGTTATTATCCGTATCCGCGCCAACGACCTGCGGCCTATGGCGAGAACCGCGCGCGGTGTTCGCGTAATGCGGCTTTCAGAGGACGCGAGAGTTGTTACGTTCAGCAGAACGGAGCACGACGACGCCGAAGAAACCGAGGCTGTTGAACAGCTTTCCGAAGAAGAGCTTAAAGCTCAGGAAGCGGAGGCTGCGGCGGAGGAAGCGTCCGAGGCAAACGAGCCTGACGACGTTCCCGATGATGAACCGGACGAGGGCGAAGAAACTGACGACGAAAACAACGAAAACGAATAAGCAGAAGAAATCCCGGGAAGAAAATTCTCGGGATTTTTTGTTGAGGAGGAGGGGGCGCGGAGCGCACGCGGGGCGAGCGAAGCGAGGGGGAGCGTGCGCGGAGCGCAGGGGCGGGGATTTGCACAGCGTAACGGCGCGGCGTCGGCGGAGGTGTGAGAGGAGTCGGGGAGTGAGAAAGCCGCGGTGTGCGCCGATAGCACTTTCTCTTGACTTATAGCGGCATTTCGTGTATAATGTTGTGTGAAATATATGAACGTTTCGCGGAACAAATCAACATATTGTGTGAACACGATTTTGTTCATACCATATTTTGAGTATGTTCCATGTGGAACATATATGAACATGAATGTTCCACGTGGAACATAGAGGGGACTTGATATTATTTATACAGCAAACGCTTACGATATAATCGTTGTCGGGGCAGGCCACGCGGGCTGCGAAGCCGCTCTTGCCGCCGCAAGGCTCGGCAAAAAAACGGCGGTTTTTGTGCTTTCGCTTGATACTATCGCGAATATGCCGTGCAACCCGTGTATCGGCGGTTCGGCAAAAGGTCAGCTCGTCTGTGAAATTGACGCGCTGGGCGGTCAGATGGGCAAATCTGCGGACGCAACGTTCATTCAAAGCAGAGTTCTCAACAGAGGAAAGGGTCCCGCCGTACATTCGCTTCGGGTTCAGTCCGACCGTGTAAAATATCACTCTTTCATGAAGCACGTCCTTGAATCTGAACCGCTGCTCGATATAAAACAGGACGAAGTTACCGAGATTTTCGCCGAAAAGGGGAAAGTAACGGGCGTAAAAACAAAGCTTGGGCTTTTCTATCCTGCGAAAGCCGTTATAATCACGACGGGAACGTACCTGAACGGCGAAATTCACATAGGCGAGCTGAGCTATTCCTGCGGTCCCGACAATGTTGCTCCCGCAATTCCTCTTACGGAAAGCCTTAAAGCTCTCGGGCTTGATATACGCAGATTCAAAACGGGTACGCCTGCGCGAGTCCACAAAAGAAGCATTGATTTTTCCGTTATGGAAGAACAATCGGGCGATGAGGAGATTATTCCGTTTTCGTTTGACAACAAGCTGCCGCTTGAAAATAAGGTCAAGTGCTATGTGACATACACAAACGCTGAAACGCACAAGGTCATTCTCGAAAATCTTGACCGTTCGCCGCTTTATTCGGGTCGGATTCACGGCATAGGTCCGCGATATTGTCCAAGTATCGAGGACAAAATCGTGCGGTTCAAGGGCAAGGAGCGTCATCAGCTTTTTGTTGAGCCTATGGGGCTTGATACCGACGAATATTATTTACAGGGAATGTCAACCTCGCTGCCTATTGATGTACAGATAAAATTTTTGCGCACGATAAAGGGACTTGAAAACGTTGAAATAATGCGCCCCGCGTACGCTATCGAATACGACTGCTGCAATCCTCTGGAACTGTACGCAACGCTTGAAACAAAAAAAATCGAGGGGCTTTACGGAGCAGGTCAGTTTAACTGCACTTCCGGATATGAAGAAGCTGCCGCACAGGGTCTTATCGCGGGAATAAACGCCGCGCGCAAGCTCGACGGAAAAAATGCGATAGTTCTCGACCGCGCAAGCTCATATATCGGAACGCTTATCGACGATTTAGTTACAAAAGGCTGCGTTGAGCCGTACCGTATGATGACGAGCAGAAGCGAATACCGCCTTATTTTACGTCAGGACAATGCACCCGAACGGCTTACCGCGCTTGGACATGAAATTGGACTGATAAGCGACGAAAGATATGCATTTTTCCTTGAAATGCAGGAAAAAGTTGAAACAGAAACGCAGCGTATACGCCGTGCGACAATTCACCCGTCAGAGGAACTGAACAAAATGCTCACGGAAAAGGGTACAAGTCCGCTTACACAGGGCGTTAAATTTATTGAACTGCTAAAGCGGCCGCAAATCGGCTACAACGACCTGAAGCCGTTTGACAAAAGTGCGCCGCAGCTTTCGGCGGATATAATAAGCAAAATTGAAATCAACATAAAATATGAAGGATATATTAAAACTCAGGAAGCGCAGATAAAGGAAATGCGGAGGCTCGAGGGAAAGGCTCTCCCGACCGACCTCGACTACAAAACCATAAGCGGGCTGCGGCTCGAAGCGCAGGAAAAACTGAACAAACACAAGCCGCTCAACATAGGTCAGGCGGGGAGAATTTCGGGCGTAAATCCTGCGGACGTGTCCGTTCTGCTTATCTGGCTTGCTGCAAATTCAAAGGGAAGCGGGGAAAACGACAATGCTTGAACAATTTGCCAATGCGGGGATAACGCTGACCGAATTTCAGGCAAAACAGCTTGAAATGCTGACCGATTTTATGCTTGATTACAACAAAAATGTCAATCTCACCCGTATAACCGAGCCGAACGAGGTAATCGAAAAGCACTATATTGACAGTATTCTTCCGCTTATGATGATTGATGTTCCACGTGGAACATTATGCGCGGATATAGGCACAGGGGCGGGTTTTCCCTCTCTGCCTATGAAAATATATCGTCCCGACCTTGAATTTACGCTTATAGACAGTCTTGGGAAACGCATAACCTACCTTGACCTTGCCTGTGAAAAGCTCGGTATAACCTGTCAGACAATTCACGCGAGAAGCGAAGAAGCAGCGAAAAAACCCGAGCTTCGCGACAGCTTTGGTTTCGTTACGGCACGGGCAGTCGCGGCACTCAACATTCTTTGTGAATACTGTCTGCCCTACGTTAAAAAGGGCGGCGTTTTTGCTGCGCTCAAGGGTTCAGAGGATGAAACAAAGCTCGCGGAAAATGCTGTAAAAAAACTCGGTGGGGAAATCACAGACGTGAAAAAATACAAGCTTCCGTCGGGCGACGCGCGGCAGCTTGTAATAATAAAAAAAATTTCGGATACTCCTCCGCAGTATCCGCGCGCCGGCGGAGTTATTGCAAAAAGACCGCTTTAGGGGAAGTGGGAAAGGGAAGGCGGCGAGCGTAGCGAGCCGCAGCAGCGGAGTCTTTATTTTCTTGGGCAGGCGGCGTTTCGCAAAGTGGGAAAGACGTCGGGGATTGAGAAAGCCGCCGTGTGAAAAAGATGAGCAAATTGAAAGGGCGTGGTCGGACTGAAAAAATTGCTTCGGGTAATACGCAGAAACTGGAGAATGGCAGTCGTTGTGATTATCCTTATGACTATCTGCGGATATGTTCTCGCGGCTTACGGGCTGCAAAAACACTACATTACAACTGCGGAAATTTATATTGAAAGCACTGACGGCACTTCGTCAACCGAAAAAGCTGAAACCTGCGCTCTTCTTTTTACAAGTCCGCAGATGTACAATATTGTAAATTCAACTCTTGTTTCGGGATTTTCGTACGCCGAATTTGACCGAATGGTGACAATAAATAAGAAAAACGATACTCAGATTCTTGAAATTTCAACCGACTGCGATAATTCGGACGCGTCGTACAAACTGATAACGAAATTTCTTGACTTGATGCCAAACGTTATTGAAAGCTATCGGGCAGAGGCAAAAATAACTATAATGCGCGACCCTGTTCAGCCATCGGAGCCGTCATTTCCGGACGAAAAACTGTTCACAATATTCGGTGCGGTTCTGGGAACGGTTTTGTCGGTTCTCGCAATTCTTTTGATATGGAAGCTTGACAACAGCATAACGGCAGAAGACGATCTGACTCAGATGTATGATTTGCCAATACTCGGCGAAATCCCCGATTTTGACAGGGAGATTGATTATCTGGGAAGATAATTTAAATTTACTATAAATTTTAAAAGGTACATTATGAATAAGCAGGAAATATATACGACTTTCTCAAAAAAGAAGGAATAACCCACGAAATTACCGAACACAAGGCTGTCTTTAATATGGCGGAGCTTTCCGAAATTGACATTCCATATCCCGAAGCTGACGCGAAAAACCTCTTTGTGCGCGACGATAAGAAGCGCAGCTATTATCTTATCACCGTAAAGGGCGACAAGCGCGTTGATTTAAAGGAATTTCGGCAGAAAAACGACACACGCGCGCTCAGTTTTGCATCAGAAAATGACCTTATGGACATACTAAAACTCACTCCCGGCTCGGTCACTCCCCTTGGAATCCTAAACGATGACGAACGCAAAGTCATATTCTATCTGGACAAGGATTTTACCGAACCACCACAAATAATAGGAGTTCACCCAAACGAAAACACCGCAACCGTTTGGTTGAAAATTGATGATCTCATCAGCATTATCAAAAATCACGGCAACGCCGTCAACATCACGGAAATATAACGAAATCCCGCTTTTATAGGCGGGATTTTTGCTATCATAGGAAAGGAATGGGGGCGCGAAGCGCGCGCAGTGGCGAGCGAAGCGAGGAAATGCGCGCGCGGAGCGCAGCTGTGGTAAAGCAGAACGTAGCGACTGCGGCGTCAGCGAAAGTGAGGAAAAAATCGGGGAAATTGAAAGCCGCTGTGCAGCTGCATTCGGCGGCTTTCAATTTCCCCGCAATATATCACACTCTGCAAAACGCCGCCAATCAGACGATAGTGCTTCTCCCCTAACCCGCGCACTTTCATCTATCGGCGGGGTGCGGCGCACGCGGGATTTTGCTTCGCAAAATCCTCGAGCGGCTTCGCCGCTCTGCCACGTTTCGGCAAAGCCGAAACGCGGCGCGTGCGCCGCCCGCACTATCCCTCCCACACAGGCGTCATATCCAGCGTTTCGCAACCTTTCTCCTGTGTGAAGCCGTCGAAGTTAAGCTCCGCACAGAGATCGGTCACCTTGCGATATTCAAATGTTGTGATACGGCGGTTAAGCTCGGGAAATTCAGAAGCTCTGTAACACGGCGTGTATTGCCGCATAATGCTGAGAAGCGGACGATTCGGAAGTCCCGAAAGCCATTCTATCAGCTTCATGCTGTCTTTGTAACAGCCCGGCAGAACGAGATGCCGCACAATTACTCCTTTTTTCATTATTCCGTCGGTTATTTCGGCTTTAGGCTGCTGTCTGAGCATTTCTTTAAGCGCGGCGGAAGCTTGCTCAAAATAATCGGGCGCTGCTGAGTATTTCGCCGAAAGTTCACTGCTATAATACTTTAAATCAGGAAGATAAATGTCGATAAGCCCGTCAAGCCGTCGTATCGTTTCAGCTTTTTCATACCCGCCCGTGTTCATCACAACGGGTATTTTCAGACTGGGCTTCAGTTTTTCAAGCAGCGGTATAAGCCGATGAAGATACTGCGTCGGCGTAACGAGGTTTATATTATGCACATTCTTTTCCTGTAACGCAAGAATTTCCTCGGAAAGCTGCTCGTCGGTAATATCTCGTCCGAAATGCTCGTGACTTACAGGATAATTCTGGCAGAACGGACATTTCAGCACACACCCGCTGAAAAAAATCGCTCCGCTTCCGTTTTTTCCCGTAATAACAGGCTCTTCGCCTCTGTGAACCATTATTTTCGCAATGCGAAGCGTATCCCCGCAGCCGCAGAAACCGAATTTTTCCATTCTGTCTGCTTCGCATTCTCTCGGACAAATTTCACATTTCATTATATTGACCTTTCGTATCTTTTTTATCTGAGATCGCTCGCTCCGCTTCTCCGAACGCCAGAACAAGCCGTTCCTCATACGCGGGAATATCGCGGTATTGATTCGCTTCAAGCTCCGCAAGCGTATGACAGAGAGTGATAACTGAACTATACTGTTTAAGCTTAAGAATTTTTTCGTAAATGCTCCAGTAGTTCGTTATCATGCGCTTTCTCATAAGATTTTTCATTTTTTCATTTTTGCAGAGCGCATGGTCAAAGCTGTATGCAAGCGCAGTTCCTCCGTAAAAAAATGTATAATTTTTTCTTATTTTAACAAGGTCAATGCCGTCAAGTTGGGGCATCCTCCAATCGGCAAGAGCCTGAGCCATTTTCACAAAAATATCGGTTATTTCGACCCCGTTCCCGTTATAGATAAGGTCAAGAAAATCGCTCGCTATCCTTGAATAATTTTCATTGCTTTCGCCGACCGTAAAAACTCTGTCGACACTGAAAAGCTCCTCGGCGGAAACTCCCCGACAGGCAACCGCATAAAGTTCAATGAGATTCTGCCGCTCGGTAAGGTCGGATATATCGGGATATGAGTCCTTTTTTCTTTTGAACACTTCGCTTGCATTTTCGGGAGAGATCGGTCTGTTATTAAGCTGTAAGTGCGCATTGAAACGACGAAAATTCACTTTATCCATAAGTTCTTTTTCCGAAATTGCCTGCTTCATGTAAAAGCCGGTCACCGCAAGATGAACGGTATCTATATAATGCCTGCCCATTCCCGAATCGGGGTTAAAACTTTTCTTCGCGTTTTTTTCGGCAGCGCGCGAAAGCCGCGCGTTTACACGGCGAAAATCCGCGTTAGTATCTATAATATTAAGCCGCAGAAGTATAGGCTCGTTTACGGAAATTTCATTTTTCTCACGGTGCAGAGGAATAAGCCGCACCGTCTTTCCGCGATACAGCAGATTTACCAGCAGCCCGAGCCGCGCGACGCCGACAGCGCCCTCATTCACGCCGTCTATGTACTTTTTTATATAGCTTAAAAAAGGTTTATCCTGTATGAACAGCAATGTGAACAGATCCAGCTCAAGTTCCTGCACAGCGCTTATTGTATCAGCGCCGAACAGAAAAGGTCTCATTTTTTCAAGAAATTCAACCGATTTTCCGTCTGAAATTATCCTGTTTACATTTATAAATCGCCTTGTTAAAGGCTTCGGAACAGCCGTCACGGTTATTTTTAACGTCTGTGCCATTCCGATACCTCCTTTACTCGTTGACTAATTTATTATAAATTTCACTTTTAGTATATTTTGTTTGCTTTGCAGCTTCCTTACAAGCCTCCGAAAGCTTCATTCCTCCGTCGGCAAGCTTCTTAGCGTTTTCGCACACTTCTTCTAAAGTAAGACTTGTTTTTTCGGCAGGCTCTTCCTCAGCGCCCGCAACTATAAGCACATATTCACCTTTCGGCGTTTTATCGCGGTAATATTCCAGCATTTCCGAAATAGTTCCGCGTAAAATTTCTTCATGAATTTTCGTAAGCTCGCGGCAAAGCGATATTTTTCTGTCGCCGAGCTGTTCCAAAAGGTCCTGCAATGTGAACAGCAGCTTATGCGGCGCTTCGTAGAATATCAAAGTGCGGCGAAAATTTTTTATTTCGTCAAGGTGTGCCTGACGCTGTTTTTTTGTCACGCTCAGAAATCCCTCAAAGCTGAAACGCGACGTCGGCAGTCCCGAAACCGCAAGCGCGGACATTGCGGCGGTAGGGGAGGGAACGACCCTTATTTCAATGCCGCGTTCGGCGCAAAGACGAACCAGATCTTCTCCCGGGTCGCTTATGCACGGCATTCCCGCGTCGGTAACGACCGCGCAGCTTTCGCCGTTCTCGATCCGCCCGAGTATGTACTCGCCGCGTTCGCGGATATTGTGTTCGTGATAGCTTATAAGCGGCTTCTGAATACCGAAGTGCGTCAGAAGCTTCAGCGTTACACGGGTATCCTCCGCCGCGATAAAGTCAACGCTGCTGAGCGTTTCTACCGCGCGCGGGCTGAAATCCGAAAGGTTTCCTATCGGAGTTCCCACAACATATAATAAAGACATGGTTATTATCCTTTCAACGTTAATTTTGTTCATATCGCGGATTTTCATGTATGTTTAAACCGCACTTTCACATACGAAAAAGGCTTAAACAAGCCCTTTTTTAACATTTTCAACCGAGTTTTCAACTGTTCATACGGCAAAAGCGGACTTTTTAAAGTACTTTTCCACACTTTCAACAATAAAACCTGTTGAAAACTATGTATATTACAGTTTGTAATTGGGAATCTGCCTTTTAAATTTACAAAATGTAAAATAAACAAGAGATTTTCTTTTTTGTCAATTCCCGCAAACCCTATTGTTTAAAACAAAAACCGACATATAGAAAAACACCATAAAATGATGTGTTCTTTTGTTTATTTTTACCATACATGAATGTCCGGCTTTGTCGCATCAAAATGTGTAAAACATTTTTGATATTTAACCGCAAAAATGCTTTAAAAACGCCGATTTTTAACTGTTTCAACAGAGTTTTCAACATTTGCTGATTTTTTTGACCCAAAAAAAGTAATTTTTTCAACATTTTCAACGGGAAAACCTGAGGAAAACTATGTTTTCTCCGATTAGGTTACAGTAAAGTGACAATAATACAATAAGTAGAAAAAACATAGGAGGATTTGACATGAGAGGCGTAAACAAGATGGTTCTTGAGGTTAAATCAGACGGAAGATACTTCGACCGCGCACTTTTGTTCCTAAAACCGGAACAAATGAATACCCCGCAGCATGAGATAACAGACGGCGCTGACCGCTTACTTCGACAGCTTTCCGTAAAAAAGCCCGTACAGCGCGGAAAAACCGCAGCAGCCGCAGTTATCGGCTCTCTTGTCGGGGCAGGGGCGGCGTCACTGCTGTTTCTATTGCTTTGAAGCGCTTTTTTATCGTGTCCCCGCTGACATTGGTGACGTACACCGTGTCGGTACATACAACAAAGCATTTTGGCATATCCAGTGAAACATAATATACCATGCCCTTTTTCTGTACGGCGTTCAGGTAGTCTTTCATGTATCTGTCGACCGTTACTCGCTCGATGTCAAATATCCCAAGTATTTCCGAATCTTCGACCACAACGTCGCTTCCAAGATAAACAAACATTTCTTCACCTATATTCTCGAAAAACTGCCTTTTTCAACATTCCAGACCGCTCCGTCGCTTACCTTGTCCATATCCGACATATTACAGGAAGTAATAAATGTCTGTAACTTGTCTATATGATTAATTATGAAGCTGCGGCGATAAGCGTCAAGCTCGCTCAGAACGTCGTCAAGTATCATTACGGGCAGATCTCCGCTTTTTTCAAATATCATCTTCGCCTCGGCAAGCTTCAGCGCGATCGCAATGCTTCGCACCTGTCCTTGTGAAGCAAAATCACGGGCGTTCATATTGTCTATCGAGAAGAACAGATCGTCGCGGTGAACGCCGACGACCGTATATTTCATGCGCTGCTCGCGCTCGGCGGTTTCCTTTAAACGCTGCATATAAGTCGCGTACATAAGGTCGATATTATCAATTGTGTACGGAATGTCGCGCATTATTGTGCTGTCATATTTTACGGAAAGTTGTTCTCCATTTTGATTTAACAGACCGTAATAATGATTGGCATAATCCGAAAGGAATCCGAAATATTTCAGCCGTCCGCACATTACATTCACACCGAGGCGCGAAAGCGTTTCGTTCCAACTTTCGAGCATTGCCGAAAGTGAAGCCGAATCGTAAAAATCAGATTTCATCAGCAGATTATTTTTCTGCTTTAAAGCCTTATTATATTCATAAAGCTTAGAATTATGAACACGATTTATCATATTCGATACAAAATCGAGATAATCGCGCCTTTTTTCGGGATTTCCCTTTACAATATATAAATCTTCAGGTATAAATGAAACATATCTTAACGCTCCGTATAATTCTTCAGCGCTATTCATTTCAAGGTCGTTGAAAGTGAGTTTAACCGAACCGTTTTTCTGAGTATAGAGAATACGGTTTTCGCGGCTGTTTCTGTCGAAAGAAAAATACAGCTCGGCAGATGTTTCGGCTTTTCCGTCCGAGCCGAACGGAACAAGCTCGGGCGGCTTTGCTAAACGAAAACTCTTTCCAAGACAAATGGAAACAGCCTCGCACAGATTTGTTTTTCCCTGAGCATTATTCCCGGTAAAAATATTTACCTTTGGATGGAAAACAAAATCCGCCGAGGCGATATTTCTGAAATTACGGATTGAAAGGCTTTTAAGAATCATTCTTCAATTACGCAGACAAGCTCCTGCGTTTCCTCTTCAAAATGCACTGTTACAACGTCGTTATTGTACAGCTTTTTTCCGCGCATTGTACAAACCTCGCCGTTTACCGTTACAATTCCGTCGCTTATCATCATTTTCGCCATGCCGCCTGTTTCAGCGACGTTCGCGAACTTCAAAAACTGTTCAAGCTTTATAAAAGGAGGTGCAACTTTAACTTTTTCCATAACTTTCGCCTTTACTTATTTCTTACGGGAAGAACTATTCCAACGTAGCTGTCATCTTTCAGCGGTTTAATGCGGATAGGGGAGAGCGGACCCGTAAAATCGAGCTTTACTTCGTCGCACTCGCTGTTGCGCAGAGAATCAATCATGTACTTCGCGTTAAATGCAATCTCAATTTTCTGACCGCCGTACTGTATCGGGATAACGTCGCTCATCTTACCTAAAGCGGTCTTTATATCAATATAAAGCTTATCATTATCGAAAACGCAAATTACAGGGCATTTATAGCGGTCGGTGTTGAGCAGAAGGGTTCTGTCGAGAGATTCGGCAAATTCACGCGCGTTTACAACCGCAGTCGAAGTCTCGGCAAAGTTCATAATACGATTATAATCGATAAAGTTGCCCTCGAGCAAGCGCGAAATTATCATATAATCGTCTTTTGAAACGCAGATCTGACTTCTGTCGATACAGATAGCGACCTTTTTTTCATTTTCCTCGTCGGAAAGCATACGCATAAGTTCGCCGAGAGTCTTACTCGGAACAACGAAATCAATGTCGTTATATTCGACGTGCTCGACGCGCTTCGCCATTCTTACGCCGTCAACCGAAACAACGCTCAGGGTATTGTCCTCAATATGAAATTTACTTCCCATATGGACAGCCTTTATATCGGTAGTCGCAATAGCGTGGAAAGTCTGTCTTATCATGCTTTTGAGCATACTTTCGTCGATATAAAACGTTATATCGTTGCGCAGCTCGGGGATATTAGGATACTGGTCGCCGGAAACTCCCGATATATTATATACAACAGAGCCTGATTTAAGCGTAACCACCTCGCCCTCGGTTGAAATTTCAACCAGACCTGCGGGCATTTTTCTTATCATTTCGGCGAAAACCTTTGCGTTTACGACAATTTCGCCTTCTTCAATAGCTTCGGCGGGGCTTATTATACACTTTATTCCCATTTCGAGGTCATAGCCCGTTACGGTAATCTTATTTTCCTTTAAATGTATAAGTACTCCCTCGAGAGCGGGAATAGACGAACGTGCAGAGCTTGCCTTTGATGCGTTCATGAGTGCGTCTGAAAGAGTGCTTCGTTCAATGGTAAATTTCATGAAATTTCCTTTCTTTTTTACGTCGTTAATTTTCGCGAATAAAAAACAAATTCATATCCATTAAAATAATATTATTTTAGTGTTTGTAGTAGAGACGGGAAATGTGTTGAAAAGTGAAGAGGGGCTTTTATACAAGCCATTTTCTTACGGGAAAAAATTGTGCAGAGGTGTTAATAAATGTGGAAAGAAAATTGACAAAAAAGGACATTCAACACGGCGGTTGAATAACGAGAGAATAAAGTTGAAAAAAACACGGAAAATAGTGCAGAATATTAACTACTCAGAGTATAATTTTTATCTTGACTTTACTCTGTGTAAATGAGTTTTTCCACATTATACAGCTTTTCAACGTGGAAAAGCTGCGGAAAAAGAGAGTTTTGTCCTAAATTGTCCCCAAAAATAAAAATTTCAACAGTTTTCACGACAAAAGCGGACATTACATATTACCGATATTTTTTATAAGATCCTCGACAGTCGCGCGGTATGCGGGATCTTTCTGCATAACTTTTACTACCTTATTTACGGCGTAGACGATAGTTGAATGATCCCTGCCGCTAAATTCCTTGCCTATTAAAGTATAAGAAAGTCCCGTGACCTTGCTTATAACGTAAATTGCCACCTGACGCGCGGTTGAAACCTGTGAATTTCGGTTCTGCGAGCGTATTTCTTCCGGAGAAACGTTGAAAATATGAGAAACCTCGGTTATTACCTTTTCAACCGTTATCGGAACTGGCTGCTGCTCGGTCATTACGTCGCGGATAATGTTCTGCGCCATTATAATTGTGGGAGTGGTTTCCGTGAGCATGGACATTGCGTTCATTTTCACTATTGCTCCCTCTATCTGACGGATATTGTTTTTAAGCTTGTCCGCGAGAAGCTCCATGACGTTATTCGGGATACGCATATTGAGAAGCTCAGCCTTACGTTTTATTATTGCAAGACGAGTCTCAAACTCCGGCGGGGCAATATCCGCGAGAAGTCCCCACTCAAAACGGGTAAGAAGTCGTTCTTCAATATCATTGATCTCTTTCGGGGGACGGTCGGAAGTCAGGATTATTTGCTTGCCGGCTGTATGAAGCTCGTTAAAAGTGTGGAAAAGTTCGTTCTGGGATTCTTTTTTTCCCGAAAAGAACTGAACGTCATCTACGAGGAACATATCTGCGGAGCGGTATTTTTTCTTAAAATCGTCGGTTTTATTGGTGCGGACGGAATTTACAAACTCGTTTACAAAGGTTTCGGCGGAAACGAAAACAATATTATAGTCGGGGTGATTCATCAGAATCTCATTTTTTACCGCGCAGAGCAGGTGAGTTTTCCCAAGCCCCGGATCGCTGTAAATATAAAGCGGATTATAGTTGCGCGCCTGTCCCTGAGCTATAGCTTTGCAGGCTGCGCAGGCAAGACGGTTGCTTTCTCCGACTATAAACGTATCAAAGGTATGCTGATAATTGCTGTTTTTTTCGGTTTCCTGAAGCTTGCTGACGATATACGGATCGTCCTGTAGCTCCGGGATAGGTTCGCTGTAGTCGAGGCGGTCGCTGGTATGCACCTTTTCATCCTCGCTAAGATATTCAATTTCAACATCGAAACCGAGAATTTCTTTAAACTGCTTCTTAAAAATATCATTATAATTTTCAGAAACCACTTTTTTTACATAGCTGTCAGCTATATAAAGAACTACCTTGTTGTTATTAAGCTTTACGGGCTTTATCGGATTTATCCACAAATTCATTGCGGTCGGGGACAAATCCAGACTTTTTTTCATCATTTCAAAGATGTCGTTAAACGAGTTCATTATTATTTATCCTTCCGCTTCCTCAAAATAAAATCAATTTTATTGTAGCATAAAAAGTCGGTTTTTGCAAGTATAATACTTATAAAATTGCAGAAAAAAGTGCAGAAAATTTATTCAATATTCTGTATCTGCTCGCGGATTTTCTCAATTTCACTTTTAGCGTCTACAACTATTCTTGTTATTTCCAGATTCTGTGCTTTTGAACCTATCGTATTTACCTCGCGGTTAAGCTCTTGAACAAGAAAATCAAGTTTTCTTCCGACGGGTTCTTTTGCTTCAAGCATTGTGCGGAACTGTGAAAAATGGCTTTTAAGACGGACGGTTTCTTCGTCAACTGCCGTTTTTTCAGCGAAAATTCCCGCCTCAAGAAGAATACGCTGTTCGGGAATATTGCGGTCGGAGAGCAGCTCGGTCATTTTTTCAAGCAAACGATTTCTGTAATTTTCAACATTTTCGGGAGAATAAATGCACACGCGGTCGATCATCTGTTCAACGTTGCCGAGCTTTTCGAGCAGATCGGCTTTCATCTTTTTTCCCTCGGTTTCGCGCATTTCAATAAAGTTTTTCAGCGCGGTTTCGGTCACTTCACGGACGGCGTTCCAGATAAATTCTTCGTCCTCTTCGGGGCGGACAATAGTGAAAGCGTCGGTCATGCTGAAAATATCTTTTAACGACAGATCGTCGGTCAGACCGAATTTTTTTCCCGCTTCGCGCAGGGCGTTAAGATAACTTTCGACAACGAGATTATTTACGCTTACGGAGGTTTCCTTACCCTGAACGTTATAAATTGAGAGTCCGAGTTCAACCTTTCCGCGGCTTATTTCAGATTTTACGAGATTTTTCAGCTTATCCTCGAGAAATTGGCAGGAACGCGGGATCTTAGCGTTAAATTCAAAATAACGGCTATTTACCGAGCGTATCTCGACGCTTATATCATATTCTCCGATAATTCGGCGTTCTCTTCCGAAGCCTGTCATGCTTTTTAACATTTTTTTCATTCCTTTTTAGATTTTTTCGCGGCTTCTCCGATTATCTCAGCGGCGAAGCCTATACCATTATTATATAATAGCGCACACAAAATGTCAATGAAAATTGTAAAAGTGAAAAAAAGTATTGAAATATGTTCAGAAAAGTGATACAATAGTTACAGTAAAACGATTACATAGGGGAATATGCACATGAATGAAAATGAACAGAAAATAAGGGAAGAAATCTGCGAAATCGGGTACAATCTTTGGCTGCGTGGATTTGTTGCGGCAAACGACGGTAATATTTCCGTAAAAATCGCTGAAAATGTTTTTCTGACGACGCCTACGGGAGTGAGCAAAAAGAATCTGACTCCGCAGAATCTTGTGAAAATGAATGAAAAAAATGAGATAATTGATTGTCCCGAGGGTTCGCGCCCTTCGTCGGAATTTAAAATGCACCTGAGCTGTTATCGCTGCCGACCCGATATAAAGGCGGTGGTTCACGCGCACCCGCCGACTGCGACGGGATATGCGGTTGCGCACGTTCCGCTTGATGATTACGCCATGTCTGAGGCGATAATGTTTCTCGGTTCTGTGCCGATTGCGCCGTATGCAACGCCCGGAACAGAGGGGGTCGGTGAAAATGCCGTGCCTTTTTTGGAATTTCACGATACTGTGCTGCTGGCAAATCACGGCGCGCTTACCGTAGGGACCGATTTAACTCAAGCGTATTATAGAATGGAAACGCTGGAGCATTATGCAAAAGTGAGCCTTACCGCTCGGCTGCTCGGCGGTGCAAGAGAGCTTGAACCCGAGCAGATTCGGGAGTGCTGTAAGCTTGCTGAAAAATATCCTATAAGACATCCCGGTTATAAAAAATACAGTATGTAGAATTTAATCTGTGTTACTTAACATAAAATAATAAAAGAAAAATGATAAAGTTTTTTTACTTATTTTAAAATCGTTTACATTATGAATTATAAAGTAATCCATATATTGTGTTTTAGGCTTTTTTTAAATCAATATGTATGTCCAAATTCGGTATTTTTACGAAATTTTGACATGAAATTTGTATATATTGTTTAAAATGTAGCAAATCACATATTTTGAGTAAAATGTTTTTATAAATATTGACAAAAAGCATAAAATTTGATATAATAGTACCGTGTCAATAGGGCAGATTGTGCCTGTTTTACAGTGTTTTTTCTACCGAAATATTTAAGAGGAAGCCTATGGAAATTGTTTTAAAAGCAGAAAATGTGTCGAAAAGCTTTGAAATAGGCGACGGGAGCGTTGTTAATGCTCTTACGGATATAAATCTTGAGGTAGGAGAGGGTAAGCTGGTGTGTCTGAGGGGGCGTTCCGGTTCGGGAAAAACCACCCTTATAAACATTCTCGGCGCGCTTGACAGGCAAAATAATGGTAACGTTTACTTCTGTGGCGAGGATATAGGCGCGATGAACGACGCAAAGCGGGATATGCTCCGCAGAAAGCAGCTTGCTTTCGTTTTTCAGTCGGTTGCGCTTATTTCGACAATGACCGCTTATGAAAACGTTGAATTTGCACTGCGGCTCGCGGGAACTCCGATTTCCGAAAGAAGCAAAAGAGCAAAGGAATGTTTAGCGAGAGTCGGTCTTGAAAAACGCATGAAGCATCGGCCGGGAGAGCTTTCAGGCGGCGAACAGCAGCGTGTTGCGATAGCGCGCGCAGTAGCGCATAAGCCCAAAATAATCTTCGCGGACGAACCTACCGCGGCGCTTGACACGCAGACAGGTATCGCAGTCGTAAAGCTGTTCCGAGAACTCGTCAGAGAGGACGGAATAACCGTTGTTATGACGACGCATGACGAAACTATGATGGAGCTTGCAGACGTTGTATACACGCTTGACGACGGAAAAATCACGGACATAACCGAGAACACTATACCATTATAATATATAAGGAGGATATATGCCGCAGAGAGTTCTTCTCGCGCCTCCCGAAAATGTAATGGTGAGGTGCGATAATCTCGTTAAGATATATAAGACTACCGAGGTTGAAGTTATGGCGCTTCAGGGACTTGATCTTACCGTTGAACGCGGCGAGATAATGGGGATCGTCGGAGCGTCCGGCTCGGGAAAATCCACGCTGCTGAATATGCTCGGCGGATTGGATAAGCCCTCGGCGGGAAGTCTTTTTATCGACGGAAAGGATATGCTCAAGCTCGGGGAAAAAGAGCTTATCGAGTATAAACGGCGAACGGTCGGCTTTGTATGGCAGAAAAATGCCAGAAATCTTATCCCGTACCTTACCGCCGTTGAAAATGTCGAAATGCCGATGCTTCTGAGCGGCTACAGCAACCGCAGGAAAAGAGCGGAGGAGCTGCTCGATATGGTCGGGCTTTCGGCGAGAAAAAATTCACTTTTAGGTCAGATGTCGGGCGGCGAACAACAGCGCTGCGCAATTGCAATCGCGCTGAGCAATAATCCTAAGCTGCTGCTTGCAGACGAGCCGACGGGAGCCGTTGACACAAAGACCGCCAACAATGTTTTAGACGTTTTTAAACGTTTAAATAAAGAAACGGGAGTTACGGTGATCATTGTTACCCATGACACCAACCTCTCAAAATCAATTGACCGCGTCGTAGCGATACGGGACGGCAAAACCTCAAGCGAGCTTATACGAAGAAAGCCTGTTTCATACGAGGGTATTTCTTTTGAAAAGCTCAGCGAATTACAGCAGAGCGAAATCCGGGCAATTCAGGAAAATCAGAGTCATGACGAGCTGATAGTTCTCGACCGGGCAGGAAGGCTTCAGATTCCGAGAGCCTACCTCGAAGCCCTCGGAATAAAGGGCGGAGATAAGGTCTGCGTAGAGCTTGAGGAAGATAAAATTTCTATTTATAAGCAGTAATGCTTTTCACAAGGGTTAAGTCAAAGAGAAAGGTGGAGCTAATTTTGGGCAACAAGAAAAAGCAAATGCTCGCTGCGGCTCTTGCAGCGGCAATCCTGATTACCGCACAGCCTGTTGTTTTTGCAGAGGAAGAAACGGCGGCTGAAACGGAACAGGTTCTGACAGCGGAAAATTCCGGCGAAGAAGAGGAGATTTCTACGATCACCAATATCATGAGCACGGGAAACCGCGACAATACCTACAGCGCGTACTATACAAAGTACAGCGGAGAAAAAGCCCCCAACAAGGAAATCGTTATTGAGGCAAAGGACGCAGAGGTTTCTGAAGACGCTGAGGGTAATTATCCCGAATATTCCATTGAGGAGGTTTATGAGGGAGAAAACGGCTGCTTTGTCTGGACAAATAATCAGGGACAGCTAAACTTCAGCTTTGAAGTTGAAGAAACCGGTATTTACAGCATGGAAATGCTGTATTACACAATCTCGGGAAAGAGCACGACCGTTGATATCGGGATAAAAATCGACGGCGATTATCCTTTTACGGCTTGTAAGGATATTACTCTCGACCGTTATTGGGTAGACGCTACCGCGATCCGTAAGGACAGCCGCGATAACGACCTTAAACCTACTCAGGTCGAAAAGGATATGTGGGTAACTTATCCCATAAAGGATAAGGAAGGTCTTTTTAACAACCCTTACATATTCTATCTTGAAAAGGGATCTCATACCCTTACCCTTGAGGGTATCCGTACCAATATTGCCCTTAAAACAATTACCTTTAAAAATTATGAGGAGCTTCCCGAATATGAAAAGCCCTCAAATATAGAAACACCCGCTCTCACGAATGAGAACTCTATCGGAACCAAGACTATTCTCATTCAGGCGGAGTCGCCCCTGTATAAAAATTCCTCTACACTTTATGCGACATACGACAGAACCTCGAGCAAAACAAGCCCGTCGCACCCGACTAAGCAGCGCTATAATACAATAGGCAGCGCGACTTGGAAGAAATCGACTCAGGCTATCACATGGAGCTTTACCGTTCCGACAGACGGCTATTATCGCTTCGCGTTCAAGGCAAGACAGAACACAATGCGCGGATTTTATTCCAACCGCCGCATTTATATCGACGGAGTTGTTCCTAATAAGACGATGGACTGCGTAGGCTTCCCCTACGATGCAAACTGGTATACCCAGACGCTTAAGGACGATAACGGCGAGGATATGTATCTTTACCTTGAAGCGGGCGAACACACCATTACAATGGAAGCTGTTCCCGGCGATATCGGCGAGATCATGCGCAGACTTGACGACCTTGTTTATACCCTTAACTATTACTACAGACGAATCCTTATGATAACAGGTCCGGATCCCGACGAATACAACGACTACATGGTCGATATTCAGATTCCGGAGCTTATCCCGAATTTTAAGAGCGCTATTGAAACTCTCTATGCGGAAAAAGCTAATATCGAAAAGCTCGGTCAGGGTTCTGAAGCTTCTTCGCTTCAGTCGCTCGCAGTTATTTTACAGCGCTGCTGCGATAAGCGCGACGATATCCCGACAATGGTAAGCACCCTCAAGGATTACATTGCGTCCGTATCCGCTTGGATGAGAGATTACCGCGACCAGCCCCTTGAGCTTGACTACATTGAAATTTATACCAAAAATGAAGAGCCTTCCGCACCGAACGGAAACTTCTTTGAAGAATTTGCATTCGGCTTCCAGTCGTTTATCGGTTCGTTCTTCGAGGATTACACAATGCTTTCGGACGCTTCCGAAAAGTCCATTAACGTATGGGTTTCGCTCGGACGTGACCAGGCGACCGTTGTAAAAGACCTCGTAGACAACGATTTTAACCAGAACAATCAGGGTATCAATATTTCAATCAACCTTGTACAGGGCGGTATTCTTGAAGCTACCCTTGCGGGAAAGGGACCCGACGTTGCATTGTTCCTCGGCGGCGACTTCCCGATTCAGTGCGCGGCGCGTGACCTGCTTGTTGATATTTCAAAATTCAACGACTATGATGAAATCGTAAAGAGCAGATTTACCGATAATATCATGACTCTTTACACATACCGCGACGGCGTTTACGGTCTGCCTGTTTCACAGTCGTTCCCGATGATGTTCTACCGCACGGATATTCTTGAAGAACTCAATGTTTCAAAGATTCCGCAGACATGGGACGAACTTATCGACATTATCCCCGTTTTACAGCGTTCTTACCTCACGGTCGGACTTCTTTCGCCGACGTCGAACCTCTCCAGCTCGGTATTTGATTCGGGTGATACGTTCTCAATGCTCGTTTTACAGACAGGCAATAATATGTACAACGAGGATCTCACAAAGACAACGTACGACAAGAAAATCGTTGTTGACGCGTTTAAGCAGTGGACGGATTTCTACACGATCTACGACTTTGAACAGACATACGACGCATTCTCACGTTTCAGAACAGGCGAAATGCCTATAATTATCCAGAACTACACATTCTTTAACCAGCTTACGGTTTCCGCTCCTGAAATCAAGGGCTTATGGGACTTCACTTTAGTTCCCGGAACGCCTGTTACCGACGAAAACGGCAACAAGACGGGTGAAATTTCACACGCGGCGAACTCAGGCAGCGCGGGCGCGGTTATATTTAATAAGTGCCCCGACATTAACGCGGCATGGTCCTTTATAAAGTGGTTCACCTCCGACGAGGTTATGGTTCAGTACGGACGCACCATTGAAGGACAGATGGGTCAGATGGGACGTTTCGATACGGCAAACGTAAACGCGCTTGCACAGCTCCCGTGGTCCACAGCGGAATACACCAAGATTTCGACTCAGATGAATCAGACCGTGGAAATTCCGATAATCCCCGCTTCCTATGCAACTACACGCCATGTCAAGAACGCGTTCCGTGCAGTCGTAAACGACACATGGAATCCGAGATATGCTCTTTCTTCCTATAACAGAGATATCAACTCCGAAATTGAAAGAAAGAATGCCGATCTTGCAACATTCGGCAAGTAAACGCGGAACTTACAAAGAGGAGGAATCGAGTTTTGGCTAAAAAAGAACAGACAATGTATATCGAGGACAATAAGTTCCGGTATACCTTGATGCAGATGAGGAGAAATATAGGAGTTTACGGGCTTATCGCTCCGTTCTTTATCCTGTTTCTCATCTTTACGGTAATTCCCGTATTGATTTCGCTGCCTATGGGCTTTACGAACTTCAATATGGCGCAGTTCCCTCAGTGGGTAGGACTTTCAAACTTCTACTCGCTGTTCCTCGAGGACGAGGTATTCTTAAAGGCAATCGAAAATACGCTTGTGTTCGCAGTAGTAACCGGACCGCTCAGCTATTTCCTTTGCTTTATCCTCGCGTGGCTCATCAACGAGCTTCCCGGTCCGTTAAAGACCTTCTTCACATTCGTTTTCTATGCGCCTACGCTTGCGGGTAATATTTACTCGACATGGCAGCTTATATTCTCCGGCGATACCTACGGTATTGCGAACGCATACCTCATCAATCTCGGTATCACGAACGGAGCGATCCAGTGGCTCACCGACGCGAACTACATTATGGGCGTTCTTATCGTGGTTCAGCTCTGGATGGCGCTTGGCGCAGGCTTCCTTGCAATACGCGCAGGTCTTCAGGGTATCCCGCGCGACCGTTATGAAGCGGGCGCTATCGAGGGTATCAAGAACAGAGCGCAGGAGCTTATCTATGTAACTATTCCCGCAATGGGACCACAGCTTTTGTTCGCAGCGGTTATGCAGATAACAAGCTCGTTTACAGCCGGCGATATCGGTCGATTCCTGACCGCCTTCCCGACTACCGACTACGCAGGTCATACGATAATGACCCATGCATACGATTACGGTTCTATCAGATATGAAATGGGATATTCCGCGGCAATATGCTTCGTACTGTTTGCGGTAATGCTCTTTGCAAACTGGGGTATCAAGAAGATACTCGGAAAATATCTCGACTAAAAGCTGAACAAAATAAATTATTCTGAAAGGACGGTAGTCATGAGGATTAAAAAATCCAGAAAAAAATATGGCGGAAGCCTCGGCGGAGATATTGCCATATTTATACTCTTAACTTTACTCGGACTGTTTATGCTTTTCCCGATTTATCTTTCCGTTATTCAGTCCATCAAGCCCCCGGAGGAATTGTTCCTCTTCCCGCCTAAGCTTTACGCTATGGCGCCTACGAACCAGAACTTCGTAGACCTTATGAATACGGCGTCGAATATGTGGGTTCCTTTCTCGCGTTACATATTCAACTCCATTTTCGTTGCGGTTGTCGTAACCGTTACACAGCTTATCTTCGCGTCGTCCGCGGCATACGCCCTCTCAAAGGTAAATTTCCCCGGAAAAAAGGTGCTCAACAAGATAATCGAAATCGCCCTCCTCTTTACCAGTACGGTTCTCTTTATCATGCAGTACATGGTTATGGCGAAAATCGGTCTTATCGACACATACCTCGCGATCACGCTCCCTTATATCGCAACTCCTATGGGTCTGTTCCTTATGCGTCAGTTCATGGGTCAGATACCGGATGCTATGATCGAAGCCGCTCACCTCGACGGCGCGGGACACGCCCGCATCTGCTGGCAGATCGTAATGCCTAACGTTAAGCCCGCTTGGCTTACGCTTATGATCTTCGCTTTTAACGGCGCATGGCAGATCACAGGCTACTCCTTCATCTATAACGAAGCATTAAAACCTATTCCTACTGTTTTACAGCAGATAACAGCCTCAGGTATCGCCCGTGCGGGCGTTGCCGCGGCGGCAGTCGTTATCCTGATGATACCGCCTATGCTGATATTCGTTCTTTGCCAGAGCTCGGTTGTTGAAACAATGGCGCAGAGCGGACTTAAAGACTAATCTCAATGAAGAAAGGAATGATTTTGATGCGGTTTATGAAAAAGCTCGCCGCTTTTGTCTGCACAGCCGCCGTTGCGGGTTCTTCCCTCGCGGTTATGGCTTCGGCGGATGAACCGTATACCGGATACAACTACGACTGGTGGGGCGACCCGATTCCCTCACAGAACGGATTTGTTGTCGAGAAAACGGTGAACGGCGAAAACCTCGGCGTCGGAACGCTCTCCGAGCCAAGCGATATGTACATAGACAAGGAGAACAACCTTTTCTATATCGCTGACAGCAAGAATAATCGTCTTGTCGTTACAAACGAGAGCTTTGACCCCGAAGCAACATACGTTATTGATACGCTTACATACGGAGAGGCATTCCCCGAAAGCAAGAGTACCATAAAAAAGACAACGTTCAACCTGCCGACAGGCATTTACACAAGAACGGACAACGACGGAAATACGCTTATTTACGTTGCCGACTCGGGAAACCAGCGAGTTGTCTGCTTCAACACGAATCTTGAAATTGAGATGGAATATGTCCGTCCTTCAAGCGACGTTTATGACGCGCAGGTAACGTTTAACCCGAAAAAAGTAACAGTAGACAGCGCATTCAACGTTTACGTCGTTATTCCCTCCATTACGCAGGGTACGGTTCAGTTCTCGGCGGACGGAACGTTCAACGGCTACTACGGCGCAAACCGTGTAAATGCAACGGCGGAGGTTATCGCGCAGCAGTTCTGGAAGCTCATCTACACCCGTGAACAGATCATAAAGATGAGAAAGAACGTTGCAATCGAAATTTCAAATATCGACATCGACGAAGAAGGCTTTATTTACACCGTAACAGAGAGCCGTACTTCCGATACCGATATTTTAAAGAAGCTCAACCCCGCAGGTACGAACATTTTCACGAACCTCGGCTATGACCAGTACACCTTCGGCGATTACGCGCAGCGTTATTATAAAGGTAAGAATTATACCTCCGCGATATGCGACGTTGACGTTGACGAAAACGGAAATATCTACCTGCTCGACTTCGCTACCGGACGCGTTTTCCAGTACACCGACGAATGCGACCTGCTCTTTATCTTCGGCGGAAAGGGAACTCAGAAAGGTACGTTCACTTCCGTTTCTGCGGTTGAAGCGCACAACGGAAAGGTTTATGTTTCCGACTCCCGTAAGAACAACATAACAGTTTTCCGTCAGACAGAGTTCGGCGGAATCGTTCAGAACGCTATCGCGCTTTTCAACGAGGGTCTTTACGACGAGGCTAAGCAGCCTTGGGAAGAGGTTCTCCGCCGCGACGGAAACTACTGGCTCGCTTATATCGGACTCGGTAACGCTTATCTTAACCAAGGCGATTACGGCACGGCGCTCGACTACTTCTACCGTAACTCCAGAGGCGGCTATAACAGAGCGTTCAAGAGCTTCAGAATTGAGTTTATCCGTGCAAACTTCACATGGATGCTTATAATCGTTCTTGTGATAATTCTCGGACTTATCGTGCTAAGCGCGGTTCGCAAGAGAAAAAAGAAAAATAAAAAAGGGGGTAACAACTGATGAGATTCGATCTTGATTTACCGGCTTGGAAGTGGCCGTTCTATGTTGCAAGACACCCCTTTGAGGGATATGACGACCTGCGCTGGAAAAAAGGCTACAGCATGAAGGTCGCATGGGTCATCGTAGCGCTGTTCTTCCTTATAAACGTTGCGCAGGCTCAGCTCACGGGCTTCCTTTTTAACAATACCTACGTTAAGGTATTCAACATCATTCCGTACTTCTCCTCGTCCGTTATTCTTTTCGTAACGTGGGTTGTCGGAAACTGGTCGCTTTGTACGCTGTTCGACGGCGAAGGTACAATGAAGAATATCTTCTGCGTTTCAGCCTACGCTCTCGTACCGTACCTTATTACGCAGGTTGTCTGCATTATCGCAAGTAACTTCCTTTTAAGAACGGAATCCGGCTTTATATTCTTCTTCCAGTATCTCGGAATGGCATGGTCGGTAATTTTGATGATTTCGGCGATGAAAACCGTTCATCAGTACAGTATCCCGAAAACCCTGGTAGCGATGCTCTTCACGATCGTGGCGATGGTTATCATACTCTTCCTCGCGGTTCTGCTCCTGACGTTGTTCCAGAACGTATTCGTATTCGGCTACTCCATTTATACGGAGCTGATGTACAGATTCAGTATCTAGCGCAGAAACGATTCACACAAATCTATTAAATGGTGGTGTAAAAATGCAAAAAATGAGAAAAAAGCTTTTATCCGCTGCTCTTGCAGCCGTAATTGCCGTTTCTGCCGTACAGGTACCTGCGTGGTCGGAAGAATCTCCCGCTGAAACCGCAGACGGTGCTGCCGCTCCTGCCGAGGAAGCAGTTCCCGCGGAGGGTGACTTCGTTTCCGAGGAAGAAGCGTTTGCGGCAATGACAAAACAGGCGGAAAACGGCGGGCTTGCGCTCTATGTTGACACGAAAACGTACACCTTTATGGTGGAAAATACGAAAACCGGACAGAGATGGTGGTCGGGCTTTTACAATACCGACCCCGGACAGAAGGTTCAGGTCAGCAGAAGAAGCACGCTTATGACAGTCGAAGTCGTCGGAACGGAAAGCAAGGCGATGGAAAGCTCGAGAGCTTATGACAGCAACGTTAAAAAGAGCCTCTCGAAAATCGACAACGGTATCCGCATAGACTTTACTTTCAATAAGTATGAAATAGAGATCCCGCTTGAAATCGTTCTTAACGGCGACGGCACCTTTACTGCGACGGTTCCTACCGATCAGATCAAGGAAAATCGTCCCGAAAACGACGAGGAGGGAAATACCGGATATCAGCTCATTTCTATTCATATCCTCGAAAACCTCGGCAGTACGGACAGAAGCAGCGACGGAATGATGATTATTCCCGACGGCTCGGGCGCAGTTATCAATTATAATAACGGCGCGCTCGCCGGCGATAACAACACGTTTGAGGCTGTGGTTTACGGGCGCGATATGGCGGTAGGTCTGCTTAACGCAGAGCCTGTCGAAGAACAGATCACAATGCCCGTTATGGGAAGGATCACCCGCGGCGAGCAGGGCGACAACGGTCTTGTAATGATTGCAACGAGCGGCGACGAATATTCGACGGTTCACGCTGCTGTTACCGGACAGAACGTTACCGACCTGAACAACTGCTGGTTTGAATTTATGATGAGAACCACGGATAAGTACTTCATGGGCGCGCAGAACGAGCCGCTCACGGTTTATGAATCCAACGGAATCAAGGCGGGAAACGTTTCCGTAACGTATTACCCGATAGCGGGCGACACGCTCAGCTATACGGACGTTGCAAAGGTTTACCGCGATTATCTCACCGACGTTATCGGAGTTCAGAAAAAGGCGGAGGACAATTCGGTTCCGTTCTATCTCACGCTTTACGGCGGAACGATAAAGACCCAGTCGATTCTCGGCTTCCCCGCAGATATTCAGACGACCGCAACGACCTATAAGCAGGCGCTCGAAATCATCAAGGCGCTTGAAGAACGCGGAGTTTCAAATATCAAGGTCATTTACGAGGACTTCAACGAGGCGGGAATTACAAGCAAAATCGCCGCTTCCTTTGAATATTCGTCAAAACTCGGCGGAAAGAAGGATTATCAGGAGCTTAGCAGCTATATCGCTTCGCAGGGATATGAAATTTTCCCGAGCTGCGATATAATGGAATTTGAACATTCGGGCAACGGCTATTCGTTCACGCTTAACGCTTCAAAGCAGATAACGAACTCCTACGCAACTCAGACTCCGTTTGAGCTTGCATTCGGACTTCCTCATCTCACCAAGGACAGCTGGACAATTCTCAGCCCGTACTATTTCACCGACCTCTTTACAAAGCTTTCGACTTCCTTTAAACAGGAGGGAGCAACGGGAATTTCGCTTAATCAGGCTTCTTATAAGCTGTACAGCGATTTCAGCCGCACAAACGCGGAGGGAAGAAAATATTTCGTCCGCAGCGACGCAAAGAAAATTCTCGAAGAGGGCTATCAGAAGCTCGGCGACAGCGGTCTGAAGGTTCTTTCGGAAAACGCTAACCAGTATCTCATCAAGTATTCCGATTACATCAAGGACGTTCCGCTTTACTCTTCAAATTACGACATTATCGATTACGATATTCCGTTTGCACAGATGGTTCTTCACGGACTTGTTCCGTATACCACAAAGGCGATAAACAAGAGCGCGAACGCTTCTGAGCTTCGTCTTATGTCTATCGTAACGGGTACGCCGGTTCAGTACGAAATGATGTACACGAACCCGAACAAATTCACCGACAGCGAATACGACAGCCTTTATTATACCGCATATTCCGGCTGGCTCGATACAGCGGCGGGTGAATATAAGCTGTTCAACGACGTAATGTCGGGCGTTTCCGGCTGTGAAATTACGGATTATGTAAGACTGAACGACAGCGAATATCAGTCAACGTTCTCAAACGGAACTACAATTTATGTAAATCTCGACACCGAAGAAATCCGCGTAAACGGAACTTCTTATCAGCTGGGAGATTACGGATTGGGGGTAAGCGAATATGAGTGAGCTTGAAAAAGACATGAATCCGGAGCAGGAAAATGTAAATATTCCCGAAGCCGGTGAAAATGAAGCTGTTCCGAACGCTGAACCCGAAGCAGAAGCTGCCGCGGAAGAAACTATCGCTCAGACCGAAACTATTGCAGAAATGCAAACCGCAGAGGAAGAGAATGAGCAGCCGCAGCCCGCTCCCAGACAGTACGCAGCGCACATGACCGCTTCGGCTGCCGCGCTCAATGCGGCGGGCGAGGTGGATATACGCCGCAGAAAGCCCCGTCAGGAAAAGAAGATCAAGGAAAGCAAGATTTCCTATGAGCGCAGAAAGGGTCTTTACGGATACGGATTTATCGCACTCTGGTTTGTCGGCGTGGTTTATATGTTCATTATCCCGCTTTTCCAGTCGCTCTGGTACTCGCTAAGCTACTGCGAGCTTGTAAGCCAGACCGACGTTATGGAGAAATACGGAATGGACGGTCCCGGTATCTATACCGAATGGAACGACTTCGGCAACTATAAGAAAGCATTCACGGAAAACCCCGATTATCCGCAGAACCTCGTTAAGTCGCTCGGCGAAACGGCTTATTCCGTACCGCTTATCCTTGTATTCTCGCTGTTCGTAGCGCTCCTGCTCAACGACAAGTTCAAGGGAAGAACCTTTGCGCGAGCGATATTCTTCCTGCCGGTTCTTATCGCAACGGGTCCTGTTCTTCAGGTTATCAACGGCGATATGCTTTCACAGGGCGTAGGCGAGGCTGCGCAGTTCAGCGCGCTGTTCAAGGCGAACTTCGTTGAGGAGTTCCTCCAGTTCATGGGTCTGAACAATATCAGCCAGTCCTTCGCGGACGCGGTTTCCGAAATTACGGGAACTATCCTGAACCTTATCTGGGATTCGGGTATTCAGATACTTATATTTATCGCGGCATTGCAGCAGATACCCGTTTCCGCAAAGGAAGCGGCTTCTATGGAGGGCGCAACGGGCTGGGAATTTTTCTGGAAGATAACATTCCCGACAATTTCGCCGATGATCTTCGCAAACCTTATCTATACCGTCATCGACGCGTTCGTTAAGACCGACAACCCTGTAATGCAGCAGGTTATGAGCTATGCGAGAGCTTGGGACTACGGTTTCTCCTCGGCAATGGCGTGGGCATACTTCGTTATTGTTGCGGTGATACTCGGTATCATCTCGGCGATCGTATCAAAGTTCATATTCTATCAGGTAGACTAAGAAAGGAGAAGCTTCAATGGACAACAACGAATTTGAAAAAGAATCGGTTGCTTCGGAAGAGGTTGCTCCCGAAATGTCTGCGACCGAACAGCAGCTCCCCGGACTTGAAGCTCAGCTTCAGCCCGAGCAGGCGGCAGCTGCTCCCGAAAAAAAGACCGAAACAAGCGCAGCCGCTTCTGCTATCCCCGTGAAAAAGTCAAAGCGGCAGCTTAAAAAAGAAGAAAAGAAGCGCCTCAGCCAGTACCATGTAGGAAGCTGGGAAATTATCACCCACTACTTCAAGTACAACGACGCGGAGAAGAAGCATTACCGCTATATTCTCGGCAGGCGCGTTTCTGAAAAGGTTTGGCCGGTTTTCCGCTTCCTTATCCTTTTCGGACTTGCATTCGTAATTCTTTACCCCATGCTTTACATGATTTCCTGCGCGGTCAGACCTCAGTCGGAAATGTCCGACCCGTCTATCCTCTGGATCCCCAAGACATTTACGCTCGATAACCTTATCGAAACGTGGAACGCTATCGACTATCCGAAGCTTGTTTGGGACACCGTAAGCGTAAACGTTGTTTGCTCGCTTATTCAGGTTCTTACCTGCTCTATCGCAGGCTATGGCTTCGCACGATTCAAGTTCAAGGGCAAGGGTATCCTGTTCGCGATCGTTCTCATGCAGATCATCGTTCCTACGCAGGTTATACTTATCCCGCAGTTCATGCAGTTCCGTTACTTCGACCCGTTCGGACTTATTTCGCTCATAAGCGGCGAAGCGCTTAACCTCGCTGACTCGCCCTGGGCGCTCTATTTACAGGCGTTCTTCTGTAACGGTATCCGCGCAGGTCTGTTCATCTTCCTGTTCCGTCAGTTCTTCCGCGGACTGCCTAAGGAACTCGAGGACGCGGCGTATCTCGACGGCTGCGGACCTTTTGAAACATTCGTAAAGGTAATGGTTCCCAACGCTTCGAACTCATTCCTTACCGTATTTATCTTCTCGGTTGTATGGTACTGGAACGACTCGTACGTTTCGGGTATGTTCTTCACGAAGTCGAACACTATCGCGCTTCAGGTGTCGAACCTTTTCAACACGATCTCGGCTTATTTCAACAACGGTACTCCTACGGGTATCGCTTCCGACTGGCTGGTATGGATCGAAGCGGGCTGTCTGCTCTCTATCCTGCCTATCCTCATCATGTATATCTTCCTCCAGAAGAACTTCGTTGAGGGTGTTGAACGCTCGGGTATCGTAGGCTAAACAAAATAACCAAGACGGTGGAAATCGCAGGATTTCCGCCGTTTTTTGTTTTTTTGGGAATTGGGGTTGAAAAAAGAAGACAAATGTGTTATAATACAAGGTGCGACACAACTGAATATGGTAACATATATTGGTATACACTTTTATCATATGGTAAAAGTGCATGCTCTTTTTTCGTGTACCTTATATGTTACCGAAAAGTTGTGTCGCAGCAATCGGAGTTGTGCATTTTTCAGTGCGTAGCTTCGGCTGCGCACTTTTTGTTTTTATGACACAGGAGGAAAGACATGAAAAAGATTGTCAGCATGGCACTCATAGCGGCGCTTATCGTCAGCGCGGCTGGCTGCGGCGAGAAGGCGCCCGCGGAAACTATATCAAAGGTTGAAATAACGACAACGGCTGAAACTAAAGAAGAGATAACGTCAATAACTGTGACAAATGAAGAAACAACAGAAATTACAACAACTCCCGAAATAAAAATAGAAACGACAACTACAGAAGAAAAGGTTGAGAAAATACCTGAGGTTAGTAGATTTTACGGTTTGCGTAGTGGTATAATGACCTTTGATGGAAACAGTATACATCGTATTTACTCGTACAATATAAGTGAAAATAAGCTATATGAGCTACGGAAATATATAGGACATGAAGAATCAACAGATATGGATATATATGGGAAGATAGGGGTGTATAAAGAAAAGATTTATAATCTTGAAACGGGAGAAGATTACGAAAAAACTTATGGAGTAAAATTAGTTAACAATTATGCAGACAAGTTTAATCCTGTTTATAGAATAGATGAAGATTTCGACGGAAATACCATTTACTATGGAGTAATTGATTATAACGGGGATTGGATACTTCCTTTATCTTCAGAGTATGATAAGGAAATGATTTATTCATGGGGTAATTTCTGTTCCGTTAATGCCTCGTCAAGCATAATAATATTTAATGAAAATGATACCATATATAATTTAAGAAATAATAAGACGATAAAAATTGATAAAATTGGGGATTATTACATTGAAGAATTTATAAGTGCAATAGATAACTATGTTATTATGTATTGCAGATGCTATTCACCGCAAACTGGTTTATTGGCTAGATATAATGTTGATACAGGGGAGGTAACGGCTATTGCAAAATGGGAAGTTGAAGGTCGGGAAGGCGATCTTCAAGAATGCATGAGTGTTGAAAAAAAGAAATATGTTGTTAATAAAAAAGGTAAATATGTGTTTATTAACAAAAACTATAATAAAGTTGATCTGAATTTATCCGACTACGAAATAATGAGCGTTTATGACTTTAATGAGAATTATGCAGCATTTATAGCCAAAAATGTAGAAGGAGATAACTATATGATAATTGCGGATAAAGAAGGGAAGCGGATAGTTGAACCCCAAAAGGATTATAAGCCCCAAAAAATATATATAATTGGGGATTATGCAGTTGTTGAAGAGGACGAAAAATATAATTACATAATTGATTGCAAAACCGGAGAAAAAAAGGATTATGAATATAAAATTGTTGCTCGTGACGTTGAATCTGATATGATTATTATTGAAGCAAACGATGCATATTACCTCAACGATCCGGCAGACCCCGACACGCTCTTAAACCCGTTTGAACTTGTGCAGGGATAAGGATAATCGGAGAAAAGTGAACATAAGGCGTGCAGGCGGCAGACCGTTTAACGGTCTGCCGCCTGCGGCGGTTTTGACCGCCGCAGGCGCGCCCGCCATAAAGGCGGGCGCGCGGGTGGGAGGGGGGAAGCGAGTGGGGGAGCGGAGCGCAGCGATAGCTGCGCGGAGCGTAATGGGGGGAGAAGTATCCCTCGGGCGGCGGCGTTGGGATATGTGGGAAAGGGAAGAGCATGGGGAAAGCCGCGGCGCGAGCGAAGCGAGCGCGGTGCAAAAACAGCTTTTCCACGCTTGACAATCCGTGCAAAGTATTGTATAATAAAAGCAATACTACATACGAAAGGAACCTGCGTATGAACACAATGAACAATACTCCAACGACAAAGGGCGGGGTTTCGGGAGTCGTTATTCCCGTTTTCGCGGCGGTCGCGCTCATTATCAGCTGCGCTATCTATATCGTGTATAAGCTCGGACAGCAGGAAGCTGCCGAAAAATGGGCGGATTACGACGAATGTGGCTGGTCCTGATATGAATAGAATGAAAACGCTGCTGACAACGCTGATTGTGCTTACGATAACCGCAATCGCCGTTGTCGGCTTTATTCTTGCATGGGACGTTTTCGATTTCAGCGGGCGGCTTGACCGCCTTTTCAACACCGATTTTATCAACGGGGAGGAACCCCTTTACCGCTCGGATATCGACATTGATGTTTCCTCGTCAATGTCGTCGGGCGTTCCCGAAAGTGAGCGCGCGGTGATCGAGGGATTTTTTGTGCGGTATTTTGCTTCACTCGGCAGCTTTTACCGTGAAGATATTTCGGATTATTTCGTAAGACAGTGCGAGGACGAGCTTATCGACGGGCTTACGCTTGACTGTGAAATTTCAGCGGCGAAAACCTGCGCGGCCGACCTTTCGTATTCGGAGTGCAGTATTCGCTATACCGTTATCGAACGGACAACGGAGCGCGAGGGAAACATAAAACTTACCGTAAAATGTTCCGTTTCGCTTCAATATGCGGGGCTTGCCGGGCAAACAAAGCAGGAGGAAGAGCATACTTTCGTGCTGAAAACCGAGGACAAAGAACTGCGTATAAAGAATCACACGTCGGACAGGTTCGCAAGGCTTTCCGCGATAGCTGCGCTGGATAAAGCTCTTGCCGAGGACGGATTTACTCAAGGAGATATGGCTTACACATATTACTCTCCGTATATCAAACGTGCAGCTGAGATTTTTTCTGTCGGCTGTGAGGAGTTAAGACAAAAAATCGGGCAGGACGAGCAAACCGAACAGCTATTTGAGGCGGAATACGACTACGACCGCGCGGCGGCTTGCGAATACGCGGAAAATTCGAGCGGAAATTCGGCAAAGTTCGGGAGTTACGACCAAAACGACGCAAATTTCTGCTCGCAGTGCCTTTTTGCGGGCGGGATACCTATGGACGCGCAGGGAGATAAGCTCACGCAATGGAAATGGTACGGTTATAACGAAAATAATGCGCGTGAACACTCCGGCTGTACGCTTAGCTGGTACGACCGAAAGAGATTCTGGACATACGCAGCTGAAAATACAGGCTTCGGACTTGTCGCACAGGTTTCTTCGACCGCGCAGGTCGGCGATATTATTCAGCTTATGAACGGCGAAGAGCCGATTTTACAGGTGATCGTCAGCAGGATAGGATATGGCCAAAGCGGTGTTCCCGCCGAATATTTTGTCTGCACGGACAAGCAGAAAAATATACCTCTCAGCCTTCTCGGGGTGGAAAGCGTGCGCATTCTGTCTGTTATCGGCTTCAACACGGCGAATATATGAGAAGCGGGGAGCACGCGCGCCCGCCTGCGTTTGCGTAGCAAACGCAGGGGCGGCGGCGAAGCCGCCGCCTGCCGCGTTCGGGCAAAGCCCGAACGCGGCGCGGGCGCGCCCCGCCGATAGCAGTATCCCCGCAAGCGGGCGGGAGTTTGCACTATCGTTGATATGCGGCGTTGCTGCGGGCGTTAAGGGGGCAGGGGGTGTGTTAAAGCCGCCCCGATTTAGGCGGGTTAATCTCAAATAAAAAGGACATCAAAATGATAATATATAATGCAAAAGACATCGCGTTTTACTTCGGCGCGGAGCTTCTATTCAAAAACGTGACCTTTGAGGTCGATAAGAATGACAAGATAGGGCTTGTCGGGCGCAACGGCTGCGGAAAAACTACTCTGTTCAGGCTTATGCGAGGAGAAATGCAGCCTGATGAGGGCGAATTTGTAAAATCGCAGGAAGCTGTTTTGGGGTATATGGAACAGCACGTTGTTCGTGACAGCTCGGTGAGTATGTATGATGAGGTGCTGAGCGTTTTTGCGCCCGTTATGGCGCTTGAAGCGCAGCTTGAACAGCTCCACGACGAAATAGACCGCGGAAATACGTCATCAGAAATGCTCGAAAAACAGATGATATTGCAGGAAAAATTTGAGGCGGCAGGCGGTCTGACTTACCGCACGCGCGCTATGAGCAGCCTCCTTGGACTGGGCTTTTCGCAGGAGGAGCAGGAAAAGCCGGTTTCTGTACTTTCGGGCGGAGAAAAAGCGAAGGTTCAGCTTGCAAAGCTGCTTCTTTCGGGAGCAAATATGCTTCTGCTCGACGAGCCGACCAACCATTTGGATATATCTGCGCTTGCGTGGCTGGAAAAATTTCTGCTCGATTACAAGGGCGCGTACATTATTATATCTCACGACCGCTTCTTCCTTGATCGTGTTACAAACCGCACATTCGAGCTTGAAGACAGACGCCTTGCCTCATATAAGGGCGGATATACCGCATATCGGAACAAAAAGGAAGAGGAACTTGAAATTGCGTGGCGGCATTATGAAAATCAGCTTGAAGAAATAAACAGAATAAAAGGAATAATCGAGCAGCAGAAACGCTTTAATCAGGAGCGCAACTATATTACGATTGCAAGCAAGGAAAAGCAGATAGAGCGGCTCGAAGCCGACCTTATCAAGCCCGAAACTCCGCCCAAAAAGCTGAAATTCCGCTTTCACTGCGATGAACCTGTAACGAATGAAATTCTGACCGCCGAAAATCTGGGAATTTCATTCGACGGAAAAACGCTTTTCAGCAACGTCAATTTCACTGTCCGCAAAAAAGAGCGAGTTTTCATTATGGGCGCGAACGGCTGCGGAAAAACTACGCTTTTTAAAATCCTCACAAAAGAATATGCCGGCGACGGTGGTCGTGTTTACTATGGCCCCGGTGTTAAAACAGGATACTATGATCAGCTTATGACGGGACTTTCGGACGGAAAGACCGTACTTGACGAGCTTTGGGACGCATATCCGAAAATGACTCAAACTCAGGCGCGGACGGCTCTCGGAAGCTTTCTTTTCAGCGGCGAGGACGTGTTTAAAAAAATAGGAACGCTTTCCGGCGGTGAAAAAGCGCGCGTCGCGCTTTTAAAGCTTATGCTCAGCGGCTGCAACCTGCTTCTGCTGGACGAGCCGACGAACCACCTCGATATAACCTCGCGCGAAGCGCTTGAAGCCGCGATAGACGGTTTCGACGGAACAGCCCTCATCATTTCGCACGACCGATACCTTATAAGAAAGACGGCGACAAAGTTGTATAGACTGACCCCGAACGGCGTGGAGGAAATAGAGGACATGGAGGCTTTTTTTGAGCAGTCGGAGGAGCAGAAAATTTCCGCGTCCAAAAAAGAGCCTACCTCGGCGAGCGCAAACAAGGCTGACTATCTGCGCAGAAAAGAGATTCAGAGCGAACTGCGAAAGCTCGGAACGAGAATTTCGCGTGCGGAAGAACGCATTGCAGCACTTGAAAAAGAAATTGCGGAGTTGAACGAGCGGCTTCAACAGCCCGAAAACGCTTCGGATTATGAGAAAATTTCTGAGATAACCGAGCGGCTCGGTCAGGCGCAGGAGGAGCTTTCTGCGCAAACTGACGAGTGGGTCGAGGCGAGCGAGCAACTTGAGGAGCTTTCGACCGAGGAATAATTGGGACACCTGCCGGGATAAACGACAGTCGATTGTGCATATCTGACAGCTAAATTATATTTTTACTGCGGAGAGATGTCGAATTTAACAAAATGAAAAAAATATTCAAAAAAAGCTTGACTTTACTTGTCCGTTGTGATATACTAATCTAGCCGACGAAAGAGAGGCAAAAAAATCTTGAAAATGTCGAAAATTTTTTGAAAAAATTTCAAAAAAGCACTTGACAAATTCGAGAAATTGTGATATGATAAATATCACCCGCTGAGAACAAATCTTCGGGACAAGCACCTTGAAAATTGAACAATCGAAACGAATTAACGACCCTTGAAATTCAAGGAAAAAGAATTAATTCTGGA
>CAKSFR010000014.1 GCA_934454635.1 uncultured Ruminiclostridium sp.
AATCGAAACCCAAAATCCCGAGAATTGCCTTTTTCCGTGCTGGATTTTTTATAATATGCGCTGTGTAGCCACACAATTTTTTTAAAAGGTGTTGACAAATGTCAAAAAATGTGGTAAAATACCAATGTAATCTAAATCAGGTGGACGCGGGAAGAAATTCCTGAGGAAAGTCCGAGCATCATAGAGCAGGGTAGCTGTTAACGACAGCCGAGGGCGACCTTAGGGCTAGTGCAACAGAAATATACCGCCTGTTTTTCAGGTAAGGATGGAAAGGCGAGGTAAGAGCTCACCGGGGCGGCAGAGATGTCGCCGCCATGTAAACCCTATCCGATGCAACGCCGATTGGTTCGAAGGATAACGCTTCTGCTCGGAGCGCTTCGTTTAAGGCGGCTGGAGCTTACCGGCGACGGTAAGACTAGATAGATGTTCACCCAATGACAGAACTCGGCTTATCGATTTAGTTACTTTTTTCGGTAATAACCTTACGGTTATTATATATTCATCATTTTCCCCCGTATACATGTGTAAAGCGCTTTGCACTTGTATAATATCCAAGTTGTTATATTCATTTTCCTCTCCCCCTGTTGAAAAACAGGGGATCTTTTTTTGTGTTTATCGGGTTTAGTGCGCGCGGCGCTTGCTTCGGCTTTGCCGAAGCAAGCGGGCGGCGGCATTCGCCGCCGCAGTTTCATTTTGCTTTGCAAAATGAAACCCGCGCGCATAGCCGCACTATCCGTCCGACTGCGGCGTTTCGCTTGTGGGGGATAAGGCAAAGAAATTGAAAGCCGCGAGTGTCCGCAAAGCACAAAGCGCCCGCTTTGCGAGGGGGAATTAGCCCCCCTCAACAGCGGGCGCTGCGGCTTTTGCGATGTTTGCAATATTTCTCAGACTTTTGCCGACGCCGCGGGGAGTGGGGACTGCTGCCCGTTCAATGCGGCTCGCCATGCTCGCCGCCCTACAGCATTATCCTCCCGTCGGCAACCTCAATTCTGCGCTGAGCGGTCGCAGCGGCGTTTCGGTCGTGCGTTATCAGCACTATTGTTTTTCCGCGTGCATTTTCGTCATGAAGCAGCTCCATTATCCGATTTCCGGAGCGGCTGTCAAGGCTGCCGCACGGCTCGTCGGCAAGGATTACCGGCGCGTCTGCGGCAATCGCCCGTGCGACGGCAACACGCTGCTGCTGTCCGCCCGAAAGCTCGGAAGGCTTATGGTTTGAGCGCATCGAAAGTCCAACGCGCATAAGCGCTGTTTCCGCACGTTCAAGGGCTTCGCGTTTGTTCATTCCGCGATAGATAAGGGGAAGAGCCGTATTTTCAGCCGCAGTCAGTGCAGGAAGAAGATTGAATCCTTGAAAAATAAAGGCGATTTTTCGATTTCTGACCATTGCTTGGCGATTGGGGCGAAATCTCGAAACCTCCTCTCCGTCAAGATAATATTCTCCCGAGGTTGCAGTGTCAAGGCAGCCGAGAATATTCATAAGCGTTGTTTTTCCTGAACCGCTTGCGCCTGTTATTGCGACAAATTCCCCGGGCGCAATGTGAAGAGAAACGTCAGTCAGAGCTTCAACGGCTCCCGCTCCGGTGTTATATAACTTACATATCCTTTTTGTTTTTATCATTCTCCCCGTTCCTTTCTTCATAATAACAGCAGGGAGATTCAACCGCGTTTGTAATTACCGCCCGCCCCTCAAGACAGCAGTATCCGTCGCATTGATGCCTGCAATTACGGCTGCATACAATCATATTCATAGCGTTACCGACCTTTCGTTTTATGCAAACATATTTTGCGGCAAAATTTTTTAAATATTCAGTCATATTCCGCCTTTTTCGGTAAATGCTAGGAGTGTATATTTATGAAAGGCAGGGTAAAATATGAAAAATTCAGTTAAAGCCGCAATCGTTGCAGCAATAGTCGGGGTCGGTATATATGCAGCCGCGTCTATGGAGGGCAGAGTCAACGCCGCGCTTAAAGAGGTAACTACTATAAAAATGAACCGCACGGCGTTCCGCAAGTCTGTTTCCGCTCGCGGCAGTCTGTACAGCGAAAACGACGTATGGTATGTTGCGGCTGCGGTGGACGAAAGCGATATCGGCGAAGTTGCCGTTGGACAGCCTGTCGCGGTTACGGGAGCGGCTTTTGCCCAAACTCTTGACGGAACGGTTGAGAGCATTTCCGACACGGCGGCTTCTGAAAACGGTAAAACGCTTGTCGGAGTTACCATTAAGCTCGGCGAGGGTGGAGATTTTTTAAAGAACGGTTATTCCGCGCAGGGAAGTATTTTTGTTGACGAGGCAAAGCTGCTCAACACCTTGCCGTACGACGTGATACGGCAGGACGACGCAGGCGAATATGTCTATGTTTACGACAATAACAAGGCGGTTATGAAAAGAATTGAAACGGGCGTTGAACTTTCGGACGAAACTGAGATAGTGCGCGGAATTTCCGAACAAAGCGAGGTTATTGCCGCGCCCGACGAGGTGACCGACAACGCGCTTGTAAGAAAGGAATAGCCGATGAACACTATAAGAAATGCAGTTCGCGGCGGACGCTCCGCGCTTACTGTCGCGGGAATTGCGATAGGCGTGTTTGCAATCGTGCTTATTTCCGTACTGAGTGAAACCGGCTCGGCAAAAATCTCTCAGGCAATGACAGATATGGGGATAAACTCGGTCATGGTTCAGGCGCAGTCAGACTACGATTCCGACCTTTCCGATGACGATATCGAGGTGCTTTCCCATATCGGCGGAGTGCGGAAGGCTATGCCGCTTATGGGCAGCTATACCGAAAGTCTGCTTTGCGGGCAGACCGATGACTGCATGGTATGGGGTGTGAACGACGAGGCGCGTGAGATAATCTCGCTCACCGCTAAGCACGGCAGACTGATAAGCAAGGGCGATGTTGACGGCGAAAAAAAGATCTGCGTCGTAGACGAGGATCTCGCTGTTGCCGCCTACGGCCGCAGCAATATTGTCGGGAAAACCATACGGCTGTATCTTGGCGGCGAATACCACACATTTTCCGTGACAGGCGTTGCGCGTTCGGGCGTTTCATCGCTTCAGAATATGCTTTCGGGGATAATCCCCAAGTTTGTGTATATTCCATACACAACCATGCAGGAAATCACGGGCAAGAAGAATTACGACAAAATCGCGGTTCTTACAGAGCCGACAGCGGATTCCGAAGCAATTTCCGACAGAATAACTCAGGGACTTTCGCGCAATCGTGCCGAGGACGAGGGAATAAGCGTGAACAATCTTCAGCAGCACAAATCCCAGCTCGACGGTATTTTATCCACGATAAAGCTGCTGCTTTCGCTTGTCGCGGGAATTTCGCTGCTTGTTTCGGGGATAACGGTCATGACGACAATGCTTGCGAGCGTCGGCGAGCGAAAACGTGAAATAGGCATTAAAAAGGCGATCGGCGCAAAAAACAGCTCGCTTGCGGTTGAATTTATGCGCGAAAGCCTTGTTATAACGGCGGCGGGCGGAATTACGGGAATAGTTCTCGGTTTTCTTGTGTCACTTATCGGGTGCGCGGTGCTTGGAATGTCTATGCAGGCGGATATCGTGCTTATTGCGGCGGCGTTTGCCGCGGCGGTGCTTGTCGGAGTAACTTTCTCGGTTTATCCCGCAATGAAGGCGGCTTCAATGTGTCCTGTTGAAGCGCTCAGAGAAAATTAAAAATATACCGCAGTCAATTTTGCAGACTGCGGTATTTCCTTTATTCAAAATGCTCGACGGTTCCGCCGAGTTTTTCGATCATCAGGTAAGCGACCTTATAGACATCGCCGCAGCCGAACGTTATAACGAGATCTCCGGGCTGAGCGTTCGCGCAGACGTAATCGGCAACCTCGCTGAACGTTGCGAAATTCACCGCTCCCGGGATTTTTTCGGCGAGGTCTTTGCTGTAAATGTTATAAGTGTTCTTCTCGCGGCTGCCCATTATCTCGGTAAGAACGACTTTGTCGGCGATTTTAAGCGCGTCGGCGAACTCGTTTATCAGAGTGGCTGTACGCGAATAGGTGAACGGCTGGTGAACCGCCCAGACCCTCTTGAAATTCATTTTCTTTGCGGTTTCAAGCAGAGTTCTTACCTCTGTCGGGTGATGCGCATAATCGTCAACGATCGTTATTCCGTTCAGTTCCGCGAGCTTTTCAAAGCGGCGTACCGCGCCGAAAAATGTTGACAGTCCTTTGTTCAGAGACTCGGTCTTACAGCCAAGCTCCAGAGCCGCCGCGCAGGCGGCAGCAGCGTTAAGCACATTGTGCGCTCCGGGAACGTGTATCGAGATCGTATCAATTTTTTCACCGCGGCGCATTAGGTCGAAGCGCGTGTGGAAATCCGAAACTTTTTCGATATTTGCGGGATAGTAATCGTTCTTTTCGCTTTTTCCGAAAGAAATTCTCTCCCCCGCAAAAACGCTGTTGTTAAGCGCGATATTTGTGTTCTCGTCGTCGCCGTTGTACACGATTCTGTCTGTTGTGAGGTTGCAGAATTTCGTGAACGACGCGCGCAGATTATCCATCGTCTTGAAGTAATCCAGATGGTCGCAGTCTATGTTGAGAATAACCGAGGTGTTCGGGTACAGCTTTAAAAATGTATCAACAAATTCGCACGCCTCGCAAACCATCGTATCGCTTTTTCCGCAGATCCCGCTGCCGTGAATTGCTTTCAGCTTTCCGCCTATGACCGCCGTGAGGTCGATCCCGTCGGCTAAGAAAATATGCGTCAGCATTGACGTTGCGGTAGTTTTTCCGTGCGTTCCGCAGACACAGACAGCGTTCTTATATCGGCTTGTTATAAGTCCGAGAAGCACCGAGCGCTCGATAACGGGCACGCCGCTTGCTTTCGCGGCGATAAGCTCGGGGTTGTCGCTCATTATCGCCGCCGTGTGGACGATAAGGTCTGCGCCCTCGATATTTTCGGCGCGCTGACCGAGAAAAACGGGTATCCCCATTTTGCGGACGGCTGCGAGCGTTTCGGTTTCGTTGTTGTCCGAGCCTGTCAGATAAAATCCCTGTCCGTGGAGTATCTGCGCGAGTGGGTACATTCCGCTTCCGCCGATTCCGATAAAATGAATATGCTTTTTTCCGCTTAAAAAATCTTCCATAAAAAATTCCTTTCAACAGAAGTATTGTAAAAAATCGGTGCGTTATTCAAATATATGAATAAATCCGCCGACTATGTGAAAAATACAGATAGTACCAAATTGAGAAAGGACACAGATTATGAACATCAGTGACATTCGCATCAGAAAAATTTTACAGGACGGGCGGCTTCGCGCCGTAGTTTCAATGACCGTGGACGATTCTCTCGCCGTTCACGACATAAAGGTCGTACAGGGCGACGACCGTCTTTTTGTGGCAATGCCGAGCAGAAAGGACGAGTCCGGCGTTTTCCGTGATATCGTTCACCCGATAAGCCCCGACGCGCGCGGAGATATTGAAGCGCGGATAATTGCCGCCTATGAGGAACACCTATCAGCCCAGCAGCAGGGAGGATTTTAACAGTGCAAGCTGGGTCTTTGCGTCCTCAATCTCGTTGTTCATCACCATTTTTACCGCCTTATCGAGCGGAATTGTGAGAACGTCGAGAAACTCGTCCTCGTCGAGGTGCTGCTGCGATTTGTGCAGCCCCGAAGCGAGGTACATATAAATTATTTCCGTGTCATAAGCGGGGGTAGGGTAAAGGCAGCCGAGCGATTCAAATTTATCGGCGGTAAAGCCCGCCTCCTCACGCAGCTCGCGCTTTCCGCATTCAAGCGGATTTTCGCCGTATTCAAGCTTTCCCGCCGGAATTTCAAGAAGCACTTTTTTGTGCGGATATCTGAACTGCTTTACGAAGTAAACTTCTTTTTTTTCGTTCACTGCGACAATGCAGACACCGCCGGGGTGGCGTATAACGTCGCGGTTTGCCTGTTTTCCGTTTTCGAGCACGACCGTGTCCGAATAAACTTCCAGAATCCCGCCTTTATGAGCGAGTGTGCTGCTTATTGTCTGTTCCTGAAGATGCATAAAATACTCCTTATATTATTTTTTGATCTTCCTATAGACATTGTCTATATATTGATTAGAAATTAGTATTAATATATCACCGCGCCGTATTTTTCAACGGCTTTTTTCAGCGTGCGTTCGTCCAGCTCGCAGGTGCTGTCAACAAGCGCCCGTCCCTGATAAAGCATAAGCGCGAGCATCAGCGTAATTTCGTTTTCCGTGCTGAACATTACGGGCAGAGAAGCCATGTGCGCGTGCTCGGCGAAAGTTATCGCGTCGTCGGGCGTTTCAAGCTGGATTTTTAGCACGTCATAGGCTTCGTGCGAAAGAATGGATATTTCTTCCTCCATTCCGTCGCTGCATTCGATCGCTTCCGAGATTTCGGTCGTGTCGGGTTCAAGAAAGAACGCTTCACGTTCGTTCGCAAGCAGCAGCGCGGTTTCATTTTCCTTCGGAGGAATGCACATAATCCCGTTTTCGTCCGAAATTATTTCAAAGCCTTTTTCTTCGAGAATAAAACGCGCTTCGGCGCTTATGTTTCCGTGTTTCAGCTTTGCGAGAAGCGGGATCTTCGCTATCTTCGCAAGTCTGTCCATGCCGTCGATAAGCGTTTCCTCGTCCTCGGTGCATATTCCGAAGCCCGAAAGCCCCATGCTTTGCAGGATTATCAGCGCGGCGTCTGCGGGCAGCTCCGCCTCGGTCAGAAGTTCTCCGTCAACGTCAATAATAGCAAAAACGGGCTTTTTTCTTTTTTTGCACTCGATAAGTGCGCCGCGCAGGTCCGCCGCAAGGCTCATTCCTTCAAGAATGAAGCACGAAGCGTCGGGCTTTTCGTCTATAAGCGCGGAGTAATGTTTTTTAAGCTCGGTGAAGCTGTGTTCGTCGTATGGTTCAATCATCATACCGCTTTCACCGAGCAGCAGGGCGTTATACGGGTCGCTGCCGTCCGGCAGCGTATACTTACCGGTACAACTGTCGCTTTTCATGATACTTTTCCTTTCATAAAGATTGCGTTAATAATTACATTTTTTCGGGCGCGTCAACCTTAAGCAGACCAAGCATATTGCGGAAAACGGTTCTTACCGCTTCGCAGAGCGCAAGGCGCGATTGCAGAACATTTTCCTCTTCGCCCTTTATCTTGCAGGTGTCGTAGAATTTGTGGAAGAGCTGTGCCAGCTCCTGAACATAGCGGGTGATAACAGACGGATTGTATGCCTTTGCGGCTTCGGTTATTTCCTCGGGCAGTGAAGCAAGCTTTCGTATAAGCGCAAGCTCGGCAGGCTCGGTGTAGATAAGCTCGCCTGCGGGAAGCTTTTTACGTTCAATGCCGTCCTCTTTCATGCGCTCAAGTATGCGGCAGATTCTTGCGTGCGCATACTGAACATAGAAGACGGGATTCTTCGAGCTTTCTTCGATAGCCAGATCAAGGTCAAATTCAAGGTGGGTATCGGGGTCGCGCAGGTTAAAGAAGAAGCGCGCAGCGTCCATCGGGATTTCGTCAAGGAGAGTAGCGAGGGTTATCGCTTTTCCCGAACGCTTGGAGAGCTTTACGGTTTCGCCGTTTCTTACAAGGCGAACCATCTGCATTATAACAACGTCAAGGCGGTTCGGGTCGATTCCGAGGGCGGTAAGCGCAGCCTTCATTCGTGCGATATATCCGTGATGATCCGCGCCGAGAATGTCGATTGCGATATCGAAATTGCGCGTAACGAGCTTATTGTAATGGTATGCGATATCAGGGACAAAATATGTCGGAACGCCGTTTGCGCGGACGAGAACTCTGTCCTGGTCGTCGCCAAATTCGCTTGCCTTGAACCAAACAGCGCCGTCCTTTTCGTAGGTGTGTCCCTTTTCCTTGAGAATTTCAACGATCTCATTTACGCGTCCGCTTTCATGGAGGGTGCTTTCTCTGAACCATGTGTCATAGTGGATACGGTACTTCGCGAGGTCGTCCTTAAGCCCCTGAATGTTTATCGGGAGGGCGTATGCAACGAGCGCCGCGCGGCGGTTCTCTTCTGAGTCGTGCATATATTTGTCGCCGTATATTTCGGCGAATTTTTCTGCGTGGTCGATAATATCCTGACCGTGATAGCTGTCCTCGGGCATTTCGATGTCGTCGCCGAAATGCTGGCGGTAACGGTAATCAAGACTGAGTCCGAACTTGTTCACCTGATTTCCCGCGTCGTTGATATAAAATTCGCGTTCAACATAATATCCCGCGTATTCAAGCAGCGACGAAAGACAGTCGCCGATCGCGCCGCCCCTTGCGTTGCCTATGTGCATGGGTCCCGTCGGATTTGCGGAAACAAATTCCACAAGAACGCGCTTGCCATTTCCAACATTTACCTTTCCGTAATCGGCGCCGTTTTCAAGAACAGCCGAAACTGTTTCTCCGAACCAGCGCGGGCTGACAAAAAAGTTGATGAAGCCCGGACCTGCAACCTCGATCTTATCGAAAACAGTTCCGTCGAGAACTGCGTTATCCGCAATATTCTGTGCGATCGCGCGCGGATTGCTGTGAAAAGCCTTTGCGGAAACCAGTGCGGCGTTGCAGGAAAAGTCGCCGTGCGCGGAATCGTTGGGAATTTCAATCGTAAAGTCGGGCATAGGCTCCGCGGGGAGCTTTTGTGCGGCAACCGCAGCGCCTACCGCGCCGAGAATGATTTCCCGCACTTCTTTTTTTGCCTGTTCAATCATGTCGTTCATTTTTGCTGTCCTTTCGTTAGTCCGCCTTTGTAACGGTAATATTTATTTTGTTTTCTGAGATGAAGTCCGTGTTTAGGTCTATTCCGTACCTTACATAAAGCTTTCCGCCCTCTTCGGTAAGCTCGTTTTCTATCTCATAGGCATTTACGCCGAGGGTAAAATCTCCGAATGGAGTTCCGTAAACGCAGTGGTGCTTGTGATTTTTGTCGATATACAGGGCGGAGCTTGCCGCGCCCGTGCGTTCGATAACAATAAGCTCGGGACGAACCGAAAGCGTGACGCTGCAATCTTCATAGCCGATCTCGCCGTTTTCGTCGTAGCGTATAACAAAACCGTCGTCAACGACTTCGAACTCGCCCGTGGTAAAGAACTCGCTCTTGTCGCAGCCTTCGTCGTTTTCGGCGCTTGTATTCAAAAAAATATTAACCTTCATAACCTATCCTTTTATCCTTCGATTGCGGAGGAGATGAGCATATCCAGCATTTCTCCGTACTCAAAACCGCTTTCGCTCATCAGCATCGGCATTGCGCTTTCCTCTGAAAATCCCGGAAGCGCCGTAACGCGGCGGAGCAATATTTCGCCGTTGTTCAGCACGAAGTTGATTTTCGCAAAGCCGCTGAAGTTGAGAATTTTATATGCGCGCACGGCGTAATCGCGAATCTGCTTCTTCTGCTCGTCGGTGAGCCGGGCGTTGGGGACAAATTCAGCGGTATAGCTTGCAAATTCGCTTTTCAGCGGGGTTTTTACCGTTTCGCCTATAGATGAAACGCGAATGTCGTAGGTTCCGCCTGTAACGATGCAGCAAAGGCTTCGCCCTGTGAGAAATTCTTCAACTATCGCCGTGTGGTGATGTGAAAATGCAATTTTTGCGGCTTTTTTCAGTTCTTCGGTATTCGTTGCGAGGTCTGCGCCTATTGACGACGAACAGCTTGAAGCGGAAACGTAAACGGGATAGCTGAGCTGCGCCTCGACGTCCTTTATTTTATTGTCAATTTCATTCATATCGCCGCGCTCAAGACAGGTAAATCTCGGAACAGGGATACCAGCCTCGCGCAGAAGCGCATGGGTCATTTTCTTATCTATGCAGTAGCCGGCGGTATCGGGGTTGCAGTCGCAGTACGGTATTTTCGCAAGCTTTAAAAGGCTCTGGATTCGCCCGCCTTCGCCGTATTTTCCGTGAAGCGCGGAGAATACAACGTCAACACGCTTAAAAGTTGTCGTACCGTCGTCCATTACCGTGAGTATTCCCGCATGGATAGGGTCGGGGCTTATAACCGCCGAACAGCAATCGCTGTTGTTTTCCCATTCGCCCGTGGGGATCTCATCATAGTCGCCGGGGAAATAGAGCCAGCGCCCGCCGCGCGTTATGCCGAGCGGTGTGATATCATATTTTTCTCTTGAAAGTCCGTTGAGAACGGAATATGCCGAGCGCAGGGAAAGCTTGTGGTCTTTTGTTGCGCCGCCGAATAAAACGGCAACTCTGATTTTCGCCATAACTTTGTTTCCTTTCTTGAAACAGTTGTATTATATTATATCATATTTGCGTGCGAATTTCAATAGCAATAAATGAAAATAGTGAATTAAGGCGTTTGAAATATCAGGCGCGGAGCGCGCGTGAGGAGCGGCGTCAGCCGCGACGGGGGAGGAGCGCGGCGATAGCCGCGCGAACGCGCGCGGAGCGCAGGTTATAGCAGGACGTGCGTCTGGCGGCGTTGCTCAAGGTGCGGCGGGGCAGGACATTGAGAAAGCCGCCGTGCCCGAGCTTTCGCTCACGCGGCGGCTTTCTCAAACCTCGCCGCCTTTCCCACTTTCGTCGACGCCGCGGTCGTTACGCTGTACTTTTCCGCACTTGCGCGGCGCAGCGATTTTGGCTGAGCCAAAATCGCCCGCGGGCGGCTTCGCCGCCCATTTAGGCTTTTGCCCCAGGCAAAAGCCTTTGCACCGCGCCTTCCTGTGTTCGCAAAAACAAAAAAGGAGCGGAAACCGCTCCCTTGATGTATTTTCACGAAAACAGCATACGGTCGTTGGCAAGCTGTTTTTTGCTTTCGACACTGTAAAGCTCAAGCAGCTTCGACACAGTCATTTCCTCACGCACTTTTCCGCATATATCCAGCACAATTTTGCCGTCGTCAAGCATTATGGTGCGTGTTCCCGTCTTTAGCGCCGCATTTATATCGTGCGTTATCATCATTGTTGTGATTTTCTTCTCCGCGACAAGCTGCTTTGTGATGTCCATTACTTTTTTTGCGGTCGCAGGGTCGAGAGCCGCCGTGTGTTCGTCGAGCAGAAGCAGCTGCGGGTCGGAAATCGTGGACATAAGCAGTGAAACCGCCTGCCGCTGACCGCCCGAAAGGTGCCCGACCTTGGTTTTCATGCGGTCCTCAAGCCCAAGCCCGAGGACGGAAAGAATTTCGCGGAAATATTCGCGGTTTTTCCTGTTCAGGGCAAAAAAGGAATGCTCGGATTTACGGCTGTACGCAAGGCAGAGGTTTTCTTCGATCGTCATATTCGGCGCAGTGCCTTTCATGGGATCCTGAAAAATCCGTCCGATATTTTTTGCGCGCTTGTGGTCGGGAAGTCCCGTTATGTTTTTTCCGTCGAGGACTATAGAACCGCTGTCGATGTAGAACGTTCCGCCGATAGCGTTAAAGAGCGTGGATTTCCCCGCGCCGTTAGAACCGATAACGCAGACAAATTCGCCCTCTTCAAGAGAAAGGCTGATTCCGCAGAGCGCTTTCTTTTCGTTCAGAGTGCCGGGATAAAATGTCTTTGAAACATTTTTCAGTTCAAGAATGCTCATGCCTGCTCTCCCCCCTCGCGCTCGGTCTTAAGCGCATTTTTGCGTATCTTATGTATTCCCGCCGCCTCTTTTATTTTAGGCGCGGCAAGCGCGATAACAACAATAAGCGCAGACACAAGCTTGAAGCCGTAGGTCGGCAGAAGCTCGACCTTAAGCGCCGCCGCAACGATTATACGGTAGATTATCGAACCGATAAACGCGGAAATAAGCCCGATCGTTACGGAGCGTCTGCCGCAGACGGTTTCGCCGATAATTACCGAAGCAAGCCCGATAACGCTCATTCCCGTGCCGAAGCCCGCGTCAAAGTACATCTGATACTGGCTTATAAGCGCGCCGGAAAGCGCTACGCAGGCGTTTGCGATTGCAAGTCCCACGCATTTTGTGAACGCTGCGTTTATCGAAGAAGAACGCACCATGTCCTCGTTGTCGCCCGTCGCGCGTATCGTTATACCGCTTCTCGTTTTAAAGAATACGGCGAGAATTGCCGCGAGAACCGCCGCAAAAAGCAGCGCGCCGACGGTATGAGCAATGTTTTTGGCGAGAACCGAATCCATTTCGGGAAAAATATTACGGAAAAAGTCGCGTATTTGGGTGAAAAACGTTTCTGTGCCGTTAAGCGAAACGTTGGATTTTCCGCCGGTGACAAAAAGGCAGACGCTGTAAAGGGAGGTCATGACGAGAATACCCGAAAGAACGGGGTGGATCCCGATTTTTGTCTGAAGAATACCGCTCGCGATACCTGCGGCAGCTCCCGAAAGTATCGCAATAAGCAGTCCGAGGTACGGGTGTCCCGCGGCGGAGAGCGTCGCGCACACGGACATACCAAGAATAATGCTTCCGTCGGTCGTAAGATCGGGTACATTCAGAATACGGAATGAAACGTACATTCCGAGAGCCATGATTCCATAAAGCAGTCCTAGCTGGACTGCGCCCAATATCAGCGTTGCCATAATATTTCCTTTCGGATTTAGTTATTCGTTGTGATTGTTTCGAATTTGCCGTTCAGGCTTTCGGGAATTGTGATTCCGAGAGCGGAAGCCGCGTCTGTGTTTATCATCTTTGCGAACTCGGAAACGCGCTCAACGTGGTTATCCGCAATTTTTTCGCCGTTATAAAGACGAAGAACGAGTTCTCCCGTCTGCTTTCCGAGAACCGTATAGTCGATACCTACCGTTGCAAGTCCGCCGTCCTTTACCATTGAGTCGGCGCCTACATAGATCGGCTTGCCTGCGTCGGTAGCGACCTGCGCGTATGTCGGCATAGCGGAAGCTACGGTGTTGTCGTCGAGAGTGAAGAATGCGTCAACGTCGTTCGCGAGGGAGGTTACCGCCTGCTGAATATCCGCCGTTCCCGTAACGGTCGCTTCCTTGTAGGAAAGTCCGTTTGCGTCGCAGTATTCCTTTGCGCGCTCGATACCCGTAACGGAGTTTATCTCGCTGGTGCAGTAAACAAAACCAAAGGTCTTTGCGTCGGGAGTAAGCTCTGCGGCAAGTCCGAAAATGTCCTCAACCGAAATTGCGTCCGAAACGCCTGTGATATTGCCGTTTGTTTCATCGAAGGAGGGAACAAGACCCGCTTCAACGGGTGTGCTTACTGCGGAGAAAACGATCGGAATGTCGCTTGTTGCAGCCATTGCAGCCTGCGCGGTGTTTGTAGCGATAGGAACGATAACGTCAACATTGCTTGAAACGAGGTCCTGCATTATCGTTGTGAGCATACTTGCGTCGCCTTCGGCGTTCTTGAAAACTACCTTAATGTTCTTGCCCGAAGCGTTTATCGTGGATTCGATCGATTCGCGAATCTGATTGAGCGAGGGGTGGGACATCGGCTGTACGATAGCCACGGTGTATTCCTTTTCAGTGTTTCCGGCACCGCTCTGTGCGTTGGTTTCTGTCTGTGAATTGCACGCGCTCATGCCTGCGATTGTCATAGCTGCTACTGTTGCTGCCGCAAAAATTCTTGTCTTTTTCATAATAGTCTTCCTTTCGTCTGTGAGTGCCTGTTGGAAGCATTCTTTGTTATTATTTTTTTGTTCTACCGCTTTTATTTTTCCGGATAAAATAAAAAGACCTGCCCTTAAAATAAGGACAGATCGTTAAATCTGCGGTACCACCTTAATTGACTGTAAAAAACAGTCCTCTCGTAGAAATGCCAACACATTTCCTGCTCGTAACGTGAGCTGCGTCTCGGATACTTCCTTACGGTTTCCCCTCACCCTCGGCAGTCCATTTGCCACATTGCCTTCTGCGGGATTCTCAGCATCTCCCGCTCTCTGTGAGCGCCTCATGTGTGTTATCTCTGCCTCATCGGTTTCTTTATTAAGCTGTGTTTGTATTATAGCACCTTTGCTGCCTTTTGTCAACATAAAATTGCACAAAAACAAAAAATATATCGTCTTATTTTTCTACACTGCCGCTTTTTTGCAACCTTTTTCCTTTTTATGGAGTGTATTATTCGGAAAGCACCGATTTTAACAAAGGGGAGAAATAAAATGAACAGAAATGTTAAGGAAGCACTGAATAAATCGCGGCACGCATCTTGCTTGCATATTTTCCGTAATCTTGCACGAAAACTCCTTGAAATACATCAAGTATTCCTGCGTCGTTTTCATACAATCCTACGAAAAATCTGTCTGCGCAATCTGCATACCCGATTTAATCAGCACTCCCTAAAAAAAATAACCGCGCTTTTTCTCGTGGGAACGATGCTCGCGGGCTGCGCTCAGCAGGAGGAGAAAATGGATCTTATCGGCGAAACTCGTGATTTCAGCACCGAGCCGGAAACGCCCGCCGAGCCTGTGATAGAACCGCTTGCTGTGGCGGTTTATCCCGAAATGGCGGCATATCCCGACGAACGCTCGTATATTCTCGACAACGGCGACTGGGACTCGGACGGCTTTGACAAGGCGTATAACGCGTGGAGCTCCGACCGCGAGCGCCAGCGTGAAAAGGGAGACGCGGCGGACTATTCCGAAAAGCTGAACAGCTTTTTCAAGGCGACCGCGCCGCTGCTGCTTTCGTCCGAAAACGGCGAAAACAGCCTGTATGCGCCCGCGAACATATACATGGCGCTGAGCCTGCTTACCGAGGTGACGGACGGGGAAAGCCGCGCACAGATACTCTCGCTGCTCGGCGCTTCGGACGTTTCGGAACAGCGGAAAATTGCGGGCGCGCTCTGGAATAAGAACTACTGCTCCGACGGCGCGCTTACGAGCATTATCGCAAACTCGCTCTGGCTGCGCGACGACGCCGATTATAATACCGACACGCTCGGCGTTCTTGCGAACGACTATTACGCTTCGTCGTATTCGGGAGAAATGGGCAGCGATTATTACGATAAGGCTTTGCAGGACTGGACGAACTATCAGACGGGCGGATTTTTGTCCGACTCGGTTCAGGGAATGCACCTTGACCCCGAAACCGTTCTCGCGCTCGTTTCGACGATGTATTACCGCGCGAAATGGTCGGACGAATTTAGCAAGAGCGGCACCTCGAAGGACACTTTCCATGCGGAAAACGGCGACGTTGAGTGCGATTTCATGCACATGACAAGCCCACGCAATTATTACTACACCGACGTCTTTAACGCCATTCAGCTCGGACTTATTGAAAGCGGAGGAATGTGGCTTATACTTCCCGACGAGGGTAAAACGGTCGGCGACGTGCTCGAAAACGACAAATTTTACAGCCTGCTGAGCGCTCCGAACGATTTTACAAGCACGCACATTAAAGTGGAACTGAGTATGCCGAAGTTTGACGTAAAACAGAACGGAGAGATCTCAAAGCAGCTTGCCGCACTCGGAATAACCGACGTTTTCGACAGTGAAAAGGCGAATTTCTCACCGCTCAAAGACGACAGCGACGGCTTGTTCCTTTCGCAGGTGCAGCATTCCGCGCGTGTTGCCGCAGACGAGGAGGGCGTTACCGCTGCGGCGTTCACGATGATGGCTGCCTGCGGAACGGCAATGCCGCCCGAAGAAAAGGTTGAATTTAATCTGAACCGCCCGTTCATTTTCGTAATAACCGACAGCGACGGCGCGCCGCTCTTTGCGGGAACGGTAAACTGCCCGTAATGCCATAATATATTAAAATTGTATATATTAACCGTCCGTGTAATACTGCGGACGGTTTTTTTGTCGTATTTGCTCTTGACGGACAGCGGATTTTATGGTATTATTTATTTATCATGTCAGTACTGCACCATAGTGCAGTAACGCAAAAGAAAGGAAATGAAGAAAATGAAGAAGATTTTAGCTGCTCTGGCGGCTGCCGCAATGATTATCGGCGCGGCAGGCTGCAACAAGACCGAAAAGAAGGACTGGGAATACATAAGCGATAAGGGCGAACTCGTTATCGGCATCACCCTCTACGAGCCTATGAACTACTATGACGCAAACAATGTTCTCACAGGCTTTGATACCGAATTTGCGCAGCAGGTATGCGCAAAGCTCGGCGTTACGCCTAAGTTCCAGGTTATCGAATGGGATCAGAAAGAAACCGAGCTTAAATCCAAGACGATCGACTGTATCTGGAACGGTCTTACCGTAACAGAAGAACGCAAGGCTAATATGGCTTTCTCCGACCCGTATGTTGACAACAGACAGGTTCTCATCATCAAGCAGGACAACGCGGATAAGTACGCGCAGGAAACCGATCTTGCCAATATCAAGGTAGCTGCCGAGAGCGGTTCGGCAGGTCAGTCCGCGATCGAAGAAAACGCAACTCTTTCCAAGGACGAATTTATCGGCTGCTCCGCTCAGAAGGACGTTCTTATGGAAGTTAAGGCAGGAACGGTTGACGCAGGCGTTATCGACTACGTTATGGCTACCGCTTCCATTAAGGAAGGAACCGACTATTCCGACCTCATGATCGTTGACGCGGTTCAGCTTGCTCCCGAGCAGTACGCGATCGGTCTGCGCCTTGAAGATACCGAAACGCTCGCTAAGATCAACGACGCTGTAAAGCAGCTCGCCGACGAAGGAAAGCTTCAGGCGCTCGCAGAGCAGTACGGTCTTTCCGACGTTCTCGCATATTGATCGGGGGATAGGGAATGTCTTTTCTTGAAGTAACGCTTCAGCTTCTCGACGGATTCTGGAAAACGCTTTATATTTTCGGAATTACGCTTATTTTAGCGCTGCCGCTCGGGCTTGTCGTGACGTTTGGTTCAATGTCGAAGTTCACGCCGCTTCGCTGGCTTTCGAGAACTTTTGTCTGGATAATCCGCGGAACACCGCTCATGCTCCAGATAATACTTGTTTTCTACGGTCCGGGACTGCTGTTCAACTGGCCGCCGTTAGCCCGTGAAATCGCCGTTATCATAGCGTTTGTTATCAACTACGCGTGCTATTTTTCGGAGATTTACCGCGGAGGCATCGAAAGTATCCCGCAGGGGCAGTATGAAGCGGGGCAGGTTCTCGGTATGACAAAGGCGCAGGTGTTCTTCAAGGTCGTTCTCTTTCAGGTAATCAAGCGGATAATCCCGCCTATCGGAAACGAAATAATAACGCTCGTAAAGGACACCTCGCTCGCCCGTGTAATCGCGGTCACCGAGCTTGTAAAAGCAGCGCAGGATATAGTCGGACTTAAAGCTATCATCTGGCCGATATTCTACGTCGGAGCGTTTTATCTAGTGTTCTGCGGGCTGCTAACTATCCTGTTCCGCTTTATCGAAAAGAAGCTGAACTATTACAGAGGCTAAGCGGAAAGGACGGGTAAAAATGGCTATACTTGAAGTTGAAAAACTGCACAAATATTTCGGGAAAACCGAGGTTCTTAAAGGCATTGATTTCAGCATGGAAAAGGGGACTGTCCTTTCGATAATCGGTTCGTCGGGAAGCGGAAAAACAACGCTTTTGCGCTGCCTGAACTTTCTCGAAACGCCCGACGAGGGTAGAATTGTCGTAAACGGCGAGGCGGTGTTTGACGCCGACGACCATAAAAAGGCGAACGAGAAAACACTGCGCATGAACAGGCTTCATTTCGGGCTTGTTTTTCAGTCGTTCAATCTTTTTCCCCAGTACACGATAAAGCGGAACCTTACGCTTGCGGCTGAGCTTCTCGAAAAGGAGAAAGGCGCGGATAAATCCGAGCTTCGCGCGGCTCTCGATAAAAAGGCGATGGAGCTGCTCGGTCAGGTCGGTCTTGCCGACCGCGCGGAGGCGTATCCGTGTGAGCTTTCGGGCGGACAGCAGCAGCGTGTTGCGATCGCGCGCGCGCTTATGCTCAATCCCGACATTCTCTGCTTTGACGAGCCGACAAGCGCTCTTGACCCCGAACTTACGGGCGAGGTGCTGCGCGTTATAAAGGAGCTTAAATCCACGGACAGCACCATGATAATCGTAACGCATGAGATGAACTTCGCTAAAAACGTTTCCGACGTTGTGATGTTCATTGCGGACGGAATGATCGAGGAAATGGGCGCGCCCGAGGACATTTTCGATAATCCGAAAAGCCCGAAGCTGAAAAATTTCCTCGCCAATTCGCTTGAACTCAATATATAATTAATAAAAAATCCGCTCACGGTTCGATAAACGCCGAGAGCGGATTTATTTTTTTACTCTGTTTATAACAAATTGCGCGCATATCCCCGTGAACGCGCCCGTAATACAGCCCGAAACAAGCAGCGGCGGGAGATAGACCAGCACGGAAAATGTCTGCATGACCGCGACCGCCGCGATCGTCTGTCCCACGTTATGCAGGACTGCGCCTGCGACGCTGCAAAGCCAGATATAACGTTCGCTTACGGCGCGGCTGAGCGGCAGCATTCCCGCAAGACAGAGCAGACTTCCGCAAAGGCTGAACAGAAAGCTGACAATTGTGCCGCAGAGCAGCGAGCCGAGCAGCAGTCGGGCAAGCACCATTATAAATGCGTCCCGTCCTCTGAATCTGAACACCGCGTAGACCGTAACGACATTCGCAAGTCCGAGCTTTACCCCCGGAATAGGCACGGGATTCGGGATTTGCAGCTCTATAACAAACATTATCAGCGCGACTGCGGTCAGCAGCCCAAGCCGGGTTATTTTTTTTACGTTCATAATTTACCCCGCTACTGCGTCGACGCCGCCGATAAATTCAATGATAAGCTTATGCGGCAGGCACACGATAGGCATTCCGCCGCCGAGCGTTCCCATTTTTACGCACGTTTTATCGGGGCAGTCCGCTTCGGAAACGCAAATGGTTCCGTTTTCGATTTTTATTTTGTTCACGCCTTCGGCGCACGCTACCTCGAAAGTCCGGTTTTCAGCCGAAGCAAGGTCGATTACCGCGACCGTTTCGCCCGCGCTTGTTATGCGGACAAGCCGCCCTGAGGGGCGTGTAAAAAGAAAAAAACAAGCCGCAGCCGCACTCACGAAAATCACCGCGCATACAGCGCCGAGAATGACACCCTTTTTGTTTGATCTCATTTTCGCATCACCTCGGCTTCGGCGTACTTTTCCGCGGGCGTGAATCTGTCCGAAAGTCCCTCGGTTATCAGCATTTTCCCGTCGTCGGTTATTATCAGCATATCGAAATCTCCTGCGCCGCGCCAGAAATCCGCCGCTTTTTCCGCGCCCATAATGAAAAGCGCGGTCGAAAGCATATCGCAGCGCGTTCCGTTTTGTCCGACAACCGTCACGGAAGCGATCCCGCCGTCTGCGGGGCAGCCTGTGCGCGGGTCGATTATGTGGCAGTAGCGTTTTCCGTTATCGGCGGTGAAATAGCGCTCATAGCCGCCCGAGGTCACTGCCGCGCAGTCGGAGAGCAGCAGTGTTCCCGCGCTTTCCGACGGAGAAAACGGGTCGGCAACGCCGATTTTCCACGCCGCGCCGTCGGGCTTTTTGCCGACGGTCAGAATGTTTCCGCCGAGGTCGAGCAAAGCGGAGGTCACCCCGTTTACGGTGAGGATTTTTTTCAGCTCATCGGCGGCGTAACCCTTTGCGCACGCGCCGAAATCAAGTTCAAAATCATCGGGAATGCTTGCCGTATTCCCGTTAAGAGTTATTTTTTCAAAGCCGATATTTGTGAGAAGCTCGGAGATTTTCGCGCTTTCGGGAACCTTGTAATTGCCGTCGATGAAGCCCCATTCTTTAACAAGCGGGTAAACCGTCGGGTCGTAGATACCGTCCGTTTCGCGGCAGAAATCCAGAACCTCTCCGAGCAGAAACGAAGCGTCGGCGGAAAGCGTTGTTTCGTTTCCGTGCGAGGAGTTGAGCCGCGCAGCATCGCTGTCCGACTTTTGTGCCGAAAGCAGGTTTTCAAGTTCGGTTATGCGTTCCTCGCAAAGCGACAAGGAATCTTCGCCGCCGTACGCCGTAACCGTCATCACTGTGTCCATTGCGAAAAAAGTCCGCGAAACGGGCGCTTCGGAAGCGCAGCCGCAAATCATTGATATCGCGGCAGCTAATCCCAAAAAACGTAAAATTTTCATTGCGTTTTCCTCCCGAAATCGTCGAGAAAGCTATGAAAGCCGAGTTCGTCTTTATATGAAAAAAGATTTTTTACGCTGACGTTCTGTGCGCTTCGGAAAATATTCATTTCGATCTGCGGATTCAGTTTTTTCAACTGTGAAATGAGCCGTTTTATTTCCGCGCGTTTGGATTCGGTCTGATTGTCGCCGCGCTGTTCGGTCACGCGGCAGGCGCAGCGCAGAAAGCTAAGCCCGTTTTTTTCTGCCCAGCGGATTATCTCACTTTCGCGGACGTAATAAAGCGGGCGCACTATTTCCATTTTTTCAAAGCTGTCGCTTTTTCTGCGCGGCAGCATGGTCTGTATTTGCCCACCGTAAATCATTCCCATGAGAGTTGTTTCGATAACGTCGTCGAAATGATGTCCGAGCGCGATTTTGTTGCAGCCGAGCGATTTTGCTCGGGTATAAAGCTGCGTTCTGCGCAGAGTTGCGCATAAAAAGCAGGGATTTTTTTCTTCAAGTTCAACGCGGCGGAAAATCTCCGTGCCGAACAATTCAAGCGGAACGCCGAGTTTTTTTGCATTTTCAAGCAGCTTTTCGCGGTTCTCGGGACTGTATCCGGGGTCCATAGACATAAATACCGCTTCAAAATCGATTTCGCCGTGCTTTTGCAAGTCCTGCACGAGCTTTGCAAGCAGCATGGAATCTTTTCCGCCCGAAATGCAGACCGCGATTCTGTCGCCGCGCTCAATCAGCCCAAATTCCCGTACCGCCTTGTGAAAAGGCTTCAGTATCGTGCGGCTGAACTCGGTGTGCAGACTTTTTTCCGCGCCGATTTGCTCCGACATATGCTTTCCTCCCGTCTGAAATGATATATTCATTATATCACTTTTCGCCGCGTTTGTCCATGCCTGAAAAAGTATGTTGCGCTGCGGAGTGAAATGTGTTAAAATAAAAAGGTAAGCAAAAAAGAGGTGAAAATATGCACGACATCTGGAATCCGTGGCACGGCTGCAAAAAAATAAGCGAGGGCTGCGACAACTGTTATATGTACTTTCTCGACCGTCAGCGCGACATGGACGGTTCGCATATTTTCCGCACAAAAGCGGGTTTCGACTATCCGCTTCACCGCGACAGACATGGAAATTACAAGGTGAAGAGCGGGGAGATGCTGCGCGTTTGCATGACCTCGGATTTTTTCCTGCCCGAAGCGGACGAATGGCGCGCGGAGGCGTGGGAGATAATGAAAATCCGCAGCGACGTGAAATTTTTCCTGCTCACAAAGCGCCCGCAGCGCGTTGAAGAATGCCTGCCGGAGTGGTGGGGGAGCGGCTGGGAGAATGTGTTTTTTAACGTCACTTGCGAAAATCAGCGGCGTGCGGACGAACGTATCCCGATATTGCTTTCGCTGCCGTTCAAACACAAGGGCGTTATGTGCGCGCCGTTTATCGGAGCAGTTTCGATAGAAAAATATCTGAAAACGGGGCAGATCGAACAGGTCATCTGCGGGGGTGAAAATTACGACGGCGCACGAGCGTGCAATTTCGACTGGATAAAAACCCTGCGTGCGGAATGCGTTGCAGCGAACGTTAATTTCAGCTTTTTTGAAACCGGAACGGTTTTCGTAAAGGACGGGAAAACCTATCGTATGCCCGATAAGGGGCTTCAGTCGCGCATGGCGAAAAAATCGGGAATGAGCTTCAGCGGAAAGCCGATAAATTTCATTCTTACAGACGAATGCGGGACGATAATCCCTCCCGAATTTCTCTATTCACCGTTTTTCGGCAAGCACTGCGAGCAATGCGGGAGCAGACTGTTCTGCAACGGCTGTTCGCGCTGCGGGAATTGCGGGGAAATTTAGGGAATTTCAGACGCGCTTTTCGTATATTTCCTGACCAGTTTCGGGGCATTTTTCCCCTATTCCTATAAAGCCCATGGCTTCCCAAAACGGTTTTCCCGTAATCGGGTCGGCGGTGAGGTAAATTGCCTTTGCACCGTCTTGTTTAAATATATCCTGCAAATGCAGGAGCATTTCTTTGCCATAGCCTTTTCTTCTGTGTTCGGGAAGCACATAAAATTCCACTACGCAGCCCCGACCCGCCTTTGTGAAGCCTTTATCGCCGAGAAGGTCGATCTTGCCAAACAGGAAGCCGACGACATTCCCGTTAGAATAGCACAGGTTGAGATACTTGCCGCGCTCGGACTGCTTTTCGATTATCCTGTCCGTCCATTTTCTCAGTATTTGCGGGTCGGTATTGCGGTTTTGGTGCTCGTCAAGCTCTTTTGCGTAATTTTGCATAAGCTTGTGGAAAATATTGCGGTTTTCGCCCGTGACGCTTGTGAAAAACATTCGTGATACCTCTTTTTTATAATTGTATTTCAGTTTAACACGCTAAGTTATTTTTGTCAAGCGGCGGCTTTCAATTTCCCTAATTTATACCTCACGCGGCAAAACGCCGCCTGTCCGCAGAAAGTGCAGGCTCACGCTTTTCGGGGTATGCCTGCGATTGCCCGCGGGGGCGCGGCGCGCGCGTTTTAGTGCGGCGAAGCCGCACTAAAACGTCGAGCAGGCGGCTTCGCCGCCTGCTCGACGCAGCGTTTCGCTTCGCGAAACGCTGCCGCGCGCCGCGCCGCCCGCTTTTACCGGACCTCGCCGGTACAGCGCCGTTCTGCACCGGCATAACGGCTGCGGCGTTAACCGGAGTGGGGAAAAAAGACGGCGGGTTGAAAGCCGCGGTGTGTGCCGCGAACGCGGATTTTGTCGCAATGCACAAACAGGGTTAGCTTGTACTAACCTATGCTTGATAATTTTTACAAATCTTGACAACATACGATTTTTTTGCTTGACTTTTTTTATGCCGTGGTGTATATTATATACAAGGTTAGCAAGAGCTAACCTTTTAAACAGTCATGCGGTTAGCGTGATCTAATCGTAATTGTGTACAGGAGGGATTTATATGCCGCTTACACTTGCAAACCCCGGCGAACCCTGTGTAATAAAAAAAGTCGGCGGGAACGCGGAAACGAAGAAGTTCCTTGAGAGCCTCGGGTTTGTTCCCGGCGGAATCGTTACCGTTATGAATGAAATGGGCGGTAACGTTATTGTCAATGTTAAGGAATCAAGAGTTGCCGTTTCAAAAGAAATGGCAGCCAAAATAGTTGTATAAGGAGGATTTGTCATGACGCTTAAAGAAGCAAAGGTAGGTCAGACCGTAACCGTTACCAGGCTTAGCGGCGAGGGCGCGGTAAAGCGCCGTATTATGGACATGGGAATTACCAAGGGCACGGAGATTTATATCCGTAAGGTTGCTCCGCTCGGAGATCCCGTTGAAGTAACGGTAAGAGGCTATGAGCTTTCGCTCAGAAAAGCAGACGCAGAAATGGTAGAAGTGCGCTGATTTATTATGTGTATAGGTTAGCTTAAACTAACAGTTTAAACTAACCCGCAAGAAAGGACGATTTTTATATGGCAATTAAAATTGCACTTGCCGGAAACCCGAACACAGGTAAAACCACGCTGTTCAATGCGCTCACCGGCTCAAATCAGTTTGTCGGCAACTGGCCCGGCGTTACCGTAGAAAAGAAAGAGGGTAAGCTCAAGGGTCACAGCGACGTTACAATCACAGACCTTCCCGGTATTTATTCGCTTTCTCCGTATACTCTCGAAGAAGTAGTTGCGAGAAATTATCTCGTTAGCGAACGCCCTGACGCGATCCTGAATATTATCGACGGTACTAACCTTGAAAGAAACCTTTACCTCACAACTCAGCTCGTTGAACTCGGAATCCCGGTTGTATGTGCGGTAAATATGATGGACGTCGTTAAGAAGAACGGCGATAAAATCGACACCCAGCAGCTTGCAAAGGAACTTGGCTGCGTTGTTACCGAAATTTCCGCGTTAAAGGGAACAGGTATCACCGAGGCTGCCGAAAAGGCTGTCCGCGCCGCAGAAGCGGGCGAACGCGTTATTCCGCGCCACAGCTTTTCCGGAAGCGTTGAGCACGCAATCGCTCACATTGAAGAAGCGTTTCTGCATGATGTTCCCGAAGAGCAGCAGCGTTGGTACGCGATAAAGATTTTTGAGCGCGACGAAAAGGTTCTTGAAGCGCTGAAGATCGACAAGTCCACACTTGAGCATATCGAAACCGATATTGCGGCTTGCGAAAAAGAAATGGACGACGACAGCGAAAGCATCATCACAAACGAGCGCTATATCTACATAGGCGAAGTTATCAAGAGCTGCTTAAAGAAGAAAAACAAGGGTGCTGCAACAACGTCGGATAAGATCGACCGTATCGTTACAAACAGATTCCTCGGTCTGCCGATTTTCGCAGTTATCATGTTCCTCGTTTATTACATTTCAATGGTAACCGTAGGTTCTGCGGCAACAGACTGGGCAAACGACGGACTCTTCGGCGACGGTTGGCATCTTTTTGGTATCGGCACTGCTGATTACGAAGCGGCTGTTGAAGAATACGGCGATACAGACCCGATTTTTGAAGCCGTTGCAGAACAGTACGGTACAGAAGATGCAGAAGAGCTGAAAACGCTCGTTCCTGCCGACGCGACCGTTGAATATGTTCTTGAAGATGAAGAAACTCTCGAACAGACAACCGAAACCGCGGATTATGAAGCTATTTCTTCCGCAATCGAAAATTACGGCAACGAGCCTGACCCCGCTGAATACGGCGTGTGGGTTCCCGGTGTGCCTGTTCTTGTTGAAAGCGGACTTGACGCGATAAACTGCGCTGACTGGCTCAAGGGTCTTATCCTTGACGGTATTGTTGCCGGCGTAGGCGCGGTACTCGGCTTCGTTCCGCAGATGCTCGTTCTCTTCCTGCTGCTTGCATTCCTTGAAGCGTGCGGCTACATGGCGAGAATTGCATTCGTACTCGACAGAATCTTCCGTAAGTTCGGTCTTTCCGGTAAATCCTTTATCCCGATGCTTATCGGTACAGGCTGCGGTATTCCCGGTATCATGGCGAGCAGAACGATTGAAAACGAACGCGATCGCCGTATGACTATCATGACCACGACATTTATCCCCTGCGGCGCAAAGGTTCCGTTTATCGCAATGGTTGCAGGCGCTATCTTCGGCGGCTCTCCTTGGGTTTCCACAAGCGCATACTTCGTCGGAATGGCTTCGATTATTATTTCTGGCATCATGCTTAAAAAGACGAAGATGTTCGCGGGCGAACCTGCTCCGTTCGTTATGGAGCTTCCCGCTTACCACCTCCCGACCGTTTCAAACGTTCTCCGTTCGATGTGGGAGCGCGGTTGGTCGTTCATTAAGAAAGCGGGAACTATCATTCTTCTTTCGACAGTCCTCGTTTGGTTCACTTCTTACTTCGGATTTACTCCCGACGGCTTCAGAATGCTCTCTGAGGAAGAACTCGATATGTCTATCTTAGCCGCTATCGGCAACGGTATCGCTTGGATATTCGCACCTCTCGGCTGGGGCACATGGGAAGCTGCGGTTGCTTCTATCACAGGTCTTGTTGCAAAGGAAAACATCGTTGGTACAATGGGTATCCTCTACGGTGCGGAAGGAAACGTATATGCAACGCTCGCTAACGTATTCACATCTGTAAGCGGCTATTCATTCCTCGTATTCAACCTCCTCTGCGCTCCCTGCTTCGCAGCTATCGGCGCTATCCGCCGCGAAATGAACAACGCAAAGTGGACTTGGTTCGCTATTGCATACCAGTGCGGTTTTGCTTATGCTATCGCGCTGATGGTTAACCAGTTCGGCGGACTTTTCACAGGCAATGTAAACGTAGTTGGTCTTATCTTTGCAGTCCTTGTTCTTGCAGGTATGATTTATATGCTCGTAAGACCTTATAAGGAAGCTACAAAGCTCACCAAGGACGTTAAGGTTAAGTAAGGTGATTTTATGGGAACAGTTATTGTAGGAGCAATACTTGCGGCAATTCTGATTGCTGTTGCCGTCAAGTTGATTAAGGACAAGAAAAAAGGAAAATCAAGCTGCGGCAGCAACTGTGCGCATTGCGCTATGGCAGGAAAATGCCATAACCACAAATAATAAGGCGAAAGGAAATTTATATTTCCTCAGCCTAATGAAAAAGTCCGGTTAACGCCGGGCTTTTTCTTTGTTTATGAGCAGTTTACACGGCTGAACGCTTTGATACGGGAAATTATTTCGGAAATTTCGCTTTAGCCACTTCACAAATCGATAATTATGTGATATAATGCAATGTATTACGGCTTATACTTAGCGCCAACTAAAAACTATAAAAAATCGAGTATATTGGTTATATAAAGATTTTTTTCTACAGTTATGGGCGATCAGTATTAATTACACTGAAATTTAAAGGAGAAAATATATGCGGCTTGACAAATATCTCAAGGTTTCGCGCCTTATAAAGCGCAGAACGGTTGCGAACGAAGCCTGCGACGCGGATAAAATAAGCGTTAACGGAAAAATCGCGCGGGCGTCATACGACGTTAAGGTCGGCGATGTAATTGAAATAAATATGGGAAAAACGCCTCTCAAAGTAAAGGTCATGAAGGTTGTTGAGGTTGTCGGAAAGGACGGCGCTTCCGAACTTTACTCAATAATCTGAAAGATAGGTTCTATTTGTCCCGAAAAGCACATAAATATGAATATGTAATCTGTACATATTCGAGGTGCTTATGAACAAACATAGTCTTATTTTGGAAAATCGCGAATATCTGCGCATGAGCGGAGTGAAAAGCACGCAAAGGTTCGGTGAAAACGAGATAGCCGTTTATACCGAAAGCGGTGATTTGATGATACGCGGAAGCGGACTTGAAGTCGGTATGCTTGATATGACAACGGGTGAATTTGAGCTTCGCGGAAGGATCAACGAAATAAGCTACCTTTCCGAGGGACAGCACGTTCCCGGAAATGTGATAAGCCGTCTGTTCAGGTAAATGCCATGTTTGAAACGACGCATGATGTACTGACGCAGCTCGGACAGTTCGCGCTTGTCGGTTTTTTTCTCGGCTTGCTGTATGATTTTTTCAGGATACTGCGTATTTTGTTCAGGCACCCTAAGCTGCTTGTCAATATCGAAGACATTGTTTTTATGCCGTTTGCGGCGTTTGTGCTTTTCTGCTTTTCGGTTGAAATCGGGCTGGGCGCGTTTAGGCTGTATTATCTGCTTTCCGCACTGTTCGGAGCTGCCGTTTATCACTTTACTTTCGGCTATCTGACGAGATTTGCTGCGGAGCTGATACGGAAGATTTTGTTTGCTGTGGCAAAAATTGCAAACAAAATTATTTTGAAACCGCTAAAAAAAGTTTTTGGTGCAATTTATCCGAAAATACGTTCGGTATTTGGTACAATTTGCCGAAAAAGTAAAAAAGTTGCAGAAAAAGTGCGAATGCCCTTGAAAAGGCGGCGCGAAATGGTGTATAATAACAGTATTAGTAATATGGGCGAAGTAGGCGGTGAGGAACGAAGTGTTATTAAAGCAAAAGTCAGAAAAAAAGCATAAGCGTTCCTTTTTTGCGGGAATTATCGCGGTAGCGGTACTTGTCTACGCTGTTATAAACCTCGTTTCGATTCAGGTTTCGATCGCCCAGAAATCAACGGAATACGACGAGCTTTCGTCGAAATTATCTCAGCTCAGGACCCAGAACGAGCAGCTTGAGCGCTATGCAAACGAGGAATATCGTATAGACTATATTGAGGAAATCGCCCGGGACGAGCTTGAATACTCATATCCCGACGAAAAAATATACTATTTTGTTCCGACAAATTGAATTGAATCGGTGAAGCCATGAAAAATAAGGATAGAGAAAAACTTTCGGCGGCGTTTAGGATAATCGCCCTTTGCGTCGCGGTTATAATGACAATCGGAATAGTTTTACAGGCGTTTTTGTACTGAGCCTTTTAAGACGTTATCAATTTTTACGGAGGTTTAAATATGTCCAACAAAATTTTAATCGAAACTTCTGCGCGTCACGTTCACGTTACGCAGGAAGCGCTTGAAGCGTTATTCGGAAAGGGTGCGCAGCTTACAAAGAAGAAGGATCTTTCCCAGCCCGGTCAGTTTGCGTGCGAGGAAAGAGTTACAATCGTAGGTCCGAAGAAGGAACTTGCAAACGTATCTATTCTCGGACCTGTACGTCCTGCAACGCAGGTCGAGCTTTCCGCTACGGACGCGCGTTCCATCGGTCTTCCGATTGCTATTCGCGAATCCGGCGATATTGCGGGAACTCCCGGATGTAAGATCATCGGGCCTGCGGGCGAAATCGAAATCAGCGAGGGCGTTATCGTTGCGAAGCGCCACATTCACATGATTCCCGAAACCGCAGAAAAGCTCGGCCTGAAGAATAAGGACATTGTCTGGGTAAAGGCTGAAACAAACGGAAGAACCGCTATCCTCGGTGATGTTGTAGTAAGAGTAAGCGAGAATTTTGCCGACGCAATGCATATCGACACCGACGAATCCAACGCAATTTCCGCTTCCGCAAACCTTATGGGCGAAATCATCAAGGAGCTTTAAAACCGGCTTATACTCAGCACCAATTAAAAACTGTACAAAAACGAGTATAATCTTTGCGCAGGTTATATGAGATGGTTTTTGGTGCATAAGTATTATACATACCGCTGCCCGATTTATTCGGGCAGTTTTTTATAGGGAGAAAAACATGAAATTTGTTCACCTTTCTGATCTCCACCTCGGAAAGCGGGTCGGCGAGTTCTCCATGCTTGAGGAACAGAAGCACATTTTAGCGCAGATAATCGGGATAATTGCAGAGGAAAAGCCTGACGGCGTTTTTATTGCGGGAGATATCTATGATAAGGCGCTGCCTTCGGCAGAGGCGGTCGTGCTTTTTGATGATTTTCTGGTTCAGCTTGCCGCGCTGAGAACGCAGGTGTTCATCATCAGCGGAAACCACGATTCCCCCGAGCGGCTCGCGTTCGGGAATCGCCTTATCGACGCAGGCGGAATACATATTTCGCCCGTTTACAGCGGTGAAATAAAGCCGTTTTCGATCGTCGGCGAATGCGGCACAGCCGATATATATATGCTGCCGTTTATTAAGCCCGCAAACGTTCGCGCCTGTTTTCCGGACGAAAAAATCGAAAGCTATACCGACGCGGTGAGGCTTGCGGTCGATAAAATGCGCATAAATAAGAGCAGCATGAACATTTTGCTGACGCATCAGTTTGTTACAGGCGCAGAGAGGTCGGATTCGGAGGATAAAATTTCTGTGGGCGGTACGGATAATGTTGACGCAAGCGTGTTCGACGGTTTTGATTATGTCGCGCTGGGGCATATACACAAGCCGCAGAATATCGGCACGGAACGCATAAGATACTGCGGAACGCCGCTTAAATATTCATTTTCGGAAACGGGACAGGATAAGTCTGTTACCGTGGCTGAGCTTAACGGAAAGCGTTGTCTGAACGTTAGAACGATTCCGCTTGTTCCGCTGCATGATATGCACGAGATAAGCGGAAAATATGCGGAACTTACACTAAAAAGCTTTTATGAAAAAACGACATATATGAATGATTATATGCACATTACTCTGACGGACGAGGACGATATTCCGGACGCGGTAATGAAGCTTCGGACGATATACCGCAATCTGATGAAGCTGGATTACGACAACACGAGAACGCGGCACAGTGCAGATGTGAACGGCGCGCAGGCGGTCGAAAGCAAGTCGCCGCTTGAGCTTTTTTCCGAGTTTTTTGAATTGCGGAATGGCTCGGAAATGTCGCCCGAACAATCGGAATTTATGGCGAAAATTATTGAGAGCGTTTGGGAGGAAGAGGAATGAGGCCGATAAAGCTGGTAATGTCCGCGTTCGGACCTTATGCGGGGCGTCAGGATCTTATGCTTGACGACTTGGGAACAAGCGGGATTTATCTCATCACAGGCGACACGGGCGCGGGTAAGACGTCAATTTTCGACGCAATAACTTTCGCTCTTTTCGGAGAAGCCAGCGGAAGCGGCAGAGAACCGAATATGCTTCGCTCAAAATACGCTTCTCCGTCAGAACCTACCGAGGTTGAACTGACGTTTGGGTACGGCGGCGAAGTGTACCGCATAAAGCGAAATCCCGAATATGAGCGGCCGAAATCGCGCGGCGAGGGAACGACCTCTATAAAAGCTAATGCGGAGTTTTATTATCCCGACGGCAGGGTCGTAACAAGGCTGAAAGACGTAAACCGCGCTGTCGGCGAGCTGCTCGGAGTTGACCGCGAACAGTTTTCGCAAATCGCGATGATTGCGCAGGGGGAATTTCTGAAGCTGCTGCTTTCGACAACCGACGAGCGGAAAAAGATTTTCCGCAAATTGTTTGCCACGCAGCGTTTCAGCGCTTTACAGGATCGACTGAAAGCGGAAACTGCGGAACTAAAGCTCAGGTGCGAAGCTTCGCGCGCGAGCGTCGCTCAGTATATCGGCGGGATCGTCTGCGGCGAAGAGAGCGGACTGTACGAAGAAACGGAAAATGCAAAAGCGGGAAATATGCCGCTCGGCGAGGTACAGGAGCTGCTTGAAAGGCTCATTGAATTTGACAAAAACGAAAAAAAAAACCTTTCCGAGCAAATCGACGGATATGAAAAAAAGCTGGCGGAAGTTACCCGCGTTCTGACCAAAGCGGAGGAGCAAAGAAAGTCCGAGGAATCGGCGAAAAAAACGCGTGAAGAGCTTTCTGTTCAGCAGCCGCGGCTTGAATCGCTCAGAAGTGTGCTTTCGGAGCAGGAAAAGCAGCTTTTGCGGGCAAAGTCGCTTAACGAAACAGCTTCCGCGATAAGAGCCGAGCTGCCGGATTATGCGGAACTTGACAAAAAGAAAGCTTTTTCGGCGGCTGCGGCGCTCGAAATTGAGCGTGCGGATACAGAATTTTCAGCAAAGAAGAAAGAAAATGAAGCTAAGCGTGCCGAAATCGCAGAGCTGAAAAATGAACAGGAAAAGCTGACGGGAGCCGGCGAAGAAAGCGCAGTTCTGGCTGCGAAAAGGGACGATATTGAAAGACGGAAAGCCGCGCTTTTCGAGCTTAAAAAAATGCTTTCGGAGCTGAAAACGGCGGAGGAGAACGTTCGCCGTGCACAGGAGGATTACCTTGCGAGATCGCGCGCGGCAGCTGAAAAAAAGGGACTCTACGAGGAAAAGCACAAGGCTTATCTGGACGAACAGGCGGGAATAATCGCGCAGACGCTTTCAGAGGGGCAGCCGTGTCCCGTCTGCGGTTCGACCGTACATCCGCACCTTGCGGAGCTTTCGGAAAGCGCTCCGACAAAGGCGCAGCTTGACAGGTTCAAGACGGAAAGCGAGAAAGCGGAACGCGAAATGACTGCGGCAAGCGCTGCTGCGGGCGAAGCCAAAGCCGCGCACGAAGCGAAAAAAGCGATTGCCGAAAAAACGATGCGCGAGCAGCTTTCCGTCGGTGATTTTGACGCTGCTGCGGACAGGCTTTCCGAAAAAGAAGCCGAAGCTTCGGAACAGCTTGCCGAAATGGCGCGGCTGATGAATATTTCCGGGGAAAAGCTGAAAAGACGTGCTTTGCTCGGAAAAATGATTCCCGAAAAGGAGACTGAGGAGCGCGCGCTGACCGCTGCCGTTTCGGAGCTTTCCGAGAAAATCGCACGGCTTTCCGCCGAAAAGAAAGGCGCGGACGAGCGAATTGCCGAGCTTTCCGAGAAGCTGAAATTCGCCGCAAAATCGCAGGCAGAGAGCGAGATCGCGCGTCTTTTGGGCGAAGCTGCCGCGATAGAATCGGATCACCGCCGTGCGCTTGACGAATGCGGAAAATGCGAAAGGCAGGTTGTCGGGCTGAACGCGGCGCTCGCCGAAGCGGAGAAAAATCTCACGAAAAAGAGCAGCGCCGATATACCCAAGCTTCAAAGCCGTGTTGCAGAAATTTCGGCAGAAAAAAAGCTGCTTTCGGACAGAAAACAGGCTGCTGCGGTAAGGCTGACCGTAAATTGCGCGGCGCTGAAAAATATCGCCGAAAATGCGGCGCAGACTGAAAAAACGGAAGCGCGGCTCGCTTGGGTGAAGTCGCTGTCCGACACCGCGAACGGAAGTATCAGCGGGAAAGAAAAAATAATGCTGGAAGCGTTTGTACAGATGACGTATTTCGACCGTATCATAAGCCGTGCGAACACCCGTCTTATGGTTATGACGGACGGGCAGTACGAGCTTAAACGCCGCCGCGGCGCCGAAAATAACCGCAGCCAGAGCGGACTTGAACTTGACGTAATAGACCATTACAACGGCACGGAGCGCAGCGTTAAAACCCTTTCCGGCGGTGAATCTTTTAAGGCGTCGCTGTCGCTTGCGCTCGGGCTTTCCGATGAAATACAGTCGTCGGCGGGAGGTATACGCCTTGACGCGATGTTTGTTGACGAGGGCTTCGGTTCTCTCGACGAGGACTCGCTCGATCAGGCGATACGCGCGCTTACGGGTCTTGCCGAGGGTAACCGCCTTGTGGGAATTATATCGCACGTCGCCGAGCTGAAGCAAAAAATCGACAGGCAGATCGTTGTTAAGAAAAACGGCGCAGACGGCAGCACCGCAGAGATACGGATATAAGCAGCGCAAAAAAATCCCCCGTCTGCTGCGCCGCAGAACGGGGAACCCTCTTGTATATCTATCCAAGCTGTGACTTTATTATACCATGGCGCGGCGATTTTTTATGTCGTTCCATGTCGAAAATAATTAACAAAAAATATTTTTCTTTTTGTTCATTTTGTATAGCTGAGATCGTCGCCCCAGTTAGCTTTACGCGCCTGTTTAAAAGCCGCTCCGTCCTTTTTGGTGACAATTTTCTGCGAAATCCCGCTTGCTGTGCAGAGTTCAAGAGTGATTTTCCCGCTTTCGATTTTCGGGTGACGGATTATCCGTGAAACGGCGGATGCGGCGCTGCTGCGGACAGCCGCGATATAGCAGAACTTTTCGTCCTCATAGGGCGCGTCGCCGCCTTTAAGCAGCTTATGCAGCTTTGTGCGCGCAACGCGTGCCGAAAAATGGCACCAGTCGTCGGACGGTAGCGGACATTCCTCGTCGCATGGGCATGGAGCGATGATATGCGCGCCGAAATCTATCAGCAGCGAACGCATTTCAAGCAGGCTTGCAAAGCCTTTCGGCGTTCCGGGTTCAATTATCACAAGCAGCTTTTCTGCGGCGTTCCAGAGCTTTTTTACAGCCTCGGCGCGCTGCTTCGGTTCAAGCTCGTTCAGAACGTATGAAGCGGTCACAAGTTGCACCTTTTGTGAAATTGCGCTGCTTGTCAGGTCGAAGCTTTTCCATTCATAGCCGCATGGGAAACCGCCGTTTTTCATAAGCTTTTCGCCTATTTCGGTCATATTTTTGTCGCGCTCAAGACAGACTGCATATTCAATTTCGGGAAAAATCTCGGCAGCAGCCCAGCAGACAGCGCCCGTTCCCGCGCCTACGTCGAGCATGGTTGAGATCTCACCGTCAAAGCGCTTTGCCGCCTGTTCAAGCGCGGCTGACGCCGCGCCGTAGGTCGCGGGCATACGAACCACGGCGTATGCGCAGGTTTCGGCGCTGCCGCTTATTGAAGCGCCTGTTTCGCTGCGGTATTTTTCAGACATTTTTGCGGCTGCGGCGGTTAGCTGTTTAAGCGGAAAAGCGCCTGCCTGCTCCTCGAGAAGCTGTCTGAGTTCTATCGGAAGTTCCATTGTCAGTCCCTTTCTATGCCGCGGTATGCGCTCGGCGTTACGCCGAGTTCCTTTTTGAAAACGCGGCTGAAATAATTCGAGTCGCTGAATCCGCAGCGCGTTGCGACCTCGGTTATATTCAGAGCGCCCTCGCGCAGCTTTGTGCAGGCGTGGCGCAGCCGTATGTTAAGCAGATATTTCTGCGGGGTCGTATGATATGCCGAGGAAAAAAGACGGATAAAGTGCCGCTGTGAATAGTGTGAAACCGCGAGCAGCTCCGATATCGGGAAATCCTCGGCAAAATGCTCCTCCATATAGGCGGCTGCCTGTGCGATCCCCGTTATTTCCCGCTGTTTTTCCGGACAGCCGTAAAGCCGCGAGAGAAACACTACGATCTGCATGAACAGCGATGTGAGCATGGTTTCCTTTCCGGGATTGTCCGAGGAATATTCATCAACGGCTGCTTTTATAAGCCGCTCTATTTCACTGAAATGGTCGGGCGCAAGCCTTAAACGGCTGCGGAAGCCCTGCGCGGTATTGAAATGAGGTTCAAGAACAAAAAGCGCGTGAAAGCCCGCCAGCCGTTTTATATCATAATCGGCGGAGAGCAGCGCTTCGGGACGGAACATGATATTGCAGATGTGAAAATCGCGTGGATTTTCATATCCGTGAGAAATTCCACTGCCCATGACAAAAACGTCCCCGCGGCGGACGGAAAAACGCTCGTTATCCACTATATGTTCGGCGTGTCCCGAGAGAACGATCACAAGCTCCGAGAAATCTTCGTGTCCGTGCATTCCCATGTTTTCCGAGTGTTCGCCATATTGTATAAAGAACGGAAAGCTTTCGTTTTTCGTAAAAAAGCTGAGCTTCATGTTGAACATTGCAATCACCCCAACATATAATAGCATATTTTCCCGAGAAAATCAATCCTGTCCGTTTTGTGCTATTTGTCGGCGCAAAAATTATGTTTTATCCGCAATAATATCTGTAAAATAAAGATACTATATTAATAAAAAGGAGAAATCGACATGAATCCTTATCTTCCCGCATGGGAGTATATCCCCGACGGCGAGCCCCGCGTTTTCGGGGACAGAATTTACGTTTACGGCTCGCACGACCGCGTAGGCTGCGAATGCTTCTGCGATTTTAAGCTGAAAGTGTGGTCGGCGCCCGTATCAGACCCGACCAACTGGACCTGCCACGGCGTTTCTTTCTCAACAAGAGATGTTGACGGTCACCCCTCTGACGTTGACTGGACGGACAACGAGCTGTTCGCCCCCGATGTTGTTGAAAAGGAAGGGAAGTACTATCTGTACGCGTATATTGTCGGCGCAAAAGGCTGCGTGGCGGTAAGCGACCGCCCCGAGGGTCCGTTCAGACTTATTTCGCAGTACAAATACAATATTGAAAATCACTACGACGACGGAACGTTTATCGACCCGGGCGTACTGGTTGACGACGACGGAAGAGTGTATGTTTACTGCGGTTTTCAGGGCTCGTATATGGCGGAACTCAACGCCGAAAATATGTACGAGGTAATCGACGGAACATATTTTACCGACATTATTCCTACCGCCGAGCCGCACCGCTTTTTTGAAGCCTGCTCACCCCGCAAGGTCGGCGATACATACTATCTGATATATTCTCCGCAAATCGGCAGCAGGCTTGATTACGCGACGAGCAGCTCGCCCACGGGACCTTTCGCATACCGTGGAACGATAATTGACAACGGCGTTGATTTTCCGGGCGGAAACAATCACGGTTCGATATGCAGAATCGGCGAACAGTGGTATATTTTCTATCACCGCATGACAAACGGCTCGATAATGTCGCGCAGAGGGTGCGTTGAGCGCATCGAAATTCTCCCCGACGGAACTATTCCGCAGGTTGAAATGACTTCTCTCGGCTTTGCTGAGTCGCTCAACCCGTATGAGGAAACTCCCGCCGACGCTGCGTGCGTGCTGCTGGGCGGCTGCCTTATCACCGAGAAAAATCCTTTTGAGCGAACGATCATCGGTATTACGGACGGCTGCGTTATCGGCTGGAAGTATTATGATTTCGGTGTAAGCTCGGGAAGCGACAGAACGCTGCTGATAAATACGGACGGCTGCGGCTGCAAGGGAAAAATCCGCGTTTTGATCGATTCGCCCGACGGCGAGGAGATCGGCTGTGCGCAGTTCGGAGGAAACGGCGGCATATTGTCCGCAAAGGTACGTCCCGTAAGCGGCAGACACGCGCTTTATCTTAAAGCCGAGCAGGACTATACAGGCTGGTCGGCGGATATGTTCAAGGGCAGGGAGCTTTTCAGACTGAACAAGATACTGTTTATGCAGTAACGCCCCTTAATACAACGAAGCATACATATCATGAACGTCAGACGCAATGAAACCGCAGTTAAATACAAAAAACGGCTCTGTCAGCAAAGGCAGAGCTGTTTTTATGCTGTTTTATCGATTTATCTTGAAAAAATACGCCAAATATGTTATACTGGAAAAAATGCAGTTATGGGGGAATAATATGCGGATTGCGGTTTGCGACGACGACCCGGGAATGCTCACGCTTATGCATAGGCTTACTGCGGGAGAATTTGAAAAAAGACACGCCGATTTTACGGTTCAGGCGTATCCCGACGCGCAAAAGCTTCTTTCGGATTTTGCGGAAAAGCCGTTTGACGTACTTTTTCTTGATATAAAAATGCCCGGAATAGACGGCTTTGAGGCGGCTCGCCGTGTTCGCGGCATGACTGATGAAACGGAGATAATATTTATAACGACCGAGCAGGAGCTTGTGTACGACAGCTTCGATTTTCAGCCGTTCGCGTTCATTCCGAAAACGCCGCCGGAGCTTATGAAAAGCCGTCTTTCGAGAACGGTGGGAAATCTGCTTGCGAAGTATAAGGTAAGCCGCAGGATTTGCGTGGAGCTTCCGTACAGCGAGAAAATATACATAAAGCCGAACGATCTGATCTATGTCGGAAGTGAAAAAAATAATCTTATTTATCATATCCGCGACGGCGAGGACGTGCTTGTGCGGGCGAAAATACAGGAGGCGGAGGAGATCCTGCCTGACGATCTTTTTATAAGAATACACAACAGATTGATAGTGAATATGGCGCATATAGAGTCGATAGATTATCCGCAGGGCGTTCTTACGGTCACGGGCGGCGAGCTTCTGCCGATAAGCCGACCGCGAAAGCAGAGCCTTTCGGACGCTTACGACCGATACCTGCGAACGCTTGTATAAATGACATTGCCTGAGGGAGAGAAATATGAGAGAATTTATTGAAATTTTTTTGTCCGTATTTTCATGCGCGGCTTCGGCTTCGGTCATAGTTTGGTTTTTTGTCTGCTTTTTGGGATTTTCACCGCGAATAAAGCACAAACGGCTTCATGCCGTCGCGTGGGTGGTATTCAATGTTATAATCGCGTACCCGATAGCGATGCATTTCCCGCAGCATTATATTGTAAAAGAAATAATTTATCTTATTTGCTATTTTTTATGGTCGCTGGCGCTCTTGAAAGGCAGCGTAATCGCCAAGCTGTTTATGTCGGCGGTGACCGTATTCACCGCGCACTTTCTCAATGTCGCAACGCACGACCTTTTTATGGCGCTTACGGGAAAGCAGTTCCCGAGAATTGCGAATATAATCAGCGTGGTGTTCCTTTTTGCGGTGCTGTTTATGCTTAAACGGCTGTATCCGCGCGACAGCATACGACTTAACCCCGGCGAATGGGTGTTCGGAATGGCGCTTATGACGATTTCTTTTGCCGCTGCGCATCTGATACACAGCGTTCAGGCGAGTATCACCGCAGCGGAACCGTCGATAAAGCTGCTTCTTGTCGAGCTTTGCTTGGCAATGGTCATTCTCATCTGTGTTTTTATGCTGCTTTCGATAGGCAGATACAATCGCGAGCGTCAGCAGCTCCGAGATTATAATATTCACAAGGAAAGCCGCATATATTACGCCGAGAATATCAGGCTTCAGTATAAGGAGCTGCTGCGTATACGCGAGAAGGCTAAGCAGAACTACGAAGTTCTGCGGCAGCTTGCAGATTACGGCAGTATGGGCGCCGTGCGCGAATATGTTGACGACTGCATCAATGATATCGTGCTTTCAGAAACGAGCATCGACGTCGGAAACGATACGCTGAGCGCGCTGCTTAACGCGAAGATACTGTCGGCAAAATATCATAACATACAGGTTATCTGCACTGCCGACAAATCGGTCGGCGGGGTGGACGAGCTTGACCTTTTCGGTCTTATCGGAAAGATGATCGACAGCACGGTTGAGATCGCAAGCGCAAGCAGCGGCATGAAATACATGGAAATAAGCATTTCATCTCAAAATGGAAGCATCACGGTCTTTTGCGGAGCGTCCGATTCCGAAAGCGAGTACAGCGAGATAAGCAGAAACATTATCCGAGGGATAACCGAAAGATACAACGGCTCGGTTTCGTTCTATCATGAGGAAAATATGACGTGCTGTAAGGCTCTTTTGCGCTGTACGGACAGGAAATACGGCATTTAACACCAAAATTTCACAAATTTCTGCAAAACTTCACATTTGGTTTGACATTTTTGTGAAAGGTGATATACTGAAAGCATAGAGAGCCTGCCGAGGCAGGTATATTTGCTGAACGTTTTATGACGTAAGTTTAAGATGAAATGAGAACAGTTCCGGTGCGCCGGGACTGTTTCATTTTTTTACTGAAAAAGCTTTAAAAGCAATACGTTACGCCGTTTTTTTGAAATGCTGCGTGCGGTTACATCTTTTCGGCATAACTGCTTGCAAATCTGCCAAATCTATGATATAATGAGGAAATAAAAGGACGTTAAAGGAGGCGGTAGCAATGAAGGAATATGAGAATAAATGCTGCGTTTGCTGCGGAAAGAAGTTTACCGACGATGATGATATAGTTGTTTGCCCCGAGTGCGGGACTCCCATGCACAGGAGCTGTTGGAGCGGGCACTGCCCGAACGAGGATAAGCACGCGCAGGGCTTTGACTGGGATAAGGCGCAGGAAAGCGCGCCGCAGTCCGCCAATGCCGCGCCGCCCGATACGGCAGTTGTACGCTGTGATATATGCGGAATGGCAATTGAACCCGATGAGGAAAAGGTTTACTGTCCCGAATGTGGGACTCCTATGCACCGCGACTGCTATGAAAGCTTCGGGCGTTGTCCGCACGAAGCCGAACACGCTCTCGGCTACAGTTGGAAAGCGGCTCACGAGCGGCGAACAGGCGAACCTATCCCGCAGGCAATGAGCTTTGACGGTTTTGATGATTTCATGGAGCATATGCAGGAAAATCCTATGAAAAACGAAAGTTCGGGCGAGGAGATAACCTGCTGCGGAGTTAGGCAGACCGAACTGCTGCACTTCCTCGGAATGCGAAGCCTAAGCACGCCGCGATTTTTCGCGCTGTTCATGAACATGGCGAATACGGGCAAAAAGGTTTCGTTCAACTTCTTCGCGGGGCTGCTTATGCCGTTCTATCAGTTTTACCGTAAGATGACGGGACCCGCAATACTTATGACCGCCGCTTACTTTATAATGAATATACCGCAGTTCGTGGTTCAGTACAATTTCGTCAGAGGCGGAACGGAATTGCACATTTCTCCCGAGCTGCTCTCGATCTACAATATAATGACGTACGTCGGGCTGATCGCTGAAATTCTCGTGATCTTGTTCAACGACTACATTTATATGAAATGGTCTGTAGGGAAGATCCTTTCACTGCGCGAGCGGTACCGCAACGCTCCCGAAAGCGAGTACATGGAAGCGCTCGAACGCGCGGGCAGACCGAGAATCGCGTTCGCATTTGCGGCGCTCGGCGCTGTCGCGGTAATTTTCTACCTGGTTTTTATATTTTTAAGCGGAAGTATGGCAATGTGACCGGCATTGCACGGATAAAGGCGGCAGCCTGAACAAAAAAAGAAAGGAGCGGACAGAATGCTGATTGACCGATTTGAAGAGCTTTACGGAAAGTACGGCGGACGGCTTGTATATCCGTTCCTGTTTATTTCATTCTTTTTGGTGCAGTTCATAGGCGCGCTGGGTATGAGCTACCCCGCAATGGATCCGAACGAGCTTAGCGTTATTGCGATTTCGCAGTTTTTTGCGGGTAAAAGCTGGTCGGGCGTGATGTGCGCCGTGGATTATTACTACGGATTTTTGCAGGGCTTGCTGTATACGCCCGCGGCGCTTATTTTCAGCGACCCGCAGGCTCAGTACACCGCTATGCTTGCGATAAATTCGCTTATGATGGCGCTTATCCCGATACTTGCGTTTTCGACGGCGAAAAGGCTCGGCGTTGACAAGTTCTGGAAGCTGCTGGCGGTTTCGCTTGTTTCGGGCGGCTTCTGCTGCTATTTTGCTCATTCAAAATTTGCGTGGACTGAAACGGCTTCGATCGTTGTTCCGTGGATCTTGCTCTGGCTTTTGTTCAGAATAGGAGATGTGAAGAGCAAGGCGGCGCGCGCGCTGCTCTCAACAGCTTTCGGTATCGCCTGCGCGCTTTCTCTTGCCGCGCACATACGGCTTATTGCAGTCGTTCTGGCGATTTTCGCCGCCATTTTTGCGGAGCGCTTTTTTTTCGGGAAAAAGTCTGTTCTGCTGTCGTTTTTTTTGCCCGCATTTGTTGTTTTTTCGGCGCTTGTCGCGTTTATTTCACAGGAGCTCAGGACATATCTTTGGTGTCAGTCCGACCCGTCGCTGCTTAAAAACACCGTTTCGTCGTTTTTTGCTGACATTTCGGCGGGTTTTGAACAGGGCGGCGTTCTGCGCCTTTTGCAGACGTTCTGCGGGCAGTTCTACTACTTCGTAACGGCAACGTGGGGCGTGGGCGCTATTGCGGTATGCCTGTTCGGGGCGGTTGCTGCGGGCTGTATAAGGCGAAAAAAGGGCTCTGAGGAGGTTACATACGGAAACGGCATTTCCGTTTTTGCGTTCTTTGCTTTTTTCACCGTGCTTTTCATGATAATCATAGGCACTCTTTACCGCTTCGGCAGCGACAGCTTCGGCGTTTATCAGGACACCGCGCTTTTCGGAAGATTTCTCGACGGCGTGATCCCTATTGCGCTGATGTTCGTGATGGTAATACTGTTTTCCTATTCGATCTCGCTTAATAAGATACTCGGTTCGATCGCCGTTCTCGGCGTTATTTATCTTGCATTCTTCGTTTCGACCGTTCCGATGATTCTTGAATGCTCGATGACGCGGATCGCGCCTGTTCTCGCGCTTTATCCTCTGCGTATCGGCGCGGCGAGCGACGAGCTTCTCAGCTTCGACAGCCTGCTGCTTACCGCGTCGGTGACGTTCTGCGTTATGGCGCTGTTTATTGTTGTTATAAGCTGCACGAAAAAGTACCGCTCGCTTATTTTATCGGCGATACTGCTAAGTATAACCGTATATTCCGCCGTGTTTATCCAAGCGGAATATCTGCCGATGTGCAGAAGCGAGTCCGAGAACAAGAACGCTGCGGTCGCGGACATTTCGGAAAGCGTTTACAATCAGATTGGTGCTCCGCCGGTTACGGCGTATAAGCTGAGCCGCCACGAAACGCTCATGCTCCAGTTTCTTAACAGGGACATAACCGTGCGCATAACGTATGATATTGAAAATATCCCCGAAAACTGCTATCTTGCGGTTAAAGCAAACGAGGACGTTTCGGCGCTTGCGAACAGCCGCCGCCCGTTCCTGCTTGTAAATGAAAATAAGGAGCTTAAATTATACGCCTACGGCGAAAGAGCGGTAGCCTACATGCGTTCGCAGAATATCGGCGAAAACGAGGACACGCAGGAAACGCTTATTCCCGAAAAGACGACCGCCGCGCAGACGACTGCGCCGCAAAGCGTTTCGACGGAGCGCACGACCGAGCGTATGCCGCTTATCTCAACATATACCACGCCTGCGGTAATAACCGTTCCCGCCGACGAGTTTAATTCAGAGGACGAATGGGCTTCCATTGAATGATGAGAACAAGGAGGGGCGAACTTGCCTATACTTCAACCTAAAAAAAATAAAGCGATAACACCTGCGAGAACGCTTGCGCTGGGTTTTATAATAATCATTGTGATAGGCGCGGTGCTGCTTTTTATGCCGTTTTCTTCAAGCGACGGCAGCTTCACAAACTTTGTTGACTGCTTCTTCACGGCGGCGTCCGCCACCTGCGTTACGGGCATAAGCGTTGTTGAAACGTATACGCACTGGTCGGTTATAGGTCAGGCGATAATCCTGTTGCTTATTCAGGTAGGAGGTCTGGGGTTTGTTACTTTGGTAACGTTCTTCAACTTTGCTATCGGCAAGAAGATAGGGCTGCTGAAGGCGAACAGTATAAGCGGCGATTTCTCTATGAGCGGTCTTTCAGCCACGAAAAAGCTTTTTACACGGATCGTTGCGGTTTCGCTTTCCGTTGAAACTGCGGGCGCGTGCCTGCTTATGGTGCGCTTTATTCCCGACTACGGCGGATACGGCGTTTTTATGGCGTTTTTCACGGCGGTTTCGGCCTTCTGCAACGCGGGTTTTGATCTTTTCGGAATCGACGGAGAGGGAATGGGACTTTCGGGCTTTATCGATGACCCGTATGTGCTTATGATAATTGCGCTGCTAATTATTCTGGGCGGACTCGGCTTCGTCGTATGGGAGGAGCTGCTCAGCTATCGCAAGGAAAAGCACTTTTCGCTGCACACGCGGATAGTTCTTATTTCCACGGGAGTTCTTCTCGTTCTCGGAACGCTGATATATCTCACGACGGCGCTTACCGTCCCGTCCATTTTCGGTGAATATTCATTCGGTCAAAAGCTCTACACGTCGTTTTTTGCAAGCGCCTCTGCGCGCACCGGCGGCTTTACCGCTGCGCCGTATCCGCTTGCGAACAGCTTTTCGCAGCTTTTCACGATACTCCTCATGTTTATCGGTGCTGCCCCCGGTTCGACGGGCGGCGGCATTAAGATAACAGCCGCGGCTATTCTCATATCGACCGCGTGGTCGGTTCTCCGCGGCAGAGAGGATACTCAGATGCTCGGTCATGTCGTGACAAAGCAGGTCGTTTATAAGACGCTGACGGTTTTATTCCTGTCGCTGGCGTTCCTTGTCACGGGATTTTTCGTTATTCACCTGCTGAATATCGACACTAACCCGCTTGATGTGCTTTTCGAGGTCGTTTCGGCGTTCACAACAACCGGATATTCTGCGGGAGTTTCGGCAAACTCGGGCGTTGCCACAAAGCTGCTGCTTTCGTTTATCATGTATGTCGGACGAATAGGTCCTGTTTCGCTTATGCTTTCGTTTACGGGAACGCAGACGTTGAACCGCAGCCGCATACTGCCTCAGGGCGAGATAATGGTGTGACGGGGGAGCGCGGCGCGCAGTGCGAAAGCGCACTTTTGCCGCTCCGCGGCGTTTTGCGGGGTGAGAAACAGAAGAGCAGATTGAAAGCCGCGGGCTTTGTGCGAAAAAGCACAGACCCCGCGGTTTTGTACGTCTGCGCGGGTACGAAGCAAAATTATTACAATTTTATTACATTTCCCGAAATCGGTTGATTTTGCGCCGAAAAAATGCTATAATAATACTAAGCACCATTAAAACCATAGATAAAAATTCTAGTATAACCCATACATACAAAGATTACACTTAATTTTTTTTATATTTTTTAATTGGTGCTGAGTATAAATTTACTACTCTTGACAAAAGGACACAGAAATGGACAAATTTTCAATAAGTAAAAATAAAAAGATGCAGCAGATAGCCGACGAGGTCGAAAAGGTAATCGTCGGAAAGCGCGAAGTCGTGACAATGCTGCTGATAGCGCTGCTCTCGGGAGGTCACGTTCTTGTCGAGGACGTTCCCGGAGTAGGAAAGACCACTCTCGCGACCGCCCTCGGAAAGGCTACAGGGCTTGTGAGCCGCCGTGCGCAGTTCACCCCCGACGTTATGGCGTCTGACATTACCGGCTTTACGATGTTCAATAAAGAGGCTAACCGTTTTGAATACCGTCAGGGCCTTGTTATGACGAATATTCTGCTCGCAGACGAAATAAACCGCGCCGCTCCTAAAACTCAGTCCGCGCTGCTTGAAGCGATGGAAGAGCAGACGGTCACGGTGGACGGCGTAACGCACAAGTTGCCGCAGCCGTTCATGGTTATCGCAACGCAGAACGAGCTTGGCTATGTCGGAACTTTTCCGCTTCCCGAAGCTCAGCTTGACCGTTTTATGATGAAAATTTCAATGGGCTATCCAACGCTTGAACAGGAAATAAGCATAATTTCAAGCCGTCAGACCTCCGACCCGCTTGAGCAGGTTCTTCCGATATGCACAAAGGAAGAGATAATTTCCGCAATGGAAACCGTGCGTGAAATAAATATCGAGCCGTCGGTTTATCGTTATATTGTGGAGCTTGTCGCGGCGAGCCGCAATCACGCCGCCGTACAGCTCGGCGCAAGCCCCCGTGCTTCGCTGGCGCTCATGCGCGCGGCGCAGAGCTACGCTTTTCTTAATAACCGCGCATACGTCGTTCCCGAGGACGCCCTGCGAATGACGCCATATATTCTACCGCACAGAATACGCCTTACTCAGGACGCAAAAATGAAGCATATCGACGTTATGGATGTGCTGCGTGAGATTGTGAAATCGGTCAAGCCTCCTTTTTCGGGCAGAAGCTAAAATGAAAAAAAACAGAATCATATACATTTTTTTGCTGCTTGCCGCAGCGATATTTGCGGGCGCTTATGAAAGCAAGCTCACTTTTATAATATTTGTGACGCTTATCGCACTTCCGGTTATAACCTTGCTTTTGCTTATTTTGGAGAGATTTGCCATGAAGCTTGAGGTTAAGCCCGAAAGTCTTTTTGTGCAGAAGCTGCGGCGGTTCTCGATAACCGTGACAATACGCAACAGATTTATCGTCCCTATGTCTCCCGTTCGCGTTACGGGCGTTTTTCAGGACGAGGACGGCAACCTTATCCACGATAAAACCTTGATAGTAAGCGTAATGCCGTTCTGCAAGACCGAGCTTTTGTTCGGCGGCTGCCTTAAATACCGCGGAGAATATCACCTCGGCGCCTGTGAAGCCGCACTTTACGACCTGCTTGGGCTGTTTTGCATAAAGATGAAAATGAACCCGTCCTGCGACGTTATCGTTGCGCCGAGACGGCTTTCTCTGGAGCGCACAAATTCGCTCTGCGCGGACGATTATGAAAGCGCGCAGACGAAAATGTCCTTTTTCGAGAGCAATTCGTTTTCCTCGGTGCGCGAATACGCCGAGGGAGAAACGCTTCGCTATGTCCACTGGAAGCTTTCGGCGAAGCAGGATACGCTTATGGTTAAGCAGATGGAGCAGAATTTGGGTGCAAATTCAGTTGTTATAACGGATATGACGGCGTTTTCGGATTCCGACGAGGATAATATCCGAGCGGCGGACGCGGCTGTCGAAGCAGCGCTTGCTATAACCGGAAAAATCGTAAGCGAGGGTCGCGGTGCGATAAATCTGTTCCGTTCGGGCGGCGAGGAAGCCGAGATATTTCCCGTCGAAAGTCCGGAGGATTTTGAACGCCTTTACTGCATTTTCTCGGTGATACCCGTTACGGAAAGCGGGGGGATTTCAAAGCTCGTCGGAAAAATGCAGGAGTGCGCGGTGTCGTCCGAAACCGTGTTTATCGCCGCGCCGCGCATTGACGCAGAGGATATGCGGCGGCTTCTCGGTGGAGGGCTTTCGGGTTGTAAAAAAATTCAGGCATTCCTCACGGCGGGCGGACCCGACGCGGGACTGATTTCGCTTGCGGAAACGGATTCGCGGCTGCTCCTTGCGGAAATCGACCCCGAGGACATCGCACTTTCTCTGAGAAATATACTTTCTGATAATTGATAAGGATAAATATATGAATCGGCAAAGCGGGCAGAACGTGATTCTGCATGACACATATTTCAATAAACAGCCAAGCCTGACAGCGCTTTTTCTGTTCAGGCTTGCTTTGCTGTCCGCTTTTTCCGCTTCTGCGGCGGCGTTCGTTCTTTCTCTTTATTCTGTTCATGAGCACTTTCTGTTTCTCTGCGGCATAGCTGCGGGAACGACGGCGGTCATATACGCGCTCATGTCGGTTTTTCCCGTATGGATAGTAGGCTCGGCGCTGTTGGCTGTCGGCGCGGGAGCTTGCCTTATAAAAAAGGCGAAGGTCACGGAATATCTGGGCTTTTTCTGGGACGGACTTATGCTGAAGCTGCAAAGCCGAATGCTCGATACCTCGCCGTACCTTATTCACAGCCGCGAAAAGCTTGAAACGGGCGTTTACGACGTGAAAATATCGGTCGGCTGCGTTCTTTTTGCGGTGATTGCTGTTTTTCTTTTTTCGCTTATCGTTGTTGGAAGCTGCCGCACAAAAATTCGTCCGATTCCTGCCGTTTTATTTATCGCGGTTCTCTGCGCGCCTGCGTTTGCTGCTGAGATCGCGGGATTTCATCTTGAAATGATACCGTTTATGGCGATTTTCTGCGTGCTTTGCGTTATCGGCACAAGCTTTCGGCTCGACGGCTTTCTTGTTTTCGGAAAAGCAAGGCTCGCGCGCGAATCGGAACGCCGCAGCGAAGAGAGCTACCGCCGCCGTACGCGCATGGCTTTTCTCGGCAAAAAACTGCGGAGCGACCTTCCGAGGTATGTGAAATACAATGCGAATGCCGTTACGGCGATAGTAATAACGGCGGCGGTAGTTTTTTCCGCGGCGAATATAATTCCCGACGGCACAGGGCTTAACTATCGCACTCTTATTGATGACATAGGCAGACTGGGCGCGCAGGCAAGCGAAAAAATCGGAGACTTTTTCGGCAGAAGCCCAACGAGAATAAACGACGGCGGATATTTCAGCTACTCGTCATACGGAGAGGGTTCGGGCGGAATAGGAATAGGCAGACCCGTGAGCGGCGACGAGCCGGTTCTTCAAGTGTCGCTCGACAGCAGCGATATTCCCGTATATCTTCGCGGGGATATAGGCGTTGATTTCGTGGGGACGGGCTGGACGGATATAAAGGGCGAATATCGGCGTTTTACCGACGAAAACGGAACGCGCTACGCCGATATTTTTAAAGATTTTTATCCTGAAACGCAGTATCAGGTGCTGCGCCAGCGGCTCAGCGCGTTCGGATATGAACCCGACGCTTTTTTCCCGCTGCGCAGGATTTCGGTGACATATCTGCAAAGCACGCGCGTCGTATTTGTTCCGCTTGCACCGTACGATCTGAATTATAAGCACAACAGCTATTTCGACAGCTTCGGTGACTGCGTTCTTCGCACAGGCTACGGAAGCGGATATCTCAAAACCTATGAAAGCCTTGCGCTTGTTCCGAATATGAACGCCGATATGATGTCTGAGGCGGTTACGGCGGCGGAATACGGCGCTGACTATGACTGGACGCTTCCCGATGGGCTTTCGCTTGCGGAATATAACGAAAAAATCGCGCAGTACAGCGATTTTGTGAACACTGCGTACCGAAGGACCAATGAAACCGGTGCGCGCGTGCATGAAGCGCTTCTGAACGATGGGTATGTGTGGAGCGGCATGAGCGATTTTGAGATTGCGCAGAACACCTGCCGCTATTTCAAGGAGAATTTCACCTACTCGCTGAACGCCGACAACGGCGAGGACAGCGAAGCTCTCGATAATTTTCTTTTTGTGACAAAAGAGGGGCACTGCGCCCTGTTTGCTTCGGCAATGACCCTCGCAATGCGCGATATGGGCTTTGCCGCAAGGTATGTGACGGGTTACGTTGTATCGGGCGGCGGCGAGGAACAGGACGACGGAACGTATCTCTACACTCTTCGCGAAAAAAATCTCCACGCGTGGGTCGAGGTTTATTTCGACAACGCGGGCTGGCTTCCGTTTGATCCCACGGCTGGAGTTTCGGGCTTCGGCTATGACGAGGAAGTGACTTCTCCCGACGCTGTTCAGACGACGGATCAAAATCCCGCCGCACAGATAACTTCAACGACATATCCGCGTCAAACAAGCCCTGCGCCCGAGCACACAAATGTAACGGTAACGGAGGTTTCGGACGATTTTCCGACAACTGTTCCGCCGTATTCCGACAGCGTGGATACGCACGCGCCGCAGGCTGAACCCAAAAAAGATTTCGGCGAAATCTTTGCCGCATTTCTGCCGTTTATTGCTGCCGCAGCGATAATTGCTGCGGTGATTGCGGTGCTTGTCATGTTCGTGCGCTCGGTCAGAAGAACCGAGAAAAAGACCTTCAGCGGATTCAGAAAAAAAGCGCCCCACAGAGCCGTTGCGGAAATGTACAAGCTGACAATGGCGATTCTTGCGCGCTGCGGGGTAACTCCGGGAAACGAAATGATGAACGGCTTTGCGCAGCGCGTTGACGAGGAACTGCTCAAAGGCTCAAACCTCTTTATGACGGACGTTATGCCCGTGTTTATCAAGTGCGAATTTGGCAGGCAGGAGTTCTCGCCCGTAACCGAGGAAGAACGGCAGGCGGTTTTCGCATTTACGTCGGCTTTATATCGCCTGTATATGTCGCGCCTAAATCCACTGTCAGGATTTTTTGTTAAAATTGCACTATTTTTATAATTTTTTTGTAAAATATATTGCAAAACGTGCAAAAATTTGATATAATTTAATATATGGCAGATTTTTGCCCGAAATAATCGGCTGACCGATAAACGAAGGAGAAAAACATGATGAATCTTATTACACGTTCCGACTTTGACGGACTTGCCTGCGGAGCGCTGCTTCTCGAGGCAGGCATTATTGATTCCTATACCTTCAAGCACCCGAAGGATATTCAGGACGGACTTGTTCCCGTAACGGAAAACGACGTTCTCGCGAACGTTCCTTTTGTTGAAGGCTGCGGATTGTGGTTCGATCATCATTCAAGCGAATACGAGCGCAATCAGCTTGCGGGCAAGTATAAGGGCGAAAGCCGCATTACGCCGAGCTGCGCGCGTATCATATATGAATATTACGGCGGAAAGGAGCGCTTCCCACAGTTCGACGACCTCATGGAGGCGGTTGACAAGGTTGACAGCGGCAATCTTACTATAGACGAGGTGCTTCACCCCGAGGGCTGGATCCTCGTCGGATTCCTCATGGATCCCAGAACGGGACTGGGACGTTTCCGCAACTTTACGATAAGCAATTATCAGCTCATGGAAAAGCTGCTTGTCTGCTGCCGCACCATGACTACACAGGAAATTCTCGATATGCCCGACATAAAGGAGCGCATAGAGGTGTACAACGAGCAGTCCGAGCTGTTCAAGAAAATGGTTCACGCGCACACGGTAGTAAAGCGCGACGTTATAATAAGCGACCTGCGCGGAGTTGACCCGATTTACACGGGCAACCGCTTCATGATATACAGTCTTTATCCCGAGCAGAATATTTCCGCGTGGATAGTTTCTGGAAAGGGCGGAAAAGGCTGCTCTGCGGCGGTAGGATATTCGATACTTAACCGCACAAGTAATGTTGACGTCGGAAAGCTTATGCTTAAATACGGCGGAGGCGGACACAAGGCTGTCGGAACTTGTCAGTTCACCGACGAAAATATGGATACCGAGCTTCCGAAGATGCTTGAAGAACTTGTAAACTACGACAAATACTACAACGTATAACCGAACAAACAGCGTACATATCACGGCTGCGTATTTGTGAGGTATTTCACGAAAACTGCGGATCGCCGATAAGCCGGCGGTCCGTTTTTCGGAATGGGAAAGGATTGTTTTATGAACGCGAAGGATTTTGCCGCACGGCTCAGAGAAAGCGTTTCTTCGGTTATCCGAGGGAAGGACAGGGAGATCGACATTGTTATATCCGCGCTGCTTGCGGGAGGACACGTTCTGCTTGACGACGTTCCCGGAACAGGCAAGACAATGCTTGCGCGCGCGCTTGCAAAGTCGCTCGGCGGGGAGTTCAGACGTGTTCAGTTCACTCCCGACCTGCTCCCGACCGATATAACGGGAATGAATTATTTCAACATGAAAACGCAGGAATTTGTACTTAGAAAGGGTCCCGTTTTTACGAATATCCTGCTTGCGGACGAGATAAACCGTGCGACTCCGCGCACACAGTCGGCGCTTCTGGAATGCATGGAGGAAGGAACCGCCACTATCGACGGGCAGACTTATCCGCTCAAGCGTCCGTTTTTCGTTATTGCAACGCAGAATCCGGTTGAAACGGCAGGAACATACCCGCTGCCCGAGGCGCAGCTCGACCGCTTTCTTATCCGCCTTTCGCTCGGTTACGCGAGCCGCGAGGAGGAGATAAAAATTCTCTCGGCGATAGGCGGCGAACACCCTATCGGGCGGGTTTCGGCGGTAGTTACCAAGGAAGAGGTGAACATGGCTTCGCGCGAGGCGCTCGGCGTCCCGATAAACGAAGCGGTTCTCGGGTATATTGCCGACATAGGCGCGGCTACGCGCAGTCACGAGAAAATACGGCTCGGCTTAAGCGCCCGCGGACTTCTCGCGCTGAAAAAAACGGCGCAGGCATACGCGGCGGTGAACGGTCAGGCGTTCGTCACGCCCGACGATGTAAAGGCGGTTGCGCCGTATGTTATCCCGCACCGCATAATTTGCAGGGAGCTTGCGCTGCGTACTTCGGCAAAAAGCGCGGCAGAGGAGATAATAGAACAGCTTCTCGCGGGGGTTCCCGTGCCGACCGAGGAGCTGTAATGGAGCTTATCGTCATTCTGCTTATTGTGGGCGCGCTGGCGGTCGGGGAGTGGTTCGTTTACGGCAGATTTTCGCTGAAAAATATCGAATATTCCGTCCGTTTCAACACCGACGAGGCGTTCGAGGGCGATACTATCGAAATTGTCGAGGAAATTATAAACCGTAAGTGGCTGCCCGTTCCGTGGGTAAAGACCGAGCTTTCGACAAGCCGCTGGCTTGAATTTATCGGGAGCAAGGCGGCGAGAGCGTCGGACGCGCGCTTTGTTCCGAGCGTTTTTGCTCTTAGACCGTACCAGAAATGCACGCGGACAAGAAAGGCTGTCGCGCTTAAACGCGGAGTTTACACGCTTGAAAGCAGCTCTATCATTGCGGGGGATATTTTCGGACTGGTGCAGGCGTCGGGAAAAATGAACATAAATCTGAAAATAAGGATACTTCCCGCGCCGTATGAGGTCGGCGAGGGCGAGCTTTCGTCGCGCGAGCTTTACGGCGAGATAATGACGCGCAGATTTATATGCAGCGACCCGTTTTATCGTTCGGGCGCGCGGGAATATACCGGAAACGAGCCGCTCAATCGCGTGCACTGGAGCAGTACGGCGCGGCAGGGAAAGCTGATGGTCTATAACAGCGACTTCACCACGGAGAATCGCGTTCTTATCCTGATAAATCTTCAGCGTTCGCCGCTCGGAGAGCCGACTGCGCCTGTTATTTCGGACACGGAGACAATGATAAAGGCGGCGGCGTTTCTTCTCGAGCTTTGCGCGCAGGCAAAAACGGAGGCTGACCTCGGGGTGAACGGTTCGGGTGGTATTTTTGTGCGCGGCGGTTCCGGCAGCGAGGATTATATGAAGCTGCTGCGGTGTCTTGCGGAGCTTGAAAATGCCTGCGATACCGTGTTTGAGGACTTTTTTGAAAGGCTTGATATTTCGCGCTATACCGACATAATGCTGATAACGCCGTATCTCGACGAGCGGCTTTACGCTCTGCTTTCGCGGAGCAGGCGCGGCGGCGCAAACGCAGTTGTGTACTGCAACACGGACGAACTTTCGCGTGAGCTTCAGCTTAAACCGCTCGGGCGGATACACAAATATGTTTTCATAAACGATTGACTTTGTCGGAAAGCGGGTGATTGGCAGATGCGGGCGAGGATACTTAAAATACTGGCGGTTGCCGCTTTCGGAATGGTAACGCTGCCGCTGATGCTCGTGAATGACGTAATAGCGTTCGGCGGGTTCAGCCTGCTGAGGTTTGCCGCTTATTATGCGGCTTTCGGACTGTTGTTCGCGCTCGGGTACGCACTTGCGAATGCTTCAAAAAAAAAGAAAAAGCTGCTTGTTTTATCGCGGGCTGTCGGTATTCTTTGCTTTTTTCTCTCGTTTTTGCTGGCGCTTTTTACCGAGGGGATAGGGCTTATCGTTACGGTCGGATTTTGCGCGGCTTTTTGGTATTTCCTCGGAGAACGCGCCGCGGCTAAGCATTACGCCGACTTTTTCCCCGCGTTTGCGCTCGTCGTTTATATAGTTGTTACGCTCGGCGCGTATATCAGCTGCGGAATGATTTCCGACGAAAAACTCGGAAAGTCGGTGGGCGGCGCTGTAATCGTGATGTTTGCGGTAGAGCTTGTGATGTCGGCAATGCTGATAAATCAGAGCGGGATATACGACAAGGCGAACCGACGCAGCGAGATCCGCGCCATGCTTCCGAAAGGGCTTTCGGGATATAACGCGGCGCTTGTGCTGATAATAGTATCGGCGGGGCTTGGGCTTTACTTCTTTAAAGACTATATAATTGTTTTTTTAACAACGCTTGCGCGGCTTATCGTGCAGTTCATCATATTTATTATGCGTATGAACTCGGAAAGCATGGAGATTCAGGACTCGGAGGAAGGATCTGCGCCACTGTTTTCTGCGGACGGTATGCCGTTGAATCAGCTTACAATGACGCTCTTTATCGCCATGCTGATTATCTTTGCGATAATTTACCGAAAAAAGATATGGCGGGCTGTAAAAGATTTTGCAAAGCGCATACGCGATTTTTTTACGCGTGAACAGCCCGAAAGCGGAGAGGATACGGGCTTTGTTGATTTTTTTGAGGAGCTTCCCGCCGCGCGGCGAAAAAATGAGCCGATAAACGACAGCAAACTGCTCAGGCTTTATCGCGCCGAACGCGATCCGCGCGAAAAATATCGTCTTGGTTATCGCATTATCCTCCGCGAACTGAACAAAAACAGAGCGAAAATCGTGCCGCCCGACACTGTAAACGAGCAGCTTGAAAAGGGAAAAACGGTCTGTGGCGGAGATTTCGGCGAAATAACGCGGGTCTACAGCGCGCTGCGCTATGACGATGAAACGGTTACGGCGGAGCAGCTTGCCGCTCTTGAAGAGTTCAGAAAAATTTGCTCAAGATAAATATAAATAAAAACAAAATGAAAGGAACGAAACATGAAGGACGGATTTCTTAAAATAGGCGCGGCGCCCCCGAAAATACGGGTCGCGGACTGTGAATATAACGCGGAGCAGATTATCTCCGCGATACGCGCGGCGGAAAGCGAGGGCGTAAAGCTGCTGGCTTTGCCCGAGCTTTGCGTTACGGGGTACACCTGCGGCGACCTGTTTTTTCAGGGGACGCTGCTTAACGCGGCGGACGCGGCTGTTGAGCGTATTGCGGCTGAAACCGCGGCGCTTGATATAATAAGCGTTGTCGGCGCGCCTGTGCGCGAAAACGGAAAGCTGTACAACTGCGCGGTCGTGCTTTATCACGGTGAGGTTCTCGGAATTGTCCCAAAAAAATATCTCCCGAACTATAACGAATTTTACGAAAAGCGGCACTTTGAGAGCGGAAGCCGTCCGCTTGTATTTTCCTGCCGCGAGCTTCCCGAATTTACGTTCGGCGTGGAGCTTTGCGAGGATCTTTGGGCGCCCTGTCCTCCGTCGGGGGAGCTTGCGCTTTCGGGCGCGCACGTCATACTGAACCTTTCCGCGAGCAACGAGATGATAGGCAAAGCGGAATATCGGCGAGAGCTTGTAAAAAGCCAGTCGGCGCGCCTGCTTTGCGCGTATGCGTACGCGAGTGCGGGCGACGGCGAAAGCACGTCCGACATGGTGTTCGGCGGACACAATATAATCGCGGAAAACGGCGCTGTGCTTGCGGAAACCGAGCTTTTCAGTAACCGCCTTGTTACGGCGGATATCGACCTCGGGCGGCTTGCTTTCGAGCGCCGCAAGAATACCAGCTTTATCCCCGCTCAGGCGGCGGAAACAGTGTTCTTTGATATGGAACCTACCGAAGTTGAGCTTAAAAGATATATTCCGAAAGCGCCGTTTGTCCCGAGCGGAAAAGCCGACCGTGACAAGCGCTGCGAAGCCATTCTGATGATGCAGAGCAGCGGGCTGAAGAAGCGGCTTGAGCATACCCGTGCGCAGAGTGCCGTTATCGGGATCTCGGGAGGACTGGACAGCTGCCTTGCGCTTATCGTTGCGGTTCGAGCAATGGATATGCTTGAACGCCCGCAGACGGATATAATCGCGGTGACAATGCCGTGCTTCGGGACGACCTCGCGCACTCACAGCAACGCGCAGCTTCTCTGTGAGCGGCTTGGAGTGACGTTCCGAGAAATTGATATTGCCAAAAGCGTTAATGTCCACTTCGCGGATATTGGTCACGACCCCGAAAATTTTAACGTGGTATATGAAAACGGGCAGGCGCGCGAGCGCACGCAGATCCTTATGGACATTGCGAATCAGCAGAACGGGCTTGTTATCGGGACGGGCGACCTTTCCGAACTGGCGCTCGGCTGGGCGACCTACAACGGCGACCATATGTCGATGTACGGCGTGAACGCTTCTGTTCCGAAAACGCTTGTGCGCTATATTGTTTCATATTACAGCGACGTGTGCGGCGACGGGGAGCTCAGCCGCGTGCTTCGCGACATTCTCGCCACGCCCGTAAGTCCCGAGCTTCTCCCCGCAGACTCCGATAAAATAACTCAGAAAACCGAGGATCTGGTCGGTCCCTATGAGCTGCACGATTTCTTCCTTTATTATGGTATACGCTGGGGCTGTGCGCCGAGAAAGGTGTTTCGTCTTGCGCTTCACGCTTTCGGCGGCGAATATGACCGCGAAACGGTACTGAAGTGGCTGAAAACGTTCTACCGCCGCTTTTTCAATCAGCAGTTCAAGCGCTCGTGCCTGCCCGACGGTCCGAAGATAGGTTCGGTCACGCTTTCGCCGCGTGCCGACTGGCGTATGCCGAGCGACGCGGTAAGCCGTCTTTGGCTTGAAGAACTGGAGGGGCTGAAGTGACGACATTCGAGATGATATATATGGTCGTTTCGCGTATTCCCTACGGAAAGGTCGCTACCTACGGACAGATAGCGCGTCTGGCGGGAAATCCGCGTTGGTCAAGAGTAGTCGGGTACGCCCTGCACGTCAATCCCGACCCGCAGCATATTCCGTGTTACCGCGTGGTGAACCGTTTCGGGGAAGTTTCCGAGGCTTTCGCTTTCGGCGGCGAGAACAGACAGATTGAGCTGCTCGAAGCGGAGGGTGTGCGGTTCGACGAAAACGGGCGCGTCAAGCCTGAATTTTTCTGGGATTCGGGAAAATGCACAAAATAATCACAAAAAAATGAGCTAAAAATAGAAATTTTTAAAAGAACTTGAAAACTTTCCCGAAATGATATATAATTATATTGGAATATAGTACGGCTCTTGCCGAGAAAGACAGGTATCTTATGCTTGAAGAGCTTCGCCGTCAGGTTTATGAAGCGAACATGATGCTTCAGAAATACGGGCTTGTTAAATTTACTTGGGGAAACGTTTCTGGTATTGACCGCGAACAGGGCTTGGTCGTTATAAAGCCCTCCGGAGTGCCTTATGAGGAGCTTTCTCCCGAAAATATGGTCGTTGTCGATATGGAAGGGAACATTGTTGAGGGAAATCTCAATCCTTCGACCGATACGCCCACTCACATCGCTTTATATCAGTCGTTTCCGTCGATAGGCGGCGTTACGCACACGCATTCGCTTTACGCAACGATATGGGCTCAGGCGGGACTTGATATAGTTGCCTACGGAACGACCCACGCTGATTATTTTTACGGCGATATACCCTGTACGCTGCCGATGAAAAAGGAGCAGATCGAAACCGATTACGAAAAGCAGACGGGTTATCATATCGTTGATACGATAACCGCCCGCCGCGTAGATCCCCTCGATATGCCTGCGTGCCTCGTTGCTTCGCACGGCCCGTTCACATGGGGAACAAGCGCTAAAAAGTCGGTAGAAGCGGCGGTTGTGCTTGAGGAAGTCGCTCACATGGCGGTGTTCAACGTAAATTTCCAGTTCGGACTTACCCGCATACAGGACGCGCTGCTTGATAAGCACTATCTTCGCAAGCACGGCGACGACGCGTATTATGGTCAGAATATCATCAAGCCTGCGGGCGAGGAATCTTCCGAGGAGGGCGGCGACGAGCTTAAAATAACGCCAAGCGCCTATACGGTCGAACTGAAAAATATTTCTCAGATTGCCGAGGCTCCCGCGCGCCCGAACGTAAACCGTCCGCCTGAAAAGGAAGAAGAGGCGTTTAAATTCGGAAACGCACCCGCAGAGGCGAAGAACGCTCCCGACGAAATGGCGTCAATGACGGCAGGTCCGCTTGATTTCACTTTCTGAATAAACAAACAACGGCTTCGCGTTTCTGCGGAGCCGTTGTTTTTTCGGGCGTTGCCGGAATGCCTGTTTATTTTTATCTTTTGTTCTACTACACATTATTTTATTTGGATGAAATGGCAGTGCCGGCGTGCCGTTTGGGGAAATTACTTATGTCGTTTTTCGTTTTTCTGTATGCCGAATCAGGAATTGATATTAACAATGCCGCTGCGGTTGATAGCGCAGATAAGCGCGTGAACGGAAGAAGCGATGATATCGGTGTGAAGTCCCGTTCCCCAGGTAACAACGCCGTCGCCGCTGCATATCTCGATATAGGACATAGCCTGCGAATCCGAGCCTTCGCCGAGCGCCTGTTCGGAGTACGACAGAACGGAAAATTTTATATCAAGCGCCTTGCGCATAGCGTCCGCGACCGCGTCCAGACGACCGTTACCTTTACCGCTCATCACGCGGCGTTCGCCGTTATATATAACGGTAAGCTCGGCGAGATATTCCTCGGGCTTCTGTACATAGTGAACTTCAATAAATTTAAGCGGAGAATCGACATTGACGAACATTCCCATGAAAATATCGTGAACGTCCGTGGGAGAAAGCTCGCGGTGTTCCTTGTCGGAAACGTCCTTGACCGCATATCCGACAGCTTCGCGCATTTTAAGCGGCAGGTCTATACCGAACTTCTGGCGGAGCAGATAGCCTATGCCGCCCTTTCCGCTCTGGCTGTTGATACGGATAATGTCGCCGTCGTACTGGCGTCCGATGTCTTTCGGGTCGATAGGCAGATACGGAACATCCCAGTATTCGGATTTTCCGCCGTCGCGCCATTTCATTCCCTTTGCGATAGCGTCCTGATGCGAACCCGAGAACGCCGCAAATACAAGCGCGCCGCTGTATGGCTGACGTTCGCCGACGTGCATACAAGTCATCTGCTCATACACCTTTACGACCGAGGGAAGGTCGGAGAAATCAAGTTTTGGGTCAACTCCGTGGCTGTACATATTCAGCGCGAGAGTGACAATGTCCACATTTCCCGTGCGCTCGCCGTTTCCGAAAAGCGTTCCCTCGACGCGGTCGGCGCCCGCGAGCAGTCCAAGCTCGGTATCGGCAACTGCGCAGCCGCGGTCGTTGTGCGGGTGAAGCGAAACGATAATATTTTCGCGCTTATAGAGATTATCGCACATATATTCGACCTGATTTGCGTAAATGTGCGGGAGCGACAGCTCGACCGTAACGGGCAGGTTGATGATGACCTTATTTTCGGGCGTAGGTTCCCAGATTTTAAGAACCTCGTTGCATATTTCGAGGGCGTATTCGGGTTCGGTTCCCGTAAAGCTTTCGGGCGAATATTCAAAGCGGAAATTCCCGGGAGTTTTTGCCGCGTATTCTTTAAGCAATTTTGCGCCGCTTACCGCGATTTCGGTTATCTCGGGCTTCTCCTTGCGGAAAACCTGTTCGCGCTGAGCGACGGACGTTGAGTTGTACAGGTGAACTATCGCGTTTTTTGCGCCCTTGAGCGCTTCAAACGTCTTTTTGATTATGTGTTCGCGCGACTGGGTGAGAACCTGAATCGTAACGTCGTCGGGGATAAGTCCGCGTTCGATAAGCTCGCGGCAGAACTCATATTCCGTTTCGCTCGCCGCCGGAAAGCCGATCTCGATTTCCTTAAAACCAAGACGAACAAGCACAGTAAAAAATTCAAGCTTTTCTTCAAGGCTCATCGGAACGACAAGCGCCTGATTTCCGTCGCGCAGGTCAACGCTGCACCAGACGGGAGCCTGCGTGATATTCTCGCGCTGCGTCCAGCGATAACCGTTAACGGGCGGGACAAAATAATTTTTTCTGTACTTTTTTGTGTTTTGCATTTTTTCTACCTTTCCTTTCAAGCGCAGCCGTGGGTAAAACAAAAACTCCCCGCCTCAGTAAAGAGACGGGGAGATATCCTCGTGGTACCACTCTTCTTGGCGCGAAAGCGCCCGCTTAGCCGCATCTATCAATGCGCTCCTCTGTAACGGGAGAAACCCGGTCGGGCTTACTGCAATGTTCAGCCGGACTGCTTGAGGGTGAGTTATGACAAGTTCCGCTTACCGCCTCGCACCTAACGGCGGCTCTCTGAAAAGCCGAAAATGCTTTGTTCCCTGTCGCTGCATTTGCTTTGTTGTTTACAAGCCACATTATAGACGATTTTTTTCGGATTGTCAAGTATTTCACAGAAATTTCACAAAAAATATGTCGGGCAGCTTCAAATCTGCTGACCGAAGCGCCTCAGAGCGCGTTTCATAAGGTCGTAATCGGCTTCGTAATACGCCGTTGATGAAACGGGGCGGTCGTATTCATACATTTCGACAACGAAATAAACCTGCGAATAATCTTCACTGTAGAAAAATGTGCATTGCAGAAATTTGTCCTTCGACGCGTAATAATTGACCGGCTCAAGCGGCACGAGCGAGTTAATGTCCGCGTCGAGCATCGCGCGTAGCTCGGCAATATCCATCGGAACGTACTGCACCTTTTTGGTTTTCGGCTGCGATTCCGCCGCTTTCTGGACGGGTGTTTTGAATATCTTTTTTCTGAACAGCATATTTTGTGCGCTCTCCTTAAAAAATATATTGTCTTATAATTTTAACATAATAAATGTGATTTGTCAAATCGCGGCAGGGAAAATAAAGCAATTGTTGTTTGTGCAAAATTAACAATTATCTGTCGTATTGTCACTATTTTTTATAAAACTATTGCAATTTTTAAAAAATATGATATAATAAGCCTAAGAGCAGATAAACGCTCATAATATGATTCACAAACGGAAAGGTATGGTAACGGTTATGAAGATTTTGTATGCAGCCAGCGAGGCTCAGCCCTTTGCCGCTTCCGGCGGTCTGGCAGATGTAGCAGGTTCACTTCCGAAAGCTCTTGTTGAGGCAGGACACGAATGTGCGGTCGTTATGCCTTATTATATCAATTCCATAAAGCCCGAGGTTCGCGAAAAATTTGAGTATGTCACAAATTTCTATGTTCCTGTCGGCTGGCGTTCGCAGTACTGCGGAATTTTTACCACAAAGCTCAACGGCGTAACGTACTATTTTATCGACAACGAATATTATTTCAAGCGCGATTACGGTCTGTACGGCTATTACGACGACGCGGAGCGCTATGCGTTCTTCTCCCGCGCTATCCTTGAGATGATCGAGCATCTTGAGCTGAAGCCCGACATCATCAATTCAAACGACTGGCAGACTGCGCTCGTTCCCGTTTATTACAACATTTATTACAAGTATCATCACAATATGTGGGGTATGCACAACGTATTCACGATACATAATATCGGTTATCAGGGGCAGTACGGTCTTGAGCTTGCCGAGGAAATTTTCTCAATCCCGCGCCATCTCTGCTCGATAATCGAATACGACGGGGATGTCAACCTCATGAAGGGCGCTATCGAAATGGCGGATAAGGTTACGACCGTTTCGCCCACATACGCAAAGGAAATTCTCAATCCGTGGTTCTCTCACGGGCTTGACCGCTGCCTTAATTCAAAGCAGTACAAGACCTGCGGCTTCCTCAACGGAATCGACACGGATATGTACAACAGCGAAACCGATAAGGGCATTGCGGCAAACTTCAAGCCCGGAAAAATGGCAGGCAAGAAAAAGTGCCGCGAGGAACTTCTCAAAGAAGCTAATCTCCCGCAGTGCGACGTTCCCGTTATGGGTATAATTTCCCGCCTTGTCGAGCATAAGGGCTTCGACCTGATAAAGTGCGTTCTGGACGACATTGTTTGCTCGGGAATTAAGGTTGTCGTTCTCGGCTCGGGCGAAAAGCAGTACGAAGATTTCTTCTATTATATGCAGAACAAGTACCCCGAGGCGGTAAGCTTCAAGTGCGGATATGTTCCCGCATACGCAAAGAAGATCTACGCGGGCGCGGATATGTTCCTTATGCCCAGTAAGAGCGAGCCTTGCGGACTTGCGCAGATGATCGCGCTGCGTTACGGAACGGTTCCGATCGTTCGCGCAACGGGCGGTCTGAAAGACTCTATCCTCGACTACGGCGATGAAAGCGGCAACGGAATCGGCTTTACTTTCCAGTCCTACAATGCTTTGGATATGCTCGGCGCTATAAATCGCGCAAAGGATCTCTACGACAACAATAAGGACGGTTGGAAAGAGCTTGTTGAGCGCGGCATGAAGGCTGATTTCAGCTGGAAGCAGTCGGCTAAGCTCTATATCGGACTTTACGAGGAGCTTTGCAGCTGGGATAAGTAAAGCGGTAAATTATGACGGCTTTTAAACGATTTTCCGCACTTGCCGTAGCCTGCGTTATGCTTGCGGGCTGTAACGGACAGACGGCTGAAACGACGACCGAGCCTGCCGTAATAACGCCCGCTGTCGAAACGGACGAAAATATTGTTCCGGCAAACGGTTGCCCCGATAAAACGATCGATTTAAGGGAGCTTACGAACGTTGAGGCGAGCTACTATGAAACTGAGGAGTATTGCTACCTTGCGGTTTCTGACGGTGAAAACACTAAGCGCTGTTACATAGGCGAGAAGTTTGACGGACTTACGCTTTCGGCGTGCAAAACGCGCTTTTTCTACTACGAGGGCAAGCTGGACGTTGATATGGTATCGGCTGAGTTTGACGGTGAGATGACTCTGTCGGGGTATATTTCCAAGCCTGAGGGTGTGGCGGAGGTTTTGTTTAAGCCTGACGCGAAGGAGTGGAGCGGTAAACCGCTCATTCTCGGAAAAACCGATTCTGCCGCAGTGGAAATCGCTCTCCGCGATTTTGATACGGACGACTGCGAAAGCGCTCGCGTCGAAGTGACGTTAAAGAATCTGCTTTTAAAATGGAACAATGGCAGTTCGAGCGGACTTTACGACTACGCGGACGTTGTGAACATCAAATATGAATAAAATTCGCGCCTGTTCCGTTTTTCGGAGCAGGCGCAAGGCATGAAAGGGACAAAGAATGAAGATAACTATACTCGGCTGTGGCTTCGGAACGGCGCTTTCCGTTCTCTGGGACAAGGGAGGTCACGAAATCACTGCATGGACGAAATATCCCGAGGAAATCGCGGAGATCCAGCGTTTCGGCGAGCACAGACGGCTTTTGCCGGGCGTGCCCGTTTCAAACAGGATTTTATTCACGACCGATATTTCCTGCGTAAAGGGCGCGGACATTGTTGTTTTTGCGATTCCGTCCAAGTTCGTGCGTGAAGTCGCACAGAAGGCGAAAGACGTTATTTCGCCCGAAACCGTTGTTCTGAATGTCGGAAAGGGCTTTGAGGACGGCTCGTATAAGCGGCTTTCGCAGGTGCTTCGCGAGGAACTTCCGCATAACCGCATCGCGGTCATGGCGGGACCTTGTCACGCTGAGGAAGTCGGCAGGGGAATACCCACGACGGTCGTTTTTGCAAGCGACGATGCCGGCTGCGCCGAATTTGTTCAGGAAAATCTTCAGACGGCGACGTTCCGCACATACGTCAACGACGATACGGCGGGCTGTGAGATCGCGGCGGCGCTGAAAAATCCGATTGCGCTCTGCTGCGGGATTATCGAGGGCATGAAGCTCGGCGATAACACCACAGCTTCGCTTATGACGCGCGGACTTGCGGAGATAACCCGCCTCGGAAGCGCTCTCGGCGCGAAGTGGGAAACGTTCACGGGGCTTGCGGGCGTCGGCGACCTTATCGTGACCTGCACGTCGGTTCACTCGCGAAATCACCGCGCGGGGATACTGATTGGCGAGGGAATGTCGGCGGCGGACGCGGTAAAAACCGTCGGAACGGTCGAGGGGTATATCTGCGGAAAAATCGCGTATGAGCTTGCGAAGCAGCATAATGTGTACGTTCCGATAATCGAGCAGCTCAATAGGATATGCTTCGAGGGGGTTCAGCCCGCAGAGTCGCTTCGCGCGCTTATGGACAGACCGCAGCGCCATGAAAAAGAACCGTTCTGGAATGAATAAATCGTCTTTTTTCACAGAATAATACGGCGAAAAAAGACATTTTTCGGAATAATGAAAAAAATTCAAAAAGGTATTGACATTTGAGTTCTTTTTTGTTAAAATATTAAGGTATCGAGAAGCGCATTCAATTCCGATACTATATCGGTGAATCCGATTCTCACCACTATCTGCTAAATTAAGGAGGTGCTGACCCATGGCAAAATGCGAGATCTGCGGCAAGGGTGTCACTTTCGGTATTAAGGTTTCTCACTCTCACAGACGTACAAACAGAACCTTTAAGCCCAATGTTCAGAAGGTAAAGGCAGTTGTAAACGGTGCTCCCTGCAGAGTTGCTGTTTGCACCAGATGCTTACGCTCCGGTAAGGTACAGCGTGCGCAGTAAGGCTCATTCTGATTAAAAGACACGGATTTATCCCCTGTGAAAACAGGGGATATTTGCGTTTTCGGCAGAATTTACAGATATAATTAAGGGGACGCCCTCTCTTGCAGGGCGTCCCCTCTTTTAAAACAGTCCACAGGACTGTTTTAAAATTTACCCCTTGCGGAGCGCTTTCAGCGAAAAGAATTTCGCACTCTGCGGAGTGCGACAGGGGCGCCGCCCCTTGAGCCCGCAAGCCTTTGAAAAGGCTTGACCTAAACTTTTATTCTTTCGGGTGGATAAAGCCTTTTATCATCTGGATAACGAGCATTGAACCGAGCGACAGTGCGTAAATCGCAAGATTCTGCGCTGCGGTAAGCTCCGCTATCTTGAACAGCCCATGAAGCGCGGGAATGAACAGAACTGCGCTGAGCAGGGCAAAGCCCGCGAGGAATGCGAGTATCCCCCATTTATTCGAGAATATTTTCTTGCTGAAAAGCACGGGAGCATCGGATTTGCAGCTAAAACCGTGAAAAAGGCGTGAAAGACAAAGTGTTGCGAACGCCATTGTGCTTGCCGCGCCCGCCGCATTTTCAACCGAGGTTTTCAGTCCGAATATGAATGCCGCAAGCGTTGCCGCCGCGATAACGATTCCCGACCAAGTGATTTGTCCCAAAAATTTTCCCGTAAGAATTGTTTCGTTTGCGGGGCGGGGCGGCTGCTTCATCACGTCGTCGGTGTGCGGTTCAAGTCCAAGCGCAATCGCGGGAAGCGAGTCGGTCAGAAGATTGATGAACAGAAGATGTATCGGCTCAAACGGCACCGGGAGCGCAAAAATCGAACAGAAAAGAACCGCGATTATTCCAGCCATGTTGCCCGAGAGCAGGAAAAGTATGGATTTTTTAATGTTTTCGTAGAGATTTCGCCCGTTCTTGACCGCCTTGACTATGGTCGCGAAATTGTCGTCGGTAAGCACCATCGCCGCCGCGTCCTTTGAAACCTCGGTTCCCGTTATTCCCATTGCAACGCCTACATCCGCCTGTTTCAGCGCGGGCGCGTCGTTTACGCCGTCGCCGGTCATTGCAACAATGCAGTTGCGGCGCTGCCACGCCTTTACAATGCGTATTTTATGCTCGGGAGTAACGCGCGCGTAGACGGATTTGTTCGCCACAAAGTCGGTGAGCTGTTCGTCGGTGAGCGAGTCGAGCGCCTTGCCCTCGACAGCTTCGCTTTCGTTTTCGAGGATTCCTATTTCCTTTGCGATAGCTGCCGCCGTTACAATGTGGTCGCCGGTTATCATTACGGGCTTTATTCCCGCGCTTCGGCACTGTGCGACCGCTTCTTTCGATTCGGGACGCGGCGGATCCATCATTGCCAGCAAGCCGAGATAGGTCAGTCCGTTTTCGTCGCATTCGGTTATTTTCGCCTGAGCCGTTTCCTTATATCCGAAGCAGAGAACGCGAAGCCCCTGCGCGGAAAGACGCTCGGTTTTTTCGAGAATATCGCGGTGTTCCTGCGCGGAAATGCACATTCTTCCGACCATTACGTCAGCCGCGCCTTTTGTGAACATCAGCCTTTTTCCGTTTGCTTCTACCAGAACCGACATCAGCTTGCGGTCGCTGTCGAAAGGCACTTCGCTTATTCTTCGATTATCTCTTCTGATTTTTTTCCAGTCAGCGCCCGTGTCTGCGGCGAAGCGGACGAGCGCCGTTTCGGTCGGGTCGCCGATTTCCTTTTCGCCGCCGCATTCTCCGTCGTTGCAGAGTACAGCCGCGTTACGCAGGAGGGCGAAGCGAGGGTCGTCGGATTTGACCGACGAGGCGTTCACGAGCGTGCTGCCGATAACGACCTTGCGGACGGTCATTTTGTTCTGAGTGAGCGTTCCCGTTTTATCCGAACAGATGACCGAAACAGAGCCAAGCCCCTCGACCGCCTGCAGCTTTCGCATAACGGCGTTTTCCGCGGACATTTTCTGTGTTCCGAGCGAAAGAACTATCGTAACGATAGAGCTGAGCGCTTCGGGAATCGCCGCGACCGCAAGTGCAACCGCGAACATGAAAGAATCCATTACGGAGTCAAAGTTGATCTCGCCGCCCTGTCGTATTACGTTGAACAGGCTCAGTCCGAAAACGACTGCGCATATAATAAGTATACATATTGAGAGCTTTTTTCCGAAATTGTCAAGCGAACGCTGGAGAGGAGTCTTGCGTTCCTGAGCGGACTGGATAAGCGCGGCGATTTTTCCGACCTCGGTGTCCATTCCGACAGCGGTAACGAGGTATCTTCCGCGTCCGCCCGTTACAAAGCTGCCCGAATAGACCATGTTTTTACGATCGGCGAGCGGCACCTCAAACGGAATTATCTCCGCGTCCTTATTTATGTTCATGCTTTCGCCCGTGAGCGCACTTTCGTTAGTCTGGACGGAAGCAGCTTCAATAAGCCGTCCGTCTGCGGCTATGCGATCGCCCGCCTCGAGCAGTACAATGTCGCCGACAACAAGCTCGGTCGAGTCGATTTCTGAGATTACTCCTCCGCGAAGCACCTTTGCGTGCGGCGAGGAGAGTTTTTTCAGATTATCGAGCGATTTTTCCGCTCTGAGCGTCTGGACTGTTCCGAGAATCGCGTTCATTGTGATTACCGCGATTATGACGATAAAGCTTTCTTTATCGCCCGTCAGAGCGGAAACGAGCGCCGCGATAATAAGTATAATTACAAGAAAATCCTTAAACTGGCTGAGGAAAATAATAAAGGGATTTTCCTTTTTGCCCTCCGAGATCGCGTTTTCGCCGTATTTTTCGCGATTTTCGCAAACCTGTTCTCCGTTCAGCCCCTCCGAACCTGTACCGTATTGATAGAGCAGGGCTTCAGGGGTCTGTCTGTACGCTTCATTTGTCATGATATTCCGTTCCTTTCTTGTGTGCGCTACTTCCTGCAAAACAAAAACGGCAAGTCCGTTATTGAAATATTGCAGTATAAGTATATGCAGATATTTCAATAAAAGTCTTGCCGTTTATATATGATGCGGTCGAAATAGAAAAAATCGACGTATTGACGCATTCATAGACGGGGGAAACCGTCGGCTACTCCCTTTTATTTTTTTCATTATATTCTATTTTGGGGATTTTGTCAACCCCTTTTCAATAAAAAAATTGCTCGGATAGTGTCAAAATTTTTTGTCAAGACTGGACAATTATGCTAAAATATGGTATAATAATAACAGTTTATATTCAATCGTACAGCTTCTGTGGGAAGAATGAAAAAAGTGTAAATAAAATGGCTTGAAAGGGTGCGTGATTTCATGAAAAAATCTATAAGAGAAATAATTACGGCGCATACGCTGCTCATATGTAATGCGGGGATTGCAGGGGGCGCGCTTACGCTTATTCTTGCGGTCGTGGCGCTTATAACGGGCGCGAAAATTCCCATTGTACTTATCAGCGCGGCTGCGGTAATCACCGCTCTGCTCGGATTTATTTCGGGAAAAACTGCTGTAAAGCGGCTCAACGCCGTAATATCCGTGCCCGTGGAGGAGCTGGCGGAGTCGGGAAAAACCGACGTTACAAACGCTCCCGGGGAAATTGAAGATATTGCCGCAAGGATAAATTCCGTCAAAACTGTCGATAACGCGGTCATAGCTGTTCTCACAAAGCTCGCCGACGGGGATTTCTCCGTAAAAGCGGACGGACTTTCCGACAGCAACGAGGTTTCCGTGCTTGTAAAGCGGCTTGTCGGACGCATTGAAACCGCTCTCAGCTCGGCAGCCGGAACGGCTGATTTCGCTAAGAACGGTCTGCGCGCGGTTTCCGACGCTTCCTCTCAGCTTTCGGTACAGGCGGCGCGCCAGTCCGCGGGACTTTCCGAGCTTTCCGACACGATACAGAAAATCGAAGAAACCGTTACCGACAACGCTGCGAATGCGCGTGAGGCAAACCGTTTTGCGGCTGCTGCGACTTCTGACGTTGAAGCGGGAACGGGTCATATGCGCGAGCTTCTCTCCGCAATGGACAATATCAATAAGTCCACGGACGAAATAGCAAAATTCATAAAGGTTATCGAGGATATAGCTTTCCAGACAAACATTCTCGCACTCAACTCGTCGGTTGAAGCGGCGCGTGCAGGCGAAGCGGGAAAAGGCTTTGCCGTTGTCGCGACCGAGGTCAAGAACCTCGCAACGCGTTCTCAGGACGCAGCTCAGCAGACGAACGACCTTATCAGAAGCTGCGTTGAAAGCGTTAAGAGAGGCTCGGAAAAGACTGCCGCTACCGCAAAAGCTCTCGACGCGGTTTCTTCCGAAACGAAGTCCATTGCGGGACTTGTCGATGAGATCTGTCGTACCTGTGAACAGCAGCTCGGCTCTATCGGCGCTGTCAACACGTCCATAACAGAAATATCTTCCGCCGTTCAGCTTACGGAATCGGCTGCTGCCCGGTGCGGAGAAAGCGTCAGCGCTATTGAGAGCGGCGCAAAGCCTGTTTTTACCGCACCTAAGTTTGCGCCGAAGCCCGCTGCGCCCGCACCTAAGCCCGCTGCGCCCGCACCTAAGCCCGCTGCGCCCGCACCTAAGCCTGTTGCGCCTGCACCGAAGCCCGCTGCACCCGCACCTAAGCCCGCTGCACCCGCACCTAAGCCTGTTGCGCCTGCACCGAAGCCTGTCGTAGCCGCGCCTGTGCCGGACACGTTTTCCTCGGAATTTCGCGATATTCCCGACAGCAAGTATTGATTTCGGAATTATCGGTGAATAAAACCGAATTGGCTTAAATAAAATGGAAGAGTACATACTTACCCGTCGGAAAGGCATGAAAAATCTGCGTATGCGGCTTGCCGATGACGGAACGCTGCTCGTCAGCGCGCCCTACGGAGTTTCGCGCGAGCGTATCGACAAATTTGTTGAAGAACGTTCGGAGTGGATAGCAAAACAGCGGGAAAAGCTGCCGCAGAACAGCACGGAGTTACACGACGGCTCGGAAATCACTATTTTCGGGGAAGTTTATACGGTGCGCGCCGAACGCGGCGGGGAAAGCTGCACGATGTGCGGAAAAACGCTGCTTGTGACGCTGCCCGAGCCGCAGAATACCGCGCGGCTTGAACAGCTTGTACTCGCATATATGGCGGAGCAGTGCAGAAAAGTGCTTGAAGCGGCGTTTGCGCGGTATCTTGCGCTTTCGGGATATAAGGGAAAGCCGCCGTTGCTAAGGCTGGCGCTCCTGAAAAGCAAATGGGGCAGCTGCAATCGTCGCACAAACGTAATAACGCTCAATCTGCTGCTCTGCAAGCTGCCGCAGAGGTTCGCCGAATATGTCGCGGCGCACGAGGTCGTTCACCTTTTTGTGCCGAATCATTCGGACGAGTTTTACGCTTTCGGAGAGCGGATTTACCGAGGTTTTTATAACACCGACCGCGAGTTGAACAGAAAAAGAATCGGGAGCCTTTTCTCTTGATTTAAGACAGAAAAAATGAACAGGAAAGGAACAAAATATGAACAAACTGAAACCAAGCACATTTGTAAAACTGACTGTTTCCGGTATCATAAACGCTATCGGCGTAGTTATGTTTCTGACGCCCGCAAAGCTGCTCGACAGCGGTTTTTCGGGTACTTCGATGTTTCTCGCTTCAATTACAGGGCTGCCGCTCGCGGTTTTCCTGCTGATTCTTAACGTGCCGTTTTTCGCTTTCGGATTTAAGCGGCAGGGACTTGCATTCACGGTCTATTCGCTTTACGCCGTCGCGGTTTATTCGCTCGCGTCCTACATAATCACATACGTTTTGCCGATCGAGGTCATAAGCTCTTCGCCGTTTACGGAAAACGACATTTTGCTGAGCGCGCTTTTCGGCGGACTTATTTCCGGCGTAGGAAGCGGTCTTACGATACGTTTCGGCGGAGCGATCGACGGAATTGAAGTTCTTTCGGTAATTTTTGCGAAAAGACTCGGAATAACCGTCGGCACATTTGTTATGATATATAATGTGATTTTATATATCGTTATCGGTTTTGCCGAGCAGTCGTGGATAATCCCGCTTTATTCAGTAATTTCCTATGCGGCGGCGATAAAATCCGTAGACTTTATCGTAGAAGGTCTTGACAAGGAAAAGGCGGCAATGATAATAACGTCCGAGCCTATCGAGATTTGTCAGAAGCTTTCCGCTGAATTTGGCAGCGGCGTTACGCTCATGAAGGCCAACGGATACTATTCTAATGAAAACAAAACTATTGTTTATTTTGTTGTAAACCGCTTTCAGATATCAAAGCTCAAGCAGCTCGTTCGCGAATCCGACGAGAACGCTTTTGTAACAATCAGCGACGTTTCCGATATTCTTAGCAGAACCTCGAAAGGATAAGGCTAATGCAGCTTAACGAGGAATTTGAAAAGACGATAACCGGCAGCGAGGTTGAGCGCTGGCGCTATCCGCGCTTTTTCGGGAAAAATATAGGCGAAAACGAGGCTGTTCTCGACGGCGAGGAAGCGCGCCACTGCGCGCAGGTGCTTCGCATGAAGCCGGGCGACCTTGTTATCGTGTGCGACGGAGAGGGTACGGACTGTCTTTGCCGTATTGCTTCGGCGCAGCCCTCGGCAGTTGTTCTCGAGGTGCTTGAAAGACAGGCGAACGAAGCCGAAGCGAGTATTTATCTGCGACTGTTTCAGTGCTGCCCGAAGTCGGATAAAATGGAATTTATAGTGCAGAAGGCGGTCGAGCTTGGCGCGTGCGAGGTTGTTCCCGTGCTGTCGAAGCGCTGTGTTTCACGTCCCGACGAAAAAGGGGCGGAGAAGAAGCTTGAGCGGTACAGGAAAATAGCATTTGAGGCTTCGAAGCAGTGCGGCAGAGGAAAAATCATGCAGATACGTCCGATGATGACATTTTCCGAAGCTGTTCGGGAATTTAAGCCCGATCATACGGGCATACTGTTTTATGAATGCGGAGGAAAAAGCCTGAACGAGATAATGAATGGCGTTAAAAGCGGCATTGTCGATGTTTTTATCGGAAGCGAGGGAGGATTTGAAGAGCGCGAAGCGCAGCTTGCTGAAAGTGCGGGAATCGTCTGTGCAACGCTCGGAAAGCGCATTCTTCGGTGCGAAACCGCGCCCGTTGCCGCAATTTCCGTTTTGATGAATTTAACAGGAAATATGTAATTTTTTTGGTTAAAACGCAGAAATTTAAAATATACTTGAAAATGTACTAAAAATAGTATATAATTAGAAGCAAAGAAGCTTTTGAAAGGAAGGTAAAACCCATGAATAAAAACGTAATTACACTGCTGCTCGGAATTATCGCGCTTATCGCGGGCGCTCTTACAGCGGCGTATTTCATCAAGAAGAGATTAGAGGAGCAGGAAGAGGACGAGGAAACCTTTGAGGATTTCGACCTTATCGGCGACGATGATGATTTCTTCGGCGAGGACGAATATGAAGAATATGACGGTCTTAACCTCGGTTCCGACGAAATTCCTTACACCGAGCACAAGGCTGATGAAGCTTCCGATGAGGAAAATACACTTTAAGCACTGACGGTATTTATACAAAAAAAGTATAAATACCGTTTTTTCTGAAAGGCGGACAATATGAATTTTATTGCAAAAATGCTAAAAAAGCTTTGCGCCGCGGTGACTGCCGCAGGCGTTATGGCGGCGGCGCTTGTTCTTCCTGCGGCTGCGGACGACTCGATTACACTGCCCGATAACGAAGCTATCAGCTTTGTGAACGGAATGGGCGCGGGTTGGAATCTCGGAAACGCTATGGACGCCGTAAACTGCACATGGCTCAGTAACGAAATGGACTACGAAACCGCGTGGTGCGGTGCAGCGACGACGCGCGAGCTTATAAAAGCGGTAGCTGACAAGGGATTTTCAACGATAAGGATCCCCGTTTCGTGGCACAATCACGTTGACGGAAATTTTAATATAAGCGAGCAGTGGATGGCGCGCGTTAAGGAAATTGTTGACTGGAGCGTTGACGCGGGACTTTACGTTGTGCTTAATTCGCACCACGATATCGAAAAGGGCTATTATTATCCGACCGAAGCGGAATATAAAACCTCGGAAAAGTATGTTAAAAAAATCTGGGAGCAGATTTCCGCCGAGTTTAAGGATTACAATGACAAGCTGGTTTTTGAAACAAGCAACGAGCCGCGCGCTGTCGGTACGGACTATGAATGGTGGATAAATGCAAATTCTCCCTCGGCTCAGGCGAAGGAGAGCATCGACTGTATAAATCGCCTTAATCAGGCGGCGCTCGACACGATAAGAGCTTCCGGAGGAAACAACAAGAGCAGATTTGTCATGGTTCCCGGCTATGCTACGTCTGCCGACGGCGTTAAGACGAGTTATTTCGAGCTGCCAAAGGACAGCGTCAAGAACCGTCTTATTGTTACAATACATATTTACACGGACAAAAAGGGATTTTACATTGCGCCGCTTAAAAGCGTTTATGAGAAATTCGTAAAGAACGGGATTCCGGTATTCCTCGGCGAATATAACGAAAATTCCGGCAGCAACGCGTATGATTCACAGTCTGCGGAGTTTCTCGGAGGACTTGTAAAATACGCGCGCGAACGCGGGATTTCCTGTGCAATTTGGGATAACAATGCGAAAGAATTTAAGATAATCGACAGAAAAACTCTGAAATGGGTTCATGACGATGTTGCGAAGGCTGTTGTTGAGAACGGCGCTTCTGCGGCGGTAAAAACCGAGCAGAAAAGCGCAAAGCCCGTCCTCACCGCGAAAGCGGGCAACAAAAAGGTCACGCTTAGCTGGACGGCGGTTGACGGGGCTGCGAAGTACAGGGTGTACCGCTATCAGAACGGTAAACTTACAGCTGTAAAAACCACGAAAAATCAGAAACTGACCATAAAGAGCCTTAAAAACGGGACAGCTTACACCTACGCGGTAAAGGCGTATGTGAACGGAAAATGGACGGCGGTTAAAAAGGCGGATATGGTTTCGGTTACGCCTAAAAAGTAAACAGGAGCGCGCAAAATTTCTGCCTTGATTGCAGTAATACCCAAAAATCGGAAAGGGCGGTCGTTATATGAGAAAATGCATGGATTCCGAGAATTTGCACCGCAGATTGAAAAAAATAATCGGGCAGGTTCAGGCTATCGAAAGAATGATTGACGAAGATGTGCCGTGCGAGGACATTCTGACGCAGATAAGCGCTGCGAAATCCGCTCTGAATAAGGCGGGGCAGGTCGTTCTCGAGGGTCATATAAATCATTGCATACGCGACGCGGTTGAAAGCGGCGATACGGAGGAAATTGAAAATTTCACCAAAGCGATAGAGCGCTTTGCGAATATGCAGTAACGCTGACTTTTATAATTGCACCGTAAAACAATATAGTATTTTATACGCGGTATCAAAATCGGGATTTGAAAAAAATCCCGATTTTTTTATTTTACACTTGACAAGGCATACCTCGTATGGTATAATGCATTTTGTAAGCATATACCCCTATAGGTATAGGAAGGAGAAAAAAGTGAAAAAGCTAATGGAAAAGCTCGGAGAACTGCTTGAGCTTGGAGGAACAAAAAAGGACATAACGCTGCTGACGATTTCGGCGGCGTCGCTCTTGGCGAGCCTTTTTGCGCCTGCTGACCTGCTTCCGTTTAATGCGGCGTGGATATCCGTGATACTCTGCGGCGTTCCGATAGTGCTTGAAGCCTTGATCGGGCTTATCACCGCCTTTGATATCAAGGCGGATGTTCTCGTTTCGATAGCACTTATTGCGTCAGTTTGTATCGGCGAGGATTTTGCAGCGGGCGAGGTCGCCTTTATTATGCAGCTTGGCGGATTGCTCGAGGAGCTGACAGTCAAGCGCGCCCGTGCGGGTATTGAGCGTCTGGTTCACCTTACGCCGCGCACCGCACGGCTTATTTCGGACGGTCACGAGCGGACAGTACCCGCAGAAGAGGTCAAAAAAGGCGATATCCTGCGTGTTCTCCCCGGCGAAACAATTGCGGTTGACGGAGTTATTAGAGCATGTTGACGCTAAGGTCAAAATATGATATAATAAATACATGAATATCACAAAAGCGCAGTACGCAAGAAT
>CAKSFR010000015.1 GCA_934454635.1 uncultured Ruminiclostridium sp.
TATTTTACCCTCTGGCACGAGTTGAGTGACAGAGGGCGTTTTGTTTGGTTTGGGGCGCGGGATTGATTGGAGGATACTTCCAATGGCAGTTTTGGGCTGGAAATCGCCCGCACAATTACATATCGAACTGGGCGGCTGACAGCGACAAAAAATCTTCTGTCATCATTCGTCGCTGCACTCCTCTTTCTGACAGAAGATTTTTCTTTTTTTAAGTCTCACATCATTGACAAAGGGACATTTTTTAAAATTCAACATCGTTTTCTGTAATAAAACGTTTCTTCCTATTACGGCAGATATTCCTCAATCCGCCCGATGTCGGTTTGAACAGGTAAAGCCGCTTTTTCCGTCATTCTGTTCGCTCGGGATTCTCTTGTCTTAAAATTCGTTTAAATGCGCAATTGTTAAGTGTATCCGAAATTTAGATTATTGGGAAAGTCTTCGAAATTGTAAAAAATCGAAGCCTCCATATTAGTAAAATCGGTGCCAAATCGTATCATCACATTGCCATCATTACAGTATTCCTTGAGCAATGCATAAAAATTTATTTCTGGAGTTTTTACGCTCCCTAAAAATGTAATTTTTTGAATACTATTAAGTTCCTTATACATATCGATTAAATCTTGCCTGCTCAAAAATAGTAGATTATAAAATCCAAGCATCTTAATTCTTGGTTTATCATTTCACTCACATTTTATACGCGAGGCATACACGTCACACAAATTGACAAAAATGTCACTTGCGGTATATCCAACTATGTCCTATTAACCTCCCCACTGTGTACTGACCAATATAATAACACGGCATTTAATGTACCATATCGGTCGGCATTATTCAAACACCTTCTTAGCAATATCTACGGTTTCCTTTGCGTCGCGCGCATAAAAATCCGCACCGATCTTCTCCGCATAATCAGCGGTCAGAACCGCTCCGCCGACAACCGTTCTGCACTTCGGAAGCTGCTCGTTCAGCAGCCGTATCGTCTGCTCCATTGCTCCGAGCGTAGTTGTCATAAGCGCGCTAAGTCCCACAAGCTTTACGTTATGCTCACGCGCCGCGTCAACGACCGTCTGTTCGGGAACGTCTTTTCCGAGGTCGATTACCGTGTAGCCGTAATTTTCAAGCAGCGTTTTTACAATATTTTTTCCTATGTCGTGAATATCGCCCTTAACCGTTGCGAGAACTATTTTCCCCTTGCTTACCGAGCCGTCTGCGGTCGGCATTTTCTCCTTTATCACGCCAAAGCAGCCCTGCGCCGCATTTGCCGAAAGAATAAGCTGCGGCAGGAATATTTTTCCTTTTTCAAAATCGGCTCCCGCCGCGTCGAGCGCAGGAATAAGGCAGCCGTTCACTATTTCCATAGGATCGGTTTCGCCAAGCATTTTTTCGGTTATCGCGGCAGCTTCCTCACGAAGTCCTTTTTCAATAGCATATCCGAGCGACATTTCGGCTTTCGGCGCAGCAGGCTTTGCCGCCGTTTCTCCACCGAAGCGCGCAATAAATTCACGCGAATCGCTGTCGATATTCGCAAGCAAACGATATGCAAAAACCGCTCCCGACATCGCCGTTATATTGGGATTGATGATAGGCAGGTCAAGTCCGCATTGCAGCGCCATTGACAGAAATGTGCTGTTGATAAGCTCGCGCGCGGGCAGTCCGAACGAAATGTTTGAAACGCCCAGCACAGTCTTTACGCCAAGTTTTTCCTTAACCATAGCCAGCGCACGCAGAGTTTCGAGAACCGCCCTTTGCTCTGCGCTCGCAGTGAGCGTCAGACAGTCGATATACACGTCCTCGCGGCGGATTCCGTATTCCTCCGCGCGCTTCACGATTTTTTCCGCAACTTCAAAACGCTGCTGCGCCGTCGGCGGAATACCTTTCTTGTCAAGAGTAAGCCCGACGACCGCCGCGCCATACTTTTTCACGATCGGAAGAATAGTGTCCAGCACCTCGTCCTCGCCGTTTACCGAGTTGACGATAGCCTTTCCGTTGTAAACGCGCAGCGCCGCTTCGATAACCTGCGGCTTAGTACTGTCGATCTGAAGCGGAACGTCCGTTACGCCCTGAAGCGCCTTAACCGCTGAGATCATCATTTCCATTTCGTCAATTTCGGGCAGACCTACGTTCACGTCGAGAATATCTGCGCCGGCGTCGGTCTGCTGAATAGCCTGATTCAAGATATAACCTATGTCGTGATTGCGCAGCGCTTCCTTAAACAGCTTTTTTCCCGTAGGATTTATTCGTTCGCCGATAATTCGAGGAGCGGTTATATCTACCGCCCTCGCATAGCTGCATACAGCAGAGGGGATTTCAGGAATTTCACGCTTTTTAGGGGGATTTTCCCTCAGCATTTCCCGCACTTTAACGATATACTCGGGGGAAGTTCCACAGCAGCCGCCGTATATTTTAACGCCAAGCTCGGCAAAAAATCGATAGTCCTCGGCGAAACGGTCAGCCGAAACGCTGTATTCGTTCGTTATCGGGTCGGGAAGTCCTGCGTTAGCCTTTATCACAAGCGGCAGCGTTGTCCATGCGGAAATTTCCCTTACAATTTCGCGCAGCTCGGACGGCGCAAGAGAGCAGTTCACGCCGACTGCGTCCGCGCCCAGTCCCTCAAGCGTAAGCGCCATTGCGGCGGGTGAGCAGCCTGTAAAGGTTCTGCCGTTCTTCTCGAAAGTCATGTATGTGAAAACGGGTAGACTGCTGTTTTCCTTTGCCGCAAGCAGCGCCGCCTTTATCTCGTAAAGGTCGGTCATGGTCTCGATAACGATCAAGTCCGCCATTGATTTTCCCGCGTCGATTATCTCCTTGAACAGCTCGTACGCTTCTTCAAATTTCAGCGTTCCCGTCGGCTCGAGAAGCTGACCGAGCGGACCGATATCAAGCGCGACAAGCGTATCCGTACCTGCGACAGCCTCGCGCGCAAGCTTCATTGCCTGTTTCACCACGTCACCCACGGTGTATTCCGAGCCATCGAGCTTCAGTCTGTTCGCACCGAAGGTATTCGCGCTTATAATATCAGAACCTGCCTCGACGTATGAGCGCAGCACATTTCTGACCTCGTCGGGCATTTTGAAGTTCATTATCTCAGAGGTTTCGCCCGGCTTCATTCCGCGCTTTTGCATTTCCGTTCCGAAGCCGCCGTCCAAAATCACATAATCACGTCCGAGAAGCGTTTTTATTTCCACTGTTTTTTCCTCCTTGTTGATATCCTCGCTTTAAAGCTCAAATCCAATTAAAATAGTTTGTACGGAGCCGTTCTCACACGAAAAAGACAACATTGAATTTTCATTTCCGTATGTCAGCATTGTATCGCCGGAATCATCAGAAACACTTTCTGCATAAGGAATGCCAAATTCAGATATAACATCCTCTCTTTTAGAGCCAATACCGATATTAGACACGGTTATTATATTTTCGCCGTTCAAACTGTCAAGAACTACAATAAGAATAATTTCTTTACCGTTAAAATCCTTTTCATTTTGACAATCTTTGATCGATATATTTGCAAACGCATTGCCTTTATACGACATTTCAGCGCATACAATCTTTTCTTCTTCAATATATTCGATCGAATCGGCGCATAAATTGAAATCCTGACCAAATTTTTCGATTGTAAGCGGCGCCTCAATGTTGAGTCCATTTATCTTTAACTTTTGATAAATCTGTTCATAACTTATATCGGTGGGATTTTTGTAATGGATCAAACCGAGTTTATCTACATAATCCACCTCAAGCTCTGAAGCCGCCTCAGGTATGCTTTCGGAAACGGCAGAAAACGCTGTTTTCGACTCTGCGCTCCCGCAACCCGCGGCTGTACAAACCGCCGCCAACAGCGAAACTGCTCTTAAAATATGCTTTTTTGTCATAGTTCATTTCCCTTCCTGTAATACTAATTCCTAATCAATATATAGACGTTATCTATAGGATGATTGAAAAATAGTATAAGCGCACCTCTCCCGCATACTGCAAGTCGCGCAGGAGCGTTTTTCACGCCCGCTCCCGCACTCCGAAACGCCGATTATCGCCGTGACGGATTTTCGCGGAATAAGTATCGAATTGCTCGTCGCGGTAAGCCCGATACGCTTATCAGCCGAAAGCCGCCGTATGAACAAGCCCTGTAAATCAAGTGGATAATCGCCGTATCCGGGGCTGAAACGATAGGTGAAATGCCCGCCGACGCGCGCTTTTATCTCAAGCTCGCACTTATCGCAGAACTCCTCTATCATAGCGCTCGCAAGCGCGTCCAGAACCACCGCATACGCCATATTTTCCGCTTCGGCACGCCGAATAAGACGTTCCGACTGCGCTCCGAGCGTAGCCGCGAACAGTACTGCCCTTTCGCAGCCCTCAAGGTGTTTTTTTATGTCATTTCCGCAGATAAAATCGCCGAGAGCGCTTTTTTCAGCCTCAAGCCAACAATACGACGGGTTCACTTCCGCACGCAGAGCCTTTTCGCCGCGCCTGAGAAGCGCCGCCGTCTGCTCGTCGGGTTCTCCGCGGCAGCCGAGATAACGCAGCGCTTCGGAAAATACGCCGCTCATAACAGCTTTCCGATGCTCTCGGAAATTTTCCCCGCAACGTACGGGTTGTTCATAGTGTAAAGATGTATGCCGTCCACACCGTTCGCAAGCAAATCGACTATCTGGTCGGTCGCATACGCGATACCCGCGTCAACAAGCGCTTCGGGGTTATTTTCATAGCGCTGTATCATTCGGCTGAATTTCTGCGGCAGGCTTGCTCCGCACATTGTAACCATGCGTTCAATCTGATTTTTGTTCGTAACAGGCATGATACCCGCCGAGATCGGAACGTTTATTCCCGCTATGCGCGCCTTTTCTCGGAAGTCATAGAACACTGAATTGTCAAAAAAGAGCTGCGTAACAAGCGTCTGCGCGCCCATATCCACCTTTTTGCGGAGATTGCGGATATCGGTTATCATGTCGGGCGCTTCATAATGCACCTCGGGATAGCACGCGCCCGCTATCCCGAAGCCGCCGTAGCTGCGGATAAATTCGACAAGCTCGCTTGCATAGCGAAAATCGGTTTTCGGCGGAATATCGGGGTTTATGTCACCGCGCAAAGCGAGGACATTTTCGATACCCTCGGCTTTGAGCCTGTCAAGAATTGTCGTGACGTCGCTTTTTGTGCAGTTCACACAGGTTATGTGCGCCATCGACTCGATACCGTACTTATTGCGTATCGCGGAAGCTATCTCGCAGGTCGAATTGTTGGCGAGATTTCCGCCCGCGCCGTAGGTTACGCTGATATAGTCGGGTTTAAGCCCGCTCAGCTTCTCGAGCGTGTCGTAAATTGTCTGAATGCTGCTTGTTTTTTTCGGCGGAAAAACCTCGAATGATAAAACGGTCCTTCCCTTGCCGAACATCTCCGAAATTCTCATGTCTTTTCCTTTCTTTTGTTAGCTTTTAAAGCTTCTTTCCGTTATATGTTATGGTTATATTTTCTGATTTTCCCGACGAATAATCGTTCCCGAGGTCGAAATTCGACCAATCGGACTTTGTTATTCTTCCCTGAATCTGGAGCGTGTCGCCGCCCGCAAGAACGCCGCTCGCCTTTAAGGTGCATTTTGTATCGCGGTCTTTTCCGCTTGCGGAGCTGAAAGCGCCCGAGATGGTATCGGTGCACGCCTGATAGCCGCTGCCCGAAATATCGGCGTAATCACACCAGAAAACGAGTTCGGAATCTCCGTCTTTCGTGAAGAAATAGTCCGCGGTCAGCTTTCCTAGGTCGATGCCCGTCGTGCCTGTGTTCGTTATTTTTAGGGTGAATGAAATCGTATTGGAATTGCCCTGCGTTGCCTGCTGCGACAGCTCCACGCTCACCGTTCCCTTATCCGAAACATTTGCCGCAGGTGCGGACGGCTGAACCGTGTTCTGATTATTCTGCTCGTTCCGATTATTTGCATTGCCGCTCGGCTGTGTATTATTTCCCGAAACCGCGGTTATTTTCACGCCCGTGTTCTTCTCGTTCGGCTCAGTGCCGAAAACGAGCTTATCTCCCTCATAAAGCGCAAGATTTTCCGCTTTTACAAGCGTTCCGCTTCCCGCCCCCGCAATATCCATATACGACGGGTCGTTGGAGTTGTCCCAAACGCCCTTTGTATTGCGTATCCTGAACTGGACTTCCTTTTTATAGCTGTCCTGACTTCCGGGGAAAATGTCCACGCCCGTAAAATCGATTGCGACGTAGTACAGATTTTTTTCCTTGTTCCAGCAGTTCACTCCGCTTGCCGAGCCGCCCTGCATATAATTCGTCGAAACGACAATATCGTCGGAGGTTCCGCCTGCGGCGTAAACCTCGCTCAGATCAAAGAAATAGCAGAGCTTAAGGTTATCTGCGACCCGCGCGGGAGTTGACGTTTTATTGTAGACAAACGCCTTTATTTCAATAAAATCTTCGCCGCTCACGTTGATCGTTGCTTCGGAATAAAGCTCGTCGTCGGGGACATTCTCGACCGCGCCGAAATTAACAAGCGTTTTTCCGCCGTAGAATTTGTACATTTTTGCAAGCGCGCCCGTAAAGCCTGCGTTATAATCGCACGCGACCTCGTTGTTGATATAATTGCCGCGGTCGTCGGTGTAATTATCGCTGCTGTCGGGACCGCCGACAAGCGCGCCGAAGAGAATGTGCTTCGTCTGCGCGGGTTCGCCGATATTGTTGGAATATGCGCCGTGCGCCGTGCGGTGATGCGGATTTTTGGGACTGTTCTCGCCGTAGCCGATAACATAGCTTCTCCCCGAGCTGCCTAGTGCGTAATCGACCTGTTTTTTCGCAAAATCGTGATATTTCTGCTGTTTTGCGGAGGAGCAGACGCCGCTGTCGGCATAGACCGCCGCGAGGAACGCAGTTGTTGTGGAATAGCGCAGCGCGCCCCATGTGTCGAGCCACGCAAGCCCCTTCGGCGTGTATGTAACGCCGCTGAGCCAGTAATCAAGGTGCTTTTCTATCCTGTCCTTATACTGCTGTTCGCCTGTTTCCTTTGCAAGAAGCAGAGCCGTTCCGTACGAAACGTCGTCCCAGCACTGCGCCCACTTATAATCACCGCTCGTCTGTGCAAGGTATGACTTGGATTTGTCAAGATAGCCGCTCTCGCCGGTCGCCTTATAAAGCCAGTACGCCGCCCACGCAAGCTCGTCGTAGAAACCGCTGTTCGAGGTATAGAAGCCGTTCGCGGCGGTATATCCCGCGTCGCTCTTTACCGTTTCGGCGTAATCGAAAAGCTCCTTGGCGTGCTTTATACAGGTTTTGGAGTACACGCTGTCGCTGTCTTTAAACAAAACGGCGCAGGAAGCGAGAGCCGCCGCAGTTCCCGCCGTTACGCATGAACCGCCGTTATTCAGATCGACCTTATAGCTCGGGCGCTTCATCTGCGCTTCAATGACCTCCGCGCTGCCCCACCAACCGTGGTCAGCGTTTCCGTCGCCTACCTGATAATAATAAACATTCGCTTCGGGGTGGCATTTTATGAAATAATCGCTGCCCCAGCGGATATTGTCCAGAGCGTATTCAAGCTGACCGCTTTCCTTATAGGAGGCGTAGTCCTCGATAACCGACCACGCAAGCATAGTGCATGTGTAGGACATGGGCAGATTGAACTTAACATTGTCGCCCGCGTCAAAAAATCCGCCCGAAAGGTCAAACCCCACGTCAGAGCCGTCGTTCAGACAGGAATCACCGCGCCAATTCGTGCGCTTATCTGTGGGAAGCTTACCGGAACGCTGTAAATCGTAAAAAAGAATGGATTTCTGGAGCGCTTCGCCGTAGTTGTAGTCCGAGGTCTGTTCGCGACCCTCGTATTTGTCGGCGTAAGCAGAAAGCTTACCCGTTTCAGCCGCCTGCACGGGCTTTTCGGTCGCTGCCGTTGTCTGCGCGGAGGTTTCCGCCGCAGCTTCCGACGGAAACAACGGTTCGGACTCAACCGCTTCTGTTGCCGTCGCAACGCTCGTCTGTTCCGATATCTCCGAGGCTTCGGCAGGCTCGGAATACGGCTCTGCCGTGCTTTCCGAAGCTGTATTTTCAGTATCGGCTGAAATTTCCGCCGCAGAAGATTCACCGGCAGCGTCAGTGCTTTGCGGCTGCGGCGAACAGCCCGAAAGCAGTATTGCGCAAACGGTCAGCAATGATAAAAATTTCTTCATTATGTACTCCTTTTCTCCCCAAAGTGATATTGCAATAATTATATCATAAAAAAGGGAAAATATCAAGGTGCAGCGACATTTTTGCATATAACAGCAAAGCCGCAGGGCGAACCCGCGGCTTTAAACTGCCGACGAACCTCGGCAGCCTAATTATTCAATATTCATGCGGATTTTTACATACCCCTCGATGATTTTCGTGCAGGTTTCAAAATCCATATTGCTCGTATCGAGAATAAGGTCATAGTTGCCGACATAATCCCATTCCCTGCCCGTGCGCGCCTTGTAATAAACGCTTCGCTCATGGTCGGTCTTTCTTATGAAGCGTTCGGCTTCCTCGCGCGACTGAAAACCGTTTCTCGTCATCGCGTTGTGAATGCAGGTTTCCATATCCGCGTGGATAAATATTCTAAACAGATTTTTCGTACCTTTAAGGACATAATCGGCGCAGCGGCCTACGATAACGCAGCTTCCCTGCTGAACCGCTTCTTTTATCACATGAGCCTGATAATTGAACAGGTTGTCATCGGAAGTGAACTCCTTGTGGCTCGGAGCGATAAGCGTTCCGTCATACTGATGAGGACGCTTGAAAATGCTCTCCTTAACGCGCTCGTCAGCCATGTTGAAAAGTCCCTCGCTTATTCCGCTTTTATCTGAAGCAAGGCGCGTAATCTCCTTGTCATAATAGCGTATGCCGAGCGACTGTGCGAGCATTGCGCCGATCGTACGTCCGCCGCTTCCATAGCTTCTGGCAATCGTAACAACATAATTTTCCATAACATCGCTCCTTCCGAAACGGATCCGCCGTTAATTTTTCAAAAGCTCGATCATTGACTTTATGAGATCGCCTATCTGCGGCTTTGAGAACTGGCGGTCTGCGCCGACGCTTTCGCCTTTCTTTCTCATTCTGTCGTCGATAAGCGACGAGAACAGATATACGGGTATCTTTTTAAGATTCTGATTATCCTTTATCAGCTTCGTGAGTCTGTGACCGTCCATCTGCGGCATCTCAATGTCGCTTACGACGAGCGCAATACTCTCAGCCGCCTTTTCATTACCGGCAAAGCCCGAAATATAATTCCACGCTTCCTGACCGTTTGAAAATGCAAGGATATTATGAAATCCCGCAGAGGTCATCGCATTCACGATCATTTTATTGAGCAGCGCCGAATCCTCCGCAATAATGATCTTTGCGTCGTAATTTACCGATTCGGATTTTTCCAGCTTATCAATTCCCGTGGTATCAAGCCCCGAACTGCTGTTAAGGTCGGAAATTATCTTTTCAAAATCGAGAATAACGATAATTCTTCCGTCGATCTTTGCAATTCCCGTCGCAACGCCTTTCCTGCTGTTGTTTGCAACAGACGGCGGCTTTTCGATGCTGCTCCAGCTTATTCTCTGAATGCCCTTTACGCTTGTTACATGGAAAGCGATATCGAGCTGGTTAAATTCACAAACGATAAGCAGCCCGCTGTTTCCGTCAGGCACGTCAACATCGAGAATTTTGTGGAGATCCACAACCGTAATCAGCTTATCACGCGGCATAAACACACCCTCGACGCCATCGGGCGCAGACGGCATGGGAGTAACCTCGCGATACGTCATTATCTCGTTTACTTTCGCAATATTTATTCCGTAATCCTCGTTTCCGACGAAAAATTCAAGCAGTTCAAGCTCATTTGTTCCGCTTTCGAGCAAAATATTCGTTTCCATGGCATTTCCTTCCTTTTTTATTATACTGATTTTATTATACTACTTTATTTTGCCAAAATCAAGCATTTGGGCGAAATTTAACAAAAAAATATAAAACCCGTGCCGTTTTTGTTGAATTTCAACAATCAATAACTATAATTGCTTCCACCGATAAATTCGCGCACAAGCGAATCGAGCGGAACTCCCGTCATATCCATTCCGTCGATCTCCGTAAGGAACTCCTCAACGTCCGCATATTTCGCGTAGTCCTTATAGGTGTCCTTAACGGCGAGAAGCTCGGGCAGAACCAACGGCTTATACACCGCCGCTTCGTATGAAATAAACGTATCGATATCGTACATAGCCGAGTTCTTATACGGCATTATAAAGCGCTTTTCCCCGCGTTCGACATTCGCAAAGAAATCGAGCGTTCCCGAAGCGGGACGTCCGCGGAACAGCTTGTCGCGCATAAGACGGCGCATAAGGCGTATTTTCGACGGGTGAAGCAGCCTGCCCTCTTTGTTTTCAAGGCGCGTGCGAACGCTGACGTAAACCGTTATGGCGTGCTTGCCTATCCGCCCCGTTATCTCGGGATTGAGCGCGTGAATGCCCTCCATAATAACAAATTCGCCGGGATTTCGCTTCATTTTTTTGCCGAGGGTACGGTGCTGCTGCGAAAAATCAAAAGCGGGAACGTCAATTTCCTCACATTTCCAAAGCTTTTCAAGATGCTCGTTCAACAGCTCCATATCAAGCCGCTTCGGCGATTCAAGGTCAACGTTTCCGTTTTCGTCAGCCTCGTTTCTCGGGTCGTCAACCGACAGAAAATAGTTATCCATCGAGAGAATGTGAACATTTTTTCCTTTACATTCAAGCATTGTGGCAAGGCGCATTGCCGTGGTCGTCTTTCCCGAACCCGACGGTCCCGAAATAAGAATTATCGGCATATCGGCGTTGTGAACGGTAAGTCCCTCCGCAACCGCCGCGATGCGCGCGCGGTACTGCTCCTCCGCAGCTTGAACAAACGCTTCGGCGTTGTTTTTAGTATTAAGATTAAGTTCGTTAACGGTGAGTATATTCATCTACAGTTTCTTCCTTCTCAAGTAATTCAATAAGCCCGCCGGGCTTTGCGCACTTCGCATAAAGCAGCACTTCAAGCTGCTCGTCAGGCTCGCTCAGATCGGGTATCATAACGGTTTTGCAGCCTGCGGCGCTTGCGGAAAGAACCCCGTTCGGCGAATCCTCGACCGCTATGCATTCCGCAGGCGTAAGCCCGAGCTGTTCAACGGCGTAGATATAAACGTCGGGCTTCGGCTTTCCGTTTTCGACCATGTGCGCCGAAATTATCCTGTCAAAGCTGTCGAACAAGCCTACCTGCTTCAGATAATCGCTCGCGCGGGTAAGATCCGTCGCTGTCGCAACAGCCCGCTTAAAGCCCTTTTTCCCGAGATAATCCAACAGTTCGGGTATTCCCGGCTTAACCTCCAGACCGTATTTTTCGAGGTGATCGGACATCAGCTTCATTCGCCTTTTTCGCAAGATCCGGTAGTCGCAGCTCTCCCCGAACCACGTTTTCATAAGCGGCTCGGCATACTTTGCCGCAAGGCTGCGAAGCTGCAAGGCGTGTTCTCGCTGCATTGGAAAACCCGCTTCGTTCGCCGCCTGACACCAGTATTTCACAAGCAGCTTTTCCGTGTCGAGAACTGTTCCGTCAAGGTCAAAAATAACCGCCTTAATATTCATAGGTATCTCCAAGGTTTGTAGCATTTTTAATGGAATGGAGGGTCATGGAATTTTTCGCCTTTGAAAGCGTATATTCCATTACCTTTGTCGCTTCGTCATGCAGCTTTATCCCTTCGATCGCAAGCGCCGTGGGCGGCATATACTTAACGCGGACAGTGTAAAGCTCGCCGACGCTTGAAACATCGGTAATAACCGGCGAATATGCGGTGTAGCGCGGACTTATCGGAACTAGATAGGTGTTCGTATCTTCATTATATGTAAAAGAAGTGCTCGCGCTTCCTACCGTCTGGTGACTTATTTCGACCGCATTTCCGAAAATGGCGCGGATATTGAACTCAACATCGACGGCAGGCACATACATATAAGTGTTGTACAGCTTTTCATAGTTGGTGGTATCGCCAGTTAGAATGATTCGCCAGAGCGCGGATTCGACAACAACGCTCGAGGGCAGCTCCTCGACATTCGCGAAAGCGGGCGGGTCAACCGTTACGACCGGATAGATAAACAGTGCAATCTCGTTTTTAAGAGAGGTCTGGTTAGCGATCTCGCTTACTCCGTTTGCAATGAATCTCACGCTGGAATACATTCCTATTATCGACATAATGATGATAAAAACCGCAAACACAAGATAAAATTTGTTCGGTCTTTTTTCTGTTTTCACTTCAGCAGGCTCGGCGGCCTCCTCGGGTTCGTTTTCTTCCGAAACGTCCTCGTAATCCCCGCCGAGCGCAGAACCCATCGTCGCGATAAGCGTATCCGTCGGTGAATACTCGCCGACTATCTCCTCGGGCGCGGGCTTTTTTTCTGGAGCGCGGTATTCACGAACCTGCTCCGGCTCGGGTTGCCCCTCCGCCTGTTTTTCATCGCTCTCGGCGACAGGCGCCTTCTCACTTTGTTTTACCTCCGCCGAAGCGTCCAGCGAAAAAATCTGAACCTCTGCGGAAGCGCTGCCGCCCTCCTGCTTAAGCTCCTCGCTGAGCCGCTCGGTAACGTTTCGGCTCGGCGCAGAGCCGTTTCTGTTCCTGTTTCTCTTTTTGCTCATCTGTTATCCTCTTATCTGACCGTTTCCGTTTATAAGATATTTATAAGTCGTAAGCGCCTGCAAGCCCATCGGACCTCTTGCGTGAAGCTTCTGGGTCGAAATTCCTATCTCCGCGCCAAGCCCGAACTCAAATCCGTCCGTAAAGCGCGTGCTTGCGTTTACATACACCGCCGCTGCGTCAACAAGACGCTGGAATTTATCTGCAATATCGAGATTTATCGTTACAATGCATTCACTGTGGCGCGTTCCGAAGCGGTTGATATGGTCTATCGCCTCATCAACGCTATGTACCACCTTAGCCGCAATGACATAATCGAGAAATTCCCTGCGGTAGTCCTCGTCCGTCGCGATACGCTCAACGGAAATATATTTCGAGGTTTCCTCGTCGCCGATTATCTTTACCTTTCCGTTCCACTTTTTTGCAAGCGCGGTAAAGAACTGCTCCGCGATATCCTTGTGAACAAGCACATTTTCTATCGCGTTGCAGACGCTCGGACGCTGCGTTTTCGCGTTGTTTACGATCTCGACCGCCATATCGATATCGGCAAATCTGTCAACGTAAACATGGCAGTTTCCCTCGCCCGTCTGAATAACGGGAATGGTCGAATTTTGCATGACGGAATGTATAAGACCGCCGCCTCCGCGCGGGATAAGCACGTCGATATATTTATCCGCTTTCATCAGCTCGTTCGCAACAATACGCGACGTATCGACAACAAGCTGTACGGCGTCCGCGGGCAGACCCGCCTCGGAAATCGCCTCTCTCATGAGCCTTACGAGGCATTTGTTGGAATAAATAGCGTCGCTGCCGCCGCGGAGAATGCATACGTTTCCCGATTTCAGGCAAAGAGTCGCAGCGTCGACCGTAACATTCGGCCGCGACTCAAAAATTATCCCGATAACGCCGAGGGGAACGCGCTTCTGAATTATTCTCAGCCCGTTGGGAAGTTCACCGCCGCCTATTACCTCGCCGATAGGGTCTTTAAGCGCAGCGAGCTGCAAAACTCCATCGCTTATGCCGTCGATGCGGCTTTCCGTAAGCGTCAGGCGGTCGATCATCGCCTCCGACATTCCGTTTATCCGCGCGTTCTCGATATCGCGGCTGTTTTCCTTTATAATTACGTCCTTGCTGTTAAGCAGCTTTTCGGAAACGGCGCGAAGAGCCGCGTTTTTCTGCAATGTTCCGATTTTTGTCATTTCACGCTCGGCGGCCTTTGCGGCAATTCCAAGCTCGTTAATATAACTCATAATATGTTCCTTTCATCATTCGTTTTCGCCGAGGTCGAAAACCGTGCATTTCGCAGTCCCCGCAAATAAATCGTAAAGATTTTCGGGTCTGTCGCCTTTTATAACCACCGTCGGAATATTGCTTTCGCCCGCGATGCAAGCCGCTTCAAGCTTTGTTATCATGCCGCCGCTCGCTAGCTCGCTGCCCTTTTCTCCCGCCGCTGCGATCATCTCATCGGTGACCTTTGTCACTATCGGAATGTGCTTTGCGTCGGGAAGCGCGGGGTTCTTATCGTAAAGTCCGTCAACGTCTGTAAGAATAATGAGCAGATCAGCTTCGCAAAGCGCGGCGGACATAGCCGAAAGCGTATCGTTTTCATCAAAATCGAGCTGTTCGATCGAAACCGTGTCGTTCGCGTTGATTATCGGAACAGCGCCCATTTCAAGCAGCCTGTGAAGCGTGTTGAACGCATTCTCGCGGCGCACCGGATTGCTTACAACGTCGCGCGTAACAAGAAGCTGCGCCACGGTATGATTATATTTCATAAATTCGCGGTCGTATATATTCATCAGCTCACACTGTCCGATTGCGGCGCACGCCTGTTTCGTCGGCATATCAGTCGGACGCTTCGGCAGCTCCGCGCGCCCTACGCCGATCCCTATCGCGCCGGAGGTTACAAAAATAACGTCCCTGCCCTCGTTTTTCAGGTCCGACATTACCTCGATAAGCTTCTGAACACGTCGGATATTGAGATTTCCCGTTTTATAGCAGAGCGTTGAAGTGCCAACTTTTATTACAATTCGCTTCGCGTTTTTTACTTTTTCTGTCATTTTAACAGCTCCCGTCTTTGTCGTGCAATGATAATTATTTACATTATATCAAAAAACGCCGCAAAATGCAATAGTTTCATATATAAAAACTATAATAGCGTAAAACAGATTACAGCAAAAATGCGCCCCGTTCCGAATATTACACCCTCATTTCATGTTGACTTTTCGACCGACGCGGTATATAATTAAGACAATATATCATATCGGGAGAGAAAACCATGCGCAATGAAAAAATCCTCATTATCGAGGACGACAACGATATAAACGCGCTGCTTTGCGAAGCGCTCTCAAAGGCGGGTTATTCCTGCGTCAGCGCTTTTTCGGGTACCGAGGGGCTTCTGATTTTCGGCGCAGGAGGAATTTCGCTAGTCCTGCTCGACCTCATGCTTCCCGGAAAAACGGGCGAAGCCGTGCTGAGCGAGATACGCGCGAAATCGGCGGTTCCCGTAATAGTTATGTCGGTGCGGGACTCAGTCGATACGAAAATCGACCTGCTTTCCTCGGGCGCGGACGACTATATAACAAAGCCGTTCAACATCAAGGAGCTTCTCGCCCGCGTGAGCGTTCAGCTTCGGCGTTCAGCTCCCGCAGAGGCGCGCGAAACGCTTGCTTACGGTAATATTTTGCTGGACAAAACGGGACTTACGCTTACGCTGAAAAACATCCCCGTAGAGCTTACAAAGCAGGAGCTTAAAATAATTGAGCTGTTTTTGTCGCACCCCGACAGGGTGTTCACAAAGCAGGATATTTACTCCTACGCTTGGGAGGATTACTACATCGGCGAGGACAAAACGATAAACGTTCACATCAGCAATATACGCCGAAAATTCAAGGCGATTTCAGACGAGGAATATATCGAAACGGTCTGGGGAGTAGGCTTTAGGCTAAAAAAACTTTAACCTTTCTTTAACATTTTTTGGCGAAATATTAACACCCGCGCTGTACAATTCAATACATAGACGTTGTCTATATATTGATTACCGCTTAAAAAAGCGGTATGCCAAAGACATCGGCTTTGACGGAATTAGTATTGTATGGCTACGCAGAAGCGGCGAATCTTCCTATAGAAGTTGTCTATAGGAAGATCGAAAAATAGTATAAAGCCATAAAAGACAGAAAGGCGGCTTAATTTTGGAAAACATAATCGAAACCTTCAGCGTTACAAAACAGTACCGCAGACAAAAAGCGGTGAGCAGTATCAGCATTTCCATTGAGCAGGGCGCAATTTATGGACTTATCGGGCGCAACGGCGCCGGTAAGACAACTCTGCTGAAGATGATAGCGGGACTTTCCGCGCCGACCGACGGAGAAATTGCCGTTTTCGGTATGAAAGGCGCAGAAAAAAACGCGGCAATGAGCCGTATCGGCGCGCTTATAGAAAATCCCGGGCTTTACCCGAACATGACTGCCGAGGAAAATCTGAAGGTCAAGTGCTATGCGCTCGGAATACGCGATAAGAATTTGCCTGCGGAGCTTCTGGAGCTTGTCGGACTTTCGGACACGGGAAAAAAAGTGACAAAAAAATTCTCTCTCGGAATGAAACAGCGGCTCGCAATGGCGATCGCGCTTACGGGAAATCCCGATATACTCCTGCTCGACGAGCCGACAAACGGACTTGACCCGCAGGGAATCGCCGAGATACGCGAAACTATACTGCGGCTGAACCGCGAGAAAAATATAACCTTTATTATCTCCAGCCACATTCTCGACGAACTTTCAAAAATCGCCACGCATTATGGGATAATCCACAAAGGCGAGCTTATAGAGCAGCTTACACGCGAGGAACTTTCCGCAAAATGCAGCGAGCATATCGAACTCAAAACCGACGGCAATCAGCTTGCCTGCACGGTTCTCGATGAAATGGGAATTGCCGATTACACGGCTGTTGACAGCGAAACGTTACACGTTTTTGCGAACTCCGATCTATGCGGAGATATATCTTTAAGACTTGCGCAGAAAGGCATAAAGGTCAAGGAAATTGCCGTAAAGAGCGAGGCGCTTGAAGAATATTATCTTAAACTGACGGGAGGAAACGAAAATGCGTAATCTCATAAAAATGAATTTTTACCGCCTTTCGCGGTCAATGTCGGCGTATATCATTATTTTTATTGTAATTCTTGAGTGCTTTATGATGGGCGCTGTTTATCACGATAATGCGCGGCTTATTATAAGTGTGAATTATTCCGCGGAACCGATATATGAGTTTTTAAACCTCATTCTCAGCAACAATATCATTCTTTGCTTTCCTCTTGCGGGAATTGCGCTGTTTATTACTGCGCAGTACAAAAGCGGGTTTATAAAGAATTTCGCGGGGAACTACCCCGAGCGCGCTAAAATAATCGGCGCGGACATAATCGTGAGCTGCGCGTATTCGCTGATACTGCTTGCTGCGGCTATCGGCGCGACATATATTGTCGGGCTGACATTCAACCGCGATATTACGACGCTCGGGCAGCTTTCGGATAACCTTGACGTTATTCTTCCGAAAATAATGCCGTATCTCGGATTTTCCATGCTCGCGGTCTTTATCAGCGAAGCGTTAAGAAGCGCGACGTTCACGATAATCGGCGGGTTTGCCCTGATACTGCTTTCGCAGGTCATTACAAGTGTGTTCGATTACGCGCTTCATAAGATAGGTATTTCCGAAACGTTCAGCGTCGGCGATTACTTTATGATAAATATAATGTCAAAGTCCGACATTTCAGACGACGCTTTGAGAATTGCAATAGTCGGCGCGGTTTATTTCGCGGTGTTTGCGGTTATTACAATTATAATGTCCAAAAAGAGGGACATAGTTTAAGGGGATTTTATGGCGTGGTGTATAGCTATCGCTGCGGCGGCGCTTATTGCTGCGGCTGCGGCTCTGATTTCTCTATACTGTTACAGGCGACAGGTGCGTGACATCTGCCGCCGCCTCGCGTTTATAAAGAGCCACAAAACGAACATGAAGCTGGATATCGAAACGGGCAGCCGCGACCTTAACGCGCTCTGCGACGAGATAAATGAAACGCTCAGAAAAGCGGACAGGCTTTTTGTCGAAACAAACCGTGCCGAAAGAAATCTGCGCTGCGCGATCGCCGACATTTCGCACGATATACGAACGCCGCTTACCTCTCTTGACGGATATTTTCAGCTTCTTTCGGAAAGCACGGACGCTGAAGAGCGCACGCGGTACGAAGAAATAATCCGCACGCGAATAGAGAGCCTCAACACTATGCTTGAGGAGCTTTTTACTTATGCAAGGCTGCACGGCGGGCTTGAAATACCGCTTTCGGAGGTGGACTTCGGTGAAGCCGTGATAAAAACGGCTCTTTCGTTTTACGACAGCTTTACCTCGGCGGGGATACTGCCCGAAGTCGATTTTTCCGAGGAGAAATTCACCGCCGTTTCAAATTCTGACGCGCTAACCCGCGTTGTTCAGAATATAATAAAAAATGCGCTTGTACACGGCTCGGGAAGTGTTGAAATGAGCCTGAAGCGCCATGGTGAAAACGCAGTTTTCACTTGTAAAAATGAAATCGGAGACAGCGATATAGATGAAAGCATGGTCTTTGAACGCTTTTATAAAGCGGATAAGGCGCGCTCGAAAAATTCGACGGGACTTGGGCTTGCAATAGCGCACGACCTCGCCGAAAGGTCGGGGTGCGAAATTTCGGCGCACGTCGGCGAAGGATTTTTCACCATAACGCTTTCGGCGCCGCTGTCCACGGAATATAAAGGAGAGTGACACTATGAAAACAAGACTTTACATTGTGGAGGGTCTTCCCTGCACGGGAAAAAGCACCGCTGCGAAATTTGTCGCGGAGAAAACAGGCGGGATATACGTTGACGAGGGCAGCGGAAATCACCCCGCAGACTACGAATTTCAAGCGTTTGTTCCGGATTATGCCGCGGACGGATTTTCCGAAGCGGAGAAAGAAATTTTGCGCGGCTGCGCTGTGAAGCGCGAGAACGGGCTTATTGTACCGCTTTCGGAGCTTAAAGACGAGCTTTTTGAAAAGGTACTGAAATTCAAGATATACGATTTTCTGGACTGGGATACCGAGCGCGGCGTAATGCTTGACAAATGGCGCGAATTTACGGAAAACTGCGGCGAAAAAACGTATGTTTTCAACTGCGTTTTTCTCCAGAATCCCATGTGCGAAACAATGATGCGGTTCAATTTCGATATCAGTCGTTCATTTGATTATATAAGCGAGCTTTGCCGCATAACTGCGCCGCTTGAACCGATGATTATCTATCTGAAAAACGACGACGAGGCGGAAAGCGTAAAAAAAGCGGTGAAAGAACGCGGCGACGAATGGCTTAACGCAGTCGTGGATTATCACTGCAACGGCGGGTACGGAAAGGCGAACGATCTGAGCGGCTTTGACGGATATATAAAGGCGCTTGAAGAGCGCCAGCGCCGAGAGCTTGAAATTCTCGCAAGACTCCCCATAAAATCCGTGATAATTGACAACCCGCAGAGAGATTACGAAAGGGCGTACAGGAAAATTGCAGAGTTTATAAAATAAAAATTCCCTTGACAGCCGCAATTTACGGTATTATAATAATGTCATAAGGGGGATTGCGAATGGAATACTGTAAGCTTCAGATCGGCTGTCTTGTGGTGCTGCTGTATGTGGCGTTTATTTATCTGCGTGATTGCAGAAAATATCACCTGAATCTTCGCGAAACGTACTTTGACGAGCTTATAATGCTCGGCATAACAAGCGTTATTTTTGACGGAATAACGGCGTGGACGGTAAATCACACCGATATCGTTCCGACGTTTCTCAACCGAATTTTTCACTTGATTTTCTTTATAAGCCTTGACATGGTCGTTTTTTTCATTTTTCTTTATATGGTCAAGGCTGTGGGATTTTTTCCTAAGAAAATTTCGGGGAAAATCGGTATTTTTCTTCCCTTTGCCGTCAATCTGGTCATAATTTTTCTAACGATAAATTCGCTGGAATGGCGCGTCGGAAAAACGACTAATTATTCTGCGGGAGCGGCGGCTTATTCCTGCTTCGCCACAACGGCAGTGTATATAGTCATGACTATATATACGTTCTTCCGCCGCTGGAACAGGATCGCCAAGCACAAGCGCGCGGGCGCTGTTACATATATGCTGGTGTTGGTCGTGGTTATCGGCATACAGGTCATCTTCCCCGAAACGCTTATAACAAGCCTCGGAACGACCGTTTGCATACTCGGTGTATATTTCAATCTCGAAGCTCCCGCGCTTAAAGAACTGCGCCGCTATCACAACGAAATTGTTATCGGTTTTTCAAACCTTATCGAAACGCGCGACAATAACACGGGTGGACATATCCGCCGCACAAGCGCATACGTCGGGCTTATTGCCGAAAAGCTCAGCGAGGATCACGAATACAGCAAGCTTATCACAAAGGACTATATCGCTACGCTTCAGCAGGCTGCACCTATGCACGACATAGGAAAAATTGCCGTTCCCGACGCTATTCTTCAGAAGCCGGGAAAGCTCACCGCCGAAGAATTTGAAGAAATGAAGCAGCACGCTCCTAAGGGTGGAGAACTGGTGAAAGAGGCGTTCAAGAACCTTGGAAACGAGGAGTACCGCAACATGGCTTATCTGGTTGCGCGCTATCACCATGAAAAGTGGAACGGAAAGGGTTATCCCGAGGGATTGTCGGGAAAGGACATTCCCCTTTGCGCGAGAATAATGGCGGTCGCAGACGTTTTCGACGCAGTTTCGGAGAAGCGCTGTTACCGCGACGCAATGCCGCTCGAATGCTGCTTTGAAATAATTGAAAAAGGGATCGGGACGGATTTTGACCCTATTGTCGCAAATGCTTTTCTTGATATAAGTGACAAGGTCGAGGCGGTTCACGCCCAATTCAACAAATCCTAGACGGCTAAAACCCGCAGTTTTCTGCGGTTTTTGATTTTTCTTTCTTTTTATCACAATGCTAATTTCCAATCAATATATAGGCAATGGATATATGTTGATTGCCGCTTAAAAAGCGGTATGTCAAGCAGAAGCTTGAAAAATAGTATAAAAATAGACGGCGCGGCTATTTTTCTCTTGACAAATCGCACAAAAAATATTATAATATTCTTAACGGAATTGTGCATGACTTTTCCGTGATATTTTTTGAATGAAAAGTAATCGTTTACTTGCGCTTTTTATGCAGGCAAACGAGGCATATTTAAATGAAAGGACAGATTATCATGGCTTATATTTTAGGCGTTGACATCGGAACTTCGGGAACAAAGACCGTATTGTTCTGCGAGGACGGCTCGCCTGTTGCCTCCGCGACCTACGAGTATCCCCTTTACACACCGCAAAACGGCTATGCCGAGCAGGATCCGCACGACTGGTGGAACGCGACGGTAAACGGAATTTCCGACGTTATCAGACAGAGCGGTATTCCCGCCTCGGAGATAAAGGGCGTCGGTCTTTCGGGACAGATGCACGGTCTTGTTATGCTTGACAGCGACAACAAGGTTATCAGAAACAGCATTATTTGGTGCGACCAGCGTACAGGCAAGGAGGTTGCCGAAATAACCGAAAAGGTCGGCGCGGACAGACTTATCGACATTACGGCGAACCCCGCAATTACCGGCTTTACCGCCGCGAAAATAATGTGGATAAAGAACAACGAGCCGGAAAATTACGAAAAGTGCCGCCATATTCTTCTCCCGAAAGACTATATCCGCTATATGCTCACAGGCGAATACGCCACCGAAGTAAGCGACGCGTCGGGTATGCAGCTTCTCGATATTCCGAAGCGCTGCTGGTCCGACGAGGTTCTCGAAAAGCTCGGTATTGACAAGTCGCTGCTACCCATGGTATATGAAAGCCCCGAAATTACTGGTGAAATTTCGCAGCGCGCGGCTTCCGCAACGGGACTTTGCCCCGGAACGCCTGTCGTTGGCGGCGCGGGCGACAATGCTGCGGCGGCAGTCGGAACGGGTGTTGTTGAGGACGGAAAAGCGTTCACGACTATCGGCTCGAGCGGCGTTGTTTTCGCGCACACCTCGGATATCTCAATTGACAAAAAAGGACGCGTTCACACGTTCTGCTGCGCAGTTCCCGGCTGCTGGCACGTTATGGGCGTGACCCAGAGTGCCGGACTTTCGCTGAAGTGGTTTAGGGACAATCTCTGCTGGGGCGAAATGGAAACCGCGATGAATATGGGCGTCGATCCGTATTATCTTATGGACAAGGCAGCTATGGAAGTGCCTATCGGCGCAAACAGACTGCTCTATATGCCTTATCTCAACGGCGAGCGCACGCCGCACCTCGACCCGAACGCGCGCGGCGCGTTTATCGGTCTTTCGACGGTACATAAAAAGCGCGATATGCTCCGCGCGGTAATGGAGGGCGTTTCGTATTCGCTGCGCGACTGCGTTGAGGTTATCCGCGAGATGAACATAAATGTAACCGACATGATGGCTTGCGGCGGCGGCGGCACTTCTCCTCTTTGGCGGCAGATGCTTGCCGACCTGTACGGCTGCCCCGTTAAGACAACTCAAAATAAGGAGGGTCCTGCGCTCGGCGTTGCGCTTCTTGCGGCTGTCGGAGCGGGAATTTACAGTAGCGTACCCGAAGCGTGCCGTGCCGTTATCGCTGCCGATAAGGTTCAGCAGCCTATTGCGGAAAACTCCGAAAAATACGAAAAGGTATACGCAATGTACCGCAAGCTGTACCCCGCAATGAAGCAGACTTTTGCGGAGCTTGCCGAACTTTGAATAAAATAAACAAAAACGAAAGGAAAACACGAACATGAAGCTTTTTATTGACACTGCCAACGTTGATGATATCCGCCGCGCGAATGATATGGGAATTATCTGCGGCGTAACGACAAACCCCAGCCTTATCGCGAAAGAGGGACGGGATTTTAAGGAAGTAGTTACCGAGATCGCGGATATTGTTGACGGTCCGATTTCCGCCGAGGTAATTTCGCTTGAAGCGGACAAGATGGTCGAGGAGGCTATTCCGCTTGCTGAAATCCACAGAAATATCGTTATCAAGCTGCCTATGTGCGAAGAGGGACTGAAAGCCTGCAAGCGCCTTACCGAAAGAGGCATCAAGACAAACGTTACGCTTATTTTCTCCGCTGCGCAGGCGCTTCTTGCGGCAAGAGCCGGAGCAACCTACGTCAGCCCGTTTTTGGGCAGACTCGATGATATCGGCATGGAGGGTCTTGCCCTCATCGAAGAAATTTCCGATATTTTCAACGTTCAGGGCATTGAAACCGAGATAATTGCGGCTTCTATCCGCAATCCTATACACGTTACGGCAGCTGCAAGAGCGGGCTGTGACATTGCTACCGTTCCGATGAACGTACTGCTTCAGATGATCAAGCACCCGCTCACCGACAATGGAATCGCGCGCTTCCTCAAAGACTGGGAAGGCTTCACTGCAAAGCAGTAAAACGCACAATATGGTTAAATGAATAACAAACCGCTCCGCAGGCCATTCTGCGGAGCGGTTCTGCTTTTCCAAACGTAGGCGCGCCGCGGTTCACTTCGTGAACCGCCTGCGGCGGCGAAGCCGCCGCAGAACGCGCGTTTCGCTGCGCGAAACGCGCGGGCGCGCCGGCTGCACTATCCCGATCTGCGGCGTTTTGCAAAGTGCGAAACAGCACAAAGATTGAGAAAGCCGCCGCTCAGCAGAAGAAGCTCCTCAATTTTATACTCTGCACCAATTAAAAGCTACACAAAAGAATGAGTGTAATCTTTGCATATATGGGTTATACGAGAATTTTTATCTATGGTTTTATTGACGCTTAGTATTAATCGCTTTTTGTATTGAGCTGTCCGCTTTTATCAAAACCGAACACGTTTTCATAATCTCTGTTGACGCATATATCAAGTCCGAAATTGTTCAAGTCGTACACACAGGACCACACCGTACCCCTGCCCGCCTGATTATCTTTTACCGCAGAGAGCAGCTCCATGGCTTCACTTTTAGTCAGCACATTATCGTTTTCGTAAAGGGTGTTTTTAATAAAATCATAACGCTCGCAGTTCCAATCGGATTCGTAAAACTCATTATCCCGACTAAGCAAGTCATTTGTGCACACGGTATCCTCTACAACAAACATTTCATTTCCCGACCACTCAACCACAACGGCTCTGCCGCTCTTGTCCGTAATAAAAAGGTGATATGAACAGCCGAGATGCGAATGGATATCATAGCTGCCCAAAAACTCTATTGCTTCCTCAACGCTTGCGCATTTGTCGAGTATTCCGCGTATTGCCGCTGAAACCAAGAGGTCGGTTTTGCCGTTGTCCTGATGAAACTCGGGAGTGTAAAGCATGAGTATTCCTACTCCGACGCCCTTTTCATTTATGCCATCCATGCAAATGTAGGGAGCTGCAAGCATAACCGCCCTTGCAGCAAGGCTGTTTGCTTCAAGCCCGTCGGTTGTTCCTATTCCGAAAAATTTCAAGTCCGACACCGCATAAGAGGCATACGCGTCTTTCGGTTCTGAGTAAATAATAAGCGTATCGGTATCCTCGTAATCAAAATTTCTCCCGAATAAGCGGTTTCCGTTTTCGTCTGCCGCCGTAAACGCCGAACAGCCGAAATTACCATTATTTGTTGCAATTTTAATGCCGTAAAACTGCTCGTTTTCTATCCAACTCAGCAGCTCGTCTACGGTTCCTATATCTGCATTCAGAAATTTGTCGCAGTCATAATCGTATCGGCAGTCCATAAAATACAGCCCGTCAGATATTTCCGACACGCTCGCCATAGTTGCGAGTTTCCCGAAATTAACAGCAATAAAAATAATAATTGTTATAAAACAGCTGCCCGCAAATACTAACAAAAACTTTTTCCCGAATAAAGCGCTCAGCGCTAAAATGACAGCCAATGAAACAATAACAATACCGACAGCTGAAAAATTTTTAGTATTCGCAGAAGCGGTAACCTCAACATAATAAGGCGAAATTAACTCACTGAGTTCCGCCTTGCCGTATATAAGCTCTATGCCTATCTCCGCCATGTCATCGCACCACTCGGAAATTGAAGCGCTTATCTTTTCTGTTACTGATTCGTCGTTTCGGCGAACAGTTCCGCAAAAAGGAATGTACGCAATGTCGTCTGAGATATTTGGCTGTTCAAATGATTCGGCTTCGCTTGACGGCACATCAAATGCGACAAACTTTATGTTTCCTAAGTCGTTTTCAAAAATAAGAATGCAAAGCAAGCCGCTGTCTGTTTTTTCGGAATCAAAAACTTGACATTCAGCTTCTCCGCGAAATTTCTTGTTCAAATCGCCGTCCGTAACAGAGAACGGATCCCACTTCGGAAATTTACCGCCGCCGTTTTGCAAAATTCCGACGAAAATCATCAGGATCCCCGCGATAGACATAACAGCGGCGATAATCAGAATAATACGTTTGGAACGAAGCGTCTTTTTGCAGCTGTTCATAAAACCATACCCCATACAATTTCATTTTTTCTTTTTTTATACAATACCGCAGCCGCAAGTCCGCACTATCTCCCGCGGAAATACCCTTCCCTTTCCGCCATGATTTTTTCGTCGTCGGACATTTCTTCCCATACGCTGTCGTTGCAGTGCTTTGCCTTAGCAACAATATCGGCGTTAAAATTCGGATAGCCCGGTTCCTTTTTCAGCTGCTCAAGAGCCGCAACATGGTGAAGCGTGATGAACTGAATCACAAACATAAACAATGAATACGCAAACAGCAGGATATAAACAGCACCGCTTTTTTGTCCCGTTATAAACGCAACCGCACTATATACGGCAATAAGCGGAAAAGCAAATATCATAATAATGCACGGGCTGTATTTTTCACGAATGTAGCAGATCAGCGAAAGCAGCACAACTATCCATAGCCCGATCATCGCAGCCTGAAGCAGGTAAAAATCAAAGTCAACGATCAATCCCGACTCGCCGAAAAGAAACAGCTCCGCTTCAATTATTTTGTGTGCAAGTCCGAAAATGAGCGCCTGAGCGAACTCGATAAGAGTAAGCAAGCACAACCCGACGATTGCGGTTATTATAGTGAATTTCGAGAAAAAATGCACGCGCGCACGGCTCAAAACGTATAATTCAAGACATTTGCGGCAATGCTTTTCAATATCGGCATAGTTTGTATCTTTTTCCATTTTATTTTTCTCCGAAAAACTCACGGTTCATGTCCTCCACGAGGACGGGTTTCTCCACGATAACTCCGGGCTTTCCTCCTTTTTTGGCACTTATCAGTACAAGATATGGACGGTCGGCAAGCCTGTTGTGAACAAACTGCACCGTTTTCGGCTCAAGCCCGTATTGCCGCATAAGACAGAGCACGTCGGTAAGCCGCTCGGGAATATGACATATTTTAAGCGTTCCGCCATATTTAAGCAGCAGATTTGCCGCTTTTATCACCTGTTCAAGATTACAGAAAAGTTCATGGCGCGCGGCTGCCTGCGCGGGCGAAAGCCTTTCCGAGCCGCTCTGCGACTTGAAATAGGGTGGATTTGCCGTTACAAGCGTTACGCTTTCGCGCGGAATTTGCAGCAGTTCGTCATTTTTGGTGAGGTCGCCGAGAACGGGAATAATTTTCTCGGAAAGATCATTTTCATCAATCGATTTTTTTAGCAGTTCGATCGCCTCGGACTGAATTTCAAGCGCATACGCCTTTTTAGGCGCGCATTTCCACGCTTCAAACAGCATAGGTATTATCCCGCATCCCGAACAGAGGTCGCACACAATATCATTTTTCGTCGGTCTGGCGAACCGCGCGAGAAGCAGCGCGTCCGTGCCGAATCTATGGTCGCCGCTTACATACAGCGTTAATCCGAAAAGGTCAAAAATTTCCGTTTCTGTCTGCATTTTTCCACCTCCGTAATTGCTGCTTTTATTTTACCGCATAACCGCGCTTTTGTCAATCAGATGCAGCGCCATGCAAAAAGTTTTCCAAAGCCTCTTGATTTTTTTACAGAATATGTTATAATATTATTGAAATTTAGAATAATTCTAAAAAGGAGACATAAACATATGAAAAAAATTACAGAAGATATTGTTTACGTCGGAGTTTCCGACAAAAAAGTTGACCTTTTCGAGGGGCAGTACCGAGTTCCCGACGGAATGACCTATAATTCGTATGTAATTCTCGACGATAAGACCGCCGTTATGGATACGGTTGACGCGGGATTTACCGACGAATGGCTCGGAAATGTCAAGACTGCTCTCGGAGGAAAATCGCCCGACTACTTGATCGTTCAGCACATGGAACCCGACCACTCAGCAAATATTATGAACTTTGCCGAGCAGTACAAAAGTGCCGTAATCGTCGCTTCGCAAAAGGCTTTTGAGATGATGAACGGCTTCTTCGGCACTGATTTTTCCGACCGCAGGATTATCGTCGGCGAGGGCAGCAAACTCTCTCTCGGAAAGCACGAGCTTACATTCGTAACCGCGCCTATGGTGCATTGGCCCGAGGTGATCGTGACCTATGACAGCCTTGACAAGGTGCTTTTTTCGGCGGACGGCTTCGGGCGCTTCGGAAGCGCCGACCCCGCACAGAACTGGGAAAACGAAGCGCGCCGCTATTACATCGGTATTGTCGGAAAATACGGCGCACAGGTTCAGACGCTCCTGCGAAAGGCTTCTGCGCTTGAAATCGAAAAAATATGCCCGCTGCACGGCCCCGTTCTGACTGAAAATCTCGGATACTATCTCGGGCTGTACAACACTTGGTCAAGCTATGAGGCAGAAAGCGGCGACATTCTTATCGCCTACACCTCGGTTTACGGGAATACCGCAAAGGCGGTTCGCCTGCTTGAAAAAAAGCTGCGCGAAAACGGAAAAAGCGTTATCGTAATCGACCTTGCGCGCTGCGATATGTCCGAAGCGGTCGCTCAGGCATTCCGCTGCGCAAAGCTCGTGCTTGCGACAACGACTTATAACGCGGGGATTTTCCCGTTTATGCGCGATTTTATCGAGCATCTCACCGAGCGCGGCTTCCGCGGAAGAACCGTAGGATTTATCGAGAACGGAGCGTGGGCGCCCATGGCGGCAAAGGTAATGCACGAAATGCTTGCAGGCTCGAAAGAAATCACTTTCGCTGAGCCTGTCGTAAAGCTGAAATGCGCGCTTAGCGACGAGAGCGCCAAACAAATTGAACAGCTCGCCGAAAATCTCTGATATCGGCAAAAATCCCGCAGCCGTCTGACTGCGGGATAATTATTTCACTTTCTTTTCAGCTGCACTATCGCGCCGAAATGCTTTATGTCAAATTCTGCGGGAGCAATTTCGTTCAGCAAAGCAATATGCTCTTTTTCCCACTTTTCAATCTCCTCGGGAGAAAGCGAAGCGCCTACCCCTCGGCAGGCTTTCATTCTGCCGTTCCAGCTTTCGCGCGTGAAGTGAACGTCAAGATAATATTCGTCGTGATAAACTATGTCGAAATATTTTTTGTAGCAATCGGGAACTGCGATCGGGTGAACGGTTTCGCCCGCGCCGCTCCAGTTCGGGCTGTATTTAAGCACCAGCTCCTCGCTTGCCTCCGCAATTTTGTCCTCAAACGGAAGCCACTCCATACACATTACCGCGAAGCTGCCGCCGCTTTTGAGCATATCGTGAAATTTCGGCGCAAGCGTTTCGTGGTCGAAATACCAGAAGCACTGGCAAGCCGTTATTACGTCGAAAGTTCCGTCGGGGAAAGACAGTTTTTCGGCGGGCTGCGCCAAATAGCTGATGTCCATTCCCTCGGACAGCTTTTTCGCCTGTTCAATTTGATTTTCGGAAATGTCGGTTCCTGTCCATTTCGCGCCGAAGCGGTACATATTTCGCGGGAGAACTCCCGTTCCCGTTCCGACGTCGAGGACTCTCTGCCCGTCCCTGCAAAGCCCGAGCGAAAGCAGCTTTTCGTAAAATCCGTCGGGGTAAATGTCGCGGAACCTAGCGTAATCCGCCGAGGTCCTGCCCCAGTCGAACGCTTTTCCGCCGTCTATGTTCTTATCGACAATATCCATGCTAACCTCGCTCAGTCAATATTTTTTTCCGCGTTTTCTTCAATTTGGCTTAAATTTTCCTTGCCGCGGCGCGTAAGCGAGAGATTTATGACCAGACCTATCAGTATCGGCAGATAGAATGTCAGAAAGCGCCATACAAATGTTGAAAAGCCTGTGAATTTCCCGAAAATATCACCGAAAAACGCCGCATAGCTGCCCTCGGCCGCGCCAAGCGCGCCGGGAAGCGGAACGAACGACGAAATCATCAGCACAAACGACTGACACGCCGTTATCGTGAAAATGTCAGTTTCGCTCATGCCGAAGCCGAGGTAGATAACGTATGTGATGCTAAAATAAAGGAAAAGCTGAACCGCCGTAAGCGCGCAGCACTTCAAAATAAGCAGCGGCTTTTTCTTGATGAAAAGGAAATTTTCGTGGTACTGCTCAAGTTCGTTGTCGATAAACGTGATTTTGGCGTCAACGTCCTTTACAATGCGTATCTTTCCGAGAAGCCGAATTATCCCATGAGCCATTTTTGTCGTAGGCTTTCGGAAAAAAGCCACCATAAAAAGCAGCGCGATAACCGCAGTATTTATGATAAATCCGATTATTGTAAGGAACGTAAGCCCCTGTAAATTTCCCGTAGTAAACATAGAAAGCTTAAAAACGAGAAATACGACCGAGTATACGGTAAGCACGAACTGGTAGACGATAAATCGGCTTATGAGCGCGGTCATCGCCGACCCGAGAGTAAGTCCGCGCTTGGTATAATAATAGATCTGCATGGGCTGACCGCCGCTCGCAAAAGGCGTTATGCAGTTGAAATACTGCCCTATCATCGTCACGAAAAGCGAATCCTTGAACTTAACGTTCGGTTCAAGACTTTTCGCCGTCAGATGCAGCGCAGACGTTTCAAGAAACCAGTAGCCGCACATACAAAGCACGGCGATAACGAGAAAGAACGGGTTCATTGCGGCTATCGAGGCGGTAAGATTATCTACCCCGTCGATAAAGAAAATGTAGAGCAGCATTACGACAAACGCAATACCGCAGATTATCAGGTTGAGCTTGCTCTTTTTCTTTTTCATTATATTTTCCCTCATAAAAATCCGTTAAGCGTAAATCTTTATAATTTTAGCACACTTTCCCTGTTTTGTCAATATTATCTGTGTCGACCGCCGCCTCCGTGACTGCGGCCTCCGCCGCTTCTGTGGTGACCTCCGCCGCCGTGGCTGTGTCCGCCGCCCGAACGGTGACCTCTTGAAGATGAACCTACATGAGTTGTGGTAGTGTAGGCGTGCAGAAATGTGTCGGATTTTTCGCGGAATTTAAGCGAACTGCGCCAGATATAGTCTTTCGCGCCCTTATTGGACTTCAGCGTGTAGGCGCTTTTAACGCACTGTACAATCACAATAAAAATAATTACGGAAAAAATAAGCACCGGCATAATCGCTTCGATCATGTCAAAAGGATCGATTTCGTTGTCGTAATCATGTTCGTAATAACGCTCGGTATATGTTTCTTCCGTTTCTCCGACATTTTTCACCAGCGAGCAGAAGCTTGTTATCGCCTCCGAATAATCCCCGCGCGAAATAATCGGCGTAATCGCGTCGAAAAGACTGTCAATGCGTCGGCTTGTATACAGACCGATACAGCTCCCGCTGGTCGTAAGGTAGTCGTAATTCGTATCGTTGTTTATCAGCAGGAGAACGCCGTCGGTATATTTTCCGCAAAAACGGTCGTAAAGAACGTCCGCGAAAAGCTCAACGCCCCTGTCGCTCTTATCCGAACCGACGTCGCTAACAACAGCCGCGCAGACATTGTAGCCTGCGTCCTCCGAAGCTGCGCTAAGCAGGCTTACGAGCGATTCGGTCTGCGAATCCAGAACGCCGTCCGGGTCGTAAAGAACCGCGCGGGTGCCGCCGGCAGTATATTCAACGGTAAGCCCGGGTCTGTCACCCGTGGAAACGTCGCGCTCATTGGGATCATTTGTGGCGTATACCATTGTGAGTCCGCAGAACGATTCTATCGCTTCAAAATAATTCCCGTTTGAAAGCTTGGCGTCGGTAACATCGAAAATCTCGTTGAGTCTTGACGAGGTGTACAGAGAAATGCATTTGCCCGAGGTCGAGATAACGTCGTATTTCGTATCGTTATTTATCAGGAACAGTACGCCGTCAGTTCCCTCGCCGAAAAATCCGTCGTAATATTCGTCGGCAAGCCGAACGACTGCGCTGTCGCTCTTGTCGCTGCCGACGTCGGCGGTTATCACAACACCGATGTTATATCCCGCAATTTCCGAAGCCGCCCGAATGCCGTCTATTGCTTCCGCGCGCTGTTCATTATCGAGAACTCCCGCGTTGTCGCTTAAAATGTATGCGTTCATCGTATGGAGCGTTCCGGGTTCAAAGTCCTCGATACGGCTTACTGCGGGAGTCTGAATGCAGGTCCCCGTCGAAGGGGGCTGAGCGGTCGTCGTATAGGTTTCAGCAAAAGCGCCGAACGAAAGAATTACCGCCGAGCAAAGTGCAGTTAAAAAAAGGGCAAATTTTCTCATAGAAACAGCCCTCCCAGCACGGAAAGCGTCCAGATAAGCATTATAAGGACGGAGGGGATCGCAGCGATCAGATAAAGCTTTTTCTTGTCAAGCGGCAGGCTCCCGCCGAATTTCCCCGTCTGACCGTTCATTGCGTAGCAATAAAGCTTGCCACGGTATGTATACGAAAGGAACCATACGGGCAGGAGCGCATATGTCCACTTCATATTCGCAACGGCGAAGCTTTTGCGCTCGTCTGAAAGCGAAGAATATTTTTCTATCGTGCTTTTGAACATCTGTTCGGTTTCCTCGGTCACGCGCGCGATAATGCGACCCTGAACCGCTTCTTTCAAAACGTCGTATTTTTCAGCCGTGTGTCCCGAAAGATACGACATATCAAAATCGATCATTTCGTCGTAATTATACGGCTCTATGCTCTCCATAAGCGTGTCGTCTGCCTTTGAAGAACCGTCCGCAGGTACGCCCGAGCAGACTACCGAGCCGCGGCGCACAATGTCGTAAACCTTGTGCAGAGTTGTTACCGTATCGCCCATTCTCGAAGACGTAGACTGCTTCGCGGTCGCGGTGTAGTCGCCCTCGATAAGGCAGTCTGCAAGCCAGAACGGCACATATACGGCTTTCAGCTCGGAAATTACCCGCTCCTCGTTTTTAAAGCCCTTCGGCACAAAAAAACGCTTTCCGCACCACGCTTTAAAGCCTTCAAGCGCGTCCTCCTTTGTCCTTTTAAATGGTATAATATAATCGGGTCTGAACTCTCCCGAAAGCTTTCCGACAAGAATAACGGGCGAATTGCAGTAGTGGCAGTACACCGAGGCTGTTGTTTCGTCCGTGATTATTCCCGCTCCGCACGAGGGGCAGCTATAAAGCGTGTTGTGTTCGGCAAATTCCTCCGACTGCTCCTGCGAACAGCCGTCGTATGCATAGCGTTCCTCCGCCTGAGCCGCTTCGCGCGCGGCTATCTCCTTTATTTCACTGTCGCTGTACGCCGCGCCGCAGTAGTGACAGGTGAAATTCTGCGTAAGCGTGCCGTATTCAAGCGGCGCCCCGCACGAAGGACATTTGTAGGCAATGGTTTCTTCCGTCATTTTCTTTCCTTTCCCTGTTAAGCCGTCAGTTCATCAGCCGCGCCTTGCGGAGCAGTTCAAGAATATATTCCTCCGTTTGTTCATCATATCCGAGGTCCTTAATTTTTCTCTTTACCGCCTCGGCAGGCTGATTTTCCCCTTGCTTTGAAGCCCTATACGGGAAGTAACGCGTTCCGCGTGCAATATCAAATACGGGGGCGTCTATGCGCTTTTCAAGCTCGCCCATTTTTTCAATTCCGCAGGGTGCCTTTTCAAAAAGCTCCAAAAAAGCCATGCTTGCCTTGCAGATACCCGTAAGTATTTCTTTCGGCATGAACGTGCGGCGCATTATGTTTGAATTTATATAGAAATCTTCAAGCGAGGAATAGTGATAGTCGCAGCCGTAAGCCAGCGTTACAGCGTCCGCGTTTGCTTTTAAAGCCCCGACTGCGCTTATGAATCCCGTCATTTGGTTATTAAGCGGACATATATCGATCGGCGTCATGCTGTGTCTGCGGAAAAAGCTCACCAGCTCGGTCATATCCTTTCCGTCGGTTGAAACAGAACCGCTTATAAGGCGTATCATTGAGATATACGGCGAAAACTTTTCGGACGAAGCATAAAGAAGCATTGCGTGTGCGCTGTATTTGTCCGCGTTCACCTCCGCGATAATGCGGCTGCGTGCCGAAAGCTCCTTAAAAAAGCCCGAAAGCCGCATCGGCAGCGATATGTATGCAAATTCAATATCTCTGCATAAAATCAGGTCTGAAAGGTTTGAAATACGCATAATAAAGCGCTTTGAGAGATCCTCGCCCTCAAGCAGCGGAAGAACCCCGGGACTGATTTCAAAGAAATTCACCCCGCACATGGTCAGCGCCTCAATATAATCGGAAAGCGCTTTCTTTTTTTCGGGAGCTGCGACGAGCGGTACTGTTGCAAGAGATATATCAATAATTGCGGACATATTTTTTAAAATTCCTTCCTGCGGGAAATATCGAGATATGTCTATTATACCATGAATAATTCGTAAATTCAAGGGAAATGACGAAAAAACACGGACTTTGCATAATTTGGCGGAAAATAATAAAACATTCACTTGACTTTTCAGCTTTTGTGTGGTAAACTACGGATATAATGATGCGTTAAGCCGAAAGGGCTTATACTCAGCACCAATTAAAAACTATACAAAAAATCGAGTGTAATCTTTGCATATATGGGTTATACCGGAATTTTTATCTATGGTTTTATTGGTGCTTAGTATTACATATGGAGGAACAACATGAAAAAACAGATTATCAACCATGAAAACAGGCAGTTTTTATACGAAGCTATTCTTACGCTTAAAAGCGTTGAAGAGTGCGAAGCGTTTTTCGAGGATCTCTGCACGATTCAGGAGCTTGAATCAATGTCGCAGCGCCTTGTTGTCGCAAAGCTTCTCACCGAGGACAAGGTCTACACCGACATTGTAAATTCCACAAGCGCCAGCACGGCGACAATAAGCCGCGTAAACCGCACTCTCCAGTGCGGAAAAGACGGCTATAATACGGTATTCAGCCGCCTTGAAAAAAAGGACTGAAAAAAAGCGGTGAAAACGGGTAATTATGGGATATGAAAGCTTTGCCGCTTTTTACGATAAGCTGACGGAAAATATCGACTACGGCGAAATTGCCGCGTATTACGACGGACTTAATCGCAAATTCGGCAGAAAAAAGGGGATTTTGCTGGATCTCGCCTGCGGAACGGGAAGCCTTTCCGTACTTTTTTCACAAATGGGCTACGACGTCATCGGGACGGATATTTCCCCCGAAATGCTGAGCATTGCGGCGGGAAAGCCGCACGAGGGAATAGAATATCTTTGTCAGGATATGACGCAGCTCGATATGTTCGGTACGATAGACGTTACGGTCTGCTCGTTGGACAGTATAAATCACCTGCCCGACGAGGCGGCGGTTCAGGAAGCGTTTGATCGTGTATCGCTGTTTTCAAATCCCGGAGCGCTGTTTCTTTTTGACGTGAACACGCTTTACAAGCACGAAAAGATCCTCGCGGACAGCACGTTCGTCTACGACACCGACGAGGTATACTGCGTATGGCAGAATGAGTATGTCGGCGGCGGACGAACGGAAATTTATCTTGATTTTTTTGCCTGCAATAAGGACGGAAGCTACGAGCGGTACTGCGATGAATTTGCGGAAACCGCATATTCCGAGGAAAAAATAAGGGAAATGCTCGAAAAAGCGGGGCTTGAAGTACTCGCCTGCTATGAATACCTCACAGAAAACGCGCCGAACGAAAAAAGCGAGAAGCTGACGTTCGCCGCGAGAAAAAAGTGAGCAAAGGAACTGATATAAATGGGTAAAATCGTAAGAGCGTTATCGGCGGACGGGAGCGTTCTCTGTTCCGCGATAAATTCTACAGATATTGTAAATGAAATATTCCGAATCCACAAGACCACGCCTGTTGCTTCGGCAGCGCTCGGGCGGCTCGCAACGGCGGGCAGCATTATGGGCGCGATGCTAAAGGACAAGGACGACCGCCTTACTCTGCGAATGAACGGCGGGGGACCTGCGGGAAGCCTTGTTGTTGCGGCGGATTATATGGGAAACGTGAAATGCTACGCGGAAAATCCGCAGGTCGATCTGCCGCTTAAGCCGAACGGAAAGCTTGACGTTTCAGGCTACGTCGGAACAGACGGTTTTCTCGGCGTTATAAAGGATCTGGGGCTGAAAGAGCCTTACGCAACGCAGACGCCTATCGTTTCGGGTGAAATTGCCGAGGACATAACGAGCTATTATGCGGTCAGCGAACAGATCCCGACCGTGTGCGCGCTTGGCGTTCTTGTAGACCGCGACTGGAGCATAAAAGCGGCGGGCGGATATCTTATCCAGCTTGTTCCGCCGATAAACGAGGGCGCAATAGACATAATCGAGAAAAATATCGAGCGTATGCAGAGCGTTACGGCGATGATCGAATCGGGACTTTCAAGCGAAGAGATCGCGCTTATGGGGCTTGAAGGGCTGAACGGAGATATTCTGGACAGTTGGGAAGCGGCTTATCACTGCGGGTGCAGCCGCGAACGCACGGAGCAGATTTTGGTCAGCCTAGGCGCGGACGAGCTTGAAAAGCTTGCCGCCGAGCAGGAAAGTACAGAGGTTTGCTGTCATTTCTGCGACAAGAAATACAGCTTTACCTCCGACGAGATCATGAAGCTGCGCGAACAGGCAATGAAAAAGTAAAAAAAGAAAAGTGCAGGGCAAAACGCTCTGCACTTTTTATTATTTGCTGAACAGCTTTGAGAAAAAGCCCTGTTTTTCGGCTTCGTCTGCGGACGTCACCGAAACTACCGTATAACCCGTTGGGTCGAGAACCTCGCGGAGCTTGCTTTCGGGGATTTCTTTTTCTGAAATGATAACGGCTTCGCCCTTGCTGTGCGACGAGGTCACCTTCTTTACGTTAAACGCGCTTCGTATCACGTCATTGACGTGGCTTTCGCACATTCCGCACATCATTCCGTCGATCTTTACTGTCGTTTTTTTCATTTTGTTCACCTCGGAAAGTACACATTTATACATTTTTTCAATTCGGGTTAGTTTCTGCTAACCAAGTGTATTATATCACTTTCCTCAGCGGTTGTCAACAAAATTCACTGCATTTTCTTCAGTATTTCGACCTCTTTTGCGAACTCTCCGAGAACCCAACCGTACATACCCGAATCCTCATATTCGCGGTAGCCGCGCTCAACGACCATTCCCAAGCGCTGCCAGATACGGTATATCTGAATGCGGATCTTTTCTTCGTAAGTGAAGTCGGTTTTCCCGCAGCCTTTCAGAAAATACGGATCGGGCGCGTCGCCGAAATCGTGAAAATCGTGGCTCATCAGCGGGTCGCCGTAAAGCACCGCCGCATAATCCACAAGCCCCGTAAACCCGCCGTTTTCAACCATTACGTTCCCGTTCCATGTGTCGGTGTGGATAAAGCGGGGCGATTGTGCGCCGTTAAGCTCTTTTTCGCGGCGGCTGATAAGCGCAAGCAAATCCTCGTCGGAAATTCCCGGAATCTCTATGTTCCTTTCGCGCGCGTCGAGGAGAAGCCATTCAAAAAGCATATAGACAAACTCTGCGTTGGTTTTCCGCGAGCTTTCGGGAATCAGCGGAATGCCGAAGCACGGCGCTTCTATCTCGTATATTCTGCGCGTTATTTCGCCGATCTGTTCTTTTATGCGGTGATACTGCGCTTCGGTAACGCCCTCCGTGAGATTCAGCGGCTTTCCGCGAAGATATGACATGAAAAAGTACGGCACTTCGCAAATATCGCGGCTGTCATCATAGAACAAAAGCTGCGGCATAGGAATATCAAGCGCTTCGTTCAGCTTTTTCATTATCGCAGCTTCGGCAGGAACGTACATTTTCTCATGACGCATTACCTTTACGCCGCTTTCACTCGCAACCTTCAGCACTTTCTTTTCGCCGTTCGCTTCGATAAGATACACCGCGCTGCAAAGTCCGCCCGAAAGCTCCTTTGCGGAAAAATTTTCCGCCGATTTTCCGAAAGCCTTTTCGGTCATTTTGCGGAGCGTGCCATCTGAAATATGATTTTTTGTAATTGCTTCCATTCTAATCTCTCCCTTATATGTATATGCCGCAGATTATTTCAAGCTGTCCGTAAATCTCAGGAAAGCGGCTTTTCCCTCGGGCGTGCGCTTATAAACGCCCGCATCGCAGAGGACCTGTTCAAAAACCTTTCCGACTTCCCCGCGAATTATTTCGTGAACATTTTCGGCGGTGATAGTTCTTCCTGCGGAAAACTCCTCCGCCCAGTCCGCGTGCTGAGCGAGAATCGGGTCGCTGCGAACCGCGCCAACGCCCTTTTCAACAAGAACTTCAGCTAGCTTTGTCATTTCTCCCTGCAAACGCGCAGGCAGAACCGCAAGTCCCATTACCTCGATAAGCCCGATATTTTCCTTTTTTATGTGGTGAAGCTGTGCGTGCGGGTGAAAAACACCGAGCGGGTGTTCGGGCGTTGTTATATTGTTGCGGAGAACGAGGTCACATTCGTAAAGCCCGTCTTTTTTGCGCGCGATCGGGGTTATAGTGTTGTGCGGAACGCCGTCAGTCTGAGCGAATATTCCCGCCGCTTCGTCGGTATAGCCGCGCCATTTGCGGAGAATGAAGTCGCAGGCTGCGGAGAGCGCCTTTCTGTCCGCGCTGTTAAGACGGATAACCGACATCGGCCATTTTACTATGCCTGCGTTGACATTAGGGAAATTCGGCAGGGATATTTCTGTTTCGACCGGCGCTGTCGCCATTGCGAACGTGTAATTTCCGCCCTGAAAATGCTCGTGGGTAAGTATCGAGCCGCCAACGATCGGCAGGTCTGCATTTGAACCGACAAAATAGTGCGGAAGCCATTCGATTATATCAAACAGCTTTTCAAAAACGCTCGCGTCAATTTTCATTGGAACGTGTTTTTCGTTGAACACAATGCAGTGCTCGTTGTAATAGCCGTAAGGCGAGTACTGGAACTGCCACTTCTCACCCTGAATATCGAGCGGTATCGGGCGAAGGTTCTGACGCGCGGGGTGAGTCTTGTGACCCGGAAAGCCTGCGTTTTCGGGACAGAGCTGACACTTAGGATAAGCCGCAGCTTTCTGAGTGAGCGCGGCGGCAATATCGCGCGGGTCTTTTTCGGGCTTCGAGCGGTTGATAGTAATGTCCAGCTGACCGTATTCCGAATCGTACTTCCACTTTACATCGCGCGCGATACGTCCCGCACGGACATAATTCACCTTTTGGCTGTAATCGAAATACCAATCGGAAGCCGCTTTGGGTGAATTTGCATACAGCCCCCTAAATTTGCGGATCACTTCATGCGGCAGCGCGGTCAGAATACCCATGAGCTTTGTGTCGAACAGGTCGCGCGAACCTGCCGTATCCTCGATAACGCCGTTTTCGCAGGCATATTTCACGAGAGGCGCAAGAATATCGTCAACACTGTCGGCTTCGGCGTAGCTTTCCTCCGACCAGTCGTGCAGGTCAAGCGCTTCAAGCAGCTGATTGCGAATGACAAACTCATCATCACGCTCAATAAGGTTATTTTTAACTGCATAGTCGATAAGCCGCTGTATATCGCCGTAAATTTTCATGGTGATACCCCTTTCATTGCATTGTAATAACGATTACATTATAGCACTTATGTTGGGAAAATGCAAGGGGGAGTATAATTTATTGTGTGTAATGTTGTTCCCGTCAAGCAAAATTGTAACACCTTCCCCAAAAAGATCAAGTCAAGCGTTTCTGCCAAGGGGTAAGACCGTTGTTAAAAGAGTGAGGTCTGACGGAATTGTACCAAAGCAGAACGTAATCCTCAATGTCGGAGAACAATTTGTCCTCGCAACTGTATGAATGGTGATAAATAAGCTCACTCTTCAACGTGTTGAAGTAACGCTCCATCGGAGCGTTGTCATAAGGGCAACCGGCACGGCTCATGCTCTGAGTTACATTGTGAGCTGAACAATAATCCGCGAACTCCTTCGAGGTATATTGCGAGCCCCGGTCGCTGTGCAGAATAACGCCGTTTTTCAGCACCCATGGGTGCTGAGTTATTGCTTTAGAAAGCGTTTGCACAGCCAGTTCAGCCGTAATATTCCTGCCGCTGACGCTTGCAAACACGCTTCTGTCATAAAGGTCTATGATGGTACAGTTATAGCGCATACTCCCGTTGGTAAGGGGTATGTAAGTAAAATCGGTACACCAGAACTTGTCCGGATAATCAACCGTAAACTGCCGTTTGAGGAGATTGTCGAACGCCTTATGAGCAGCCCCTTTCCGGTACCCGGGCTTATGCCTTCGAGTCACAGAAAACAATCGGAGTTCCGCGTTCATGTACTTGTGACACGTCGTTGCGCTGATGCTGATTCCCTTACTTTTCAGAAGAGCTGTCATTAGCCTGTAACCGGGAATTCCTTTCCGCTCATGGTAGGTTTCGGTTATGTCGGAAATGATCTTCGCCTTGTCCCGACGATACCCCGCTTTTTTTGTCTTTCAGATGATTGTAGTAGGCGTTAGGAAATATTCCCAACCGCTTCAACAGCCATCTTAAGCCAAATATTTTCTTGTTTTCGTCAATAAATCGATATGCTGCTAATCGATCTCCTTCGCAAAGAATGCTGCCGCTTCCTTAGAAACTCGTTTTCCTTTTTGGCTTCCTCAAGCTCCTTTCGAAGCCTGAGATTCTCTTTCATGAGGTCGTATTCTTCCTTTGCAGCAGGATCTTTTGTGCATTCTTCGCGATATTTCTTCAGCCGGTACCCGATCCCGTTCTCGGAAACGTGGTACTCCTCAGACAGACTTTTTATCGTCCGTCCCTCTTCCGGGTGCATCCGCACTATCCTTTTTCTTGAATTCTTCATCGTAATTTGCCATTGCTTTTCCCTCCTACTACTATAATAAATCTAGACGTTAAATCCTTGACAAGCCAGCCATGGTTTACACGTACTTGTTACATAAGCTATAATGAAAGCAGTGACTGGACTAACGATTCCTTTCTTGGGACACCACGCCCATAACACAGACAGTTATCCATGCTTTCATTATGGCATTCGTTTTTGCAGGTAGAGCCAACCTCTGTGCGCTCGTATCACTCAGTAGACAGAATAGGTAATGAGTAAGGTGTGGATTTGCCGTCACTAAATCTATTTTATCAAGGAGAGATGTTTATGAATGCCGTAGGTATTGACGTTTCCAAAGGCAAAAGCACTGTGGCTGTTATACAGCCTTTCGGAGTTGTCTTGGCTGAACCGTTTGATGTGTTTCATACAGACAGTGATCTCAAAAAGCTTTCTGACTTCATCAAATCACTGTCAGGTGAAACAAAGGTTGTCATGGAGTACACAGGCACAATTATGAACCAATCGCAAATGCACTCCACAACGAAGGTATATTTGTATCCGTAGTCAACCATTTGCTGATTGATGATTACGGCACAAACCGTGTCAGAAAGGTCAAAACCGACAAGAAGGATTCACTTAAAATAGCGTCATTTGCTATTGATAAATGGCTTGACCTTCGTGAATATATACCTGCAAACGATATTCGTAAAACGCTTAAAATCCTCAACAGGCAGTATATTCAGTACAATAAAATTCTTGTTATGCAGAAAAACAATCCTATCAGCCTGCTTGACTCTTGTTTCCCCAACGCCAACACGTTATTTACATCGCCTCGCAGAGAGTCTGACGGACACGAAAAATGGATTGATTTCGTGTTGAAATTTCCGCATATCAATTCTGTTTCAAAGCTATCTTTAACCTCATTTAAAAGCAAATATCAAAGCTGGTGCAGAAAGAATAATTACAATTACAGCGAAAACCAAGCCGCTGAAATCCACGCATATTCCAAAACGCAGGTAAGCGTTTTACCCATGACGAATTCCATTATTAAAATCATTACAGAAGCCGCTTTATTGCTTAATTCCACTCTTGAAACACTATGCGCATTCCGCGATGAGATGGGCAGGCTTTCCTCAATACTTCCCGAATATGAAATTGTTATGGAGCTTTACGGCGTAGGAAAAGTACTTGGCTCACAGTTAATTGCTGAAATCGGCGATGTCAGACATCTTGATAGCTCTAAATCCCTTGTCGCGTTAGCAGGCATTGACCCACCGCCTAACCAATCGGGAAAAGTTGACCAAAAATCGAGAAGCATTTCAAAACGCGGATCCCCCGCACTCCGCAAGACACTGTTTCAGATCATGACAATTATTATTCAGAATAAGCCTGTTGACGACCCTGTTTATCAGTTCCTTGACAAGAAACGCTCAGAGGGCAAGCCTTACAGGGTTTACATGATTGCCGCAGCTCACAAGTTTCTTCGAATTTATTATGCGCGGGTTATGGAAGCTGTAACTTAACCTTTTTATCTGTATGTGCTTATTAGACTGCTTTAAAAATTCCTTTTATTGCGGTCTTTTTGCCTTGTCAGTTTTTAGTCTGAAATTTTTTTAAAAAATTTCATTTTACCTATTGACTTTTATTTGCAGATCTGTGGTTATTATATCACTTTTTGGGAGCGCGTTACAGCTTTATTATAGTACATCAAACAAACTATGTAAATATAAAGAAGTCCATGCATAAATGGAATATAATAAATGAGATAGTGCAGATAAAGACAAAACCGCATATGAAAGAACGAAAGAAGGTGTAGTATCAATGAAATGACAGCAGGAAAATTATACGAGAACAAACAGACTCGTATAATTTCTGTTTTTATTCTTCAATAAATTGCTTTGCAAAAATGTTTAGGTGTTTTTCTTTTGTCGATATGCCCAAAATTTATTTATTACAAAATTAATAGGGATATTTATTACAATATTTAAGATAGGTGCAATATCAATAGCAAGTTCATCATTATCTATAGCAACACCAAAATTATTTACTATCTCAGTTATTTTAGGAGTAAAACGAGCAATCTTCATGATATCTATCCACATTATCAACAACAAATTATTTAAAATAAGACCAGTAAAAGCATATGCCGCATATGTTTTCAGTAAAACTTTCCACCAAACCCTCTGCTTCTTGTCCGGTTCTTGCTTAAAAACAAATTTGTTCTGCCAAAAAAAAGCATTTAAGACACTTATAACAAATGCAATTACGCTTGCAACAATATAATGAGCGCCCAACGCAACAGTTGCCATATAAACAATCTGAGAGATAAGGGTATTGGATAACCCCACTAACCCGAATTTTATAAATTGCTTTAACGACTGCATCAACTATTCTCCCTATTAAAAATGATGTGTTTTTATTATAGCCTGTTTGAACCCCTTGGAAAGACCCAAGTTAAGAATCTGTCATTCGCTGCTGTACTTTTGAGATTCCGAAATCAAGACAGGATTTCTCCTTGCAGTCTCACAATGCTCATCACCTTTTTAGAACTGAAGATTTTCGAACAGTTTCAATTTTCTTTCGTTAACAGCAACAATTCTTTTTGCTAACCAAATCATTTCTGTTATATTTGCTTTTCTTTGACAACCAGTTCTTCTCTTTCGTCAAAATTCAATCTACATTCTTCTATTACAAGCGGTCGCTTCATTATTCTTGAATTTATATTAAGTATATATTCGCCTAACAAGCCGATAAAGAACAATTGTATTCCTCCAAGCACAAACATACCAATAAGCATAGGTGCGTCTCCCATTGCAAAACTATCCCAATGCAAAAGCTTCAATATCAAATATACAAATCCTATAGCAATGCTTATAAAGGATATAAAAAAACCAATTATTGTTGCGATACGCATTCCTATTTTTGTATATGATGTGAAACTTAGCATAGCGGCATCATATAGACTATACCAGTTGTTGCTTGTCTTGCCTGCACGTCGCTGCTGCTGCTCATAAGAAATATCCTTGCGTCTGAAACCCAATTCCGCTACTATTCCACGAAGGAATGGCATAGGGTCATCAAGTTCTCTAAGAACGTTGATAAATGATTTATCATAAAGCCCGAAGCCTGTAAAGTGCTCTATCTGTTCAACATTGGACATTTTCTTGATAAGCTTATAATAGCATGTGCGCAGAAATCTCATAATTGGATTTTCTCTGCTACTTGTTTTAATTGCAGAAACTATCTTGTAGCCCTGTTCCCATTCGTGAATAAATTTAGGTATCATTTCTACAGGATCCTGAAAATCGGCACACATACAGATTGTACAATCGCCTGTGGTCTGGAGCATTCCATAAAAAGGTGAATTAAACTGGCCAAAATTTTTTGCATTAAAAATTGCCTTTATCTTATGATTTTTATTGCAAAGCATTTCCAGCTTTTCACGAGTGGAATCCTTTGAGTCATTATCAATGAACAGCAGTTCATAATCATACTGAGGGAGCTTTTCAAGCTCTGCGATTATAGACTCTGACAGAGGAACCACATTTTCTTCCTCATTGTATGTGGGTACCATTACACTTATCTTTTTCATTTCGTGACCGATCCTTTTTGGGGTTTATTTGTTTTTATAATGCTCTGCGGTAAGCTTTATTCCTTCGGCAAAATCGTATGACGGCGCAAAGCCTAAGTCATTTTTCAATGCGGAGATATCTGCACCAAGGAACATTATCTGAGCTTGACCAAATGGTATTTTCCCAAAACCTAAAGAGAGATCCGGATTAATGCAGTCTCTGAGCATTTCAATGTATTCGCGAAGAGGGCGCACCTTGCCGCTTCCGAGTGGATATATCGCACCGTCCCTGCCCTTTTTCCACATAAGATAGAGGGCATCGGCAGCATCATAGGAGAAAAGGTAATCCCACATCTGAGTACCTGCAGTAAGTTCGGGCTCCCTTTTTTCGAGAAGAGATGATATCACAGAGGATATCATCGTCCTTTCACCGTCATAAGGTCCATAAACACTAAGAATACGGGGCCATATGTGACGTATGCCCATATCGGCACACATTTTTCTGCTCATCTGTCCTGCACAGAGCTTTGCCATACCGTAGCCGTTTTCGGGAAAGCAAGGAGTGTCGGGGTTAAGAAGCTCATTGTGTCGTCCGTATTCTGCCTGACTTCCCGCACCGATGAAGCATTCGCATCCCATAGCTTTTGCAGCTCTGACAGCATCAAGTGTGTATCTGATGTTTGCGGTCTGGGAATACATATCATTTCTGCCCGCGCCTATGGTATCCGCCCAAGCAAAATGATAGAAAACATCGGCTTCCCCCACGATTTCGGCAAGCTGTGAGAGTTCACTCAGGTCGCAGAAAATTTTTTCGGCTCCCGCAGGTATTCTGTCAGCCCTGACCGAATTTTTACGGCAGACAGCCAATACCCTCACGTTCTCCTTTAAGAGCTTTTTGCAGAGGGCTGTTCCCACAGCGCCTGTAGACCCTGTTATTACTGCTGTATTCATATATGTTCTCCGTCAGATAAGATCAATATTTTTATTCTGTTCGTACTCTTCCTTTGGCAGGAATGGAAACATATCGTCAAGTTCGGAGGAAACTATCCTTCCATCATCAAGAACCTTTGAGGAAAGCTTAGGTTCAAAATTCTGAGCGGGATCAACAACAGCTTCGCAAAGAACGGGACCGTTTGTTTCAAGAAGCTGTCTGATCTGAGCTTCAGCCTTGATTATGTCGTTAATACGCATATATGGGATACCGTAAGCAGTAGCGATCTTTTCAGCATTGGGGAAGCTGAGACCATTTCCGTCGCAGACGCCCACCATAGGACGACCCTTGAAAAGATTGGACTGTGTCTGCCTGATAGAATGATATCCGTTATTGTTAAGATAAATTATCTTCATATTGAGACGATTATACACAACTGTCTGAAGCTCCTGTATATTCATCTGGAAGCTACCATCACCGTCAATACATACAACTCTATTTCCGTTCTGCTGAACACAAACGCCTATTGCAGCAGGGAAACCGTATCCCATAGCGGCACATCCTGAGTTTGTGAAAAGTCTCTGTCCCTTTTTGGTCTGAGCCGCCTGAAAAGTAATAACACAAGCAGAACCGTTTCCGCAAACAATCTTTTCACCCTCATCAAATGCTTTGAATGCCTCTGCCATAAAGGCATATGGATTCATATATTCAGAGGGAGCATAAAATTCGGGACGCGCTGCAGGATAACGTGCATCTGTCTTTCTGCACCATTCCAGCCATTTTTTGTGTTCGACATTATCATTGGAATAATCGGAAGCATTTATAGATCTTAAAACATCCTTTACGTTTGCGTGAATGGGCATATCTATTTTAAGTGTGGGCTTCTTCATCTCGTTCTCGTCAATGTCCACCATAATTTTATATGCATCCTTGGCAAAATCAAGCTTGTTGTAACTGATTATTCTAATGTTCATTCTGCAACCGAGGATAAGTAAAAAATCGCAGTTCTGAACAACGAAATTGCCGCCTCTTGTTCCGACAGTGCCAGGCTTTCCGCAGAAGCAAGGATGGTCTGAGGGGATAAGATCGTGATTGTTCCAAGCTGTTACAACAGGTATTTTCAGCTTGTCAACGCATTTGAGAAAATCTGGAAGGGCATTCGCGAGATGGACACCTGTACCCGCAAGGATTACAGGGCGTTTGGCAGCCTTTATCTTTTCAAGTATAGAAGGGGTAAGTTCCTCGCTGTAAACAGGATTTTCCATAACAGATGCTTCTGTACTGTCAAATGCCTTAAGGTCATCAGTTTCAATCACAGCAGCCTGAATATCAAGAGGAATATCTAGCCATACAGGACCAGGTCGACCGTTCTTTGCAAGGAAAAGGGCCTTTTCAAGATGATATCTTATGCTTGCGGAATCTGTGACCATAACGGCATATTTTGTCATAGGCTTAACGGAGTCTATGATGTTATATTCCTGATCGCCCAGCTGTCTCAGAGGAAGATCGGTGCTCCAGAGGGTAGTCTCACGCTTTACCTGTCCTGAAATTATGAACATAGGGATAGAATCAAGCCAGCCGCCCAAAACGCCTGTAATGGCATTTGTTCCGCCGGGGCCGCTGGTAACGCATACCAGAGCTATTTCGTTGCTGATGCGGGCATAACCCTCAGCGGCAATAGCACAGGCCTGTTCGTGATGATTGTACACGGATCTCAAACCCTCCTGATGACCAAAGGCGTCGTTAAGGTGCATAGCTCCGCCGCCAGTTACGGTAAAAACATCCTTTATTCCGTTATTCACCATAAATTCGGCGATGTATTTAGCAAGCTTTATTTTCATTTGTAAAATCCCCTTAATATCAGAAAAAATTTGCTATATCAGCAGGCGTTCCAGCAATTCCCACATTGGGAAATTCCATAGCGTTCTCAGCATTTTCAAAACCGAAGCCATAGGTAACAGCAATAAAGCTGATACCAATGTTCTTTGCACCGATAGCATCATTATCACTATCGCCTATCATAACGACTGATGAATAATCAAAAACACCAAAATCGTTTATGCATTTTTCGATTATATCACGCTTTTTCAGCCTGTTTTCGTGGTCGGCGCCGTACGTAATGTCGGTGTAGCGCTCAAAACCGAAATGACGAAGTATCATTTCGGCATAATCCTGCCGCTTGTAGGTAGCAACAGCTATCCTGACGCCATTCTTAACAAGACTGTCCATAGTTTCGTAAATCCCGTCATAGGGCCTAGCTTTCAGCAAGTCAAAATTCTTGTACCTGTTTCTGAAAACTCCAGCTACTTCCTGAAGTATGTTTCCTGACAGTCCGTATGCATCAGCAAAAGAATTCTGAATAGGCGGACCTATAAATTTTTTTAGTCTCTGCTCACTGAGAGGCTTAAATCCGAAATGTTCAACTGTATATTTTACTGATGAAAGCACGCCTTCTGTAGTATCGAGAAGAGTTCCGTCAACATCAAAGACAGCAAGATCAAAATGCGGCATCAAAGCAGTCCTCCGTCTCGGTATACTTAGAATAGGTGATAAAATTGAACTTCATATCCCTGTACTTTTCAAAAAGCTCTGCTCTTATCCTTTTGTTAAGATACTCTGCACTTGACTTAACAAAAGCATATTCCATTTGAGGGTCAGCATAATTGTCCTCTTTGTTGGAATAGCCATCAAAACCTACACAGTTTATCTCGCTTATGCCGCATCTTCTCAGAACCTTTATCAGCATAAGGAAAGAGTTGTCTCTGAACTGCCCGTCATCGTGGACAAGAAGCTCGGAAAGACCCAGGGTATATGAAAATTTGGTCTTGCCCGCAGTAAGGTTTGATGTGGCTATAAGCTTTGCACCTGTATTTTCAGCAGCGTTAAGACTGTCGGTCATCTGTCTGTGCCTTTTTCTGTTGGTAACAAAGACAAAATCGGGTCTGAAAGCATCGGAAATATAATTTACCGAAATGATAAGAGGGTTATTGACGGAAATATATTCTCTGATTGCCCTCTCTTGCAGCTGAACATTCTTTCCGGGACCAATGATAAGAATATTTCTGCCTGACAAGTCCGTTGAAAGTCTGTCATAATCAGCTGAGTCATCAGCCTTTATCTCATCAAATACATTTTCTGCAATGTCCTTATCATAAAGAAGCTTCTTGGACTCAGGCTCTATCATTCCCAGAGCCTTGTCAAGCGAGGAAACGGAAAGTTCATCTTTTTTGAGCAGCGTGGTGACATAATTAGGGTGACAACGGTTTTTGGCACAGAGATAGAAGAACATCTTATAACCCCATGGAGTCTTTTTGTAGAAATCCATAATGGTCTCTTCAATGCTTTCAAGATAGTAGTTTATCCTGTAATCCTTGCCGAATCTGTCATTGAGATACATTGACACAAGCTCCGTCTGGGAATTACCCGCACTTTTGCCCATACCGTAAAGTGTGGCATCAACAACTATATCGTGCTTTGCAGGCTTATTAAGAAATGCTATGTCATTTGCATAAGCAAGCTGGAAATTGTTATGTGCGTGGAAGCCTATCTGTACCTCTGGGGCAACAGTGTTATCAAGCTGCTCATAGTATTTCTGCATATCATCGGGGTGCAGCAGCCCATAGGTATCGACCATCGAAACAGCATATGGCTTTACCTTGTTTACAAGGCTCACAAGTTCTGCTAGCTCTTTGTCATTGTAGCTGGTAATGGATACAAGCTGGGAAAACACCTTGTAGCCCAGAGCCTTTACCTTGGCACAAAAATCCATAGCCTCGTGCATAAGGTGCTTTTTGAAGATGACTCTGATACCGTCAAGAACGGATTCGGAAGCAGGAGAGAGCATGTCAATGCCGCAGGTGCCGTAGTCTATCATACCCACAAGCATTGCACCGTGATTTTTCTTTCCCAATATCTTTTCCGCGGAAGCAGTATCGGGCATAATAGTCCTGTTTATGTCAAAAGGGCGCCTTTCATCGAGAAATCCTATCTCAATGATGTCAGTGCCTGCCTGTTCAAGGCGATCAATAATGCTTATAATATTATTGTGCCCGAATTCCCAGTCATTGGTATATCCACCGTCCCTGAGGGTGCAATCGAGAAGCTGAATATTTGTATTCATAACAGATCCTTTCCTTACTTCACAGCCTCAATAATAACCTCAGCCATATAATCAATCATCTCATCGCTCATACCGGGGTAAACGCCTACCCAGAAGGTATTGTTCATAATGAAATCGGTGTTTTCAAGGCTGCCCGAGACTCTGTAAGCGTCAGTTTCCCTTATTTGGTCAAAGCAGGGATGCTTGATGAGATTGCCGCTGAAAAGCAGTCTTGTCTGAATGTTTTTGCTTTCGATGTATTTTGTCACTGCATTTCTGTCAAGACCCGCTTCGGGTCTTACGGAAATGAGGAAGCCGAACCATGAGGGACGGCTGTTTTCAGCGGGAAGGGGAAGGATAAGCCTGTCGTTCACACATTCGAGAGCCTTGTAAAGCCTCTCATGATTGTGCCGTCTCCGCTCAATGAACGAAGGGAATTTTTCCAGCTGTTCGCATCCAATAGCGGCCTGCATATCAGTTACCTTAAGGTTATAGCCGAAATGGCTGTAAACATACTTGTGATCATAACCCCGAGGAAGCTCGCCGTACTGACCGTCAAAGCGGTGACCACAGAAATTGTCTCTTCCCGAAGGACAGATGCAGTCTCTGCCCCAATCACGGAATGAAAGGATAAGGCGGGAAAGCTTGGGGTCATTTGTATAAACGCAACCGCCCTCGCCCATTGTCATATGATGGGGAGGATAGAAGCTTGATGTGCCGATATCACCCCATGTTCCTGTAAATCTTGTTTCGCCGTCAATGGTGTACTGTGAACCAAGAGCATCGCAGTTATCCTCGATGAGCCATAAGCCGTGTTTGTCACAGAATGACTTTACAGCCTTAAGATCAAAGGGATTTCCAAGTGTATGAGCTATCACAACTGCCTTTGTCCTGTCGCTGAGAGCTGCTTCAAGGGCGTTTACATCAATATTATACTGAGGAACGGAAACATCTACAAAAACAGGCACTGCTCCGTACTGAAGGATCGGTGTGACGGTAGTTGGAAAACCACAGGCAACGGTTATCACCTCATCCCCTCTTTTTATCTGCCTGTCACCAAGCTCAGGAGAGGTAAGTGACATAAATGCTATAAGGTTTGCGGAAGAGCCGCTGTTTACAAGATATGCGTGCTTAACGCCTATCCACTTGGCAAATTTCTTTTCAAACTCCTCAGCAAATCTGCCTGTGGTGAGCCAGAAATCAAGCATAGCATCGGTAAGAGCGCACATTTCCTTTTCATCGAACACTCTTGAAGCATAGCTTATCCTGTTTCCTTTTTCGAAAGGATCCTTGTTTTCCTTGAAATCGTGATAGTATTCCGAGACTAGAGCCTTTATCTGCTCACGGGCTTCGGCTTCATTTTTCCAACTGTTCATTTTCATTTATTCCCTTTCAAATTTCATCTGCGACATAAACTCGCTTATCTGCCTGTCCATACAGTCTCTCAGCTCATCAGCCGATGCTCCGTTTATATACAGGCGCGTCCATTCGATTATCCTGTCCATAACCGTGTCAAGCTCCCAAGTGGGTCTCCAGCCGAATTTCAACTTTATTTTGGCACAGTCAAGCTTTAAAAAACTTGCTTCATGAGGACCGCCGTCATATTTGTTTATCCATTTAAGACCGTCTCCCCATTTGCTTACAAACATATCCACAAGCCTGCCCGTTTCAAAGCAACCGTTATCATCTGGACCAACATTATAATATCCCGAATATGATATATCCCCATACTGCTCCGCCGCTATCATCAGATATGCAAAAAGCGGCTCAAGAACGTGCTGATATGGGCGTGTGGAGAAAGGATTTCTGACAATAATGTCCTCGTTCTTTTCAGCAGCCCTTATGCAGTCAGGGATTATTCTGTCTGACGCAAAGTCACCGCCGCCTATGACATTTCCCGCACGAGCCGTTGATATTGCTGTTCTGCCGTCCGCAAAGAAGCTGTTCTTATACGAATGAGTAACAAGCTCGGAGCAGGATTTTGAGTTGGAATATGGGTCATAGCCGTCAAGCTCGTCCGTTTCCCTGTAGCCCCATTCCCACTCACGGTTAAGGTACACTTTGTCCGTGGTCACGTTGAGAAAGGACTTCACACAGGCAGAAAGGCGGACACACTCCAAGATATTGGCAGTTCCCATAACGTTAGTTTCGTAAGTATCAAGGGGATTTTTGTAGCTTTCCCTTACAATGGGCTGCGCTGCAAGATGAAAAACTATCTCGGGCTTTTTTTCATCAAAAACAGCTTTGAGCTTTTGATAGTCTCTGATATCGCCGATAACGGACGTGATACCCTTTTCAGCTTCGGTGAGCTTAAAAAGTGAAGGTTCGGTAGGCGGCTTAAGGGAATATCCCGTTACCTCCGCACCAAACAGGGAAAGTATCCTACAAAGCCAGCAGCCCTTAAAGCCCGTATGACCTGTGACAAGCACTCTTTTTCCCTCATAGAATTTTCTGATGTCCATTCAGATTATCTCCTATTTCAGTCGTTCCATTTTTTCCACGGAGCATTTCCCGTATCAAGCATTTTTTCCAACATGTCCATTTCACGCTTGGTGTCCATACACTGCCAAAATCCCCTGTGCATATAACTCATAAGTTCGCCCTTTGCCGCCAGCATTTCAAGCGGTTTTTTCTCAAACACCGTGTAATCTCCATCGATATAGTCAAATATCTCGGGCTCAAGAACCATATATCCCGCATTTATTGGAGCGCCGTCCCCCGCAGCCTTTTCTCTGAAAGAGTGAACGGCATTGTCTCCGCCGATATCAAGAACGCCCTTTTGCTGTTCAATCATTACCGCAGTAAGAGTCGCAGTTTTTCCGTGGGTCTTATGAAATTCAAGAAGTTTTGATATGTCCACGTCACACACGCCGTCGCCATAGGTCATCATAAAGGTTTCATTTCCCACATAGGGCTGTATCCGTTTTATGCGTCCCCCCGTCATGGTGTTGAGTCCCGTATCCACAACAGTAACCTTCCACGGCTCCGCCTTCATATTATGGATTATCATTTTGTTGCCCTCTGTAAAATCAAAGGTTATGTCAGATGTGTGGAGAAAATAGTCGGCAAACCATTCCTTGATAATATGCTGCTTGTAGCCTGCGCAGATGATAAATTCGTTGAATCCGTAATATGAGTATTCTTTCATTATATGCCATAGTATTGGCATTCCGCCTATTTCTATCATTGGCTTTGGCTTATATTGTGACTCTTCGGATATTCGAGTGCCCAAACCGCCTGCAAGAAGTATTACTTTCATAATTACGCCTCACTTTTTTATAGATATAACAAACAACAGATATTATTTTCAATGTTTTGGGAAGAATGTAAAAAGGCTTTTTTGATAAGCCTTTAGAGCTTTTATTGCATGGTGTGACATTTAAAGACAAGCGTCAAATAAATTTATGGCTGCCCAATTACGTCCTCTACCCGTGCTCCCTAATTTTATGCTTTTGTTACAGAAATATATCTTATACTGATATTTTCGTTGTCGGTCTTGTTGAATGTTCTGAACTCAATTTCGCTTGTATCTTCAATTGTTATACTATAGCTTACCTTATTGTCTGTTCTTTCAAGGAAAGATATATCTATGATGTTATTACCATTGTCTGATACCGAGTCAAAATCGGCAGCATTAAGATTTGACCCAGTTACCGTTATTGTGTATGTGCCCTTGTATAGATTGCAATACGGACCGAATTGTATTGCACCAGAATCAAGCACGGTTGATAAAGTGTTCTGTTCAACAGAACCGAGGTAACTTAGAGAACCATGCTCATAGGTTGCGATACAGTTCATATCAATGTTTATGTCAGAAGTAATGTTATTCTTATTTATATAGGGTCTAAGATCATAAAAGCTGAGATTTTTGTTGTCGCTGCAAAGACATTCTGTTCCAAGCAATTCTGCCAATTGGATATTAAGTTCTTCAAGTTCTGATTCTGTATAGGCTCTGTTATCAATATAAAGCCCTGTAAAGCCCGCGTTGCAAACTTTATTCAACATTTGATCAACAGGGAGAGATGCAACATATTTATTCCATTGATCGCTAGAGCGACCCTTTGTTCCACCGTAACTCCAATAAAGTGTGTTTGAATTGATATATCCGGCATACAAGTGATAGTCACGCATAGCATTCTGAGATCCCGCTTCGGGAGTAGCATGATAAGGAAGTTGAAAAACCATTGCATTATCACCAAGAGTTTCTTCTATCTGACCGACAAATTTCTTATCGGACTGATATTGTACAAGATTACATTCAAATGTACCATTATAGCTGCCATATGTGGGGAGAAGTTCAAATACGCCAAATATAAAAACTGCTGTTGTTATTCCGATAGCTGTAACTTTTACAGCCTTCAAGCCGTGTGAGATACGTTCGTTCCAAAATTTTTGCATTGTGATTACAAGAACAGCAAGGCTTATAAACATTATGAAGACCGATATACGGTTATATCCGCGGATCATATGAAAAATAAAAGAAAACAGGCTACAAAAGCCACCGATAGAAGCAAAGAAAACTGCACACATATTCATGCGTGAGAGGAAAAAGAGTTTTTTTTCCGTATCTCGGTAATTATATTTGATAAGCAGACAAAGAGAGAGCATAAATCCGATAATACCTATAATTCCAAGATATGAGCCTTGATTTTCATTCACAAGGGGAATATTGGAATTATATATCCGAATGAGTTTTTCAACAATATCAATACCATGGCCATTTATCGGAATAAACAGCTGTGCAAGCTTTAGACCGTAAATATCCGCTTCAGCTACTCCCCGTGCAGTAATAAAGTTAGAACCGTTTTTTATAATATTGTATAGATATGGAATAAGCGCAATTGCCGAAAAGAATATGATATACAACACATTAAGCATTGATGCAATCACGGCTTTGATCTTTTTTTCAGCAAAAAGTCTGCACAGGGCAACAACACATAAAAAGAAGCATGTAAAGAAGGCATAGTATCCTATACCGTTGTTCGCTATCAAAAGTGCAAATAATATGGAAAGCGTGTTTTTTCTGTTTTTTAAAAAGCCTTTTCCGATTTTTCCGTACTCCTTGTCTTCACCTGCTGACCAGATACAAAGCAGTATGGACAAAGGCACGAAATAACACGCTGAAAGTGTAATGTGCGCTATCCCACGATAAAAAATGTATGGAGTCAAAGCAAATATAACGGAACCGAAAATGGAAAGAAATCTGTTTATTCCAAAAACGCGTAATACAAAAAAAGCAGAAACAGCGCATAACGGGAAAATAAAGAGAAAACGCAAATTTGTTATAACAATGACGTCACTTGTAAAAAAAGAAATTAACTTCACTATAAGCATATCTGCGTTGTAAAACATATTGGCGCTGAAATCCAGCGCATTTGTCCCAAACGGCGCACCCATTCTTGGATTGTACCAAAACCAGCCCTCTTCGCTTACTGTTTTTGCACTTGCAATCGCTGTAAAATCATCTCCACCCGAATACGCAATCGGAGCATTAAGACCATACTGGGCAAAACCATGGAATACATAAACAAGAAAAAATATTATCACCAAAAGTCCCGCTGAAATAAAAAGATCTGTTTTATTCAACTTTTTTTCCATAATGCTCACTCTTCTCTTATTTTTTATCTGTTCCCATACATCTTCTCGTAGTAATTCTGATATTCTCCGGAAATTATCTCTTCCCACCAGTCCTTATTGTCAAGATACCACTTGATGGTCTTCTTGATGCCGTCGGCAAACTTTGTTTCCGGCAGCCAGCCCAACTCATTGTGTATCTTTGTGGGGTCAATCGCATACCGCATATCATGCCCCTTTCTGTCAGCCACATAGGTAATAAGGCTCTCGGGCTTGCCAAGCTCATGGCATATCATCTTTACAATGTCGATGTTCTTCATTTCATTGTGTCCGCCGATGTTGTAGACCTCACCCTCTCTGCCCTTGTGTATAATGAGATCAATAGCCTTGCAGTGATCCTCAACGTAAAGCCAGTCACGGACATTCTCACCCTTGCCGTAAACGGGCAGAGGCTTGTCGTTCAGCGCATTTGCTATCATCAGCGGGATAAGCTTCTCCGGGAAGTGGTAAGGACCATAGTTGTTTGAACATCTTGAAATAGTCACAGGCAGACCAAAAGTCCGATGATATGCCATAACAAGCAGATCAGCGGAAGCCTTTGAAGCAGAATATGGGCTTGATGTGTGAATAGGCGTTTCCTCAGTAAAGAAAAGGTCGGGTCTGTCAAGAGGCAGATCTCCGTAAACCTCGTCCGTAGAAACCTGATGATAGCGCTTGATGCCATATTTGCGGCAAGCGTCCATCATTACTTGTGTGCCCATTATATTTGTTTCAAGAAATACAGAGGGATTTTCAATAGAACGGTCAACATGACTCTCAGCGGCGAAGTTCACCACAATGTCGGGTCGTTCCTCCTCAAAAAGCTTGTATACAGCCTCTCTGTTGGTAATAGACTCCTTTACGAAGCGGAAATTCGGATTGTCCATAACGCTTTTTAATGTGGACAGGTTGCCTGCGTAGGTAAGGCAATCAAGACAGATTATCTTGTAATCCGGATATTTCTTCAGCATATGGAAAATGAAATTGGAGCCGATGAAGCCTGCTCCGCCTGTTACGATAATGGTCATGATTATTCCTCCGAAAGTGAAAGTAAATATTTTCCGTATTCTGTCATTTTTAGTTCTTCACCAATAGCGTGGAGCTGTTCTGTGGATATAAAGCCCTTTCGCCATGCTATCTCTTCTATGCAGGAAATGTAGAATCCCTGCATATCCTGGACGGTCTGGACAAATTCCGCAGCTTTTAACATACCTTTTGGTGAGCCTGTGTCAAGCCACGCCATGCCTCTTCCCATCAGCGTGACATTCAGCATATTTTGTTCAAGATAATAGTTGTTGATAGAGGTTATCTCTATCTCACCTCTTGCGGAAGGCTTTACATTCTTAGCGATTTCAACTACCTTGTTATCATAGAAGTACAGCCCCGGAACGGCATAATTCGACTTTGGAATGGCAGGCTTTTCCTCGATTGAAATGACTTTGTTGTTTTTGTCAAACTCAACTACACCAAATTCTTTCGGATTTGCAACGGGATATCCGAAAATCGTGGCACCGCCGTCCGTTATTTGCTGCTGTGCGTCCCAGAGAGCCTTTGAGAAATACTGTCCGTAGAAAACATTGTCCCCCAGAACAAGGCAAACGCTGTCATTTCCGATAAACTCCTCACCGAGAATAAATGCGTCAGCCAGTCCCCTCGGCTTGTCCTGTACTTTATAGTCAATGTGGATGCCAATAGTCGAACCGTCCCCAAAAAGCTTTTCGTAATTACCGATATCCTCAGGAGTGGATATGAGCAGTATCTCCCTGATATTTGCAAGCAGAAGAACAGAGAGAGGATAATAGATAAGGGGCTTGTCATATATGGGAAGAAGCTGCTTTGAAACTGCCTTAGTGCAAGGATAAAGGCGTGTGCCTTTACCGCCTGCTAAAATTATTCCTTTCATTCCGAACCCTTCTTTCTGTATATAATAAATTTACTACATATGTAATTAATCGCAATAATTACAACGTTAACAAAGCACTTAGCAATAAGATTGTTCCAACCTATGAAAAGCAGGAGCCACATTCCGCCGTCATCAATGAGCAGCGTGCCTATTCTCATACCCCAGAAGCCCAAAAAGGTTTTCAGGGAAAACTTTTGCCTGAAAACAAAAATCGTGTTGGTAAAATACGCAAACATAACTGCGATGAAAAAGGCAATGGTATTTGCGACAATGTCATTTGTTACCAGCGATAAGCCGTAATATGCAGCAACATTGCATATCACAGTCATAATGCCCCAGAAACCATACCGTATCAGTTCCTCATATTTTTTCAGCAGTTTTTTGGTAAGCTCAATCATTTGCAAGGTATTCCTTTATGTTTTCAAAATACTGCAAGGCGTGTTCAATGCAGATGTCCATGTTGTAATACTTGAATTCCGCCAAACGGCCGCACAGGAAAATATTTCTGTATTTTTCGACCTCGTTCCTGTACTGTGAATACATAGAGCTACTTTCCTCCGTGACAACAGGATAATAGGGTATATTGCCGACCTTGGCGTTTTTATCATACTGCAGGGGATATTCGGTGGCGACCACGCTTCCCACAGCATTTTCGTCATTGTACATAAGCTTTCTGTATTCGGTGCTTCTTGTATAGCCAACAGCCTGAGGATAGGATATTATCTCACAGGGCAGCACGCTGCTGCTCTCGCTGTGCTCATACTTAATGTCAAGGGAACGGTAAGGCAGAGAGCCGAATTTATAATCGAAAAACTCATCTATGGGGCCTGTGAAAATAAGAGCATCGACGGCTTCACCGTCATAAAGAACGGTTTTCTCCGCTTCTTTGAAGGAAATATGCTCCAGAGCGTCGGTATTCAGCTCAAGGTCGATATTCGGGTGATCCAGCATATTTCTGAATATCTCCGTAAAGCCCTTTACAGGCAGATACTGATAATCCTTGTTCAGATACCGCTCATCGTAATTCATCGCCATAGGAACACGTTCAAGAACATACTTGTCTATCTTGTCAACGCCGATGCCCCACATTTTTGAGGTGTAGGTCTTGTAAGCCTTGTCAAACAGCAGATTGCCGTATCTGCTCACCTCCGCATCGGGGTGATTCACAAGCTCCAGAACAGGAACTCTATCCCTGCCGCCGAATGCGCTTCTGAGCTTTTTGAGCAGACTCTCGGAATTTTCGGCGCCAACAAGCTGCTGAACAGTCTCAAAGTTAAAGGGGAGCCTTACATATTTCCCGTCAATAAAGCTTAAAAGTTTGGCACAATGGGGGAAAAGCTCAGCATACTGCTTAAGATACTCGATTATAAAAAATTTGTTTGTGTTGAGGTAATGCGGTCCGTATTTCTGAACAAGGATCCCGTTTTCGTCAACCTCGTCATATGCATTACCGCCAATGTGACTGCGGCGTTCGATAACGGATACCCTTCTGCCCATTTCCTCAGCTATTTTCCTGGCGATAATACTGCCCGAAAAGCCTGCTCCTACAACAATTATTTTTTTCATCTCAAGCCTCCCAACCAAGAGTTTTTACCCATTCGGCAGTCTTGACTATGCTTCCTCTGAAATCCGTTCTGCATTCAAAATCTGTATCCCTGTAAAGGGCTTCCGTATCTATCAGAGAATAATCCATATTCACAGTATCCTTATATTCACCGAAGCCGAGCTTTGCCTCGGGGCAGAGGATATCCCTTATCTCCGTGAAAAGTTCACGGAAAGTCTTAAGGGTACGGTGTCCCACATAATAGCTCTTTAAATTATGACCCTTTTCCGCAATGGCAATAAATGCATCAGTTATATCATCAATGTATATCATATCATAATAATTATTTCCCTCAATAAGCTTGGGATTCTGCTTGTTTATAAGCTGACCTATGACCACATTTGCAAGCATTTTTGAGCGGTTTCCCTCACCATACGCCATACATATCCTGCCCGCACTGTACTCTATGCCGTTCTGGAACGCAAGCGTTTTACAGACCAACTCCGCCGCCATTTTAGAGGTGGAATAAATGCAGGTATATCTGGGCGTAAAGGTCTCCGAACGCATAAAGTTCTCTGTCTCATACTCATTGTATGTTCCCGCAAGCACGAATTTTTTACAATCAAGTTTCTTTGCTACCATCAGCGCATCTGCTGCAAATGCCGCATTGTTCAGCTGAAGTCTGTAATCCTTGAACGAATCACCGAAAACGCCCTGCCACGCAAAATGGTAAAAAACATCAAATCCGCTTTCTCCTATGAACTCATCAAGCACGTCGTACTTTGAAAAATCCGCAACCACCGGCACAAAATCGCCGTACTGCTTCATTTCCTCCAGCCGTTTGGCATTGATATCAATGCCATAGACCCTTTCTCCCTGCAAAAGGAGCTTTTTGGTAAGAGCGCCGCCGATAAAGCCGGTAGCTCCCGTAACAATGATCTTTTTCATTTTGAGTTCTCCATAGTAAAGTTAACATCACTTTCAGCCAGCGTAGGTGCATTCATATCCTTGGGCGAAACGATTATTTCATCAAGCCCCCATTTTATGGCAAGCTCAGGATCTTTCCATGATATCGCCCTGTCATAATCAGGCTCATATAGCTCACTGACCTTGTACTGCACCTCAGTGTCATCGACTAGGGACATACAAGCGTGACCGAAGCCTCTTGGAATGTATATCTGCTTTTTTTCCTCCGCATCAAGCTCAACAGCCAGCCATTTTTTAAATGTGGGAGAATCCTTTCTCAGGTCCACCACCACATCGAGAATTTTTCCCTTTGTGCATCGGAGAAGCTTGGACTGTGCATAGGGAGCATTCTGAAAATGAATGCCTCTGATAGTTCCCTTTTTCAGCGACAGCAGATGATTGTCCTGAACAAAAACATCGTTGATATTATATTTTTTCATAGTACGCATCGAGTACGACTCCATATAATATCCCCTGTAATCCTTAAAAACATCGGGTTCGATAAGGAAAACGCCGGGTATCTCAAGCTCTGTAACTGTCATATTCTATCTATCCTTTCCACAAGTTCGCCCTGTGCGGCTATCTCATCGTAATGAGCCTCTCTCACACTGCTGTTGGACACGCATTTTTCAAAATATTCCACAGACTTCTTAAACGTGTCATCAGCAGGAAGAGTAAAGCTCTGCTCCTCATTCCCCTGCTTTATTATCACCGTAGGCGCAAAGCCGTCGGGTGCGGTAAGTATGCGGTTTGTGAAGATACTTCCCGTGCTGCCCCAGATATCAAGGCTACATCTGTAGCTGTTGTCCATACCGAAGGAGACCTGAGCGATAAGCCCGTCATCATTTACAAGGGTGGCATTTCCGTAAACATCCACCTCAAAGCCCTCCTTACCGCATAAGTGAGATGCCGTCACTCTTGCGGTTTCGCCAAGAAATATTCCCGCAAGCTTTAAGGTATAGCCACCGCAGTCCAACAGCGCTCCGCCACCAAGAGTCTTGTTGTATCGGAAATCATTTGCTCCCCTAAACGGAAAGCCGAAATCGATTCGGATAAGGCGGATATCGCCCACAGCACCCTCAGCTATCCTGTTTTTTATCCATTCTATCTGAGAATGGAAAGCGAACATATAATTCTCGTGAACGGCAAGACCTTTTGAACGAGCAAGCTCTATAAGCTCCCTTGTATCATCGAGAGAGGTGGTAAAGGGCTTTTCCATAAACAGATGCTTGCCGTTTTCCAGAGCGGCTTTTCCCCACCTGTAATGGAGAGCGGGGGGCAGAGGAAGATAAACAGCGTCAATGTCGGGGGAGGAAAGAAGTGACGCATAGCTGTCATAGAGCCTTCCGCCGTATTTGCTGATAAATCTCTCAGCCTTTTCCGTTTCGCTTTTTTTCAGTTCATCTATCAGAACGCCGTTCCATTCGGAAGCGTCCGCCGTGGAAATTCCCGCAAATTCGATGCCCTCACATTTTTTCAGCGCAGGCATAAACCGCCTGTAAGCTATCTCGGAGGGACAAATAACGCCTATCCTTATCTTGCCCATAAAGCTTCAAGCCTCCTGTTATTTTTTATCCTCTTCGGTCTTTTTTATCGGTGCCGTCACTGAAATTCAGCTTTTTTCCCACCACAACAAGGGGTCTGTGCAGACTTCTTGTGTTTATGCTCAGTATGTACTCCCCCATTATTCCGAGGAAGAAAAGTATCACCGCACCGAGGAGGAAAACGCCCACTGTCAGCGCAGGTATTCCTATGGGATAGGTGTCCCAGTGCAGAAGCTTGTTTACAAAAACTATTACAGCTATGATAACGCTTGCAATGCCGAGAAAAGCACCGATAAAGGTGGCTATCCTCATAAATGCCTTTGTATAGGCGGTTATGCCCTGCATAGCCACATCATAATACTTTCCGAAATTGAAGTTGGAAGAGCCGCGCTCACTCTCTTCCTGCTTATAGTTTACTATTTCAAGATCCATAGCGAACTCGCCCACAATGCCCTTAAGGTACGGCATAGGGTCGTCTATCTGCCTGAGGACATTGATAAAATCACGGTCATATAAGCCGTAGCCGTTAAAATGCTGTATCTGATTGACAGCCGAAAACCTGCCCATTATCTTGTAAAAAAGCGTTCTCACGCCATAAACAAACCTGTTCTCACGGCTTGTAAGCTTCTGACCCACAATGACCTTTTTGCTGCTTTCCCACTTTTCCACAAATGCGGGAAGATTTTCTGGTGGATCCTGAAGATCGCCGAAAAGCATAAACACAGCGTCGCCGTCGGCATAATCCCTCAGGCAGGCAAAAACATTTCTGGAAAATCCGAAGTTTTTGGCATTGCAAACGCCCTTGCATCTGCTGTCCTTTTCGCAGACAGCAGTAATTTCTTTCCATGTGCTGTCCGGGGAGTGGTCATCAACAAAAATTATCTCATAATCGTATTTTGCAAGTGACTTTTCAAATACCTCCGTCAGCCGCCTGTGCATATTTCCAACACTCTTTTCATCGTTGTAACAGGGTATAACAACCGATATCTTCTTCATTTCCAATTCCTCTTTTATTGATATGCTTTATGGTGCAGGATTCATATATCAATGATCGACAGCAGATTTCTGAGCTGAATGTTCAGCACATTGTTAAACTGCACCATAGTGTTGAGCGTTTTGTAATCGAGCCAGAAATATCCGTCGGGCAGTTCTCCCGTCTGTTCGGGAGAGACTCTCAGCACAATATTCCTGTTCTCCTCGTGATAGAACCGTCCGCCCTCCTCTGAAAGGATAACATCATTGCGGATCTCGGCGCCGTTTTCAAGCAGTCTGAAAAACAGCCTGTCCATATCCGAATAATTATCTTCGGGGACAGCCGCCTCAAGCTGAACGGTGGGGGCAAGCTCAATGCCATCAAAGCAGCCTGCCTCGGGCTTTGCCTGAACAAGAAAACGGAGCTTCCCGTCAATTACAGCGGTGATAAGTCCGAAAACCGCCTTGCCCTCCGCCTGAAAAAGGGGCTGGGTCCAGTGAGTGACCTCTCTGCCCTCTATCTCGATGTCGCAGAAAATGACCTTAAAAGGGTATCCCTTTTTATGCACAATACCCCCGTCCGTAAAATTCCATGAGGAAAGCTTTTTTAAGGATACTATCTGGTTTTCGCAGCTATGGAGCATTCTGTAGTCGTTGATATACCTGAACACCCTTACTGTATCGGCAAAACCATTACTGCCGAACATTGACTCAAAAAGCGTCTTGTCCGTAAAAGCCTTGGAAAGCTCCTGCCTATCGCTGTCAGACAGATCATACTGAGAATAGGGAATGCAGGACAGCACCGTCCTCGTGTCCATATTCACAAGATTATCTATCTTCATAAGCTTTTTTATCGTTCCGAGGGTCATCCAGCGGTGGCTCGGCAGAACCTCAATGTCATCATCAACTCTGATGATGATATTCCTGTTTCGCTTTCCGAGAAACCGTGAGGACTGCTCGGACTGTATCTGATCTACTATGATATCCTCAGGTCTTGCATTCAGGAAATAGTCAAGGTAAGCAGGCTTCTTGCCGCCGTGTTTTTGGGTAAAATTGCTCTTTGTTGCCTGAATGGTGGGAGAGATCTGTATCTTGTTCACATTGCCCGGCTCTATCTTTGCCTGCATAAGGAAGTACAGAACGCCGTCTGTCTCTTTGCAGATGATGCCGAGATAGCCTATCTCGTCCTGTATCAGCACAGGCTGTTCAAGAACAAGCTCACCCTCACGGTACTGCCGCAGACCCCTTATCTGAAAGAAGCTGCCGTTCGTATTGCGTATCTCCCCTGCCGCCTCGTCATAGAACCACTTGTCGCTGTCGGACAAACGGTTTTTGGTGATATTCACCTTAAGGCTGCGGTTTTTATCCTCTGCCCAGCGGAGGACGGAGGAAACGCTTTCGATGTCCGTACCCTCTTTCAATGATCTGATAAATTCGGCTGTCATTTTGCTTCTTCCTCTTCATTAGCATATTCGGGATATATTATTCGGGTATCCTCCACAGGATAAAGCTTTTCAACAAGCCTGAAAGTACCTATCAGTCTTTTGCCTTTTTCGGTTATCCTGTAGCCTTCGCCCTCCCTGACCATATTGCCGATGGACAGCTGTTCCTCGATACGTCGGGCGGTTGAGCCGTACTGATGTATATATATGTCCGAAAATCTTTCTTCGACCTCTTCGGCAGTAAAGACCCTGTTTTCGTTTTCCGCCATATCAGCCAGTTCAAAGATCGTATATGAACGGTCTATTGTCAAAGGACCCAATGTGACAAAAAGAACCATTGCCATTCCGCAGAGCAGACCCGACGACATAATAAAGGTCGGGGTCACAAGCTCAGTAAAGCCCTTCTTCTTATTTAGGAAAAACAGTCCTATAAGCGCAGCTATCGTGATGACCACAACAAGCGCAGCCTTATACAACGTTCTGTAATAATAGACCGTCACTGAAGAAAAGATATCAATGTGCATAAACAAGCTGAGCAGCAGCATATCTGCCAGCAATACTGCCCCATATGATAAAAGGGTTTTTATCATTGCTTTCATAACAATACTCCTTTTTATTGAACGAGCTTTTCGACCTCAACAGACTTTATTGTAATGTCCTCTGAACCTAAATTGAAATTTCTGAATTCAATTTTTTCGCAATCCTGTGTAAGATTTATTATAAACGAGACTGTCTGATCCGATACGCTTTCATTTTCCGCAGCTATTGCTCCGACCTCTGTATCCCAAACGTCGAACTCACTGTTTTGAAGATTATTTCCCGAAATTGTGATTTTGTATGTTCCGCTTTTTATCGAAGCATACGGACCATACTGTATTGCGCCGGGAGGGACTGTAATTCCCTCATCACCGCGCCTGCATTCCTCCGAAGCGGCAAGCATATCACTGTTATAAACGAACTTTTTTGATTTCCCGCTGAAACCATCGTGTGCGATATTATAATCATAAACATAAATATAATAACCGTCGATCTGTTCCGTCTGAATTGCATCGTCCAGGATATCATAAGCTGAAGAAGCTGTAAAAATATCATTTTCATCTTTAGTCAGCAATAAGAATGAATTTCCCTCATATGCCTCATCGGTATACCAGTATGAGCTGTTTGCCCAGTAGTACGGCAGTATCATATCTCCCACGACCACACCGTTTACATTGATATCACCGTTTGAAAAGAACGTATTTACACCTGCATTCCAATATGTCGCATATCCCTGCTTCAGATCATTCCGGCGCAGATATTCAATAACATTCTGACTTCCCTCTTTGAATGCGGTTTTATAAAACATTGCCATGCCTGCGCTGTCTGTCAGTACCGTGAAGCCGATACATATCAGAAAAGCCGCATTAAAAAGATCGATATTTTTCAAAATGTACTTATAAATATAATGAGCCGATAAGCACATCAGCAATATAGCTGATGTAAACAGATATCTTACGCTGTCTCCCGATAAAATGTCAGTAAAAACAGCAATAACAGCAATTATACCTATGTGAACTGCCGTGTACAGCATAAAGAGCTGAACGGAATTACTTTCACTGTTAAATTTTCTTACCTGAAGAACAGGGAATATAATAAGGAAAAGCGCACAGGAGACATACTTTACCAAAGATATCAGACCGACAGCGGAAAACAGCCCTGCACCGTGTCTGATATCAAACAATTCAAAAAAGCAGTTTATAAGATTTATCAAACGGTCACCGATACCGCCCTCAGTGATAACAGCTGCCGTTGCGCCTTTTATAAATTCACGGTCAAGAGTCCCGAGCAAAATGTGGAAGATCAGATAACCGATCGCAGCTGCAATACCTATGACCATCACCAAAACAACAGTATTTATAAGCATCTTGTTTTTTTTCAATGAAAGCTTGTTGTTTTTGATGACAAACATTAAAACAGCAGCACCTATCAAAGGAATGTCAACAGCTTGGATAAACCTTAAGCCCTGTATTCCCATAAGCACTATAAGCAAAAATAATAAGATCAGCTTTTTGGGGGATACGATCTCCAATTTTTCATTTACCGCAGAGGAAAAAAGCGCTATCGATAAGAACATATATATAATTGCAACAACATATGTATGCAATCCGAAAATATTGGCAACAAAGCCGTGAGTAACTCCGGAAAAAATAAGTGGAACAGCTATGAGCCACATTTTATTGCCAAAGCATTTTTTTGACATATAAATGCACGAGCATATCTGAAAAGCTCCGAAAATGAGATAAGCCGCCGTCCTGCAAAAAATGTAGTTATCGGAGAAATGCAGTAAAACAGCTATAACGGAATATACCGAAAAGCTCCAGAGATCCTGCCCGAAATTCCAGTCAGTCGGTATCCATTGTCCTGTTCGGACAATTTCCGCCGCAAATAAAGTATCGCCTGCACTATCGGAATTCACAAAATTATTTCCGGTAAAGATGTAGAAAGCATATCCTATTATTACGAGCAAATTGACAGCACACAATACCCATTCCGTCAAAGAACTCGGCTTAAATATCTTCATCCTGTCGGTTTTGTCCGTCCCCTCAATAATGACCTTCTTTTCCTCAGCCATTAATAAATTCCTCCAAATACTCGAATTGCATCAAACTGCTTTCCAAACCCGTCTCACACTCCGAAGCCTGCAACAAGATTGGCATACTCCGCAGAACCCAGGAAGCCGTCAAGCACATCGTTTCGTGATGCTCCGTTTCTGAGCTGACCCAGCCAGTTTGCTTTTCCGTCGGGATCGGAGGCTCTGTCAAAGAATGTCTGATACAGTGTTTCAACATAAGCCTCATCACTGAGCGCTCTGTTTGAGAACTCTTCCGAGTATATGAAGCCTCTTGCTATGCCGTCGGCATCTGTTTTGCCCTCAAGATAAAGACCTGTCCAGTTGTTGAGTCCGTCAACGTCATAGGGGCGCTCAAACGCCTTGGTATACATTCTTGACACATATGCCGTAAGATTGACATTTTTGTCTCTGCTCTGTGATATATCAAAGCTTCCTCTGTTAATGCCGTAGCTTTCGCATATGTTGTTAAACTCCGCTGACTGCGTAAAGCCTCGGAACAGGAAATCCAGAGAGCAGCCGTTGTCAAGCTTTGACGTCCAGTCTTTCAGTCCTCCCTCATCGGGCGCTCTGTCAAGAAATGTGTTGTAAAATACCGTGACTGTTTCTTCGTTGCTCAGACCTCTGTTCTTAAATTCCTCAGAATATACAAATCCCAGTGATACATCTACTGCGCTGCTGCCGTTTAAAAGCTGGCTTACCCAGTTTTCCTTGCCCGACGCATCGGAGGGTCTGTCTAATATTTTGGTGTAAAGCCGCTCTACGAAATTATTTACAGACACAACATCAGCCCCCGGTGCAGGTTCTTCCCCGGTATATACATATGACTCACTGCTTATTTCGGGGTATTTCAATCCGCTTACGCCGCGCACATTCAAAACAGCATATGGAGAGAGAACGTGGTCACTGTCATATACATTATTGGTGCCTGTGAGGAACCAATCATAATTATATAAGCCGTCTATTTGGGTGTCCATCCAGGTGGTATCAACATAATACCATGAATTTCCCATATAAACCGCATTCCATTCGTGGGTCTCGCTGTTAACGGATATACAGGGAATGCCTGCCTTGTCACAAAGAAGCTTGAAGCCCTCCGCATAGCTCTCGCATACACCCTTTCCGTTGATAAGCGAGCCATACGCATTCCAGCAGTTGTCACCCTTTAATGTCTCGGCAGCAACAGTGTCATATGTAACATTGTCACACATATATTCGGCAAAAAACTTAAGCTTTTCATAGTTGTTCTTGCCTGCCGCAAGGCTTACTACCCTATCAACAGTGCTTTCTACCATGTTATATGAATTGACCGCAGTCTGACCTGCCGCCTGTCCGTCGCAGTAATTGAATACTATCTTGCTTCCTGCCGACTGAGATGAAGTATAGACAGTTGGTGTGCGCAGTCCCACATATTCGGGGCAATCCATTACAAGAGCGATAAACGCTTCATATATGTCATTTAAATTTGATATTGACGAAACGCAGCATTCCGCACCGGGATCTGACTTTAATGCATTGTACATATCCACATATGCCTGCTTTCCGTCATAGGTAAGATTAGTATGATAATTATATGCGTTGCTGCCGAAATAGCTGTTAAGTCTGTTCTCGCTGATTACACCCTGAGAAATATCAAAAATTTCATCGGTTATCTGCGGGTTCGGTACATCTTCTCTCAAAAGAGCGCATCTATTCGTATAATTAAAATCATAAGGAAAAGCTGCAGCAGGCAGTGGCAAACTTATTACGGATGTTGCTATAGTAACAAAAAACGCAGAGGCTACACGAATTTCTTTTTTTATCATATAATCACATTCCTTTCTATTCATCAATTATTATAACAGCCACATCATATTCATGTACTATTATACTTCTTTTTTACAAATATGTCAATACTTAAATAATAATGGGATATATTTACATTATCAGTCGAAAAGTGCAGACAATCAGGCGTTTTGAAGTTCACAGCCCAAAGCCTGCAACAAAATTGGCAGAATCTGCCGAATCAAAGAAATCGTCAAGCACTTTTCTTCTGAACTGACCCAACCTGTTTATTTTTTCAACCTGAATCAGAGTCTCTGTCAAAGAATGTCTGATACAGGGTTTCCGCATACTCCTTTTAACTCCGCAACTGTCGCCTTGTTGTTAAACACTGCCGATTGCATAAAATTCTCAAAGCGAGAAGTTCTCATATTATCAAACCTTTTAATTATTCAATTTTTCAACAAAATATCTCATAATGTCTGCAATTGACTGTTCAAGCGAAACTGAAATCTCCCACCCCGTGTCCCTTTTCAGCTTTGTCACATCAGCCTCAATAAACGGTACATCAACAGGACGGAGCTTTTCCGGATCTGTCTCAATCCTGATATCAACGTCCGAAAGCTCGATTATCCTGTCAAGCACATACTGAATAGAAACAGCGTGACCGCTGCCAACATTGTAGGTTTCCCCTGACTTTCCCTTCAGAGCAAGTTCGGCATAGGCTCTTACAATATCGCGAACATCGGTAAAATCACGCTTTGCGGAAAGATTTCCCACGCGCATTACAGGTTCTCGCCTGCCCATTGAAATTTCCGCAGCCTGTTTGCAAAAATCCGCAACAACAAACTGCGGGAGTTGTCCAGGTCCTATATGATTAAATGCTCTTACGGATATGATATCCATACCGTACGCCTTAAAATAAAGTTTACCTATCATATTCTGAGCAAGCTTTGTTACCGCATATATATTTGCCGGTTCGGGTATTACTGCTTCATCAACAGGCTCGGGGCGGTTTGCGGCATATCCGTATTCTTCACTTGACCCGATAAACAGTATACGCGGAGAAATGCCCGTTTCTTTTACCGCCTCAAGAAGATTTATACATCCTTTAATGTTGATATCCGCGGTAAGCGCTGGCCTTTTCCATGAAAGTGCAACCGAACTCTGCGCCGCAAGGTGAAATATTACATCAGGGCAACAATCACGAAGAAGTTCCCTAACTGCGCTTTCGTCCAGAATATCAAGCTCCGCCGTTCGGAAAGAGGGTTTTACCCCACAGTGTATAACTATCTGTTCGTGTGGAAGCTTTGTTGCGGTAACACCCCAACCGCGCGAGTAAAGTTCACTGATGAGATATCCGCCTACAAAACCGCCTGCACCTATTATAAGCGCTTTCATATTTTCACCTTACTTCGAAAGAAGTTCAAGGTCGTGCTTGACCATTTTTTCAACCAGCATAGGAAAAGACACCTCTCTCTTCCACCCAAGCTCCTTTTCAGCCTTAGCGGGATTACCGAGAAGAAGGTCAACCTCTGCGGGGCGGTAGAACTTAGGATTTATCTTAACAATCACCTTGCCCGTTGCAGCGTCCGTGCCGACCTCATCAACGCCCTCGCCGCTCCACTTTACATCAATTCCGAGAGCTTTGAATGAAAGCTCAACAAACTCTCTTACAGTATGAGTCTCATGGGTGGCAATAACGAAATCCTGCGGCTTGTCCTGCTGAAGCATAAGCCACATTGCATTTACATAATCCTTAGAATGACCCCAATCACGCTTTGCGTCCATATTTCCAAGCTCCAGATGATCCTGTATGCCGAGCTTTATTCTTACAGCCGCATCTGTGATCTTTCTTGTAACAAATTCAAGGCCTCTTCTCTCACTCTCATGATTGAAAAGAATACCGGAGCAAGCAAACATATCATAGCTTTCACGATAGTTTCTTGTGATCCAGTGAGCATAAAGCTTTGCAACTCCGTAGGGGCTTCTGGGGTGGAAGAACGATTTTTCGGTGTAGCCGTCAAAATTTTCGCCCTGATCCTCAATACAGCCGCCGAACATTTCGGATGTGGAAGCCTGATAATATCTTGCATCGGGCTTCACGGTTCTGATTGCTTCAAGAATATTTGCTGCGGCAACACCTGTGATGTTTGCGCTTGCAACAGGCTCTCTGAAAGACTGCGCTACAAAAGACTGCGCCGCAAGGTTATACACCTCGTCGGGCTGAGACTCCTTTATTGCGTTTATCATAGCTGCCATATCGGTGATATCACCGAAAATGAAGTTTACCCTTTCCTTTGCCTCGGTACCCTCAAGGTTTCCGAAATCAAGACGGGATTTTCTTCTTACAAGTCCGTAAACCTCATAGCCCTTTTCAAGCAGAAGCTCTGCAAGATAGCTTCCGTCCTGTCCTGTTACGCCTGTGATAAGTGCTCTTTTCATTTTTTATTCCTCCGTAAAATTTAAACATTATTCAATTTCAATAGATTCTATAAAGCATTTCAGTTCAGAAGTTATTTTTTTCTGACTGAAATCAAGAAGACGTTTATTCTGAGTTATTACAACAGATGCCCTGTCTCCTCCTGTCATGATCTCATTCATTGCATCTGCATATTTATCAAAATCCTTATTATCAATAAGGATTCCCGCCCCTCCTAACGTTGAAGGAACAGCTGAACTACTGTAGGCAACTATTGGAACGTGAAAATACATAGCTTCCACTAAAGGAACACAAAAGCCCTCATGCTCGCTCATGCACAAAAAGACATGCGCAACTGAATAATAAGCAAGTATTGCGGCAAATGATATATGCCCCGGGAAAATAACATCTTTTACCCCTAATGTTTCAATATGCTTTACAAGGCTGCGCCAATATCTGTCACCCTCATTATAAGAGCCTACAAGAAAAAGCCTTGCGTCCCTGTCGTATTTTTCCTTGTAAACGGCAAATGCACTGATAACATCTTCTACCTTTTTGTTGGGAGCCATTCTTCCCACAAAAAGGATGTTTGTTCTTCCATCACTGTATTTTTCAATGATCTCACTGTCAGGAGTCTGTTCGTAATCGGAAAATCTGATAAGTATAGGAAGAACCGTCATCGGGCAGGTGTAACCCATATTGATAAGATCAATCCTGTTAAATTCCGAAACAGGAAGGCAATAATCAATATATTCCTTGATATCTGCAACCTGACTGAGTCCTACTGTACATGCTCTGACAGCATTGTCATCATATCCGTCAAAAAACTGAGGAGGAGTCACATTGTGATACCTAAGTACTACCTTGCAACCAAGCTGTTTCACGGTGTCAAAAAGAGTGCATTGTGAAGCAAAGTGATAAATAACTATATCATCTTTATTAAGGACCGGCATTCTTCTGTAATTTACAGCAGTATCGGCTGGAAGCCTGCTACTCATAGCTTCTGTAAATATTTCGGTAACATACCCGTTTTCACGGAAAAACTTCTTGAACGCTATGACCTCATTTCCCACTGCGTCACCGAAATTGAGACAGGAGACCAACTGGATTATCCTTGGCTTTCCGTTTTGAGGAAGATAGCATTTTACCGCCTTGAGGTCGCTTACGTCCCTGTTAAGAGCTTGGATATTTTCTGCGATCGTATCCTGAGTTCTCAGCGCCTGTTCAAGCTTTACTGCGGCATTATCGACCTCAGATACACCAAACTTGGAAACAAAGTCATTCCTGTCCCTGTTAAGATTTCTGATATTTTCAGCAATGCATTCCTGAGTACGGTTTATATCCTCAACTTTACTGCTGAGTTCGTCTATTATGCGGATAAGCTCCTTGTTATATTCCGTCTGCTGATCAAACATCGGACGATAAATCGGGTAGGTCAGTTTCCGCATAAAGCGTTTTATCAAGGAAGATGATTTTATGTTTGTATCATTTATTATATACAAATTTCCCACGTCTTCTTTTTTCATTTATTTCTCCCCCTTTTGTGTTATTTCGTTCCTGATCTGCTCATTTATTCTATCCGCAAAGTTCTTGTCAAGAAATATTGAATTTATTCCTGTAAATGCATACTCTACATAGTTATTGGATTTGAGCAACTCAGCGGCATCCTGTGAAAAGCTTTTTTCAGTTACAAGATACGGCTTGTATTCTATGTTCTCAAGCAAAATTATCTTGGGGCGAATTTTGCTGAAATCAAATTCTTTGAGTATCTGATATTCTATTCCCTCAAGATCAATATTGAGAATATCCATTCCGTCCTTAAAATACCTGTCAAGTATTTCGGATACCGTAACAGTATTGACGGAATATTTCTGCTTTATGGTTATTTCAGGATTGACTTCACACGCCTTGACTGCCGATTCGTAGTCGAGTGTGCTTAATCCATCTCCGGAAAGCACGTAAAAATCTGTACTGCCTTTGAATGCCTCATCCGAAGGAACAATAACATTGTTCAGTATCACGTCTCCCTTTCGGTTTTCAGTCAGTTCCGGTATAAGTTCAGGATTCGCCTCTACCAATACGCCTCTGCCGCCCATTTTATAAAATTTATAGGTATTGCTCAGCTCCTTGGCATGATTTGCACCGAGATCAAGATAATTTACTCTGCTGATATCTGTCCTTAAAAATTTAAGGACATACTCACAGATCATATCCTCACCGCTCTGCGAAAAGCTGTTTGCGTCCGCCAAAGCGTTTGCATCTATTCTGGAAAAAAGCAGATCCAGCCTTCTGTCATGCTCATCAAACCTTAAATTATTTTCATCAAGCCTCTTGTCTATCGTATCAAAACGTTTATTGTTTTCGTCAAGACGTTTATCATGAGTGTCAAACCTTAAATTGTTCTCATCAAGCCTCTTGTCTATCGTATCAAAACGTTTATTGTTTTCGTCAAGACGTTTATCATGAGTGTCGAACCTTAAATTGTTCTCATCAAGCCTCTTGTCTATCGTATCAAAACGTTTATTGTTTTCGTCAAGACGTTTATCATG
>CAKSFR010000016.1 GCA_934454635.1 uncultured Ruminiclostridium sp.
CACGAAAATTCCGAAACGGCATAACAAAGCGATTTATTCAACAAATTTGAGGGGTTCGAATCCCCTCATCTCCACCATAACAGGACACCAATTTTGATACAATGCGTATCTTGATTGGTGTCCGTTTTCATTATCCGAAAATCCTTGTTTAATAGGATTTGTCAACACAATTTAACGAAAGAAGGCTCTGCGATGACTGAAAAACGGTCACGGCAGAGCCTTTCCTATTTTTTTACCTTTATACTATTTAACGAAAGGTCGTGAGGGTGTGCATTTTCGGCAAGGGGGTGTGCACTTTTAAATTATTCCTAAAAAACCAAAAACTGCAGAACTTGCTCATTAAAATTTGAGCAGTCCTGCGGCTCTGTTATTTTACCATTCTAGCCTTAGTGTCGCTTCCATAAAGAGCTACTTTTATCCCATTGCAGCAACATCTGCATATAGTAAAATTCGATCTGTGGTTCAGAACTGTGAAATTTAGCCACTAAGAATATATAAAGTTGCAAGATTTTCAAAAGGTTCGAGAGTATTACCCCGTCGCAGTTCAGAAGTATAGAACAGGTTATGTGAAATCTGCAAATTGACCGCCGGCATCGTATGAAAAACAAAAGGCATCACGTTTAAATACATGGTGCCTTTTTTCTATTGTAGCTTTGCATAAACCTGCCGGATACGATCAGTTATTCCTGCGTCCGGCTCTGTTCAGCAGCATGAGCGCTATCATAAGTATCAGTGGAAATGCACAGCCTGAAAGCATACCTTTCTGCATATCATTGCCTGCATTCTGGGTGATATTTCCTACAATAGCAGGACCGAGTGCTCCGCCGAGATCGCCTGCCATAGCGAGAAGTGCAAACATCGCAGTTCCGCCGGTGGGTATTTTGCCTGAGCAGATGCTTATAGAACCGGGCCACATGATACCTACCGAGAATCCGCACATTATGCAGCCGAGAAGTCCGATTACAGGTATTCCCGACAGGGAGGCGGTGATATAACAGATCAGACACAGCAGTGCCGAGCCTATCATGAATTTCATAAGATCGAGCTTTTCGCCGTACTTTCCGTAGAGCGTACGGCTTATGCCCATCGTCACCGCAAACATACACGGTCCTGCTATATCTCCGACTGACTTAGTCAGTCCGAGAGCGGATTCTGCAAATGCCGACGCCCACTGCGCCATTGAAAGCTCCGAGGCTCCGGCACATACCATAAGCAGTATCGCAAGCCAGAACAGCGGTACTCTGAGCAGGTCACGGATACGCATTCCCTCGCCGTCCTCGACAGGATGTTCAATGGGACATACTGAAAAATTGTATATGTTCACAAGCGGAATTATCGCCCAGATACAAGAGAGCCACTTCCAGTTTTCTATGCCGAAAACAGTAAAAAACAGTGTTGAAATGAGTATGACTCCGACCGAACCCCAGCAGTAGAATGAATGCAGCAGGCTCATTGCAGCTTCTTTATGCTCAAACGGGCAGGCTTCAACTATCGGACTTACAAGCACCTCGGTAAGACCGCTTCCCATTGCATATATGATCGTGCTTACGATTATTCCTGTGAACGGGTCGGGAAGCAGTTCGGGCAGAAAAGCAAGCCCGATAAGTCCCAGCGCAGAAAACGCCTGCGAACCGATAACGCATTTCCGATAGCCGATCTTGTCGGCGAAACGTGCGCACAGCACATCTATGATAAGCTGAGTAACAAAAAATACCGACGAGATAAGGGCAATTTTCCCCAACGGGATACCATAGCCATTGTGAAATGTGAGAAATAGAAGCGGAGCGAAATTAGCCGCTATTGCCTGCGTGATGAATCCAAGATAGCAGGATATAAGTGTTTTTCTGTAATTCACAGCCATATTGACAAACTCCTTGAAAATTGATATAATCAGATTATATAGTAAATATCATAACATTTCAATGCACAAAATCACATTTTTATTACACAATATCGCAAATCAGGTGAGAACATGGGTGATGAAATCAAAAAGGACAGGATCACAACGGACGAAACCTTACGTGAAACTGCAAGTCACGGCAGCGAAGAATATCCGTTCAGCTACTATTATGAGGACATCTGGGATTTCGACTTTCACTGTATCGACTGGCACTGGCACCCAGAGGTCGAATTTGTTTATGTACAGCATGGCAAGGCTGATTTTCTGGTGGGTGGAAACAGGTATGTTCTAAGCTCGGGCGATGGGATTTTTATAAATTCTCAGGTGATACACAGGTTTGAAGCCCAAGACAGCGCCATCATTCCGAACATTGTTTTTTCACCTGTTCTGCTTGCGCCGCAGGGCAGTCTGATATACACCAGATACATCAGACCGATAATTGAATCAACTACCGAATGTGTGATTTTTTCCGACGAAGAAACAGCGCACCACAGCATTATCGAAACAATGAGGTCGGTATTTGCTGTGCAGGGTTCAGGCACGGCTTCTGAAATGGAAACGGTAGAACTTCTGCTGAAACTATGGCGCCTGTTATATGAAAGCATACAGATAACAGACTGCGGCCCCGTGTCCGGGCATTCCGCACAGACGCAGGCTAAGCTTCAGATAATGATGCAGTATATTCATGATAATTACAGCGGTCAGATAACACTTGACGATATTGCAGGGACAGTTCTTATAAGCAAAAGCAGTGTTCTCAATATTTTCAGGACATACCTGCACACTTCGCCGATAAATTACGTTGTGGAATACAGACTGAAACGTGCGTCAAAACTGCTTGTTGATACCGAAAACAGCGTTTGCGCCATAGCGCAGGAAACGGGATTTGAGAACATCGGCTATTTCTGCCGCAAGTTCAAAAAGCTGTACGGCGTTACGCCGATAAATTACAGAAAACACTGTCGCAGTGCGGAGCGTAATTCAATGAGAAATATACATTCCGACACAAATGTCCTGTCGGGCTGATAATACATTGCCACATAAATCAAAAAAATTCACAGGTGACATAAAAAAATAGTATACCTACTGTTTATTATTGGTAAAGTCAATATCAAGTCGCACTCCTATTTTAATTCCTCCACTCTAACCTTAGTACCATTGTAGAACACAAAGGTTATCTCTCCGTTCCTGTGGACGATTGTTTTCTCTACCATCACAGTCCAAATTGTGTCGTTCCACTCGCTCAATACGGTCGGCTGTTTTTTCAGGGTTCGTATGTAAAGCGCTATCGCTTTATCTTTCTGACTGCGGAGAGAACGGAGATTTTGCAGGCGGTCCAGTTCCGCCACCGCTGTTTCGTACCTTTGGGTAAGTGCCTCATACTTTTGCAAGTACGCTTCCTGCGACTGTGTGGTGGTAGCATTTTCCTTAACAGCCGCCTTGACAAGTTCGGCAACAATCTGCGTTTCCTCAAGCTGACGCTCAATATCGGTGTCCAGTGACTTGAAATCAGTCATCTTTTTGCGCATCAGTTCGCAGTCCTCGATGATTTGTTTTCTGCTTTCCATCATCTGGTTATAGGCTTTTATGAAGAGCCGCTGTACGGTTTCTGTATCCACAGTTGGCGTCAGACAACGTTCACCGCCTTTGAATTTATTGTTGCACTGCCAAACGGTGCGACGGTAGCGGTCGGTGGAATGCCAGACCTTTGAGCCGAAGAACCCGCCGCAGTCCTCGCAAACCAGCTTTGCAGAGAGTACACTCTTTCCGCTGTATGCATTTCCGAGTTCTTTTCGTCTGGCAAACTCAGCTTGAACATGATCCCACTCGTCCGGTTCAATAATGGCAGGGTGGCTGCCCTCAACATAATACTGCGGAACCTCGCCTTCATTTGGCTTTGTTTTCTTTTGCAGAAAATCTACTGTAAAAGACTTTTGGAGAAGTGCGTCACCCTTGTATTTTTCATTTGTCAGAATACTGGTAACTGTGGTTTTACTCCACTTTTCCTTACCGCTTGGTGACGGGATTTCCAAGTTCTCAAGATACCTGCAAATTCCTGCTTGGGTTTTGCCGTCAAGAAATAATCTGTAAATCAGCCGAACAACGGCGGCTTCTTCCTCGACAATGGCAGGCCGTCCGTCCTCGCCCTTTTTATAACCGAGGAAATGCTTATATGCCAAATGAATCTTGCCGTCAGCGAAACTCTTGCGCTGACCCCATGTAATGTTTTCGGAAATACTGCGGCTTTCTTCCTGCGCTAATGAGGACATAATGGTTATGAGCAGTTCACCCTTGCCGTCAAAGGTGTAAATACCCTCCTTTTCAAAATAACACTCAACGCCGTTTTCTTTCAGCTTTCGGATAGTTACAAGGCTGTCAACCGTGTTTCGTGCAAATCTGCTGACCGACTTTGTAACAATAAGGTCGATTTTACCCGCCAATGCGTCCGCTATCATCTCCTTGAAACCTTCGCGGCGCTTGGTATTTGTGCCGGAAATCCCTTCATCGGTATAGACCTTTACGAATTTCCACTCCGGCCTTGACTGAATGTATCGAGTGTAGTAGTCCACCTGCGCTTCATAGCTTGTGAACTGCTCATCACTGTCAGTTGAAACCCTGGCATATCCGGCAACCCGCCTTTTCTGCACGGCTGCTTTTGGCAGATGCGTCAAAGGATTTACAGTCGCCGGTATCATCGTAACTTTAGGCATTATGATTGCTCCTCTCTAATGTTTTCTGACGGGCAGCTTCTTTCATCTCGTCCGTCCAGCTTTGGCTGCGTGAGCGGTCTTTCCAAATTCGTGTAATTTCAGAACCGTCATTGAAACAGAAAATCAGAGCATTATCATTGCAGACACGAATATGCTGAATTCGGTCGCAAAGCCACTCGTGCGTAAAATTATTCTGACCCAGGACATCAGCAGTGACTTGCTGTAGGGTAGATTCCGGTATCTGCTTAGACGCGCAGGCTGCTTTACCAAGTGAATTGAACGTTCCGCACACCCAGACCGCTCCTGCTTTTGTGATCTTTCGGCGATAGTTCTTTCCGCAGTTGTCACACACCAAAAGACCGGTAAACGGATATATTTTCTTTGTACTAGGCTTCTTAATGAATTGAGTTGCTCGGCGCTCTTTTTCTTTCTGAACTGACAGAAATGTTTCCATGTCTATAATGGCTTCATGTGCGTCCTCTGCGTGGTATTTTGGAAGTTCACCGGTATTGAACATCTTTCTTTTTGTAATGTGGTTTTCACTGAAGGTTTTCTGCAAGAGCAGATTGCCTGTATATGTGTAGTTGCTAAGCACCCTTGAAACGGCAGACTGATTCCATTTCCCGCCGAACCGTGACAGAATCCCTTCATCATTCAGCATTTTAGCAATTGAATTGTAGCCGCTACCGGAAAGGTATTCATTATAAATACGGCGGACAATTTCAGCTTCCTTTGGAACAATAACATAATGATCATTTTCCATTCGATATCCCAGTAAAGTTCTGTCCCAAGGAATACCGGCTTCAAAATTACGTTTGACACGCCATTTCTGATTTTCGCTTGCCGAACGGCTTTCTTCCTGCGCATAAAGTGCAGTAGTGATATAGAAGTTTTTTCTCCCTTAGTGTAGTCGCATAACACCATCGGTTATGCGACCTTTTTTCCATATTTACCTGTTTCTACGGATATGGTAGTCACCGCCACATCAAAGCGGAAGTGTATCTCAATATCCTGCACACGCTTTCCACTGGACTTGTCGGGTTCGTGGACGATGATCTTATCAATCAATTCGTGCATGATCTCAGGCGTGAGCGTTTCGATATGCTCATACTTGTGTACGACTTTCAGAAAAGCCGTCACATCGGAGGACTTCTGTTCAGCCGTTTCGACAAAGGCAGTAAGTTCCGCAACGGTAGCTTTCAGCTTTGCCTGTTCTTCCTCATATCCTGCGGACATCATCGTGAAACGCTCATCCGACAGCCTGCCGAGGACATTATCCTCATAGAGCCTTGTAAAGAGCTTGCCCAGTTCAGCGATACGCTTTTCAGCTTGTTTCAGCGTTTTCTTTGCTTTTGTAAGCTCTGAGGATTTACGCTGTACGGAACTGCTCATGACACGCTTGACAAACTCCTCCTCATTGCCTCTGACCATTGTCAGGAGCTTGTTCAGCTCACCGAGGACAATTTCGTTGAGAACACAGGTGCGGATATAGTGGACAGTGCATTTGTCCTGTTCTTTAGCGTATGTAGAACAACGCATATGCTCCTGTTCGGGACGCTCATTCTTACGGCGGCTCAGGTACATCTTCTCTCCGCAGTCGGCACAGTACACCATTCCTGCAAAGGGATTGACCGTCTGCATTTTCTGCGGTCTGCGCTTGTGCTTGCGAAGCTCCTGCACCAAGTCAAAGGTTTGCTGGCTGATGATAGGCTCTTGCGTATTCTCGAATATCTGCCACTCGTCCTGCGGATTATAGACTATCTTGTGAACCTTGTAGGACTTCATTTTCGTTCTGAAATTGACCGTGTGACCACAGTATTCAAGGCGCTCAAGAATATGGGTGATCGTGTTTGCACCCCAGCGGTATGTTTTAGCATTGTGTCTGCCGTTGTCACGACCTTGCGATAATGCGTAGGCGGTCGGCGTAGGGATACCCTGTTCGGTCAAGATACGGGCAATTTGCACCGGACCGTAGCCGGCAATGCAGAGCTTGAAAATCTTGCGTACCACCTCAGCGGCAGGCTCATCAATTACCCACAAGTTCTTGTCGGTATCCGACTTCTTGTAGCCGTACACGGGCGGACACAGGTGCTTGCCCGACTGTCCCTTTGCCCTGAACACCGCACGAATTTTCTTACTGCAATCACGGGCGTACCAGTCATTGAAGATATTTTTGAACGCAAGCAGTTCGTTCTCAGATTTTGCCGTATCGACATTATCGTTGACCGCAATGTAACGCACATCGTAGTCAGGGAACACCATTTCGATCAGCTCACCAGTTTTCAGGTAATCACGACCGAGCCTTGAAAGGTCTTTGGTGATAACCGTAGCAACCTTGCCGTCCTCAATGTCAGCCATCATCGCTTTTTGAAGCCGTCACGCTCCCAAGTCGTTCCGCTCACTCCGTCATCGACGTAGAAAGTCGGATTGGGAAAGCCGTTGTCCTCAGCGAATTTCTGTAAGATAGACTTCTGATTTGTGATACTGTTGCTCTCGCCGTCCAACATATCGTCCTGTGAAAGACGGCAGTATAAAGCTGTTGTCTTGTCTGTCATTTTAACCTCACTTTCCGACAGGATACAGCAAGCTATTATCATTATAGCGCACCAAAGAAAAGAAATCAATGCGCCGATATTCCAAAATCAAACAGCCTGCTTGTCCTGTTCTTGTCCGGATTCACCGAGCATTTTCTCACAGTCCTCTGTGATGAGCCTTGCAAGTATATCGCTCAGGCTCTCCCGAAAAGCTGGGTTAAAGACGGTTTTCACTCTGTATGTTGTATGCCCGATATGGTACTCGGACACATTTCCCGATACCGCAACAGCGGCAGTTGTAGTTTCATTCATAGCGAATTTTTCTCCTTTAGCTTGTCTTTATCTACGCATTTGGATTTGAGGGTTTCGCTTTATCTCTCTTACCCTCATGGTTGTTGTTTGTGATTATAGCCGTGAGGAACGGCATTGCTGCCGCCCCATTCACAGCTATCGTTTTGTTGTCGGAAATATGTTAATCCTTGTAGGAATTATCTCCGAAGAAAGAAGTCTGCCCGACAAATTCATCATCGGCAGAGCCACTGTCGGCATCATCGCCCGACTTGCTGTCTGCACCGTCAGAGCTATCGACCAGCCCCTCAATGTCAGCGTAGGACATACCGCTGTCGGTCAGCTTGCCGATGAGCGTATGCTCCGCAGTCACAGCATCGAGAAGTGCCTGCCCCTCAGCACCGCCGTAAAGCTGTGAGAGCTTATCGTAGGTGTAGAGTTTGCTGTCCGTAATAATCTTACGGCGGCGCTCATAGGCAGCCTGAATAGAACTGTTCAGCTTGTTGAGCTTTGCCTGATTTTCAGACAGCACTCCGTCCATGACGGTATCAGCAGAGTTGTCAGTGACCTCACTCTTAGCTTTCTTGCTCATTCGCATCACCTCTTTTCGGTTTGGAGTATCGCAGGATTTGATTTAACCCCACGATAATATTATAGCAAATTTCGGAGCTATCTGTCTATTCGCAGGGCGCATGAACTTTGTGCGCCATTAGAGTTTTCGAGTTCGTCAAGTTGTTATGGGGAAAATTTTAACGGCAAACTTTTCACCAGATTGCCGCCCTCATTGCGCTGAAACTGCGTCGAGCCAGTTTAGAATATTGACACCGATGATAATTGAGGGCATCACGCAGGAGCGTGAGCGAGATACCGCCGATCGAAGCGGCGGTGAGAGATGTCGCATTCGCTCCACGAATTCGCTGACGGAGCATCGAAAGCCTGAGCAGAGAGATAAACTCAGGCGAGAAAAATATGCGCCATAGCGCAACAAAAATAACAAGCATTGTATTTTGCGCCGCACACGGACGAAAATACAAAATGCTTGTTGGGGACACCCCAAGCCCCGAAATGACCGCACAGCGGTCATAAAAAAATCGGCTAACGCCGAAATAGAGATAAAGGAGACACCACAATGGAAACCGAAAAGAAAAAGCATGGCAGACCACGCAAGCAGAAGTTTTTTGAAACCACAGGTATGAGCTATGAGGGAGCTATCAACTATGCACTGGACAAAGAGGTGCAGGCAGACCTTGACAAGAGCCTTGCACACAAGTCCGAGAGCCAGCTTACCGACGATGAACGCAAGTACCTGAAACGCAAGAGGGAGAAGAAGTCCTATACGCTGAATGTTCGCTTTACCGAATCGGAAATGCAGGACATCTTAGCAAAGTGTGAGCAGTATGGGTACAAGAACAAGACCGAGTATATCCGTGATTGTGTTCGGGCGAGGGTTGATCTCACTCCCGACCGTTCCGAAATTGCCGAATGTAATCGCCTGATGAAACGCATCGGAGCGAACATCAACCAGATACTTGTCCGACTTTACAGCACAGGTCACATATATGCCGAGGATATTACCGAGATAAAGAAAGGGGTAAACGAGATTTGGCATACACTTCTATCCATACGATCCGAGCAACAGTCAGCGCAGCGATCGCTTACATCACAAACGGAGATAAGACCATCGACGGTTTATACGTCAACTCTTATGCTTGCCGAGCCGACAGTGCAGGAGCAAGCGAGGACTTCCGAACAGTCCGAGGAACAGGCACAGGGCGAACACAGATCCTTGCCTACCACATGATTCAGAGTTTCGCCCCCGGCGAAGTCACTCCCGAACAGGCTATGCAGATCGGAGAGGAGCTTTGCGACCGTTATCTGAAAGGCGATTATCAGTATGTGATAGCCGTCCACCATGATAAGTCGCACCTGCATTGCCATATCATTTTCAACAATACGAATCTGTATAACGGTCTGAGCTTTACCACCGAGCATAATCAGGGCAGAAGGACTGAAAGAGCGTGGGCAGAGCTGCGTGAAATATCGGACGAGATATGTGCCGAACACGGCTTATCGCTCATTGAACCGAAGGGCAAGGGTATTTCCTATCTTGAACGGTTGAAGCAACAAGAGGGCAAGTCGTGGAAAGAAAAACTCCGTGCCCGTATCGCAGAGGTCATGATTTACAGCCGTGACTTTGCGGACTTCCTCAAAAACTGTACCACCGCAGGAATTGAGTATGTTTATACTCCGAAGAACAAATACAAGCTGAAATTCAAGCTATCTGGTGACGGTCAGCAACGCTTTACAAGAGCCGAAACGCTGGGCGAGGGATTCACTGTCGAAAGTATCACCAAGCAGATAGCGGAGATACAGGAAAAACTGTCAGCGGAGAATGTCACTCCCGATATGCTTATTGAACCGCCGAAGCCTGTTGTTCCAAAGAACGAGCCGAAGCAGACAGTCACCGCACCGACAACACTGAAACAATCTGCCGAGCCTAAAACTACCACAGAAGCGACTGAAATCGCAAAGAGAAAAGCTGCGGCGGAACAGGTTGAGAAGTTCTTTGCAGCCCGACGGGCAAGACGGCAGGCACAGCTTGATATGCTTAACGCATCTGCTGCCAAGCCCACCGAGCCGAAGCCTGAACCGTCTGCCCCGACACCACAGCCTACACCTACGGAGAATAAAGCACCTGAAAAGGAAGAAGATCCGTGGAAGGCTATCAGAGGTATGGGCAGAGCCGATGAGATTATCGCTGACCTTGAATCGGGCGGCGTTATGTCATTCAGCGAGCTGTCAGGATTTTTCTTCAATACACCTCACTCCGATGACCACACAACTGAGCTTGCCGATCTGAGAAAGAAGTTTACGGCTATCGACACGCTCATTGATAAGATGAAGCACCGTGACGAGCTGGAGCCTGTTTACAAGGAGTATCAGGGCAAATCGGGCTGGTCGCAGAGCCGTTTCAAGAAGAAAAATGCCGCCACAATCGAGGACTATGAAGCAACAGTCAAATACATCAAGGAGCATATCAAGAGGTATGCTGTCGACGGCAAACCGCCGACAATGCTTGACCTTTTGGAGAAGTCCAACAAGCTGAAATCGAAGTGGAACAGGCTTAATGTCGAGCATACCGCATTCCTCACCAAGCGTGAAACGGCGAAGAAATACACCCGTCAGGTGCGCCAGTACATCAACGAACAGCAGATGAAGCGTGAGCGTGAAAAGTACAGACAGAAGAGGCTCACTCAGCAGAGAAAGAAAGATACACTTGAATAAAGAAAGGATACGATAACATGAGCAAAATAGGATATATCCGTGTTTCTACGGAGCATCAGGAAACAGCGAGACAGCAGGAGATTATGTGCAGTTATCAGGTTGACCGCATCTTCTCCGAGAAGATTTCGGGAGCGAATAAAGACCGCCCACAGCTCAGGGCTATGCTTGACTATGTGCGTGAGGGCGATACGCTTTACATCGAGAGTATCAGCCGTTTAGGACGCTCCACGAAGGACTTGCTGAACATCATTGACACTCTCACCGAAAAGGGTGTTACCCTCATCAGCCACAAGGAGAAAATCGACACCGACACGCCTGCGGGCAAATTCATGTTGACCGTATTTGCAGCACTCTCTCAGCTTGAAAGAGAGCAACTCAAACAGCGTCAGCGTGAGGGCATCGAGATTGCTAAGGCACAGGGCAAGTATACGGGGCGGAAGCCTATCCCCACCGACTGGACAAGGTTCGGTCAGCTTTATGGGGAATGGAAGTCGAAGAATATCACTGGCAGGGACTTTATGCGGAGAATGGGTATGTCGGCAAATACCTTTTACCGTCGTGTGCGTGAGTATGAAATCACTCACGGCATCACCGAGCAGACCTCAGCTTGACCGTCTGGCGAACGGAAATATCCCTCAGAGACGTCCGCCATTGCGGAGCGGAAAACTAACCGCTGAAAAGAAAAAGCCCTCAGAAACGCTTACAGAGCGTTTCCGAGAGCTTGTGGTTATTCAGTTTCAATAGGGTTTGTGCCTGTTGTGGTATGCTCCACAATTCTGATTATGACTTATGCGGAACGGAAAACGGGTGCACCAGTAGGCTATGGCTTTTGAAGTATCACCCTTATCATTACGATTATAAAGGTTATGGTTATTTGTAAAGCCCATTGCAAAACTCCTTCATATCCTTGCTTGTGTGTTCATATTATACAAGATCATCAAGCCAATCCTTTATCATCTTTATAAGTTCAGCATTGATTGGCTCTTTCACAAGTCTGCGATATAGTTTATTTACATTCAGAATACTGTTATCGCCATCATTTACCCTCAGAATATGTGTAAGACCTTCGGGAGCAAAGCAGCTTATGTGGCATTCTGCCCGAATTGCGTCAAGCTTGCGGTAGTCTGCCTGAAAATCTGCCTTGCCCGTTATCGCAAGTACAGGCTTGTCGTATCTTTTCAAAATCTCGGCAAAATCCTCCGAAGTATATGAGCCGTGTTCTCTCAGCCACTTTGCGGGCATAGCTGCACCCTTGACGTACACCCTTTCTTTAGCTGTCTCCTTGCTTTTTCTGAACGTATCATCTATCATCTCAAGCTGTTTATGTAGATCAAAGGATCTTCGCATGATCGCTCCTGCCACACCTTTCATATCGGGAAGTTCCTCAGCCATGAGCCTGTTCTGATAGTATAGTGCGTCCTTTAAACACATTCCAGCACCGCCAAGCAGGATTAATCCTGCCGTATCTTCCTTTTCTGAAGTAAGCGTTGCTATCATAGCACCCTCACTGTGTCCACAGATGAGTATTCTGTTTTCATCGACATAAGGCAGGCTTTTCAGATACCGAATAACGGAGATCGCATCATTTGTCAGGTCTGAAAGTCCTGCACTGTTGAAACTACCACCTGAAGCGTGTGTTCCGCGCTTGTCATAACGGGCGGATATATAGCCACATTCCGCAAATGCCTGAGCCAGACTTTTGTATATATCGGAATGGAATCCGAAACCATTTCCGTCACGGTCAAGCTTTCCTGTTCCCATGATGATGACAACAGCAGGAGATTTTTTCTTCTCGTCATCATAAGTGATCGTTGTACCGATAGGATATTCGCCCTGTATCGTGATATTCTTTTCTTTGATATCCATAGGTTCACCTCATAGAATGATAAGCCAAATCGTTCTGCTGACGATATGCGCCAGCATATGTACAAGCATCGCATACTGTATGCCGTATTTTCGGTAGAATCTGCCGAATAAGATACCAAATGCACCATTCATCAGAAAACTTCTGAAAATGAGCATAGGAGTTAGGTGCCCTATGATTTGCGCTGTTGAGGGGAGGTGTGCTGCAGCAAACAATGCAGCAGCGGTGATATTCGAGACAACAAGTATCTTTTCAGGAACAGCATCCTCTTTTTTACAAAACAGCTTCCAACCAATTAATGCGATCAGGCTCATAAAGAACAGTCGCATCATAACTTCCTCAATGACACCGCCATACAGGATAGATGCGATCCATGTGGGAGTATCAAAGCTCTTAGAGTTCTCATAGCTGTCTGCCAGCTCGGGTATCCAATTTGCAAAGGTAAAGGCATCGGCACTCACGATAATTCCGCATATCGCTCCTGCAAGCAGTGTGATAAGCGTATCCTTTTTGGCAAGCTGAAAGGGTCGGATAAGACCGATTTTATCTGCAACAATATATCCTAAAAAGCCACAAATAACGGCATAAATAACCGTCTGTAGCGTCGTTAAGAGCATGACCATTTCCTTGCTTCCTACCTGCTGTATTGCATTTGCAAGCGCTTCTTCGTCTACACTTGCTATGGACATTTGAGCCGTGAACCAACCGCCGACAGCTGCAAACGGTATCAGGCATAATGTGAATAATAACGCCTTTCTGAATTTTGTCATTTCTTTTCCTCCTTTGCAACGGGTGCTGAGATGACCGAAAAGCTCCTGCTTTTTCCGCCTTCCTCCGGCTCTGAATATTTACCTATTATTTCTCTTATCTCCTTAAAGAGATTTTCATAGCTTTCATCGGTCAGAGTAAGCATATAGGTACGCAAGGACAACATATCAGCAAACGGATCTGCATTTTCTTTATCGCTGTATCTTTGGAAACTGCCATACAGTGCCATGAGAAACTGATAGGCACTGTCAGCTATATCTATATTTTCAGTAAATTTAGCTTCGTTAAGTGCTAAAAGCCTTTCCAAGCTTCCCCGCACCTTTCGTTCTTCCTTGACGATCAAAACTTCTTCTTTCAGAAGATAATTGATATGACGATAAAGCGTAGGCTGTGGAACATCGTGCAATTCCTCGCATATCTGCTTGGTCGTTGCTTCGCTCTTGATCTGGAGAAACTGCATGATTTTCATCCTTATGGGGTTTGTAATAACATCGGATAGTTTCATTGCATGACCACCTTTCTCAATGTATATTATATTCTTAAAAATGATAATAGTCAATAGTGTTCACAGAAAGTTTACAATTGTACTCTACAAATTATTTGTAGAAGCCTATTGAAATGAAAAAGTCTTATCCCCGTATCACAGGGATAAGACAATTTCCATAGTAGGTATATGTGATTACTCCTGAACCTCTCTCATCAAAGCCACGCTGTCCTTGAAGCCGACCTTGTAAGCAGCCCTCATTTCAGCGGCAGATGTATCGCTCACGCAGTCGAGGATTTTGTGGAATACATCAATCTGCTCCTATCCCAGAGAATCCTCAAAGGGAATACAGAACTTGTTGAACTCGTCAGAGAACTCGGCGGAGTGAATATCACCCACACGGAGGTTGTAAATTATATCAATCATTGTAAGCACCCTTTTGGTAATTATTTAGCTTGCTGTACCTGTCTTACAATGTTTTCTTGAAAACTTCTTTACCGCTACTGTCCTAAGACGCAAGAATCGTCATCATCAATTCTCCGTCACCGCTCATAGTGTGGATATTCTGCTCCTCAAAATAAATATCCACCCCCAAGGCTTTGAACTCACGAACTGTCTGTAGCAAAGTGACTGTATTTCGTGCAAAGCGAGAGATGGATTTTGTAATCACCATATCGATTTTACCGGCACGGCAGTCCGCAACCAAATTCTGAAAACCTGCTCTTGAATCCTTGGTGCCTGTTTTGGCTTCATCGGAATATACACCCGTATAGAGCCAGTCACCGTGGTTTTGAATGAGGTCGTTGTAATAGCTGACCTGTGCGGAGAGTGAGTGGAGCATAGCGTCCTTACCGCTCGATACACGAGCATAAGCGGCTACTCTCTTTTTTCTTTCAAGCTTTGGCGGTTTTGATACGATGGTTATTTTTCCTGACATAACGTCACCTCCTTATAGTGTGACATATTACCTCTAAAACCATCATATATCAAGTCAATTCCGCAGTATAAACTACACGAAGATATACCGTATTTTTCGTTCATAATTGTATCAATATCGGCGTAATCTTCCGGGGTTATAATCCCCATCGACAGCATTCGTTTTGCCTGGAGCATGGAAGCAAGGTAGCTTTCCAACCGATTTCTGTAATTGTCACTCATCAGAAATATGTCCCTTTCTGAAACGGTCTGTTACGTAGCAGGAATGAGAACAATATTTTCTGTGATTGTTTCCATAAGCGGTGAAATTCCTTCCGCAACAGATGCAGATATATTCATAATTTGCTTCTCGATTGACGCAATCCCGGTGTTCGTTCCACCATGTATTTCGACAGGAATCGGAGCAGAACTTTTTCGGTTTCTGCTTAGGAATGTTTTTTATCAGCTTTCCGCACTGTTTACAAGCCACGGCATTCTTTGATTTGTCACCCAGACCGTTGCGGCGGCAGAATGAGCGCACCGTATTATCTGATATACCGAGGGCTTTTCCTATTTTAATATAGCTGACACCTTGCAGGCGCAATGTTCGTAGTTGTTCTTTTTGCTGATTTGTCATTGAGCTTTCCTCCAATCCGAGGGATTACCTCAATATCTACCGGAGGAAAAATAGTCATCCGGTCCGAAAAAAATAATGCCCACCAAGGAAATCAATCCAAGGTGGGCATTATCATTGTAGTTGTTAAGTTTTATCTGAGCATTTCATTTACACGTTTCTGCACCTCCGAGTAATCATACCCGGCTTCCGTCAACTTTTCCTTTCTCGCCGAACCATTCCACCATAGCCCCGCAATAACCTCAACCGCAATCTCATCAACGGTTTTCTTGTATAGCTTTTCATTGACTCTTTTCTGAACCGCGTTATAATCATATCCGGCGGCGGTGAGCAGCCTTTCACGCTCCGCACCGTTATCCCACTTGCCGGCAAGAACCTCGTCATCAAGCTGATCTATGGTTTTCTCGACAGTTTTTTTCTTACTGTAATCTGTAAAGCAGATATCGCCGTCAATGTCGTATCCGCCTATTCTGTCAAGCCCCCACTGCCACATAGTCTGACCGTAGCTGTACTTTGACGGACAGTTGGGGCTGTTAGTCCAGTGGGCAAGCCAAATGTCATACTTGCCGATAATCCTGGTCTTATCGTAATAGTTCTCCAAAAAAGACGGATTTGCATAAACTCCGGGCTTGAATCTCGCCTGACTTATCTTTTCACAGAAAGCAATCGCCATCTTAGTGCGAATTTCCGTGTTCAGATTATCAATCTGCTTTTTCTCCTCCATGTCGAAGAATACGGGATATGTCGGGGACAGTCCCTTGATTACAGAAATACATTTCTCGGCTTCAGCCTCTGCCTGCTCAACGCTCATCGCATAGCTGTACCAGTAAAATCCGTAGTCAATGCCGTATTTCTTGCAGTCAGCCACGAACTTATCCATAGTAACATCTTTCTTCGTGGAAAAGCCTGCACGGATAATCGCGAACTTCACACCCGCCTGTTTCAGCGCAGAAAAGCTGATGCCCTCCTGGCAGTAGCTTAAATCAACACCTTTAATCTTCATCATCGTCCTCCTTTTCCGAGCGCTTATGCAGCTGCTCAAGCACATCTTTCAGCTTCTTAGGGACAGGCAAACCCAGGTGAGCGGCATTCTCAAGCAGTGAAATACCCTCGTTCGACAGATAGAAGAATATCACTGCAGTACGCAGAACAGAACCTGCACCAATAACCCGTGTGTCAAGAATATGCCCGCCGCCGACCATAGCGAAGATAAGCACCTTCCTGCATATCCCCTTGAATCCGACTGCGCTTGACAGCTTCTTGTCCGATATAGCGCACATCACTCCGGTTATGTAGTCGATAACCACAAAGGCAATAAGCGCAAAAAGCAAACCGTCACTTCCTCCGAGAAACCAGCCGAGCCACCCGCCGACCGCAGTAAAAATAAGCTGAATTGTGTTCCAGAATTCTCTCATAATAAACCCTCCAATCATTCGTCAACGATATCGTAAGTTATTTTCATGACCTGCCCGTCCAGTTTTCGCACCGGCTCGGACAGGTTGTTTATTGTGGTAAGGCACAGCTTGCAGATTCCAAGCGCAAAACCGAAGAAATGCTGACTGCTGCTTGAATACGGATAGTACGGCAGAATATACAGCGGCAGGTTAAGTCCGTCAGTCTTGATGAGGTTTGCATACGCAGTTTTCGGTTCATCATCATCCCTATTATCCCTGCGTTATTTCATAGATTATTTTCATAGTCTGCGAACTCGTCTTTATCACCTCTTTTGATAAATTGTTTACCGTACACAATAGCGGCAACGCTCTGTTCAAGGTTATGTTAAGGCTGTGTGCGTTTGTATTGGTGTAGCTGTTGGAATAAGTCCACGCCTGCAGCAGATACGGATACTGTTCGCCAAAGCCATGAAGCTGCTTTATGAATGTGCTGTCGGCTGTGGCATTTGAGCCGCGAACAACCGACAAAATAGTACCGTCAGAATTCAGCATAGCATAATATGAGGTAACAAGACTGCTGTAAGAAGTGCTTCTGTTTATAGGAATATACTTTCTTCCGCCGGCTCGTATTATTGAAGGGCAGAAGTGGTTCGAAACAGCATAATTCTGCACGGTATTTCCGTTGCTGTCAAACACGCGAATTGAATTATTCGCAGCGCTATAAGGTTCGGCATACCACATTCCTGTTTCGGGATCGTACAGTCTGCAAGCGCCCTCTTGACGGAGTTCTGTATCAAAAGTTACCGTAGCATTGCTCTCAACAGCTCCGTCAAGTGATAGCTTTATCAATGTTGATTCCGTTTTACTGCTTGCACTCCAAATATAAATCGAACCGTTATAGTATTCAGCATTACAAGCGGTGAACGGTTCGGGATTTGTCCACGCCACAGAGTATTTGTGTCTGAGGTCGAGCGACCCGGTGATATCTGTTATCCGGATAGCATTGCTGTTTACAATCGGGAACTTGTACATATCACCCTGCTTTGCACTGACAGCATAAATATACATACATCTGTCAGAACGCTCGGCGTATATGGGGAGCAGACCGCCGGTACTTGAAAAAAGAATACCGTCGCCGGAGCTATAGTGACCTATCTGATTGGAGATTTTAGTAATGCCACATTGATTGTCAGATGTGTTGTAATTAAGAAAATCGCACATGGAGAAAGCAAGCCCCGACATATTGTTTTCGCTTGAATCGCCTAGATTGCCCTGAACCCTCGGCACTAATGAAACGCAGCTTACTGTCCCGTTTGCCTTATCCGTGCCGAAATCCCAGACGTATCTGTATCCCTTGTCGATTGTGCCGCTTTCGTTAAGATTGAGCGAACCGCGTTTTGAGTTTGAGCCGGAATACTCTCCGCCTGCATAACCCGTCAAAGCCTTTACATCGTCAATAGAGGGGGAATTATACTCTGCGTCCTCCATGAGTTTTTTTGAGAACACCCACAAGCCCGATAACGCTTTCGACAGAAACGGCATATAAAGAGCGGGCAGGCAGTTTCTGCTTGAAACATTGTCCATAACAGTAAGCTCTGCGGGCAGATTTACTAAACGCTGCAGAGCATTTGTCGCCATATTCTCATCTACCTGCTCATAGACTTTTTCGCCGTTTGCTGCGTCAAAAAGTTCGATTATTGTTTTACCGTGAAGCCGCAATGCGAGCGTTGTATTGGCTTTGGCGGCTGCTGCACCTATTCTTGCTTTCATCATTAGCCCTCCTTTGAGAACGGAAGCGAAAAGGCAGATATTTCAGCTCCGTCAAGGTCTGAAATCAGGCTGCCCTTTGCGTAACCAACGAGGAAGTCTGTGTCGAAATCCTCAAAACCCTCTGTTTCAATAATAATTGTATCGTTTTCCGAAGAAATGCCGACTATAACCACCTCTCGCAGATTACCTGCCACGCCGCCCATTGCAGAGAAGTCTGACATTACAACGCTTGAAGCCCGAACAGGGTTCATGAACTTAACGCCAAGGTGTGTACTGTCAATATAATAAGCGTAGTGTACCTCGTGGGGAAGAATAAACTCTTCGTTCCATTCAGCGACAGTTACTGCTCCTGCAGCGGAAACAGCGTCGGCACGCTCAGCAAAAACAAGCTCAAGCCTGTTGATAAGGTCGATATCAAGCCACTCAGAATAATCTGCAGCACTGATGGTTTCTGTAGAAACAGCGATACCGATTATTTTTTCATTGACCTTAATACGGCCGTCCCAAGGCTCATCTCCGGCAAGATATGCACCCAACACATAGCCCCAGGTTTGCTGCATAGGAAGTGTTCCTACCGCTCCGTCCGAGGACATAACCGAAAAGTGTATGGTGTTAAGTCCCTGCAGTGACGCAAACGGATAGCTGTAGGTTTTGGTATGCTCGCCGGCATCAAAGAACTCCGAATAGCGGATTACCTCTGAATTATCCTTTTGGAGGACAAAAGCCACAGTCCCCGCAGTGGTCAGCGTGAATTTTACAGTCACACAGAAAGCGGCATAGGTTGACGCCAAAGCGGTGTACGGAATGCTGATTATAAGGCTGGATAATCCACCGATTGAAACATCAGAGCCGTTTGTTGCGACTTTCATCATTGCCGTTGAATCTTCCAAATCCTGAACCTTATTCTCCACATCGTTTGCAATCTGTTCGATTTTATAAAGGTCGTCGGAAATGGTCGGGTAGTAGCTGCCGACCTCGATAGAAATTTCACGGCAGTTGAACGGGTTATACTCTGCGGTTACTATACGCGTTTCAACATCGAGATTGAACGGGCGGAAAATTATGCGAATGTTATCGCCAACCGAAAAATCCAGCTTTTTATAAAGCGTTAATCCGTATGTCTGTGTTGCCGCCCTTAAGTCTGCGGACATTGTGAGGTTGGATACAGACTTTCCTCCCATAACCATGCGAACATCATTACTGCCGCGGTGTGCCCGAATATTTATCTTATCCGAATCGTATTCAATCTCACCGCAGCACAAGGCAATAAGCTGCATAAGCGCCGCACGGCGCGTACATTTCTGATTTATCTTCATGTCAACGGGAACGGTAACATCACATTTGCCCGTCCTTAATGAAGTTCCATGCAAAAGCAGTTCAAGTCCGTCTGAGGCATTTCCCTTGAACTCAAACTCGGTGATTTCAAATTGCTCGTTGTTCAGTTCGTATGATTTATGCTCACAGGTAACAGTGCAGATTGTTAACCCGCCAGAGATAGATTTTTCAATCTTCGCAACGTTAAATCTGTAATCAATAAAATCGCCAATGAGCCGTATTTCATTTTCAGCGCTAATATCCGCAGCCATAGCAGAGGTGATGGTGAACTCAAATGTACATTCTCCGCTAAGGCTGTCCGTCAGACGGGAGGAAATAACCTTTGTGTACTCGCAGACGAGGTCCTCGTCATTATATACGCATATTTTTGTCATCCCACACCTCTGTTTCTGACTGTTACTCTGTTCTGGCTCCACTGTATTCGAGAAACAACTCTGGTGAGTAGAGTGCCGTCAATGCTCAGCGGAATTGTTACATCAAACGCCTGCGTCTGTACCCCGTTGAAGCCTGAAATCGTGCCGTTCATATCCAAATTGAAATCAGACGGGATAGCATTCTGCATACTCTTTGAAACGTCTTTCATCTCATCGCCGAAGCCCTCGCCAAGTCCCTCGGCCATAAAACCGCCGAGGTTCGCAAACAGCTTTGACGGCGAGTGTATTCCGAAAAAGTCCTTGATTCCGTCCACAATGCCGCCGAAAAAGCCGCTTATCTGATTCCGGAGCCACGCGCCCGCGTCAGAAATGCCCTGCCACAGACCTTTCAGCAGGTTGCCGCCGACCTCCGCCATCTTGCCAAAGTAGCCGCCGAATGCGTCCACTATTCCGGTTATGATTTGCGGAATCGCCTTGACTATCTCCACGATGATGGTCGGGAGATTTTCAATCAGCGCAATAAACAGCTGAACGCCCGCCGCAACAAGCTGCGGAATTGCTCCGATAACGGCGTCAATAACGCTTGAAATAATCTGCGGAATAGCCGCGACAATGGTCGTGATGATTGTCGGCAGGTTCTGCACAAGCGCGACAAGCAGCTTTATTCCTGCTTCGATGATAAGCGGAATTGCCGAAATCACCGCCGTAATTATTCCATCAATTATCTGCGGAATCACCTCCACGATAGCGGTGATAATGTCCGGCAGAGCCGTCACAAGCGCAGTCAGCAGTTGTATTCCTGCTTCGATTATCTGCGGTATCGCGCCGATGAGGAAGTCCACGATTCCCGTGATTATCTGCGGCAGGGCTTCAATAATGACTGGCAGCGAATCTAAAATGCCCTGCGCGAGTCCGGTCACAAGCTGTAAAGCCGCGTCCAAGATAAGCGGCAGATTGTCCGTCAGACCACGGACAATAGTAACAATTGCTTTCACTGCCGCAGGAATCAGCGCAGGCAGTGCGTTTGCAATACCATTTACCAGTGAGGATACAAGCTGTACTGCCGCGTCAATGATAAGCGGCAGATTCTCAATCAGCGCATTAACGACAGTCATGACCGCAGACACCGCCGCAGGGATTAGCTGCGGGAGCAGGGATAGGAGCGTTTTCAGCACCTGCGAGAATAGTTTTGCGACCGTGTCAAGCAGTGTGGGCAGCAGGTCGCCGACAGCCGTCAGCAGAGCGTCCAGCGCCGTGGGCAGAGCCGCTGCGATGTTCTCAATAACCGGAGCGACGTTTGCAATAACGGTCTTGAAGGCATCCACCATGTTGTTGCACAGCAGCTCCATGTCTGCGTCTGCGTTGCCAAAGCCTACGATAAGGTTCGAAACGGCGGACTTCAGCGCACTGACAGAACCGGAAATAGTAGCCTCCGCTTCCTTTGCAGTCGTACCGGCAATGTCCATGCTTTCCTGCATGGTGTGAATTGCTTCCACCACGTCTGCATAAGAGGAGATGTCATACTTGACTCCGGATATCTTCTCTGCATCGGCAAGAAGTCGTTCCATTTCCTGCTTTGTGCCGCCGTAGCCCAACTTGAGGTTGTCGAGCATCGTATAATTCTGCTTGGTGAAGCCCTGGTATGCGGTCTGAATAGAGGATATATCCGTACCCATTTTATTGGCGTTATCAGCCATATCCGTTATCGCCATATCTGCGTACTTTACAGCTTTCTCGGTATCGCCGCCGAGGGATTGTATAAGGCTTGCGGAAAATCCCGTGACCGTTTCCATGTACTCGTTAGCGGAAAGACCGGCCGTTTTGTATGCATTGGCGGCGTACCGCTGGATCTCCTGCGAGGAGTCCTTGAACAGGGTGTCGATACCGCCGACCAGCTGCTCGTAGTCCGCATAGGCGGCGATGACCTCTTTGCCGAGCTTCACGGCGGCGGCACCTGCGGCAACGGCCACTGCACCGAGCGCCACACCTACGGTTTTGAGAACCTTGCCGAAGCCTTCAAACTTACTGCCGGATTCCTCCGCAGCCTTGCCGCCTTCCTTGATGGCTTTCTCGTTCTCGTCCAGCTCCCGGTTCATGTCGTTGAGTGCGGCTTCGGCATTGTTGAGTTGTATCTGCCAGTTCTGGGTGCGGCGGTCGTTCTCACCGAATGACTCTGCCGCATTGGCGAGGGCTGAACGGAGCGTTTCGATTTTCTGCTTCTGCTGCTCGATTTCCTTGTTCAGCACCTGGTTCCTTGCCGTGAGAGCCTCGGCGGATTTGTCGTTCTTGTCGAACTGCGAATCCACAAGTTTCATTTCTGAACCTAAGACCTTGAAAGAGTTGTTTATATCGGCGAGGGATTTCTTGAACTCCTTTTCGCCCTCAAGACCTATTTTCAAGCCGAAATTTTCGGACATTCTGCGTCACCTCCTTGAAAAAATGGCATAAAAAAAGAGCCTTGCGGCTCGGGGGTATAGGAAAAGGAGCAACCGGGGTGGTTACTCCTTTTGTGTGTTAAATTGCTCAACAAACGAGAATTTACCATCTATTCATATTTTTTTCAAACTTTTCGGTATATGCTTGTTTTAACTCATTCGCTGTAATCCCATAGCACAGCATTACGTCATTATAATACATTAAAACATCCGCCATTTCCTCAACTAAAGCTTTTCTTAACTCTGTATCCGACGCTGCTTCTATTCCTCCGTTCTTTTTTACAATATCAATCACTTCGCCTATTTCTCCGATCATCCAAAGCAACTTGTTTTTACCTGTTTCCGGACAAATCGGCTCCCACTTATCTTTATACTTGTTCTGAAGTTTTATCTGCATTTTTTGCATTTCATCAATACCGAAATCCATATTTTAATTTTCCTCCTCCATTTCCGATGTGTCAAGTTGCTCGACTTATCAGAAGTTTAGATTCTTGAAATTATTTCAACAGTTTCATTGATAATGCTCTCAAGTTCTTTAGCACCATCAATCACATAATCGCAAGTTGACAAATGATTTTTCACCATCTGAATATAGGCTGTTCTTGCATATTTCAAATATGTATCCATTTCATTGCGAATTTCATCTGACGTAGACTCTTTCATATCTCTGAGAACTCTTCGAGCCATTGCTATATCTAACGGTGTATCAATAAATATGCAACAATCCAAATAAGGTTTTATCATCTGATGTTGGTATGCAAACGGATAGTCCAACAGTAAACAGTCATATTCACCACTGCGGACTATTTTATCAATATCAGTTTTTAACGGCGATAAGTCCCATACATGAACATCTGCTCCTTCTGACACCCATTTTGAAAAATCTTCTACTTCTCCTTCAAATGAGTAGTTATCAAAGTGAAGTGACGCTGTTCTCGGAAGCCTATCTTTAACCGCATTTACGACTGTTGTTTTTCCGCCTGCTGTCACGGCTCCAATAGCTATTATTTTCATTATATTACATTCCCCTACAAATACGATTTATCGGGCGGATCAACCGCCTCTCATAACCCCATTATACCATGCGTTTACGATTTTTACAACCGATTTTCCAATCTAATCGCCATTGGGCTAACATCGTAAACCGAATAAAAAGTGCATCACGGCTCAGAAATATAGGAAAAGGAACAACCCGGCGAGTGCTCCTTTGGTGCACTAAACTGTTTAGTAAAAAAGTGCGTTGCTATCTATCAGAAATATTTTGTATTATATACTTCCAATAGATTTTTTACAGCCATAACATTATCTGGGGGTTCCCTGTTGCTTCTATTAACCCATATCGCATTTATTCCAATAGATGAAGCACCTTTTATATCGCTGCTTAAGGAATCTCCAATATGTAATACCTCCTCGGGAGATAAACCTACTCTATTTAATGCAAATTCAAATAACTCTTTTCTCGGCTTATATGCTTTTGCGTCTTCGCTTGTGAATACATCAGCCGGCTTCAAATCATGGTATTTGATGGCTTGCAACACATCATCTCTGTCAATATTGGATACAACATAGATTGAAATCGGACATAATTCAAAGAACTGTTTTGATTCCTCAAAAATAGGTGGTTTTATCCAATGATTGAACATCAAATTACTTAATGTCATTGCATCGGCAGATGAATTGAAATGCTGGATTGTTTTTTCTAATGACTTGTATTCTAATTCTCTTTGAGTTGCAAAATTATCGCCATATGCGTTAAGAAAAGCATTCTGAAACTCACTCCACCAATAAGAACCTATTTCTGACTTATCATTTACTTTTCCAGTATCATATATTTCTTGTGAAATTTGTTTTATCACTTCTCCGTCTTCGTGAACAACAGTACCATAAAAATCTACAAACAGTGCTTTAATCATTCTGTATATGTCACCCTTAAATTATCAATTCATAGGGCAGATTAACTGCCCATATAAATATTATACCACGCACTTCCACATTTTTCAACCACTTTTCCAATCAAATCCCCATCGGCACAACCTCATCAATATCCGCTTTGCACTTCGGCTTTGCAATCCCCATAAACTGCTTATGGCACTCCCACAAATCCATCAGAAAGCCGAACGGCATAAGCCACACATCCTCCGACCCAAGGTGCAGCTGTGCCGTGCCGTAATAGAACAGCCGGGTAAACAATTCAGCGTCGTTTACCCGGCTGTTACTGCGTTTTTTGAGGTATCCTCACTCTCGACATTTCGCTTTGTGCCTTTCAGCATAGCTTCGGTGATTGCGTCCTTGTACTCGGCAAGCTCGCCGGGGGAGGTCAGAAGCTCCACGGTTTCCTCGGTGAGCAGCAGCTTTTTCTCGCTGTTTCTGAGATTATGTATCTCAATGCTCTGATTACAAAGCAGAGTTATCAGCCAGATGATTTCATCAAGCGCCATCTCCATATTTGCGGATTTCATCAATTTGTCACCGAGGTTATCAAGTCCACCGTAGCGGTTGGAAATAGCCTTTGTCGCTCTTGTGGTGAGAATCATCTCGTACTGTTCACCGCCGATGTTTATTAAAGAACTGCGTTCATTCGTCATTGTTTACACCTCCGTTACTTGCCTGTTTCAGCAGGCTTTGCCGTGAATGTAGGTTCATATACAGACTTGTACCAACCCGTAATTACGCTGTCCGGAACGTTCTTTTCGCCCTCGGTGGCTTCCGCTTTCCACGGGTGCTTTCCGTTGCCGTCCGGCTTATTTCTGCGGAGGACCGTTCCCTCTATTGTAGGCGTGGAAAACGTGATACTGTCGCCCTTTGTGGCAAGCGAGGTTGACGGAATACCGAACTTGACTCTGTACAGCCAGAAGTATCGGTACTTGCCGTTGGACTTCTTCGCCCTGAACCCGATAGCCACGGGTTTGCCACCGTCCTCGCTGGTGGAAATAACCACATTGTTGCTGTCGATTGTCGCTCCTGTCAGAACCGAAGCTGCGTCATTTCCTATGTCGTCAACGCCAAGTGAAAGCGTACCGCTCTTGAACTCCTTGACGATTTCGGAAGCGCCGTCATCAGCGTAGAGAGTAGCTTCCGCAAGCTCCACGGAGAGGTCAGCCGAAATTGCCTTTGCAAGCGAAGCGGGAACTCCGTAGGTTTCGTTGCCGTCACTATCTTCGGTTATCTCAGCGTAGAACAGCTTGTCAAGACCTATTGTTGCCATTTATATCTCCTCCATTTCATAGTTTTTCGCCGTATCAACGGCATAATGATGATAGCCCGTATCGTCCTCATGACCGACATATTTTCGGGCGGTTACGGTAATATCCGCGCTGAGTAGAGCCTTTACAAGCCTGCTTGCAGTGCGGGTGTAGTTTCCTTTGCTGAAAAGTGAAATTCTAACTTCCTGCACATCGGCAGTCGGCGCATTATCCGCATGAAGCTCAAAGCTGTCATACAGTGGAGTAAACACCAGATATTCATCGGGAGCGTTACCCGAATACACCGCAGTCTGCGCAGTAATTTTCAGCTTTTTGGCTATTGCAGAGAGTTCCGAAAGCAGACTCACAGCCCCTCGACCTCCTTTTCAAATGCGGATTTCATGGCTTCCACGCACTGCTTTTTCACAGCGGATTTTGCGGGTTTCAGAAAGGGCTTTGCGGGCTGACTGCTTGTGCCGTACTCGAGGATATTTGCTATTTTAGCATTACTGCCGCCGTCCGTTCTCGGCTCTGAAAATCCTACCTTGATGTCGTGATTTCCGTTCTTATCGACCATAGCAGGAGATAAGCCGAGCGAACGTTCAAGTTCTCCTGTGGAACGGGATTTGCTTTTCGTTTCCGAACCCACAACGGATTTCAGATTGCTACGAACCTTTGCAAGAGCGACCTCGCCGCCTGCCTGCAATACCTTTTCGGCAATGCTGTCGGTCTGCGCTCCAAGCCGGGAAATTCTCGAAAGGAACTCATCGGGCATTTTAACATCAGCCTTAGCCACTCGGTTTCACCTTCTTTGCAAGCGCTTCAATATACATTCCTCTGCCTTTCACATCTTCGACAGAGGTTATCTCAAATACAGTGCCATCACAGAACAGCCGCATATCCGTGGATATTTTCACCCCCAGAATGGTGCGAAAACGGAACAGGTCGGTAGCTTCGGAAAATGCGGCTCGATTCGCCCATTTCTCACTGCCGTGCCGCCCCTCCCGATAGGCTCTGACTGTTGCGACAACGACATCGGATTCCGCCTGAAAGCCCTCATCATCGAGCGTGATTTGTTTTTGCGTTATCTGTATCTGCGTGTTCATCTTCCCGAAACTCATACTTTCCACCGCCTGTCCAGCCGCAGAAGCATATTCACTGTGTCCCACACCTGTTTTCCCGCCTGAACATTATCTCCGAAAAAGCCGCCGGTACTGCCGTCCCTCGATTCATAGAAATGCGAGGACAGCATTATTACTACCTGTTCGGTAGTCGGTGGCATGGGATTGTCTGTGTAATAGCCCTGCTCGATATGTTGATAGCTTTCGGCGTAGGAAACAGCGGCAGTGATGAACCCGCTTATGAGTTCATTGTCCGCCGAGTGTTCAAGTATGAGGTTCTGCTTGACTTTTGTCAGAAGCTCGTCCATAGTCACCGCCTGTTAGCTGCCGGAAGAACCCGAGCCGGCTTTCATCTTCAGAATCCGGACAGCTTCGGGAAGAATCAACTTGCCGTCAACGCGCTCCTTTGCCACAAAGCCAACCATACCGTTTCCTGCGTACAGCTCCTTGAGTTCCGCAAAGGAACGAGTGCCGCGGTCGCCGATGTTGTAGTAGCTGAAATCACCAAAGGCAATCACAGGCTTACCCGCGCCAATCGTAGGAACATAGGGAGAAGTGTATACCTCATACCCGAACAGTCTGTCGGGTTCTCCCGCCTGGAGCGAGGGCTGCCACAGATATGAGCCGTTGTTGTCTTTCAGCTTGCGCAGCGCCGCGACAGTCTGGTCGTTCATGATGAACTTCGCATTCTTGCGGTAGGGACGCTTGAGAGAGTACGCAAGGTTAATGACCTCGTCAGCGGTTATTGCAGTCGCACTTGTAGTGGTGATTGCGACCTCGCCGCCGCCCTTATCGGAGAAAAGTCCGAGGGGCTTGCCAATCCCATCGCCGTTGAGGAAAGCGTCCTCCTCGGCATTGGACAGCGCCTTGCCGAACTGCTCGATTATGTAGCTTTCAAGCCCAAAAGCGTTGTCGTAGAGCAACTCCTCGGTTACCTTGACTGCAACGTGCAGCTTGTGCGCGTCAAGGTTAATCTGCGCAAAAGTAGCGTCACCAAAGGACAGCGCGCCGCCCTCGTCAATCCACGCTGCGGCGGGTTTTGTCGCGGCAATGTTTATCTTGTGTTCGCCGCTGGTGGTGATGGTGTGACCCAGCTTTCGCATAATATTTTCTTCGGTCAGCGTGTCGATAAGGCGGCTGTCGTACTCCTCCGGAACAAGGTAACCGCCGTTTGCGTCAACACCCTCGGAGAGCACATCGGAAACCTGTCTGAAATTCGTGCGGAGAGCGTTCAGCATTGCCGCCCTGTATTCATCGCTTGCTCTGCCGGACTTTGGCTTGCCGCCATTCAGCGGCTTTGCGGTGAGTGGCGCTGACGTAGGCTTGGAAAGCTGCGCGTCCATAGCCGCCATCTGCTCCATGCGCTCGATTTCAGCGCTGTAGTCCTTTATCTTCTGCTCCATTTCAGCGTAGGAAGCGGCGTCCTCTGCTGACAGAAGTCCGTCCTTGTCGCGCTTGGTTTCAACAAATGCCTTTGCAGCTTCCCAAGCCTTATTGCGCTTTTCACGCAGTTCAATAATAGTCATGTATGTTACCTCCAGTGCTTAATCAAATCAAGCCGAGAAAATAAATCCTCGGCTTTGGTTTTATGTTCTGTTTTCGGCGCTATATGGCACTTTTCTGCAATCCTGCCCATAAGTGAATTTACCACCTGCGTTTCGGAATACATCAGCGAATCTGCTTCAGGCGCTTCGGTATTTTCCTCGCGGTCAAGAATACCGTCCGCAAATCCAAGATCCACCGCCTTGTTTGCGTTCATCCATGTTTCTGCGTCCATAAGGTGCGAAATCTTCGCACGACTCATTCCGGTCTTGATTTCATAAGCGTTCACAATGCTTTCCTTGACCTCGGAAAGCATATCTATCGCTTTCTGCATTTCAGCCGAATCGCCCATAGCTACCGTCATGGGGTTGTGTATCATCAGCATGGAAACCGGGGACATAAGCACCCTGTTACCCGCCATTGCAATAACCGAAGCGGCGCTTGCGGCTATGCCGTCTATTTTCACCGTAACGTTGCCCTTGTAGTCCATCAGCATATTGTAGATCTGCGCCGCAGCAACACAGTCGCCGCCGGGCGAGTTTATCCAGACGGTAATATCTCCGCTGCCCGAAAGCAACTCCTCTTTGAAAAGCTGTGGTGTGACATCGTCGTCAAACCAGCTTTCATCTGCGATAGTGCCGTTTAGGAACAGCGTTCTCTCCGGGTTCTGCTCCTGCGTTTCCTCGTTCTTCACTATCTTGTTTGTCCATTTCCAGAACTTCTTCATCGGAATTATCCTCCTTTCCACTGCCTGCCGCAAAGATACCCGCGTCAGCCAACTTAGTCATATTGCCGTTTATGAGATATAGGTCGCCACCGTCCTCGGCAGGAATGCGGTCGAGGTTTTCAAGTTCCCGGATATCGTTTGCAGACATCCAGCCGTTCTGCCTTGCGGTGGCATACCCGCTCATGCGGCTTGCGTAATCGCCGCGCAGCAATCCATCAACATTGAATTTGATGAAATATTCCTGTTTCTCGCTTGGGGTGAGGAGTGAACGAATCATGCTCTGTTCCCACCGCACAAGCCATGGTTCAAGGGTGTATTTCACGAACTCCAAAGACTGCTGCTCAATATTAGAAAAGCTCGATTTTTCGAGGTCGCCCACCATGTGTGGTGGAACTCTGAAAATTCGAGCAATTTCATTGATTTGGAATTTGCGGGTTTCAAGGAACTGCGCCTGCTCGGGTGAAATGCTTATGGGAGAGTATTTCATGCCCTCTTCAAGCACAGCAACCTTTCCGCTGTTGGAGCTGCCGCCGAACTGCGACTGCCACGCTTCACGAACCTTTGTCGGGTCTTTAATCGTTCCCGGGTGTTCAAGGACACCGCTTGGCGCTGCGCCGTTCGCAAAGAACTTAGCGCCGAATTCCTCGGTCGCAATTGCAAGCCCGATAGCGTTCTTAGCCATTGCAATCGGCGAGTAGCCCACAAGTCCGTCAAAGCCAAGTCCGGGAATATGCAGAACATCGCCCGGCGAGAGAATGACCTCGTATTCCTTGCTGCGGATTGCTTCATCTGAGCCGCGGTAGTATTTGTAGTACAGCGTTCCGTTGGAATCACGGTCAACCGTCATTCTGTTCGGCATAAGCGGATACAGAGCAATGACCTCGCCCTTTCCGTTGCGGATAACCTGCGCATATGCGTTGCCCCAGAGGAGCAGGTGCGTCATAAGCGTTTCACGGAAAACAAACGAGGTCATTTCGGGATTCGGTTCGTCGTGGAGCAGGCGGTAAAGCGAGTGCGTGACCGCTTTTTCCTTGCCGCCGTCAGAACGGTATTTGTAAATGTGCAGCGGTAATCCCGCCACAGCTTCCGACAGTACACGAACGCAGGAATACACGGCGGTCATCTGCATTGCGGAACGCTCGGTGACGTTCTTTCCGGCGGTAGAACCGCCCATGTAAAAGCGGTAGGTGCTGCCGGCGGTGCTGTTTTTAGGCTTATCCCTTGATTTGAACAGCCCGGAAAAATTGCTCATAATATTTCACCTCTCATAAGAATAACAGCCCTCTTTCATCATAAACACTAGCCCCGTGGTCATTCTCACAGCGGATATCCTGTTGACACCGTTTGACAAGTTCTATAAGAAGGCTGGGGTCAGCCCGTTTGAAAAGTCAGCCGTTTGGTTTCATTTTAAAGCCAGTGTGAGAGGCATGATACTCGGACTTGTATTTGCGCCGATCGTCGGTCTTATTGTACTGTTTATATAAACAGGGCTTCCCGAACTCAACGCAAACCACAATCCGTGTTGTTCATAGAGTTGGTGCCTATAACCCTGCACCCCCTCAAATCTAGAACTGCCCCCCTCTGAACCGAAGTTGCACCCCCTTTAAGGGTTTCTATCAAAATTACGGTTCTTTGCCAAACACTAAAATGACGAAAACCCGCATTGTAGCTAGAAATGGCTTAACAATGCGGGTTTTCTCGTGTTTTCCAAACGCAGGATTTCACGCACACAAGCAGGATTTTGAGCGCAAAAACAGGATTTTGAGCAATTATGCAAACTTATGTAATTTCATTCCTCAACAGGCTCATAAGTTTTCTCGAAAATATCGAGCTTACAGGGATACTTCTCCCCATTCACGCCCGTTATGATATAATCGCCGATTGAAGCGGTCATGTCGCCCTCGAGAGTGTGAATAATTATTTCCTTGTCCGTCTGATACGTTTTAATTACAACGGGCTTTTTACGGCACTTTCTTTCGTTTGTGCTCATAATATTCTTCCTTTCCGCCATTTTCGGGCATAAAAACAGCGCCTTGCACGCGAGTGCAAAACGCTGATTTTACCTGTTTTTTGTACAAGATACTTTTAACAATACTTACACTAAATATTGATTTGTATATTCCGTTTTTTCAAAATCAAGGCTACCATTTGGTCGGCGATAAATTCGAAGCACAACAGGCATTGGTGTTTCGTCAAGCAATCCCAATCTTTTTTTGCAGTATCGTTATTAGGGTCATAATACTGTAATACTAAATCGTCTTTGCCCCAACTTTTAGAAAGCTTACGAGCTTTTTCAAAGCTAAAACCATTGACTTCACAAAAAATTTTAATCTCATGAGACCAATCATCAAATCGCTTGCACATATAATCACTCCTTTTCAAATGTACGGAAACCGCCCTTCGAATCATAAATAACGCTCATTTTCGGTTTAAAGCACTGTAATATTTCCATATCACCAGTAGAAGGGAGCGTTGTATTTATGCCTGTTCCGGGGTGCGTGTGACCGCTCCATTTATAGCTCTGTGCTGCAAGTTTTTGTGCTTCTTTAACATCAATGTTAACCATTGAGTAATTACCACGAATGATAAGCCGTTCGCCGCCTTTTGTAAACATTGCAAATTCGTCGCCCGTTTTGGCGGTTAATGCAGATAAGTCTGCCATGTTTACGCTTTTCCGTAAAACAACCTTACGGCTGTCATATTCGGGCAAACTTTCAAGAAGACGCTGCTGACGGTTGTTCAGTGGAATATCTTCAAACATCAGAATAGCATTGGGGTTACCTTTCCCAGTATGCCTTTGTTCAATAGGACTATCAATGGTTGACTGTAGCGCATATCTCATCTGCTATCTTCGCGAGCGGCACGGCGGGACATTCTATACCGTGAATTACGCGGAGAAGTGTGGATTGAAAATTTTACGGCTATGAAAGGACAAATATGAACCAAACACAAATCCTGCTGCTCTGTATCTGCGGAGCTTTTTTTCTCGTTGTCGCGCTGATTGCCACGATCAGCGACCACTATTCCCTCAAGGGAATTCCGAACAAGCCCGTAGGCAACGGGCAGCACGGCACGGCGAGGTTCGCGACTCACGGAGAGGTTACAAAGACCTACAAGCATATCCCATACGCGCCGAAGCTGTGGCGCAAGGGCGAACAGCTCCCGAGCGTGGACGGTCTGATAGTCGGATGTCACGAAACAATGGGAGGAATGACCGCGCTCGTTGACGACGCGGATATCCACACGCTGATGATTGGCGCGTCCGGCGTCGGCAAAACCGCAAACTTCCTCTATCCCAATATCGAATACTGCTGTGCGGCGGGAATGTCGTTTGTCACCACCGACAGCAAAGGCGACCTTTACCGAAACACCGCTACTATTGCAGAAAAATATTACGGCTACAAAATTTCGGTTATCGACCTGCGCAATCCCACCCGCAGCAGCGGCTACAATATGCTCTACCTCGTGAATAAATATATGGACGCATACAAAGCTGAGGGCAAGCTCGAATACAAGGCGAAATCCGAAAAGTTCGCAAAAATAACCGCCAAGACTATCATCTCAGCGGACGGTGATGTGTCAAGCATGGGTCAAAACGCGTTCTTCTATGAAGCTGCGGAGGGCTTGCTCACGGCGGTCATTCTGCTGATCGCGGAATTCTGCCCGCCCGAAAAAAGGCATATTATCAGCGTGTTCAAGCTAATTCAAGACCTGCTCGCGCCGTCCGGAACGAAAGGCGTATCGCGCTTTCAGATGCTGGTCGACAAGCTGCCCGGTGAGCATAAGGCGAGGTGGTTCGCGGGCGCAGCGCTCAATTCGTCAGATCAGGCAATGGCGAGTGTTATGTCTACCGCGCTGTCAAGATTGAACTCGTTTATTGATTCGGAACTCGAACAAATTCTCTGTTTCGACACTTCAATTGACGTCGAGGAGTTCTGCAATAGCAAATCGGCTATTTATCTGGTTTTGCCGGAAGAAGATACAACAAAACATTTTCTAATATCGCTGATTTTTCAGCAGCTTTACCGCGAAATATTGACTGTTGCTGATGAAAAGGGTGGTCAGCTTGAAAAGCGCGTAATGTTCTACATGGACGAGATAGGAACACTGCCTAAAGTTGACGGCTTGGAGATGATATTCTCCGCATCACGTTCTCGAAAGGTTTCAATTGTGGCAATCATACAATCGCTTGCGCAGTTTGAGAAAACTTACGGCAAAGAGGGGGCAGAAATTATTGTGGACAACTGCCAATGCACTCTGTTCGGAGCGTTCGCGCCCAATTCCAAGACCGCCGAGACGATGTCTCAGAACCTCGGAAAGCAGACCGTTCTCAGTGGCTCGGTATCGCGTTCCGCAAGCAAGGACGGCTCATCGAGGTCATTGCAGATGATAGAACGTCCGCTGATGACCGTCGATGATAAACTAATAGATGGTGAACCGTCAGATTATCAACCAAGTTATTCTGCATTCAAAGTTGGTTGGGGTGATGGGGATAGCTATACAAATGGAAACTATAATGCGTTTATAGATGGAATGATCAATCATTATAATGGGGTTGAGCAATCCGAATATGCTTGCGGAAGCAATTTAAGCGAAGGCTTTAGTTTTACTCAAGATAACATGGACACTATGCTTAATTCAGACATTGCGTACATAAGTGGACATGGGTATTTTGACGGCGTAATTCCAATATATTCCTTTGAAAAAGGTTATTTAGGTTTGTTTATTGCTAATAATAATATTAAAAACAGTCAATTTCATATGCAACACGACGTTGCGCCCGATAAAAAATATAGCTTTAAACAAGATGAAAATGAAAATGTTGAAGATTCCAAACTTCAATGGCTTATTACTGCTGCCTGTTCCCAATTGAACAATTACATAGACAAAGATGACAATGGAAATCTTCGACAGGATATGGTTTTTGATGGAAAATACACATATGAGATTTGGCTTGATACTCTGCTTAGCAATCCAAATATGAAAGGAATCCTTGACTATCATTTTACTGCTCCGGATAGCGATGACAAGGCGAATGATGCATTTATAATCAAAGAATTTTTAGAAAACGAAAACAAGTCTATATATGGTGCATGGGTAAAAGCAAATTCATACTGGCTTTTTGATATTAAAAAGACAAATGCCGCTTTGCTAGTAAAAGGAGACTATGACAAGTGTACGTTGTCAGAATCAGTAAGTGATAATAAGGAGGTAACAGTGATAATAAGGAGGTAACATTTAAAAATGTTTATTTGTATACATTAAAGACATTAGACAACAAAAAAGAAGAAGTTTATACGACTGAGCAAAATACAGCTATGCAATTGCTATCATCATATTCCGGAATAGATGAAGATGACTTGATTCTTTCAGAGGTTTTTAAAGATGAATATGATATAAATGGTAATTATATATCCTCAGAAATCGCTGAATATATTGCTGCTCCAATTCAAAATATGGTAAGCAGTTATAGTCTTGTATCCAATAATGACTCTATGATTTATCGTTATAATCCTGCATCAAGGGAGTTGTCCTGTATAAAATGAAAAAAATCAAGATTGCATCTATATTGTTGATAGTAATAACTTTGTCTGCTTTGGCGTACATTTTTGCATATAGCATATACGGCTATACAATTGCCGAAGACTATGCCGCTGCGGTGATTTACTCGTTTGGCAGGACCGGTACCCACCTTCTTCCGTATCAAAGACTTGATAAAAGATTTCAAAACGAGATATCGGAAGAATTCTATAATGCCGAAACGGTAGACGAATTTTTGTCGATGTTTGAAAAAATAAACTCTATTGACTGTGGTCCGAATTTTTTTCAAAAACTTTCGGTAAAATCAACGGATGAATTTAAACAAGATTTCCCTAAGGAAATAGAAGACAGTAGCGGAAGAATTTTTTTGTTTATCATCATGTTGATGTTGCTTCGACATTGTTTTTTGAACCTATAATTGTAGGTTAGACCGTTGATATAATTGAAATAGAGCAGTGATGCATATTTAGCAGATTTTATGTGTTCACAATTTAGCTTATGGATATGTCTACAGGACAATTGAAGAAACAATAAAACAAGGGAGTTGATTATCATAGTCCAAGCAGCCTGTGGAATCAAAAGGCTGTTTGGCAGCATCGGCAGATTACCGACAAAACAATCGGCTCTTTTAGATAATTTCAAATCCGAGGCGATATCCCGCCTCGGATATTTTTTTGTCCAAAATCGGGCAGCAGGTCGGTGCAGGTCTCCACCCTGTGTAAATTGAGAAACCAAAAAATCAATTTACACAGGAGGGACAAGCAATGTCCAAAAACATATTATTAGTATCAATGGCAAACCCGTAGAGGTTTCCGAGGAAATCTACACCTACATCATGCGTTCCGATTGGAACAACTACTACGCCGAGATCAAGCGGAAACGCGAGAGGATCAGGATCAACTCCAAAAAGGAAACCGTAAAAAACATACCCAGCAGAGAGGATTCGCTCGACAGACTTATGGCTATCGGTACGGAGTTCGTAAACGATTCCGAGCCGATCATATCCAGAGCGGATTTCAACCAAGTTCAAGAGGAAATGGCAAGGCGGTCGGCGAAACGATCGATAGCCGACAAGCTAACTAAGACCGAGCAAGCTTAATATTCAGGAGGACAAGAACATGGGTAATATGAGAACTTTGGTATTTCGGGTGCCGGAGGAACTTTTTCAAAAAATCAAGGACTATCTGCAGCGCAACAATATGACACAGAAACAATTCGTGATCGGGCTGATTGAAAACGAGATCGAGCGTAATCTGACACAGCGGCAGTCGTGAGCGAGACACCTACCGATTCCGAGAGAGTGGCAGAGGAACACGCAGGGCAGCAAGAAACAGCCGCTGTGAGCGATTGTGAGAGCTCTTCTGAGGAATTCGGGGAACAACCCGAGGAACAGGAAAGCTCCGATTTTTCGGACGATTTTGACGGCGAGAACGAGGAATCCGAAAATCCCGATGAGGACGAGAATTTGGACGAAAGCGAGAATCAGGACGAGTCCGAAGAAATGGGAATGTCTATGGGGATGTGAAATACTGTATATAATAGATTACCTGTCAGAGTAGGGATAACTTTGTCGGACGAATTTCATATAAAAAATGTCTTGACATTCATATGGTAATATATTATAGTATAATAAAAGGAGGATACAAAATCATGGCGACTACAAAAGAATTTGCGGCAAAAATGGCGGAAGATAAAGCGTTCGCGGAAGCTTTTGCGGGCTTAACGAGCGATGAATTTCTTGCAAAAGCAAAAGCGGAAGGCTTTGAATTTACCGATGAGGACTTGACCGAACTCGTCGAAGCAGGGGAAAATGCTCTGTCTGACGATGATTTGGAGAATGTGTCGGGCGGCGCGCTTTCCTTTAAGGTTTCTTTCGATTGCCCAAAATGCGGGAAAAAGATAATGATGGGTTCAGGGTGTCCGAACTGTAAAACGGGCATTTACGGTTGATTTTAATGATTTTGGAAAGCGATAAACAGATAAATCAACCAACAGCAGTCTGCGTAAATCGTGCGGACTGCTGTTTTTGTCCGCCCGTATATTTCAAAAGCTAAAAAAGAAAGCATCTATACAGTTTCCTGTATAGATGCTTTTTGTCGTGGTGCGGAGGATGGGACTTGAACCCACACGAGCTATTCACTCACTACCACCTCAAAGTAGCGCGTCTGCCATTCCGCCACCCCCGCAAGTTACCTCGCGTCCGACGACTATTAAAGTATATCAGATTTTTTTGAATTTGTCAATACTTTTTTGAAATTTTTTGAATTTTTTTGTAATTACATCGCAGAATGCCAAACAACCGCGCCGCACCTGCCGCAATACGGTGCGGCAGGTGCGGACGGCGGTTTATCGTCGGTTTTTTATTATATCTCAGCCGCAAGCTTTTCCATTCGGTCAATAAGCTCGCCGAAAAGCTTCAGCGCGTCGTTTACAACACCGGGGTCGGTCATATCGACTCCCGCGCCTTTCAGCAAATCAACCGGAGTTGCCGAGCTTCCGCTCTTGAGGAATCCGAGGTAGTCCGCAGCTTCCTTTTCGCCGCCGTTAAGCACGCGCTGCGAAAGCGCGATTGCCGCAGAAAATCCCGTAGCGTACTGATAAACGTAATAATTGTAGTAAAAATGGGGAATGCGCGCCCACTCGTACTTTATTTCGGGGTCGGGCGCTATCTCTTCGCCAAAATACAGCAAATTCAGGTCGCCGTACAGGTCGCAGAGAAAATCCGAGGTTATCGCTTCTCCGCGCGCCTGCGCCTCGTTGATTTTCAGTTCAAATTCCGCGAACATCGTCTGTCTGTAAAGCGTTGTGCGGAACTGCTCCAGAAAATAATTGATAAGATAAGCTTCCTCACGCTTGTTGTCTGTCGTTTTCAGAAGATGCTGCATAAGCAGCGATTCATTGAAGGTCGAAGCGACCTCCGCAACGAAAATTTCGTAGTCGGAATACGCAGTCGGCTGATGCTTGTTTGAGAAATACGAATGCATCGCGTGACCCATTTCGTGCGCGACCGTGAAAGCCGATTGCAAATCGTCCGTGTGGTTGAGCAGCACATACGGGTGAACCGAGGCCCCCGCAGAATATGCTCCGCTGCATTTCCCCTCGTTTTCGTAAACGTCGACCCAACCGCTTTCAAAGCCCTCCGACATCAGTCTTACATATTCGCCGCCGAGGGGCTTGACCGCCTCGAGCGTGAGCTTTTTCGCCTGCTCATAGGTTATCTTCATGTCCACGCTGCTGACCATAGGCGCATAAAGGTCGTAATAGTGCAGCTCGTCAACTCCGAGCAGCTTTTTGCGCAGCTTCACATAGCGGTACATTTTATCCATGTTGGCATGAACCGCGTCAATAAGACTGTGATAAACGCTCTGAGGAACTTCCGTGCTGTCGAGCGCCGCTTCAAGCGTGTTTTCGTAACGCCGTGCGTTGGCGTTGAACGCAAGCGTTTTGAGATGACCCGAAAGGATAGCCGTATAGGTGTTTTCATAGCTCTTGTATGTGCCGTATAGGTTCTCAAAAGCGGACTTGCGCAGCTCCCTGTCCTCGCTCTGCATGAGCGGGATGTAGCTTCCGTGGGTTATCTGGTGCGCTTTTCCCTCTGAATCCACCGCGTCCGGAAACTTAATATCCGCATTGTCCAGCATAGAAAATACCGTGCTTGGGGTGTTGGACATCTCGCCTGTCATTGCGATAATGCGTTCCTCGGCGGGGGAAAGAATATGATCTCGGCGCTTTAAAATTCGATTTAATGACAGCTCGTACAGCTTCAATCCCGACTGCTCCCGCATGAATCGCTCCATTTTCTCATCGGAAATCGTGAGTATTTCGGGAACGGCAAACGCCGCCGCGCTGTTTATCGCGGTGAGGAGAGCCTCCGTGCGCTCACAGTAGCCCGAATAAAGACTTACGCGCGTGTCCTCGTCGCTCTTTCTGTTGGCGTAGTGCAGCAGGTCACGCATTTTTTCGGTTATTTCATCATCAAGGCGCAGGTACGCCAGCAGTTCTTCGGCGCTCTCCGCGATTTTCCCGCGGAACGCTTCGATCCTTTCGGGATATGCTCCCGCTTCGGAAAGCGCGTCCTCAAACGCCTTATCCGACGGATAAACGTCCTCCAGCCGCCATTTGAACTCGCTGCTTATTTCACTTCTCTGCGGTATTTTCTTTTCAGCCATGATAAAATTCCTTTCTTATCGGATATAGTTGAACATTATCTTTTCTTCAGGCTCGGGCAGCGGTAAATCGCTCTGCTCGCGCAGCTTCAGCAGATAAGCCATATTATGTCCTATACCGCGCGCGATACGCATACCCTCAAGATCCTGTTCCGCCTCTCCGGGAAGCCACCCGTGCGCGCCGGGCCAGTATGTTGTGGGAGTAATAAGCATTTCGGCTATCGTGAAATAGTTGTAAATGGTCTGATATGAGTGCGTTACGCCGCTTCTGCGCAGGGCGACGATCGCCGCGCACGGCTTAAACCGCATTTTTGCGCTGTTCCCATAGAAAAAGCGGTCGAGAAAGCACTTCATTGTTCCGTTTATATCCGCATAATAAACAGGCGAACCAACGATCATTCCGTCCGCTGCGGCTGTCTTTTCGGCAATTTCATTAAACCCGTCGTTTATGACGCATTTTCCGAGCTTTGCACACGCTCCGCAGGCGCGGCAGCCCGTTAGCGGCAGCGCGCCGACGTTGATTATCTCGGTTTCGACTCCCTCTGCGTTAAGAACGTCGCAGGCTTCTTTAAGAGCGCGGTAGGTGTTCCCCTCCTTGCGCGGACTTCCGTTCAGTGCTATTACTTTCATAATATTCTGTCCTTTCTGTCTTTTCATATATAATATGCGCGGCGAAATGCTGCTATTCCGTCGCCGCCTGCTCGGTATCTTCCGCGCTCGGCGCTTCGAGCTGCAAAAGCTCATAGTCCGTAATATACGGATAGGTGCTGAGCCACTCGTTATATTTGTCGTTTTCGATATTTTCGGCTTCCTTATCATGCAGATACGAACTCATTTCACTTCGTATCGCGGTTATGTCCTCGTCCGAAAGCTCTGCGTCGCCCGCATATTTGATAAAGTGAACACCGAAGTCGCTGACTATCGGCTCGGAAACTCCGCCGACAGCGTCGATCCCGAATATTCCGTCAACAAATTCCGAAACAAAACGCTGCGACCCGGGAACTACCGCATACGGATCGTTCGAGCCGTCCTGATTATAGGTTTCCTGAAGCTCTTCAAAGCTGTTCCCGCTCTTTATAAGATTTGCAATATCGTCGGTTTTTTGGCGAAGCTCCGCGTTGTTTTCGTACGCTTCACTGCGCAGACGGTCAGCCTCGACGGCGTTGCCGTCGGCTCTCGCCTGATTTATGGCTGTGCGCGTTTCCTCGTCGAAAAGAAGTATTATCTGCGAGGCAAGCCGAGTTCCCTCGGGAACATATACGCTTGTATACGCCGCGTTGGATTCATACGAGGCGGGGCTTTCGGCGTATGCAGCCTTTGCAAGTTCGACGTACTTTGCGAACATCTCGTCGACCTGTTCTTCGGTCACGCTGATATTTTCGGTTATTTTCTCAAATAGCTTGCTCTGTATATAACTGTTTCTTTCCCAAGTATGAAAAATTTCCGTTGAAAGTCCGCATTCGCCCAGCGCATCTTCAAGCAGTTTAAGCTCAAGCGCTTCAAGCTCCGTCTGAGTTGCGCCCTCGCCGAGCTGCTCCGAAGCTTTAGAACTGTACTGCATACACATATTTTCTATGGTCTGAGCCGCGTTTTCGGAAATAGTCTTGTTTTCCTCGTCTGTCAGCGACGACGCGCCTATGCCCAGCTCTTCCGCTACTTTAAGAAAAATCTTTTCAAATTCGAGGTATGTTATTATACTGCTTCGTGTTTCTTCGCAGGCGGCTTTCTGCTCGTCCGAAAAATCATCTGAAATTCCGCTTGAAAGAAGATAATAACGGTATTCCCTATAAAATTCGCCGAACGTTATGTTCAGATCGTCGTGTCCCGCGACGGACGCGATAATTTTATCCTTGTCGATTTCGCTCCAGTTGATAAACTCAACCGCACCGTTCTCTGCGGCTGAAGTGTCTGCTTCGTTATTTTTTGCGCCGCACCCCGAAAAGCCCGCGATAATTACTGCAAGCGCAAGAAAAAGCGCTGTTTTTTTCTTCATTTTAAAAATCCTTTCTGTCCGTTTAGCCGATAACAATATCATTATACCACACCTGTATGAAAAAATCAAATTGAAAAAGGGAAATTTGCGTGTTATTTTGCCCTTGACGTTATTGCAGTACGCTTGCTTCCTCCTGAATGCTGTTGAACGTCAGACTGATCGTAAAGCTTTGGTCGTCGCATACGGGAAGCAGCATTCCGTCATATTTTTTTACAACGTTTTCAACATTTTGCAGCCCGAAGCCATGATATACGGCGTCGGGCTTTGTTGTGGCGGGAATGCCTTTTTCGGTTTTAACGCGGTGCAGAACGGGATTTTTAGCTATAAGAATGAAATAGCCGTGCCGATAGCCGCCGAATACGGATATTTCCTTTTCTCCGTCAATTTTTTCACAGGCTTCTATCGCGTTGTCGAGAATATTTCCGAGAACAATGCATAAATCCGTGTTATTTACAGACGGCGGAATCATACCCTTAAACGAGATAACGGTTCCGCACTTCTGTGCATTTTCAAGCTTGTCCGTTAAAATAGCGTCCGCGATATAATTGCCCGTATCGAACAAAAATCCGCTCTGCGGAAATGCGTCGGAAATATTGTCGATATAATCCGACAACTCGCTGTAACGCCCGCTTTTAACAAGCGATTTCATGCAGTTCATGTGATTGTTGTAGTCGTGTCTGAAGCGGCGTATTTCAGTATTTATCCTCTCGCTTTTTTCGTAGTGTTTAAGCTGAAGCTGCACCTGATTTTCGAGAATTTTATTGATATCCTTTTGATATTGACGAAACAGCACGTTTGTGAGAAGCGAAACGAGAACAACGATAAGACAGAGCGTGTTGGCGAATGCAAGGATTTTTATGAGGAGGTTTTTGAGTTGAACGTTTGAAGGGTTAAAGCCTGCGGTATATACCAATCCGTCGGATATAAATATGTTAATTAAGATCATTGCGAGAATATAGTTTGGCGTTTTCGGAAGAAAATTTGCAATAAAATTATTACAGTTTTTCTTTGTGCTAACCAATAATACAATGAAAACAATGCACCTGACCGTTAAATAAACCAAAGCGTTTATAAGTGAAAAATCCATTGTACCGGCTTGTGAAATAAATAAAATCGCCGCTGCGTCAAACAAACCGCATGAGAACTGTATTATTAATGTAACAAGCGTTATCTTGATAAATGAATGCTTGTATATAATAAAATTTGCTATGCAAAACTTAGCGTAGTTAGCCACCAAAAGCAGTGCTCGGACTATGATATTTGGCAAAAAACAATTGGAATAAAATATTGCGCCGACAAATCCTATTAATATTGAACTTATTATGACCGTATTTTTTGATATAAGAGAATTATCTTTTTTATTCAAGAGCATTACCGCCAAATAAGTTGAAAGAAAAAGAATGACTTCTGCAATTACTTCAATGCATATTACCGATATATTCATGAAATATCACCCGAATTATATTTTAAAATATATTCCTGAAAAGCTGTCCGAAAATCGGAAACATAATTTCGGCTTATGTACGCAGAGGAACCGTCGCCAAAGTAAACATCGGTTCTTGTATGCGATTGTATATGCGCAAACGACACTATAAACGCCTTATGACAGCGGTAAAATTTCTCCGAGGGGAGCATTTTTTGAACCTCTTTGATATTTGTAAGAACTTCATAGTTTCCTCTTGCGGTATGTATCATAGTGTGATTTTTTGCCGCCTCCAGATAGATAATATCTGAAATTCTGACGCGCAGCGTATTGTCGTGCATTTTAAAAACAAGAAATTTCTCCTTGTCAATTTCGGTTCTGTAATCGTCTATCGCTTTAAACAATTTCTTTTCGTCTATGGGCTTTGTGAGAAACCGATAAGCCCTTACCTCAAACGCGTCAAGCGCCACCTGAGGAAACGAGCTTACGAAAATTGTAAAGCTTTCGGGATTTCGCCGACGTATTTTTCTGGCGGTTTCAATTCCGTCAAGCCCCTCCATTTGATAATCCATGAAAATAATATCAAAAACCTCATCGCTTTCAAAAAGCAGCTCTCCGCTCGAAAAGCACTTCTTTTTGATTTCGATATGCCGTTCAACAGCGTATTTGTCAAGCAGTTTTATAAGCTGCTCCTGCCATAATTTTTCATCATCGCATATTGCCGTATTCATAATAAACCTCCGCGAGTTTGCTTTAAAACATTATACCATATCATAACATTTTTTTCAATTATTTAGGGCAAAATTTACAGTAAAAGTGCATCTCGTCCCGATTTTTACACCGTTGGTTAGAAATCCATTGAAACTTTTTCCGTTTGGGAGTATGCTAGCACCAGTTTAAGAAAAAGGAGGAAACAAAAATGGATCTTTGGCGTTATCTGTTATATTTGATTTTCGGAGAGTAATGAAATGCAGTTTTTTGAAAGCCAGTTTTTAAGGATTGAAAATCTTCTCTCGTACCGCGCCAGGGTTGACAGCGCTGAAATTGAAAATATGCTGTCATATATCGGAAGAAACCTTGACGCGCTGGACTTGGAGCAGGTCGGGAATGCAATTTTGAGTATTTCCGAGGTCATTACGCAGGAGAACGGAAGCATATTCGGCATTGAAATTCTGCTGCCTGTAAACAGACCGTTTGTTAGCGCAGGTCAATGTGTTTACAAACCTGTTTTCCTGCTGGAAAATGCCGTTTCGGCGCATTTCGTGGGAGAATACCGCGAATTTCCGAAAATTGAGGAAGAGGTCTTGTCCTATGCAAAGCAGCGTCGTATGCAGACGATTACGAATGTTTACTATGTTGTTTTGCCTGATAAGCTGTTTACTGCGTATGTCGGAATTAACGGCAACATTGTTTGATTTCGGCCTTACCCCCGCAGGGAAAATCCTGCGGGGCTTTCCTTTTATCCTAATTTTTACACCTTTTGTCAGATTTTGCTGAAATTTGCCGCGATTTGAGGTAAAATTAAACTAGGGGTGTGCTGATTAAATTCGGTGCTTCCTTAGGTAAGTGTTTGAAAGTTATGCAGCACTTGACATTGTTTTCCGAAAGGATTATTGGCATGAAACCATTGAAAAAATGCTACAAGAAATTAATGGCTGATACCGAAAGATGGTGTTATTATGACGCGGACGTTCCGAAGCTGTCTTTTAAAATGTTAAACTGCAAGGACAAGTCCTATGAATTTATAAAAAAATATTTCAAGCGCGGCGGAAAAAACGCAATGCTCGATTTTAAACAGCTTGACAAATATACTAAAAAAATCAAAAGCCGCGCGCCGTATATTATTTCGGAGTTTCTGCTCGGAATCCTCATTGCGGAAGCCTTTAATATCGACCTGAACCGAAGAAAAGACAATATCTGTTTTAAGCATCTGCTGTTTTTGGCGTGTCTTTATCACAACATCGGATATGCCTACAAGGAAGAGCAGAAGTGCGAAGATCTGAGGACGCTGTGGTTAATTCAGGAAATAGGCGACATTGAATATTCTCGCAGACACATATACAGCGAGCAATCCGAATGTGAAAACAATAGAGAAACGCATATTCGCAGGAACAAGGAATTTGCATTTATCCTGGCGCTTGCCGATTCTATAGAACCGTTAAAACACACGCAAAATAAACAAGAATTTGATGAAATTGAATTTGAGCCGGCAAAAGGAAACGGCTTTATACTTTCCGTGCCCGAGAAATGCGGCGAAATTTATAAAGCCGTAAAAGAATTGCCAAAATGGGTAGATGTGAATGTCAGAAGCTGCGGTGATCGGGAATTTAGAATAACCGAGAAAGAATCGGACGCCGAACTTGTAAACGAATACATGAGGATATTGCGCAAAATTTGCGGACCTGACGGCAATAACAATTTCTGATCAATACATAATACAATCCCTAATCAATATTTAGATAGTGTCTATATACTAATTGCCCCTTAAAAGAGGTATGTTAAAGCCGGCGAACCGATTTTGGATACTACTTTCATATTGAGCAGATGTATTGACTGCAAATAACCCTAATGATAGAAATATAGCAATAACAGAGTGAAAAGATTTATGTAGATTCTTCATCGTATTCCTCCTATTTTTTATTCAATTGATATTGGTTGTTCCCTTAACATACATAATACTGTCCGCTGATGGACACCGTTACTGAGCAGCTTCCAACATTAATACTTGTTGTTGCTGTAGCTTTGCTTGATGTAACATCTGATGTTGCTGTGGCTGTAGCAGTACCAACTGTAAATGTCTTTGTTGCTGCACTGGCATTGATAATTAATGCAGACATAACCATTGAACAAGCTACTATACCGGCAATCATTTTCTTAACCATTCTTATGACTTTTTTCCTTTCTTAAATAAGAACTTTTTTCTAACAACAATCTTTACATCACCATTGTTAGGCTAACAAAAACAGCCTGATTTGATGCGTTTCAGAATGTTTTTTATCACAGTATCTTTTTTAAGATACTGTTTTCTCCTCACTGTAAATAGTGATTGTTTCAGTTTTGCCGCTTGAACTTGTCAGTGTAAATACGGATTTCACGCGATAAGTGCCGCTTGATAAGCCGCTTTTTGAGTTGGTGGCATAAATATAGCTTCCATTGCTTGTCTTTGTCCAATTAGCGCCATCAACATCATTCCATATCCACAAGCCCCAAAACGACTGCAATGTCTGCTCAACTGAAATATTAACAATGTCGGAAGTACCTGTACAATTGCTTGTGCATTCAGCTGTATTAGATGAAATATACAGCAAACTTTTCACCGAATTTGCATATTCATAGAGCAGTGCTATTTCATCGTTTGAAGCATATGTAGCCGTTTCAGCTGAAGCCGATATGCTTGCGCTTGAGAACATCATAACAGCCGACAGCAAAAGCGCAATGCTTTTTCTGAACCTCATTAGATTAGCCCCCTTTCGTATGTATTCGAAGTTTTTTGACCTTCTACTTATTACATTCCGAAAAAGGGGGCTTTAGGGACATGATATTCTATATATTTTTTTAAAATCCTATAATTTCGTTACTATTTGCCAAATCAACCAGTTCTTCTTTGGCAAAATCGCCATATAATTCTAAAATATACTCATCGCTGTTCCATATAACTATTGAACTGATTCCTGTTTTTCTTTTGTACTCCACACAAATTGCGTCACAACCATTTATAAGGGTTTCTTCTATTGTAAATCCCTCGGTATTTATGTGGGCATTGTATTCCGATTTTACGATTTGTTGAAATATGAGCTTGCTGTTATCGTTATTTTTGTATACCGTGAATTTATCGATAGAGCTTAAAGAAGATTCATATAATTCATACCCTTCGGGAACAACCGAAAGCGTATATTCTTCCTTGATAACAGTCGGACTATCGCCGATATCAAAAGCAAAAAGATAAGTGCTGCCATTATAAACCGTGCCGCGAAAGCTGTTAGAGATAAAAGCAATAACGCAGCCCGTAATAAAAGCGAGAGAAACTATGATAACAGCCGCAATCAAGATTCTTTTTCTTATATTTAACGACTTTCCGGTGCTTATTGATATGGATTGATTATAATCCGAAACTCTGTTTTGAGCAAAAACATTAAATGCTTTTTTCATTTTTCGATTATATTTAGCTGAAAATTTCGGAAGTGCGATTTCTTCAACGGCTGAAAATTCATTCTCATAATACATAGCCATTAAATCGCCGACAGAATAATTCTTATTCATCTTTCAAGCTCTCCATATACTGTTTAATCTGATTTATAGCTCGGGCAATTCTTTTCTTCGCTGCATCTTCGGATATTCCAAGAGCGGTTGCAATCTCACTGTTTTTCAAACCTAAGTGTGCTTTCAGATAAACCGCAGCCTTTGTTGTTTCGGGCAGCTCGTCAATAAATTTTAGTATCTGCTCACACATACATTCGCTTATTACAATGTCTTCTACCGGCATTTGCTCGTTTAAAGCCCCGATAAGCTCTGTTTCATTCTTATAAATCTTATGTTTTTTGTTCCATATTTTGTGGGAAGTATTTCTTATTACAACATTTATATATGATACTCTTTTATCGCAGGGAATATTAAACAGAGTCGAGGGATTTTTTGCAATAGCTAAAAATGACTCTTGTATAGCGTCCTCCGTATCTTGCTTGTTATGTAATTCTTTAAACGCAATTGAATAAAAGGTCTTTATATTACGCTCGTAAATCTCTGATAATTCGTTACGTTGTTCATCTGTTTCAAGAATAGCCAAAGCCGCAGAAATCATATCTTTTCCTCGTTTCTTTATAGTACCTCGCTATTAGTATAACATCTAAATACAAAAAACGCAAGATATGAAAGGACTTAAAACAGATTATGTTGTATTCCGTGTCATATTTCGTGTCATATAATTGCTCAAAACGCTGTTTTTGCGCTCAAAATCCTGCTTGCGAGCGCGAAATTCTGCGTTTGGGAAATACGAGAAAACCCGCATTGTTAAGCCATTTCCGGCCACAATGCGGGTTTTCGTCATTTTAGTGTTTGGCTACAAACGCATATTTTGATACAAGTTGCATAGGGTTGCAGTTTTCGGATTATGGCTGCATTGATGAAACAGCTAATGTTAGAATTTTAACAACATATTAAAGTTGCCCAATCACAACCTCTATATCCGTTTCATCTTTCATATAATCAACATTATAGGTCACAATCAAATTCAGACACTTTCATGTATTAGTGTTTAAAATTTTTCCAAAGAACTAGTTACGCTGTCTGGAACGTTCTTCTCGCCCTCGGTGGCTTCCGCTTTCCACGGGTGCTTTCCGCTGCCATCCGGCTTGTTTCTGCGGAGGAACGTTCCCTTAATTGTAGGCGTGGAAAACGTTATACTGTCGCCCTTTGTAGCAAGCGAAGTTGACGGACTACCGAACTTCCTGTTCGGTAGTCGGTGGCATGGGATTATTTGTGTAATAGCCCTATTCAATGTGCTGATAGCTTTCAGCGTAGGAAACAGCGGCGGTGATGAACCCGCTTATGAGTTCATCGTCCGCCGAATGTTCAAGTATGAGGTTCTGCTTAACTTTTGTCAGAAGTTCGTTCATAGTCACCGCCTATTAGCCGCCGGAAGAACCCGAGCCGGCTTTCATCTTGAGAATCTGCACTGCTTCGAGGAGAATCAGCTTGCCGTCAGCGCGCTCCTTTGCCACAAAGCCGACCATACCGTTTCCAGCATACAGCTCCTTGAGTTCCGAAAATGAACGTGCGCCACGGTCTCCGATGTTGTAGTAGCTAAAATCGCCGAATGCGATTACGGGCTTTCCTGCGGCAATAGTGGGGACATACGGAGAAGTGTAGACTTCGTAGCCGAACAGTCTGTCAATTTTAGTCGGATCCTTTATAGTTCCCAGGTGTTCAAGCACGCCGCTTGGCGCTGCGCCGTTTGCAAAGAACTTAGCGCCGAACTCCTCGGTCGCAATTGCAAGCCCGATAGCGTTCTTAGCCATTGCAATCGGCGAGTAGCCAACAAGCCCGTCAAAGCCAAGTCCGGGAATATGCAGGACATCGCCCGACGAGAGAATAACCTCGTATTCCTTGCTGCGGATTGCTTCGTCTGAGCCACGGTAGTATTTGTAGTACAGCGTTCCGTTGGAATCACGGTCAACCGACATTCGGTTAGGCATAAGCGGGTACAGAGCAATGACCTCGCCCTTTCCGTTGCGGATAATCTGCGCGTATGCGTTGCCCCATAGTAGTAAATGAGTCATAAGCGTTTCACGAAACACGAACGAGGTCATTTCGGGATTGGGTTCATCGTGCAACAGGAAATACAGAGGGTTATCGATAGCCTTTTCTTTCCCTCCGTCAGAGCGGTATTTATACAAGTGCAGCGGTAATCCCGCTACGGCTTCCGACAGTACACGCACACAGGAATACACGGCGGTCATTTGCATTGCGGAACGCTCGGTGACGTTCTTTCCCGCAGTCGAACTGCCCATGTAAAAGCGGTATGCGCTGCCGGCTGTGCTGTTTTTAGGCTTGTCCCTTGAATGGAATAAGCTGCTGAAAATCTTCATGTGGTCAGTCCTTTCGTAAAATGGGCATAAGAAAAGCACCTGCCATTGCTGACAGATGCTTAATAATTATTCTGTTGTATTATATAAACTTTTTCATCACGCGGGTATAATCTTGCTTTGCGTTGAAAACCGCATTAACGTATACCGTGTTTTCTTCCTTGACATAATAATAAAACATAAGGTAATTATCATGAATGAGAAAACGATATCCGTTACTCACAAGAACTCTGTCCTTAGGTAGCGAGCCGCTTTCCGGCAGTATTTCGAGATTTTTGCATTTTTCTCTTAGCTTGTTTACAAAACGGATCGCAATATTCTTATCCTTTGACTGCTTTGCAATATAAAAGGCTATATCGCGAAGATCAGCTTCTGCTGTATCAGTGAATATTACTCTGCAATTCATACATCAAGGTTCTCCAGGTCGTTTAATAAATCGTTGAATACATCATCAGCGCTGTGGACTCTTCCAAGCCTTATATCATCCATGCTTTGCGCAAGGTGCGCATACAGAGCAAGTTTTTCTTCAAGCTCGGAAATATAGTGCATTGTCTGCTGATAATCCTCATGGCTAAGAAGTACAGTATCCTCCTTGCCATTAACCGTGATTGCTACCGGATTATCCCTTGTAAGTGCGGAAATCTGAGCATAATTAGTGCGAATGTCCTTTGACGGTCTTATTGAAATAGAGTTTGTCATAAAAAACACCTCCTATGTTGGTAGTCATATTATAACACAATTATGCTACTTTGTCAATAAGATTATACGCATCAGATAAAAAGTATTCCTCTTTCATCATAAACACTCGCCCCGTGGTCATTCCCGCAGCGGATAGCGCGGTCGAGAGCCATAATAGTAGCGACTGCTCCGTCAATCTTCTCGGTGGACTTTTCCTTATCTGCCTTGATGTTGCCGGCGGGGTCGGTGCGAATGTAGATATTATCCATATTCCAACGCAGAACCGGGTGACCGCCATGTGCTATCTTCTGTTCAAGCACCAGTTTCATCAGCTCCTTTGTCGGCGGGGACATATCCTTAAATCCTTGTCCGAAAGGCACTACAGTAAATCCCATGCCCTCGAGGTTCTGAACCATCTGCACAGCGCCCCAGCGGTCAAAGGCTATCTCTCGAATATTGAAGCGCTCACCGAGCCTTTCAATGAACTGCTCGATAAAGCCGTAATGTCGCTGCAACATTTGGAGATGTTTTCCAACTGCTTGATTGCGGAGAAGATGGAGTGAGTATCCTATTCAGGCATCAGAAGATATTAAGGTTTATCTTGCCAAAGAACTGGGAGGTAATCCTAAAGATTACGCTAAGATTCGCATCCCGGACAATACGTTCGTTTGGGCTACCATGAATAGTGCCGACCAGGGTGTATTCCGAATGGATACTGTTTTTAAGCGCAGATGGGATTTCACCTATTTGGATATCGATGACAGTGAAACCGGAGTTATTGGCAAAAAGGTCATCCTTGGTCAAGGCGAGCCTCGCCACGTTGTGGAATGGAACGCGCTCCGCAAAGCCATCAACAATGAACTGCTCACTTATAAGGTGAACGAGGATAAGCTGATGGGACCGCATTTTATCTCCAAGAAGAATCTGCCGGAGGGTGAAATCATCGACCCTGTCGTTTTTAGTCGTATCTTCAAGAACAAAGTCATTATGCACCTGTTCGACGATGCCGCAAAACAAAAGCGTCCGTCCTTATTTGCAGGATGCAGAGATAAAAATAAAAACCTTTACTCCCAAATTTGCAGAGAATTTGACACTAAGGGTGTATATATCTTTTGCGAAGCGATTAATACCCAGTTTATTGATAATGTCCCAGAGGATGATGGAGAATGATTTCAGTATTTCTACGAGAACAAAAACGCTATACTCAGAAAGACCTAATTAAGGAACTTCGTTGTTCCGAGGAAAAGACTGTCTGCATTCTGAAGCGACTAAAAGAATATGGCGTATTGAAGACCGTGAAAGCAAACGACACACAGAAGGATCTCACCGATTTGTTGGATGAGGACATCGAAATCGCTGATGTTGAGGTTGGCGAAAACGAATATCTGTATGTATTCACTTTTGTAGGTGTAATTACAATTGAGGGTCGGGTGCTGAAATACTATCCAAAGTATCTGCTCAACGCTACAGCACCCAAATCAGAACTGAAACTGGTGCTGAAGGTTCTGGAAAAATATAATCCCAAGGAGCAGATCATTCGTATGTACAACGATACAAGTGACAGCAGCGCATTTAATATGTTAGCTGTTATGTTGTTCCTTCTCCAGGATTATTTTGAGTATGGTGCATATACCAATACACAGGATATCGTGAAAACAAATGGGTTCGGCGATATCCTCTGGGACAAAACCATTAACGAAACATTCATGCTCATCAGCAATAACCGACCGTATTACCCTGAATTGCTGACCATGAAACGTGTGAATGATGATTATGATTTCTTTAAGCGCCTGCACGAATGTATTCTCACCCATTGCACCAAAGAATTACAAGATGCGGACTTGTTGGATTTGTTTGATATCATGGGAGTCGATATTTCCGACGAACAGATTGAGGACTTCGGTGACAAGGAATATATTCTGGATCGCATTGCCAAGGAACTCAATGTCCAGTTCAATACCCGCAAACAGCTTCTGCTAAAAACCTTGTATGCATATATAGCAAACAGTAATACACTGGATGACCTAGACTGCTTCAGTATGTTTGGAACGAACAGCTTTAACTTGGTATGGGAGAAAGTCTGTGCAGAGGTAATGGACAATCAGCTACAGAAGCCCATTGGCTGCTTGCAACTTCCGGTGCCTTTAGCAAAGCAGTACCGTGATATGCGGCATAAGAAACTCATTGATTTGATTGATAAACCACAATGGGTTGGAACTGCACCAAACGGTGATCCGTTTGTAAAACAAGCAGAGGATACGCTTATTCCTGACCTTATTTCTATTGTTAATGTCAATGGAGACTACCGGTTTATCATTTTCGATGCCAAGTATTACAATATCCAGATGGAACACAATAAAAAGCTGCGTGGTCAGCCCGGTATCGAATCCATCACCAAACAATATCTGTATCAGTTGGCATATCAGCCTTTTGTGGTAGCTCACCAGATTAGTACTGTGAAGAACTGTTTTCTTATGCCGACAGCAGCAATGGAGATAATATCAAAAGGCACTGCGTCACTAGCCTTGTTGAGCAATTTAGGCTTGGAAGATATTCAAATTCGTTTACTTCCGGCTAAAATCATGTATTGCCATTATCTTGAGAATACAAAGATGAATATTGAAGACTTTCATTTGTGAACTTCTATAACCCTTATTACATCTATGGTTTTCGACTAAATTGGTGCATTTTTTGAAATAAGCAACTTTTATCTCTCGTAAACCCTTTACTAAAGCCTTTCGCGGAATTTTTCTGCCGCGAGGGGCTTTTTGTATCGAAGACAAGAGATAAGCTCTTCTTGTAAGTCTGGCGCGATTTTTGTGCAGTGTTGCCTTAATATTCTAAAAATAAGAATGAGGAACCGGAAAAGTATTTTGAAATTATTTCCTTTACAATGAAACTTTCCCTGTCACTCTGAAACTATTCGTATTGGAAAAATTTCAGAATGACTTGTTTTCACGAAAAACAATCCGGAAATGAACTGCAAAAACGGCACAATGAAACTATCCATAAAAAGTAAAAAAGCCTAAAACCCTTTTAATAAAGGCTTTTAGGCAAAAAGAAAAAGCACACTAGTTTCAGATATCATTGTATCAAAATTAGCGTGCTTATTTGGCTCCCCCTACTGGACTTGAACCAGTGGCATCATGATTAACAGTCATGCGCTCTACCGACTGAGCTAAGGAGGAA
>CAKSFR010000017.1 GCA_934454635.1 uncultured Ruminiclostridium sp.
TCCAGAATTAATTCTTTTTCCTTGAATTTCAAGGGTCGTTAATTCGTTTCGATTGTTCAATTTTCAAGGTGCTTGTCGCTGCCCTTTCGTGACAGCTTTAATATCATACCACACTTTTCGTCTTTTGTCAATACCTTTTTTCAAAGTTTTTTGACTTTTTTTCGACTTTCTTTCAGCGTGGTTTCTCGCCCCCTCTCGGGTCAGCTTGTTTATTATATCACCTCTCTCTCCTTTTGTCAATACATTTTTTGGGGAAAAGCAATATTTTGGCAATCATGCAATACTTTCAACAGCTTTAGGCTGTATCTAATGGTAATTTTGTCCACATTTACTCTTATTATTCTTAAAAACTGCAAATTCAGTCTGCCTTCTTCCAAAAAATATTTGCCACGCCTATATCCGCAAGCAATGTTACAATGAAAGAAAATACAAGATCTTTAATAAACGCGCTCTTAATCGACGGCTCAATGGACATAAGATATGTTATCCAACGCAGCGCGTCAAATAGCGAAATATCGGTTCCCGACATCTCCGTAAACACATCTCGTACATCTATCGCCATCATCGCCGCAACGCCTATAAGCATCATTACTATGGTAATAACTGCGGAAATAACAATTCCTTTTTTATCGAGCGAACGTCCGGCAAAGTAATAGCCCGCGAAAGTCGTTGCAGTAAGAGCGATTCCTCCCCACCAGCTTATTATATTAAGCCCCGTAGCGATCGCCACCCAGATCACAACACCCAGCATTCCGCAGGTAAGCGCACCGATAGTGCCCATTACAGCGTTGCTTTTTGAAGCTCCGCCGTCAATAGAACTCACATACGCCGAATAACTGCCGTTTGGGTCATACGGCGCAGGCGCGCCGTAATGAACAGGCTCGTCGCGGTCTATCATGTTTGAGCTGTCGGCAAATCCCGGCGGCGGAAGTGTAGTTTTCGTTTTTTCTTCGTCCAAAGACGTCGGTTGGGCATAAATTGCGGCGAGAGGAGTTACCGCGTCAGGTCCGTCGATCGGCGAGACCTTTTTTTCTTCACGGTTAGCATTTGGATTTATCAGCGGAACGCTTCCATCATCCTCAAGCGGAGTTTCCTCTGCGGAAAGCTGAGGGTGCCCTGTCGTGACCGTAGGCGCATTAACCTGCGATTCTATTTCCTCAACGTCTATATTTTCGCCGTCGTTGCTGTCGTCGCGTATCTCCGTAACGACCGTTCCGTCGTCTACCTCGGGCTTCACTTTCTGAAGCTCGATTTCACCGTTTTCATTTAACAGCAAATCGTTTATATCGAATTTTTCGGGTTCATTTTTCTGCATTTTTGCCTGCTCCGCAGCAAATTCCCGTTCGGCAGCCTCAAAAATCTCAGACTTTGGCGGTTCAGGCTTTTTCTCCTCGACAGACCCCGCCAAAAGCGCTTCATATCCCATATCCCCGCGTTCGGAAAGCGGCGTGCAGTCATAATCCTCCCGCGGTTTTTCAGACACGGGAGCAGGCACGGGCTGCTGCGTAAGCAGCAGCGAATCTATGCCGTCATTTTTCTTTGATACAGGCTGCATCTCCTCGGCAGGCTTTTCTTTTCCGTCAAACATCAGCTCGCTGAACGACGTTTCTTCTGCTCTATCGTTTTCCTTTTTGTTCAGCCCGCCAATGCTCGCAGAAAAGCCATTGCTCTGCGGTTCAGTCGTAGCAATCTCGGTGAGCAGTGAACTTATATCTTCTTCCTGTGCGGCAAGCCCGTTCATTTTTTCTTCAAATTCGGGCAATTTAACTTCAGGCGCTGATTTTTCCGCCAGTTCTGCCTTCCTGCGCAGCTCCGCCGCGTAATCATCAAGCGAAAACTCCCCGACAGGCTCAGCGAAAACAGGCGCGGACGGCTCTGGAACTTTTGTCGCAGACGAACCGACCTTCATAATAAGGGTATATTTTTCGCCGCAGCCCGAACACTCCTGAGCGATCACCTGACCTGTCTGATAAATGCCTAGGCCATACTCTGCGCCGCACTCACAGCAGCAGTTTATGTAGCCGTTTTTGAAAAGAAAATCAGTAAAATCGTACAGAAACCTCTTTAGTCCCGTAATATTCTTATAGGAATCGCTGCTCCTGTTCAGTGCAATAGCAATACCGCGCGCTGTAACTCGATAATTCTTCAGATATTCGGGCTGCCGATGCTTCAGCGCTTCAAGGTAATCCTCCGCTTTTTCTCCCGCAGGTATTCCCTGCTTCACCCAAAGAAGACAGCCGTAGCTGCCTGTGGAGAGATTCTCACGCACTGCCGCGGAATAGCCCTTGACCTGTCCTATCATAGCGTTTTCTTTTTCGTCGTATTCAAGAGTAAAATTAACGCCGGTATTCAGAAGTTCCTGCATAATCCTCAAAAATCCCCCTGTTTTCCATATACCAATATAAATATACTACAACATTTTTGCAATAAAGTCAATAAATATATTGAAATCCGCAAATTTTTGTGATATACTGAAAAAGCAAGCGGTCTTTTTTGACCGATTGGACAAAATCCTATTCAAAAATCAAAAGGGTGTATTATTTTGAAAATTATTAAAGCAAGTACATATATCCCCGTTTCTTCGGACGAATTTGCGCTGCCGCTTCCGCTTAGACTGGAACTTTTCTGGGCTAATACCCTGCTCTGCGCATACAGGATCGACGAGGACAAAGCCGTGGACTTCACCTACAATATAAACACCGACATTCCGATACTCACGCCGATTTCGCGTAAGCTGAAAATCGAGGATATCTATTTTCTGATACGTTCGCGGATATTCCCCGAAGCGCCGTATACCGCCCCGATGCTAAAGCAGCTCGGTCTGGAAAAATACGACCCGTACGAGATCCTTATGCGCACTCACGGTATGCTGACCTCAGACTGCTACTGGCTGAAGCGCGCCGACGAGCAGATCGACTTCGAGGGCGCAGGCAAACAGTATGCAAAGCTTTTCCTCCCATCGGGCGAACCCGAAACTCCGCCGCCGCTTTCGTCGCTTGAAAATTTTCTGAAGCAGTAAAGGAGCAAATATGGAAAATCCCGATGAGATCTACGAAAGAAAAGTAATGTACTACGAAACCGACCGTATGCGTATCGTACATCATTCCAACTACATACGCTGGTTTGAAGAAGCACGCCTTTATTATATGGAAGAGCGTGGACTTCCGTATGAAAAAATGGAGGAAAACGGCGTTATGATACCGGTTTTATCAGTTGACTGCCGTTATCACGTTCCCGTAAAATTCGGACAAACCGTGCTCGTATTGTGCCGTATAACGCTTTTTACGGGAACTAAGCTCGGCGTTGAGTATGAAGTCTGCGATAAAGAAAGCGGCACGCTCCACGTTACGGGACATTCCGAGCACTGCTTTGTTGACTCCGAACGCTTCCGTCCGCTGAGTCTGACCAGAAAACACCCCGAAATGGCTGAAATATTTATAACAAATAAAACTCAAACAGAATAAACGAAAGGAAGATGCTGAAATGCAGAAAAATTATGACGTTATCGTAGTAGGCGCAGGCGCGGGAGGCGTTTTTGCCGCTTATGAATTTACAAAAATGAATAAAAACATCAAGGTTTGCTTTATCGACCGCGGAGGTCCTATCCAGAGCCGAATCTGTCCTATCGACGGCAAGAAAATAACCTCCTGCGTACACTGCAAGATCTGCAATATCATGAACGGTTTCGGCGGCGCAGGCGGAATGTCCGACGGAAAATACAATATAACCAATAATTTCGGCGGCGATCTCTACACCCACACGGGCAAGGAGCTTGCAATTGAGCTTATGGAGTACGTCGATAAGGTCAATCTTGAAATGGGCGGAAGCGGCGCAAAGCTGTACAGCACAGTAACCAGCGATATCAAAGCGGAAGCCCTTAAATACGACCTTCATCTGCTCGACGCGCAGGTCCGTCATCTCGGAACCGACCGCAACCGTGAAATTCTCCAGAATATTTACGATTATGTCAAGGATACAGTTGATATACATTTCCGAGAAGAGGTATCCTCTGTAGAAAAGCGCGACGAAAAGTTCTACGTTGAAACCGACAAGGACAGCTATTGCTGCAATCAGGTCGTGATCGCGGCCGGACGTTCGGGTTCAAAGTGGATCTCGGAGCTTTGCCGCAAATTCGGTATCGAAACCCGCAGCAACCGCGTTGACATCGGCGTTCGTGTGGAAATCCCCGCAGCTGTTTTTGAACACATCACCAAAAAAGTATATGAAAGCAAAATAGTTTATCGTGCAAAGAAGTATGGTGACCTCGTCCGCACATTCTGTATGAACCCCTACGGCGAAGTTGTAAACGAAAACACCAACGGCATTATCACAGTAAACGGACACAGCTATTCCGACCCGAAATACCACACCGAGAACACGAACTTCGCGCTCCTCGTTTCAAACACTTTCTCCGAACCTTTTAAGGACAGCAACCTCTACGGCGAATCCATTGCCCGTCTGTCGAATATGCTCGGCGGCGGCGTTCTCGTACAGCGCTTCGGCGACCTCGTTGCGGGAAGAAGAACCAACGACCACCGTTTTTCACAGTGCTTCCTTAACCCGACGCTTAAAGCGACCCCGGGCGACCTCAGCCTCGTTATCCCGAAGCGTCAGCTTGACGATATAATCGAGATGATTTACGCTCTGGACAAGATCGCGCCCGGCATGGCGAACGACGATACATTGCTTTACGGCGTTGAGGTCAAGTTCTATAACTCGAAAGTAACGGTTGACGAAAAACTCGAAACCGCAGTCAAAGGGCTTTACGTTCTCGGCGACGGCTCGGGAGTTACCCACTCTCTTTCGCAGGCTTCCGCCTCGGGCGTATATGTAGCAAGAACAATAGCAGGTCTTTATGAATAAAAACGACGCATAATGCAGAAAGGACGTAAAAATGAACATCTGGCACGACATCGAAAGCAGCCGCATCACCCCCTACAACTTCATCTCGGTTATCGAGATCCCCAAAAACAGCAAAAAGAAGTATGAACTCGACAAAAAAACAGGGCTTCTTATTCTCGACCGAATCCTCTACACCTCCACGCATTACCCCGCAAATTACGGCTTTATCCCGAAAACTCTTGCGGACGACGGCGACCCGCTCGACGTACTCGTTCTCTGCAACGAAATAATCGACCCGCTCGTTCTGGTTCCGTGTTACCCTATCGGCGTTATCAGCATGATCGACAACGGCAAGAACGACGAAAAAATAATCGCTATCCCGTTTGAAGACCCGAGTTATAACGTATACCGCAGTATTGAAGCGCTTCCCGCTCATATTTTCCAGGAAATGCAGCACTTCTTCCGCGTTTACAAGCAGCTTGAAGGCAAGGATACCGCCGTAAACGAGGTTCAAGGCTTTAAGGCTGCTGTTGAAATAATCGAGCAGTGCATAAACAATTATAAGGAAAAATACGGCGGCGATGAAGCCGACGAAACCGCTTCGGAGGAATAAAAATGGCTGAAATCGCTGCAAAAACCGCCCCTATGGGCTGGAACAGCTGGGACTGCTACGGCGCGTCCGTAACGGAGGATATTGTCCGTGCAAACGCCGAGTTTATGGCGAAAAATCTGAAGCAGTACGGCTGGGAGTATATCGTTGTTGACATTCAGTGGTCTGAACCCACGGCGGACAGCCACGAATACCATCCCTTTGCGCCGCTCTGCATGGACGAATATGGCAGACTTATCCCCGCGGAAAACCGCTTTCCGTCGTCTGCGGGGGGAAAAGGCTTTAAGCCGCTTGCCGATTACATTCATTCTCTCGGACTGAAATTCGGTATCCATATAATGCGTGGAATCCCGCGTCAGGCTGTCCACCAAAACACGCCTATACTCGGCTCCGAAAGAACCGCTCGTGAAATTGCAAAAACAAATTCGATCTGCGCGTGGAACACCGATATGTACGGCGTTGACCCCGAAAAAGACGGCGCGGAAGCGTACTATAACAGCATTTTTACACTTTACGCTTCGTGGGACGTTGACTTCATAAAGTGCGACGATATCTGCCGCGAGCTTCCGCACGAAGAAACCGAGCTTCGCCTTATCAGCAAGGCTCTGCGGGGCTGCGGCCGCAGCATGGTGTTCAGTCTTTCGCCCGGACCCGCGCTTCTCGAAAAGTCCGAGCTGTATAAGGAAACCGCCGATATGTGGCGCATAACCGACGATTTTTGGGACAAATGGGAGCTTCTCTACGATATGTTTTCCCGCGCGGAAAAGTGGAGCATACACACAGGCGGGGGAAACTGGCCCGACGCCGATATGCTTCCGATAGGACCTATTTTACAGGATTACGGCAAAGACGGATACACCAAGTTCACCGAGGACGAGCAGATAACCATGCTCACGCTTTGGAGCATTTTCCGTTCTCCGCTCATGATAGGCGGCGAAATGACGCGCTTTGACGATTTCACAATGCAACTGCTCACCAACAGGTCGGTGCTTGCAATGCACAAGAACGCCCGCCACACACATCAGGTGTGGCGCAGAAATATCGGCGGTAACGAATATATTCTCTGGACGGCGATAAACGCCGACGGCGGACAGTATCTAGCGGTATTTAACGCGGGCGAAACCGACGGAACGATCAATATCGACCTTCCCTCGCTTGAACTTGACGGCACTTTTGCCGCAGAAGAACTTTGGAGCGGTGAAAAATCCGCAATTTCAGATAATTTCGACGTAATTCTCCCCTCGCACGGCGCAAAAGCCTTTCTTATCCATGCTGTTTGACGAGGAAATGATGCTGCTTGCGCTTGAAGAAGCCAAAAAGGCGGCGGCAGCGGGAGAAGTTCCCGTCGGCGCGATAGTCGTTGACGAAAACGGCACAATTATCGGGCGCGGCCACAACGTCCGCGAAGAGCAGCAGCGTCCGACAGGTCACGCCGAAATACTTGCAATTGAGCAGGCGGCGCAGTTTTGCAAAAGCTGGCGGCTTTCCGACTGCACCTTGTACGTCACGCTTGAACCCTGCCCCATGTGCGCAGGCGCAATAATAAACGCACATTTAAAGCGCGTAGTATACGGCGCGTTCGACGAAAATATGGGCGCGTGCGCGTCGGTAACGGAGCTTTTTGAAGAAAAATTCGGCTGGAAACCGCTTGTGCGAAGCCGTGTTCTTGAAAACGAATGCTCCGCTTTATTAACCGACTTCTTCAAAAAAATAAGAAAATAAAAACGGCGGTGCCGCCATAACTCGGAGGTGATTATTTGAACCGATATAAAACCCTTGCTGCAAATACCATTATCCTCGGTCTGGGACAATTCGGTTCAAAGTTCCTGGTTATCCTTATGATGGGGTTTTATCAGGCGGCGCTCGGAAAAACGGGCTACGGCGAGATAAACAACATTATCGACACTGCGACACTGCTGATGTCCGTAGCGACCCTTTCTATAGGCGAATCAATTATTCGTTTCGGACTTGACAGCGCATACGACAACAAACAGGTGTTCTCCGTCGGGTTGCGCGTAACATCATGCGGACTTGTCGGGTGCCTGCTGTTTGTGCCGCTGATAGGTCTGTTCAGCAACATTTTCCCTGATAATTCGGTTCTGACGCTGCTCAAAGACTACGCGTGGATAACGATTTTGTATGTGACAACGGGCAGCTTTAAAAGCACCTGCGCGCTTTTCGTGCGTTCGGCGGGATATGTCCGCCTTTACGCGATCGACGGTATAATGACGACGATCATGAATATTCTGTTCAATCTCGTACTGCTTTTCTGGCTTCAGCTCGGCAATATAGGCTATCTTCTTTCGGTAATTTTCGCAGACATCTGCTCGATTATTTTCCTCTGGTTCACCGCAAGACTAAAGCGATATTTCATTCTTTTCGGTCTGAGCCGCGAATATATCCGTTCAATGCTGCGCTTTTGCCTTCCGATGATACCGACCGCAATGATGTGGCAGATAATCAACGTTTCGGGCAGTTTTTTTGTTTCCGAAATGATAGATTTCGGCGCAAACGGTCTGTACAAAACGGCATTCAAGCTTCCGAGCATGATCTCGATTTTTTCGGGAATATTCTCACAGGCGTGGAATATGTCGGCGATAACCGAAAACAACTCCCGAACTATCGCTTCGTTCTACACGAATGTGTTCAACATCTTCCAATCGTTTGTTTACGTTCTTGCGGGCGGACTTATGCTTGTGATAAAGCCCGCGATACAGATAATCAGCGACCCTGAATTTTATTCGGCTTATCTTTACACCCCGTTTATGATACTTTCCGTAGCGTTCACCTGCTTCTCGACCTTTATGGGCAGCGTCTATGTTGCGTCGAAGCAGTCAATGCGTTCAATGACGACGGCGGCGATCGGCGCAGGAACAAATGTCGTGCTGAATATTATCCTTATTTCACTGTTCGGCTTGCAAGGTGCGTCGCTCTCCGCGTTTATCAGTTTTTTGATAATTTTCATTATCCGTGCGGTCGACACGAGAAAAATCGTCAGAATGGACATGAATCTCCCCAAAATGATAACAAATTCAGTGCTTCTCATGGGCATGAGCTGTATCATTTTCTTTGTAACAAATCTTTCTGCGTATTATATTTCGCTTTCCGTACTGTTCCTGATGATAGTCGCCATAAATTTCCGTTCGGGAATTGCCGCGGTAAAAATCATTCTGAAAAAGGAAAAGCTTAACTGATGAAGCAATATTATTTGTGGCTTATTCTCGCTTTCGGCGCGGGAGACCCGATGATTCACGGACTGCTGGAAAAATTCGGCAGCCCCAAGGCTGTATATGAAGCCATCCGCGACAATTGCGCAGCTATCGGAGCGGAAAACGTAAGGCTTGCGGAAAACACCGACCTTTCCGAAGCGCAGGAGCTTATAGGTACGCTTTCACAGCGCGGGATTGAACTTATCACAATCGGCGACAGGCGTTATCCGCCGCGTCTGCGAAATATCGCTAACCCTCCCTGCCTGCTTTTCGCAGTGGGAAACACCCGTCTGCTCGGCGAAAGGCTGATCACAACGGCAGGCTCGCGCGCCGCCACTCACTACACTCTCGCCGCGCAGGATCAAATCTGCCGCGAGCTTTCCGACGATTACGTTTTTGTTTCAACGCTTTCCGAGGGCTGCGATGCAATGACCTGCCTTTGCGCCGTGAAAAACGGGAAGGGCTGCGTCGAGGTGCTTCCTTGCGGGTTTGACTACGAATACCCGCGATACAGCCGCACGCTGCGTTTTCAGCTTCTTGCACAGGGCGGCTGTGTTATAACGGAATACCCGCCGTCGGTAAAACCCTCTCCTGCGAACTTTTCCCGCAGAAGTCGGATTTTAGGCGGAATTTCAGGCGCGCTTATAATTTTTCAGGCAGGAACGGACAGCGGAGCGCTCCTCGCCGCGAACTATTCTCCCGCCGTATTTTTCCTCCCGCCTCACAACGTTTTTGCGAAGGAATATGCGGGTGCGGCGGCTTCCGTGCGTGCGGGCGCGCGTATGTACTGCGGCAAGTCTGATATTGACGCCGCTTTTTCTGCGGATTTTTCACCTATGGAGCTTCACTTACAGCGTAAAAAGCACGAAAAGTCCGCAGATAAATCAAAAACTGTTTCAAAAACGAAAAAACAGCCCGAAAAGCAAGCGCTCACCCGTGATGATTTTGAAACCGAGCTTCAGTTTGCTGTTTACACAAAGCTCTCGCAGTCTGATGAACCTTTGCTGTACGACGTGATTTTCTCGGGACTTGACTGCTCGATTGCCGAACTTAGCGAAGCGCTGCTCGACCTAGAAATTGACGGAAAACTGCGCGTATATCCGGGAAACCGTTACGGACTGATTTAATGCCTATAAAAACCCGTGAATTTAACTTCACGGGTTTTTGTGTTTTATCCTATTATTTTTCGATTTTCATGTAGATGACGTTTACTGAATCAGGAATCAGCGCTATTCTTGAGATATTCCCCGATAACGAGATCCGCCATTCGTCCGTAGCTCTTCGTTCCGTCCGACTGGTCGTTTATTTTTAGATATGTGTCATTCACAGCGTTTGAAACCTCCGCGACAGGCGTATCAAACTGTGACCAAAATTCGCTTTCAAGGCATATCTGCCGATAAACCCGCGCGTCGAGCGTGCCGAGTATCCTCACATATTCCTCATAGCTTACCGCCTTGTAGTATGCGTTCAGCATATGCCCCAGCGTGCTGTAAAAGCCGCTGTATTCGAGATATTTGTCACCGCTTCCGCGGCAGGCAAGATACGAAATGAAGTTAGCCTCGTCCTCGCGCATGAACCCCGTCAGATGCGAAAGCTCATGACAAATCGTGTGCCCTATACCCTCGGGCATATCGCAGGTGTTATAGTTCGCCTCCATTGTGTACGGCGTAAAAATCCCAACGATCTTCGTGTAACACATCAATTGCGAAGCAAGCACAGGCTTTGCCTGCGGATAATATGACGAAAGCGCGGGATACTGCTCGGCAAGCGCATACATTGCATTCACAGTCACGCTCCGCAAATTATCGGGAAGAACGCACTGCCCGTTTTCATCAAGTTCAATCTCGCCGATAAGCCGATTGGTATTTTCAATTATGTACTCAAGCGTTTCGCGCACTTCGTCGGTCGTATACGGTCGGATTTCAATTCCCGAATACGCCGAAAAAGGCGTGCGGTAATAGTTTATCCCGCAGCTGTACATAAAACCCGCGCCGACCAGCGAAAGCACCATTGCCGCCGTTGAAACCGACGAAAGCAGAAAACGCAGGCGCAGTCCCTTTTTTCGCACAAGCTGAACTATAAAATAAATTATCGCGAAAAGACAGGTCAGCACAGCCAGCAAAATGACAATTTCGGCAAGCGAAAACGGAAAAACGCCGCTTATGCGCGCGAAAATTCCCACAAGAAACGGGTATATCACATCGCCGTACCAGTTCGCGAAACCGACCGACAGCTTTGCCGCAATTCCCGCCGCAGCAAGCAGTGCAAGCGCAGCAGCGGTTATTATCCAACGGATTTTGAGAGATTTTTTTACCTTCATTCTGCACCCTTAAATCAGCATTCCGAGCGTTCCCGCGACAATCAGTGCAAGTCCGACAGCGGATTTTACTGTCAGCTTTTCGTGAAAAACAAAGTACGAAAATGCAATCGTCACGAGTATGCTCAGCCTGTCTATCGGAACGACCACGCTTGCGGGACCCTCCTGAAGCGCCTTGTAATAGCACAGCCACGAACCGCCCGTTGCCAGTCCCGAAAGACAGATGAACCCAAGCTCTTTCTTTGGCGATTCCGCAACTTTTTTGCCCTTTCCCGTCACAAAAACCATTATCCACGCCATAATAAGCACAACAGCGGTTCGGATAGTTGTTCCGAGGTTCGATTCGACATTTTCAATGCCGACCTTGCCGAGAATTGAGGTCAGCGCAGCAAAAACCGCCGAAAGCACAGCGTAAATCAACCAACGGTTTCCTTTTACGGACTTTGCCTGCTCCTTTTTCTCGATCATCAGATACGTCCCGACCGCGATAAGCGCAATGCACAGCCCTTTCAGCCACGTTATCCCCTCATGAAAAAATATAACCGCAAGAATTATCGTAAGAATTGTGCTGGATTTGTCGATCGGAACGACTTTGTTTATGTCGCCGAGCTGAAGCGCCCTAAAATAGCAGAGCCACGACGCCCCTGTAGCCACTCCCGAAAGCACCAGAAAGATCCATGTTTTCGGCGTAATATCTGCAATTCCACCGAACGAACCGACAATCGCGGTCATAAGCATCGACATTGCAAGTACAATGATCGTCCTTATAGCTGTTGCAACAGTCGAATCAGTTTTTCTTATCCCGCATTTTGCAAGAATTGATGTAACCCCCGCGAAAAACGCCGAGCCAAAAGCATAAACGACCCACATTTTAATGCCTCTTTTCGCTTTTTCTGATTACAGTATATCACAATAAAGCGACAAGTGCAAGCGTTTATTTTTTCAGCGCGCGTGAAATCGGCTTATAAATCACGAACGTTATAACAGAATCGATAGCCATTTTCGCGAATGTAAAAGGCGCATTGAACCAGATGAGCGCGTCCCAGAGCGTAACGACCCCGCCGCTCAGTTTCTGATATTCGCCGAGAATCGCCTCGAGCGGGAAGTTCATCGCCGTAACGTAAAACGGATAGGTTATGTAATAATTTACAAAAACACTTACAACCGCCGACAGTACAGCGCCGACAGCACAGCCGAAAAGCGCGCTTTTTCGCGTTGGTTTAACGCGGTAAACTATTCCCGCAGGGACAACCATGCATACGCCGAGAATAGCGTTGGCAAGCTCCCCTACGCCCACGGAGTTTGTGGTCAGCAGATGTATCGTGTTTTTGATTATGCACACTGCCGCACCCGAAATCGGTGAAACCAGAAACGCCGCTAGCAGCGCAGGCAGGTCGGAAAAGTCGAATTTCACAAAGCCCGGTATCAGAAATGGAATCGGAAATTCAAAAAACTGAAGCACAGCGCCAAGCGCCGCGAGTACAGCCGTAACCGTGATGAATTTTACCTTTTTGTTCATGTCAGACCATCCTTTCGACAGGGCGAAAAAGCAAACACCCCGACTGCGGAATGCAGTCAGGGCGCCAAAATGCTTGATTCATGTTTCTTTCATCCGGACTATACCGTCGGTTTCGGAATTTCACCGAATCAGCCGCGAGGCTCGTGGACTTTACCACCGGTGGAGAATTTCACTCCGCCCTGAAACATTGTTTTTGTTAAATTTATTATTCTTCGCAGCCACAGTCACAGCCGTCCTCAAGAGAAGAAAGATCAAACTCGAGAGTTTCGCCGCAGTTGGGGCATTCGATAGAACCGGAAGAAATAACGTCAAAGTCGGTTGTGATAGTGTTGTTGCAATTCGGGCAGGTAACTTCGTACATATCGTCGTCGCAGCAGTCATCGCAGTCACAGTCGTCCTCGCCGTAAACCTCGTCCTCAAGATCGCATACGCTTTCTTCAAGGTCGGTAACAACATCTGTTACATCTTCAAGGTCAGCGTCGATATCTTCAATGTTGAGTGCAATATCGCCCAACACATCAATGATAGCGTTGATGATTTTTCCCTCATTTGTGCTTTCGTCAATCTTCATGCCCTCGGCAAGTCCCTTAATGTAAGAAACCTTTTCAGCAATAGTCATAGCCATTTTTATATCCTCCTTTTCGGATTTCAAGTCGCTTACTTGCCTGCGCGCTCCATGTATTCGCCTGTTCTTGTATCAATGCGGATAACTTCGCCGATTTCGATAAAAAGCGGTACGCGGATTTCTGCGCCTGTTTCAAGCGTAGCGGGCTTTGTTGCGTTTGTTGCGGTATCTCCCTTAAAGCCGGGGTCTGTGTCGGTAACTTCAAGTTCAACAAAGTTAGGCGGCTCAACGCCGAACACCTTACCCTTATAGGAAAGAACCTTACATACCATGTTTTCCTTTACAAACTTAAAGCTGTCGCCTAAATCGGAAGCGTTTATCGGAACATCTTCATAGGTTTCACTGTCCATGAAGTGATACAGTTCACCGTCGTTGTAGGTGTATTCCATATCCTTTCTTTCAATAAATGCGGTCGGGAACTTTGCTGTAGGGTTGTAGGACTTTTCAACAACCGCGCCGGTGATAACGTTCTTGGTCTTTGTTCTTACGAACGCAGCGCCTTTACCGGGCTTAACGTGCTGAAACTCAACGACCTGCATAACGTTTCCGTCTTCTTCAAAGGTCATTCCGTTTCTGAAATCGCCTGCTGTAATCATAAATAATAATCCTCCAGATAACTTTAAATAATATATCTCTTATATTTTACACGAAAATACGCAAAAAAGCAAGTACTTTCGGTAAAATTTATGATATTTTTTTAAAAAATCAGATATATATGAGCGTTTTCGGCGTTTTTGTCAGATTCATACAGCCATCTGCCGTAACAACAACCATATCCTCTATTCTCACTCCGTACTTTCCGGGGATATAAACTCCGGGTTCAATCGTGATTATCATACCCTCGTGAAGCGTGAACGGGCTTTTGGGCGAAACTGCGGGAGCCTCATGAATTTCAAGTCCCACTCCGTGTCCGAGACCGTGTGTGAAATATTTTTCATAGCCCCACGCGTCAAGCGTGCTGCGTGCAACGTTGTCCACAAGCTTTCCCGTAACGTCCGCGCGGACGGCTTTAAGCGCGTCGGTGTTAGCCCCCCAGACTGCGTTGTAAACATTTTTCATCTCCTCGTCCGGCTTGCCGATAACGACCGTCCTCGTCATATCCGAATGGTACCCGTCCACGACAGCGCCGAAATCAAGCGTAAGAAAATCCCCGTTTTCGAGCGGCTTATCCGTTGGAACAGCGTGCGGGCAGGCAGAATTTACACCCGACGCGGCAATAGTGTCAAACGAAATGCCGTCCGCGCCGAGATCCATCATGTAAAAATTGAGAACGGAAGCTACTTGCTTTTCGGTCATTCCCGCGCGCATAGATGTTATCAGCTTTGAGAATGCAGCCTCGGCAATTCTCTGCGCGGCTTCGATCTTTGCGATTTCGTCCTCGCTCTTGATTATGCGCATACGTTCGATAGTTACCGAAAGCCATGTTGAAGAATCGACCGTGAGCGCATTGAACAGCTTTTTATAGTCCTCAAGCTCGCTTACCGTAACGGTCTTGCTTTCGATTGAAACTACCTGAATGCCCTCGTCCTCGATTATTGAATAAAGCTGCTTGCGAAGGTCGGACAAGAGCAGCACCTCGCAGCCCTTCGCCTGCTGCGCCGCCTTTTCGTAATATCGCGAATCGATTATCAGCCGGCTTCTTTTCTTCGTGATGAAAACAACCCCCGCCGACGAAGAAAACCCCGTCGCGTAGCGCCTTGAAACGGGACTTGTTATAAGCGCGGCGTGAGTTTCGTCTTTAAGCTCGGTCGCGATACGTTCTGTAATGTACATAAAAACCTCGTTCCGCAGAAAAACTGCTTGGATTATTTTTTTGCAAGCGCCGAAACGGCAAGCCTGTAAACATCTTTTCCGAATCCGCAGATAACACCCGTGCAGACTGCGGAAATAACCGACTTGTGGCGAAACTCCTCGCGCTTATGAACGTTTGAGAGGTGAACCTCCACGCACGGAACCTCGGCCGCTGAAATCGCGTCGCGGATAGCGATGCTGTAGTGCGTGTAAGCCCCCGCGTTAAGTACGATACCGTCGGCATTTTCTCTGGCGCTGTGGATAAAGTCGATAATTGCGCCCTCGGAATTAGACTGATAAAATTCAGGCTCAACGCCGATTTTTTTGCAGTATTCCGTAAGCTCTGCGTTAATGCTTTCAAGCGTGTCCGCACCGTAAATCTCCGGCTCGCGCTTTCCGAGCATATCGAGATTAGGTCCGTTGATAACAAAAATTTTCATTTCAGAAATTCCTTTCGGAAAAAATTTTTTCGTACATTTTCTTCATTTCGGCTACGTCCTCAGCCTGCGTCCCCGCGCTTTCGCATATTACCGACGGTTCAAGTCTGCGCGCCGCAAAAAGCTCCATAAGCGGCTGCGGTTCGGGACCGAATTGCTCGTCCGCGAATGTCAGGTGACATTTCTCACCGCCCGAGGTGTACTGTATCTTGCTGAAATGGACGTGCATATTCTTCAGCCGCTCAAACCCTAGCTTCCGCTCGATTTCGTCAAGGATAGCCGCGTAATCCTCCGCAGTTTTTATCCCGCCGAGTGTGCGCGCGTTGAGATGCCCGAAGTCGATGCACGGCAGAAATCTCTCATCTATCCCACAAAGCTCCATGACTTCGGAAAGCGTTCCGAGCTGGTTTATCTTGCCCATTGTTTCGGGGCAGATTCTTATTTCTGAAAGTCCGTTTTCATCAAGCGCCCGCTGTGCCTTAAAAAGCGTATCCTTCGCCAGTTCAAGCGCGGCTTCACGGCTCATTTTCGCGCACGAGCCGGAATGAACAACGATTTTTTCCGCCCCGAGCCGCTGCGCCGCCTGCGCGCTTTCGAGAATATACGAAACGCTTTTCAGCCTTGTTTCTTCATTTTCGCTTGAAAGCGAAATAAAATATGGGGTATGCAGCGAAACGTATATGCCGTGCTGCTTTGCGAGGTCGGGCAGCTTTTCATACGTCCTTTCCGCAATGCGAACGCCTCTGCCGCATTCGACCTCATAGCCGTTAAGCCCCATTTCCAACAGATATTCGGGAAGCTGTTCGGGAAATTTTCTTTTTCCGAAGCTTTCAGAATTTCCTCCGGGTCCGAATGTTATCATAAATGCTCCTATTTCAGCTTGCTGAAATCCCGCCGGAAAACAAGTCCCTCCGCGCTTCTTTTAAGCTTAAAAAGCGCGCCTTTTTCAAGGTGAAACGGTTCAACAAGGATCGTCTTTATTTTAGCGAAGTTCCCGCCCATAACGTCGGTGAAAATCTGGTCGCCGACTACCGCGAGCTTATCCTTCTGGAGTCCCAGCCGCTTAACAGCCTTGTTTATCCCGACCGTAAGCGGCTTTGCGCCGGAGGATACAAAATCAAGCCCCAGCTTTGCCGCAAGCGGACTTACGCGCTTGTATGTGTTGTTTGAAACCACTATCATCGCGATGCCAAGACCGCGCATTTTATCGAGCCATTCGGGTATGCCTTCCTCGGCGGCGGGATTTCCGTGCATGGAAAGCGTATTATCGAGGTCGAGAATAAGCCCCTCGATACCGTTTTTGCGCAGAAGCTCTTCGTCTATGCTGAGAACGTTTTTTACCCAAATTGTCGGCTTAAAAATCATATAATCAATCCCTGAGACTAAAATAAATTAAGCGGACTCGCCGGAGTCCGCTTAAACGAATTGTAAAATCCGCATTACTTGAACTTACGCTTACGTGCAGCTTCGGACTTTTTCTTACGCTTTACCGAAGGCTTTTCGTAATGTTCTCTTTTGCGAACCTCAGCCAGCACGCCGTCTCTTGCGCAGGAACGCTTGAAGCGCTTTAAAGCGGTGTCTAAGGATTCGTTTTTGCCAAGACGAATTTCTGCCATCTATATCCCTCCCTTTGCCTTACGGCACAGGTTATCTACAAGTGAAAAGTAACTTAGTAGTGAACAAACAAATGCTCATTACATATTATACAGCATCTGCCATGAATTGTCAAGCATTATTTTAAAAATTCTTCGATATTTATTTCTTCGCCGTCCTGCCAGAGCCGTTCGAGGTCATAGAACTCTCTCGTTTCTTTATAAAAAGCGTGAACAACAACGTCAATATAGTCTAAAGTTATCCATGTTGCTCCCTGAACGCCCGAAATGCTCTTCGGCTCAACGCCCTGCTGACCCATGCGGAAATCCACCTCGTCAGCCATCGCCTTTACCTGCGTGGTGCTTGTACCCTCGGCGATAACGAAGTAATTTGCGAGAATTGTAAGGTCGCCGATTCTGAGGACGCGTATTTTTCCCGCTTTCTTGTCGTCGAGCGCCTTAACTATAGTTTTTACCATTTCTAAATCAGTCATATTTTTTCCTTTCAAATCAAATCTTAAAGCTCATGTAAAAATTGTACGCCTCCAGCGACGAAACAGGCACCTTTTTCTCTCCCGCGATAAGGTCGGGGATCTGCCATTTCATCGCTCGGAACATAGCGTTGTCGAGGTTTTTCAGCGCATACGCGCGATATTTTTCAACGTCGGGATAATCGCGCTCCGCCGAAACAAGATCACCCAAATACACTATTTTTTCAAGCCGCGACATACGCGCCCTGCCGACGGTGTGAAAGCGTATCGCGTTGAGAATATCCGTATCGGTTATCCCGAGAACATTTTTAACGTAATAAGCTCCCGCGATACCGTGCCACGTTTTCTGCATTTCCAGTTCTGCGGGGTCGACGTAAAATCCGCTCGCGAGAACCTCTTTTTTCATTTCATCGAGGTCGGCTTCCTTCCGAATATCGTGAAGAATTCCCGCCGTGTAGGCTTTTTCCTCGTCCTCGCCGTGTATCTGCGCCAGCTTCACGCACATATCCGCGACATTGCAGCTATGCTGATACCGCTTCTTGCCCATCATTCCTTTTATCAGTGCCTTATAATCCTCAGCCACGGTAAAGTCCCCTTTCGTCGATATATGCCCTGACTTCTGTGGGAATAAGCCCCTCGGTGCTTTCTCCTTTTGATATAATTTCGCGCACCCGCGTTGATGAAACCTCAACAACAGGCAGATTCAGCACTTTTATCCGACCTATATCGTTCGCATAGTCGATCATATCCGCATAACAGTCGTTCTCCCTTGCCGCCGCAGTAACATGACATTCTTTCAGCAGAGCCTCGTATCTGTACCACTTTTCAAAGTAAAACAGCATATCCCCGCCGATTATCAGATAAAACTCGGTATTTTTCGGATAAATTTCCTTTAGCGCACGAACGGTGTTTATCGTATAGCTCGTCCCGCCCAGCTGCTTTTCAATATCCGATATTTCAAATCTCTCATCACCCGAAAAAGCTATCCGGCACATCTCAGCCCTGTCCTCAAACGAAACGTTCGCTTCCGTCTTATGCGGCGAATGCGCGGTCGGGATAATCAGCATTTTCTGAAGCTTCAGCGCGCCGCACGCCGCCTTTGCAAGTGCGATATGCCCGTTATGAATGGGGTTGAACGCTCCCCCGAAAATTCCGATTTTATTCATCTAAAAAAATTACCCTTTTCTTTACGTCCTTATTTTGGCGATACAGCACAAACTTTGTTCCGATGACCTGGATAGGCTCGGCTTTGAGCGTTCCGCAAAGCTGCGTGCATACCTCACGCGCAGTAAGCTCACAGGTTTCGTGCACCTTTCCCTTTATCATTTCACGCTTGTTCAGCGCGTCGTCCGCCTGTTTTTCAACCTCGGGGGTAATGCCGTTCTTCCCTATAAGAAGAATTGTTTCATATGTGTTTGCGAGCGCTCGGAGCTTTGCTCTGTCTTTTCCCGTCATATTTTATTCCTTTCTTTTTCCGTCAGCCCCAAGCACCTCCGCAAGTCTGCGGAGCGCGTTTGCGCGGTGACTTATTTTATTTTTTTCACTTGCGTCAAGTTCCGCCATCGTACGTCCGTCGGGAAGCACGAAGATCGGATCATAGCCGAAGCCGTTTTCTCCGACAGGCTTGTTTCCGATAACGCCGTCGCACGTTCCGATAACGGAATATTCCGTTTCGTCGTCAAGAATGCAGTACAGTGCGCAGACGAACCGCGCGGTTCTAAGGCTCTCGTCCGTTCCTTCAAGCTCTGAAAGCACTTTCTCCATACGTTCCTTGTCTGTCGCATTTTCTCCCGCATACCGCGCCGAATAAATTCCCGGAGCGCCGTCCAGAAAATCTATCTCAAGCCCGCTGTCATCGGCAATTACGGGGCAGTGAACGATATTATAAACAGCCTCCGCCTTTAAGCGCGCGTTTTCGGCGAATGTTTCACCGTCCTCGACAACTTCGATTTCTATCCCCTCGTCCCTGAGCGAAACAGGCTCAAATCCGAGCGGTTCAAGCAGCTTTTTAAGCTCCTTTACCTTGCCTTGATTGTTTGTAGCAACTACCAGCTTCATTGTTCGTCCTTTCCCTCCGCGAAAAGAATTTCCGCATAATCCTTGGGGTTAAACTCCTGTAGATCGTCTATTTTCTCACCCGCGCCCACAAGCTTGACGGGAATGCCAAGCTCGTTCTTTATCGGGATTATGATACCGCCCTTTGCCGTACCGTCCAGCTTTGTGAGAACTATACCCGTAATGTCGCAGACTTCCTTGAAAAGCCTTGCCTGATTAACGGCGTTCTGTCCCGTCGTCGCGTCAAGCACCAGTAAAGTCTCGACCTTGCTTTCGGGGAGCTGCTGCCCGATAATACGCGAAATCTTTTTCAGCTCGTCCATAAGATTTTTCTTATTGTGGAGCCGTCCCGCAGTGTCGATAATGAGAACGTCGGCATTTCTTGCCTTTGCCGCGGTGCAGCTGTCAAAAACAACTGCGGCAGGGTCGCTTCCCTCGGCGTGTTTTACGATATCAACGCCCGCTCTGTCCGTCCAGACGTTAAGCTGCTCGATTGCCGCCGCGCGGAACGTATCCGCCGCCGCAACAAGCACCTTTTTTCCGTCCCTTTTGAGATTTGCGGAAAGCTTGCCTATGGTGGTCGTCTTGCCCGCGCCGTTTACTCCGATAACAAGGATAACCGACGGCTTTGTCGAGAGGTCAAGCTCATTCCCGCCGCTCAGAATTTCCGCAATGATATTTTTCAGCAGTCCTTTTACTTCATTCGGGTCGGTCGTTCCCGTTTTCTTTACTTCCGAACGGAGCCTGTCGCAGACAAACGCCGAAGTTGCCGCTCCTATATCGGATAAAATAAGGGTTTCCTCAAGTTCCTCAAAAAAATCCTCGTCTATTTTCGTAAATGAATTTACGAGCGATTCAACCTTGCCGACGAAGCTGTCCTTCGTCTTTTTCAGACCCTCTTTAAGCTTGTCAAAAAATCCCATTGATTTTCCTTTCGTTCATCAGTCAAGTTCAAGTTCCATTTCATCGAGCAGTTCCTGGTGCAGCAGCTTTGAAACGCCCTTTTCCTGCATATAAACGCCGTACAGAACGTCGCAGCCCTCGATAGTTCCGCGCCTGTGAGTTATTATCATAAGCTGCGTTTGAGTACAGAACCGCTTCAGATATGTAACATACTTCACAACATTTATTTCATCAAGTGCCGCGTCAACCTCGTCAAGCATACAAAACGGCGTCGGTCTGTGCAGCAGTATAGCAAAATAAATCGTGATAGCAACCATCGTCTGCTCGCCGCCGGAAAGTGAAATAAGGTTTTTTATCAGTTTTCCGGGAGGCGCGGCGAAAATTTCTATGCCGCTTCCGAGAACGTCCTCGGGATCCATAAGCTCGAGATGCGCTTCTCCGCCGCCGAAAACTTCTTTGAATATTTCGCTGAATTTTTGGTTGATTTCGTTGAAGCTCGCAAGAAACTTTGCCTTTATATCTGCGGTAAGCCCGGCAATCAGCTTTTCGAGGTCACGTTTCGAGTGTTCCACATCGCGAAGCTGACCCGAAAGCTCGTCGTACTTTGCCTTAACTTCTTCAAATTCCTCGATCGCCGCAAAGTTTACATTTCCGAGCGCGGAAATTTTCCTACGAAGCTCCTGTAACTGCTTCTGAGCCTCAGCAAGGTTTTCAAGCTTCTGCGCCTGCTCCTTCGCCTCCGAAACGGTCAGTTCATACTTATCCCAGAGCGTTGAGCGCAGCTTTTCGTCCTCGCGCTCTATCGACGCTTTTTTTTCTATTGCGACTGCGAGAGCGTTCGAGAATTTCACCTTGTCATCGCCTTTTTCGCGTATCTCTCGTGTAACTTCCGCCATGCGCCGTTCGCATTCGTTTTCTTTTGTGATTATCTCCGCGATAGCCGTACCCGTTTCGCCGAGCGAGCTTTTGAACCGCGCCATTTGCTCCCGCTTTTCCTCGATTTGTCTGCGAAGCTCTTCACTGTTTTCGTTTATCCGAACTATTTCATCGCTAAAACGCCTGCTGTCCGCGCCCGCGGCTTCCTTTGCGCGTTTTGCCGCCGTTTTTGCAGCTTCAAGATGTTCCGTATCCTTCTGCGCAGTAAGCCTTGCGAGATTGAGCTGACCTATTTTTTCGGAAATTTCCGCACGTTCTCCGTCGGCGCGCGCAAGCTGTTCGCCCGAACGCGCAAGCTCCGCTTCATTCTCGGCAATTTCCTTTTCAAGCGCTTCTATGCGCGCCGTGCAGTCGGCAATAATAGCTTTCTGCTGCGCCTGCTGCTTTCTGCTGCGGTCAATTATAAGCTCCGCGCTTTCCTGCTGCTCCTCGCACTGCCTGATAAGATCCTTAACGCCGCCAAGCTCCGCTGTGAGGCGTATTTCCTCCTGACGAAGCTGCTGAAGCTGCTCTCTGTAACCCTCGATCTCAACGCCCATCTTGTTGACTTCCGCCTGAAGCTCGGCGAAGCTGCCTTTCGAGAGCGCAAGTGTGTCGGAAATTTTCTGCGTTTCGGCGGTGAGCGTATCTATCTCCTGCTTTCGCGAGATAATTCCGCTGGTTTCCTTTACCGAACCGCCCGTGAACGAACCGCCCGCGTTTACAATCTGTCCGTCAAGCGTGATTATCCTGAACTTGTAGCCGTATTTCTTGGCGATTCTCGCCGCAGTGTTTATGTCGTCAACGACCGCCGTTTTTCCGAGAACCGAGCGGATAATTCCGCCGTACTTTTCGTCGCACTTCACAAGCTCGGAGCCGAGTCCCTCAAAACCGTCCTCGTCGGAAAGTCCCGGCTGGCTGAGTTCGCTGCCCTTTACCGACGTAAGCGGATAGAACGTTGCGCGTCCCGCGTTAGCCTCTTTAAGATAGCGTATACATTTTTTCGCAGTTTCTTCGTTCTCGACAATGATATTCTGAAGCGCGTTTCCGAGCGCCGTTTCAATAGCTGTGCCGTATTTTTTTTCAACCCCGATAACGTCCGCGACCGTCCCGTGAATACCGCTTAGTTTTCCCGTTTTAGCCGCGTGCATTACCGATTTTACACTTGAAAAATACCCGACCATGTTCTTCTCAACGTCCGAGAGGACTTCAAGCCGCTGGCGTTTCTGGTCATAGCTTCTGCGAAGCTGTTCAAATTCGGTCTGCTTCGCCGCGAGTTTTTCGCTCTTGCCGGAATACAGCTTTTCATATCCGACCAGTCTGTTTTCAATATCGGATTTCTTCTCACCGAGCGCTTCAAGCTCATCGCTCAGCGCGCGGCGCTTTTTCCTGTATTCCTCCGACAGCTTATCCTGATTTTCAATGCGTTCCGTGTCTGCGGCAAGCTGCTCGGCAAGGCTGCCGACGGTCTGTTCCGCCTGCTGCGCGGTGAGCTTCGCTTCGGTGAGCTTCCCGTAAAGGACGCCGTTCTTCGCGTCAAGCGCCCTGTGTTCCTCGTCAAGACCCCTGTTCTCCTCAATTGCCGCCGTAAGGCTGTCCTGAAGCGCTTTGATCTGCTCCTCCGACTGCATGGCTTCGGCGTTTTTCCGGGTTATTTTTTCTTCGATTTCGGTTATCTGTGCGTCAAATTCCTCGCTGCTTTTCTTCCCGCTTTCTATCTGCCGCTCTATCTCGCTTATTTTTGTTTCATTATGCCTGATTTCATTTTCAAGGACAGCGATTTCCTTATCCGCGTCCGCCATTTCGTCCTTGGCGCTTTCGCTCTGTCTGCGCAGATCTTCAAGCCGCGCGGCAAATTGCCCTTTCGTAATCGCCAGCCTATCGTTTTCGTCCTCGAGAGCGCTGATTTCGCGTTCAAAATGCTCGCATTCGCCCTGATTTACGAGTATAGCGTTTTCCGTATCGGTAAGGCTGCGCTGAAGCCGTTCCAGCTCCGCCGCCGCGACCGAAATTTCTATCGTCTTTTCTTCCTCGATAAGAACCTTCGCTTTCATCGCCTTTTCCGACTGTCTTTCGAGGGTCGGAAGCCGCTCCTGAAGGCTCGTTTCAATGTCCTTCAGACGGAGCAGATTGTCCTCCGCGCGTGCAAGTTCGCGTTCCGCCTCCGCTTTTTTGTGGAGGAATTTTGAAACCCCCGCCGCCTCTTCAAAAATCTCACGGCGCTGCGAGCCCTTTGCGTTTACAATCTCCGCAACTCGCCCCTGACCGATGATCGAGTAACCGTCGCGTCCCAGACCCGTTCCCATAAGAAGCTCCTGAATATCTTTAAGGCGGCATTTATCGCCGTTTATCAGATATTCGCTCTCGCCCGTGCGGTAAAGCTTGCGGGTTATGACGACCTCGTCCTTGTCCACGGCAAGCGCGCGGTCGGCATTGTCTATCGAAAGCGCAACCTTTGCAAAACCCATCTGCTTTCGCGCAACAGTCCCGTGAAAGATAACGTCCTCCATCTTGTCGCCGCGCAGCGTCTTTGCGCCCTGCTCGCCCATTACCCAGCGCAGCGCGTCGCTTATGTTGCTCTTGCCGTTGCCGTTGCTGCCGACTATGGCGGTCATTTTTGTGTCGAAATTCAGCACGGTCTTGTCCGCAAAGGACTTGAAGCCCTGAATTTCAAGTGTCTTAAAATGCATAAACCGAATCCTTTCCCTCCGTCAGCCGAGCAGTTCTATTTCAAGTTCTGCTCCCGGCTTTTCGGAAAGTTCAAAGGAAAATCCACGTTCAAGAAGCCTTTCGCGGTTCTCCTTTTTCTGACCGATAATGCGGCTGAAATTCCGCCGGTCTGTATATATACGGAAGCGCTTTGCCCCCGAATTATTCATAAATTCAAGCATACGCCGCAGAAATATCCTACTCTCCGCTTTTTCACGAAGCGCGGGGTGATAAACTCCGCCAAGCATATTTTCTTCAATATCTCTGCTTGCGTGAAGTCCGAGCCGAATAACGGGAATGCCTACCGCGCCGAATTTCTCCAGAAGCTCCGCGCACAAATCGACCGTTTCTTCAAAACCGAAGCTGTCGTAAACTCCTTTTTTGAAAAGCTCTCCGAGATACGTTCCGTTAAGGATCACCGTCGGGTAGATCCTCACGGTATCGCACCCGATCTCAATGAATTTCTCCGCCGTCATTCGGCAGTCGTCCGGCGTGTCAAGGTACAGCCCCGTCATCATCTGAAGTCCGAGCGAGAAATCATATTCCTTTATCAGCCGTGCGGCATTTTCAACATCTTTCGCGGTATGCCCTCTGAAATTCGCTTCAAGCACCCTGTCGCTCATGCTCTGAGCGCCCAGCTCAACCGCCGTCATGCCGTATTTTTTCAGAATATCAAGCCTTTCGGCGTCAATGCAGTCGGGACGCGTCGAACAGCGTATACCGTTATATTGTCCGGGAAAATGCTCTGTGAAATACGCTGCCGTTTCGAGCAGCTCCTCCATATATCCGCGCGGTATTGCGGTGAAGCTCCCCCCGAAAAACGCTATTTCCGCCGCCGTTTCATTGCGTTCAAGCACCGGCTGCTGCTCTGTGAGAAGCCGCCTTACCTCTTGCGCCGTCGGCGGCTTCTCCTTACCGCTTATCGTGTTCTGATTGCAGAATGAACAGCGGTTGGGACAGCCGTTGTGCGGTATAAATATCGACAGATTAGTTTGTCGCATATCCCATTAAACCTATTGCTTCCTTTGCGGCAGCCTGCTCGGCTTCCTTTTTGCTCTTTCCGCTGCCGGAGCCGATAACCTGTCCGTTGAGCAGTACATTAGCGGTAAACACCTTTTCATGCGCCGCGCCGTGCTCACCCGAAATTTCATATTCGATGCGTTCTTCGGGATTTTGCTGGATTATCTCCTGCAAAACGGTCTTATAATCTCCGAAAATCAGCTTCCCGCCCATTATATCATCGGCGGACGGAATAAATTTCATGATAAATTCACGCGCACATTCAAGTCCGCCGTCAAGATAAATCGCCGCGATAAGCGCCTCAAAAGCGTCCGCGAGAATAGAACGGCGGTCGCGCCCGCCCGTGTGTTCCTCGCCCTTTCCAAGCTTAATGTTCGCTCCGAGGTCGATTTTCTTTGCAAATTCATAAAGGCTGTCCTCACAGACCAGCTTCGAGCGTATCTTTGTCAGCTTTCCCTCGGGAACGTCCAGCGATTCAAAAAGATATTTTGAAACAACGACCGAAAGTACGCTATCGCCGAGAAATTCAAGTCGTTCGTTGCTGTTGTGCTTGCCGTTTACATAAGAAGAATGCGTAAGCGCCTCGCCGAGATAAGCGGGATTTTTAAAGGTGTATCCGATTGCTTCTTCAAACTCCGACACTCAGACCATCTCCTTCTCATTCATCGCCGAAAGCGCAGCCATAATTTCGGAGTTAACGTCCTTTTCGACAAATTCCTTCGCCTGACGTATCGCATTGCAGAACGCTACCGCATCGCTGCTTCCATGCGCCTTGAATACAGGCTTTGCCGCGCCGAGAAGCGGAGAACCGCCGACCTCGCGATAATCCATCTGCTTTGTGAGCTTCTTTATTCCGCCCAGCGCAAAAACCGCACCGAGCCTTGAAAGTCCGCCGCCGAAAATCGTTTCCTTCAGCGCCTTTTTCATGAATTTCCCCATACCCTCAACGGTTTTAAGATAAATATTCCCCGTAAAGCCATCGGTAACGATAACGTCAACCGCACCGAGCGGAACCTCGCGTCCCTCGGTATTTCCGACGTAGTTGAGTCCCGACTTTTTGAGCAGTTCGTTAGCTTCTCTCTCAAGGTCGCGCCCCTTTTCGTCCTCCGCACCGATATTCAGCAAGCCTACGCGCGGATTATCTACACCCATTACCTTGTTCATGTAAATGCTTCCCATGACGCCGAACTGAAGCAGCATTTCGGGGCGGCATTCAACGTTAGCGCCGCCGTCCGAAAGCAGATAATACCCCGTAGAGCTGGGCATTATCGGAGTAAGCGACGGGCGCTTTACGCCTTTGAGCCGACCCGTAAGCATAGTTCCGCCGACAACGATAGCCGCCGTGCTTCCCGCGCTGACGAATGCGTCAGCCTCGCCGTTTATCACGAGCTGAAAAGCCTTTCCCATAGAGCAGTCAGCCTTTGCCTTGCGTATATCCATAGGGTTGTCCTCTATCTGTATAACGCCGTCGGCGTTCACAACTTCAATATTCTCCTCGGAAAGACCGAGTTCACGAAAGCGCGAATGGATTATCTCTTCATTGCCCGTTAAAACGACCGTTACGCCATACGCCTTAACCGCCTGAACCGCGCCCTTTATAACCTCGTCGGGAGCATTGTCACCGCCGAATGCGTCAACTGCAATTTTCATATTATCTGTCCTTTCAGAGCTTTATCTCATCAGCCAACGCCATCTTGAAATCCTCGATCCCGCGCTGAGCTATGACCATGTATTTTTCCTGTTTATCTTTTATCCTTTTTTCAAGCGGCGGGAGCATTCCCATATTCGCACCCATAGGCTGAAAATCCGCCGTTTCGGCGCTAATATGCCGTGAAAGCGCACCGCTCATCGCTGTAGCGGGAATAACCTTTTCGGGTTTATTTTCAAGGCTGCGTATAAGGTGCATTGCCGCTAAAATCCCGCTCATTGCGCTCTCCGTATACCCCTCAACCCCCGTCATCTGACCCGCGAAGAATATATTTCTGCTTCCTTTTAGGCAAAAACGCGCGTCAAGAAGCTGCGGACTGTTCAGGAATGTGTTCCTGTGCATCACTCCATAGCGCATAAATTCCGCGTTTTCCATGCCCGGTATCATGCGAAATACCCGCTGCTGTTCGCCGAATTTCAGGTTGGTCTGAAAACCGACAATATTGTACAGCGTTCCCTCCCGATTCTCCTTGCGAAGCTGCACCGCCGCATACGGTCGTCTGCCCGTGCGCGGATCGGTAAGCCCCACAGGCTTCATGCAGCCGTATCTTACGCTGTCGATTCCGCGTTTCGCGAGAACCTCAACAGGCATACAGCCCTCGTAAACCGTCAGATCTTCAAATTCCTTGAGCGGCGCCGTTTCGGCGCTGACAAGCGCTTCATAAAACGCTTCGTACTCTTCCTTTGTGAACGGGCAATTTATATAGTCCGCTTCGCCGCGGTCATACCTCGACGCAGCAAAAGCCTTGCTCATATCAATGCTTTCCGCTGTAACGATCGGTGCGGCAGCGTCGTAAAAGCTGAGCGCCTTTCCGAGCTTGTTGCAGATCACTTCGGCAAACACGTCACTTGTGAGCGGTCCCGTTGCGATTATTGTGTTTTCTTCGGGAAATTCGGTTATTTCTGAAGAAATAACGTTTATGTTCGGGTGCGAGCATATTTTTTCGGTTATATAGTCCGAAAAATCAGTCCTGTTCACTGCGAGAGCGCCGCCGGCTTCAACCGCCGTTGCGGCGGCAGCCTCCATAGTAAGCGAACCTAAAAGCCGCATTTCTTCCTTGAGCATTCCCGCCGCGCTTCCGAGCCGCGCAGCCTTTAGAGAATTACTGCAAACCAACTCGGCAAAGCCGCTGTAATGATGCGCGGGCGAATATTTTGCGGGCTTCATTTCGCAGAGGTCAACGCCGTATCCACTGTTGGCGGCACGCCACGCCGCTTCGGTTCCCGCAAGTCCCGCGCCGATAACCTTAATCCTCATTTGGCTGTTCCTGTTCCGCTGCGTCCGCTTCATAGCCGCAGCCTTCCTTAGCGCAGTACAGCTTGCCCTTTTTGCCGACTTTTTTGAACAGCGTCGAGCCGCACTTCGGACAAATATCCGCTACCGGCGTATCCCACGTCATATATCCGCACTCCTGATAGTTCTCACAGCCGAAGAACGGCTTGCCCTTGCGGCTTTTTTTCGCAAGCATTCTCGCGCCGCACTTAGGACACTTACCGCCCGTTTCGTTCACGATTTTTTTTGTGTTTTTGCATTCGGGGAAGCCCTCGCAGCCGAGAAATTTTCCATACGGACCGATTTTTATCATCATGTGCTTTCCGCACTGTTCGCAGATAATATCGGTCATTTCGTTAGGCACTTTTACGCGCTTGCCTTCCATGTCATGCTCTGCCTGTTCAAGCGTTTTCGCAAAGTCCTTATAGAACTTGTCGAGGACTTTCACCCATTCGATTTTTCCCTCTTCTATTTCATCAAGCTCCCGCTCCATTTTTTCGGTGAACTTGGTGTCAACGATATGCTCGAAGTGTTCGCTTAAAAGCTCCGTAACAACTATTCCGAGCGCCGTGGGTTTAAGCTGCTTCTGTTCGCGTTCAACATAATGATGATCAAGAATTGTCGAAATTGTCGGCGCATAGGTTGACGGACGACCGATTCCAAATTCCTCCATAGCCTTGATAAGGCTCGCTTCGTTATAGCGCGGAGGCGGCTGGGTAAAATGCTGATTTCCCACGACGGAAACCACCGTCAGCTTTTCGTCCTTCGTGAGCTTCGGGAGAGCGCCGCCCTCCTCGCCGCTGCTGTCCGAGCTTTCTTCATACAGCTTTGTAAAACCGTCGAACTTAACGGTAAATCCCGACGCTTTGAAAAGGCAGTTTCCCGCTGTAATTTCAATAGCCGCCGCGTCAAGCAGAGCGTTCTCCATCTGGCTCGCCATAAACCGCTCCCAGATCAGCTTATACAGCTTATACTGGTCGCCCGTAAGCGTCTTTTTCGCCGTTTCGGGAAGTATTGTGATAGTTGCGGGGCGTATCGCCTCGTGCGCGTCCTGAGCGTTGGATTTCGCCTTGTAAACGCGCGGTTTCGGCGGCAGATATTCCTTGCCGTAGCGCTCCTCGATAAGCGCCGCAGCAGCGCGCTGAGCCTCCTCGGAAACGCGCAGGCTGTCGGTTCTCATATATGTGATAAGACCGACCGTTCCCTGACCTTCGATATCAACGCCCTCGTAAAGCTCCTGCGCAGCCTTCATAGTGCGGCGTGCATTGAACGAAAGACGGCGCGAAGCCTCCTGCTGAAGCGTAGAGGTTGTAAAAGGCGGCGCGGGCTGCTTTTTGCGCACGCTCTTTTTTATGTTTGTGACGATAAATTCTTCTTTTTCGAGATTTTTGAGGATATTGTCAGTTTCGTCTTTTGTTGAAAGCTCCGCTTTCTTCCCGTCAATCTCCGTCAGCTTTGCAGCGAACTGCTTCTTTGACGCGCTGCCGCGCAGCTTCGCGTCGATCGTCCAGTATTCTTGGCTCTCGAACGCTTCTATTTCCTTTTCGCGGTCAACGATAAGCCGAACGACCGCCGACTGAACACGTCCCGCAGAAAGTCCGCGCCTTACCTTTTTCCAAAGGAACGGGCTGAGCTTATAACCCACAATTCTGTCGAGTATACGGCGTGCCTGCTGAGCGTTCACAAGATCCATGTCAAGACCGCGCGGGTGCGCCATTCCGCTTTCGATACCCGTCTTGGTTATTTCGCTGAACGTAACGCGCACGGCACGCTTGTCGTCCAGCTTCAGAACGTGCGCAAGATGCCATGAAATTGCTTCCCCCTCGCGATCCGGGTCGGTTGCGAGAAAGACTTTGTCAGCCTCTTTTGCCTGCGTCTTTAAATCCTTTATAAGAGCGGATTTATCGCGCTTGTTTTCGTAACAAGGCGTAAAGCCATGCTCAATATCGACTCCCAGCTTGGATTTCGGCAGGTCGCGGATATGTCCGGCGGAAGCTACCACCTCATAATCCTTTCCGAGAATTTTTTTGACCGTCTTAACCTTGGTAGGCGACTCCACAATAACTAAATTTGACAACCTATACCTTTCCTTTCTCCTTGCTCAGTTCCCAGCCGATAACCGACGCGGCGACCGCCGCATTCAGCGACTCGGCATTCTCTATCGGTATATATAATTTCTGTCCTGCGGCGCAATATACCTCTTTGCTTACGCCGTTTCCCTCGTTTCCGATTACAACGGCAGTCTTTGCGCCGAATTTCATTTTTTCAAGACGCTGCGCGTCCTTATCGAGCATTGCCGCGTAAACCGCATATCCCGCCTCTTTCAGCTTCGCAATAAATTCGGGAAGCTCGGCTTCAATAAGCGGCAGCCTGAACAGCGAACCCATAGCGCTGCGGACTATCTTCGGGGAATAAATATCGGCGCAGTCCGGTGAAAGAATCACCCCGTCAAGCCCGAACGCGTCGGCGGTTCTGATTATCGTGCCGATATTTCCGCTGTCCTGAAGTCCGTCAAGCAGCAAAAAATGCCCGCCTTCTTCTATTTTACCCGAAAGAATCGGTTTGTCAAGTGTTTTTGCGGCGAGAAACATTCCCTGCGGGCTCTTTGTATCCGAAATATATGCCGCTACGTCGTCCGAAATGAACAGCGGCACGGCTGTCCTTGCGACTTTCTCAAAAGCCTCCGCATATTTTTCCGCAGCGCTCTGCGTAACGAGAAAAGACGTTATTTCAAGTCCGCTCTTTGCCGCTTCTTCACAAAGTCTTGCGCCCTCAATCGGAAATTCGCCGTGTTCACGGCGGTATGCGCGCTCGCGCACAAGACTTCGGTAATGAACCGCAGCGGCATTCTTTCTCGAAGTGACAACCATTTGACATTATCCTTCCGTTGTGATAAAATAGACATAATCCCCACAAGGAGGGCTTTATGAATTATTCTGAATTATCTCTAGCCGAGCGCGATACGGGACTTTCTTTCAACGAAGAAAACCTATCGCTTATCGGTGAAATGAACTCGTTCGGCGTCACGATTTCCGACCGCGACGACGAATATATCCTGCAAATCTTTGCCAACGCGCCTTTTCACTTTGAACAGGCGATAAAGGACGAGGTAGATTTGCTTTCCGAAAGTATGCCTAAAAATACAATCAACAGGCAATCCTGCGAGGCGGACAGATACGAGATACGTCTGCGCAAAAGCGCTTTATTGCAGGAAAATCTTGCATTGCTTGTTGCATTTTCAGAAACGCTTACGGAAAAATTCAATTCACTCGGACTTATCGGAAAAAAATCTCAGCTTCCCGAAAAATCCGTTTCTTCCGAGCTGAAACAGGAAAAAAAATCGGGACGGAGTATAAGGCTCGGCTTTGATTTCAGGAGCGTAAAAGGACTGTTCGGCGCGCTTCTCGGCGGTATCGCTATGATATTCATCACCTACGCTGCCGTAACGCTGAAAACCGAGCAAACTGCATTCTCGACCATTACCGAAATCGGCGGATACATTCTTTCAGCCGCCGCGACGACGCTCATCTTTTTTGATTACCGCTTTCTCGCGAAAAAGCTGGACGCTTTCGGAGTTATCGTCTGCCCGCTCATTTCGGTTGTTTCATCGGTTTTCGCGGCGCTGCTCACAACGGCAAAAAGCTTCGCTTACATCACGGGAACCTCTGCGCTCACCGCGCTGGCGAACCTCGACAAGCTTTACGAAATATCTCCCGAGCTTGCCTCGGCAAGCGGTGGATATCTCACGATCGGCATTGTTATCTCCGTGTTCGCTTCGCTGCTGAACTGCCTGTGGTACTTCAGAAAGCACCCCGACGAAATGACCAAAAGTGAAAAAACAGAAGAAAAACCATCTCAAAAACGATAAGCATTCGCCTGTTCGGCGTTACCCTATATGCTAAAATATCACGCCCGTTTTTACGCAGGCGTGATACTTTTTGTCTGATTAAAGGGCAGCCTTTGCCTTATCGCATAAAGCGGTAAAGCCTGCTGCGTCGCTGATAGCGATTTCGGAAAGCATCTTGCGGTTAAGACCGATATTAGCTTTCTTTAAGCCGTTGATGAATGTAGAATAGTTCATTCCGTTAAGCTTGCAGGCTGCGGAAATTCTGGTGATCCAGAGCTTTCTGAAATCTCTCTTCTTTAAGCGTCTGCTGATATATGCATACTGACCGGACTTCCAAACCGCTTCCTTCGCGGTCTTAAAGAGTCTGGACTTGCCGCCCCAGTAACCCTTAGCCAGCTTTAATGTTTTATTTCTTCTCTTGCGGGTAGCTAATGCGCCTTTAATACGTGCCATTGTTTCGTCCTCCTTTTATTCTCTTCTTACTTAGCGTAGGGCATGATTGCTCTTACTTCTGCGAGGTTTGTCTTGTCGCAGTAGCCTGCTGCACGATTGCTTCTCTTACGCTTTGTGTCTTTCTGAGTCAGTCTGTGACGGCGGTTGGTACGCTGGTACTTGATCTTACCGGTAGCTGTAAACTTAAAGCGCTTTTTTGCACCGCTGTGAGTTTTAATCTTGTTCTTAGGCATTTTTTCGTCCTCCTTTGATTACTCTGCCGCTTCTTCGGCAGCCGCTTTTGCTTTTTTGTTGCCCGCGGGAGCAGCCTTCGGCGCAATAACCGCCATATAGTTCTTGCCCTCAAGCTTCGCAGGCTTTTCGGAAGCGCCATACTCGGCGCAAGCGTCCATGAACTTTCTCATAAGGTCCTCGCCCAGATTCATGTGAGAAAGCTCTCTCATACGTCTGAAACGAACCTTTATGCGTACCTTATCTCCGTTTTTCAGGAACTTAAGAGCCTGATTTACCTTTGTGTTAAAATCGTTCGTGTCGATATTGAGCGACATCTGAATTTCCTTAAGCTCTGCCTGTTTCTGATTTTTCCGAGATTCCTTCTCACGCTTCGACTGTTCAAAGCGATACTTTCCGTAGTCCATGATACGGCATACCGGCGGGTTACCCTGCGGCGCGATCAGTACCAGATCAAGGTCTTCCTGTTCCGCACGGCTCAAAGCCTCGTCCGAAGACATAACTCCGAGCTGTTCGCCATCCGCACCGATTACGCGGACTTCCTTTTCGTGAATCTCGTCGTTGATGAGCAGTTCTTTTGCGCTGATAATATACACTCCCTTTCTGAAAAAGCCAAAACAAAAAGCGCAAGGAACTCCTGCGCTTAAAAAATTCTATTACATTTCTGCAACGAATTTGATAAACAACCGCGCCAAGCTGCGTTAAAGCGCCGACGGGTGAGAGAAGTTCTGCTTTCTGTTTATAAATTACTTGAATATTATAACTCTGTTTTACGGATTTGTCAATACCTTTATGAAAAATTTTTCACTTTTCTTTTTCGACAAAATGTGATACAATATAAAAAATCATATATTTACAAGGAGATTAAGATGCTTAAAGAGATACTTTCGCCCGAATCCTGTAAAAAATGCCGCATCTGCTGCGTTTTTGACCGTGACGATATATGGGAGATACCTGTTTTTTCCGATGAACAGCACGCGAAAATCATCGAAAAATCGCCTGCATCCGTATTTGTTCCGCGAGGAAGAAAAAGCTGGGTTTATGACATGAAATTCAGTAACGACGGACTTGCCGCCTGTCCCGCTCTATCCGAAAAAGGCTGTACTCTCGGCGAAAACAAGCCTTTCGACTGCAAAATCTGGCCTTTTCGCGTCATGGAACGCGGCGGAGAGATCCTGCTCATGCTTGCTCCGCTCTGCGAAGCGGTAAATAAGCTTGACAGCGCCGAACTCACTGCCTTTGCCGAAAAGCTTGCTCCGACCGCTTTTGCCGAAGCCGAAAAAAATCCCGATATAGTCAAGCCGTATGCCGAGGGGTACAATATTTATGCCGTCAAATCTCGCCGTTAAACGTGCGGCGACCTTTAACTTCGCCGCCACGCAGCTTTGTGCAATAAACATCGAACTGTTCGTCAACCCAATATATCATCTGTTTGTAGCCGTCGAAGCTATGGTCGAAATCCTGTTCGGCGGCTGCTTCGCTTTTTTCGGAGCAGTTCTCGCCGTACCAGACTTTCGCGCGCAGCACTTTCCTTTTTTCTTCGTCCTCGCCGACTTCCTTGGGGACGACCTGATAGTTGAAAGTGTTGAGGCTTCCTACCGTGCCGTTTCCGACCTCGAAATAGAAATATCTGGGTATTTCAAAATGCCGCGAGCGGTCGTAAGTATATTCCATTTTTCCGCCGCCTTTCAATAAAAATATCCCGCTGACGAATACGCCTGCGGGATCGTTGTTTCTAAAGATTATTCAACGGGAGTTTCCGCCGCGTCGTCTGTACTTGTTTCGGTCTCAACATCATCTGTGCTCTCAGCGTCGGCAGCGTCCGATTCATCTGCAATGTCAGTCGATTCGTCTGCAACGTCCGTCGGTTCGCCGGTCGAAGCTTCTGTAGTTACGGACGGAGTAGCGGACGGTGTAGTTGAAGCATTATTTCCGCCGAAATAAACGGTGATCACGTTTACTGCGATAGCGATAATGAAAATAAGGATCGCAGCTGTCTTAGTAGCGCGTGCGAGCTTAGCTTCCTTTGTTCTGCCACTGTTTTTCTGATAATAGTTATCCGAGCTGCCGCCCGTAATAACATTAGACATACCCTGCTTGGATTCCTGCATCATAACGACTGCGACTACAAATACACAGGCAAGAATAAGTAAAACCGCCGAAATAATTTCAATAATGCTCATTAAAATCTCTCCTTAAAAGTCTGAATATGTTAAAGCTGTTAGGCTTGTCTGACATTAGCACGTTGTATTATACCATACTTTTCGGAGAAATGCAAGCATTTTTTGAAAAAATTTTAAAATAAAGGCAATATATTGCAGATTTCGGGGTACTTTGTTCATTTCTCCTGATACGCAGTGTTTTCGCCGCGGTTAAATTCACGCCTGAAACGCTTCCCTCTGAGTTTCTTAGCCGCACTTTCAAGTGCGCAGCCCGCAACGAATAACAGAGTGATCCAACCCGTCATAGTGACAATCAAAATCAATGCTTCCATAAGCACACCTTCCTTTCATGTGCTTATTATAGCATTGTATCAGTCCCAAAAAACGGACAATAAAACAGTTTGCAGAAAGCAGCCCCATGCAAAGCCGTCAGACGCGCTTTGTACGGGGCTGCCAATATATCAGTTCAAATCCGCTTTCATTTTTCTTCCGAAAGCAAATACCGCCGCGAAACCTATAACGGCGCAGTAAGCCAGCAAAACAAGCATTGACGGCAGAAAACCCGAATAATCTCCCGCTATAACGCAGCGCGCCGTCTTAACGCAGTGATAAAAAGGAAGCACTCGACTTATGTCAAGCAAAACCCCGCCAAGCCCTTCAACATCCATAAACACGCCGCCGAGCATACTTCCGAGAGAAATCAGCACGGAGCAAAGCCCGGGCGCAGCCTTGTCGCTGAAAATCGAGCCGAAAAGCATACCGAAGCCTATCAGCAATGCCGCCGACGGAATAAGAACAACAGCCGAAAGCAGCAGCCGTCCCAAAGAAAGCTCTACCCCTGTGATAAGTGAAATAATAAAGGAGCAGACTACGCAGATGAGAAGCTGCGCTGCGGCTATAATCAGCATTGAAAAGAAGTATCCGCCGATAAAATCTCCCGCGCGCATCGGCGACGCATAAAGGCGCACCAGAAACGAACCGCCCCTGTCTTTCGACACCTGAAGCGCCGTAAACAGCATAGTGAACATAAGCCCGAAAAAGGCTATACCCGCGCTGAGCTTGTCGATTCGAAATATATCCATTCCCGCCTCCGGCGGTATGCTTTCGTTTACAACAGTCATGACCGCAAGCATTACAACGGGAAATCCAAGACAAAATATGTAGCTGAGCGGGTCGCGGGCAAGTTCTTTTATATTACGACCCGCAAACAATCCCATTTTTCTCATAGCGCACCTCCGTTTTCGCTCTCAACAAGCTTCACAAACGCATTTTCAAGTCCCTGTTCTCCCGAAAGCCGCTCCAGCTCGGAGAGTGTGCCGCACGCAATAAGCCGTCCGCCGGTCATTATGCCTATGCGGTCGGAAAGCTCCTGCGCCTCCTCCATATAATGAGTGGTGAGAATTATCGTTATTTTGCCTTTGAGCGCGCGTATTTCTTTCCATAGCTCACGCCGCGCAAGAACATCAAGTCCAAGCGTCGGCTCGTCGAGAAACAGCACTTTCGGCTCGGTTATCAACGCCATAGCAATGCTGACCTTTCTCTGCCAGCCGCCTGAAAGCGTCTTTGTACGACTGTCCATAACGTCGGCGAGATGAAAAATTGCATTCATTTCCTCGATTTTCATATCTGTTTTCTCTTTTGAAAACCCGTAAACTCCTGCAATAAACGCAAGGTTCTCCCTAACCGTAAGATTTGGCGCAACAGCAGTATCCTGCGTGGAAATTCCGATAAGCTGCTTTACCTGTTTCTGCTCGCTAAGGACATTTTTTCCGCATACATACGCCTCGCCGCCGCTCGGCTTGGATAAACAGCAAAGCATACGGATAGTCGTTGTCTTTCCCGCGCCGTTTACGCCGAGAAGCGCAAAAAGCTCTCCCTCGTCTACCGAAAATGAAATGTTGTCAACGGCTGTTTTTTCGCCGTATTTTTTCAGCAGACTCTTCGTTTCAACCGCTTTCATTCACATTCCTCCGTATTCATTTTGGGCATCTCAAAACCGTCCGCCATTTTTACTATCGCTATGCCCTGCTCCTCGTCGCCCAGAACCAGCAGCAGATCTCCGGCGCCGATATTGAATATCTTACGCGCGTGGCGCGGCAGCGTTATCTGCCCCTTATCGTTTACTCTGACCATTCCGAAAATGTGCTTTCCGACGGGTTCGGCGGGTATTTTTTCACCGCGGCTGTCCGCGACTCTGACAAGGCTGTCCACGGTAACGCCGTATATCTGCGCAAGCCCTATACAGTTTTCAATATCCGGAACTGTATCGCCCTTTTCCCATTTTGCGACGGTCTGCCGTGAAACGCCCAGCTTCTCCGCGACATCTTCCAGAGTAAAGTCCTTCATCTTTCTCAGGCTTTTCAGGTTATGTCTTATATCATCCATAATTTCTCTCCTCCTTGCCTTTGATTATATCACGCCTCGGCACGCATTGCAAGCAACCGCAGATAACAAAAATGCAGAAAAAATGTTAATCACAGTTTACAAAAACGGGATAATTTTCAGAATATTACGCATTTTACAAAAATCCCGAAAAATAAAAAAGCGGACGCCTGTGTTTACACGCACGTCCGCGGCTTTCAATCTCCCCGCAATATATCTCACTCGGCAAAACGCCGCGCATCATGGGACAGTGCAGATTCCCGCCTGCCCGCGCACACTCTCTCCCCCGCACCCGGGCGCACGCCCGCGCCCCTTACGGGGCGCGTCAGCGGCGGCTTCGCCGCCGCCCGTGTTATGCTCCGCATAACACGGGCGTGCGCCCTCGTCATATGCGTCTGCCGGATTTAAGCGTAATAATAATAGTCACCCGAGCCATTCACATACAGCAGCGAGTTAAGCCGATCCGTGATTTCGGTATCGCTGTCCCATTCAAAATTCTGCTCATCAAGCCAAATCGTACCTTCCTCCGCGAGCGTTATTCCATCAAACGACTTAAGATACGTTTCTTTGTCGGCGCATTGATTTCCCGTGAGAACCAAAAATGATATTTCATTGCACTGAGCAAGCGGCGAAACATCGTTGAAATAGTTGTATTTGATGTCAAGAAGCTTCAGCGAAACGCATTTTTTCAGCGGCGACAGGTCGGTAAGTCCGCAGGCGAACGCATACAAAACTTCAAGCTTCGTCATTCCGGAAAGCGCGGAAAGAGAACCTATATTACAGCCCGCCATACCCATATTGACCATATTCTTATTTCCGCTTATGGGCGAGAGGTCTGTAACAGGATTCCTGTCTATAAAAAATTCTCTGAGCTTTTTAGTATTTTTTAGCGGCGAAATATCGCTGATATTGTTGTCGGTGGCATAAAATCTTTCAAGGTCAGTCATACCCGAAAGCGCAGAAAGCGAGCTTATATTACAACGCGACACGCCTAAATAAATCATACCCTTGTTCTTGCTTATCGGCGAGAGATCCGAGATCGGATTTCCGCCGCACCAGAGCTGTTCAAGATTGCGCGTTCCGCTCAGCGGCGAAAGCGAGCTTATGTTATTATCCTCGGCGGACAGATACTTCAGATTTTTCAGGTTTTTCAGCGGCGTAAGGTCGGAAACGCTGTTATTGTTTATCCACAAGCCCTCAAGCCAGCTCATTTCCGAAAAAACGGAAAGGTCGGAAATATTGTTGTCGTTGATTATTACGATCGTGAGCTTTTTCAGGTCTTTCAGATTTTTTATATCGGCATTTTTCAGACCCGCTCCCTCAAGCTTGATCTCCGTAGTGTCGGCAGGATAACTTTTTCCCGCAATAATAACGTCCTTCGCGGGCGCCTCTGTCACAGGCTTTGTCGTCGTGGTTGTCGGAGATGTGACCTCAGCGGTCGTCGTAGTCGTAGATGTAACCTTTGCCGTAGTCGTGGTGGTAACCTTGGCGGTCGTTGTGGTCGTCTTGCTCTCGGTCGGCGCAGCCGTGGTTTTCGCCGTTGTTTTTTTGGTAGTTTTGGCGGTTGTCTTCGCCGTAGTTTTAGAGGTCTTTTCCGTTTCTTTCGGGGTTGTCGTCACAGCCGCTTCTTCGCTATAATACGCGGCATTTCCCCCGGAAGTCGGAATCTCTCCGCCGCCCGACGAAAGCATTGCGACAGCGGTGATTATTCCGCCTACCGCGACAACTGCCGCCGCAGAAGCTATACCGATAATCTTAGCCATATTTTTATTTTTGGGAATTTCAACCTGCTCCTGAGCTATTTCCAACGTTTTCTGCACAGTTGCAGTGGTTGCGGGGATATTGCTCTCCTGCGCAGTCTGAACCGTTTTCGGCAATTCACTCTGAACCGCCCCGACTCCTCCGTCAACCGCATTTTCCGCTTCTTTCTTTTCCTCTTCGGGAAGAACGATAGGCTTCGGCGCATAGCTGATTTTTTTCAGCGCGTTGCGAAGCTCAAAAGCGTCCTGATAGCGGTCGGCAATGCGAAGCTCCAGCGAATGCTCGATAACCTCCCAAAGCTGCTCCTCAATACCATATTTATTTGAGAGAAATTCATCATCGTCGTCCATTCGCGTCATGGGGTCGTCTATGCAGTCGTGTGTGAGCGCATAGTAAAGCGTAGCGCCGAACGAGTAAATGTCCGTCCAAGAACCTTGTTTTCCGCGCTTCTGATACTGCTCGAGCGGCGCAAATCCCTGCTTTAGTATTACCGACATACTTTTCGGGTTATCCGCAAGCACCTGCCTTGCCGCCCCGAAGTCTATGAGTTTTACGCTTCCGTCGCGGCAAATCATAATATTGTCAGGAGAAATATCGCGATGAAGAACATTTATGCTGTGTGCGATTATAAGCGCTCCCGAAACATTGTCCGCAATAAAAAGCGCTTCCTCGGGCGAAAGCACGCCATATTTTGCAATGTAGCTTTTAAGCGTACAGCCGTCGAGCAGCTCCATTACAAAATAAGCCGTGTCATTTTCATAGAAAAATTCATAAACGCTCACAATTGCGGGATTTCCGTTGAAGCGCGAAACGAGGCTTGCCTCCTCGTAGAATTTTTCTATGCCGTTTTTGAACACCGCCGCTTCTTCCGAATTTGTCATAACTACCGTGCAGCCGTCGCCGCCTCTTGCCGCAAGCGCGCTCGGATAGTATTCCTTTATCGCGACCTTTTTTTCATTTTTTATATCGTAAGCGAGGTAGGTTATACCGAAACCTCCCTTTCCGATGACCTTTCCGACGATATATTTTCCGAGAAGCACGCTTCCCGCCGCAAGTACGCCGACTTCCTCATGCGCGTCTGCCTTCTCAAATCCGCAAAAACGACACGGCTCGCTTTCTATTTCGCCGAGGCAGCATTCGCACAGCTTTTTTCCGTTAATCTCAATCATTCTTCCGCTCCTTGTAACGGTAAAACCGAATTATCGGAATAATCCGACACACCGACGGTCACCTCTTCCGTACCGCCGTCTTTTAAAAGATACATTAAACCCGCGCCGATAAGCATTCCCGCCGCCGCGATAAGCGCCGCGGCAGCGGCCAGCGCTGTTTTTCCCTTTTTCTTTTTGGGTGGAGCTTTGCTGCCGCGCACTTCCTCCGCGTGAATTATTCCGCAGATAACCGAAAAATTATCGCATTCACACTCTGAACGCTTCAGATGCCTGCGCAGCATATACCCCGCCCATTTTTCCGCCGACTCCGCTTTAAGCAGATCGATTTCCATTTCCGCTTCGTATACATATTCCCAGAAGCCGTCGCTGCAAATCAGAAAAGCGTCGCCGTTTTGAAGCTCGATCGCGTCATATTCTTTAGGAGGTTTAAGCTCCGCGTCGTTTCCGATCGCTTTGAGCAGCTTTGAGCGATCCTCGTTATAACGTATCTGCTCCTCGGTCATCATTCCTGCGTCAACCGCCGCCTGACACACGGAATGATCCTTCGTCCTGCAAAGCAGCCGGCCGTTTCGGAAGAAATAGACCCTGCTGTCGCCGACATTCGTATATCCGAACCTGCCGTCCTCAGCAAACGCCGCCGCAACAGTACTCCGCGAATTGTTCCCGAGCGAGTACACCGCTGCGTTTGCGCCGCTTAGGAGGCAGGCGGGAGATTTCTCAAAGAAATCCCCGTAATTCTGCGCAATATAGTTCGTTACGCACGCCGAAGCCGCCGCGCCGTTGCCGTGTCCGCCGAGTCCGTCAGCTACAGCGAACGCCTTTCCGCCGCAAAACGTACTGTCCTCGTTTTCGGGATATTTTCCGCAGTTTGAATAGCTGAAACTGTCTATATACATAAAATTTTCCTTAATCTCAGGCTTTTTCGCCTTTATTTATTGCCGCTCAGAATTTTATCTGGAAAAGCTGGTCGCGGCTGCCGAGATAGAAATACTCGTCGCATTCGATTTTCGCGGGGACGTTCGGCTGAAGCTTTGCTCCGCTTCCGAGGAATGTTCCGTAGCTTGAGCCCTTATCGGTTATAACATAGCCCTTTCCCTCGCGCACTATCTGGCAGTGAACACCCGATATGCCCTGTGTATTTACCGGGAAGCATACGTCGCAGACCGCAGAGTTTCGGCCTATTGTAATAACGTCCTCAAAATTGTAGCTTTTTCCGCTGAGAACGCCCGCAACGCAGACAATGACCGCGCCGCTCTTCGGCTTTTCGGGCGCTTTGATACTGCCCGTCTTGTTTCCTTTAGATTTTTTTACAATTACAATAATGACAACGACTGCCGCAGCGACAACCAGAACTGCGCCCGAAATAATGATCACGGGAACAATATTGAATGTCGAATCGGTAGAAAGCACATACCCCGTTTCGTCGCGGGTTATGAGCTTCAGAAGCTCGTCGATGCACACCGCATAGTTCTTTTTATCGCCATTTGCGCGAAGCGTATTTGAAAATGTGTTTATGCCGACGACCTCGCCCTTTGAATTTACGAGAGGTCCGCCCGAGTTGCCGCTTGCGATATCAACGTCGATCTCATAAACGGAAACCATGGTGTTCCCCTTGTCAACATATGTCTGCTTTGAAATTCCGCCTTTGGTTATAGAAATATCCGACTGGTCAAACGCGTGATAATCGCGCTCCAGAAGTCCTATTCCGGGATATCCGAGAGCAGAAAACGTATCGTCGAGGTCAATGTCAGAAGAAGTGCAGATCTTCAGCGCCTTACGTTCGGCAGTCGCTTCGGGGAGCTTCAGCACGGCAATATCCCTCGCCGTATCGTACACTACTATATTCGGAGCCATGTACTTATTTGCAGCCGCCGAAAAATAAACCACTGCGTTGGTTTTCGCGCCCGAATCGTCCGAAACAACGTGCGCATTCGTGATAATATACTGAACGGGCTTATCCGGATCGCCTATCGCGAACCCGCTTCCGCTGCCGTACGCCGTTTCTATGTAAACAACGCTTTCCTTTGCCTCGCTCGGAGAAAACGCCGAGCCGATAACGCACATCATCGCCGCAGCAACCGCAGCGGAAACGAGCGCAGAGATAATTCTGAATGCTTTTTTCATGTCAATGTCCTTCCTGTTCAATTTTGTGAATAATATTCAGTTTTCCGAAAAACCAAGAATAACAGAGGTAAAATTGTCCTGATTTTCATATCCTTTTTTAAGGACTTCGGAAATTATCCGCTCGGCGGCTGTCTGCGGGTCAGCCGTCAGAATATCCGAAATTTCGTCCTCTTCAAGCGCGTTGTACACGCCGTCGCTGCATATAAGCAGCTTATCGCCATCAAGCGGCAGAAACGGCAGAACATTCGTTTCGGCGTAAAGCTCGCCGCTGTCGCCTATGTAATGCGTAAGCGCCGTCTTTCGCTTATCCTCAGCCGCTTCGTCGTAGGTAATTTCCCCGCGCAGCACCTCGTCGAGCAGATCGGTAAGATAGTCCGCGTCCTCTGTCACCTGCCAGAGCTTCCCCGCGCGGAAAAGATAGATACGGCTATCCCCTACGGAGCACCAGTACACCCCGTCATGCCTGCAATACACCATGGCAAGGGTCGAACCGCCGCCCGTCTGCATAGCGCAGGCGTTTCTGTTCATCTCGGCTGCGAGCGCTTTCAGGCGCAGCGACACGGACTTCTCCGCTCCGAGCGCGGGAACAGCCGCAATAACCGACTGCACAGCGAATGAGCTGACCTGTCTGCTGTCCGTAAGACCGCCCATTCCGTCGGCAACAATTGCTGCAAACCCGTTTTTGGCGACGTCCGCCTTTGTCAGTGACGAAAAACCGAAGCTGTCCTCCTGATACTCCCTTTTTCCGCGGTTTTGGGAGTTGCCGATAATGATGCGCGATATTTCTGTGCCGGAAATCCCGAGCTTTATTTCAAGTCCGCTCATATCAGTATGTAAATTCGTCGTTGCAAAGGCTTCTGAACACGAACTTTGTCTCGCCGACTTCGAGAATGTTGTAGTCCTTTATTTCCTCGGGCTGAAGCAGAATGCAGTCGTTAAGATAAATATTATTCTTTCCCGCAGACGGAGAAATGTAGAAGCGCTTTTTCCGCGCGTCATATGTTATAACAGCGTCGCCTTCTTTTGAAGCGGCCTTGTCGAACGAAAGATTAACGTCGAAATCCGCGCCGCGTCCTATAATATTCCGTTCGCTGTGAATGACGAAAGAAAGTCCTTTTTTCACGCCGTCGATAACAACAAGCCAGCCTCTTACCGGATTTAATCCCGAATCGGTAATATTCAGCGCGACCGTTGCGCCCATTTCCTTTTTCTGCTTGGGACGCTCCTCGGCAGCAGGTTCGGCAGGTGCGTTAAGAGGCATTGTCTTAGGAAAAGACGGCTGTTCCCCCGTATTAGCAAGCGGACGAACAGCGGTATTCCCGCCGCTTCCGCAATATGGGCATTCCCCATGCTTTGTTTCGTCGTAAATGTGACCGTTTGAACACTGTTTCATTGTGCATCTCTCCTTGTTAATTGTATTTATTCAAAAAATAAATATCTCATAAATATATTTTTCTTTATTATATCATTTTGACGCATTAAATTGGTGTGCAAATTTGCATTATTTTTCCAAAACGCCAACATTGTTTTTCAATTATTGACAAACATTTGAAAAAGCTGTATAATAATTGCATATAAAAGATATGGGTGATGGACTTTGGCAAAAAAGATATGCGGAAATTGCTTCGCGGGAAGCACCGGAAAATTCTGCCATAACTGCGGAAGCCCGCTTTCACGCAGTACCGCAGAATATGACGCGCTGCCGATAGGAACAAAGCTTAACGGAAAATATACCGTGGGACGAGTTCTCGGGCGCGGCGGCTTCGGAATAATCTATCTTGTTTATGACGAGGAAAGCGACCGCACAGCCGCCGTAAAGGAATATTACCCGGAGCGCACGGCGATACGCGCGCACAACAACATTGATGTTGAACCGATGACCTCCCTGAACGCAGAAGAATTTTCCGCAGGCTTGGAAAAATTCACACAGGAAGCGGAACTTATATCGCGTTTCAGCGAAAGCTCAGAAATTCTCGGCATTCACGACGTTTTTTGCCAAAACGGAACCGCCTACTACGCAATGGACTATATAAAAGGAGTTTCGCTGAAAGACTACACCGCGCAGTGCGGGGCGATAACCGAAAATCAGGCGGTCTATATTGCCGATAGAATACTGAGCGCTCTGCGGATAATACACGGCGGCGGAGTTCTTCACCGCGACATCTCTCCCGACAATATAATGCTCTGCGCAAACGGTGCGGTGCGGCTGATAGATTTCGGCGCGGCACGCGCTATCTCCGAAAATTCCGACAGCTTGTCGGTTATTCTGAAAGCGGGCTTTGCGCCGCTTGAACAGTACCGCCGAAGGGGCAATCAGGGCGGCTGGACGGATATATATTCGCTCGCGATGTCGCTTTTTTTCGGGCTTACTCTAAAAGAGCCGGAGGATCCGCTCTCCCGTTTGGATAACGACAATATCGTCCCCAACGAGCTGAAAAATATATCCCCTTCGCTGGCTCAGGTCATTCTGAAGGGCGGCGCGGTGCGCTCGGAAAATCGCTTTCAATCGGCTGATGATATGCTCGCGGCGCTTGACGCGTGCGAAATAACCCCAGAAGAAATCGATATATCGAAATGCACGGTCAGCAGACCGTTTGCGCCCGCTCCCGCTCAGAAATACAGAAAAAAGAAAAGGAAAGGGCTTCTTGCCTGCGGAATTTTTTCGGGAGCTGCTGCCGCGATCGCTGCGGCGGTGTTTGCGTTCGGAGGACTTTTTCCGGAGCCGCAGCAAGTCAAAATCGGCAGCGAATTTTTCCCGATCGATTCCGTCAGTCTTGACCTCTCAAACCGCGAGCTTACAAATCAGCAGATATTCAATCTCTCTCATTTGAAAAACCTTGAATATCTAAATCTCAGCGGCAATTATATAACCGACCTTTCATGCCTTGACGGGCTTTCGGAAATGGACAGCCTGTTTTTCTCAAACAACAACGTTTCGGACATTTCGTTTGCCGCGTCAATGCCTAAATTGCGGCAATTTGTCGCAGAAAACTGCGGCATTTCCGACATTTCGGTGCTTGCCGATAAAACCCAGCTTGAATATGTTTTTATCGGCGATAATTACGTTACCGACATTTCTCCGCTGGAAAACTGTAATAAATTAAAGCAGATAGGCTTTAACGAAGCCCAGATAGGGAATATTGAAGCGCTCCGCGATAAGACAGATCTCGAAAAAGTGTGCCTTACGGGCTGCAATCTCACAAGCATAGAACCGCTCACAAACTGCAAAAAGCTGAGATACGTCTATCTCGGTCGGAACAGGCTTACCGATATATCGCCGCTTGAAGGCTGCGAAATAGCCGAGTTTTATCTGGACAACAATCTACTTTCGGGGAATACCGATTCGTTCCGCGGAATAACGGTAAACGGCTTCGTCTGCGCGGAGGGGAACGGCTTCACCGAAGGAGAGATCTACCGTATCGTCAATATCATGCTCAGCGGAGATTTTGAACTATATTATTAGCGAGGTACAGCAATGGACGAAAAAATCATGGTAACCGAAGATATTGAGCTTGAAATACGCCGAGCTGACAGGCTGGACATGGAGATGATAACGGTAAATTCAGCGCCGAAGTTCAGCGACTACCTCGGCGAGCTTATGGAATGCGCGGATATCAGCCGTTCAAAACTGATACACGCCCTAAATGTTGACCGAAGCTACGGCTATCAGATACTCAACGGAACGCGTATTCCGACCCGCGAGCATATAATAAAAATCGCTATTTTCGGGAAATTCACGCTTGAACAGACGCAAAGGCTGCTAAAACTCGCCGGACGCAGCGAGCTTTATGTCCGCCGTCCCGAGGACGCAAAAATCGTGTATTGCCTTGAACATCAGCTTCCCTACCCCGAGGCAATCAGTTTTATCTGGGAAGAATAACCGAAAGCTGCTCACGAAAATGGGCAGCTTTTTTCAATACGAGCGAAAAATTCAAGAACTGCAAAAACGCTATTGACAGCAATATTCACTAATGATATACTAAATATAGACTTAGTACGTTTAAAATAATATAAAAACGGCGAGGAAAGAATTTATGAAACGATTTTTCACATTAACCTTGTGCTGTCTGCTGCTTTGCTCATGCAGCGGCAATAACCGGGCGGAAACAACCACCGCAAAAACGGAAAAAACTACGACTTTAACTGCCGAAACCACAGTTTCAACAACGGCATCGGAAACCACAGTTTCAACAACGGCATCGGAAACCACAGTTTCAACAACTACGACAGCCGAAAAACCGGCGCAGTACCCCAACTCGATATGGGACGGCGAGCTGCCTGAAATGGACGGTTCAACCAGCGCTATCCCACTCGAAACAGGGATAAAAGCCAAGCTGCTCGGGATAAGCTGGACAGAAGCCAAGGAGCTTGTAAATCACAATAAAACGCACATAGCTTTCGGCAATCTGCTCGACGGAAAAACCGACCTTATATTCTCCGTCCCTATCTCGGACAAACAGCAGGCACAGGCGGACGAAGCGGGAGTTTCCCTTACCTTTACGCCCGTTGCGAAAGAAGGCTTTGTTTTTGTCGTAAACGCCGACAATCCCGTTGACAGTCTTACTCAGGAACAGCTTCGCGCCATTTACAGCGGCGAAATAATCAATTGGAAAGAGCTTGGCGGAAACGACGAGCCGATAACTGCGTTTCAGCGAAACTATGACAGCGGAAGTCAGAACTATATGACCGAATTTATGGGAGAAACGCCTCTGGCTGAAGCGCCGAAGGAATTTGTTGCGGGAACTATGGGCGGGATTCTTGAAGAAATCGCTTCTTTCGATTACGGCACGGGCGCTATCGGCTACTCGGTATATTCCTACGCTGCACAGATATATGCCGACAGAAACGAAATCAAGCTTGTAGCGATCGACGGAGTTAAACCGACAAAAGCGACAATGGCGGACGGAAGCTATCCGCTTTCCTCCTGCACCTACATGATCACAACCGATAAAGCTTCGGAAAACACCCGTAATTTCGTTGACTGGGCAGTATCCGAGGACGGACAGAAATGCGTGCTTGAAAGCGGGTATCTGCCCGTATCGGATATGGAAATCCCCTCGGATTATCTTCCGTACGAGGCGTTAGGCACGGGCAAAAAAAAGCCGGAAAACTTTCTTCCCGACCTGAAGTATTCATATGTCAGATTTGAAAATACCGACGAGCTTTTAGCCGCCCTCGCCGACGATGAATTTAAAGCAATGGTCAAGGAAGATATTGAATCTCTAAAATCGTATTTTGAAAAAGAGCTTGGCGAAAACGAGAGCGTTGTCCAAAGCAATTCATGTCGAAACGGTTATCTTGAAGTGTTTTTCGGAATACCCTACAGCAGCAGCGGAATGGGATATATCGAATGCAAATCGGTCGTGTATGACATTTTTGAAAAGAAAAGGATCGAAAAATATTCCGACCTATTCTTTGAGGGAGAGAACTATGTTCCCGCTCTTAATGCCGCAATTCAAAACCGTTTTGATTATGGTGTTACGTCGATATGGCCATTTGAAGACACGTCCGTCTTAAAGCTTGAATTTTCCGGCTATACGGGAACTCCCGAATGTTTCGGAATAAATTGTATCCTCTTTAATAAGCGCAATCCTTATTCGACAACCGAACTTGAAATATACACCGGCTCATCAGAACTTAACGCTTTGACGGTCGTATCCGCATACCGCGATATGTCGGAATGCTTTACCGAGGGTACGGAGATTTACGAATATCAGCATAGTTGGTCTGACGAATACGATTTCGATTATATCGAAAAAGACGGTTTTATTTATTCGGTCTGCAAGTCGATCTATCACAGCGAAGAAGAAATGGCTGAACTTAACAGAAAGCTTATGATTATCCAGCAGGACCGCGCCGATTTCGTAAGCAAATACGCCGATAGCGCAACCCTTTATTCAGGTTTCTATAAAAGGCTTCACCAGCTCGACATTTATTTCGACGAAAAGTATGTATATTTCCGTATAGACAGCGCCATGGATCCATGGGACATGGTGTATGATATCGAAACCTGCCAACGCCTTACTCCCGAACTTGTTTTCGGCGAGGACTGGGAAAGCCTGCTTGACAAAGATATTGAATACACCGAAATTTGGATGCCTTGTATGCCTTGGTCGCTTTTTGAAGACGGCTCATATGTCTTTTATATAGACTATATAGACGGGAATAGAATGAATATGGTTTTTCTGCATAACCCTCCGGAGAATACGCAATCGTGACGTTAAAATGCAAAGCCGTTTACGAAAAAGACGGCTGCCGTTATGGTACAAACTGAATTTAGAGGTCGATATGAACACAGAACAAAAAATTACGGCGCATTTTCATCTTCCCGGATTGTTTGAATTTTACGAACTGTACAGCGTTTTTCTGCCGCTTTTCCGCGAACACAGGGAATATTTTTACGAATGGTGCGATATAGGCTCGGTGTACGGTGCGCCGTCGGACTGTATCTGGGGCGGCGGACGCGTCGGCTTCGGCGAAGCAGCCCCCGCCGACGTTCTTGCGCTTATGCGCGAATACGGAATTTCCGCGCGGCTGACGTTCAGCAATTCCCTGCTCGAAGAGAAACATCTTTCGGATAAAAAATGCAACGCTCTCTGCGAGCTGTTTTCCAAAAACACCGAACCCCGCAGCGGCATTGTTATCTGCTCGGATTTGCTGCTCGAATACCTGAAAACGAATTACCCGAGCTTCTATTTCATTTCATCGACAACTAAAGTCCTGACAAATTTTCATCAGCTTCTTAACGAGCTGGATCGCGAAGATTTTCTTTATGTCGTGCCTGATTTTCGGCTTAACAAGGCGTTTGACAAGCTGAACACACTTTCAGCCAAGCAAAAGGACAAGGTTGAATTTCTGTGCAACGAATGCTGCCCGCCCGCCTGTAAAGACAGAAAGCTTTGCTATGAAAATGTCAGCCGCAGAAACCTCGGAGAAAACTGCCCCGAACACCGCTGCTCGTCGCCGCGCTCCGAAAAAGGCTATCTTTTCTCGGCGGCTATGGAAAGCCCTGCGTTTATCGGGACTGACGATATACTGAACACCTATCTGCCCATGGGATTTTCAAACTTCAAGATCGAAGGGAGAGGGCTTGGGAGCGCGCTTATTCTCGAATTTCTCCTCTACTACATGACAAAGCCCGAATACTGCCTTAAAGTAAGGGAAAAGATCTACCTTGACAGTATGCTGGATCTGTTTTGATTTTAACATAAAACAACCGCCCCGAATCGTACTTTCCGTACAGTTCGGGGCGGTATTCGTCTTACCGTCTTTTTACTTTTTCTTTTTTCTTGAAACAGCTGCCGCCGCGCCCGCGATAAGCACTGCCACAAACCCAAGCGTTACGCCCGTGTGGGGATTGCTGTCGTCGGAAGCTCCGTCAACAGAATTAACGGTTTTGATTGCCTTGTCGGCGTCATTTGAATGGTCGTATTTATCGACTACGACAATGTAATCCGAAGCGTGATCGAAGTAAAGTCCGATCAGTCCGTCATCATCGAACGGAAAACTTCCGCAGAAATCGAGAGTCGGGATATCGAATTTAAAGCCGTTATTATCCAGCTCGTTCACATCGGTTATACGATACAGATTAGCATAGTAAAGGCTATCGTTCTTCCTGTTAATACTATCGTCGTCCCTGCTAATAAAGTGAGCGTTAATGTCGTCGGTGTCCCAATCTCTGCCGAGGTCTATATAATATCTAATATTGAACTCCAGCCTTGAGTATTCAAGGCTTCCGTCATGATTTACCGAAATCGGGAAAATATGCAGCGGCGATTCAAATAATCTCATGGAATTATCATTTTTTCTATTGGGAGTCCAAAAACGAAATCCGCCTTTGCCGAGCATATCAGCATTCTCATTGAAAAGATCGTACTCATTGAACTTATCGAAAAGATCATACTCATTGAAAAGGCTCATCCAGCCGTCATTTGACGCTACATTTTTCGCGCCTATTGCTACTTCGGGAAAAAGCGGAGCGCCGCTTCTTATATCGCGTCCGTTGACTATCCACCTGTATCCCTCGTTTAAATCGGCAACTATCGCAATACTTCTGCCTTTAAGCGCGTCGCTGATTTTCTTCTGTGCCTCGGGCGGAACGTGAATATGGATTCTGAGGATTACGCGCGTGCCGTCGTCTGCGTTCGTTATCTCGGAAACGACCCAATCAACGTCGTCAAGTGTATTTATATCAAAGGTTCTGTCCTCCTGAACCGTATCGGGAGGAGTAAGCGTATTGTTATTATCGTCCCAATCTTCGCTTATGTCTCCTATGTCATCCGTATCGTCAGCCGATTCGGTTGTTATCGTAGTTACTGCCGTCGTAGTTGTCGCGGTCGTAACCGCAGGTATGTTCGGTCTTGTTCCCGTAGGGCCTGTTATCGGTGCGGGAGTTGTCGTCGTTGTGGTGGTAGTTTCGGTGGGCTTCGCGTAATCGCCGTATTCCTGCCCGCACACTTCGCAGACCGCCTTTTTCACTGCGGTAGCTGTTCCGCCGCGGTGGGCTTCTTTTTCGGAAGCCTTGCTGCACACCGCACAAATGTGCCAATGGCTGTTTGCGTCGGATTCGTACTTGTCGAGGAAAACGTGACCCGTTGCGGGTATCACCGTATCCTCAGGCGTAACTTCAACAGGCATATCACCTTCCGAATCTACAAACAGCGCCCCGCAGTCCTCGCACTCATAGTAGGCTATATTGCCCTCTTTGGTGCAGGTAGCGGCATTTTCGGCGTGTTTTTTAAGAGTGCCGTGCTGACCGTCAAAAGTGTATGTGAAGCTGTATTCGCTGCCGTTTTTCGTCAGTTCGCCTGTGGGAATTGTTTCTCCGTTTAACGTTATTGCTAAATCGGGAGAAAATCTGTAGTTTTCGCTCGTTCCCGCAACCGCATTTCCCGCAAAGCTTATAACTGCGGTATATTTCTTGCATTTTTCAAAGGTATCAACGGTGTTACCGCCCTCGTCGAGCCATTTTGCCACTTTCGCCGTAATTTTATTATAGGCAGAATATTCAAGCATACCGTCGGGATCTCCCGCTAACGGCGACTGAAGATAAAAATCGACTTCGTTCAGCGCTACAGCGCGAAGCTCAAATCCCAAACCGTCGAAGCTCTCGCCGTCTGTTTCCGCAGCAGCTTTCAGCGCTTCCCACAATGCTTCCTTGCTGCTGTAGGAACTGCCGTCCGTTTTGCCGTCATGCAAAAGCAGGCATTCCGTTCCGTCGGTATAGCCCGAGCAGTTAACATTTCCGTCATTATCGGCGGTTATCGTGACAATGCTCCGGCTGTCCTCAATGTCCAAAAACGGCATTTCAAGCGTTTTATACCGCCACTCTATTTCGAGAGAAAGAATAACAGGATTTCCTCTTGTAGCAGCCTCTGCGCTTTCCGCCATCTCTATCGTAACAGCGTCGCCTCCGCTTGCGCCGACCGCAATATCAGCGGTTTCTTTTATCCAATTCTTCCCGCTGCCGTCGCCTGTATACATATATCCGCCCCACGCTTTCCAGCCGATTATCTCCTGAATAGGCGTAACAGCGCCGTTTGAAAGCGCTGCAGAATATACCGTAGTCGGTAAATCCTGTCTATCCATCAGCTCAGCGCTGTAATCCACGGCAGTCATCCAACCGAATCTGGTGTCGGGCGTCTGAGTCGTCACAAAAACATAGTGAGCACTTGCCGCGCTTGCGGGAATTATCAGCATTGTAACGGAGATCGCCGCTGCAAGAGCCAGCGCAAGCAGCCCTTTCAATCTTCTTTTTAACATTTTTGTCCTCCCTTTCAGAAATGCCATAATTTACTATTTTAATTATAATATTATATAGCACTTTTGTCAAGTAACTTTTCCGAATTGTTGCAAATCTTTCCCAAACGCAAGGCGAGCGCCTTGAGGCAGTTCCCGCCTTTTTAAACGTTATACCCACGCCCCGCTTTCCGAAACGGCGGGTGACGGAA
>CAKSFR010000018.1 GCA_934454635.1 uncultured Ruminiclostridium sp.
TGAAAACCGCACACGGCGGCTTTCTCCATGCTCTGCCCTCTCTCACCCCGCGAAACGCCGCCGCTCACACGAGCAGCGCTTCGGCGCACCTGCGCGGCGCGCCGCATTCGGCTTTTGCCGAATGCGGCAGGCGGCGGCTTCGCCGCCGCCTCTTATCGCGCTGCCCGCTTTGCGGGCAGCGCGGCGCCGCGCGCTCACCCATCTGTACTCTCCTCGGGGATAACACAGCCGTACATATCCGCGTAATAACGTTTTCCGCTTCCGGTTCCGAAGTACCTGTTCACAAACAGTCTGCCTTTTTTCCAGTACCGCAGCTCGTTTTTCGTCTTTGTCCAGCCCGTATAAAGGCACTCTCCGTTTTCCGAAAATTCGTATGTTACCCCGTCAATAACCGCGCTGCCCGTAAGGCACGTCCCGTCGCTTTTGATGTAATAGAGCTTCTTTTCGCAGGGGCGGTCGCTGCACCCTCTGAAGCCGATAACCTGCCAGCCCTCCTTGTATATGAACTTTTTGGGCACGCGGTGGAACATTTGGTATGAAATGTCCTTTGTGCTTTTTGCAATGTCGTGCAGAGTTTCACCCGTTTCGCTGTTATATTCAAGCTCGTCAAAGTACGCGACGATCAAATACTCGCTGCTGAGTTTGTAAACAAGGGTGGGGCGCTCACGGGGCGAATCGGCAAAAACAGTCCCCACGGGCGTCATCTTCCGAAGCTCCTTATAACTGTCAATCCCGATTTCATAATTGTCAAGTCCGACGAGTTCTCCGTTCAGATAATCTTTTTTGACATTTTCCCACGTCATGTACCTCTCGCTGAAAGGTACCGAACCCACTATGTAATAAGCCCCGTCAAGGCATATAACAGTGTGGAACGTGGGAGAAAATTCATCTCTGTCGTTGCCGTTGTTTATAGGTATGACTTTTTCCTCGAGGACAGGCAGATCCTTAACGTCGGAAAACGTCGGGGGCTTATACGCCGCAGCGCTTCCCGCCAAAGCAAGCGCAAACGCCGCCGCAAGCAGCATTGAAACAATTTTTTTCATGGCTGTTACTCCTTTTGCACCGTTTATATATAAAACCATTCACGGGGACGTTTTATTGCACTTTTTAAAAATTTATTTAAACATTTTTTCAACAAATTTCACGGCATATTCGTCAAAAAACTTTCCGTCGTGCGTTCCGCCGCTTTCGTAATATTCGTGCTTGACCCCGTTTTCAAGCAAAAACCCGTGAAACGCCCGATTATTTTCGAGCAGAAAATCCTCCGTTCCGCAAGCCATATAAATTTCGGGCATTTTCCCGCCGCAGAGCAGCTTTTTTACCAGCGTTTCGGGATTTGCCACGCTTGCGAGGACTTCCGACGGCTCGCCGAAGCACCCGCGATAGTAATCATAATTCGCGACGCCGTTATCAGAGCCGGGCTTCATTCCCGCCACCTCGTGAACTATAAGAGCAGATGAAATTGCCGCTGTTTTGCCGAAATTTTCGGGGTATGCGAGCGCGGTATGAAGCGCGCCGAAGCCGCCCATCGAAAAACCCATTATGTATGTGTCGTCAGTGCCGCGCGCAAGTCCAAACGTCCGCCGCAAGTATTCAACAAGCTCTCTCCCGACATATTCGCCGTATTTCCGCCCCGTCGCGGGCGAATCCAGCCAGAACGAGTTCTCCCCGTCGGGCGTTACGACCGCGAAGCCGTATTTTTCCGACAAATATTCGGGTATGCGGTTGCACGGACTTTCGGTATAGCCGTGGAGCAGAAAAAGCGTTTTTATTTCACCGCTTTCGCGCGGCGTTTCTCCTCGTCCGTCGCCGGGAATATAAACCCCGAAAGATACCGTCCGCAAAAGCGATCCGGAGAAAAATTTTACCGTTATATCAGCCATATTACCCTCCGTTTTCGCACCATTTTTCCAGATATTCGGAAAACCGCTTTACCGCCAGCGAAGCCGTCTTTTTGTCCCGCACGACAAAGCATATATCACGGTATGCGGAAATATTCAGCCGCTTTATCGCTATCCTGTACGGAATGCGTTTCAGGATAAGCTTCGGGAGAATCGATATCCCGAGTCCGCTTTCGACCATAGACATTATCGCGTAATCGTCCCATGTGGTAAATTTTACGTCGGGAGTAAGCCCGCAGCGCTCAAATATCTCCGAAACCTCGCATTTTCCGCCTTTTTCAAGCAGCATGAACGGCTCGCCGCAAAGCTCCGACACAGGCACCTCGGAAAGTCCGCAAAGACGGTGATTTTCGGGCAAAACAGCCATAAATTCGTCGCGCTCGAGAACCATTATGTCAAAATCGCGATCTATCGGCGCGCAGAGAAACCCGCAGTCCACCCGCCCGTCGGCAATCCATTCCTCGATCTCGGAGTAATCGCCCGTAAGCAGCTCATAGTCGATATTGGGATAATCAAGGCGAAAACGGCTGATTATCCCGGGCAAACGGTGCGTTGCCACGCTCGAAAAAATCCCTATCCGAATTATTCCCGTTTGCAGGCAGTTCAGCTCGTCGACCTGCTCCTGCAATTTTCTGTATTCCTCGCAAACGCTCTTTGCGTACGGAAGCAGCCGCAGCCCGTCCGAGGTAAGGCGCACTCCCGCGCGGCTGCGCTCGAGCAGGGCCATCCCCCATTCGCTTTCGAGGTCGTTTATCATGCGGCTTATGCCCGACTGCGAATAATTCAGCAACTCGGCGGCTTTAGTAAAGCTCCCGCATTCGACCGTTTTTATAAATGCCATGTATTTCAGAATACTTGCGTCCATAGCTTTCCCTTTCATTCGGTTTATTCATGATAAGCATGAGTAAAATTCGCTTTTTAAATACCTGCTATTATGATATACTTTTTTTATGGATTTGTCAAGGAAGGCTAGGTATAATACTAATCACCAATAAAACTATAGACAAAAAATCTTCGTACAACCTATGCAAGATTATACTCGATTTTTGTATAGCCTTTATTTGGTGCTGAGTATTAAAAAATATAAAAAAGCCGACAGCTCTTGCCGTCGGCTTTTAATATATCTGTTTGAATTTTACTTCAGCAGATTCTTAACGGTATATCTGCTCATTGCCGCAGAGTTTTCTGAAACGCTGAGCGCGTCGGCTTCCGCTGTTACAGCTGCGTCATACTCCTCGTCTTTCATCTTATGAAGCGCGTCGGAGGTGCATTCGGTCATCTTTTCTTCGTTCGCCGTAATGTCCAGACGGCTTGCGACATAATAGGTGTACGCCGTGGTCTGATTTCCCTCGTCGTCCGTCGTTTCCTCGGACGTGGTTATAACGCCGTTCTCGCCGTTTTTCAGAGCGTAAAGCGAGCTTACAAACTCTGCGGAGGGCGTTTCGCTGTCCTTTTCGACAACTCTCAGCAGTTCGCTTTCTTCAGAAACGGCAACGGTCAGCTCTTCGGGCTTTGTTCCCGTGTATTCCTCGCCGTTCGCTTCGGCGTCAGCCATTTCCTTTTCAATATCGGCAAGCTCTTTCGCGGTGTCGTACGCCTGCTTCATTTCGGGGAAGGTCTTTCCGCTTTCAAGCATCGCAAGATATTCCTGCGCGTCGTAGCCCTCCTCAATTTCGAGATATTCCGCAAGCGCATAGTTCTCGACAACATAGCTTTTCAGCTCGTCAGCCGAAACCTCAAGGCTTCCGCCCTCGCCGTAAAGCGCGTTGAAAATCGCGTTCTGCTTGTACGAAACCGTGTACACATTCTTAAACGACTGCTGACCGATACCGTACTTTTCGTAGTATTCTCCGAGTATATCAACCCCGTATATATACTGCGCGTACATATTCGTTTCGGTCCAGAGCTGGGTCACATATTCGTTTATCTCAGAGGTTTCGTCTGCGGAGAGGGAAAGTCCGAGCTCATCGAATTTATTGTTTACCGCAACATATTTACGGCACTGTTCAAGCGCGCGGTTCTTTACCCAATCGGTCACGGGCGTATCTTCAACGCTGTACGCGGTGATATCAAAGCCATCCGCGTTCATATCAAGGTCGGGCTGCTCTTCTTTAAGCTTCGTCTGCGCCTCGCCGAGCGCCGCCATCTGATAATAGATATAAATTCCCGCGCTTATGTCCTTGCCGTCAACGGTGAGCGCGGTGCGCGTATTGCTTCCGCAGGACGCCGCAGTCAGTATCATTGCGCCGCAAATCGCTGTTGTAAGACTTCTTTTTACGCTGTTCTTCATTTTACTGTTCCTTTCTCCTGTTTTCGGACTTTATCTGAGAGCAATTCCCTTTTCGCCGAGCGCCTTGAGTATCTTTTCTACGGACTTGTCCGCTTCTTCGGCTTCCATTGTCTTATCCGAGCGGCGGAATACAAGCTTATAGGAAAGGCTCTTCTTTCCGTCGGCAACTCCGGGACCCTGATACAGGTCGAAAAGATTTATCTGTTCGAGGTGCTTTGCCGCGCCCGCGATAATTTCAATTATATCGCCCGAAGCCGCGTCAGCGTCGCAGACAAGGCTGAGATCGCGCGAGATCGCGGGGAATTTCGGCAGCGGCTTGTATTTTATATCGCTCTTCGCGTTGTCAAGCATGGTTTCCATATCGAAGGTCGCGATATAAATGCGCTCTTTAACGCCGTAGTTTTCAGCGACAAGCGGGTGAAGCTCGCCGATTTTACCGATAACCTTTCCGTCAACGGTCATAACTGCGCAGCGGCCGCTGTGGAAAGTCGGGTCGTCGGCGCATTTCGCAAATTTCGCGTCAACACCGAGCTTTCCGAAAAGCTCCTCGGCAATTCCCTTTACGGTGAAGAACGTTTCGTCCGCGCCGTAAGCGCCCACGCAGAGCACGTCCTTTTCGACGGGCAGCATATCCACGCTTTCAAGCGGATAGTATTCGCGGCCTATCTCGAAAAATCTTCCCGAAAGGTTGCGGTTGTTGATATTGCGGACGATAAGCTCCGTCATGGACGGTATCATGCTCGTGCGCATAACGCTTGTGTCCTCGCCGAGCGGGTTTGTGAGAACAACGCTTCTGCGCTTTTCCTGCGGGAGGCGGATCTTCTCATAGCCCTTTGGCGAAATAAAGCTGAACGTCATTGTTTCGAGACAGCCCTGAGTCAGCATGATGTCGATGACCCTGTCGCTGAATTTCTGAACGGGAGTTATCCTGCTCTGGCTCGAAAGCGCGGGGATTGTCGAGGGAATATTGTTATAGCCGTAGATGCGCGCGATTTCCTCGGCAATATCGCACGGAAGCTCCATATCGATTCTTACGCTCGGAACGGTAAATTCGTGGTTTGCGCGGTCATAGTCATATCCGAGGCGTTCGAGAATAGCGATCTGTTCCTCTTCGGAAATGTCCGAGCCGAGAAATTCGTTTACCCACTTCCAGTCGTGCTTGAGCTTATGCGGGATTTTGTTGGAATTGTCAACGTCGATAACCGTATTTATGACCTCGCCGCAGCCAAGCTCTTCAACAAGCTGGAGCGCGCGGTAAAGCGCATTCTTCGCGTTTATCGGGTCAAGTCCCTTTTCAAAGCGGGAGCTTGCTTCGGTACGTTCGCCGATTTTCTTAGCGGTGCGTCTTACCGAAACGCCGTCGAAGCACGCCGCTTCAAAAATAACCTCGGTAGTATCGTCCCAGATACCGCTGTGTTCGCCGCCCATTACTCCGGCAACGGCAACGGGCTGCTTTCCGTCGCAGATAACGAGCATTTCGGGAGAAAGCTTTATCGGCTCTTTCATTTCGTCGAGCAGCTTTATGGTTTCGCCGTCCTTTGCGTTGCGGACGATGATCTTATTGTCCTGAATATATCTTGCGTCAAATGCGTGCATGGGATGTCCGTATTCGAGCATTACAAAGTTGGTAATATCTACCAGATTGTTTATCGGGCGAACTCCGCTCGCTCTGAGGCGTTCAGCCATCCAGCGCGGAGAGGGGGCGATTTTAACGTTCTTTACCTTTGCCGCCATGTATCTTGAGCAGAGCTTTGTATTTTCAACCGTTACGGAAAGCTCTTTCGTTATATCGCCATCAATGCCCTTAAAGGTCGGCTCTTTTATGTTGAGCGGGGTCTTGAAGGTAGCGCTTGCCTCGCGCGCAAGACCGAGAACGGAAAGACAGTCGGGGCGATTGTTGGTTATCTCAAATTCAACGCAGATATCGTCAATTCCGACAGCCTTGCACACGTCCTCGCCGACCGTCATTTTATCAAATTCGGGGTCGTCGTTAAGGATAAGCACGCCGTCGGGAGATGAATACGGAAAATCGCTGTTTTCCATGCCGAGTTCTTCAAAAGAACAGAACATTCCGCAGCTTTCCGCGCCTCTGAGCTTGCCTTTTTTTATTTTTGTAACGCTGTGGTTCTTACGGTCGATAACAGTTCCGCCGTCAAGCACAACAGGAATGCACGCACCCTCGAAAACGTTCTGCGCAGCCGTTACTATCTGAATCGGCGCGCCCTGTCCTACGTCAACCTGACATATCCAGAGCTTTTCGCTGTCCTCGTGCTTCTTCATTTCGACAACCTTACCGATAACTACCTTGTCGAGCGGACCTCTCATATCCTCATAGGTTTCTACCTTTGAGCCGCTCATGGTCATTTCAGCGGCAAATTCCTTGATAGGCATATCGGCTTTCACATAATCGTTCAGCCACTTCATTGATAAATTCATTTTATATCGTTCCTTTCGTGGAAAATATATCAGTTCTTGTTCTGCTGTTCGCCGTTTACCTGCGTAATTCCCGCGCGTTCGTCGATAAACGCCTTTGCCTTTAAGCTTTTTTGGGAAAAATACGGAAATTCCATAATAACGTGCTTCCCGTTTTTAAAGCGAACCTCAAGGAGCAGCGGTTTTACCGCCGTCCGATAGGTTTTCTGTCTGAAAACACCCGTCCAGTAAACGTCGCTGTAATCAAATTCGGCAAGCGCGCCGAGACTTATCACGCGGTCCTTGAGAAAAAAGTGCTTTCCGCAGTAGCTTTTTTCTGCGCCGAGAAGAAGCTCGTCCAACTTTTCGGGCAGGAAATCCTTTTCAAATTCGCGCACGTCGCGGTAATGATTTACGAAATCGATCACGCGCGTTACCGCAATCCATATAAAAGCCAGCACGATAACGCCCGCCCACACTTTCCGCCGCGTCGGGACTCCGAGGCGCATTATAACCATGACAACGCCCGCATAAATCATAAGCAGGCTTATCGCTACCCACGCGAATGTGCGCGCAGCTTCTCTTAAAAAATGCTTTCTTATCATCAGAACTGGCTTAAAAATCTCGAATCGTTTTCGTAAAGCAGGCGCATATCGTCGATGTTATATCTCATCATAGCGATACGTTCAAGCCCGATACCGAAAGCGAAGCCGCTGTATTCCTCGGGGTCGATTCCGCAGTTTATGAGAACCTGCGGGTGAACCATACCCGAACCGAGCATTTCGATCCAGCCCTCGCCCTTACAGAGCGGACAGCCTGTTCCGCCGCACTTGAAGCACTGTAAATCAACCTCGGCGGAGGGTTCGGTGTACGGGAAATGATGCGGACGGAAGCGCAGCTTTACGTTTTCGCCGTAAAGGCGCTTCGCCCATATTTCAAGCGTTCCTTTAAGGTCGGAGAATCGTATCTTTCTGTCGATAACGAGTCCCTCGCACTGGTGGAAAATAGGCGAATGCGTCGCGTCAACCGCGTCAGAACGGTAAACGCGTCCGGGGCTGATGATAGCGATAGGGGGCTTCTCCTTGAGCATTGTTCTTATCTGAACGGAGGAGGTCTGCGTGCGGAGCAGGATCTTGTCGGTTATATAAAAAGTATCCTGCGGGTCGCGCGCGGGGTGTCCCTCGTCAGTGTTCAACATATCGAAAACGTACTTGGTTTCTTCAACCTCGGGTCCGTCAACAACGGTATAGCCCATTCCGCGGAAAATTCCCTTTAAGTCTTCGAGGACAATATTGAGCGGGTGACGTTTTCCCGCCTCGCAGCGTTCGCCCGGCATGGTTACGTCCACCGCTTCAAGCTTTAGGCGCTGTTCAAGCAGCCCCGCCTTAAGAGAAGCTGATTTCTCGCTTATCGCGGCTTCAAGCGCGGCTCTCACGTCGTTCGCGAGCTGTCCGATAACGGGACGTTCCTCGGCAGAAAGCTGACCCATCTGCTTTAAAATCGCGGTAAGCTCGCCCTTTTTTCCGAGAATTTTTACTCTTAAATCTTCAAGCGCCTTTGCGTCGCTCATTGCGGCGATCTCGGCGGACGCTTTTTCCTTAATTTTCTGAAGCTGTTCCTTCATATCTGAAAAATCCTTTCTTAGCCATTATCGTTATTATTATCCGGTTTATTTTTATCTCCGCCCCGTCGGCGGAAGAAAGTGGTCTTTGTTTTTCTCGGCTCTGTCATGCTTTTGAGCCATTTTTCGTCAGCCTCGCGCTCCTCTTCGGAATATGCGTAGCCGTCTACATATTTATCAAGCCGCTCGGGACTGTAAAGCGCGCCCGTTACGGGGAGATTTTTCTTTTCAAGCCGCGAGTTCAGGAACTCCTTGAACAGCATATAAAGCACAGCGAAAACGGGCACGGCAAGCAGCATTCCCGCAAAGCCGAAAAGACCGCCGCCCACGATAAGCCCGATAAGCACCCATACGGACGGAACGCCCGTTCGGTCGCCCTGAATAAGCGGAACCATTATATTTCCGTCGAACTGCTGCATTACAACCATAAAAATTGCGAACCACACTGCTTTCATCGGATCCTCAAGCAGAACGATGAAGCAGGCGGGAATGCCGCCGATAAACGGACCGAAGAACGGGATTATGTTCGTGCAGGCGATTATCACCGCCATAAGCAGCGGATACGGCGTCCCGATTATCGAAGCGCCGATAAACGTCATGCAGCCTACGAAAAACGCGTCGATAAGTATACCCGTGAGATAATGAACAAAAATGTCGTTCGTGCGGCGCGTTACGCGGAGGATATTCTGCGCGTGCGAATTTCGGAAAAAAGCGAAAATCAGTTTTTTCGCCTGAGATTTCAGCATTTCTTTCGATGAAAGAATGTATATGCCTATAATAAAGCCGATTATGAAATCCTTAAACCCGAGTATGAAATTCAGAAGTCCGCCGCCGATTTTTGTTCCGAAAGAAACTATAGTTTCAGAAAAGTCGCTCCACGAAGTGTTCAGAAAGGCGTTTATCTGATCAAGCGGATTTTCGAGAGCGGCGATAATCTGCGGCTGTTCCGAGAACGTGTTTCGCGCCCAGTTAAGAAAATTATCGGCATATTCGTCGAAATGCGTCACAAGACCCGTAACGCTGCTCGTGACCTGCGGGATTATGAGGAACATAAGCCCCGTAAGCAGTCCGAGCGCGAGCACTACCACGATAAATATCGAAACATTTCGGATAACTATGCGTTTTTTCGGCGAATCGGCTTTCTGCTGCCATTTTTTAAACACACAAAACTGAAAAAAATCCACGCCCGGATTAAGCAGGTAGGCAATCACCGCGCCCCATACAAGCGGAGCGATACACGAACCGATAAGGTCGCCGAGCTGTCTGAAATCGGGAATATCGACGGCAGCGATGAGGATAATTCCGCTTATTACGATAACAATGACGGAATATACCGCGATCTGCGTATACTTGGGATTAAAGCGGAATTTCATCGCGCACCTCCGTAAAAAAATCTGCGGCAAAGCGCCAAAAGTGGCACCCCCTACCGGAATCGAACCGATAACTAACCCTTAGGAGGGGTTTGTTATATCCATTTAACTAAGGAGGCATACCTATACCTATCTATTATACTACTTTTGCAAATAAAAAACAAGGGGGTAAGACGAAATTTCTTTTATACGCCCGAATATGTTAAATCTGCACTGTCACGCGGCAGCCTCCTGAGGAAGCTCGCTCCGCTCGCCCCCTCGTCGGCTGCCGCCGCGGCTTTCTCAACCTTTGCTTTTCCCGCGCTCTCCGAAAAACGCCGCGTTCCGACGCTCGCTTCTTGTCCGCCGGATTTGCGGGGTCCGGCGAAATCGGCGGGGCGGGCGCGCGCCGGAAGCCGCCTGCGGCGGCTTCCGGCAGCTGCGCGGCTTCGCCGCGCAGCCCGATATTCCGCTTCGCGGAATATCGGGCGCGCCCGCCCCCGTGCGAATCTGCACTATCCCCGCCGAAACAGGCTGAATCCGCCGTCGGGATTTGCACAAATACTGCAAAAGGAAACGCCCCGCTTCCGTTTTGCCGAAAGCAGGGCGCTGTTGTGCGAGATTAGTCCCAGATGTCCGGGAACTGAGCTTCAAGCTCTTTGATGTTTTTTACAAGAACCTCTTCCTGTTCTTTAAGCTCGGTCTTGCGCTTGGGCGTGAGGAACGTCTTGTTGAGTTCCGCTCTTACTTCGAGCAAGGTCTTTCTGAGCGGGTCGCGGCGGCGCTGGAACTGAAGCTTGCGCTCCTCCTTAAGCTGACGCGCACGGCGCTGACGTTCGATCTCTTCCTTTTCCTCGCGTTCGGCGGCAAGGCGCTGACGCTCTTCGGAAATACGCTTCTTTTCGCTCTCGATATTGTCCACGATCTCGCCGTTGAGCGCTTCATAGCGCGCTTTCTGCTCAGGAGTCGCAAAACGCAGAGCCTTTATGAAGTTCTTGTCATCGGTAACGGGCATCGGGATCGTCGGGATCTGATCCTCGGAGGTCAGCTTGTATTCCGCAAGCAGTTTTCCGATATATGCGCGGGAATCCTCAATATCAATGTCAAGAATTTTATCGAAATATGTATCGGCAGTGTCAAATTCGCCGTCCTCAAGGAACATATACGCTCTCTTAATGAGATTTTCCTTGTTGGCAGCCGTCGCGGTCACGATAGAATCGGGAACGACCGCCGCTTCCTCGGGCTTGAGTATCATTTCTACTTTTTCGGAAATTTCACGCATAAATTCGCTTTCGGCACTGTCGAAAACGTCGTCGAACCAAACCAGCTCCTCGGGAAGCTGCTGGAACTGAATGTTGCGGGAATTGAAAATCGGGAAAAGAAGCTTCTGTTCGTCGCCCGACATCGCCACCGCAAAAGCGCGGACCGCATAGTTCATGTAGCCGTCGTGGCAGTCGGAAATATCCTTGAAATTTGCAAGCATTATGCGGCTGTTTTCAAGCGCGTATGCAACCTGCGCAGCTTTTTCCGCCTCGTCCATTTCCTTGAGCGTCTCGGGAGCATAGAAAACGCTGAAGCCGAGGTTTTCTGTAAAGCGCAGGAACAGCTTGTCGCCGTCGAGGTCGCTGTCCGCGTCGGCATTTTCGCGGCTTAGCACAAAAACGTCGTATTTTTTATCCTGATGATCAAATATATTGCGTGAAACGGAAACCGCTTCCGCGATAGCCGCGCCCATGTTTACATAATGGGGCTGCATATCCTCTGTCGAATAGTAGAGCGCACGCCTGTAATTTTCGTTTTCGGTCACCTCGGGAAGTCCCGCGGTGTTTCTGCGGCATACGGGGAAACGCTTCGCGCCGCTTCTGACATACTGAATGCCGTACTGACAGAGCAGCTTGTTCCAGTAAACCTCGCTGTCCTCGGAGTTATCCTCGGCAACCTCGTCCGCAAAAAGCTCCGCACGCGCAAAATCAAAGCTATTTCTTAGATATGTAATGCGATTGAGCTTTTTTACGTCCGCCTTGGGATACATACATTCCGCGCCGCAGCCAAGGCAGGCGCCGTTGTTATGCTCTGCGTCGGGAGCGATTTCTCCGCCGCAGATTTTGCAGTTCAGATAGGGAGTAAACATCTGAGATCCTCCTGTGTTTTACAATTTGTATACAAAACAACTAAGCGGAAAGCTATGCCCCGCTTTTTAATTCCAGTAACTGTCGCGCATCGCGTCCTTGATAAATTCCGGATCGTTCAGCAGCGCCTGACGTTCCTCGTCGGAAAGATTTTTTTCGTCGAACCAGTCCATCACCTTTTGGTAATATTCCGTGGATTTCAAGTGCTCTACGGAAAACATCTCGTATTCTTCCGAAGCGGAAGAAACAGGCTCAGCCGTTTGTGAAACCTCCGTTTCCGCCGCCGATACAGCCTGCGAAGTCGGAGTACCGCTTTCGGGTTCAGCATTGCTGCAAGCTGCCGCAAAAGCAAGCGGCAAAACGCAAAGAAGCAAGGATAAGGCTTTTTTGTTTGATTTCATTGACGTTAACCTACCTTTTGATATATATGCAGCCACTATTTCCGAATAATCATTTTTAGGCGGATTTCATTGCTGCTTCAGCTTCTGTTAATAAGACTTTACAAACAACCATTGTTAAAACGGCTGCTTCGTCCGGAAATTTTGCGCTTAAAACCAGTATATAACAAATCGTTCAATTTGTCAATAATCTGTAATTTGCTTTGTAAAAAATTAACTAAAAAAAGATGCCTTTTATGTAATATTTAACAAAGAAAAAGCTTGTTTTTAATCTTTTTGGCGGAATTTTTCGCTAAATGAAACCGAAATGTAAACAAAACGGTCAAAATCACGGCTATACGCATCCCCGCGGAATTGTACCCGAGTAACAAAAAAGAGATTTGTACTATTTTTTGCAAGTTTTGTTATATAAAATCATGTGCGCCTGTGATATAATCAAAATCCGGTCGAATTGCGGATAAAAAAGAAATGCAATCGTTTACAAAAAACTGAAACTTTTTCGGAAAACCGTGTGACTTAATGAAAGAAGGCTCTTCCGAAGATGATTTTTTACGAAAGGGACGTGAGGAAATATGTTTTTGCTTCGTTGGCTATGGAAGAATATGAAAGGCGACCGCGCCGTATATATTCTTGCCCTCTGCCTTACAATTATATCACAGTCGATGTACATTATTACGCCGTATTTTACCCAGCAGATAACCGACACCTTTCTGGTCGGCGAACAGGCTGCGGAAAATCTGCGGACAGGCTCGGACGCGCTTATAAAAATGCTGCTGATGATGGTCGGGTTCACGCTTATCCGCTGCTGTATCCAGTACACGGCGAATATCTCCTACGAGCACGCTTCGCAGGGGCTTATCTACCGCATACGCAAGGTGCTGTTCCACAATATCGAAATGCAGGACGCGTCGTTCTACGACAAATACCGCACGGGCGACATAATGACGCGCGTTACGGGCGATCTTGACATGGTGCGCCATTCCGTCGCGTGGATAATCAAAACCACGCTCGAATGCGTGATCCTGTTCACCGCAACAACGGTTTATTTCTACACAATCGACTGGCTCATGGCGACGTGTATGCTTATCCTTACGCCGCTTATACTTATCATAACCAAAATGTTCAAGAACGTGGTCGGTCCGTATTACGTCGAGCTTCGCGAACGGCTTTCCGCTCTTAACACCTGCGCGGAGGAAAATATTTCGGGAAACCGCGTTGTAAAGGCGTTTGCACGCGAGGATTACGAGATAAAGAAATTCCGTGAAAAAAATAAGGCGTATAACGACGCGAACAAAACCGCGGCGTTCACATGGCTCAGATTCTTCCCCGCGCTTGAAATAACGGCGCAGAGCCTTTCGGTAATATGCCTGCTCTGCGGAGGTCTGTTCATTATCGGCGGACGGATAACCTTCGGCGAATACGCCGCGTTTGCGGGACTTGTCTGGACGATTTCCAACCCCATGCGGACCCTCGGAAATATCGTAAACGACTACCAGCGCTTCACCGCCTCGGCAAACAAGATAATCGAGCTGTACTACGGCAGAAGCTCGATAGTAGACCGCGCCGACGCCGTTGATATGCCCGACAGGTTAAAGGGAAAAATAGAGTTTCGGGACGTTTCGTTCGGATACGGAAAGAACGAGATTCTCCACGACCTCAATTTCACTATAAACCCCGGCGAAACCATTGCGATAATGGGCGCGACCGGAACGGGAAAAACCTCGCTTATAAGCCTTATCCCGCGTATTTACGACATAAAAAAGGGTGAAATTCTCGTAGACGGCGTAAATATAAGAATGATGAAGCTTAAACAGCTTCGCGGCGCAATAGGCATCGCTACGCAGGACGTTCTGCTTTATTCGGACACTATCGAGGGCAACATCTGCTTCGGAAATATCGACCTCCCCGAGGAAGAAGCGGTGAAATACGCTAAGGCTGCCGACGCGCACAATTTTATAGTAAAGACCTCGGACGGCTACGATACGATAATCGGCGAACGCGGCGTAGGACTTTCGGGCGGACAGAAGCAGCGTATCTCGCTTGCGCGCGCGCTGGCCGTAAAGCCGTCGATACTTATTCTCGACGATACTACGTCGGCGGTTGACCTTGAAACAGAAAAACACATTCAGGATTCGCTCAAAAACCTCGACTTCCCCTGCACGAAAATAATTATTGCACAGAGAATTTCCTCCGCACGCGACGCCGACCGCATATTTATCCTAAAGGACGGCACTATCGCGCAGAGCGGAACTCACGAAGAGCTTATCGCGCAGGACGGCTATTACCGCGAGGTCTATGAGCTTCAGAAATAACGGGAAGGGAGCGGATAAAAATGGCAAGAAACAAGTTTGACATAGACGAGAGCCTTGAAACTCCGTTCGACATACGGCATTTAAAGCGCGCGCTTGTCTATGCGGGAAAATATAAGAAAACTATCGCAAAAGCCCTGCTGCTGAGCGCGGCGGCGGTAATAATCGGGCTGCTTTCGCCGCTTATCGTAAGCTATGCGGTAGATAATTTCATGACCTCCGAAGATAAGATACCCATGCTCATATTAAGCGCGGTCGGATTCCTCGCCTGCATCATAATAAGCGTTTTTCTGACGAAAAAGCGCGCGGTCATGATGACGCAGGTAGGTCAGGATATAGTTTACGACATTCGCGAGGATCTGTTCCGACATATGCAGGAGCTGCCGTTTGAGTATTACGACAGCCGCCCGCACGGAAAAATTCTCGTCCGCATCGTAAACTACATAAACTCGATATCAGACCTCATGACGAACGGTATCGTGAACTTTGTGCTCGAGATTTTCAACCTGCTATTTATAATAGTGTTCATGTTCTTCGTCTGCTGGCAGCTTGCGCTCGTGGTTCTCGGCGGACTGCCCATATACGCGGCGGTAATGCTTGCGATAAAGAACGGTCAGCGCAGAGCATGGCAGGCGGTATCGAATAAAAGCTCGAACCTCAACGCATATCTTCACGAAAGCATTGTCGGAGTTCAGATCTCTCAGGTTTTCACTCGCGAGGAGGTAAACGAAGAGATAAACGACCGCTTAGCGGTGCAGTACCGCAAAAAGTGGATGCGCGCAGTCAAGTTCAGCAACCTCGTCTGGCCCGTGACCGACATTGTCGGAATTATCACGAGAGCGGCAATATACGCCGTGGGACTGCTGGCTATGCCGGGCATCTCGCTCGGAACGATACTCGCCATGGGCGATTACTCCGCGCGCTTCTGGCAGCCGCTCATGAACCTCTCCAACCTCATGAACACGTTCATCAACGCGGTAGCGTACCTCGAACGAATTTTTGAGATGCTCGACGAGCCTGTTACCGTAAAGGACAAGATAGGCGCAGCAGAGCTTCCCAAGATACACGGCGACGTTCATTTCAAAAACGTTACGTTCGGATATGAACAGGGCGTAAATATTCTCGAAAATGTCAATTTTGACGTCCGCGCGGGCGAAAGCGTAGCTCTCGTAGGACCTACCGGCGCGGGAAAAACCACGATAGTGAGCCTTATTTCGAGATTCTATAACCTGAACGGCGGTAAGATCCTTATAGACGACAGCGACATTTCGGAGGTAACGCTCCATTCGCTTCGTTCGCAGATGGGAATAATGCTTCAGGACAGCTTTATTTTCAGCGGCACTATCATGGAAAATCTGAAATACGGACGGCTCGACGCGGCGGACGAGGAAGCGCGCGAGGCTTGCAGAATCGTCGGTATCGACGAATATATACGTTCGCTGAAAAACGGCTACGACACGCAGGTGAGCGAGCGCGGCGCGGGACTTTCACAGGGTCAGAAGCAGCTTATCGCGCTTGCGAGAACTATACTTTCCGACCCGAAGATACTTGTCCTCGACGAAGCGACCTCGTCGATAGACGCAAAGACCGAGCGCTATCTCCAGACGGGCATAAATCACCTGCTTCAGGGACGCACGTCGTTTATTATCGCGCACCGCCTTTCTACGATACGCAGCTGCGACAAGATAATGTACATAAGCAACAAGGGCATCACCGAAGCGGGTACGCATGACGAGCTTATGGCGAAAAAAGGCGATTATTATAAGCTCTACACCGCGCAGACGGTATAATACCGATTTCTAATCAATATATAGGAAGATTAAATATCCCCGTAGCCGGAACGCAGGCTGCGGGGATATTTGTTTCATTTCAAGGCAGCAGCCGCGCTCTTATAAAATCCTCGGTCTTTATCGCGACAAACGAGAAAAAGAACCATATCACCATAAAAAGCAGGCAGACCTGACCGTAAAGGTTAAACGGCAGCTTGCTGTAATCCCAAACGTGCATACCGAACCCGACGTTCACTATCATTCCGCAGACAAATTCGCCGAGCGTTATGATAACGCTCCCTATCGCCATCTGAACGGGTATCGGCAGCCTCCTGCTGAAAAAACAGTTAAGCCCCCCGACCCAGACAAGGCTGAGTCCGCCCAAAATAAACATAGACGGGTGAGTATGTCCCCGATAAAGAATTTCAACCGCGCCGTAAATAAACCCGCCGTAAAGCATTATAACGAACTGCCTGAACAGCTCGAGAAAAAACGATTCCTTTTTCATTGCACCCGTCCTTCCTTTTCTGAACCTATTCTGTACATTTTGCGGAAAAGCTATACATATAATAGCAAGGGAAAGGAATGATTCACATGAAAAAATTATTTGCCTTCTTGTTCATTTTATCGACGGTACGGGCGGGCTTCGGCTCTTTTTACGCCTGCGCGGAGGAAGCGCCCGACTGTTCGGCGGCAAAATCTGTGATACTTGTCGAGGAACAGACGGGTCAGGCGCTTTATGAGGAAAACGCGGACGAAAAGCTGCCGATAGCGTCCGTCACAAAGATAATGACCCTATTGCTGACTGCGGAGGAAATAGACGCGGGGCGGCTCAGCTTCTCCGATATCGCCGTTTGCTCCGAACACGCGGGAAGCATGGACGGGTCGGTGATATGGCTGACCGCGGGGGAGGAAATGAGCGTAGGCGACCTTGCAAAATCCGTCGTTATAGCAAGCGCGAACGACGCGTGCGTAATGCTTGCCGAGCATATCGCGGGGAGCGAGAGCGCGTTTGTCGCAAAAATGAATGAAAAGGCTCTTTCGCTCGGAATGAATAACACGAATTTTACGAACTGCGTGGGATTTGACGACGAAAAGCATTATTCGACCGCCCGCGATATTGCGAAAATGGCTGCCGAGCTGAGAAAATACAGCTTTTTTGACGAGTTTCTGCTCACGCGCCTTGACAGCGTGCGAACGGGAACGAAAAACGAAACCCAGCTTCTCAACACCAACAAACTGATAACAAGCTATACGGGGATAACGGGGCTTAAAACAGGCACGACCGACGGGGCGGGCTGCTGCCTCTGCGCTACGGCAAAGCGCGGCGGAATGGAGCTTATCGCGGTAGTTCTCGGCTGCGCGGCGGACGAAGCGAGGTTCGACACCGCGGCGGCGCTTCTTGACTACGGCTTCGGCGCGTTCGAGCTTGTCGCGCTTCGCCCGGACGTTGCCGAACTTACGGAAATTCCCGTTGAGGGCGGAGTGAAAAAAGGCGTAGACACGCGCTTTTCTGGCGCGGGAAGCGTTATTCTTCCGAAAGGCAGTTCGGGGCTTATCGAATATCACTACAGCCGCTCGGCAAGCGTTTCAGCGCCCGTCGCACAGGGAGAACTGCTCGGATTTGTGACAATGACCGTCGGCGAGCAGGTCGTGGGAACGGCGAAAATAATCGCTGCGGAAGAAGTAGAGGCGCTCGATTTCGGGCAATGCTTCAGAAGACTTGTGGAGGCGCTGTTCAGATTTTGAGCGTTTATCGCAGGAACGCGGTGCTTCGAGAAATCCCGCTTTACATTTATTTTTCGCCGTGATATAATGATCTCAGTTATCACGGCGAGGAGGCAGCGGCATGAAAACCATTCTTGTTACGGGCGGAACCGTTTTTGTAAGTCGTTTTGCGGCGGAATATTTTGTGAAAAAGGGCTGGCGGGTATATGTGCTGAACCGAGGAACGCGCCCGCAGTCCGACGGCGTTACGCTTATACAGGCGGACAGACACGATATCGGCGATAAGCTGCGCGGTCTGTATTTCGACGCTGTTCTGGATATTACGGCGTATACCGCGCGGGACGTAAATTCACTTCTCGACGCGCTCGGTGAGTTCGACAAATATATTTTTATAAGTTCAAGCGCGGTCTATCCCGAAACGACTCCGCAGCCGTTCAGCGAAAGCGCTCCCACGGGCAAAAACCGTATCTGGGGCAGCTACGGCGAGAATAAGGCACAAGCGGAACGCGCGCTGTCGGAACGCTGGCCCGAGGCGTATATCCTGCGGCCGCCGTATCTTTACGGTCCTATGAACAATCTTTACCGCGAGGCGTTCGCGTTCGACTGCGTGCTCAGCGGGCGGCGTTTCTGCCTGCCACAGGACGGGAAAATGAACCTACAGCTTCTTCACGTTGCCGACCTTTGCCGATTTATGGAAATGATTCTCGAAAAAAGCCCCGACCGCCGTATTTTTAACGTCGGGAACAGCGAAACCGTTACAGTCCGCGACTGGGCGGTGCTTTGCTATAAAGCCGCAGGCAAAGAGCCGCGCTTTTTCAACGTCCGCGCGCGGCTCGCACAGCGCAATTACTTCTGTTTTTACGATTATGATTATCGGCTTGACGTAAGCGCGCAGAACGCGCTGCTGCCTGCGGTCGTGCCGCTTGAACAGGGACTTCGCGAATCGCTCGAATGGTATCTCAACAACCGGAGCGGCGTTAGCAAAAAGCCGTATCTTCAATTCATCGACGACAATTTCACGCCACAAGAAAAGATAAAATAACTATCCGTGAATACCTCTCCGCCGACTGCACGAAGCTTATGCAGCTGTTCCGCGAAACGGTTCTGAGCGTCAATCTTCGCGATTATACTCCCGAACAGGCGGAAGCGTGGGCGGCGAGCGCTTCCGAATCCGAACGGTGGGACAAAATATTTTCGCACAGCCTTACGCTTATTGCGGAAACTGAGGGTGAAATTGTCGGGTTCGGCAGCATAGACGATACGGGGCATATAGATATGCTGTACGTCGGCAAGAACCATCAGCATGAAGGGATCGCTTCCGCGATATGCGACAGACCGGAACAATTCGCCTGCGGCGAAATAACCGTCCACGCTTCAATAACCGCGCGGGGATTTTTTGAAAAGCGAGGGTATGCGGTTATAATACTAATTCCTAATCAATATATACAACGGCTATATATTGATTACCGCTTAAAAAGCGGTGTGTCAAAGCCGGCGGCTTTGACGGAATTAGTATTGTACGGTTTTTTCGGTGGCTGCGCCGCCACGCCGCTTCACAGAAGCGGCGAATCTTCCTATAGACGTTGTCTATAGGAAGATTGAAAAATAGTATAAGCGAACAGCAGGTTGTGCGGCGAGGGGTCGTTCTGACGAATTTTGCAATGAAAAAGAGCCGGTGATACGGATAATGCCGGAGGATATCGAGGGGCGCGCGGCGCCGCAGCTGCCCGCAAAGCGGACAGCTGCGATAGGGCGGCGGCGAAAGCCGCCGCCTGCCGCATTCGGCAAAGCCGAATGCGGCGCGCCGCGCAGGTGCGCTGACTACGCTGCTCGTGCGAATGGCGGCGTTTCGGAAAGTGCGAAAAGGAAGGGCAAGTTGAAAGCCGCGAACGCGGGACTAATCGCCAAAAAGGCAAAGATGCTGCTTTCTCGGCAGGAACGTGCAGCTTTATGCGGTCGCCTCCTGAAGGGGCTTGTCAGCCGCTTCGCTCCGCGAAGCGCCCTCCTCGCCCCCTCGTCGGCGACCGCCGCGGCTTTCCCAACGCCCGCATATTCCCCGCTTCGCAAAACGCCGCGCCCCATACAGAGTGCGTTTGAAGCGCTGCGCGCTTCGCCATGCGGCGGCTGCGCCGCCGCATGGCGCCCCACCCCGCCTACCTCCCCACACAAAAGCGGCGCGCAGCTTTTTGCTGCGCGCCGCCTGTTCCCTGTGAAAAAAATTATTCCTCGATGATGACTCTCTTCATAACGATAGGCTTTAACGGCTTGTCGGTGTAGTCGGTCTCGCAGGAAGCGATCTCGTCCACCGCGTCCATGCCGTCTACCACCTTTCCGAACGCCGCATAGTTGCCGTCGAGGTAAGGCGCGTCCTCATGCATGATGAAGAACTGACAGCTTGCCGAGTTCGGGTCGGCAGCGCGCGCCATAGAAAGTACGCCTCGGGTATGCTTAAGGTTGTTTACAACGCCGTTGGCGAGAAATTCGCCCTTGATATGCGTGCCGGAATTTCCCGTTCCGTTGCCGTTGGGGCAGCCGCCCTGAATCATAAATCCGCTGATAACGCGGTGAAAAGTAAGCCCGTTGTAGAAGCCTTTTTCAACAAGCTCTTCAAAATTTTTGACCGTTTCGGGCGCAATTTCGGGATAAAGCTCAAGCTTAATCTTTTTTCCGTTTTCGAGTTCGATTACTACCATTTTGTGTTTTCCTTCCATGAAAAATAAATATTGCAAGCGCGGCAATTCCCGCACTGAGCAAGACTATTGTGATGATAAGCGGAGTTTCGGACTCCGTTTTTTCGTTTTTGGGTGAATTTTGAACGCTTTCCGCGGTTTGTTCGGTTAAAGCTGCGGTTGTTGTCGTTTTGGGTACACTTTCGGGGACAGCGGTTTCGGCAGCGGTCGTTGCAGCTTCCGTCTGTTCGGTTTCTTCCGGTTGTTCAGCCGCCTCGGCGTTAAAAAAATCCCTGCGCTCGGCGTAATCCGCTCTGTGGTCAAAGGACAGCGCCTCGTCGGTTATATCAAAGTATTTTTCGTGCGGTATATTGCCGAGAAATTCCCCGTTCTGATAAGTGCCGCTTCCGTCCCAGCAGCTGTCCACCCAGACCCAGCGATTTTGTTTTTCACAGAAAAACGCCGTAAATTCGTGGTTCTGAATGCCGTCGGTAAGCGCCGCATAAGTCACGCCGCCTCCCGTGCTTCCACCTTTAATGTTCACCGCGTCGATCCCCTGCGCCTGAAGCAGCGCGCAGTACAGGTTTGCAAAGCCTATGCAGACCGTTCTGCCGTATTTGAGCGTGTGTTCAACGGAAACGGTTTCTTCGGTAACGCTCTCGCTGCGCGCGTCCATGTCGTAGCTGACGTGAGCCGCGACATATTCTGCGAGCGCCCGTGCCTTGTCATAGTCGCTTTCAAGTCCGTCGGTGACCGAGTCGGATATTTGCTTTATCTGCCGCTGAACTTCGGCGATTTTGTCGGCTTCTCCCGAAGCGGTAAGGTAATACCCCGCCGCCAGCTTCGGCGCGTCGTAAATTTTTTCGAGAACCTGCCGGTTTTTCGCCGCAAGTTCGTTCTGCGGGAAATACAACCCGTTTTCGTCGGAATACAGCGGATATGATATCGTCGCGCCCGAATTGAACTTGAGCGCAAGTACGGACGAGTCGCTTACCGAGCTTACCGTAAATTCAGCTTCATAGCTGCCGTCGGCGTGCGCCGAAAAGCTCATCGAGCCTATGTCGCCTGCCGAAACAAAAATTTTCGCAAGCCTGTCGCCGGTATATTTTCCGCGCGCGGTAACGGTATAGCCGTTTATTTCAAAAAGCGAATATGCGTCGGGGTTGAGCGTTGTCCGCAGCAGATTTGTGCGTGAAACCGCCTCTGCGGGAATACAAAGCTGTCCCAAAAACAGGAGCAGGGCGAAAAAACACCCTGCTGCCCGTAAAAGCGCTTTATAAGTCATTAGAATATCTTGCGGAGTTCGTCCTTGTCGGGGCTGTATGTGAGCGCAGTTTCTCTGGAGATAACGTCGTCGCGAACAAGGCGCTTTAAGCTCTCGTTCATCGTTCTCATGCCGATAGATGCGTTGGAAGCCATTACCTGTTCAAGCTGATGAACCTTTTCCGCACGGATATTGTTCGCGGAAGCGTCGTTGTTGATAAGAATTTCAAACGCAGCGGTTCTTCCTCTTTCGATATTTTTCATAGGTACGAGCATCTGCGAGATTACGCCGCGCAGATTTCCCGAAAGCTGAGAACGGATCTGGTTCTGAACGTCGGACGGGAATACGTCGATAATACGGTTTATCGTCTGAGCCGCGCCCGTTGTATGAAGCGTTCCGAGTACGAGGTGACCCGTTTCGGCAGCGGTTATCGCAAGCTGGATAGTTTCATAGTCGCGCATTTCGCCGACAAGGATAACGTCGGGGTTTTCACGCAGACCGCTGCGCAGCGCATAGTCGAAGTTCGGAACGTCGGTCCCTATTTCACGCTGGTGGATCGTCGCCATTTTCGGCTGATATACATATTCAACAGGATCCTCGATCGTGAGAATGTGACAGGGGCGGGTCTGGTTGATCTGGTCTACCATTGTCGCAAGGGTCGTGGATTTACCCGAGCCGGTAGGCCCTGTTACAAGGATAAGACCTTTAAGCTCCTTGGTAAGGTCGATAGCCGCCTGCGGAAGGCAGATGTCCTTAAAAGAAGGTATATGCTCGTTGAGCAGACGTATCGCCGCGGCAAGCTTTCCTCCGTTCTGATGATAAACGTTTACTCTCTGTCTGCCGCCGCTCTGCGCCGTGAACGAAAAGTCGATATCCTCTCCCGCGCCAAGCCGCTTTTCCTGCTCGGCTGAGAGCATGGAAAGAATGGTGCGGCTAACAACCTCGTCGTCCATTCCGTCAAACTTCTTCAGCTCGCCGTTTATACGGATAGATGTGGGCGCGCCCACGGTAAGGTGAATATCGGACGCGTTCTTGCTTCTTGCAAAGTTGATTAACTGGTCGATTGTCATATTTTTTCTCCCTTTCTCATCTTATTCTGAACTGAATTCCGCTTGCGGAGAGGTAAACCTCCTGCGCGGTGTTTGCGATACGCTGATTTACCGCGCCCATTATCTCGCGGAACGCTATCTGCTCCGGATCCTTCGGACAAACGGAAAAGCCCGGCTCAATCGAGATTATTACCATTGCGCCGTTAAGCTCCTCGACCTTTTTCATGCATTCGATAACGCTGTCGACCACGATTTTCTTGATTTCGGCGTGTTCCTCGTTCGTTATATTTTCAACGTCCTTTGCAACTCTGCGCATTACTGCGGACGTATAGGAGCCGAGGCTGTCGAAAATAAAGAACTTATGGTCCTTGATAAGCGGAACGGGGTCGTCTACCTCGGACGCCACTACCCATTCCACATTATTCTGCTTGTTGGAATATTCCATTCTGTGCATCGTTTCATCGCTGATACGGCTTCCCGTGTTGATAAACAGGACGTTGTCGCAGGTCTTGAAATAGGAAATCGCCCATCTGGTCTTTCCGCTCCCTGCTCCGCCCGTAATCAGGGTTATATTGCCCATAGTATTACCTTACCTTTCCCGTTTTGGATTATAGGCAACATAGCACAAAAAATGCGCACTGTCCGCCTCTAATATGTTACATATGTTTATTATAATATATTTTTCGGACTAAGTCAAGTACAGTGCCCCACAAACTTTATGCTGACGCGGCGCTGTGAGCTTTTTTGTCGGATTACACAAAAATAAACGGATTTTATTCGACACGGAGCAATTTTTTTGTTGATTATAACAATACCGCACTGCGGGTATATTCGTGCAAAAACTGCTCGAACGGCGCACAAATGTGAAAATCCTCGGAAATATGCACTAATCCCCCTTGTATTATTTGGTGAAATGTGATACAATAAAAACATTACATGAAAGGACAGTCAAAAATGGACAGATTTTCAGAACAGCTTATTTCAAAAGTACCCGACGGAAAGGTCTTTCTTATCAGAGGGGCTATCATAGCGCTCGACCTTGTGGTCATCGCGGTGATCGTGCTTACCTATCTTATTTTCGGACCGGGAGTGCTTACGCTCGGGCTTGTTGCGGCAATTGCTTCGATATGGCTTACGAAATACCTTATCGACGGAACGAAGCTTGAATATGAATACATCGTCACGAACGACGACCTCGACATTGACAAAATAATCGGACAGCGCAAGCGCAAGCGTCTTATAACGATAAATCTCAAGACGGTCACCGAGCTTGAGCCTTATGTGAACGATACCGAGCTTAAAGCGGACGTTACCGCCGTCGCGCACGACGGAACGGGCGAAAACCTCTGGTATCTGGTTTCTCAGACGGAAAGCAGCGGAACGATCGCGCTTCTTTTCAACCCTGACGAGCGCACGAGAGAAAATATAATCGGCGGACTTGAACACCGCGTGCGCGCGAAGTATGTGCAGGATACGGGCGAAAAATAAATAGGGGAGGATTACGGCGGAGCTGAACTCTGCCGTAATTTTCACTTTTTCACGGCGACGTCCGTGCAGGCTGCTATCGGCGGGGATACTTCTCCCCGTCACGGTCGGGCGCGCCGCGGGCTGCGCAGGCAGCCCGCGGCATTGTGCGCCGAAGGCGCACAATGCGCCGCTGCCGCGAAGCGGCAGCGGCGGCGCGCCCGACCTGTGGCGGAGCAGTATCCCGCAGTGCAAGAAGAAAGGAACAGACACATGAAAAACGCACTCAAAAAGAGCGCTTTAAGAGAGATAGGAAAAACAAAGAGCCGATTCCTGTCCATTTTCGGCATAGTGGCGATAGGGGTAGGCTTCTTTTCGGGAGTAAAAGCCGCGGCGCCCGATATGCGGCTGAGCGCGGACAGGTATTTCGACCGCACCTCGCTTATGGACTTTCGCCTTGTTTCGACCTACGGCTTTGACGAAAACGATATCGCCGCGCTTGAAAAGCTGGACGGCGCGGAGGTTTATCCATCGTATTTCACCGACGTTCTGGCTTCATCGGAGTCAGCCTCGCCTGTCGCGGCGCGCGTAATATCCCTCGGCGAAAACAGCGATAAGGTCAACCGCCTTACGCTTACGGCTGGCCGCTATCCCGAAAACGAAAGCGAGTGCCTCGCCTCCGACAGCGGAATGAAAGGGCGGCTGCCCGTCGGAACTGTCGTTACATTCACAGACGGAAACGGCGAAAAGCCCGACGATATGCTTTCCGTCGACACCTACACAATTGTCGGAACGGTAAAATCCCCCATGTACATAGACAAAACGGGCTACGGCAGCACGACCGTCGGAAACGGTTCGATTTCCTCGGTCTATTTTGTCCCCGAGAAGAATTTTTGCGTGGAATACAACACGGAGGTGTATCTGCGCTTCCCCGAGCTTGACGGTCTGTACACTTTCGACGACGAATACGACAGCCGTATCGAGGAACTGACCGATATTGTCGAAAAAACGGCGGCGGAACGCGAGGACGGACGCTACAGCGACATTGTTTCCGAGGCTGACGACAAACTGGACGAAGCGAAAAAAGAGCTTTCAGACGCGGAAAAAGAAGCTAACGATAAGATAGCCGACGGAGAAAAGGAGCTTGCCGACGCAAAGCGGCAGCTCGACGACGCGAAAAAGGACATCGAGGACGGCGAACGGCAGATAGCCGACGCGGAAAAAGAACTCGCCGACGGCGAACAGCAGATAGCCGACGGCGAAAAAGAGCTTGAGGACGCCCGCGCGGAAATCGACAAGGGCTACGCCGACCTCGACGAAGCAAAAAAGGAGTACGCCGAGCAGACCGCCGAAGCCGAACAGAAAATTAAGGACGGCGAAGCCGAAATCGCCGAAAATGAACAAAAGCTTAAAGACGGCGAAGCCGAATATGAAAAGGGTCTCGCTGAGTATGAAGACGGAAAAAAGCAATTCGACGAGGGGAAAAAGCAGTACAATTCCGCTTACTCTCAGTTCACGAACAGCTATATAGCGTTTCTTGATGGAAAAGAACAGTACGAAGCGGGCCTTGCGGCGTATAACGAAAACCTTGCTCTGCTCGACGAGCAGAAAACGCAGCTTGACGCGGCAAAGGCTCAGCTGGATCAACTCGCGCAAATGGTCGGCGAAGAAAATCCTATGTACATTCAGGCAAAGGCCGAATACGACGCGGGATTTGCGGCATATACGCAGGCAAAGGCTCAGCTCGACGCGGCTAAAGCGCAGCTTGACGCAACGAAGCAGCAGCTTGACGCAGGCGAACAGCAGATAGCCTCCGCGCAGGAGCAGATAAACGACGCAAAATCCAAGCTGGACAAAAACGAAAAGAAGCTGAACGAAGCGAAAGAACAGCTTGACAATGCAAAAGCGGAGCTTGACGACGGAAAAAAGCAGCTCGACGAAGCAAAGGAACAGCTCGCCGACGCAAAGCGGCAGCTTGAGGACGGAAAAAAAGAGGCGGAGGCGAAATTCGCCGACGCGGAAAAAGAACTTGCCGACGCACAGCAGCAGTACGCCGACGGGAAAAAGGAACTCGAGGATTCCAAGCGGAAGCTCGAGGACGGAAAGCGTGAGCTTGCCGACGCAAAGCAGGAGCTTGAGGACGGGAAAGCCGACTATGAAAAGGGGCTTTCGGACTACGCCGACGGCGAAAAGGAACTTGAAGACGGGAAAGCCGAAGCCGACGAGAAAATAAGCGATGCGAAGCGTGAACTTGCCGACGCGGAGGAGAAAATCGCCGACCTCGAAAAGCCCGAATGGTACGTTTTCACGCGTGACGATAACCCCGGCTATTCCGAATACGGCGAAAATGCCCAAAGAATCAACAATATAGCGGCGGTGTTCCCCGTTTTCTTCATTCTTGTCGCTATGCTCGTCTGCCTTACGACAATGACGAGAATGGTCGAGGAACAGCGCGTTCAGATAGGAACGCTCAAAGCCCTCGGCTATTCAAACGGAAAAATAATCCGCAAATATATGTTCTACGCTGCGGCGGCTACCTTTACGGGCGCGGTTTTCGGCGTGATCGTGGGAATGAAGCTGTTCCCGTTCGTTATAATAACCGCTTACGGCATGATGTACGACCTGCCTGAGCTTTACCTGCCGATAGATTTCCCGACGGCGATAATTTCCGTTGCGGTAAGCCTTTTTGCGATAACGGCAACGGTTTTCTCCGCCTGCCGCTCCGCCCTTTCCGAACAGGCGGCTCAGCTTATGCGGCCTAAAGCGCCGAAAACGGGAAAACGTATCCTGCTTGAAAAAATCCCGTTTGTCTGGAAGCGCTTTAATTTCAGCAACAAGGTGACCGCGCGGAATCTTTTCAGATACAAGCGGAAAATGTTCATGTCCGTTGTCGGAATTGCGGGCTGCACCGCCCTGCTGCTTACGGGCTTTGCCCTGTTCGACAGCATAAACGATATAATCCGTATTCAGTACGGCGACCTCCAGCGCTATGACGGAATCGCCGTTTACGACGGAAAAAAATACCCCGAAGCCGAACAGACCGTGCACGAAATTCTCGCCGAAACGAGCGAAAGCGTAAAAGTTTATCAGAAGCAGATGACGATTTCCTCGGACGGCAAAAAAGTCAGCGCTTATATCGCCGTTCCGTCGGAGTCCGAGCGTTTTTCCGACTTTATGACGCTGCGCGACCGAACCACGGGCGAGGAATACTCCTTAAAAGACGGAGATATTTATATTGACGAGAAATCTTCTCTCCTGCTTGGCGGACTTAAAAGCGGAGATACGCTCATGATAAGCGAATCCGACGCGCAGAAGCACGAAGTAACGCTTACTGCGGCGTTTGAAAACTATCCCGGTCACTACGTCTACATGACCGAGCAGACCTATCGCGAACTTTTCGGCGCAGAACCTGAGTACAACGCGATATATTTCACCCATAATCTCGGAGAAGAGGGCGAGGACGGGCTTGCCGAAAAGCTTCTCGAAACGGACGGCGTTCTGGCGGTCTCGTTCTCCTCGACGGTCATGGGGACTTACAAAAATATGCTTACCGCACTGAATTACGTTATCTGGGTAATCATAGCGGCAGCGGGCGCTCTCGCGTTTATAGTAATGTACAACCTCACAAATATCAATATAACCGAACGCATACGCGAGATCGCAACACTCAAGGTGCTCGGCTTCTTCGATAAGGAGGTCGACGCGTATATTTTCCGTGAAAATATACTGCTTACGCTTCTCGGAACGGCGTTCGGGCTTGTTCTCGGCGTTTTTCTCGCTAAATTCGTCATCACAACGGCGGAGGTCGATTTTGTAATGTTCGGGCGGAATATCTACCTCGGCAGCTATATTCTCGCCGCCGTTCTTACCGTAGGTTTTTCCGTTCTGGTAACATTGTTCATGCACAAGCGGCTTAAAAACGTCGATATGATAGAAGCGCTGAAGTCGATCGAATAATGCAAAAATCTCACTCCGCGTTAACAGGGTGAGATTTTTTCGGCAAGAAAATCAAGCAGCTCCTCGGGCGTAGGCTTTTCGCCGCGCCGCGGAACGCTTTTCCAGAAAGCGGCGGCTTCGGGCGACGCGCTTTCCATACCCGCTTCTATTGCGGCGGCTATTTCGCTCCGCACCTCCCCGACGCTTACGCTGCATTTCTCTGCGGTCATCTCCAGTATTTTTTCTGAGTCCATTACATACTCCTTTTGTTCGGGCGGTATATTTTGTTCATTATATCACACTTTAAAGGTGGTGTCAATATGACACCATACAAAAAGGCGGCAGAGTGGTATCATTGTGATTGCACAAAGAAAAAAAAACAGGAGAATCCGAATGCCCGTATTAAAATCACAATTCACCCTGCGGCTGAACCTCGCCGACCATGCTAAGATCAAGAAAATTGCCGAAGCGGAGAACCGCTCCATGACGAATATGATAGAAATGCTCATAAAGCGCGAAATAAAGCGGTTTGAACAGGAAAACGGCGAAATTCTGCTGACCGACGACGAGATATACGCGCCGTAAGTTCGGAAATCGTCCTAAAAATCAACTTTTTCCGCATAAACCCTTGACAAAGCGTATATTTTGTAGTATAATACGGATAGTATAGTAAAGAAAGGCTGGGTTGACAAAATCCGGTCTTTCTTGTTTGTAATACTGATTTTTACAGCACGAGGGGGTGTCGGCTACGGCAGAAAAGAAAAAGGAAAACGGCGGACGTATCGAGGAACGCGCTTACGCGCTTGTTGCGCCTATACTTGAGGAAAAGGGCTATAAGCTCTGGGACGTGTGCTTTGAAAAAGAGGGCGCAATGTGGTATCTGCGCATACTTTTCGACAAAGACGGCGGGATAGACAGCGACGAGTGCGAGGAGGTTTCCGAGCCGCTCAACAAGCTCATCGACAAGCAGGATTTCATCGGAAAGATAGATATTCTCGAGATAGGCTCTCCGGGACTTACCAAGAAGCTTCGCAGACCCGAGCATTTCCGCGCCTGCGTCGGCGAAAAAATACGCGTTACCGTCCGCGGCGAAAAAGGCAAGGAAGTAAGCGTTTTCGGAACGCTCGCTGGCTACGACGATGAAACAAATTCGTTCACGCTTGAAAAAGACGGCGGCGAAACGGAAAATTTCGCGGTTTCGGACTGCGTAAAAATAAATTCGGACCTATAATCTTACTTAATAAGAATTTACATCAAGGAGGACAACGGAAAAATGGCTAAATCATCAGGAACAGGAGAGCTGTTTGAAGCGCTCGCGGCAGTTGCAAAGGAAAAGGGCATCGAGCCGGAGCTGCTTATCGAAAAAATACAGACCGCGCTCGTTATCGCGATCAAGAAGGATTACCCGAGAAGCGAGAATATAGACTTCGATATTGATATCGCAAAGGGCAAATTCGACGTGGCTATAAAGAAAACGGTCGTTGAGGAGGTTCTCGACGACGCGAACGAAATTTCGCTCGAGGACGCGCGCAACGTGAGCAAGCGCTATAATATCGGCGACACCTGCCCGATAAAGCTCGACACGAAGAAGTTCGGAAGAATCGCAGCGCAGACCGCAAAGCAGGTCATCAAGCAGGGTATAAAGGAAGTTGAGCGCAGCCAGCTTGTCGAGCAGTGGGGCGGACTTCAGAACGAGGCGGTTTCCGCAAGCGTTATAAAGGTAGAACCCGCTACGGGCAACGCTTCGGTAATGATAAACGGAAACGAGGTAATGCTCTTCAAGAGCGACCAGCTCCCCAACGACGTTCTCAACACAGGCGATATTATAAAGGTATTCGTTTCGGGCGTATCCGCAAACGACCGCCGCCCGACGCTGCGTATTTCGAGAACTCACCGCGACCTTATCAAGCGCCTTTTCGAGCTTGAAGTTCCCGAAATCTACGAGGGCGTTGTCGAGATCCGCTCGATAAGCCGCGAACCCGGCTCCAGAAGCAAGATCGCGGTTATCAGCAACAACGAAAACGTAGACGCGCTCGGCGCGTGCATAGGTCCGCAGAGAAGCAGAATCTCCAAAATCTGCGAGGAGCTTCGCGGAGAGAAGATCGACGTTGTAAAGTACAGCGACGACCCGAAGGAGTTTATCAAGCAGGCGTTAAAGCCCGCCGATGTAATAAGCGTGGATATCCCCGACGAGGAGGTAAGAGCCTGCTCGGTTGTCGTTCCCGATAATCAGCTTTCGCTCGCTATCGGCAACAAGGGTCAGAACGCAAAGCTCGCCGCCCGCCTTACAGGCTTTAAGATCGACATAAAGCCCGAAAGCGGCTTCTTCGAGGGCTGAGCCTATGGGAAAGACCGAACCGCTGAGAAAATGTCTCGGATGTGACGAGATGCTCGGAAAAAAAGGTATGCTGCGCGTAGTCAGAAGCAAGGACGGCGAAATCTCGCTCGACGCAACAGGGAAAAAGTCCGGCCGCGGAGCTTATATCTGCCGCGACATGGAATGCTTCCTTAAAGCACAGAAGCGCAAAAGCCTCGAACGCTCGCTGAAATGCAGTATTTCGCCCGAGGTTTATGAGCAACTCAGACAGGAGATAGAAAAGCTTGAATAATTTTTTGGGTACACTCGGCTTGTGCCGACGGGCAGGAAAGCTGCTCTACGGCTTCGATTCGGTAGCCGAGGAAATCAAAAAGCCCGCTTCAAAGGCTGCGGGCGTAATAATCGCGGAGGACCTTTCCGAAAAGTCGAAAAAGGAAGTTCGGTTCATCTGCGAAAAGCACGGCGTTCCCGTCTGCGCGCCGAACGTTTCAATGTCGGAAATAAAGCAGATAATGGGAAAGCAGACAGGTATACTTGCAGTCCTCGACGCGGGACTGTTTCAATCCATAACCAAATCATGTTAAGTCTGGGGGACATCGAATGACACAAAAGGAACAAAAATGCAAGATCAAGGACGCGGCTAAGGACCTTAACCTTTCCGCGAACGAGATCGTCGAAATGGTAAAAACGCTTACCGGCGCGGAAAAGAAGCCCGCAGGAAGCATTACAGAGGGCGAAATAAACCTTATTCTCGAGCAGCTTTCGCAGAAGAATCAGGTAAAGAGCTTTGACGCATATTTCGCCGCAGGTGAAAAGAAGGCAGCCGAAAAGGCTGCGCCAAAGGCGGAGGAAAAGCCCGCAAAGACGGAAAAGAAGCCCGCCGAAAAGCCCGCTCCCAAAGCGGAAGAAAAATCCGAGGAAAAGCCTGCAAAAACCGAGGAAAAGCCTGCAAAAACCGAGGAAAAGCCCGCAAAGACCGAGGAAAAAACTGTTAAAGCGGAAGAAAAGCCTGTTAAACAGGAGGAAAAGCCCGCTACGACCGCCGAGGATAAGCCGAAAACAGAAGAAAAGCCCGTTCAGAAGCAGGAAAATAAGCCTCAGGGCGACCGTAAGCCGTTTAACTCCGACCGTCCTCAGGGCGACCGCAAATTCGGCGACAGACCGCAGGGTGAACGCAAGCCGTTCAACTCCGACCGCCCTCAGGGTGAACGCAGGTTCGGCGACAGACCGCAGGGTGAACGCAAGCCGTTCAACTCCGACCGTCCTCAGGGCGACCGTAAGTTCGGCGACAGACCGCAGAACGACCGCAGATTCGGCGACCGCCGTCCCGCTGCTCCCGCGCCCGCTCCTAAGCCTGAAATAAAGGTCGATATAAACGCCGTAAAGACAAACGAGCCGCCAAAGGCAAAGGTAAAGGGCGAGGCTGTTCAGCGCGGTGAGCAGGTCACAAAGCGCGTTGACACCAGAGGCAGCTACGTTGACCTTGATAAATACAACGAGCGCTATGAAACTATCGCTCCGCAGGGTCAGGGCAGAGGCAGAGATGAAAGCTTCACCAAAAAGCAGAAGATAAACCAGAAATCGCAGAACAAGCGTCCTTTCGGAAGCAACAAGAACCGCGAAACGGAAGCGCAGAAGCTCAAGCGCCTTGAGCTTGAACGCGCAAGAAAGCAGCAGCTCAAGGTCATGATACCCGACGAGATCGTAGTTTCAGACCTTGCCCAGCGCCTTAAAGTAAACGCCGCGGAAGTAATCAAAAAGCTCATGGGTCTGGGCGAAATGTGCACGATAAATCAGACTATCGACTTCGATACCGCTTCGCTCGTTGCCGAAGAACTCGGCGCAAAGGTTGAAAAGGAAGTTATCGTAACGATCGAGGAACGCCTTTTTGAGGAAGTCGAAGATACCGACGAAAACCTCCAGCCGCGCCCGCCCGTTGTTGTTGTAATGGGTCACGTTGACCACGGTAAGACCTCGCTGCTCGACCGCATAAGAAACGCGAACGTAGCAAGCGGAGAAGCAGGCGGAATTACTCAGCACATCGGCGCTTATAAGGTAGTTGCGGGCGGAAAGGACATCACTTTCCTCGACACTCCCGGACACGAAGCGTTCACGGCAATGCGCGCAAGAGGCGCAAGCATAACGGATATCGCTATCCTCGTTGTTGCAGCCGACGACGGCATCATGCCGCAGACGGTCGAAGCTATCAACCACGCAAAGGCTGCGGGAACAAGCATTATCGTCGCTATCAATAAAATGGATAAGGAGGGCGCAAACCCCGACCGTATCAAGCAGGAGCTTACCGAACACGGACTCGTTATCGAGGAATGGGGCGGCGACATTATCTGCGTGCCCGTATCCGCAAAAACCGGCGAGGGTATCGACAACCTGCTCGAAATGGTAAACCTTACCGCAGAAGTGCTTGAATTAAAGGCGAATCCCGACCGACTTGCACAGGGCGCGGTAATTGAAGCTAAGCTCGACAAGGGCAGAGGCCCTGTCGCAACGGTTCTCGTTCAGAAAGGTACGCTCAGAACGGGCGACGTAATTATCGCGGGAACATCTGTCGGCAGAGTCCGCACCATGCGCAATGACAAGGGCAGAACCGTAAAGGAAGCGGGTCCGTCCACTCCTGTTGAGATCACCGGTCTTTCCGAGGTTCCCTGCGCGGGCGACACCTTTGCGGTTGTCGAGGACGAAAAGCTCGCAAGAGAGCTTGTTGAAAAGCGCAAGTTCGACGCAAAGGAAGAGCAGTTCAAGCTTTATCAGAAGGTAACGCTCGACAACCTCTTCTCGCATATCGAAGAGGGCGAAATGAAGACCCTTCCGCTTATCGTAAAGGCGGACGTTCAAGGCTCTGTCGAGGCGGTCACACAGTCGCTTGAAAAGCTCTCCAACGAGGAGGTTCGCGTAAAGGTAATCCACGGCGCGGTAGGCGCAATAAGCGAAAGCGACGTTATGCTCGCGAACGCTTCAAACGCGATAATCATAGGCTTTAACGTAAGACCGCACCCCGCGGCAGCCGAAAACGCAAAGCGCGACGGCGTTGACATTCGTATGTACCGCATAATTTACGACGCTATCGAAGAAGTTCAGACCGCTATAAAGGGTATGCTTGCTCCGAAATTCCGCGAAATCGACCTCGCGAGAGTTGAAGTGCGTCAGGTTTATAAAATCACAAACGTCGGCATAGTTGCGGGCTGTTACGTTCTTTCGGGAAAAGTAGAGCGCAAGTGCAGCGTTCGTATCGTTCGCGACGGAATTATCGTCGGCGACGATAAGATCGCGGGTCTGCGCCGTTTCAAGGACGACGTAAAGGAAGTTGCGGAGGGCTATGAGTGCGGTATAAGCCTCGAAAAGTTCACCGACATCAAGGAAGGCGACATTTTTGAAGCCTACGCAGTTGAAGAATACAGGGATTGATATACGATCGGGGATCCTCTGAAAATCCCGAAATGAGCAGGTTTTCAGAGCTTCCCGTCAGTTAAGGAGGTCTTGTTATGGCAAATCACAATATAGACAGACTGACCGAAGATGTAAAGCGTGAAATCTCCGTCGCTATGCACGAGATAAAGGACAGCCGCATTGCGGACAAAATCGTTTCGGTTTCACACGTTGAAATCACGAACGACCTTTCGTACTGCAAGGTGTATGTTTCGGTTCTCGGCAAGGAGAAAAGCACGGACGAAGCCATCGAATGCCTTAAAGGCGCGGCGGGCTTCTTTAAGCGGAGGATAAACGCGCGGATAAAGCTCAGAAAAATGCCCGAGCTTATATTCCTCGCGGATAACTCTCTCGATTATTACGAAAAAATAAGCAAAATTATCGACGCCCTCCCGAAATCCGCCGAGGGCGACGAAGAAGCGCAAGAGGACGACGAATGACATCCGAAAAAATTACAATAGAAGCGGCGGCTGAGTTCCTGCTTGAACACGACCGCTACACTATCCTTTCCCATGCCAACCCCGACGGAGATACGGCAGGCTGTGCCTGCGGACTTTGTATCGCACTGCGCTCGATAGGAAAAAAGGCGAACGTGCGCTGCGCCGAGCCTTTTTCCGAACGCTTCGGGTTTATGACAGCCGCCGTGCCCGACGAGGAATTTGAGGAGGAAACCGTTATTTCCGTGGACGTTGCCGACCGCCTGCTTCTGGGCGGATTTGACGAGCGATACGGCGGGCGCGTGGAGCTTGCTATCGATCATCATCTTTCGCACGTCTGCTTTGAAAAGCGGCTGCTTAACGAGCCGGACGCCGCAGCCTGCGCGCAGACGGTGTTCAAAGTGATAAGGGCTATGGAGATCCCGCTTAACAAGGACATTGCCGCTTGCCTTTATACCGCTATCGCGACCGATTCGGGCTGCTTTAAGTTCTCGTCGGTAACGCCCGAAACTCACCGTATCGCCGCGGAGCTTCTTGAATTTGATTTTGGGTTTGCGCAGCTCAACTACGTTCTTTTCGACCTTAAAACGAGGGAGCGCCTTGCCCTCGAAGAGCGCATATACCGCGAAATGGAGTATTATTTCGACGGAAAATGCGCCGTTGTAACACTTCCGAAAAGCCTGCTCGACAGCGTGGACGTTGAGGACGCAAACGGGATCTCATCTATCCCACGGCAGGTTCAGGGCGTCGAGGTAGGCGTTGTTTTAAAAGAAAAAAAGGACGGCTGGAAGGCGTCGCTGCGTTCAAACAGCTATGCGGACGTTCAGGCTATATGCGGAGCTTTCGGCGGAGGCGGACATATCCGTGCCGCAGGCTGCTCGTTTAAGGGGATAAGCGCCGAGGAAGCAAAAAAGCAGCTTCTCGCCGAGATCGGAAAGGTGCTTGAATGAACGGAATAATCTGTATCTATAAGGAAAAGGGGTATACCTCCTTCGACGTTGTTGCAATCATGCGTAAGCTATGCGGAACGAAAAAAATCGGGCACGGCGGAACGCTTGACCCTATGGCGGAGGGGGTTCTCCCCATATTTGTGGGAAACGCGACAAAGGCGGTCGATTTCTGCCCCGATACAAGCAAGGAATACCGCGCGGAAATGCGATTCGGCGTAACAACCGACACGCAGGATATTACGGGAAACGTAATTTCGACCTCCGACATACAGGTCGGACGGAATATGCAGTATATCCTTGAACAGCGCTTTAAGGGCGAACAGCTCCAGACCCCGCCAATGTACAGCGCAGTTCAGGTAAACGGTCAGCGACTCTACGACCTCGCGCGTCAGGGCGTTGAGGTTGAGCGGAAAGCGCGCCCGATAACGATTTTTTCGCTGAAATTTGAGGATTTCGGCGACAATAAAGCTACCGCGCTAATCTCCTGCTCAAAGGGAACGTACATTCGCACGCTCATTCACGATATGGGCGTTGAAACGGGCGCAGGCGCGGTTATGACAGCGCTCACGAGAACGCGTTCGGGCAACTTCGGTCTGCGCGACTGCTATAAGCTGTCGGAGGTGAAAGAGGCGTTCAATTCGGGCGGGACTGCGGCGGTCGAAAAGCTGCTCATGCCCGTGGATTTCCTGTACAGGGGACTTCCGCGCGCGCTGCTCGACGACGACCAGACAAGGCTTTTCAAAAGCGGCGTAACGCTTGACGCAAAGCGCGTGGCATTCGAGCGCGAATACGACGGCGCATACCGCATAGTAAGCGACAGCGACGAGCTTCTCGCGATAGGCGAAATAACGGAAAACGGCGACCTCAAGGCTATTCAGCGGTTTTATGTAAACAACCCCGCGCCGAAGCCCGCCGAAGCTTCTGCGGACAAGCCCGCGCTTCCGGAACAGCCCGACCTGCGCGATATTTCTGAATTAAAAGGGGTAATTTTATCTTGACGGACATTACGGAAAAGGTTCTCGGACAGCCCTCGGCGGTCGCGCTCGGCTTTTTCGACGGACTTCATCTGGGACATATCGAGGTCGTAAAGCGCACCCTGCTGCGCCCGGGACTTAAATCGGTGATATTTACCTTCAACGAAAAAACGGCGCTCCCTAAGTTTAAACAAAGCAAGGGGCGTTGCATAATTACCCACGAGCAGAAAAAACGGCTTCTTGAAAAAATCGGCGTGGACTATATTTTTGCGCCCGATTTCAGCGATATAAAAAATCTTTCCGCGCGTGAATTTGCCGCGGAGATACTTAAAAAGCGGCTCTGCGCCGAATATGTCGTCTGCGGCTACGATTTCCGCTTCGGGAAGGGCGGAGAGGGCGACCCCGAAATGCTTAAAGCGCTCTGCCGCGAACTCGGCATGGAATGCGAGATCGTCGAACCCGTGCGCGTTGACGGAGAAATAGTAAGCTCGACCGAGATACGCAGGCTTATCCGAAACGGCGAGATAACCCGCGCGAACAAACTGCTCGGCTATGAGCTTTCGTACTGCCTGCCTGTTATCCACGGGGCGAAAATAGGCAGGACTATCGGCTTTCCGACGATAAATCAGAAGATCCCCGATTATATGGTTCAGCCGAAAAACGGCGTATATAAAAGCTGGGCGCTTGCGGACGGGAAAACCTACCGCGCGATAACGAATATCGGCGTTAAGCCGACCGTCGGGTACGCGGGAGAAGCGCTTATGGAAACGCATATCATCGGCTTTTCGGGCGACCTTTACGGAAAGTGCGTTTCGGTTTCGCTGCGCGAATTTCTGCGCGGAGAACAGCGATTCGAAAGCCTCGACGCACTGAAGCGGCAGCTAAACTACGACAAATCAATATTCTGATTACCGATATATTCAGCAGGATAACATACAGTTTTCACTTTTGCGGATTAAAATAAATCTGTTGCAGAAATATTATCGTCTTTGTACCACGAAAGGAACGGACAAAAGAAATGATAGAAGTAAAAAATCTGACGAAGTGCTATGGCAGCAAAAAAGCGGTCAGCGACATTTCGTTCAAGGCGGAGGACGGGCAGATCCTCGGCTTTCTCGGACCGAACGGCGCAGGAAAATCGACCACGATGAACATTCTCACGGGTTATCTCTCTTCAACGCAGGGACAGGCGTTCATCAACGGGGTCGATATTCTCGAAAACCCGATCGAAGCGAAAAAAATGATAGGATATCTCCCCGAGCAGCCGCCGCTGTATTTCGACATGACGGTTGACGAATATCTCGATTTCGTTTACGGCTTAAAGGGCTGTAGGCTGCCGAAAAAATCGCATCTTAACGAGATCTGCGAGATCGTGAAGATAACCGACGTAAGAAAACGGCTTATAAAGAACCTCTCAAAGGGTTATAAGCAGAGAGTCGGCTTCGCACAGGCGCTTGTAGGAAACCCGAAGGTGCTGGTTCTCGACGAACCTACCGTAGGTCTTGACCCTAAGCAGATAATCGAGATACGCACGCTTATAAAGAGGCTCGGAAAGAACCACACCGTTATCCTCTCGTCGCATATCCTGCCCGAGGTTCAGGCGGTGTGCGACCGAATCGTCGTTATCAACAAGGGTCGGATCGTTGCCGACGACAACGCGGAAACTCTCGCGAAGAATCTTTCCGCCGACCATAAACTGGTTATCCACGCAGAGGGCGGCGACGGTGAAATAAAAAAGCTGCTCGAATCGATTCCGCAGGTTCAGCGCGTTTTCGTGAACCGAAAGGTCGAAGAAAACGTTTCGGAATATTATCTTGAAGCAAAAGAGGGGTGCGACGTGCGCCGCGAGGTGTTCAGAAAGCTCGCCGCCCGCAATTACCCCATTCTTATGATGCGCTCGAACGAGCTTACGCTCGAGGAAGTGTTCTTAAAGCTCACAACGGGCGACGTTTACGGCGGCGCGGAGAAAATCGAAGCAAAGTTCGACCGCCTCAGTAAGGAGGGGAACATATAATGCTTGCTGTACTCAAACGCGAATTTGCGGGATATTTTAAAGCCCCTATAGGCTATGTATTTATCGCCGCTTCGTTCCTTTTTTCGGGAATATTCTTCTGGGCGTTCTCGCTCAGCATCGGAAGCGCCGATATTTCGAGCGTTTTCCTCGGAATGTTCTACGTTTACATGATCTTTGTGCCGCTGCTTACGATGCGCCTGCTCGCGGACGACGCGCGGCAGAAAACCGACCAGCTTCTGCTGACCTCGCCGGTAAGCCTTTTCGGGCTTGTTTTCGGGAAATTCCTTTCGGCGTATCTCGTTTTCCTGCTCGGCGACCTTATCATGCTTATCTACGGCGTTGTTATGAGCGTTTTTGTTGAAGTGAACTGGGCGATGATACTCGGGAACTTCGCTGCGCTCGCGCTTATCGGCGCAGTTTTCGTTTCGGTCGGGCTGTTTATCTCGAGCCTTACCGAAAGCCAGATGATAGCCGCGATAGGCTCCTTCGGCGCAAACCTGCTGCTCGTCCTGATAAATACGATAGCCTCCGTTATCCCGATAAAGGGCGTTTCGGACGTTATCCTTTCTCTTTCGATTTTCGACCGCTACTATGAATTTACGACCGGCATTTTCAGCCTCGGAAACCTGCTCTTTTTCCTGAGCGTTACGGTTATTTTCCTGTTTCTTACAGTCCGTGTGCTTGAAAAGCGCAGATGGGCATAAGGAGGAGCAAAATGGAAGAAGAACAGAAGAATATCCCTCAGCCCGAGGAAGCTAAGGCTGAGGAAGCGCAGAGGGCTGACGCAAAAACGGCGCAGCCTGAACAAAAAAAAGAAAAAAAGGTCAGAAATCCTTTTAAGAATAAGAAGTTCAAGTACGGCTCGCTCTCCGTCGTTTTTACGGTCATTTTCGTTGCGGCGATCGTGCTTGTGAACGTTATCTTTAACCTGCTGCTCGACCGCTTCGACGTTAAGGCGGACCTTACCGACGGCGGTATCTATTCGCTCGGCGAGGAGCTGTCCGAATTTGCGAAAAATTCCGACAGCACGGTAAATTTCTACTTCACCTCCACCGAGGAAAGCCTTACGGGCGCAGGCTCGGTCTATAAGCAGACCGTTGAATTTGTGAAAAATCTCACAAATCTCAATAAAAAATATTCCGTTCAGTATATCGACCTGCTCACCAACCCGTCTTTCAGCGAAAAATACAGCGCAAATTCCGAGGGCGGGCTTGTTGTCGAGTGCGAAGAAACCGGCAGATACAAGACCTTTGACATAGGCTCGGATTTCCTGCGCTATGTGCTTCAGGACGGTAACAGCTATGACGCTTCGACCGCGCAGATGATGGTGATGTACGGCTATCAGGTCACCGATCAGACAAGTATCGCCGAGCAGGAGCTGCTTTCCGCGATAATGTCCGTAACAAAGGTAAACCCGATAAAGGTAGCCTTTGCAACAGGCTTCGGCGAAACCGCCAATACCGCGCTCGTCAGCCTGCTTGAAAAGAACGCGTATATCGTAGATACTCTCGACGTTGACACTGCGGCGGAAATTCCCTCAGAATATGAAATTCTCGTTATAAACGGTCCGACAATGGATTACAGCGACGAGGTTCTCGATAAAATCGACGCATGGCTCAGCAACGGCGGACTTTTCGGCAAAAATCTGATGTATTTCGCTTCGGTAAACAACCCGACCTCTACGCCGAAAATCAACGCGTTCCTCAGCGAATGGGGAATTTCCGTGGACGAGGGCTATTCTCTCCAGCTTGACGGAAACTATGCGTATTCCGTTCAGGGTATGGGAACGCCGTTCTATCAGCGCGCGGAGCTTATCTCGGACACCGATTTCTACAAGGCTGCGCAGATAGGCGCGAACACCTCGTTCCGCGTAAACGGCTTCCGCCCCGTAAGAATGCTCTGGGAGGAAAACTCTAACTATGCAAACACCGCGCTTATCCGCTCATACGGCGAAAACAGCGTTATAATGCCGTTTGACGCAACGAGCGAAACATGGAGCGAGGACACCGCAGAACGCGGACAGTTCAACGTTCTTGTCGAGGCGTCAAAGGTGCGCTTCGAAGGCACTGAAGCGACATACAGCCGCGTTATCGTCGGAGGAAGCGAGCTGCTTTTCGACGAATATTTCATCACGGCTACCAACTACAATAACGGCGACGCAGCTATCGCGCTGTTCAACGCGGTAAGCGGAAACACCGACCAGTCGGTCACCATAACTCCCAAGAGCTTCACCGCAACGACCTATGAAATAGATAAGTCGCAGCAGTTCGGAATAGGCATAACCTTTGCGGTAATTATTCCGGCAGTGATAATCGTTGTCGGTATCGTTATCTGGGTGCGCAGACGTCACCTTTAATACTGAGGTATAATAATGAGCAAAAATAAGCAAATTCTGATTTTTTCGGGGATCGGGCTTGCCGTTCTCGGCGGGGTCGCGGCGGTTCTGCTGCTGACAGCGCCGCAGACGGACGCCGATACGGATACGGACGATACACAGCAGGTTCAGGAAACCGAAAGCTATGTCCTCTCCGCGCAGACTGCCGAAAATATCACAAAAATACACGTCGTGAACGCTTCCGGCGAATATGATATTGTTCCCGAAGCGGAAAAGGACGAGGACGGGAACACGGTCTGGACGATCGACGGGCTTCAGGGCGCGCCGCTTTTGTCCGACACTATTTCAAGCGCGGTAAAGGGCATTGCAAACGTCGAGGCGCAGCAGCTTGTTGAAAAAAATCCTGCCGAAACCGATAAATACGGACTTTCCGACCCGCAGGCGAGCGTTACGATAAGTTATGCCGACGGAACGGATTACAGCTTCTCCTACGGAAATCAGACGCCGACCTCCTCTTCATCGGTGTATTTCCTCGACAGCGCTTCGGACACGGTGTATACCTACCAAAAATCATCGGTTACGCCTTTTTCGGGCGATAAATTCAGTTTTATCGAAACAACGGTAATGCCCGAACAGGATACCTCCGGCGAAGAAGAGATAAAAACGCTGTCGGTCGATCGCTATGACCTTGAAGCGCCGCTTGTAATTGAGCAGATCCCGGCGGTTGAGGGCGAAATATCCGTCTTTGCGTATCAGCTTACCAGCCCTTATACGGCTTACGCCGACCTTACCGACGCTCCGAATTTCATGAACAGTCTTTTCTCGTTAAAGGCGCAGAAGGCGGTCTGGTACGGAATGGAGGAAAAGGACTACGAGGCTTCGGGGCTGAACGAGCCTACCTGCACGATAACCCTGAAAACCTCGAAAAAAACTTATAAAATAACTCTCGGAAAGCCCGTGGTAAGTGAAACCTCCGATGAAAACGGAAACGTTTCTCAAAAAATAACGGGAATTTACGGAATGTCCAGCGAAATGCCCGACGTGCTGTACCTGTTCAATTATGAGGATATTCCCGCGCTTTCGATAGACCCGCAGGCGGTCATTTCCGAACTGTTCCTTATGCCTTATATCTATTCGCTCGACAAAGTTTCGTACAGCGACAGCGAGAGCCGCAGCTTTGAGCTTGGCTTTGAAACTATCCCTGCGGAAACCGAGGACGGCGAGGATACGCACAATCACTTCCTCAACGGCGAACCCGCAGATGAACAGCAGATAAAGAAAATGTATCAGTTCCTTATCTCTGCGGCGGGCGACGAGCTTTATTTTGACGAGGAAAAGGGCGGTCAGCTTGCACAGATAAAATACACCTACTCTGATAAAAGCCGCGGCGAGGACGTTGTAACATTTTACAGCAGTCCGACAGACCGTAAGGTTATAATCAATATCAACGGAGAAAACGTGTTTAAAGCGAAGCAGATCTATATAAACCAGCTTTACAAAAACGCGGAAAATCTGCTCAGCGGCGGAGAAATCGTGCTTACCTATTGATTTTACCCGCAAAATATGGTACAATTAAAATAATATATTATAGGAAAGGAATGGTCGAAAGATGGCAGAAGAATTTTTCATGTACAAGGGCTTTCCGCTTGTACGCAATAATAAGGAGATATACTACGGAAACATGAGCGACGAGCTTGTTACAACTATCCGTATTGTTTCAACACACAAGGAAAACGATCTTGACGTTGCGGATAAGCTCAAGGTCACGCTTATGCGCACGGCGAAGAACATTGACGCAAAGGACATGATCGTTAAAACCAGCGACCGCAACAGCCTTTACGAAGCGCTTGATGTTGCGAATATCTGGCTGACGAGATAAACGGAACGGAAAACGGCTCTGCTGTAACAGGCAGAGCCGTTTTTGCGTACCGATGCCAACGAAGCGCGGCGCGCCTGCCCGCCCCTATAAGGGCGGGCAGGCATGAAGCGGCGGCTATCGCCGCCGCCAGCCGCATTCGGCAAAGCCGAATGCGGCGCGCCGCGCAGGTGCGCCAACGCTGTTCGTGCGGACGGCGGCGTTTAGAAGTGTGGTTGAATGGCAGGGCAAGTTGAAAGCCGCCCGGACAGCAAAACAGCGCAGACTTTATAGCGCCTGCGCCGGTTTAGCTAAATATATTTTATTCAGATGCGTTTTCTTGAGCTGCCGCCTGCTCCTGGAGCATCTGTGAATAGTATTCCGCGTAGTCCTTCTGCTCATAATCGGACGGAATTTCAAATTTGCTCTCATCAGCCGTGCTTTCTAGCTTCAGAATCTCGCTTATCTGTTCTCCTGTGCGGACATATCTGATTTCATCAGTGTTTTCGTCGTAGTAAAAATTCGAGGGGTCGCCATTTTCCTGATAAATTATTTCGTGCTTGTAGACTACGCCGTTAAGCTCCTCATAATCGTCAACGTATGTGCATTTTTCAGCGTCGCTGAGCTTTATTTTAATAAGATAGTCAGAAACGAGCGACTTAGCCGAATCCTCGCTGTAATCGGTGTAATACACGATTTTAGCATTGTCGTCGATCTGGTACGCTTTTCCGTCGGTGTAGATAACGCGGGTGGTGTTTCCCTGTGCGTCAGTTGCGATTGTGGCAAGAGTGTGATCGTCACGGATATATATGCCGCTTGTCCCGAGTAGCTCGCCTTTTTCGGTTATTTTCGTTTCAAACGTAAGCGGAAGGCTCATGCGCTTTTCCATAAACTTCACATAAAGCGGAACTTTTTCACGCAGATAATCAAGAGCCTCCTGCGTTGTGTCCTCTTCTTCGGGAGTGCCGTAAACAACTTCCGTTACCTTATGCGTTTCGCCTTTTTCCGTCGTCTGTTCCTGTTTTTCGCCGTTACAGCCTGCCGCCGATATAATGAGCGCCGCCGTGCAAAGTGCGGCAATAATTTTCTTCATAATAAAATCCTTTCTTTTTTTGCTTTCCGCGTTCAAATATGCGGTGCGTTCTTAGTATTTCCTTTATACTCAGCACCAATTAAAAAATATACAAAAAATTAAGTGTAATCTTTGCGTGTATGGGTTACACCAGAATTTTTATCTATGGTTTTATTGGTGCTTAGTGTTACATATAAGAAGTCCCCGTCCGTTACCCTATAGTTTCATCAGCAATCTGAAAATTCCGTGAAAAAACACCGCCGGACTGTTTCCGACGGCGTTTTACTCAGCGCCAATTAAAAGCTATATAAAAAACCGAGTATGATCTTTGCATATATGGGTTATGCTAGAATTTTTTATCTGTGGTTTTATTGGTGCTTAGTATTAATCTTTATTTTCAGAAAATTATTCTACAGCGGCAGACATTTCCTGAATGGTGTAATCCTCGGGAATGTTGAAAAGCTCATCAATGCAGCCGCTGCTGTAATCAACAACTTTTACCACCTGACCATTTGTAGTCATATATTCGGTACGGTTTGTTTCGGTGTTGTAATAAGCCTTGAGAGAAGTTGTTCCGTCGGTAATATCTTCTATATTATAAAGCGTTCCGTACAATTCTTCGCTTCCTGCGGTAACTTCAAGAGAATCGGTATTAAGCGCAGCCGCAGCAGCCACAGAAGCAGCAATAGTATCATTCCATGTCTGCTCATCAAGAGTATAGTACACTATAGCCTTTGTTTCATCGCTTATAATATAGTAATTATAATCGCTCATAACAACTCTGGTCGCAGCGCCGTTCTGAGAAATTTTCATAGCAATTTTATCTCTTGAAGCCATTGAAAGCTGTGTTTCGGAAATAACATTTCCCTCTTCATCAAGCATACCAAGTGTTACGGTGTAAGGGATAGTGTTGATCGTTCTTACATACTCAGCATAAAAAGGCGCTTTTTCTGCAACTGCTTCAATGTATGATTCGTCAACAACAGTTTCGCCCTCAGCAGCCTGAACCGGAGCTTCTTCATCAACATCCGCGCTGTCATCTTCAACGATTTCTTCTTCGGCAGCTAAGTCAGCTTCATCTTCGGTTTCCGCGGAAGCTTCTTCGCTTGTGTCCGCAGCCGATTCTACTGTTGTCGTCGTTGTTGTTTCAGCAGGTTCATTCTTATTGCAGCCGGCAACAGCAACAATAAGCGCGGCAGCAATGATCATAGATAAAATTTTCTTCATAACAGTACCTTTCATAAAAACTTTTTGAATTGCGGCTTACTGCGCAACGCTTTAAATATATCGCATTATTGCACAAAAGTCAATACAAAAAGCATTTTTCGGTTATTTTTTTAACCGTTTCTCGGAACAATTCACAAAAATACATGAAGCAGGCAAAATATTTTGTCGCGCAGGCACAAATAATTGAAGCTGATTTGCAGAAATATGCGGAGATTCTCTCTGTTCGCGGCTTTCAATTCCCCCGCCGTCTTTCACACCCCGACAAACGCCGCAGTCGGTATGCGCTGCTATGCCGCACTGCGCGGCGCGCCGAGGTCGGGCAAAGCCCGACCTCGGGCGGCGGCGAAGCCGCCGCTTATGCCGCCCCGCCCTTAAGGGCGGGGCGGCGCGCCGCGCGGCAGGCTCGGTTTAACGGGGTGTGCCGATCAACGGTGCGCAAATTTTTGCCGAAGTGGGGATTTGCGGCGTTTCGGCGGACTTTTCGTGAAGCACGGCATAGAGAAAGCCGCAGCGGACGCCGACGGCGGGGCGAGGAGGGCGCTTCGCGGGGCGAAGCGGCTGACAGGTCCCCGCGGGAGGCGTCCGCACAAAAGACGCAGTTTCCCGCCGAGAAGCAGCCGCTTTGCTATTTTGGCGATTTGTGCCATACTTGCGGCTTTCAACTTGCCCTGCCCTTCCGCACTTTTCTAAACGCCGCAATTCGTACAAGCAGCGTAGTCAGCACACTGCGCGGCGCGCCGCATTCGGCTTGCGCCGAATGCGGTCGGCGGCGGCTTTCGCCGCCGCCCCATACGCGCAGCCCGCTTCGCGGGCTGCGCGGCGCCGCGCTCCGTCACCGGTATATTTCCTTTTGCGGCTCTCGTCAAATCGGCGAAGTGCGGGCGCGCTTTCAGCCGCCGTAGGCGGCTGAAAGCCGTGGCGCGGCTTCGCCGTGCCACATTTCCGTTTTGCAAATCAAAACGGAAATGCGCGCCCGCAGCTGTTTCCTTTTGCTTTGCCCCTTAAAATCTCCAAATATACGCCGCTCTTCTTCTATCAAAGGTCTGGACAAAAAGCGCATAATATGGTATAATATAAGTATGAGAAAAGCAAAAGAAATAGCAGGGCGAAAATGT
>CAKSFR010000019.1 GCA_934454635.1 uncultured Ruminiclostridium sp.
AGTTTTACCCTCTGGCACGAGTTGAGTGACAGAGGGCGTTTTGTTTGGTTTGGGGCGCGGGATTGATTGGAGGATACTTCCAATGGCAGTTTTGGGCTGGAAATCGCCCGCACAATTACATATCGAACTGGGCGGCTGACAGCGACAAAAAATCTTCTGTCATCATTCGTCGCTGCACTCCTCTTTCTGACAGAAGATTTTTCTTTTTTTAAGTCTCACATCATTGACAAAGGGACATGGGTGAAAAATTCCCCGCAGGTTTTGTGCGGGGAATTTAATGATTAGGCTCTTTTTATGTTGTCAACATCTCACATTGCTTGAAGCTGACGCATAATTTTACTGATAATAAACAATTTTTTGAGTATCCTCGCTGTCGCAGAGCAGGTTGTAATTTTCAAAATCAAAGGAAACCGCAAAATTGTCGTTCGGCGTATAAAACGTCACGTCATTGCCCGAAATTTCATAGCTGTCCGTTACGGTGAAAAATCTCAGTTCGGGTATAGTAAAGTGGTCGTCCGTTTTTTCTCTTTCAGCCAGTTCAGCCTCTGAGAAATATCTCGTTATCCATTCCAGCTTTTCGTCGGCGTTTACCGTAATAAACACGGCGTCGCAGAAGTCCCCGTCTGCGGGCGCCATGAAAGCCGCCACGTCGTTTTTAAGCGGAAGAACGGACCAGTATTCGTTTTCGCCATGCTTCGGATACGCGGGATTTCCGATTCCGCAGTTTGAATATATGTTTTTCCTGTCCAAAACAGTCCCGTTGTCCGAAAGCTCTATTGCCGTCAGACCGTTTATCGTATCGTCGTTCTCTCTATCAATATAATATAAAAACACTTCACAGCCGTACTCCTTGCCATTAGCTTTCAGAGTTGAGCTGAACAGCGGGAGTCTTGTCTGATATTCATACAGATAAGGCTCGCCGATATTGTCGCCGGAATTTTCCGGATCTGTGGTCTATTGTTACGGTGAGGGTTTCGTTTTCACCCGAAATTGAAGTTATAGACAAATGTTGTTCTCGCCTTTTAAAGTGGTAAAAAATTCGGCGTTTACACTGCCGCTAAAAGCCTGTACCTGTTTTATATCGTTGTTTTTATCGGCGCATAATAAAAAGCCGTCGGAGTTAACATAGTATAATTTTTCTCCGTCGCATATCGCAGTACTGTATTTTATATCGAAGCTGCTGTCAATCAAAATCGGTTCATTTTTATAATAATACACCTCAAAATACGCGCAATCGTTAGCCATTACATGGCGGTAATACTTTATATAATAACCTTCATCGTTGCTTATGCCGTAAAAGCGGCACAAATCAACGACAATTATGTTATCCGAATCGGGAACGCCCTCTTTTTTCATTTCATCAAGAAGCGGCTGCATAATATTCGACGCTTCTTCCGATATTGAAGTTGAAAAGCCGTCGTCAAAATCGGGGTATATACCCATGTCCCAGATGTGTTCGGACTTGCCGCAGCCCGCCGTAAGTATGCAAATTATCAAAAGCGGCAATAAAAATATACAAGTTTTATCCATAGTTATACCCTTTCTGTTATTTTTCGGTAAGGCGGCAAAAATTCCCGCCTGCAACCTATTCTTCTATAATGTATAATACTTCAGAAGCCCAAAAAGTGACAAGCTTTTTTAAAAAATTTGAATCTTTTTAAAAAATCGCGCATAATAACCAAGAAATGGAAAAATATCCGGTTGAATTTATTTAAAATGCACATTAGGTTTACTGCGATAACAAAAATACCCCACACGGTTTTTGTTCCGTGCGGGGCGGGGTGTTTTAAAAATCACACCATTGCTCTTGGGAAATACTGTAGGCGGAGTTTATCGGCGATAAGTGCGATAAATTCGGAGTTTGTGGGCTTTCCGCGCGTGTTGTGGACGGTGTAGCCGAAAATGCTGTTCAGAACGTCAACGTCGCCGCGATCCCATGCAATTTCAATAGCGTGGCGGATAGCGCGTTCAACGCGGGAGGAGGTCGTGCCGTATTTCTGCGCGACCGTTGGATAAAGCAGCTTCGTTACGCTGTTCATCATATCGTCGTCGTTTATCGAGAGGATTATCGCCGTGCGCAGGTAATGATATCCCTTGATGTGCGCGGGAATGCCTATCTGATGGATTATATCGGTTACTACATATTCAATATTCGTTATCTCGCGGTTTGAACCTGCGGAGATATTTCCCGAACGGAAGTTTATCAGCGTGCGTATTTTCTTTACAAGCTGCTGAGGGTCGAACGGCTTCACCATAAAATAGCTTGCGCCCGCGTCCATTACTTCCTTTTCAAGCTGGGGAGTGCCATGGTTTGCGACAACTATCGTTATCGGAACGCGCCCGTGTTTATGTCTTAGCTGATTGAGCATTTCAGCCGCGTCAAGCTCGGGCATTTTTGCGTCGATTATAAGGAACGAGGGATTTTCGTTCACCACCGCGTCATAAAGCAGCTTTCCGTTGCTGCGGCGGGTGATTGCAAAAAGTCCGTCCTCCTTGAGCGCGCCTGCCCATTTCAGTCCGAGTTCGGGAGTGTCGTCGCCGATAAGTACCTTTGTCTTTTCTGTCATTGCTTTTTACCTCCAAGTTGTGTTTGGCGGGCAGGCTGCCTTTTCCGTCTGTCATTTTGCTGCAGCTTTGGCAGTTAAGAATACTGCCGAAAATCCGTCGGGATAACCGCAATCACCGCGCCGCGCCTTTTTGTCTTTTATTTCAACACTATATGTAGTGTTGTTTTTTCCTTTTCTGCTAATATCTTAGCATATATTGTGGAAAAAGACAATATTTTTTGCCTGTCGTTTTAAGGCTTGCGGGGTGATTATTTCCCGAACCGTCGGAAATTTCAAAAGAAAAATGCCGCAAAGATGCAGAGCCGTGCGAAAAATCCTACTTTACGCCGAACGTCGAAATATGACGTATAACGACGAAAAAGAACGAAAGTTTTCCCGGAAACGCAGCGTGCTATATTAATAAAGCAAAAAGCAATGCGCCGCTGTCGGGTTATTTCTTCTTTATCCTGCGTACAGTCCATAAAACAAGTTCGTATAACGGGGTCAGCATGAGCCACGCCGCCAGACTGTCGGCAGCGTAGCAGCTGTCAAGATGCAGGCTTACGCCTATCATTGAAAGCGTCCACATTTTGAATTTTCTGATATCGCGGGAATGTATCGCGTCGATAATGCTGAAAGACATCACGACCGCAAAAACAACGGTCAGAAACCATTTCAGCTCAAAATAGCCGTATCTGAGGCTTGTGAAAAATGCTATCGGAATCGCCGCGACAACAATCAGAAGCTTGAACCAGAGGATGTCCGTCATTTTTGACGCGCGCTTCGCGATTGTTTCGCCGATATTGTTGATTTCGGGCGCGGACTGCTCTGCGGGAACTTCCTCCGCGCTTTCGGCGGGCGTTTCCTGCAGCTGTTCCTCGGTCGGCGGTTCGGGCAAGTCCTCTTTTTCTTCTGTTTCAGCCTGCGGCGGCTGTTCCTCGGGCTGTTCGGTTTCCTCGGGCTGCGGTATCTCGTCCTCGGTTCTGAGAAGTTCGTCGAGCGACACTTCATAAAGCCGTGCGAGCATTATCAGATTATCAGTGTCGGGAGAAGCCTCGCTTCTTTCCCACTTCGACACTGCCTGACGAGAAACGCCTATCTTCTCGGCGAGCTGTTCCTGCGAAAATCCCTTTTCCTTGCGTAAATTAACAAGTCTGTTAGCTATTTCAATATTCATAATAAACCTCCTGAAATGATTGGCGCTGCGCACACGCCGATTTTTCGGTGTAAAACGTTTTCCGTGATTGAAGTATAGCAGGAAAACAGGCGGTTGCGCTACATATTCGGGGTTTCAAATCAAATTTTTCTGTAAATTATCGGTTGCATCTTTTCGCAACCGGCGGTTTCCGAGCCTTATTTTATGCGGCTTGGCGGGTGCCGGAAACGGCGGAGAAAAGAACATTTTTAATCGCGAAAGCGATATGAAAAAGCAAAAAAATACGACTTTTTTCGACAAAATCCGACCGCAACCATCGGTTTCATGCACGGTTTTATGCGGAAAATCAGCCTTCGCGGTTGACAAGCGGAAGCGTTATCATGACCGCCGTACCCTTGCCGAGCTCGCTTGAAATATCAAGGCTTCCGCCGTGCATTTTTACTATTTCGTCCGCCACGGCAAGCCCTATTCCCGAGCCTCGCACGGTGTTGTTAGCCTTATAGAAGCGGTTCTTGACTTTCGGGAGGTCGGATTTCGAGATGCCGCAGCCGCTGTCCTTAATTGTTATCACTATCTCTCCGTCGGAAAGCTCTGCGTCGATACGCACTGTTCCGCCTGCGTCCGTGTATTTCAGCGCGTTGTCGATTATATTGATGAACACCTGCCGCAGACGGTTCTTGTCGCCGTTCACTATCGCGACGGCTTCGTTTTCTTCGTAGATTATCGAGATTTTATCGTCTTTCGCTTTTTCGCTGTACATTAAAACAGCGTCCGAAAGCTCGGCGATTATATCGATGTTCGTTTTTTGCAGAGAAAACCTGCCGTTCTGCATTCGTGAGAAATCAAGCAGCTCCTCGACCATTGACGAAAGGCGCTCGGTTTCTTTTCCGATTATTTTCAGCCCTTTTTTGCGCATTACGGGGTCGTCTATTTCCGAAATTGTTTCCGTCCAGCCGCGTATCGCGGTGAGCGGAGTTCGCAGCTCGTGGGAAATTGACGAAATAAACTCGTTTTTTATGCTGTCAGCGCTTTTCAGCTCGTCAGCCATGTAGTTGAAAACGCTGCAAAGCTCGCCGATCTCGTCCTTTCTTTCCGCTTCAATGCGCACGGAAAAATCTCCCGTGGCAAGCCGCCTTGCGCTTTCTCCGATGTTCTGTATCGGGCGCACTATGGATTTGATAAAATACATTCCCAGTGCAAACAAAAGCAAAATAACAAGCACGCTCACCGCGCCTATCGCGAGCGTCAGAATGATTATCTGCGCGTCAACCGCTTCAAGAGAAGTGATTATGCGTATCGCGTTGCCTGAAGCGCCGCTTTTCAGCAGCACCGAAACTGCCATGTACTTCTCCATGCTGTCGAGGTAGCCGACGTAATAGCCTGTTCCCGACGGTTCGGATTTCGCCTCGTCATAATCGGGCATATCGTACTGCTCGGCGGGGGTGAAGCCGCTGCTTGAAAGAAAGACCTTGCCCTGAGGGTTTATCGCCATAAGCTCGGCGTAGTTCTTTTTTTCAAATTCCTCGACGGCGGTACGTATTTCGTCGGCGTAGTCGGTCGAGGTGTCGTCGTAGAAGCGCTCGAGAACGCCCGCGACGATATTCGCTTCGGTTTCGATATACTGCCGCGCAGCGTTGTAATAAAAAGCTCTTATTATAAAGAAAAAGGCGACGTCAAGCACCACGAGAAGCACCGCAACAACGCTGAAGCTGTTTATAAACCAACGATTTGCGATACTTTTTCTGTGCATGACGACGCCTCCGGATTATTTTCAGACGAGTGTTTCGGGAGTTACGAGAGTTATCTCGTTGCGAATGAGAATTTGCTCCGCTTCCTCGACCTCGCGCGTTTTAACCACGATCTCGGCGGTTTTCGCATTCTTTCCGAGCAGGGAATAGCAGTATTCAACGTTTATCCCCGAATGCTCAATAAGCTGCATTACCTTATTCAGCGCGCCTATCTTATCGCGTATCGAAAAGCAGAGAACGCCCATTGAATAAGCCTTATAGCCCTTTTCCGCGAGGGCTTCAAGAGCGGTTCGGGTGTCGGTAACGACCATTCGGATTACGCCGAAATCCGTTCCGTCTGCAACCATAAGTCCGCGTATATCTATGCCCTTTGAGGTTATCAGGTCGATAACTTCTGAAAGCTGTCCCTTTTTATTTTCCGCAAAAACGGAAATCTGTTCAATCATTTTTTGCCGTCCTTTCAAGTTCTTTTTGTATATTTAATATTATATCACACTTTATCGCTTTTGGCAAGTGAAATGGGAAAAATTATCGGTTTATATCGGGATTTTCGGTTCTTCCGAGGAGGTAATCGATTGAAACGCCGAAATAATCGGCGAAAAGTATAAGCGTTTTATAGTCCGCTTCGCGCTGTTCATTTTCATATCGGCTTATCGAGTTCTGATTGAGGTTAAGGTCCATGGCGAGTTTAAGCTGAGAGATTTTTCGCCTTTCGCGGAGTTCTTTGAGTCGGAAAATGTCAATCGCCCCCCTTGACAATATTATACAATAATGATATAATATTGTCAACAGATTATGTCAACTAATGGTGTTGACAGATTAAAGGCAGGAGGAAAAATTTATGCAGGCGATAAAAAGAGCAATTTCCCTGTTTCTTGCGGGGATAACCGCGCTGACAATGATGTGCGTGGGGACGATTAGCGCGGGGGCGGAGCAGACGTCTAAATTAAGTGTTGAAGTATCCGAAGAACTTGGAAATATAATAATAAGTTTAAATGGTATTACTCAGAATGATTTTAATAGTGCTTACAAAAAGTGTTTAAATTTAAATTCAGAACGGCTTAGAGCGGATATGATTGCGCAAATTGAATTTAAACTCGACAAAACCAGTTACTATTTAACTACATATTTTCGTGGCAATCAAGACAATATATTTTTTTCAGATATATACCTAGTAAAGAATCGTGAAGAAAATTATGAAATAGTTTTGGATCAGTATACAAATAATGATTTTAATTGTCTTTTTGGTTCACAGGGAATTGGATACATGATTCAATTTTTAATTCCCGACAAGTATTCCAAAGTAGTAAATGAACTTTCTGCTTGCACACATATATCAGCGGCATTTGGAATTATCATGAAAGACGGTACAGAACCCTCGTCTACATTAAGCGACGGAACAGAATGGAAAATGTCCTCCGTTTCCTGCGACTTTAGTGGACTAAAGAAAACTCAATCAAGCAGCACGTCAAACACCACAAATACTAAGAAAGAGAAGATTGTATTTAAAGGTGGGTATAGGGATTGGTTTGACGCTTCATCAAACACGTCCTTTGGCGTTAGGTTAAGCCACGCTGGCGATGGCAAATTTAAAGGGGATGCTCTTACTACGGATCTACATGAAATTAAAAAGAATGTATTTCGTGCTTATTCCATTAAGATAGCTGAATACGCTCCAAATGTCGTTGGAGATGTTAGAGAAGATGATATTATTACAGTGAAATTTTACACTAAAGACGGAAAAAAATACACAGGAAATGTCAGCCTCGCTGTAACTTCTCAACTTAAGACCAATGCTATAATAATTTCCGAATCAGGCAAATCCGTAAAATCAGGCAAGTCCGTAAATGAACTTATAGATATATTTAACAAGGAAAATAAACTTCTAAAACTTTCCATTGATGATCAAATTGCAGTTTACGCGTGTGAGCCTAAAGACCTAAATGCGGACGATATTACAGAGGTTGAATTTATCATTGAACGAGGAAAAAATTCAGTTTCGCCGCAAAATAACTCACCCAAGAAAACCACCCTCACCGTAAAGAAAACCGACGAAAAGTACACCTTTAGCTGGGGTAAGGTTTCGGACGCGGACAAGTATCAGATATACTACTCGACCGACGGAAAGAAGTACACGAAGCTCGCGAACGTTTCGGGCAAAAAGACCTCTTATTCGACCACTAAGCTCGACGAAAGCAAGACCTATTCGTTCAAGATACGCTCATATAAAAAGGTTGACGGAAAAACGTATTACAGCAAATTTTCAAAAGTTGTGAAAAAGTGAACAAAAAATCCCGCAGGAATTTTTCTGCGGGATTTTTGCTGTATGGAGTTCAGTTTTTTTTCGTCAGCCGCGCCAGAACCTGCGATTTTGACAGGTCGGCTTTCGTTTTCGACGGGATAAGCGTTACCTTGTCCGCCGTCGGGTCTGCCTCGGCAAGCCCAAATTCCTCAAGAATGTCTATAACTATGCGGAATTTGCAGTAGTTCACGCCCGACTGCATGGCGATATCGGCGGCGCGCGAAAGAGAATTATTTTTGCGCATTGCGTCGTAGCAGGCGCGCATCTCCTCGTTTGTCGGCGCCATTCGGCAGAGCAGGCGCTCTTCGACTTTTCCGCAGCGGTAGTCCTCATACGCCGTTCTTGCGGCGAAGTAGCGCTCCTGTTTGAATCCGACCGCGCGTATGTCGGAAATGCGTATGCTTATGCTCGTTTTGCCGTTGTATTCGTTGATTTCGGCGGAGGCGATGAAATCAACGCGGTCGCCCTCCTTAAACGGGAACGAAGCGAAATCCGAGCCGAAATGCACCGCGCGGTAGTCCTTATCGCCAAAGGCGAATGAAAAAGAAACGTATTTTCCGTCTTTGAGCGGGCGCTTGCTTTTTATCAGGCAGTCCCTAAAAAGGAACAGGGGAACGGGGTTTTCCTCGCCGAACGGCTCGAGCTTTTCGAGAAGCTCGATGTTCTCCGCTGTGAGCTGAGCGGGGATTATTTCCATGTCCGCCGAAAGCGTTTCAAGCGCGGGCGGCAGCTTTTCGCAGTATTCATACGCGGCTTTTATGAAATCAGGGATTTTTTCCGTTTCAATTGTAAGTCCCGCCGCCTTTGTGTGTCCGCCGTAACGGATAAGCAGGCCCTTACAGCCGGTCAGCAGTTCGAAAAGCGACAGCCCCTCAAAGCTGCGGGCACTTCCGCGGGCGGTTTCACCCTCGACGGTTATCACGATATTGGGTTTTCCGTATTTATGGAGCAGCTTTGCGCTTGCTATGCCGATTATCCCGTGATTCCAGCCCTCGCCCGAAACTATAAGTATCCTGCGGTTGAGCAGGTCGGGGTCGCGGCGTATCTGCTCCTCGACCTGCGCGAGGATCTTTTCCTCCTCCTGCTTGCGCAGGCTGTTCAGCCGCGTAAGTTCCTCGGCTTTCGAACGTGCGGTCTGCGCGGTTTCGGCAAGAAAAAGCTCCATTGCCGCGCGCGGGTGGGCATATCTTCCCGCAGCGTTGATGCGCGGGCAGAGTCCGAACGCCAGCTCTACCGAAAGAACTTCTTCCTCGGGTTCGATTCCGCACTGTTTCAGAAGCGCGGAAAGCCCGTAATTTTCCGTAAACGGCATTGATTCAAGCCCTCGGCGGACGATAAGGCGGTTTTCACCCACGAGCGGGACGATATCCGCGACCGTTCCCGCAGCGGCAATGTCAGCAAACTGCATAAGCGCGGTTTCGCTGTCGTTTTCCATTGCCGAAACGAGCTTCAGCACAACTCCACAGCCCGCAAGCATTTTAAAAGGGCTGTCGTCGTCGCGGCGGTGAGGGTTAAGAACTGCCTCGGCGCGCGGCAGAACGTCGGGAACTTGGTGGTGGTCGGTCACTACCAGCCGCATTCCGAGCGAATATATATACTCGGCTTCGTCAGCCGCAGAAATGCCGTTATCGACCGTTATTATAAGGCTTGTGCCTTTCTTTTTAAGAAGCTCGATCGCATTCCTGTTCAGACCGTAGCCCTCTTCGCGGCTCGGAATATACCAATCGACTTCTGCACCGAGCGCTTCGAGATAGCTGAACAATATGTAGGTCGAGGTCACGCCGTCGCAGTCGTAATCGCCGTAGACGGTGATTTTTTCGCCCTGCTCGACTGCGGAATTGATAGCTTCGACCGCTTTTTCCATGTCGGCAAGCAGAAACGGGTCGGATAATTCCTCGCTGTTGAAGAAGTTTTCGGCATCGTTTCTCGACAGAATGTTACGTCCCGCGAGAATGCGGCAGATAAAGGGGTTAAGCCCCGTTTCCTGTATAAGTCGGGCAAGGAGCTTTTCGTCCGGCGTTTTCACGCTCCATTGTTTCATGTGCGGCGCGACCTTTCTTTTTAAAAAATAAATCGTGAATTACAGATTGAGCTCATACATTTTATATTCGGTCCAACCCGTATCCTCATAAAAGAGCGGCTTTGCCTGAACGAACTGAAATCCGCATTTTGTATAAAGTCTTTCGGCTGCCGTATTTGTCCCGAGAATATCAAGCCTTATCGCTTTTTTGTTTTCGGCTTTCGCGACATTTATTATCTCTTTAACAAGCCGCGCGCCGATCCCCTGACCCTGCATACGGGGAGAAACCGCAAGCGCGTGCGGTATCAGAATGTCTTTAGCTTCGCAGCCGATACTCCACGGCATGCCCTCGTATCCCTCGTTGGCGGCGCTGTTCAGGATAACGCAGGCGCACAGGTCGCCGCCGTCCGTCAGCAGGTAAAGTTCTTCACCCGAAAGGCTTTGTTTTAAAAATAAGTCGGTGGGGTATATCCCTTTTTTCCAGCCGATTTTATCGTTTTCGGATCTCATTTCATCGATCAGATCCCAATAGAAATCCCTGACAAGGCGAAAATCGCTTTCTTTTGCTTTTTGAAACACTGTAAATCACTTCAATTAACAAATTCTGATTCAGCCGTTCGATACCGTTTCCGTAAAAGTAGAAAACATCATATCATAGACCGTAATCAATTTTATTATATCACACGCGCTGCGAAAAGGCAATACACGCCGCATAAAAAAACATACGCCGACAATTCGCCTCGGAGATTTTTCTTATTCATTCTGCACAAAAATCCACGCAAAATGTCTTGACTATTATAAGATTTCGTGTATAATAATAAGTAAGAAAATCGGAAAAAGCTGAGCTTGAAAGGATTGATAAAAATGGGAAAATTAAGAGTCGGAATTTTAACAAGCGGCGGGGACTGCCCCGGACTTAACGCGACGATACGCGGTGCGGCGAAAGCCTGCTACCAGATGTTCGGCGAGGACAAGGTAGAAATAATCGGCATTCAGGACGGCTATCACGGGCTTATTCACAATGAATGCATAAAAATGAAGCCGTCTGATTTTTCGGGCATTCTCACTCGCGGCGGAACGATTCTCGGAACAAAGCGCACGCCTTACAAGATGATGCAGGTCATTGAGGATGACAATGTTGACAAGGTCGCTGAGATGAAGCAGACCTATAAGGAGCAGAAGCTCGACTGTCTGCTTACGCTCGGCGGAAACGGCACGCACAAGACTGCAAATCTGCTCTCGGAGCAGGGACTTAACGTTATCGGACTGCCAAAGACGATAGACAACGACATCTGGGGTACGGACGTTACGTTCGGCTTTCACACCGCCGTTGATATTGCAACCGACGTTATCGACCGTATCCACACCACGGCAAATTCCCACAGCCGCATAATGGTTATTGAAATAATGGGCAATAAGGCGGGCTGGCTCACGCTTTATTCGGGAATTGCGGGCGGCGCGGATATTATCCTTATCCCCGAAATTCCGTACGATATCAAAAAGGTCGTAAAAGCGGTCAACGAGCGCGCCGATTCGGGAAAAACCTTTTCGATAATTGCCGTTGCGGAGGGCGCGATGAGCGAAGAGGAAGCTCAGATGAAGAAAAAGGAACGCATGAAGCGCCGCGCAGAGGAGGGATATACGACCGTTACCTCGCGCATTGCAAAGGAAGTAGAGGCTGCTACGGGCTTTGAATCGAGAACTGTCGTTCCCGGACATATGCTCCGCGGAGGAAGTCCCTCGGCGTACGACCGCGTGCTTGCGACAAAGTTCGGCGCGAGAGCCGCACAGCTTATCCTCGAGGAGAAATTCGGATATACCGTTGCGAAAATCGGCAGCGCGATAACCGAAAATAAGCTTTCCGACGTTGCGATGAAAACGAAATTCGTTCCCACGGACGATAAACTGGTCGTTACGGGAAGATGCATCGGAGTTTCTTTCGGAGATTGATGAAAAAAGCTTGACATATCGCCGCTTATATGCTATAATTGATATCCGATAGGTCTGTGGGTTGCTCCCCACAGCGGGATTTTTAAGAAAAAGGCGGTGACAGTGCATGAAAAAGGACATTCATCCCAAGTATGAGGCTACAACCATTACCTGCGCTTGCGGCGAGGTTATCGAAACCCGTTCCACGAAGCAGAACATCAAGGTTGAAATCTGCTCCAAGTGCCACCCCTTCTTTACCGGTAAGCAGAAGCTTGTTGATACAGGCGGACGCGTAGACCGTTTCAAGAAGAAGTACAATCTGGACAAGTAAGCCGGAAACAATTATCCCCGAACCGAGAGGTTCGGGGATTTGTTTTTTTAGCGCTGTTTTTTCCATTTCGGTTCTTTTACATAAGCCATGATATCGTCGTAAATCGAGCAGTATCCGTTTTCGTAAATGTGCATTCCCTCTATGGTATATTCGGCTTTAAGTCTGCCTTTTTTGTCTTTTAGATTAGTGTTTATATCGATGTATTTCTGGCCGTGTTTTTCCGCGAGCTTTCTGACCTCGAGATTTGCGGCGTTGATTTTTTCGTTTGTGCGGATTTTCAGACATTCTTTCATTTCCTCGGACGCGGCTTCATAGTTCACGGGATAATACGCCATAAGATAGATCTCGACGTCGGGCAGAGCGGATTCGATAGCGGTAATTATTTTATCGTAGTTGTCCATTACCGCCGAAATCGGAATGCTCGACCAGCTCAAGTCGTTTGTGCCGATATTTATAAACACTCTCGACGGCTTTAAGTCGATAACGCAAACATCAATTACTTCAAGCAGTTCTGAGGTTAAAAAGCCTCCTATCCCTCTGTTGTAGATGATCGTATCGTCGCCGTGTTCCGCGAGCAGCTTATTTATTGGGAACATCTCCATAAGCGACGACCCTGCGAAAACGACCTGCCCCGTCTTTACGGATTTATTTTCATTGCGATAGCGTTCAACTTTTATTTCCTTATCAGTCATTGTTAAATCCTCACTTATTTATTTTATGCGGAAAATCAGTTCTTGGCGCCGTTAAGCACATACCCCGCCAGACTGTACGCCAGCCATTTTCCCTCGGGAGTTTCGGCAATCTCGGGCAGGCGAATCGTGCAGTAAAGCAGTCCGTCAGCTTCGTAGAGTATTCCCAAACGCTCGGCGCGGTGCGGGTTGTCGATAGCCCAAACGATAGGCTCGATATCCGTTCCGTCGAGGTTCTCACAATGGCTGTGCGTAACGGGACTGAACCACTGCGGAGTTGAGAAAAATTCGGTCGGGAACTGCGCGAGCGCAGGGTGCTTTTCGTCGATAAGGCAGCCCATTGTGCCGGGCGCGACGGGTTTGTTCATCGAGTCGGAAATTATCTTGAACATTGGGTAGCACCAGAAATCCGTGCAGTATATTCCGGGAAGTTTTCCCTCGGCGTGGGGGATAACGATAGCCTTTTCGCCTTTGTTCATGCGCTCGCGCGCGTGAATTTCGTCCTCGGCGAAGTAAACTGTTTTTCCGTCCGCGGTTATTCCCTCGGCGGTAACCGAAACGGGCAGTTCGGGATATACCCATAGGTCGTAGTTATTGTGTACTTCGGTTCCGATAAGCTCAAGGCGCAGGTGCAGCTTTTCGGGCGCGGATATTCCGCTGCGGTCAAGCAGTACGCTGCCGATACGGCGCACACGTCCACCGTCGGAAACCGTAATTTCTCCCGTGTGAACGGTTTCCTTTCCCGAAAGAACGGAATAGCGGACTGTTTTTGCGCTGAAGTTCGGGTCGGTGTTGAAAACCGTTACGCCGAAGCTGATTTTCTCCAAAGCCGAAAAAGTGAATTTGTCAAATTCGGCAAGCACTGCGGTCGCCGCGCAGAAGCTTCGCCAGTCACGCGGGGCGATAAGTCCCTTTGACTCCATAAGCGAGTTCAGAACGCCGACGAGCGCCGTTCCCTGACCGGGGAAATCCTGTAGATCGAGAAGCTGGAAGCCCGAAAGATTTTCCGAGCGCAGAGCGGTTTCAAGCTCCGCCTTATAGCACTGTACCGCGAGCGCGCCGGACGCGCGAAAAAAGCTGTCCGTGAAAGGAAGCAGTCCCTTTTCCTCGGCTTTTTCACGGTATATCGCGATATTTTCCGCTTCGATCGAGCCTGTGTAGTGCGAAAGCTCGCGGTAGTCGGGATAGGTTTCGTACTGTCCGATTTCGTGCGAAATTACGGGTACGTCGGGGATAAGTCCCGCCGAGCCGTCTGCTTCCACCTCTTTTACGCCGGTTCCGTATTGGATAAGTATTTTGCCTCCCTCGGAAGCGCCGTCCGAAACGACCTCCGGCTTAATTATCGCGTCATAATTGTGGCGGGAGTTCGGCGCGTCGGTCTGGATATGACCGAGAGGAGCGTCGCACATCGCATACGAACCGCGGTAAAGACGTTCGCGGGAAAGCCTTACTCCGCTTAAAAAGTCGGCTTCCGCAAGCACCTCGGGGACAAACTGGAAATTGTTTGAGCCGTCGGTGTACAGGTGGCGGCTGTCGAACGCGCGGTAGTCGTGCAGTATCTTGTTAAGCACGTCCTTGCTGCCCCAAAGCTCGTTTCCGAGCGACATCATCGCGAACGACGGGTGATTTCCGAATGCGGCAAGCATACGGAAGCCCTCGTCGATAAGATACTGCTGCTCCTCGTTTATTTCATCGGGGATAGTGCCCCAGAAAGGCAGCTCGGGCTGTAAATATATACCGAGCTTATCCGCCGCGATGAAAGCCGCTTCGGGCGGGCAGCAGGTGTGGAAGCGGTAATGGTTTATCCCATAGGCCTTCGCGATTCCGAAAACGCGCTCCCATTCTGCGGTATCGGTCGGAGCGTAGCCGGTCAGCGGGAATACCATACCGTCGTGCTTTCCGCGCAGGAAAGTTTCATTTCCGTTAACGAACAACTTCAGTCCATTGTGCGCAAAGCGGCGGAACCCGAACGGAAAGCGCAGTTCCTCACCGTTTATCACAAGGGAAAGCGTGAATACGTTCGGGGTAAATTCGTCCCACAGCGGCAGCTTTTTATCGGGAACATATCTTATCTTATTTTCGCCGTTTTTTATGCCGAAGCTCTGCGTGCGGCAGCCTTGAACAAAAGCGGAAAGCGTTCCGTCGCCCGTGGCAGTAAACGTAACGTCAAGCTCGCGCGAATCGCAGTCGGGGAATATCATTACCTCGTCGATATGTACGGCGGGACGGGAAATTATGCGGAGCTTGCCTGTTATTCCGAGCCAGTTGGTCTGCGTGTCGGGCGAGGTCAGGTGTCCGCCGCCGGTAGGATAGCCGACATTCGCAACGCGCACGGCAAGCGTATGAACGCCCGCTTTAAGGTGCGGCAGAGCGAAAATGTGCGGGGCGGTAAGGCTGTTTCCGCTGCCGATTTTTTTTCCGTCCAGAAAAACCACGGTCATGCGCGTGCGTTCGAGAAAGAGTGAAAGTTCACGCGCGGAATCCTCTTCGGAAACGGTAAATTCGCGGCTGAACCAAGCGTATCCTTCATAGGAATAGTGGTCGGTCAGGTAGCCCGTGGCGCGTTCGCTGTTGCGGGCAACTTTTTTCGCGTGGGAGATAGTGTCGGGGAGGCATATTGTATCGGTATAATTTTCGGGAGGAAGTTCATCGGGAGTTTTGCTGAGTGTGAGCCGCCAGATTCCGCTTAAATCAATAGTGTTCATGGGAATTTCCTTTCTTTTGTACAGCGCAGGGATCGCCGTATGATTTGCACGCCGCTGTTGTAGAATAATTAACAGCATAATTATAGCAAAAACGGCGGGAGTTTTCAATAGCCTGCCCGAAATAATAATACTAATTCCTAATCATATAGGCATTATCTATATGAAGATTGAAAAATAGTATAAATCAAAATTTTTTTAATATTGGTATTGACAAGCGTGCATGAATGTGCTATACTCAAACTGTACTAAATGATATAGTACAGTTAAAACGAAGGGGGTCGATAGCTTGTTTGCAATGCAGCTTGAGGGCGGAGCGTCGATTTGCGAGCAGCTCTGCGAGCGCATTACGGGGCTTATTTTCAACGGCACAATGGAGGAAAACGAAAAGCTGCCTGCCGTGCGCGAGGTCGCCAAATCGCTCGGAATAAACCCGAACACGGTTCAGAAAGCGTACGCGCAGCTTGAACAGCGCGGACTTATCTATTCCATTCCGGCAAAGGGCAGCTATGTCGCACAGCACGACGTAACTGCGGAAATAATCCGCGGGCAGCTCATTTCCGCCGTTGAAAAAACGCTTCGCAGCGCTTTTTCCGCGGGAATTGAAAAAAGCGAAATAATCGGTTTGATCGAAAAGATCGAAGAGGGGGAACAATCGTGATTGAAATTCAAAATATCAGTCTTGACTTCGACGGACAGCAGGTTCTCGACGAGGTAAGCCTGACCGTTCCCGAGGGGCGGGCGTTCGGTCTGCTCGGCTCGAACGGGGCGGGGAAATCTACGCTTCTGAGGGTGATCTCAGGGGTGTATAAGCCCGACTGCGGGGCTGTCAGAATAGACGGCGATAACGTCTGGGACAATGTAAAAACAAAGGAAAAAATCTGCTTCGTGAATGATGAAACGATACAGTTTTCGGCAATGACGCTTCAGAAGCTGAAAAACTACTACAAGCGTTTTTATTCCACATTTTCTGAGGAGAAGTTTGAGAAGCTGCACAGCGTTCTGAATCTCCCGATGAATAAGCGGCTTTCAAGCTTTTCAAAGGGCATGAAGCGGCAGGCGGTCGTTATCTGCGCGCTTGCGTGCTGTACGAAATACATTTTTCTAGACGAGGCGTTCGACGGTCTTGACCCGACGATGCGAATAATCGTCAAAAATATGATGATCGACGCAATGCTCGACAACGGAACAAGCGTTATTCTTTCATCTCACAATCTCAAGGAAATTCAGGAGTTCTGCGACACGGCGGCGCTGCTTCACAACGGGAAAATCGTGTTCTGCCGTGAGCTTGACAGCGTTATGGGCAATGTCCGGAAGGTTCAGACCTCTTTCGGCGCGCCGTGTTCAAAGGAAGATTTCCCCGAAATTGAAATACTTCACCTTGAAACCAACGGAAGCGTGGTGCAGATAATAGCAAAGGGCGGCGAGGAAGAAATACGCGCGGCGATAGAGAAGCGCAACCCGAAATTCCTCGACCTTGTTCCGCTTACGCTCGACGAAATATTTATTTATGAAATGGAGGGCATGGGCTATGACGCAGCAGCGCTCTGAAAAGACGAATTATACGCTTAAATATTTCACTTATCAGCTTGGCAGGCTGAAAAGCTGCATAATTTTTTCTGCGATCTTCTCGTTCCTGTTTTTCCCGATGGTGATGATCTCACAGGGCAGGTCGGTATCAATTTCCGTTGAAACGGCGGCGATAATTCTTGCGGCAATATCTTTTGTGGGACTTGTGGCAGTGACATTTATCTCTCCGCTTGTTGCAATGAAGCACCTTTATACAAGAACGAGCGCGGACAATATCCTTTCTCTCCCGCTCACTGCGGCGCAGCGCTTTATCGGCGATATATGCGCGGGCTTCGGGGCGTTCGCGGTTCCTTTCGCGCTTTCAATTCCCGTTACATACATCGCCAAAAAAATCTCGGACGCGAGTATGGAGTTCAACATTGTTTTTCTGGCGCTTGCGCTGCTGCTTATGTTCGCGGCGTTCAACACCATGCTCACGATATGCTGCGGACGGCTCACGGAGGCTATTCTCTATCCTATCGCGCTTAACTTCGCAGTGCCGCTTTTCACGATTCTCGGCACATATATCTCCTACGTCAACGCTTTCGGGCTTGACAGCGGATACGATATGCTCAGCACAACGGGATTTTTACAAGCGCTCATGGGCTTTCTCGGTTATGTTATCGCGGTGACCTCGCCGATAGGCTGTCTTTTTGAAGCGCTGGCGTTTGAACTGTCGATACCGATAATTATTGCGCTGATAATGACGGTCGTTATGCTTGTGACAGCGTTTATTCTGTACAAAAAGCGCCCTGCGCACAGAATAGGTCAGCCGTTCGTTTTCAAACCCGTTTTCACAATATCCGCAGCGCTCGTTATTCTCGGAACTATCACGACATATATCGCTTTAATGTTCATATTAAACGGCGAGGAAACACCCGACTTTGTTGTAAACGGCATTGTCGCCGCAGTTATTGCGCTTATTCTCCTGCTTATAATGGAGCTGATAAACAATAAGCGGATAAAAAACGTGCCGAAATTTATTCTGAAATACGCGGCAATGACTATCGGCGGGCTTGCGCTCTGTTTTATCCTGTACAAGGGCGAGGGCTTCGGAATAACCTCGTATATCCCCGACGAAAGCGATATTGAATATGTTAGAATTTATCAGTACTACGAAGGCGGAACAAGAAGCGCGGTCGTAAAAGGCAATACTGACTCTTCAAAAATGATTACCGAGCTGCACAAAAATAAAATAGATAATCGTTCGGTTTCAAACGGAATGGGCGATGAAACGATCTACATTGAATATTACCTCCGAAACGGTCAGTATGTTTCACGCTGCTATGCGGGCGAACCCGACAGCTTCTGGGAGGAAATGTACGCGACCGAGGGTTATCGCCTCGATAAGCTGAATACGATAGCTCTATACGGAAAGCAGGATATAACGCTTGCTATAAGCGATGTCAGATCCTCGGAAGAAATCAAGTATGCGTTCGCGCTCGAAAATGAACATAACAGCAATATAAACTATATTTTCGTCGAAGAGGCTGATATGGAAGCGCTTACCGCCGCTCTTGAAGCGGATCTGTCCGCCGATGATTTGTATGGCAGGCACAAAGGCGCGGCAATAGGCACGCTCCGCGTCGCAAACGTCACAATGAAAAACAGTATAAATGTTTCGCAGAAACAGCTTAACCACACGATAGCCAGAATAAACATATACGAAAGCTATACGAACACCTGCGCATACCTTAGCAGCTTCGGGAAGCTCCCGACAGCCAATGAGGCGGCGACGGAAGCGATAAAGAGCAGCTCCGCGCGGTCGGTTATGAGAGTTCCCAAAGGGCAGAACAAATGGATAAGCGCCGAGAGTGAAATGATACTGGTTTATGAGTCTGAATTTAAGGAGCTTCTCGCGAACGAGGTAATGTACACAAAGCAGAACGACGGCGAATATAATTATTACCTTGTTCTGGGAGTCGACTACCGCTTCTCGCCTGTTATAAGCTATGATTATCACAATTATGAGTACAGCGAAGAACAGCTTGAAAATTTCAGATTGGCGGGTATGCTTCAGCCGGAGGTCGTATTCGACGAGCATTATATAAGCTCGGTATGCGGCGTGGATACCGCAGGCGCCGACAATATATACGCGCTGATAAATGAGGAAATGTATGATAAACTCGATGAAATGTTCTCATCAAGATATGTTATAAAGCCTATTTCATGACAATATAGATCTATTCACAGAACAGCTCCCATGCACTTACGCATGGGAGCTGTCCTGTTGTATATTTGGAGATTGAAGGGTTATTGGTATTATTCTTTTACAGAACCGGTAACGAGGTTGCTGTAAATCGACTTCTGTAAAACGAGGAAGAGTATAAGCGACGGGATTATACAGATGATAATACCCGCAAAAATTATCTCCCATTTTGCGCCGTAGGGTCCGATAAAGCGGTACAGCGCCGTCGAAACAACGTTGTTTTCCGCGCTCGGCATATAGAGGTTGGCGGTGTAGAAGTCGTTGTAGATCCCTACGAATTTTATTACGAGAACGGTCGCTATCGCCGGGCGAAGCATGGGCAGGATAATGCTCCAATAAACGCGCGGATATGAGCAGCCGTCGAGGATAGCGCTTTCGTCGAGCGAAACCGAGATATTGTCGAGGAACTGAATGAAAATATAGATAGAAACAATGTCCGTACCGATATAAAGCACGCAGGGCGCAGCGAGCGAGTCGAAAAGGCCGAGCGCGTTTACGATCTGAAAGACCGTTACTTGCATCGAGATATTCGGCAGAAGCGCCGCAAAGAGGAACACGAACTTGACTGCGCGTGTGAACATCATCTTAAAGCGCTGGAGAACGAACGCTGTCATTGTACCTGTGATTATCGTTCCCGCGCAGGAAACCACGAGAATTATCGCCGTGTTTGCCAGACCGCGGAGGACGTTGCCGTTAAGAAACGCAATTTTGAAGTTCTCAAACTGCGGAACTGCGGGAAGCCGGAAAACATTTGTGCCGATATATTCTTCGTGCGTCTTGAATGCGCCGATCAACACGACGAGCAGAGGAATTATAACGATAAGGCAGCAGGCGATGAGGAACACATATTTCAGTATTTTTATAATTATTTTCACCGCCGCAGGCGTTTCGCGGAATCTGTAATTGCTCAGGTCAAATTCCTTTTCGCCGCTCTGAACCTGTACGTCGGTATGATTTGTACCGTTCATCGTCATTTGTCCTCCTTAAACGCAATTTTCTGTATTCCCGTAATTATCAGAATTATCGCAAGCAGGACTATCGCCATTGCGCTCGCAAGTCCGACCTTATGGTACTGGAACGCGGTTTCGATCGTTTTTATAACGAAAGTGCTTGTTCCGCTGCGTCCGCCTGTGATAATATACGGAATTTCAAATACCGAGACCGCGCCCTTTACGGCGAGGATAAGCTGAAGCGCAACGATCGGACGGATACTTGGGAAAATGATATATCTGAAGCGCTGCCATGCGTTTGCGCCGTCGAGGTCGGCAGCTTCATATATATCGGGGGATATAGACTGGATAGCGCCGATAAACATGATGATATCGAAACCGATATAGCGCCATATTGAGGCGAAAACAAGACAGAAATTCACTATACTCGGCTCGGAAAGCCACTTTACAGGCTCCATTCCGAGCATAACAAGAATACTGTTTAGCGTTCCCTCTGTATTTGTGATTCCGTCGCCCTTCTGGAAGAATCGGCGGAAAATAAGCGAAACCGCAACGCCGTTCATCATATAGGGGAAGAACAGAATACCCTTGAATAAATTTGCAAATTTTATTTTTGAGCATAAAAGCGTTGCTATAAGCAGCGCGAATGCAAGCTGCACAAACGAGCCGACCAGATAATAAAGGCTGTTTGCAAAGGTTTTAAGATAGCTGTCGTCGGTAAACATACGGACATAGTTGTCAAAACCTACCCATTCGACCGAAACGCCCATCTGATCGCGCTTCTGGAAGCTGTATATGCCCATATTTACCGCGGGGATAAGTGTAAAAAGAATAAGGAGCGCAAGCGGAATAAGCAGAAACAGAACCGTTGTCATGTATTTCTGCCCGGTATAGCCGCTGAGCCATTCGCCGAAAGTTCGTTTTTTTGGAGCTGCGGCAGTTGCCATCGGAGTTCACCCTTTCCGAATTTTTTATACTATTTTTCAATCTTCCTATAGACAACGTCTACAGGAAGATTCGTCGCTTCTGCAAAGCGGCGTGGCGGCGCAGCCGCCGAAAAAGCCGTACAATACTAATTCCGTCAAAGCTGTCGGCTTTGACATACCGCTTTTTAAGCGGCAATCAAATATATAGACGTTGTATATATTGATTAGGAATTAGTATTAGAAATGCCGGTCCGGGAAGTGCTGCGACCCGAACCGGCTTTCTGAGGAATATATGAAGATTGGCTTAATCTTGGTTAATTACTGCTGTGCTGCTTCGTATGCTGCGAAGTCTGCATTAGCGTCGCGTGCTGCGTTCCACTTTGCGTTAGCGTCGGCAAGGATAGCCTTAAATGTGTCCTCGGATTCGCCTGCGAAAGCAGCTTCTGCGATCTGGATCTTGAAGTTTGCTGCGTCGCCCTGCCATGTTCCTACTTCGGACTCGTTATTGATAGCATCCCAAACACCTACAAGACCCTCGGGAGGTGTTTCTGTGAGGAACATTTCAACGTCTGCGAAGTCGGTGAGGTAGTCGGGCATTGCTGCGCCCTTAAGAGCGGAGAGAGAGCCTTCTTTCTGTGCAAAACCGGATTCTTCAACGAACCATGTGATATACTTCTTGCCGAGTTCCTTGATTTCTTCGGAGCTGTTTACGTTTACGCCTAAGCAGTAGTCGGCGGTGGATTCAGCGTACTGCTTGCCGTCTTTGCTGAAAGGAGCGGGCATATAGCCGATATCGTCGGGATTGGGACCTGCTTCCTTGAACTGGGAAACTGCCCACGAACCCATTACCATTGTAGCGATCTTACCTTCGTTGATAGCAGCCTTGCAGCCCTCCCAGTCGGTAGTCATGGGGTCTTCTTCGTGTAAAGCGGGATTTCTGAACACGTCGAACATGAGCTTGTAAACGTCATAGTAAGCGTCGCCCTCAACGAAAAGATCTCTCTTTGAAGTAAGAATGTCGGTTTCGTATGTGGAACTGCCGGAAGCGGAAATTACGAGCGAGGGCCACTGTGTGAGCGTCCAGCTTGCGTCCGCATAGTTTGTGTAGTAGGGGATTGCGTCGGTGTTATCAGCGATAAGCTGTAAATCGGCGAGAAATTCCTCGGGAGTCTTGGGGAGAGTGGTGACGCCTGCGTCAGCCCATACCTTCTTGTTGTAGCAAAGACCGCCTGCAACAGTGCCGAGGTGTGCGATTCCGTAAACTGTACCGTCGTACATTTTCTTATCAGCCCAGTTGTACTTTTCCTTTAAAGCGTCGAAAGAACCGAGCGGTTCAAAGAAGTTGGAAAGATCCATAAGCTTAACGGTATCGGGAATCATGAGAACGTCGCCGTAATCCTTTGTGCTCATCATTGTGGGAACGTCTGTTGAGTAGTTTGTAAATCCCTGATACTTTACTTCGCAGTTGTACTTTTCTTCAAAAGCGTCTGTCATCGCGTCGAGAGTGCCGTCCTCGAGGCGGTCTGTACGATGAGTGAGAACCTTTAAAGTGAGCTTTTCGCCGGAGGCGTTGTTGTCAGCCTCGGGAGCGGCGGTTGTTTCTTCCGCGCCGTTATCTGCCGCAGAAGCAGAGGCGGTTGTTGTGGTTGTCTGCTCGCCGCCGTTATTGCAGCCCGCAATAGAAAGTGTTGCTGCAACTGCGAGGAATCCGGCCATAATCTTTTTGAGCTTCATGATGTGACCATCCTTTCGTTGATTGAAAAGCGATTTGCTTTCCTGATTTGTAATGTTTTGATTTTGCGTTTTGCACGTCAAGTTGCCTAAACGATTTTTTATTTTTTGCTTAACGTAATTCATATTATACACATTTTTTACTTAATGTCAACACATTAATTGCAATTTCGTTTAAAAACAATAAATAAAGTCAATTCATTTTGTACAAAAAACCATTACTTACTTTATTTGCCAGTTTCTTTATCCCTTAATTAACTAACAACAGAGTTATTAGGTTACAAAAGCTGAAATTTGTTGTTTCGAGCATATTATGTGCTTCATTACTGCAAATAAACAGGCTTTTTTGTGGAAAATTGTGCTAATTTATGCGGCTTTTGATGTGTTTTCATTCTTTCCAGCTTCGCAAAACGCCGCATTTCGCACGCGCGGCGCGCCGCATTCGGCTTCGCCGAATGCGGCAGGCGGCGGCAAAGCCGCCGCCTTATGCGCCCGTCCGCTTTCGCGGACGGGCGCGCGCCGCGCAGCTTCCCAAAGGCGGCGTTAACGAAGGTGTGATATGTCACAAAGAAATTGAAAGCCGCGGCGGCAGCCGACGATGGGCGAGCCTAGCCGATTTGCGAAGCAAATCGGCGGCGAGTTCCCATCAGGAGGCTGCCGCCCTTTCGGCGAACCTGCCGAAAATTACCGAGGTCGCGGGGCGCACGCGCTGCATTCTGCACAAGGCAGAATGCAGCGGCAGCGCGGCTGTCGCCGCGCCACTTTCGGCGAACCTGCGCGGCGCGCCGTATTCGGCTTCGCTGAATACGGCAGGCGGTGGCTATCGCCGCCGCCCCACAGCCTGTTTCCCTCTTTTCGGGAAACAGGCGCGCCGCGCGCCCTTTTGCTATGCTTCGCCCCTTTAGGGTATGAAAACAGCGCCGCGATCATCACGCGACGCTTGACTGCTATTTCTGTTGAATATTGCATAAAAAAACAGCCTTGTTACGGGCAATCCGACTTTTGTCTTTATACCGTTTCTTCCCGAAATGTCAACCTCTTTCACCCTCTCACGCCCTGCGCATATAGTAATAGCAGGCAGAAAGGCGTCTGCCGATAACGGATTACAGAGAGGGAGATAAAGATGAAGCTTGAACGGACGCTTTGTGATGTCCGCCCGGGACAAAAAGTGAAAATAAAGCAGGTGAACCATTGCGGAAGCATACGCCGCCGCCTGCTCGATATAGGGCTTGTAAGCGGAACGGTAGTGGAGTGCGTCGGAAAAAGCCCTTGCGGCGACCCGTCCGCTTTTCTTATCAGAGGCGCAGTTATTGCCATACGCTCGGAGGATTGCTGCAAAATATCGGTTTTTGACGAGCATTGCTGAAAAGAGAGGAGAAATAATATGGGGCTTACCAATAATTCAATGGGGCGCGGCGCGGCAGACCGCGGGATAAATATAGAAAGAAACGGCTCATCGGCGAGGATAATCGCACTTGCGGGGAATCCCAATGTAGGAAAAAGCACGGTATTCAACGCGCTTACCGGAATGAATCAGCACACGGGGAACTGGGCGGGTAAAACCGTCACAAACGCGCAGGGTACATTTTCAACACAGCATGAGCAGTATATCCTTGTTGACCTGCCGGGTACATACTCGCTTATGGCGCATTCCGCCGAGGAGGAAGCCGCGCGGAATTTCATTTGCTTTGGGGACGCAGACGCAGTGGCGGTGCTTTGCGACGCGACCTGTCTTGAACGCAATCTGAATCTGGTGCTGCAAACGCTTGAAATAACAGACAGGGTCATCGTCTGCGTGAATCTTATGGACGAAGCGGAGCGCAAGGGGATTTCTCTTAATCTTTCTGAAATTTCAAAGCGGCTAGGAGTTCCTGTTGTGGGAATTTCCGCAAGAAAAAAGAAAAGTATAGCAAAGCTGACCGCCCAGATGGATAAAATGACAAGTGGGCAGATTTGCACAAAGCCGATAAAAATACGTTATACAAAAGGAATCGAAGAAGCGATAGCTTTACTGGAGCCTGTTATTTCGGAGAATTTTCCCGGACTGCTGAAGCCGCGCTGGGTAAGTCTTAAGCTGCTTGAGGGCGATGAAACGCTGATACGGGAAATGGAAAAAAATATAGGCTATCCCATTTTGTGCAGCACGCAGGTCACGACAGCGCTTGAAAGCGCAAAAATACTGCTGTATGAAAATGGGATAACCGCCGATAATTTCAAGGATAACGTTGTCGCTTCGCTTGTACTTGCCGCCGAGGAGATCTGCATGGACACGGTCGTCAGCGAAAAAAGCGACTATAATGCGGCAGACCGCCGCGCGGACCGAATCCTTACGGGAAAATGGTTCGGATACCCGCTCATGATACTGCTTCTGCTGGGCATTTTCTGGCTCACTATCGTCGGCGCAAATTATCCGTCGCAGCTTCTCTCGGCAGGTCTTTTTTGGCTCGGCGACCGACTCGGAGAGCTTATGAACACTCTTGGCGCACCCGACTGGCTCAATGGGCTTATCGTTGACGGCGCATATAAGGTGCTTGCATGGGTCGTTTCGGTGATGCTGCCGCCTATGGCGATTTTCTTCCCTCTTTTCACATTGCTTGAGGATTCGGGTTATCTTCCCCGCGTTGCATATAACCTCGACAAGCCGTTTAAGCGCTGCTGCGCCTGCGGAAAACAAGCGCTCACAATGGCAATGGGCTTTGGCTGCAACGCTGCGGGCGTTGTCGGATGTCGGATAATAGATTCCCCGCGAGAACGCCTTATCGCAATTCTCACGAACAATTTCGTTCCCTGCAACGGGCGCTTCCCGATGATACTGAATATAATAACGATTTTCTTTTTGGGCGCAGCCTGCGGCGGTTTTTCGTCAATACTTTCTGCGATTATTCTGACAGGGTTCATTCTCCTCGGAATTGCAATGACCTTTGCGGTATCAAAAATATTGTCGAAAACTATTCTGAAAGGCGTACCGTCCTCGTTTACGCTTGAGCTGCCGCCGTACCGCAAGCCGCAGTTCGGAAAAGTAATAATCCGTTCAATTTTTGACAGAACTCTTTTTGTACTGGGACGTGCGGCGGCGGTCGCAGCGCCTACGGGACTGCTGATATGGATTCTTGCGAACGTTACTGTCGGCGACCTTAGCATTCTGCGGCATATAACGGATTTTCTCGACCCGTTCGGGCGCTTGCTCGGACTTGACGGCGTTATTCTCGCGGCGTTTATTCTCGGGCTTCCTGCAAATGAAATAATTGTTCCTATAATAATTATGACGTATCTTTGCGAGGGCAGTCTGCTTGAAATGGACAGCCTGACGCAGCTTCACGAGCTTCTCACGGCGAACGGCTGGACGATTATAACCGCAATAAACGTGATTTTGTTCTCGCTTTTTCACTGGCCCTGTTCAACCACGCTAATGACCATAAAAAAAGAAAGCGGCAGTCTAAAATGGACATTTGCCGCGTTCGTTATCCCGACGATAGCGGGAATGGTATTGTGTTTTCTGGTGAACCTTATAGGTGGGATCTTCCTGCGCTAATTGATACTAAGCACCAATAAAACCATAGATAAAAATTCTGGTATAACACATACATTCAAAGATCACACTCGATTTTTTTGCATAGCTTTTAATTGGTGCTGAGTATGAGACGTACTGCCGTAAAGCGGCAACAGCTTCTTCTGTTTAAAAGCGGGAGAAATTGAGAAGCTCCGCGGAGCGTGATTGGTCGTCACTTCGTTTGTTTTCGCCGCCCCTTTGGGCTTGATGTACCTATGTTAGCTTTGGCACGAAGAGTCAAGTCATTTTTTCCCGCTTTTGAGCGTATAGATTGATAGCTCAGTCATTTCTTTTATACGCTCAATAGCTGTCTTTTTTCCGTGCTCCGTCAGCTTGCGGAAATTGTCCAGTAGTTCCTGTTCGAGGGGGCAAAGGGGAACGGAGCGCGGGACTGTTTTCGGAACATCTTCCCACCCCATTATTACAGTGGGCTTAACGTACAAAGCGTTTGCAAATTTTACAATCATTGATTGTGTAATTTCGCGAGTGCCCGTTTCAATTTTATTGACGGTGGCACGCGACTTATAGCCTATTTTATTAGCTAGTTCTTCCTGCGTCATTCCCAAATCTATTCTGAGTTTTTTAATTCTTTCGCCTACTGTCATGGCATTTGGCGGAATGTTGCTTTTCTCTAGAAGATCGCCAGGAGATACTCCTAGCGCATCAGCGAGTGCCACAATTTGCTTTTGCGAACAGTCTCTTTTGCCGCTTTCTATACAGCATATTGTTGAGCGGTTAGTATACCCAACTCTTTGAGCGAGTTCGTCTTGTGATAAGCCTTTTTCTATTCGGATTCGTTTGACGTTATCGCCGAGGATTGACATTTTATCGCCTCCTAATGTAATATAATTATATCACTGAGTTTGCTATTTGTCAACGTTAATTGACTGTGCGTTTTCAACAGAATTTGATGTTCAGGCTTGTTCAATCTTTTTCGTAAACAAATGTTGACGGCGAGCAAACAGGGCAATATAATGAACCCACAGACACCCACAAAACAGTTTAAGGGATTGTCAGCGGCAATGGCGCGCTATCGTGCAAAAATACACATAAATGAAAAACCGCCTTGCAAGCCTTATTTGGCATTACAAAGCGGTTTTATACTGGTCTGAGTGACGGGACTTGAACCCACGGCCTCTACCACCCCAAGGTAGCGCGCTACCAACTGCGCCACACCCAGACACGGGGTATGCAATTCATCATTGCTTTAACATTATATAACTTTTTTCTGCATTTGTCAAGCCCTTTTTTCAATTTTTTTTATTCTTTTTTACAGAGAGCAGAGGGTCTGTCAAATTGCAACAAAATTGCTCCGTTTGACGCCCAAAAGCGTGAAAAACGGAGAAAAAATGAAATTTCTTTAAAAATATGTTGCAAAGCACGCAAAAAAATACTATACTTATATGTGCAAAAAGAAACGGAAAGAAGAGAGATAATGAATACAATTGATATTTTTAAAGACCTTGCGATAATAATTCTCGCGGCAAAGCTTTGCGGGCTGGCGGCAAAGAAGCTCAAAGCGCCGCAGGTCGTCGGCGAAATTCTTGCAGGTCTTATAATCGGACCTTGCTGCCTCGGCTGGGTAAACCAGTCGGATTTTCTCGTCGGAATGGCGGAAATCGGCGTTGTTTTGCTCATGTTCGGCGCTGGGCTTGAAACAAATATGAAGCAGCTTCTTAAAACGGGGCCGAAAGCGCTGCTTGTCGCGGTTATCGGCGTAGCTGTGCCGCTTTTCGGCGGATTCCTGCTGTACGGCTGTTATTACGGCTTCGGCGCGGTCGGCTCGGACGAGTTTTACCGTGCGCTGTTCATCGGTACGATAATGACGGCGACCTCCGTCGGCATAACCGTTCAGACGCTCAAGGAACTTGGGCGCTTGAAGGGCGAGATAGGCACGCTTATTGTGAGCGCGGCGATAATCGACGACGTTATCGGCATTATTGTTCTCACCTTTGTGGTAGGGCTTAAAACCCCCGATTCGCAGCCGCTTGACGTTGTTAAAAACACGCTGTTTTTCCTGTTGTTCAGCGTCGGCGTGGGGCTGATAAGCTATTATGCGTTCAAGATAATCGACAAGCGCTATCCGCACAAGCGCCGTATTCCGATACTCGGACTTGCGCTGTGCATGATCATGGCATACTGTGCCGAGCATTTCTTCGGAATCGCTGACATTACCGGCGCATACGTTGCGGGGCTTATCCTCTGCAATCTGCGCGACTCGGAATATATCGCCGAAAAAATGGACATAAGCTCATATATGCTGTTCGGACCTGTTTTCTTCGCAAGTATCGGGCTTAAAACCGAGTTTTCGGGATTTACGCCGTCGCTGCTTGTGTTCTCTCTGCTGTTTGTGGTCGTTGCGCTTCTTGCTAAGGTCATCGGCTGCGGCGCGGTCGCAAAGCTGTTCGGGTATAAGATGCTCGACAGCCTAAAGGTCGGCGTCGGAATGATGACGCGCGGCGAGGTTGCGCTTATCGTTTCGCAGAAGGGACTGTCTGTCGGACTGCTCGATTCGGTCTACTTCCCGTCGGTAATTCTGCTTATACTTGTTTCGTCAATTCTTACGCCGATCGTAATGAAGCTGCTCTATCGCGGCGAGCCGCTGCCCGACGAAGAACCTGCCGGAAAGGAGCTTACCGAAAAGGCGGAAAGTAAGGCTACATAATTTCGCGGCTGTCGAGGATTATCGTGAACGGTCCGTCGTTAAGCAGTTCAACTTTCATATCTGCGCCAAATTCGCCGTGCTGAACGGTTTCGATTTCCGCGCGGCATCTCTCAAGAATATATTCATAAAGGCGATTGGCCTCCTGCGGAGCTCCCGCTTCCGTGAAAGAGGGTCGATTGCCTTTTTTGCAGTCTGCGTAAAGAGTGAACTGCGATATTACAAGCACTTCTCCGCCGACATCTTTAAGCCCGAGGTTCGTTTTACCGTTTTCATCCTCAAAGATCCGCATATTCACAAGCTTCTGAACCAGCTTGTCGGCGATTTTTTCGTCGTCGGCTTTACCGATTCCGACGAGAACGAGAAAGCCTTTCCCGATTTTTCCTATTACCTCGTTGTTTACGCTGACCTGTGCGCGGGTCACGCGCTGGATTACAAATTTCATGCTGCCTCCGAAAAATAATCCCCCGAAACCGTCAGCTTCTGGGGGCGTACAAGTTTTTCCCGTTTATGCTTTTGCCGAGAAAGATTTTTCTCCCTCGTTTTCTTCTTTTTCCTTGGATTTTTTCGTTTCTTCCGCCTTAGCTTTTCGTATCTCGGCAAGCTTTTCCGCCTGATTCTGCTTTGTTTCGTTCAGACGCTCCATAAGCTCCGCGACCGTATTTGCTTTGACATTGCGGCTTCCGTCCGAGCCTGTAAGACCCTCGATAAGCCGCGCGGTTATTGAGATAGTCCCGTCCGCGTTGAGCGTTATTCCGAAGCGGTCTACCATGTCGGCGTCCTCGCCAAGTTCGCTGCGGGCAAAGTTAATGTCGTTCACGCTGCTTTCAATAACACCCTCATATTCCGCGGCAACGTCCTCGTCCGCCGCCATTTTTTCAAGCAGATCGGGGGTTATCAGCACATTGTACTCGCCTTTTCCCGAAGAAAGGAGCACGTCCGCCTCTTCGTCGGTTTCATAGTCGGCGATGATGAAATCCATGTTGCCGTACTTTTTCTTGAGCCGCTCAAGATAGCTCTGCGCAGTTTTGCTGAGCTGAGAGGTTTTTGAAGAGCCGATCGCCATACCGCCGCGCAGACTTTCTGAAAAGTCGGCACGATCCGTGTTTTTCGCTTTGGCGGTATTTTTACTGCCCGCCGCAGTCGCTTTTGCGTACGGGGTTGTTCCCGCAACGCCGTACTGCCCATATCCGCCGATATTTACCATTGTTATCAGTCCTTTCAAAAAATATCCGTTAAATATTATATCGGCAGAATTTTCGGAAACTTAACAGCAGAGCGTTAGATTCGGGCGTCTTGAAGTGTATTATGTATGAAAGCGCTTTTAGTTCAGAACAGTAGGAGGCGATGATTTGGAGTCGGAAAAGTTCGGCGAATATGTCGGAAAATTTCACGAAACGGTGTTCCGCGTGGCGTTCGGTTACACGAAAAATCACGCCGACGCGCAGGATATTGAACAGGACGTTTTTCTGAAGCTGTACCGCTGCGGGAAGAAATTCGAGTCCGATGAGCATATCCGCGCGTGGCTGATCCGCGTCACAATGAACACGGCGAAAAATTTTCTGCGGTCGTGCAGCGTGCGCAGGTACGAGCCGCTTGATGAGCAGATACCGAGCGCGAGCGAAAGCGACGGGGCGCTGCTCGAACTGGTGCGAGGGCTGAAGCCCGAATATCTGACCGCCGTTTATCTGCACTATTACGAGGGCTATTCCGTGAAAGAAATCGCGCGGATATGCCGCACAACTCCCGCTGCCGTGACAATGCGGCTCAGCAGGGCGCGGGAGCGACTGAAAAAAATAATCGAGGAGGATCAATGACCATGAAAAGCGAAATCAACAGAATATACGATAAAATCACGCCGTCTATGAGCAGCGAAGAGGTGACCACGAGAGTGCTTGAAAGAGCGGGAAAGGCAGAACGAAAGCGCCCGTTCAGACCCGTTATTGCAGCGGCGGCAGCGGCAGTTACCGTCTGCGCGGCAACGGTCGCGGCGGGAGCGGTAAACGACTGGGACTACCTCGGGATTTTCGAGAAAATTTTCGGCGAGAGGGCGCAGTCAATGTCAGAAAATATTATTTCAAAAGCGGAGATCCTCGAAAATACCTTTGCGGACGTAAGCTTCGAGGTAGTCGCGGCGGCAGCCGACCCGACGACGTTTATGATAGTTGTGGATTCGTACGGTGCGAGTGAGCAGGATGATTACGGTTTTAACATTTCGCCTGAAAACTACTCTGAGCAATTTGACGGTTACGGACTTTGCACTTATAGCGAGCAGCTTTCCGAAAGCTGTGTGCGCACGTCACTGTATTATTCAAGCGGCAGCTTTTCAAAGGAAAATTACCTGCTTACGATAAGCAGAGGTGCACAGCGGTGCGTTATCCGTCTTGCGGCGGACTATTCGGCGCAAACAGTTCAGTATAACGTGGGCAGAGAAGTAATGACTTCTGCTGAGGAACCCATGTGGATAGAAAAGGCTGAAATATCCGCTATTTCCGCGCATTTTTCGGGCGTGAAGAGTGCGTCTAAGATCAATGCTGCAAGTGTTGACAAGGATAAAGTGTTTGCGGTAACTGCCGACGGCAAGCGCCACGCGATAAAGTGCATGACTTCCCGTGGCGAGGTTGTAAATAATGCAAATTTTGACGGAGAGTTTTTCCTTTCGTTTGACGAGCCGCTTGACCCGAACGACGTTACGGCGATCGACTTCGGGACGGACGTTCTTGAGCTAAAATAACTGTGTTCTTGTGGGATTAATACTAAGCACCAATAAAACTGTAGATAAAACTTCTCATATAACCCATATATGCAAAGATTATATTCGATTTTTTGTATAGTTTTTAATTGGTGCTGAGTATAACAAAACCCGAAAACAGCCAAAGCTGCTTTCGGGTTTGTTTTTTATCATTTTTTTAAACGGATTACTTAGCTAAGCGCTTTTCGAGGTTGTCAAGCTGCTTTTCAAGTTCAGCAGGAACCCTACCGCCCTTAGCAGCGATGTCGTCCTTGTAGTATCTGCGCATTTCTGCGATTTCCTTTGTCCAGAGATCCTTATCAACGTAGAGGAGCTTATCCATAATTTCGGGAGTAACCTCGTCTTCGATACCGTCGGTGTTGATGTCGCCCTTCTTGGGGAGGTAGCCGATAGCGGTTTCGTCAGCGTCGATAGTGCCTTCGCAGCGCTTGATGATCCAGTCGAGAACTCTCATGTTGTCGCCGTAGCCGGGCCACATGAAGTTGCCGTCCTCGTCAGTCTTGAACCAGTTTACGTTGAAGATCTTAGGAGCCTTATCGCCGAGCTTTTCGCCCATTTCGAGCCAGTGTGCCCAGTAATCGCCTACGTTATAGCCGATGAAAGGCTTCATAGCCATCGGGTCGTGACGGAGAACGCCTACTGCGCCTGTTGCGGCAGCAGTTGTTTCGGAGGAAACAGCAGAACCCATATATGTGCCGTGAGTCCAGTCGAACGACTGATATACGAGAGGAGTTGTAGAAGCGCGTCTGCCGCCGAAGATGATAGCGGAGATCGGAACGCCCTGCGGGTTGTTAAATTCGGGCGAGATGCAGGGGCAGTTGATTGCCGGAGCGGTGAAACGGCTGTTCGGGTGAGCAAGAGTGTTGCCCGCAGCGATATATTCGGGGCCGTTTACCTTTGCACCCTTCCATTCGGTTGCGTTTACGGGCGGGTTCTTGTCGAGCTTTTCCCACCAAACCGTCATATCGTCATTGTTGATAGCAACGTTTGTGAAAATGGTGTTCTTGCTTGTGGAAGCGAGAGCGTTGTGGTTGGACTTATCGTTTGTTCCGGGTGCAACGCCAAAGAAGCCGTTTTCGGGGTTGATAGCGTAGAGTCTGCCGTCTTCGCCCTGCTTCATCCACGCGATATCGTCGCCTACCGTGAATACTTCGTAGCCGTTCTTCTTATATCCCTCGGGCGGAATGAGCATTGCGAGGTTGGTCTTTCCGCAGGCGGACGGGAAAGCAGCGGTGATGTACTTAACTTCACCGTCGGGCTTCTTAACGCCTAAGATGAGCATATGTTCAGCCATCCAGCCTTCTTTCCAACCCTGATAGGAAGCGATTCTGAGTGCGAAGCATTTCTTTCCGAGAAGAACGTTTCCGCCGTACGCGGAGTTGATGGACCAGATCGTGTTGTCCTCGGGGAAGTGAACGATATATCTCTTTTCGGGGTCAACGTCAGCCTTGGAATGTAAGCCGCGAACGAAGTCGTTGGAGGTATCGCCGAGGTTTTTGAAAGCGTCTGCGCCCATTCTGGTCATGATAGCCATGTTAAGAACAACGTAGATAGAGTCGGAAAGCTCAACGCCTACCTTAGCGAGAGGCGAACCGATAGGACCCATGGAGTAGGGGATAACGTACATTGTTCTGCCCTTCATAACTCCGTCGAACATGGGGGTAAGCTTTGCGTACATTTCCTTAGGGTCGCACCAGTTGTTGGTAGGACCTGCGTTTTCCTTTGTACGGCTGCATATAAAGGTTCTGTCCTCAACGCGGGCTACGTCGTTGGGCTTTGTTCTGTGATAAAGGCAACCCGGGAGCTTTTCTTCGTTGAGCTTTATCATTTCGCCGGTAGCGATAGCTTCTTCGCGAAGCTGTGCGAGCTGTTCTTTGCTTCCGTCAATCCAGACAATTTTGTCCGGCTTTGTGAGGGCTGCCATTTCGTCAACCCACTTGAGAACATTCTGATTGTTTGTCATCATGGTCGGTAATCTCCTTAAATTCGATTATTGCGCCGCTATGTGCGGCAGCACAAGCAGAGGCGATGCACATTGTGCGCCTTACGCTTGTTTCACAAATACTATTATATAACATTTTTTGCAAGAGGTCAAGAGCTTTTGTTCATTTTTCTCAGCTTTTTTAAAAAACTTTCATAATTCCCGCAGTTGTGCATATCTTTTTCTATATTTATACCAAAAAGCGCAGCCGGATTGCGGATTTTGACCTAAAATCAATGAGGTTTCCAACGGAAAATGGCATTTTGATTTTTAAATCCTGCAAAAATTGGCTTCCGAAGTGTATTAAATCCCCGAATTTGCATATAAAAAAACAAAAAGTCTGACGGATTTTTTTGTGGAATTTCACGGCGGGTTTTTGTCGAGGTTTGTGAAATTCCCGCAAAAAAGCAAAGGCACCGCCTTTATCAGACAGTGCCTTTGGAAAAAACTTACTTACTGAGCAGAATTTTCGTAAGATTCAATCATCTTCTTAACCATCTGGCCGCCTACGGAACCAACCTGCTTGGCAGTGAGGTCGCCGTTGTAGCCTTCCTTGAGCGGAACGCCTACTTCGTTAGCCGCCTGCATCTTGATGCTGTTTAATGCTGCATTCTTCTTATTCTTGTTATTAGCCATTTTTATATCCATTCCTTTCCGGTCGAGAGGAACTTTGCCTCTCTGAAAACGTTTGTTTTTTTCAAGGACTTTTGCCCTTGCAATAGTATTATTTCTCGACTTATTTTCAATATTACAGGTAAATTTTCTGTGTTTTTCAAAAAATCGGAAACAAAAAGCGCGGCTTTCGCCGCGCTGTTGCTTCAGAAGTATTTTTTCATTATTTCATCAAGCGTCCCGTCTGCTTTCAGCTCCGCAAGAGCGGAATTGATGTCCGCGAGAAGCTCACTGTTCCCTTTTTTAACGCAGATCCCGAACTCTTCGGGGTCGTTTTCCTGTATCCACGTCATTTCAAATATATCGTATTTTTTCAGATAGTTTTCGGCGACCATGCTGTCGCAGACGAGCGCGTCCAAGCGTCCCGCCTCCAAGTCCGAAAAAACGTCGGACGCTGTTGCATAAGCGAAGCGGTTGAACTCGAATCCGCTGCTTATCGCAAAGTCCGTAATAAAATTATCCGATGTGGTTTCGTCCTGCACACCTATTTTAAGCCCTGCGGTCTCTTCGGGGGAGGTCGGCTTAAATTCGGCGTCCTTACGCGTCATTAGGCACTGATAATTTGTGATATACGGGTCTGAAAAATCGAATTTTTCGGTTCTGCTTTCGGTTATCGTGACGGCAGACATCACGCAGTCGTAATTGTTTTTGTTCAGACCTTCGAGAATGCCCTCCCAAGCGGTTTCAACGATCTCCGCTTTCATTCCCATTTTTTCGGCGAGCGCTTTTCCGAGTTCGATATCGATACCGAGCTGCTCCTTGTCCTCCGAATAATATTCAAACGGCGGATATCCGAAGTTGCAGCCGATTTTTAAGGACGGCTTTTCGGGCTCGGCTGAACCGCATCCGACCGCGCAGAACGCAGTGATACAGGCTGTTATTGCTGAAAAAAATTTTTTTGCTTTCATTTTTCGGCGTTCCTTTCCCATTATTATATACAGTTTATCATATATCTTCAAAAAAGTCAACCGAAAACGAAAAAATCAGTAACATTTGCACAAATGCAGCCTTATACTAAGCACCAATAAAACCATAGATAAAAATTCTCATATAACCCATATATGCAAGGATTATATTCGTTTTTTTGTATAGTTTTCAATTGGTGCTGAGTATTAACAATAGCTGTAAAATCTGCACATGAGCATACCGTTGTACAGCTTGCGGTTGCGTGCCGCCTTTTCGCCGAAAAGCGACTCAAATTCGGGGTCGGAGGTGATTATATAAAGCTCGTTTTCGCCGCGTGGGAGAAAGCGTTTTCCCATAGTACGGTAAATTTCGTGAGCTTCTGAGGTTTCGCCCATGCGCTCTGCGTATGGCGGGTTTGTGATTATTTTGGCTTTGCTTACGGGACTGCTGAAATCGCGGATCGCGCGCCGTTCGACCGTGATGAAGCCGTCAACGCCCGCTTTCCACGCATTGTCGCGGGTCAGCTCTGCGGCTTCTCGGTCGATATCGTAGCCGAATGCGCGGAACTCGCAGTCTTTTTTAACTGCACAGCGCGCTTCTTCAAAAGCATTTTCCCAAACGCGGCGGTCGGAAAAGCCCCATTCGGTCGCGGTGAACGTTCTGTTCAGCCCCGGCGCGATATTTGCGGCTTTTAGCGCCGCTTCTATAAGTATTGTTCCGCTTCCGCAGAAAGGGTCGATAACGACATCACCGCTGCGGACGCGCGCGAGGTCGACCAGCCCCGCCGCGAGCGTTTCCTTTATCGGTGCGGCGTTAGAGCGCGAACGATAGCCGCGCTTGTGCAGACCGACGCCCGACGTGTCGAGCGTTACCGTCATTTTGTTTTTCATCAGCAGGAAGTGTATCGGCAGTACTGCGCCCGTTTCGGGAAGCGTTCCGATGTGGTATTTTTCCTGCATACGCAGCACGAACGCTTTTTTCATAGTGCGCTGTATAGCGGGTATACTCGTCAGCGCCGAGTTGAGCGAATGCCCCTTTATAATGTGCAGCTTGTCGTTTCTGCCCGCATATTCTTCGATAGGGATTTCGCGCAGGCGGTAGAAAATGTCGTCGAAGGTCTTAGCCTCGAAGCTTGCGAGAACTATTCCTATGCGCTCCGCAACGGAACAGGTTATGTTTGCCTTTGCGATAACGCTTTCGTCGCCTGTGAAATCTACACGTCCGTCGCACGCGGCTATATTTTCGCCGCCCGCGCGGCGAATTTCAAAAGAAAGCGTTTTTTCAAGCCCGAAATGGCAGGGCGCGGTCAGGTTATATGTCATGTGAGATCCTTTCGTAAAAAAGGGCGGGGAAGTCCCGCCCTCAATGATAATATATTATTCAAAAATCGGAGTTTCCGTTTCGTCATGCTCTGCCCAGTATGTTCCGTCGTGCTTTGAATCGCAGCTTTCGGGAATATTGGACTGGCGGTAATATCCGACTGTTGTTGCGGGGCATTTCGACGTTGCAAGCAGACCCGTTTCGTTGCAGTAGTTCAAGACGAGCGTTGAGCTGTCGGGAGTGAAGCTAAGCTCGGTTTCCGAGTCGAAGAAGTCGATCATAACGTCGTGCCATACCTTTGCGAGAGTGCGGTAGCCGCTTGTCGCCGAGTTCAGCTCATGGTTATCGTCGTAAGCGATACGGTAGCAGGCAACGTACTTCGGGGTAAGTCCTGCGAAAAGAAGGTTTGACCAGTCGTTCGCCGTACCCGTTTTGCCGATAACCTCAACGTTATCGAGTCTTGCGTGCTTACCTGTGCCGTATTCGTCCTGTACGACCTTGAGCATCATGCGGTTGGTTATCCAAGCGCTGTCCTCGCCGATAGCGCGCTTTCCGATAGTGTCCTGTTCAAGAACAACGCGGCCGCTGCTATCGATAACCTTTGAGTAATAATACGGCTTATAGTACATTCCGCCGTTGCCGATGACCTGATATGCGGCGGTAAGCTCCGTAAGCGTTGCGCCGTTTGTGAGAGCGCCGAGCGCGAGCGGAGAATATGCAACGTCGTTTACGCTGTCGAGGTGAGAAAAGCCGAGGTCGTTCACCATGTGGTTGAACGCATTGGTAAGCCCGATCTTCTGCATTACTCTTGCGGCGATAGTGTTTGTGGACTTCTGAACGGCGTACCATACGGGGTAGTAATTTCCGGTACCGAAGCCTAATTCCTGATAGTTATGCGGCCAGCGGATAGTATTGGTCTCCTCGTCAAATCCCGAAGTTGCCGCGTGCTCGTCGTCGCCCGCATATTCTGCGTGAATACGGCCCGAAGAGTCTTTCATAAACGTTGAATATGTTATAAGGTTCATATCTATCGCGAGAGAATAGTTGCCGATAGGCTTAATTGTCGAGCCGATGGCACTTACCGCCTGAGTTGCGCGGTTAAAGCAGTTGTTGCCCGGCTTTTCGCCTATTCCGCCCGCAATCGCCTTGACGTTTCCTCGGTAGTCCATTATAACAAACGCGCCCTGAAGCAGATTTTTGCTGTCTGAGGGGAGTGTTTCGTCATAAGCGGTAAGACAGAGGTATGGATCCTCGAATTTTTTCGACAGCGTATCCTGCATTTCGATATCCATGTTGAGATATGCGGTATAGCCGCCGCTGCAAAACTTGTCCCACGCCGCGCTGTAGCTGATATCGTAAAGATCAGCCATATCGGTTACGATCTGGTTTATCGCCGCGTCAACATACCAGTTCTGAGTAACGGTATAGTCGCCGCCCCACTTGTAAGCGAGCGCCGAAGTTTCGCCGATAAGCTCGTCCCACGGAACGTCCTTATAATAGAGGTCGTTTTCGTCCTGATTGTCGTAAATTCCGTAGTATTCATTATATCTCTCGTCGGTATAGCCGTAGTAATCGCCTTTTACGGGAAGTCTGAAACGCACCTGTTCATTCAGAGCGTCCTCGTATTCCTGCGTGGTGATATAACCCGCGTCGTACATATGGCTGAGCGCGTATTCCTGACGGGTGCGCGACTGCTTGAGGTTTGCGTAGGGGTTATAGTTCGACGGAGAACGGACAATGCCCGCGAGTATCGCCGCCTCGGCGACCGTAAGCTCGCTCACTTCCTTATCGAAATAATAATACGCCGCCGAGCCTATTCCGTAGGCGGGACCGCCGAAGCCGATACGGTTAAGATAGCTTTCGAGAATGTCGAATTTTGTGTACTTGTTTTCGAGCGACAGCGCGCGGAAAATTTCGCGGAGCTTTCGTCCGATAGTCGTTTCCTTATCCTTGGTTATGTCGCGGACAAGCTGCTGGGTTATCGTAGAACCGCCTGCGGTTCCTCCCGAAAAAGCCGCCTGAACCGTAACGGTAAGGGTACGCTTCCAGTCTACGCCGTCGTGTTCAAAGAAACGCTCGTCCTCGACCGCGACAAACGCGTCGAGAACGTACTGGGGAATGTCCTCGATATCTACCCAGACGCGGCTTTCGTTTCCGCTTATCTGCTTTATAAGCACGTCCTGTCCGTTTGAATCGCTTGCGTAGATGAAGCTGGAATATGAAAGCTCGACGTCGGTAAGGTCAACGTCAAAGCTGCTCTCAGCGAATTGCATAACGTAGACGGTGAGCGCTGTTGCGACAATGCAGAGCGTTATAACGAGAATAAGTACCATGCAGAGAAGCGTCGTTCCTATCGCCGAGCAGCACTTTCCGATTTTCTGGAGCGGGGTCAGCTTATGCGAATGACGCGGGGATTTTTTGCGGGAGGTATTCTCGGAATAGTCCTCGTCTTTTACAGATATATATTTTATTTTTTTCTTGTCGTTCATAAATACTTCCTTTTCTTGGGCCTTTGTCCTAAAGAGTACATATATACCTTTATATTATAGCACATTCGAAGTCAAATGTTAATAGAAAAATGAAAATTTCGCGAAATTTTTTATTTTTCAAGCTGCCGCCGAAGCGTTTACAGCAAATTTTGTTAAAATTCGACAAAAAAGTTGACGAAACGGGGAGAATCTGATATAATTTATAAAAATGTATTTTGAAAGGAACGCTTTATTATGAAGCATATTTTTATAGTAAATCCCGCGGCAGGCAAGGAAGAGTTCAGAAACGACCTTTCCAAGCGGCTGCACGCCGTCAATGCCGATTTTCAAGTCTATCTCACAAAAGCGCCGAGGGACGCTACCCGATTTGTCCGCAAATACTGCTCCGAAAACAGCGAGCCTGTCCGTTTTTACGCCTGCGGCGGCGACGGAACGCTGAGCGAGGTTGCGGCCGGCGTAGTCGGTTTTGAAAATGCGGAGCTTAGCTGCTGCCCCTGCGGGAGCGGCAACGATTTCGTGAAATACTACGGCGGCGAGGAGGCTTTCCGCGATATTGACGCGCTTATAAATGCGTCCGCGCACCCGATCGACCTGATAAAAATAAACGATACATATTCGCTGAACGTAGTTAATTTCGGCTTCGATACGCACGTTGCGAAAACGATGGAAAAAGTGCGCAACAAGAAGATAATCGGCGGGAAAAACGCCTACAATACGGGAGTTTTCTCGTCCGTCCTGTTCGCGATGAAAAATCAGGCGGAAATATACGCCAACGGTGAACGGCTCAATCCCGACGGGAAGTTTCTGCTCTGTACAGCCGCGAACGGGAAATACGTCGGCGGGGCGTTTCAGTGCGCTCCGCGTTCTGTAAACGACGACGGACTTATGGAAATTTGTATGGTCAAGCCGATTTCGCGCTTCAAATTCGTGAAGCTGCTCGGTCCGTACACTGCGGGAAAGCACCTTGACGACCCGAATTTCAAGGATATTATCGAATATCGCCGTTGCAGCCGCTTAGAGGTAAACGCGCCCGAGGGATTTTCCGTCTGCATTGACGGTGAGCTGCTCGACACGACGCATTTCGTCTGCGAAGTCATGCCGAAGGCTGTCAGATTTGCTGCGCCTGCGGCGTCTGTTCCGGTCAAGGAAAGAGAAGCTGAGGCTGTCGGGGTGTGAGGCGCACGCCGTAAGCTGAACGCCTGCGGCGTTCAGCGCGGGCGCGGCGAAGCCGCGCCTTTTTCTGCGTTTCGGCGGAGCCGAAACGCAGGGCGTGCGCACTGCCGCGTGGGTTTGCAGACGAAGCGGAAAAGCGCGGTGGGAGGTCTGAACTTTCCCGACAGGGCGGCGTTTTGCGGGGATTGAGGGGAGTGCGGAGGGATTGAAAGCCGCAGCGCACGCCGAGCGAGGAACGAAGTTCCCTGCGAGGCGGGGGTGTGGCGGTGTGAGGCGCACGCCGTAAGCTGAACGCCTACGGCGTTCAGCGCGGGCGCGGCGAAGCCGCGCCTTTTTCTGCGTTTCGGCGGAGCCGAAACGCAGGGCGTGCGCACT
>CAKSFR010000020.1 GCA_934454635.1 uncultured Ruminiclostridium sp.
TTTGTGAAGATTTGGCGAAAATTTAGCACTCTCGTAAAGAGAGTGCTAAAAATTTTATTTTTCTCATTAAGGATTAAAACTCGATGCCTTTTCTCGCCTCAATTCCGCGCGAATACGGGTGTTTTACGGCAAGTATCTCGCTGACGTAATCGGCGGCTTCAACAAATTTCGGCTGCGGGTCGCGACCTGTCAGGATAAGCTCTGTACCGGCGGGCTTTTCAAGGACAAGCCTGTCGGCAAGCTCTTTATCGAGCAGTCCGCATTCATACGCGGCGTTGAACTCGTCAAGAACGACCATGTCCGCGCCGCCGCTTTGCATAAGCTCGAACGCTTCGGAAAGCATTCGGTCGTGACAAGCGGTTATCGCCGCTTTTTCCTCGCCGTTCATTGTGAAAGTAAATCCGTAATCCCTGTCGCAGCGCCGAATCGTGATATTCTCGATTTTTTCAAGAACTGCGATCTCGCTTGTCGGAGAGCCTTTGAGAAACTGCACAAAATGCACCTTCATACCGCTCCCCGCAGCTCTCACGGCAAGTCCTTCAGCAGCGGTCGTCTTTCCTTTTCCGTCGCCGCAGTAAATGTGAATAAGTCCCATAGCTTCTCCGTTACTTTTCAAGCTTTACGAAGTAGCTGAGCTGTCTGCCCTCAAACGCTTCGGGGAACATAACCTCGGCGATATCCGCCGCCATAACGTCAGACTGGTCGATGCCGAGCCAGTAAAGCTCGGAATACTGATAAACGTTGTCGTTTTCATAAGCCTTACACTCGGTTATCTGAGGGAAAGCTTCCTTTACTGCGTCCATTCCGGGGCACCACGAGGGGGTTGACGAATAAACGATAACGTCGGCGCTGCGGATAACGTCAAACGCCGCTTCAAGCGTGAGCGAATTCGACGGCATATCGGCGAACACGTTGCTTCCGTTCATGTCTGCTATCATTGTTCCGAACCAGCCGTCGGGAGAAGTTGCATAAACTGTTCCGTCAAAAACGTTGAAAACCGCGATAGTTTTCGGCTCATTGTCCGAAACCGCAGTCTTAGCTTCATCAACGGTTTTCTGCGCGTTCGACATTACTTCTTCAACAGCTTCGTCCGCGTTAAAGAACGTCAGGATAAAGCGCATCCATTCCATTCGCGCGAGGTAATTGCTCTCGAGATATTCGTTATCGACCGCGTAGTTTATGCCAAGCTCGTCGAATTTCTGCATCTGCGCCTGCTGTCCGTATTCACCGCTGTAAACAAAAACAACGTCGGGTTCAAGCGCGGCAATTTTTTCATAGTCGGGTTCGCCCGTGCCACTGTCGCCTGTTACGTCGATAATATCGCCGTTTGTCAGACCCTCTGCGACTGCGGGAATATCCGTCCAAGCGTCCGCGCCGCCGCATACTGCGCCGATACGGCTAACGATCTCCGCGTCGTCAACAGCGCGGAACGTGCAGACCTGCGTTGAGGAGAGGAAAACCGCGTTGTTCACGGGAGTTCTTACAACAACGCTTTCGCTGTATTCCGCAGGAACTTCCTGTTCTCTCGGGACGAGAATGAGTTCTCTTCCGTCGCCGTCGGTAACGCGCTTTATACCGTCGGAAAGGCGTTCGATTTTGAAGCTTTCGCTGTAAAGGTTTTCGATCACCTCGGGTTCGGAAGCTTCCGCGTCTGAGGTTTCGGACTCTGCGGATGGTTCGGTTTCTGCGGGAGTCGTTTCGGACGACTCGGTTGTCGTTGCCGCGGGAGTGGTTGTTGTCGTCTGTTCGGTCTTTGCGCACGCGGAAAGCGACGCAAGCAGCAACGCCGCTGCAAGCAGTGAAGATAATGTCTTTTTGTTCATTTTGTTGTTCCTTTCGTTTTTTTACAAATCTATATAAAGCGTTTGCTTTATAGCTTATTTAATGAGCATTGCTGCCGCGGCAGCCTCGCTTATCCTGTCAAATCTGCGGAGCGGGATACTCCCGAAAAGTCTTGTGCATTCCTCCGCGCTTCGCAGCGACAGAACAGGCTTTCCGAGCGCCGCCGCATATCCGATAAGCTGCACGCACGCCGCGTTTATATCCCCGACGGGAAAACCGCCGTCAATAACACAGTTTGCCTCCGAGATCAGCAATTGCGCTTCGGAAACCGCTTCCCACGAAATATTTTTGAACGATTTTTCGTAAGCTGCCGCGCTGCAAATCGTTTTAACTGCGGAAAAATCAACGTCATTTTCGTGAATGATACCGCAGGTGAGCCCGCAGCCGAGCCGCGCAAGGCTTCTCAGCAGCGGTGTTGCCGCGCCGCCTCCGCCGACAACGAAAACGTCGTTTCTGTCCGCGCCTTTAAGCTCTACCGCGCCGGTTGTTTCAAAAAAAGAGGCGTTTTCTATTCCGTAAAGCCCGTCGATTATCCCTTTTTCGGCAATATCCTCGGGCGCTCCGCAGGCTGCGATTTTTCCGTCTTTTACAAGCATTATGACCGAGCAGCATTTCAGCGCAAGGTCTATATCGTGGAGCGAGAGAACGCAGGTTATGCCCTTCTCGTTCGCAAGCCGCTGCAATATCCGCATTATCTCGATCTTATGCTTTATGTCGAGGTGACTTGTCGGCTCGTCGAGAATGATAAGCTCGGGCTGCTGCGCGAGCGCTCGAGATATCATCACCTTCTGCTTTTCGCCGTCGGAAAGCTCGCTGAAAAAGCGGTCTTTAAGCGACAGAGAGCCTGTCTGTTCAAGAGCCTCGTCGATTATTCTGCGGTCGTCGTCGGAAAGCCTGCCGAGAAAGTCGGTGTACGGCGTCCGCCCCATAGCCGTAAGCTCGTAAACAGTCGTGAGCGAGGGAGCAGGCTGCTCCGTAAGCACCAGCGAAAGTCGGCGCGCGAGCTTTCCGCTCTTTATTTCACGGACATTTTCTCCGCAGATATAAACAGCGCCGCTTACAGGCGCAAGCAGTCCCGAAAGGGTGCGCAAAACGGTCGATTTTCCCGCGCCGTTCGCCCCGAGCAGGCATATAATCTGACCCCTTGCGGCTTTTATGTCAATTCCCGAAACGACGTTCCTTTTGTCATACCCGACCGTGAGATTTTCGGAGGAGAGAATGTTTTCCATTAAAAACTCCCTCCTTTTTTGCGGGTAAGCAGACAGACTACCACGGGCGCTCCGATTATCGACGTAACTGCGCCGAGCGGAAGCTCCGTCGGGGAAAGAAGCAGCCGCGCCGCCATGTCGCAAAGTCCCGCCATTACGCCTCCGTAAATGCACGCGGCGGGGATAACAATGCGGTTGTCGGAGATTTTATAGGTCGTCCTGACGATATGCGGTACGGCAAGTCCCACAAATGACACCGCCCCCGCAAACGCGGTAACGATCGCGGTAAGAACGCTTGAAATAAGCACCATGAGGAATCTGAACGCGCGTATGGAAACGCCCATTGAACGAGCATATTTTTCACCGAGAAGCATAGCGTTCAGCGGCTTGCTTATAATAAACGACAGGAAAAGAAACGGGAGCGCTACCATATATAATATGCCGACCTGTTCCCATGTAAATCCGGAAAAGCTGCCCATTGTCCATATCGTAAAGCCCGCAAGCCTTTCGCGGTCGGCAAGAACGGTCAGCACGCTTGTCGCGGCGCTGCAAATATAGCCGAACATCAGCCCTATTATCAGCAGCGTCGTTACGCTCCGCACCTTCTGCGCGGCGAATATCACCAGCAGCATGACGAGCATTGCGCCGATAAACGAGCCGAGAAACATTCCGAAAGCGCCTATCGAAGCAAACCCGAAGGTGTATCCTCCGAGAATTACAATCGCCAGAAACAGAGTAGAGCCTGATGAAATTCCCAGTATATACGGCTCGACGATGGGATTTCCGAAAAATATCTGCAAAAGCACGCCCGAGGCGGAAAGACACGCGCCGCCCATTATCGCCGCAAGCGTCCGCGGCAGACGAATGTTCATGATTATCGAGCGGTGAGCGTTAGAAACGCTTTCGGGGTTGAAGAAGCAGCCGAGAATTTCAGAGGGTGTGATATTCACCGAACCAAGTGCAATATTAAGCAAAAAAATTATTATAAGCGCGCATATTCCGAGCGGGAACAGAAGCAGCGCACGCTTGTTTTTATACATGACCGACTCCTTTCGCGAAGCAAAAAAGCCGCCCGTTTACGGCGGGCGGCATATCTGAGTGCATAAAACAGGGCGCGGCAAAAAAGCTGCCTTTAACAGCCGCGCCATTGCTTAAATTTCCGGAGCACCGCAGAATACAAGCAACCCCCGTTCAATACGGGAAAAACGCAGGCAGGTATTCCGACTGATCGCTTTGCCAAACGGCATAAATGCGCGCCTTCCCGCTTTTACACGGTGGCTTTCATTAAAGAAAGCGCATTTTACAGCGAAACACGGCAACGGCCTTGTACGGGAATTTCACCCGATTCCGGTTTAACGCCAAAAACGGCGACCTGCATTTCGGTAACGAATGAATTATAGCACAAATGAGTTCATATGTCAAGCCGCGCCGCCAAAGTGATTGACACGCGCATATCCATGTGATATACTGAATATATATGCCGTATTTTCAAAGTCGCGCTGAAAGGGGTGAACAGGTTGGGCGAATATATAAGCGCAGACGATGTGCGCAGGCTGATAGAAACGGTGCTCTCAGACGAAAAGCTGCAAAAAAGCGGTAATTTTTCGGACAAGGTATACACCGACGAGCCGATAATCGCAACGGCGGGACAGCTTTCGGGCTATGTGCCGTCAGAGATAATCGAAATGCGCAAGCTTTCCGATTCGTATAACATGACTGAAGCCGCAATATTTCACCGTCAGGCGCAGTTCATGGCGGATTACACCGACGACTGCCCCTATCACGGGGATTTCGCGAGATACTTCCCGACCTACCGAACCATGAACACCGCCCAGCTTCGCGGATATTTCACATGGCGCACTAAAGTCCGCGCGGGAATTTGCGAGCCTGCGCCGCTTTCCTTTGCTTTTTTGTACATTTACGAGCTGCTTATGCTTATCGGAACGGAAAGTCCCGAGGCGGGCTTTGCCGAGCTGGAGCGCTTCGGCAGCGCTTACGCCGAGCTTTTCCCGCAGATCGAACATTATCTTAAGCGCTGGAAAAACGACTTTATTGTGTACTACGGTCTGGACAGGTCGCTTTTCTCCGGCGCGGAGCATGACGCGGCGCTTTTTACCCTGCTTAATTTCCGCGAACGAAACGAAAGCGAGGTGTTCAGGGCGGCGCTTGACCTTTCGGCTTATCCGCTTGAGCGCTCGAAATTTTTTGAGAAATATCCGGAGGACATGGAAAAGGCAGTCTGCCGCGTTCTGGGAAAGCTTTCCGATTATTTTGAAAAAAATCGCAGAAAAGACCTCTTCACAAGGCTCTTCGGGGCAAAAACGACCTGTATTTATCCCATGTTCGGCAGCGCCGTTTTCTACGACGGCAGAAAGTATAGGGATTATAAATACGATGTGAACGAAATTCACCGCTACACCTGTAAAAACGGAATCTGGAGCTGCGAAATGTACTACGGAGGCTGCTCCAAAAGCCGCGAACTCGGCGATATCATCAAGACAGTCGAAAGCTGCCTGCGCAGTGGATTTGACTTCCGTCCGCTTAAACCCGCAATCAGCGCGAAAAGCGTTCTCGGCGTTATTCAGAAAGAAATCGCGCTGTATCTTGAAGAAAAGAAGAAGAACGAAAAGCCCGTAATTTCGCTTGATCTGTCCAAGCTCGGCGATATACGCCGTTCGGCTGATATTACGCGCGACAGACTTATCACCGAAGAAGAAGCCGAACCCGAAATAAACGAATTTCAGCCAAGCGAAAAAGCTCCCGAAAAGCACAACTCCCCCGCGGACGAAACCGAACCGTGCGATATGCTCGGACTTTCCGACGCGGAATACGCTTTTCTGCGGGCGCTGCTTTACGGACAGCCTTACGGCGATATTCTGCGCGCTAATTCAACGACAGCGCTGCTGCTTTCCGACGGAGTAAACGAAAAGCTGTTTGACCTTTTCGGGGACACCGTTATTGAATTTTCAGGCGACGAGCCTGTACTTATAGAGGACTACACCGACGAACTGAAAGAGAGGATACCGCAATGAAAATACCGAAAAGAATCGCCTCGGCAGTCATAAATTCGCTTAAAGGCGGAGTCGTTCCGCGTATAGGGCTGCCGTACATAACCGTTGGACGCGAAACCGAGATAAACGCTCTGCTCCACGACGTTGATATTATTTCCGAGGGCGGCGCTTCGTTCCGCTTTATCTCGGGACGGTACGGAAGCGGAAAAAGCTTTCTGCTCCAGACTATACGAAGCTATGTCATGGACAGGGGCTTCGCCGTTGCGGACGCCGATCTTTCGCCCGAAAGACGACTTCAGGGCACGAAAGGTCAGGGGCTTGCGACCTATAAGGAGCTTATACGAAATCTTTCCACAAAGACGCGGCCCGAGGGCGGCGCGCTTACGCTTATTCTCGACCGCTGGATAAGCGGCGTTCAGTCCGAAACCGCTGCGGAAAGCGGATTAAGCCCGGACGACCCCGCTTTCGCAAAGCGGGTCGAACAGAAAATCTATGCGGTAACGGGCGCGCTCGGAGAGCTTGTCCACGGCTTTGATTTTGCACGACTGCTCACGATATATTACCGCGCGTACCTCGGCGGCGACGATGAGAGCAAGGCTAAGGTAGTAAAGTGGTTTCGCGGCGAATACTCAACGAAAAGCGAGGCAAAGACGGAGCTTGGCGTAAATATAATAATTACGGACGACGACTGGTACGAATACATCAAGCTGTTTGCAATGTTCTTAAAAATGGCGGGATACAGCGGAATGCTGATACTGATAGACGAGCTTGTGAACATCTACAAGATACCGAACGCGATAACCCGCCAGTATAACTACGAGAAAATACTGACAATGTACAACGACACATTGCAGGGCAAAGCGCAGCATCTCGGCATAATAATGTGCGGAACGCCGCAGTGCATAGAGGATAACCGGCGCGGGATATACAGCTATGAGGCGCTGCGTTCGAGATTAGCGGAGGGACGGTTCAGCAGCGAGAGCGTAAAGGATATGCTCGCGCCCGTGATACAGCTCCGACCGCTCACCTATGAGGAAATGCTCGTTCTGACTGAAAAGCTGACCGAGATTCACGCGGTGCTTTTCGATTATACGCCTACGCTTACGCAGGACGATCTTGTTACCTTTATAAAAATAGAATTTGGGCGAATCGGCGCAGATACGAATATCACGCCGCGCGAGGTCATACGCGATTTTATCGAGCTGCTCGACATAATTTATCAGCACCCCGAGCAGAGCGTTGCGGGGCTGCTGGGTTCGGACGAATTTTCCTATGCAAAAACGCAGCTTGAAGAACAGACGGAAGAAAACGGCTTTACGGAATTTGAACTATGAACATTTTTAACAGATACGCTCCGTTCGTGCAGGAGTTTATTTATCGAAACGGCTGGGAAAGTCTGCGCGCGATACAGGCTGCTGCGGGCGACGCGATTTTTAACAGCGACGAAAACGTGCTGCTTTCGGCTTCGACCGCTTCGGGAAAGACCGAAGCCGCTTTTTTCCCTATTTTAACGCTTTTTTCGGAGGATATGCCGCGTTCGGTCGGCGCGCTTTATATAGGTCCGCTGAAAGCCTTGATAAACGATCAGTTTCTGCGCCTTAACGACCTCTGCGCCGAAGCGGACATTCCCGTCTGGCACTGGCACGGCGACGTTTCCGCCTCGCACAAGGCGCGCCTGCTGAAAAATCCGTCGGGAATACTCCAGATAACTCCCGAGTCGCTCGAAGCGCTCATGCTGCGCAAGCATTCGGTAATTACGAAGCTTTTCGGCGATTTGCGTTTTATCGTTATCGACGAGGTCCATTCGCTTATGCGCGGCGACCGCGGCGGTCAGACGCTCTGCCTTATTGAACGGCTGTCGAAGCTTGCGGGAGTAAATCCGCGCAGAATAGGACTTTCGGCGACGCTTGGCGACCCGAAAGCGACGGGGGAATTTCTCTCCTACGGAACGGGCAGAGGGACGATTACCCCGAAAATAGAAACGAAAGGCGTGAAATGGCGCCTTTCGATGGAGCATTTTTTTGTTTCGGGAACTCAGGCGGGCGACGGCAGCGAGCTTTCCGCCGCGCCGGTTCCCGAAGAAGCAACGGATACCGCGCCGAAAGACGCCGACCCGGGCATCGGATATATTTTCGAGCATACGCGCGGGAAAAAGTGTCTTGTTTTTGTAAATTCGCGCGAGGAATGCGAGGGTGTGACAACTTCGCTGCGGCAGTACTGCGAGGAAAAAAACGAGCCTGACCGCTTTCTTATTCACCACGGAAATCTTTCGGCTTCATACCGCGAAACGGCGGAGGCGGTAATGAAAGACGAGTCGCAGTTCCTCACGACGGTGACTACGGCGACGCTTGAGCTGGGCATAGACATAGGGCGGCTCGAACGCGCTTTTCAGATCGACGCGCCGTATATGGTTTCGTCGTTTTTGCAGCGCATGGGGCGCACGGGCAGACGCGACCTTCCGCCCGAAATGTGGTTCGTAATGCGGGAGGAGGTTCCCGAATCGCGCGCTATGCTGCCTGAAACGATACCGTGGAAGCTGCTTCAGGGAATTGCGCTTATCCAGCTTTATCTTGAAGAACGCTGGGTAGAACCGCCGAAGCTCGACAGGCTGCCGTTCAGCCTGCTTTATCACCAGACTATGAGCACTCTCGCTTCCTGCGGGGAGATGACGCCTGCGGCGCTTGCGGGGAGAGTTCTCTCGCTGCACTTTTTCAACAGGATCTCAAAGGACGATTACCGCGTTCTGCTGCGGCATCTGATTGAAACCGACCATATCGAGAAAACCGAAAACGGCGGACTTATCGTAGGGCTTGCGGGAGAGCGGATCGTAAACAATTTCAAGTTCTACGCGGTATTTCAGGAAAACGAGGAATACACCGTGCGCTCAGGTTCTGAGGAGCTGGGAACTATTGTAAAGCCGCCGCCCGCAGGCGATAAAATAGCTATCGCGGGACACGTCTGGGTAGTCGAAGAGGTCGATCACAAGCGCCACTTGGTTTACTGCACGCAGGTCAAGGGCAGAGTTCCCGCTTATTTCGGCGACTGTCCCGGCGATATCCACACGCACGTTCTTGAACGTATGCTGAGGGTGCTGCGTGAGGACTGCGGCTATCCGTATCTGATGAAAAACGCTGCCGCAAGGCTTGTTCAAGCTCGCCACACAGCCCGAAATTCACGCATGACCTCGGAAGCGCTGATAAATCTCGGCGGAGATATGTGGTGCCTTTTTCCGTGGCTGGGAAGCTATGGATTCCTTGCAATGGAGCGCTTTCTGAAGCTGAAATGCGGCGAAAGCCTCGGACTTTCGGGACTGGACAGCACGCGTCCGTATTTCATAATGTTCAAAATGAAAGCGGATAAAAACGAGTTTTTCCGCGTGCTTTTTGAAACGGTTCGTCAGCCGCTCGACCCTATGGAGCTTGTCTATCCCGACGAAGTTCCGATTTTCGAGAAATACGACGAATTTATCCCTGCGGAGCTGGTACGAAAAGGCTTCGCTTACGGGATACTGGGAATTGAGGAAATGAAGCGGAGAATAGAGAGCTGGCGTGAATTATCTTAACGGAATTTTTACGACATATTCCATAAATTCCTCGGTTCGGCTGCGCTTTGCCTCGCAGTTTATGCCCGCCTCTTTCATTGCGTCTATGGTTTTATTGAACGTGTTTATGTAGAGGTTCACCGCCTTGAAGCTCCACCTTTTCTGGATTTTCTGCTTCGGCTTTTCTGTCAGCATTTCGTCGATATATCGATCCGTCTGGGCTGTATTAAGCTGTCCCGAGCTTATCGCTTCTATTGCGCTTTTTCGGCGTTCTCCCGGAAGTCGCAGAAGTGCGCGCGCCTGTCGCTCGTTTAGCTTAAAGCGCAGTACGAGCGCCTTTTCCTCGTCGCTTAATTTCAGCAGGCGAAGCTTATTCGCGATCGTGGACTGAGCGATCCCCAGCCGCGCGGCGGTTTCCTCCTGCGTAAGCTCATAATAATCGATGAGGTTCTTTATCGCGTACGCTTCCTCCATATAATTCAGCTCGGAGCGCTGGAGATTTTCGACAACCGCCAGAATTGCGCTGTCCTTATTCGTGGTTTCGATAATAATGCACGGCACATAGCTCATGTTCAGCAGCTTGCACGCGCGCAGGCGGCGTTCGCCCGCGATAAGCTCGTAGGTAAGTCCGTTTTCGAGCCGCCTTACCGTAAGCGGCTGTAAAATGCCGTTTTGCTGAATACTCACCGCAAGCTGCGAAAGCTCATAATCATCGAATATGACCCGCGGCTGTGCAGGGTTGGGCGCAATGCAGCAAACGGGGATCTCGATAACGCGGTTGGCGGTTGTTTTCTCGGCTGTGTTTTTCTGAAAAATTGCCATTTTTTCGTCCTTTCCAATCATGTCATTTTATGTGATTTCCGGTTCCCGCCGTATAAGAGCGGGAGCTTCGCTTTTCCTTCCTTAAACATAATAACATGAATTTCAGGTAATTTCCAGCCCGTTTAATCGCGGCAATTCGTCGTTTTTCGTCGCATTCCGATGCAAAAGGACGTTTTTCATCGCAATGCGACAAAATTCGACGTCGAAAAACGTAGAAAAGCGACGAAATATGTCGCAAAATTTTTTCGGGAAATGGGAATAATACCAACCGCCCATAAAACTACAGACAAGTAAAATCATCGCATAATCCATATGCAAAAGATTACGCTCGGTTTTTCTTACAGCTTTTAGTTAGAGAGTATAGGAGAGTTTGTGCGGCGAAGCCGCACAAGAAAGGCTGAAAGAGCAGAGAGTGCGCGCGGCGCTGAGCAGCTTAAGCTGCTCAGCGCCGTTTGAACTGCGTTCCCCATACGTTTTCTGCGCCTGCGGCAGAGCTGCGATTCGGCAGACTGCCCCTCGACACACTTTCAGCAAACGTCGGCGCAGCTGCGGGCGCGCGTGTTCCGCCGCGCCGAAAGCGCGGCGGAACAATCATGCGGCTGTCGCCGCATGAAGCGCGGTTTGCTTCGCAAACCGCGCTTCGCGCGCCCGCTCATTCCTCGAAATAGCCCTTTGAAAGCCTTATGCACGAGTCGGTGGGACCGACATAAACTGGAAATCTGCCCGTGCGTTCAATAGTCTGACCGTTGAGCATACCCGTATGTACCGAAATGTGGCGGAACTGCATAAGAACAAGCTCTAGCCGCGTGTATTCGCAGTTTTCCGGGCAGTCGTTAAGCTCCTCGTCGGTAAGACTGTCGAGATACGCAAGCGTTTTTTCGCGGACAGCGTGCAGATAATCAAGCAGAAGATCGTCGCCGAGAACCGCCTCGCACGGCGTATCGGGATCGTTAAGACCCTGTTCGTGAAACTGCGGCTCGGTGAAAACAGACGGGTTGAAAAACCACTTGTCCGCAGAATGAATAGTGTGATAGACATATCTCCACGCGGGCGTGCCGCAGACAAGCGCTTCTCTGTCATAAGTGCGTATAGCTGTTTCAAGATTAATGAAATTAGGCTCGACCTGCCGTCTAATCATCTCGCAGACATTTCTCATAAGAATTTCCTTTCTATATAAATAATAAATATACCGTGCCGGGGCTGCCTGCACGGTATATTTTTTTGTTCATTTTATTTTTTGAGAAGTTCAAGGTTCCTGCCGATAAGCTCGCAGCGCTGCTTTACGCAGTCAACCGAGCGGTGCGGATCCTCCGGGGTATTGAACGTGTAGTCCATGAGCTTCTCGAGCGTCGTTGTCGCAACGTGCATTCGCGTGTCGCTCGAAGCATAGTAGATGAACACCGTTCCGTCGTCGTCAACTATCGCTCCGTTTGTGAATACAACGTTTGAAACGTCGCCGACGCGCTCTTCGCCGTGCGGAGCAATGAAAAGTCCCGACGGAGAAGCAATCAGCTTCGACGGATCGTTCAGGTCGGTAGCAAAAACATAGATGACATAGCGCAGACCCGCCGCAGTATTGCGAACGCCGTGCGCAATGTGTATCCAGCCTTTCGGAGTCTTTATCGGAACAGCTCCCGCGCCGTTTTTTACCTCCGTGAGGGTGTGATAAACACGCGGACTTATAACGGTTTCTTCCGTGCAGATTACAGGGTTCGTTATATCCTCGCAAAGTCCGAAGCATACTCCGCCGCCGCTTCCCGTCTGGATAAAATCGTCCTGCGGGCGAGTGTAGAAAGCATATTTTCCGTCAACAAATTCGGGGTGAAGGACTACGTTTCGCTGCTGAGGAGAGCGCGACTTCAGATTCGGAAGTCTTTCCCATGTAACAAGATCCTTTGTGCGGACGATTCCCGCCTGTGCAACGGCAGCGGAAAGATCCCCGCTTTCGGTATCCTTGCTTTCCGAGCAGAAAACGCCGTAGATCCAGCCGTCCTCATGCTGCGTAACGCGCATATCGTAAACGTTGGTTTCTTCGGGACAGGTATCCGGGAGCTGCACGGGATAATCGCGGAAACGGAAGCCGTCAATACCGTTGTCGCTCTCGGCAACGGCGAAGAACGATTTGCGGTCGTTGCCCTCGACGCGCACGATAAGGCAGTATTTTCCGTTCAGCTTTATAGCGCCGGAATTAAGCGCGGCGTTTACACCAAGCCGCTCCATAAAATAAGGATTGGTTTCATAATTGAAGTCGTATTTCCAGATAAGCGGCGCGTGCGCAGCCGTAAGAACGGGGTATTTGTAGCGGTCGTAAATACCGTTGTAAAAATCCGTTTTTTCATTTTTTCTGTTTATCAGCGCTTCATATTTTTCGGTTTCTTTCTGAACGCGGCGCTGAAATTCTTCTTTTGTGGGCATAAAAAATCCTTTCAAATGTGTAATAAGTTGTTCGGCGTACACCAAACAGGCTTCCCGCATAAACTGATAAAAAGCGGAAGAGAGGTGCGGTAACAGCCCTGAAAAAGCTGTTCATGAATAGCCGCGCCTATTCACTTTTCCGTTTTCTATAAATCGGCGGAATGGGGAAGCCTGTTCCGCCTGATTTATTTTGCGGCAAATACCGCGGATAATGCAAAATCAAAACATAATTATTATACCACATTTCTCTCCGTTTTGCAATATTCCCGCAGACGTTTTGTGCGATTTATTTCCCGCGGCGCATATCCTATATACAGACTCCGGCTGTAGAAAGATTAAAAAATAGTATAAAAGCATTGACAACTTTTGCAAAACATGATATAATCAGAAAAAAGCTGTGAAAAGGAACAGTACCCGGCAAAAGCGGTGCAGAGAAAGGGCGGTTGGTGAAAGCCCTGCGCAAAAACCGGCGAACCCGCCTTTGAGCTGCGGCGCGCAACAGGCTTTGCCCAATTATGCTCCGTCGGTCGCTCCCGTTAAAGAGCTTTGAGTGCGGATCATTCCGAACTTAGGTGGTAACACGGACTATCGGGGATAAACCCCTTGTTCGCCCTGAGATTTTCTCGGGGCGTTTTTTATTTTTGAAAGGAAAGGTACTTACTATGAAACTCGATAAGCTGGTCGGCGACCGTTTTAAAGAGCGTCCCTCCGACTGTCAGATCGACAGTCACGCAATAATGCTAAGAGGCGGCTACATGAAATACGTCGCTAACGGAATTTTCTCCTCTTATATGCCCCTTCGCCGCATAACCAAAAAAATTGAAGCGATAATCCGCGACGAAATGGACAAAATCGACGGTCAGGAGGTTCAGTTCCCCGTTGTAATGCCCGCGTCGCTCTGGCAGGAATCGGGTCGCTATGAAAGCATAGGAAGCGAGCTTCTCCGCTTCACCGACCGCAACAAGGCTCCGCACGTTCTCGGAATGACCCACGAAGAAGCGGCGGTTCAACTCGTCCGCGAATACGGACAGGGCTACACCAAATACCCGTTCATGATATATCAGATCCAAACAAAATTCCGTGACGAGGCGCGTCCGCGCGGCGGTCTTATCCGCGTCCGCGAATTTACCATGAAGGACGCATATTCTTTCCACACGTCGCAGGAGGATCTCGAACAGTATTACGACCTCTGCCATAAGGCTTATGAAAATATTTTCGCAAGAGCGGGCGTTCCCGAAGTTATCTCGGTAAAGTCCGACTCGGGAATGATGGGCGGCAGCATTTCACACGAGTTTATGCTTCTCACGCCTATCGGCGAGGACACGATTGCAATTTGCCCCGAATGCGGCTACCGCGCTAATATGGAAGCTGCCGAAAGCATTACGAAAAACGAGCGCGACACGGTTTCAGCCGAGCTTACCGAGGTTTACACTCCGAATATCCACACGATCGAAGAAATCTGCGATTTTCTTAAAACACCTATCGAAAAAAGCTGCAAGGCGGTGGTTTATCAGAAAAACGAGGACGATTCCTACGTTGTGATTTTCCTCAGAGGCGACCTCGACGTAAACGAAACAAAGGTTCGCAACTTCCTCGGATTTGAAATTCACCCTGCGGTAATAACCGAAGAATGCGGACTGCACGCGGGATATATCGGACCGGTAGGGCTGCCCGAAAACTGCCGCGTTCTTTACGATAATTCCCTGCTTAACACAAACAATCTTTCCTGCGGCGCAAACAAGGAAGAATATCACTTCACGGGGCTTGATATGAGCCGCGATGTTCCGAATGCGGAATATCACGACTTTGCGAAAATTACCGAGGGCGGAGTTTGCCCGTGCTGTGGAAAGCATTCCATAACAATTTCACGCGGCATCGAGGTCGGAAATATATTCCAGCTCGGAACAAAGTACACAAAGTCGATGAACATGACCTATCTCGACGCTAACGGCGAGTCGCACAACCCGATAATGGGCTGCTACGGTATCGGCGTAGGCAGACTTGCCGCTTCGGTATGCGAAGCAAAGCACGACGATTTCGGTCCCATCTGGCCTATCACTATCGCTCCGTGGGAGGTTCATATCTGCGCGGTTCGCGCCGACGACCCCGAGGTAAAGAAAACGGCGGACGAGCTTTATGAAGCTCTTACAAAGCGCGGTATCGAAGTTATCTACGACGACAGAGCGGTAAGCGCGGGCGTAATGTTCTCGGACGCAGACCTGCTCGGAGTTCCTGTGCGCGTTGTCGTAAGTCCCCGCAATCTCAAGGACGGCTGCTGTGAAATAAGCGCGCGCGACAAGAGCTTTTCGGAAAAGCCCGCCGCTGCGGACACTGCCGACAGAGTATGCGCGATAGTTGCGGAGCTTAAAGAAAAGATAAATTCAAACGTGAAGTAATACAGGCTGAAATGTAATCACCCCGCCGACGCACAGAGTGTCTGCGGGGTGATTTTTTTGTGTTATGCGCGCCAAAATGCGCTAATAGAATTTCTTGAAAATATTTCCTGCGTGATTTTTAAATTTTTTTCAAAAAGCTCTTGACATGGAGTCAACTCCAAGTGTTATAATGTATTCAACGCACAAAAGCGAATTATTCAGCAGAAAGGATTGATTTTTGTGAACAAAAATATTCTTATTATTTCGGCAAGTCCCAGAAAAGGCGGAAATTCCGACGCACTCTGCGACGAATTTATGCGCGGGGCGACGGAAAGTGGAAACAGCGTTGAAAAAATACGTCTTTCCGAAAAAAATATAGGCTACTGTAGGGGCTGCGGAGTCTGTAACACGACCCACAAGTGCGTACAGAACGACGACATGGCTGAAATTCTCGACAAAATGGTGAACGCGGACGCTATCGTGCTTGCGACGCCCGTTTATTTCTACACAATGGACGCGCAGCTTAAAACCCTTATAGACCGCACAGTTCCGCGATATACGGAAATTTCCGACAAGGCTTTTTACTTTATTGCTACCGCCGCGGACACTGACGCTTCAATGCTCGAAAAAACGATAGACGGTATACGCGGCTTTACCGAGGACTGCCTGCCCGGCGCGGTAGAAAAAGGCATAATTTATGCCACGGGCGTATGGCAGAAAGGCGAAGTAAATTCAACAAAATTTATGAAAGAAGCCTATGAAATGGGCAAAAACGCATAATAGGAGGGCTTTACAATGAACAACTCAATCGCAGTCAGCAAAAAGGCGGTCATCGCCAAAATCATAATCGCGGCAACGGGAATTATCGCCGCGGTCGCACTCCCGCAGGTGTTCCACATTGTCGGGAATATTTCGGGAACGGGCGCCGCTCTCGGCGCTTCCCTGCTTCCCATGCACATTCCCGTGCTTCTCGCGGGCTTTCTCGGCGGACCTGTCGCAGGCGTTATCGCGGGTGTTTTAAGCCCTGTTGTAAGCGCCGCAATTTCGGGTATGCCCGCTGCGGCAATGCTTCCGTTTATGGTGATCGAGCTTGGAGTTTACGGGCTTGTTTCGGGGCTTTTATCCAAGACGAAGCTCAACGGCTTCGTAAAGCTGCTCATAACTCAGGTTGCGGGGCGTGCGGCAAGAGCGCTCGCAATAATCGCAGCGATATACCTCTTCGGAAACGCTGAGCTTACCCTTGCGGCTATTCCTCAATTTATCGTTACGGGACTTTTCGGAATAATGATCCAGTGGGCGGTAATTCCGCTTCTCTCCGAGCGTCTGGAGCGCGTAAGAAAGCTGTATGAGTGATATTGAAAAAGCAAAAAAACTGCTTTCGGGCGGGAATTTCACCTGCGTTCTCTGTAAGGGCGACACTTCATACACAAGCACAGGCAAGGGTGTTTCGCCGATGCTGACGTTTTTGGAAAACGGCACTGAGCTTCGCGGCTTTTCGGCTGCCGATAAAATAGTCGGAAAGGCTGCCGCAATGCTTTTCGTCTGCGCAGGCGTAGCCGAGGTGTTCGCCGAGGTCATGAGCGAGAGCGCAAGGGATTATCTGAAAGCACGCGGGATCGCCTGCTCCTGCGAGATTCTCACCGAAAAAATAATCAACAGAAAAGGCGACGGCTTATGCCCGATGGAGCTTGCCGTTATGGATATTGACGATGAAAGGCTCGGCTTTTCGGCAATAAAAAACAGATTTGACGAGCTCAGAAGAAAAGTGTGAAAGGAAATATAATCATGAAAAAATTAGGATTCGGCTTTATGCGCCTGCCGCTTCTCGACAAGAACGACCAGACAAGCTTCGATATTCCGCAGCTCTGCGAAATGGTCGATAAATTTCTCGAAAAAGGCTTCACATATTTTGACACGGCGTATATGTATCACGATTTCAAGAGCGAAAATACGCTTAAAAAGGTGCTTATCGACCGTCACCCGCGCGAAAATTACCTAGTTGCAACAAAAATGCCGACAATGTTCCTGAAAAAAGCCGAGGACATGGAGCGCATATTCAACGAACAGCTTGAAAAAACGGGCGCGGGATATTTCGACTATTATCTGCTGCACTGCCTGAATATCGAAAATTACGCAACGGTGCAGAAATTCGACGCGTTCGGCTTTGCGCTTCAGAAGAAAAAGGAGGGAAAAATCAAAAAGCTCGGTTTTTCGTTCCACGACACCGCCGATTTGCTCGACGAAATTCTCACCGCACACCCCGAAACCGAATTTGTTCAGCTTCAGCTTAACTATCTCGACTGGGAAAACGAATCCGTTCAGTCGAGAAAGTGCTATGAGGTCGCGGTAAAGCACGGCAAGGATATAATCGTAATGGAGCCGGTAAAGGGAGGAACTCTTGCGAATGTCCCCCCGAAAGCAGAAAAGCTGCTTAAGGATCGCGAACCGGATATGTCCGTTCCGTCGTGGGCAATACGCTTCGCGGCGAGCCTCGACAACGTAATAATGGTGCTGAGCGGCATGAGCGATATGGCGCAGCTTCTCGACAACACGGGATATATGGAGAATTTCAAGCCGCTTTCGGACGAGGAAAAGGCTGTCTGTATGCAGGTTCGCGACATTATCAATTCGTCGATCGCCGTTCCCTGCACCGCCTGCCGCTACTGCACCGACGGCTGCCCGATGAATATCCCGATCCCCGACTATTTTGCGCTTTACAATGCGGAATTGCAGGAAATCGACAAGATTTTCAACGTTCAGGCAACGTACTACGAAAACCTCACGCAAACTCACGGAAAAGCTTCCGACTGTATCGAATGCAGACAGTGCGAGCAGCACTGCCCGCAGCACATTCACATTGTTGACAATCTCAAAAAGGTTGCGAAAACATTCGAGGGCTGAGCCATGACAATATCTGAGATTGCGAAAAAATACGACCTCACCCCCGACACGCTGCGCTATTACGAGCGAATCGGGCTTATCCCGCCCGTTCCGCGCAACGCAAGCGGTCTGCGGGACTATGACGAGGAATCGTGCAACTGGGTCGAATTTATAAAGTGTATGCGCAGCGCGGGACTGCCGATAGAAGTGCTTATCGACTACGTTCAGCTATTCCGAAAGGGCGATTCGACCGTACCTGCGCGCAAGGAGATCCTTATCGAACAGCGAGAGCTTCTCCGCGCAAAAATCGAAGAGCTTCAGAAAACGCTTGCACGGCTTGACTATAAAATCGAGCTTTATGAAAGCGGAAAGATGAAAAAGTGCGAGGAGAAGCTGAAAAAATAAACAACCCCTTTGTCGGATATGCAGCATATCCGGTAAAGGGGATTTTTTCTGTCAAGGCTCAAAACGACTTTTCTCTACCGCGCGGAACCGCTCCGCGATCTGTGGAAAAGGCACTGTCGGCAGCGGGTTTTCATGGTGCGCCGAAAGGCATTTCTCCATATATACCATGTCGTACCACGTTCCGAATTTATATCCGCACTTGTGAAACTGCCCCACAAGGCGATAGCCCATGTGCGCGTGAAAATCCACGCTGTTGCGGGTCAGATACTTGTCCTCGGCTTCGGGAAAGCCGATACAAGCGACCAGATTTATGATATTCTGCATACCGAGCGCAAGCTCCAGCGCCTCGTAAAGCTCTTTTCCGACGCCCTGCTTTCTTGTGTCCTTATCAAGATATATCGTGGTTTCAGCCGCATAGTCATAAGCCTTACGAGGGTGAAATCTTCCCGCATAGGCGTAACCTACGATTCTGCCGCCGCGTATCGCCGCAAAATACGGATAGTTCTCAAGTGTTGCGCGAATCCTCCCGCGAAATTCTTCAAGGCTCGGCACATCATATTCAAAGGTTATCGCCGTATTTTTTACATAGTGCGAATAAATTTCTAGAAGGCGCGGTGCGTCGTCCTCGTTCACAAACCGTATCATGTCATGTTTTCCTTTCGTTTTGTTTCATTCCATTCCGCGCGCGTTATTCCGTAAACAACGGAAAGCTCGTTTTCACTGTCGGTGAACTCCTCTCTTAGGCGCATTCCGTTTGACAGCGCGACCGCAGACGAAGCGGCGTTCGCCTTTTTCATGTACGAAAAAATCTCCCCGAACGGCGTAATTTCAAAAGCCGCGTCCCGGCAGGCGCGCGCCGCCTCTTTAGCATATCCGCGCCGCTGACAGCGCTTTGCGATGTGATAGCCTATTTCGGGACGGATAAAGCCGTTTATATTCTGCATTGTAAGACCGCAATCGCCGATAACTTCTCCTGTTTCCTTGAGAACGACTGCCCAGAGTCCGAAACCGAACACCCGATAACGCTCAATATTGCGCGATATCCAACCGCGCACGCGGTTTTCATCAAAAGTATAAGGATAGTGCTGCATTATATCCGAGTCGCCGAGAACCTCATAAAGCGCGTCGAAGTCGTCCTCGTTCATTTCTCTTAAAACAAGTCTTTGCGTTTCAATTTTCATTGCCGTTCCTCCGCGGGTACAGAACGGCGGCAAGCCGTTCTTTCAAAAAAAACGTCCCGCCGCCGATAATTATTCTCCGTGTGCCTTGCGCCAGTCCGAATTTGAAACAAATTCCTCGATAAACGCTTCAGTTTCCTTCTGCTCGGCGGCTTTATATTCCTCGATCTGCTGTTCCTCCAGCTTTTCGAGCTTAGACACCTCTTTCGTCGCCTCAACGACAACCTCAAGCTGCCGCTCTATCTCGCGCTCCTTGAGCATTATCTGGTGCCGCTTCATGTGCAGTTCCTGCTGCTTCGCCGCAATATAGCGCTTGTGGACAGATATATCGAGCGGCGTAGTACCGCGCTCATACATTTCCACAAGTTCGCGGTTCAGCCGCGCCAGCTCCTCAAGTATATCTTCAAGCTCCGCCTGAAACCTGTTGAGCTGCCCGCGCAAATCGGCAAGCGAACCCTTTTCCGTTTCAAGCACCTGCTCGCGGTACTGCTTAAGCCGTTCGAGCGTAAAAACAAATTTCTTCAAAAATTATTCCTCAATTTACCGCCTCTTTAAGCAGCTGTATCGTTTCCTCGAGCGAAAAACTCTCGTTCGTTCCCTGCGTTAAAAAGTCGTTTATTTTATCAATTTTGCTTATAGCTTCGTCAAGCTTCGGGTTCGTGCCCGCCTTGTACGCGCCGATTGAGATAAGGTCGGAGTTGGTATTGTAAAGCGCAAGCAGATTTCTCAGCTTTCCCGCCGCTTCAATATGCGATTTTTCGCATATTATCGACATAAGACGCGAAACGCTCGGAAGAATATCGATAGCGGGATAATGGTTCTGCGCCGCGATTTTTCGCGACAGGATTATGTGTCCGTCAATTATACCGCGAACGGTATCCGCAATAGGCTCGTTCGTGTCGTCGCCCTCAACAAGAACCGCATAAATTCCCGTAATACTGCCCTTTTCAAAGCACCCCGCGCGTTCAAGCAGCTTAGGAAGCGCAGAATAAATAGACGGCGTATAACCGCGCGCGATAGGCGGCTCGCCTGTCGAAAGTCCTACCTCGCGGTTCGCCATTGCAAAACGCGTCAGGTTGTCCATCATAAGCAGCACGTCCTTGCCCTGACTCATGAAATACTCGGCGATAGCCGTTGCCGTCATGGGGCATTTCGCGCGCATCATCGCAGGCTGGTCTGACGTTGCCACAACGACCACCGAGCGTGCCATGCCCTCCTCGCCGAGGTCGTTTTCGATAAATTCACGAACCTCACGGCCTCGTTCGCCCACAAGTGCAATAACGTTGATATCCGCCTTGACCTTTCGGGCGATCATACCCATAAGCGTACTTTTTCCGACGCCCGAGCCTGCGAAAATACCTATACGCTGACCCTTTCCGAGCGTTAGCAGACCGTCGATCGCCTTTACGCCAAGTTCGATAGGTTCGGATATTTTCGGTCGCGTGAGCGGGTTTACGGGGTTTCCCGAAATTGAAACGCTGTCGGTATAATTTATCTCCCCGCCGCCGTCGATCGGATTGCCGATAGCGTCGATTATGCGCCCGATAAGCGCATTGCCCGTCTTTACCATGAGCTTTGCGCCCGTGTTGTCAACTATACTTCCCGGTCCTACGCCCTCTATATCGGTGTACGGCATCAGCAGCACCTTATCCGACTGAAATCCGACGACCTCGGCGTGGATAAAGCTCTTCATATCCTTTGAGTAAATGCGGCAGACGTCCCCGATGTTACATTCCGGGCCGCTCGCTTCTATGGTCATTCCGACAATTTTTTCGATTTTTCCCATATAGCGGTAAGCGTCGAGCTTTTCAAGCTCCTGCCTGAATCCCTGTAAATCCATCAGCCTTCCTCTTCCTCCGCCGAGCTTTCCATTGCTCTCATTTTCTCACGGATAAGCTCGTTCAGATTCTTATCGCGGTATTTTCCCTTTCCAAGCTGTTCGATCATTTTAAGCTGCGTAGGAACGCCCGCGTCGGTTATTTCAGCGCCGTCGTCAAGAATAAGAGTACCCTCGGGAGCGTCCTTGAGAATTTCAATCTCGACGTTAGTTCCCGGACGGAAAGCTTCCGCAAGGACTGCGTCGTCGATTTCGGCGGTTTCTGAGATATCCAGCGACGAAAGTGAAATTTTTACATTTTTGCTGCTGCGGTAGCGCTTTCCCGCTTCCTTTATCATCTTTGAGATAACAGCCTTGTCCTTCTGCTTCAGGCTGTTTATGGTTATTTTCTGCGCAATATCAAAAATCGTATCGAAAAGCTGATTTTCGTATTCATGGAAAATCTTCTCTTTTTCGGCGATTATCTGTTCGTTTATCGATTTAAGTTCAACAAGGGTATCCCTGCACTTTTTCAGCGCGGCAACATATCCCTCGTCATAACCCTTTTTATGACCGTCGTCATAGCCCAGCTTTCTGCCCTCGTCCGCCGCGTCGCCCTTTATCTGCTCGGACTTTGCGTTCGCTTCGTCGATAGTCTGCTTCGCCATTTCACGGGTTTTTTCATAAACCTCGGCAGCCTTTTCCTTTGCGCGAAGCATAAACTGCTCCGCCTCGTCCGAATATTTGCTCCGCAGCTCCTCGCATTCGCGAAGCATACGCTCGCGTTCGAGAAGTATCTCCTGCTCGCTTATCGGGCTTCCCTTGACTTCCGGCTGATTAAGCTCATTTTTTTCGGGTTCAGCCTCGCTCTGCGGCTTTTCCTCACTGAACTTTTTTTCGTCGGCGGCAGGCTTCTCCGTTTCGGTTTCGACAGCTTCTTCCAAGGGAATGCCAACGGTCGGATGCTGTCCATAGATAGTTTTCATTATCGGCTCGTCGCCGCCCGAAACGGGAATATAGCCGAAGCCCAGCCCGCCTTTAATAACACCTGCCATGTTCGCACCTCCGGAAAAATAATGCTGCTGTAACGAAAAACGGCGGGCAGACAGCCTTTTCGCCGCGCCCGCCGAAACATATAAACAAAACTATTATGCGATAATTTCGTCGCTTCCGCCGCCCTTTGAAATTGTGAGAGCGCCCTCGTCCTCAAGCCGCCGTATAATCGCAACAATACGCTGCTGAGCCTCTTCGACGTCGCGCATACGCACATTGTGCAGATATTCGACATCCGTCTGAGTCGATTCCTTGCTTCTCGACGACATATTTGCGTAAATTACCTCGGCAACCTCGGCTGTCGAACCCTTTATCGCAATAGCGAGATCCTTCGGATCGACCTGCGGAATAAACGCCTGAATCGACATCGAATCGAGATGAACGATATCCTCGAAAACGAACATCTTCTGGCGAATTTCCTCTGCAAGCTTCGGGTCGCGCAGATTGAGTTCGTCGAAAATGAACTTTTCGGTCGAGCGCTCTACCTTGTTGAGGACGTCTGCTATGTAGTTTACGCCGCCTACGTCCATATTTTCCGTTGTTGCAAGGTTCGCAAACTTCTTTTCAAGCGTCGCTTCAATGCTCTTGATAACATCGGGCGAAGCCGACTCCATTTTCGCGATACGCTCAACAACTTCGATACGCACGTCCTTCGGAAGTTCCGAAAGAATTGCGGAAGCCTGATCGCTGCGCGCATACGAAAGTATAAGTGCAATCGTCTGCGGGTGCTCGTTCTGTACAATAGCAAGCAGATTTTTATAGTCAGCCTTTCGCACAAAAGCGAACGCCTTTGTTTTAAGCTGCTTTGTTATTTTTTCAAAAAGCGCGTTTGCCGCCTGCGAACCGAAAGCCTTTTCGAGAATTTCACGCGCATATTCCACGCCGCCCTCGGAAATAACTTTCTGCGTAAGGCATATCTCGTAGAAATCGTTAAGCACCTCGTCAACGACCTCTACGGGCCAGTAATCCATTTTCGCAACTTCAAGCGTCAGCTTTTCTATTTCTTCATCTGTAAAAAACTTGAATACGCTAGAGGCATTTTCCGTTCCGAGAGCAGAAATAACCATTGCCGCTTTCTGAACCGCGGTAATTTGTCCCGGAGCCGCCTGTTGTTCCGCCATATTATTCCCTCCTGTCGGAAAATCTCACGCTTAATCGTCGCTCTTAAGCCAAGTGCGGATAAGCTGAGCAACAATTTCGGGATTTGTCTTTGAAAAATCCCTGATCTCCTTCTTCAGCATTGCCTCGCGGGTTTCTTCCGTTCCGCTTGTAAGGCTCTGAAGCTCGTAATCTTCCTTTTCGTCCTCGTCATAGTCATGCTGCTTCACGTCGTCCTCCGAAGCCGTACCGCTTCCGAAAGAGCTTGGCTGCGGAGTTCCGCCCATTGCTGCCGCCGTCGCCCTTCTTATTTTTGCCCGCTTCTTGCCCGAGCCTGTCGCAAACAGTGCGATAACAAGCAGAACCACAAGAATTATGCCGAGCGCGATAATAACGAAAATAAGTGCGTCGCGTCCGCCCGGTACAACGACCGTTCCGTCGCCTCCGCCGATAGCCGACCCGTCCGTTCCGTCAAGCGTGAACGGATAAGCCTTGAACGTCACTCTGCTCAGATCCGCGCCGATAGCGTTCGCGATAGCGCTCTGCCATTCTTCGGTCTCCGCCTGTGAAACACCCGTTGCGTCAACAACTACGGTTGCGGAAATATTGTCGTAGCTGTAACCGTCCTTTTCTATCTGCCGAATCTCCTCATTTACGAGGTAATTTATCTCTTTCTGCCATTCATAGTAAAACTCGTCGCCCTCGCCGACCTGAAGCGTCGGATAATCGGGCGAAATATCCGCGTCGACCGCTGTTCCGACAAGTCCGCCCTCAGCTGCGTTTCCGCCGCCTGCCGAAACGTACTTCTCGTTGTTGACCATGCCGCCGCGGTTGCCCTCAGAATCGACCGAAGGCGTGTATTCGGTTTTCTGCGTAACCTGACTGTCGTAGTTGAGCTGAACGTCAACGCCAACGCGGAAATCGGGGAATACTCCGTCGAACAGCTCGACCAGCTTATCCTTGAGGATAGCGGTTATCGAGTTCTGGACGTCGAGCCGCTTGTGATAAAGCTCGATTTCATCGTCGTCGCTCTGCTGCTGAACGATTTCTTCGGTGGTAAGGAGATTTCCCTCGCCGTCCGTTACGGTTATATTTTCCTCTTTAAGACCCGGAACCGCAGTCTTTACGAGGTTGTAAATGCCCTTTATTACGTTTGTTGAAAGCTCCTTGTTGAGCATCAGCACAACCGACGCGCTCGCTTCGTCGCGGCTGTTTGATATAACGTAATCGTTCGTATCGGGAATACCGAGGATAACGATTGCGGAGTCAACACCGTCGTACATCGAAAGCGTTGCACGCAGATTCTCCTGAAGCTGCTGCTTCTCCTTTACGCGCTTATCGCTTTCGGTCGAGAAAATCCCAACGCCCGAATCCCAAATATTATAGTTGAACGCCGATTTAGGATAGCCCAGCATACTGAGCTGTACGCGCAGGTTTTCAACGTCCTTTTCGGGAACGAGAATGTCGCCGTTTGAATTTATCGTGACATCTGTCGTGCCGAGGTCGCTGCGTATGACTGTGAGGATTTCAGCGGTTTCCTCCGAAGAAGCACCGCTGTATAAAACGGCATAGCCGGGATTATTCAGCAGTATTGCAAGGACTACCGCAGACGCAGCAACAACGCCAAGCACCGAGAAAAAGATGATATGTCCTTTTTTTCCGATGTCCGTCCACTTAGTCTTTGCCGTTCCCCATATTTTACCCCAAATTTCTTTGACTTTATCCATTAAGTTCGCTCCGATTCACTCAAAATATGCTGCACAACGCAGTTTTAACGCGCCATATTATATGCTCATGCGCATTATCTCGTTGTATGCGTCAACAGCCGCATTCTTCACATTTACAAGAAGCTGCGTTGCAATCTCGGCTTTTGTGATATTTATCTGCATCTGCTCAAGACTGTCCGTATCGCCGAGCATGAGCTTCATCATATCCTCGGTTTTCGTTGCCTGAGCCTGTTCGGCATTATCCCAAAGCCCTTTCATCGCGTCAAGAAAAGTAGGAGCCGCCTCTTCCGATTTAACGGAATCCGCGCGGTCTAACGTTATCTTTTCAAGCGGTTCAAGCGGCGTTATAACAGATGTGAGCGGTACTATGTACATAAAAATCAGCCTTTCTTTTCACTGAGTCTTACTGACCTATTGTAAGCGCTTTCTGCGCGAGAGATTTCATGCTGTTGAAAATAGTCAGGTTTGCGGTATACGACTGCGTTGCGGCGAGCATATCGATCTGCTCCTCCGCTACATCGACATTCGGGAGGTAGTAGTATCCGTCCTCGTCCGCGTCGGGGTGAGTCGGGTCGTACACGGGCGTAGGCGGGGTTTCGTCCTCTACGATCTTTGTCAGAAGCACGCCTTCCTGCTTTTCCTCGCCTTTTTTGCCTGCAAGTCCCTTAAGCTCGTTAAGCTTTTCGCCAAGCACGGTCTTGAATGTGATAAGGCTTTCGCGGTTGCTTTCATAGCTCTTATTTTCGGTGAAAACAACGCACTGGCGCACATAGGGTCCGCCGTCGGCAGTACGAGTGGTTTCCGCATTTGCAACATTCTGCGCAATAACATCGGCTCTTGCGCGCTGAGCTATCATGCCGGAAACCGCGATATCGAGATTACTTAAAAAAGCCATGGTACGTTCCTTTCACTTATGATCTTGTCATTGCGGTGCGCAGCATATTGAACTCGGAGTTAAGCTGATTTATGACCGCCTGATACTGGAATGCGTTTTTAACAAAAAGCGCCTGCTGCGTGTCTGAATCGACATTGTTGCCGTCGGGCTGATCCTTTGTGTTTTCATCAACGTACACCGTGGATTCAAGCTCCAGCCGCTTCTTTCCCGTCTGTTCGCCCGTCGCCTTATCGATTTGGTCTTTAAGCACGCCCGCAAAATACAGATACTTGCATTTGTAGTCGGGCGTATCCTGATTTGTGATATTCTGAGAGATTATGCTCTGCTGCTTGCTCAGCAGCCCGAGTCCCTGTTCCATGATACGGAATGATGTATAGTCAAATAAAGCCATAACGCCTCCAAAAAAACGCACAAATATACTTACCTATTTATTATACAACATTTCCCGTCATTTTTCAATAGTTTTTTCAAAATTTCCGTGCGGCGGGCAAGATTTTATCGCAATGACCGCTTTCGTTATTGCCGAAATCACTTCGCTGCGGTGCGCGGCGGCAGTTACGTTTACCTCTTCGGTGTCGCTTTTTCGCTTTACAGCAACAAAAACGGGCGATATACGACTAAGCACCTCAGCCGTTACAGCCGAGGCGCATTTATCGCACATACAGCAGTTGAACCGTTCCATTATCACGGCAAGCTGCTCGTTTATCAAAAGAAAGATTACGTTTACAAGCTGCGGTCCACCCGCATTTTTCGTGAAAATAACCGGGACAGGCTCGCTCTCGGGGATTTTGAGTATCGGGTTGGCGGGCTTCTCTTCAGCCGCTTTCCCGATAAGCGTCATTACCTTATCGGTTCGTGCCGACCTCATTCGATTTCACCCCGCTGCTTGCGCGGTCTGCCCCTGCCGAGTTTTTTTACCGAACGCTTGGGCTTTTCCATGCCAAGTATCTCATATGTCAAGTTCATATACTCCTGCGCCGCCTTTGATCGCGGAGCGTACTCCGTTATCGTTTTGGCGTGAGCGGGCGCTTCAGCAACAATTACGCTGTTGGAAATTTTCTGCTCAAAAACGTCCGTGTCGAGCTGCTCGGCAATGATATTTGCCAGCTCCTCGACCTCTTTTGTGAGAATAAGTCGCGGATTGTACTTATTCAGCACAATCCCTCTTATTTCAAGCGAGTGATTATAGTATTTCTTGACCGCGAAAATCGTTTCCTTTAGCTGTGCAATGCCCTGAAGCGACAAAATTTCCGCAACCATAGGAATCACTATCTGATTTGCCGCAGCGTAGGCGTTTATCGTGAGCAGAGAAAGCGCCGGAGGCGTGTCGATCAGGATATAATCATAGCTGTCGGCAATATCTCCGAGATGTTCGCGCAGTATGTATTCACGACCGACTGACGTAAATTCAAGCTCCGCGCCCGAAAAAAGAATATTTGCGGGGACAACATCGCAGCAGGTGCAGTGCTGAATAGCGTCGTAAATACCGACGCTTCCCTTGAATACGTCGTAAATCGTGTATCCGCTGTCCGCGTCCGCGCCCAGGCTGAAGCTGAAGTTTCCCTGCGGATCCATGTCGATCCCGAGAACCTTTTTGCCCATTGCGGATAAACAGCCGCAAAGAGCCGAACAGGTCGTAGTTTTTCCGACTCCGCCTTTCTGATTTGTAACTGCAATAATTTTCGCCATTGTCAATCATATCCTTCCATCTCATGAAGTCGAATATGCCATACATACACAGTTTAGCCGCACAGAGTTTGTGCGGCTAAATAATTCTGAAATTTTGTGATTATAACGTGTGCGCGCCCATTGTTGTTTCTTCGTCGGTAGGGTCGTAGATATGATAGTTTGCCTTACCGTTTTTCTTAACGAAGTACATAGCGGTATCGGCGCAGGCGATAAGCGTTCTTCCGTCCTGACCGTGTTCGGGCGAAACCGCAATACCGATACTTGCCTTGATATTCAGCGTTGCGTCGACCGACTTGGAATAATATCCGCTGTAAAGGTCGTCGATAATATCCATCGAAAGAACCTCAAGGTTCTCGATCATCTTCGGGTCGGATACGCAGAGAACAAATTCGTCGCCGCCGAAACGTCCCGCGAAGCCGCTCTCGCCGGCGTGCTTCTTGATAACGTCGGCAACATATCTGATTACCTCGTCGCCTACCGCGTGGCTGTAGCGGTCGTTGATGAACTTAAAGTCGTCTACGTCGAGGAACAGCGCTGCGACCTTCTGGTTTGCATTGCGGTCAAGCTCAGCCTGGAACTCGCGTTCAAACGTATTTCTGTTGTAAAGCTGAGAAAGGAAGTCGTAGCTTGCACGCTCCGCGAGCTTCAGCGTAGCGTTCTTCTCACTCGTGATATCCGTAAGGACTCCGATAACACGGAGAATTTCGCCAAGTCGGTCGGTTATGCAGTGCGCGCGCATTGCAGCCCACATATCCTTGCCCTGAGCGTCCTTGATAAGGTATTCGCCGCCGATATCGTCCTTGTTCTTTAAGAGTGTGTTTATGTCGCGCTTATAGCGCTCGGTGTCGTCCTCGTTCATCATCGAGTCGATGAATTTACCGTTGCTGAGCGTTGCGCCCGAAACGTTAAGACCAATCTTCTCCTTGAAGTTGTCGGAAACGAACATACTTTCTTTCGCAAAATCGTATTCAAACAGCATATTGTCGGAAAGGTCGGAGACTGTCTTGTGAAGCTCCTCGCTGAGAATTGCTTCGTCAAGCATATCGTTGAAGGTTTCGGACATTCTCGCGAACTCTCTCTTCATGTTTCTCGTGTCGATACGCTGTTCGCGGTTGCCGGAGTTGATATCCTTCATCGTGCGCACCATGTCGAGCATGGGGTTGATGATGTTCTGCGTCATTATTACCATAACGAGCATACAGATAAGCGCAAGCGCCACAATAACCGCAACGGCAACTATAAACAGGAAAAATACCGAGTCGGAAGCGCCGGAAGCGGGATAAAGCGAGAACCATACCCAATCGGTTTCATCAACAGTGCCGTAGCCGCCTATATAGCCGGCTTTTTCAAGCTTTCCGAAGCCGTTTGTGAAACTCTCGTTCAGAGTCGAGGATACCATGCCCTTTATTTCGCCGCTGAGAGCGGAAGCGTCCGCTTTGCACACGCCCTCGCCGTTATAACCGACAACGCTGCCCGAATCCGCAACAACAAACGAACCCGTGCCGAGTACGGTATACTTCGCAAGATAGTCCGTAACGGCGTTCATGCTTACAACGCACGCAACATAGCCGCCATCAGCAAGCTTGTTGGCGGTAACGAAAACGCTGTCGCCGTAGTTGTCGTCCGCAGGGAAAATTTCGGAAGCAAACGCATTCTGCTTATTTGCCCAGTTATCGTTGACCGCAAAGAAGTGCGTGCCTGCGCCGGAACCGATTCCGTCGCTCACGATGCTGCCGTCCTTATCGAGTATAACGACATCGAGAACGTATCCGCGCTCGCTCTTAAAGCCCTCGCGGAGATTATCAATGTCGCTCTTTACGGAATTAAGGTCCGTAACCGCGCTCTGAACCGAATTGAGCGCACTGAGCGCCTTTGCGTCGTCGATATATCCTTTCACAATGTTATCAATACCGGAACTGTACGCATAGCCCGTACTTCCCGCTTCATTGGCGATCATTTTCGAGGAAAATCCGAAAATCTGAAGCGTGGAAACAAGCCCCAGTATGATCAGCGGGAGAACCGTCACGCCGATCAATATCGCCCTCAATGAAGTCTTTAACTTGATATTCATGTCTGAACCATTCCTTTCCTGCGGCGCATACCGCTGCGCCAAGCGCATGATATTTCAGAAGCTGCTGCTTCGGAATTACTGATTTCCGTTTACTCTTTCAAGTCCCTCGGCAAGGCGTTCGTCGCGCTCCATCTGTTCCTGCCGCTGATGAAGCTGGATACCGAACACAAGCTTTGCCAGAAGCTCTTCCTGCTGCGGGTCGGTATTCACAAACTGACAGCCGTAACCCTCCATCTCCCCGTTCGCGTTACGCTGAACACGGATTATTTTCGCCATAAGGCTGACCGTTCCCACGTCCGAGCCGAAGCGGATAAAAAGAATATCTCCGAGCGCGAACTGATGCCGCATCTCAGCGACAAAAATCCCGCCGATATTTATGTTTCTTATAACGCATTCGTACGGGTCGTCAAGCGCATAGCTGTCCTCGCCGCGCATAAACCCCGTCACAACGGCGCTGAGGTTCGCCTCGACCTTAAAATAACGCCGTCTTTCCGCCATAAGCGTTCCGTATTCATTGCGGATCTGGACGTTGACCTGATTCGGGAGCGACATCTTTACAACGCCCGTATAGCGTATTCTGTCACCGTTTTTCATGTATGTAATAATGTACAGGCTCCGATCTATCTCAAACTCGGGAAAATCCTTGCCCTTTATGATTATTATATTGTCAACGGGGATATCGTCGATAAACATACGCGGAAAAGAGAGCTGTTCCTTTTGGGCAACGACCAGCTTTCTGCCGGTAGCCGTCGTAAGCTCAATCTTCAGTATTTTTTCATAATCGAGCATATAGCCTCCACCTTTCCGTGAAAAACATAGCCTGCCCCGTGCAAAAAGAGCAAACCGCTTACTACTAATTATACATTAAAATGCACAAAAAAGTCAATAGCGGCAAGCAAAATTTTTTCCTTGTTTTAAAAAAACGGCAGGTATTCCATACAAAATAGCAGACTGCACAAATTTTCGTGATGTTTTATGCTTTTTTTGAGATTTTTTTGTTAAAATCCACAAAGAAACAAAAAAAGTGTAAAAAAACATTTATTTCGCTGTACAAGCATTAAAAAAATCGGTATAATTATAGTATATGAAAACGTTTTGAGGAGGCGCAGCGATGCCGCGATATTTTCACTGCCGCACTGACGGATATTCCGCGCACGGAAAAGCAGTCATTCTCTGCTCCGCCGCATTCTGCGCCGAAATATGTATTGCCGCTTTTTTCGTGCTGATCTTTAACTTCTGTACCTCTCCCGACCGCGGCACTGCCGTCGCAATGCTTGCGGTGATATGCGCCTCGCTCGCCTGCGGAATGGCGGTATGCCTGCTCGCGGCTGAAATTTCACGAAAAAAGATTCGGCGACACAGCCGCTATACATATCTAGATATTCAGCAAAAAGGCTTCATCCTGAGCGTTTACGCGGGAGAATATCGTATAATGGGAAAGAAAACCGTCCTGCGCGATCTGTATTATGTTCCCTTTCGCGCGGTAACGCTTGCGGAACTCTGCGAGGACGGCAAAAACATTGTCATAACGGGCGAAATACGTCATTTCTGCATGAACAGCGATAATCTCGGATATCACATTGCCGACGGCGACTTTGACTTCGACCGCAGCATTCTTAACGTTTCGGGTTTCGACGCAAAAAAACAGCTCAGGCTGCCGCCCATGTTCGGGAAACCAACCGACATAATGAAAACGCTTTCCGAAGCATACAAGGAATGGCGCGCGATCCCCGCTCCGAAGCCCAGAACCTTTCACGAGGCGGACTTTATCCGCCGCCGCCCTAAAGCGCGCGCAATGCCGGAAAGCTTCGATTACAGGCGCGAATGGAAATAGCGGCGCAAAATCCCGATAACACATTAAATTCGCATTAATATAATCAAGAGAGAGCTCATTGAAAGCGTCGGTCTGTACGGTAATTCGTCATTGGGAACGCGCACACATGAAAAAGCCGAAATATTTCTTCATACGGATACGCTCAATGTTAAAATATTTCTGCAAATGGCGCAGAAACGGGAAATACGCGGGCGGCAGAAATAACGAGCGGCGAAATTATTCCCGCGCGGATAACTGACGTGCTTTTCACTGTCGGATATTGACAAATTATGCGCTTTGTGTTAGAATATGCCTAGCCTATGGAAAGCTATTCAAAGCTCGAAAGGACGGTAAAAATCATGAAAAATTTATTTAAGAATGAAAAGGTTTGTTTCTTTACACTCGGCGTTCTCGCAGCGACCGCAGGCGTTAAATTTCTCAAGAGCAAGACCTTCCATGACGGCTGTGTAAAGGCTGTTGCAGGCGGAATGAAGCTGCGCGACGACGCCGCGTCTTCTCTCGCAAAAATCAAGGAAGACGCAGAAGATATGCGCTTTGATGAAAACAACGGCGAGGACGCGAAAGAAGAATAAGTATGCAATACACAGTTGCTTATGACGCACACGAGCGGCTGAGGCTTCGCTGCGGCGACTATTATTTATCACGCGGAAAAGCTAACGGGCTTGAAGAAATGCTCCGCGGTCTTAGCGGCGTAAAAACCGCCGAGGTGAATTTCAGAAGCGGCAGCATTCTGGTAACTTATGAAAAAGGCAGCCGCAGCGAAATCGTCAAATTTATCCGAGGGCTGAAAAAATCCGACATTCCGGAACGCGAGCTTACGCTCACGGAAAAAGCCGACGATGAATTTAAACGCGATCTCGGTCAGATGATCGCGGGTCGCCTGCTGCGAAAGCTCGTACCCTCGCCGATAAGAAACGCCTTAACAATCATTAAAGCCGCGAAGTATATCGTCAGGGCGCTCGACGCACTACTTAAATTTGAGATGAATATCTCGGTTCTGGACGGCGTTTCAATAGGCGCTTCAATCGCTCAGGGGCATTTCTCGACCGCTTCTTCGGTAATGTTCCTGCTCGCGGTTTCGGACAGACTTGAAGCGTATACAAAACAGCGCACACGACTGGCGCTCTCAGAGCAGCTTTCGCTCAATGTCGAAAGCGTATGGCTGAAGTGCGGCTCGGACAGCGTTAAAGTCCCGTTCGGAAGCGTTAAAGTCGGGGACAGGATCGTTGTCCGCGCAGGCAGCGTTATCCCGTTCGACGGAACAGTCTGCGAAGAAGAAGGCATGGTAAATCAGGCGACGATGACGGGCGAAGCCGAGGCGGTTCACAAAAAGCCCGGCAACAGCGTTTTTGCGGGAACCACCGTCGAGGCAGGACACATAGTGGTTGAAGTGCGCAGCCTTGCCGACGATTCGCGCCTGAGCAAAATCATAAGCCTTATCGATGAATCCGAAAATCTCAAGGCGGGAGTTCAGAGCAAGGCAGAACATCTTGCGGACGCAATAGTTCCGTACAGCTTTATCGGCTTCGGACTCGTGTGGGCGCTGAGCGGAAACCTAACAAAGGCGCTCTCCGTGCTAATGGTCGATTTCTCCTGCGCAATAAAGCTCTCAACGCCGATTTCTGTAATTTCGGCAATGCGCGAGGCTGCGGAATACGGTGCGACCGTAAAGGGCGGCAAGTATCTCAAAGCCTTTGCCGCAGCGAACGCGATAGTTTTCGACAAAACCGGAACTCTCACGAACGCAAGTCCGGAGGTTTCGGACATTATCTGCTTCAACGGCTTTGAGCGGGATTATGTGTTAAGCACTGCGGCGTGCCTTGAAGAGCATTTTCCTCACAGCGTTGCGGCGGCGGTTGTAAAAAAAGCCGCGCAGGAAAATCTTCTTCACGAAGAAAAACACGCCGAAGTGGAATATCTTGTAGCGCACGGAATAGTTACGCACTACGATGGCAAGCGTGCGATAATCGGCTCCGCACACTTCGTTTTTGAGGACGAAAGCACGTCTCTCACAGTCGAGCAGAGCGAGCTGATACGCGAAAAAAGCGCAGGCGGTTCAACAATATTCCTCGCAGTCGGAGGAGTTCTTGCGGGAATGCTGATCATAGACGACCCGGTGCGCGTCGAAGCACGCGAGGTTATCTCAAAGCTGAAAAAAGCGGGGATTACGCGCGTTTGTATGCTTACCGGCGATTCGGAATCCGCAGCGAAGCGCGTAAGCGAAGAACTCGGCATAGACGAATATGTTGCGCAGGTTCTTCCAGAAAACAAGAGCGAATTTGTAAAGAAGCTCCGGAACGAGGGATATCGGGTTATCATGACAGGCGACGGCGTAAACGACACACCCGCTCTTGCCGCCGCAGATGTTTCCGTGGCGATGAGCGACGGCTCGGATATCGCCCGCGAGGTCGCGGATATAACGCTTTGCCGTGATGATATTTATACGCTTGTAAATATCCGAGAACTAAGCGAAAAGCTTATGAAGCGCATTTCTGCAAATTATCGATTTATCGTAGGCTTCAACGCTGCGCTTATTGCGCTCGGGGTTGCAGGGATCGTTCCGCCGTCGCTTTCAGCGCTGCTGCATAACGGCTCGACAATGATCATCGCAGCGAAATGCATGACGCGGCTGACAGACAAGGATAAGGACTGAAAACAGCATAAAAACACCGACGCTTCAGGCAAGCTGCCAAGCGTCGGTGCTTTTGATTTTCAGGCAATATTACAAATTGCTTATCGGACGATTGATTTTGCGGCACTTTTTTAAAATTTTTGCCTAATGTACTTGATTTTTGATAAATGTTGTGGTATAATATGTAAGTACTTGGGGGTGTGGCTCAGTTGGGAGAGCGCTTGCTTCGCATGTAAGAGGTCAGGGGTTCGAATCCCCTCATCTCCACCAAACACTAAAATGACGAAAACCCGCATTGTGGTCGGAAATGGCTTAACAATGCGGGTTTTCTCGTATTTCCCAAATGCAGGATTTCACGCACACAAGCAGGATTTTGAGCGCAAAAACAGGATTTTGAGCAATTATGCAACACGAAATGCAACACGAAATATGAATTTTTGAGCCGGTTTATGCAAGAAAAAGTGTACAATAAATGCTGTTGATTTTTATGCGTATTTCACAAACATTAAAAATTTGTAAAAAACCTATTGACTTTATTCAAACTCTATGATATAATAAAGTTACAGTAAAGGAAAGAAAAAGTTAAAATACCCTTTCAGGGATTTTATAAATATTATTTTACAGTTCGCCAATGGCGAACAGAAAGGAACTATCATGAAGAACTTTGAAATTTTTAAAGATAACGCAGGAGGAATAGCGTTATTCACGTTTGACGAAAAAGGGACAGTTGACTTTTTCGACTGCGGGTATGAGCGTGAAGAAGGAAGTCTTTTGGAGGCTTTGCAGTCCTTAAAAAATGGAGAATTATATTTTGACGAAGACGCATTCGCTGAACAGTATGATATAACGCTACAAGAAATGTATGACGAATACTCATCATCTGACGAAGTTGAATCGCCCGTTCTGATAGCAGATACTGAGGGTATATATCCGTACCATTCTTCTGAGTATATGCTACCCGAACTAGGCATAAATAAAGAGGATTTTTGGGATAACATCTACGACAAATATGTTGAAGAAAAACCTATAGAGATTACCGGTAATCGCGAGCTTGATTACTTGACTGAAAGAAATCGTCCTTTTCCATGGAATTATTTGAATGTACCGGGTTTTACCGATAATAAGCGCGACGACATTTAACAAGAAAAAGGCTGACCTAGCGGCTTAACGGGGAGAAAAGGAGCATATCATGAAAAAAATAATCAACGGCAAGGTGTATGACACAAACACCGCAGAATTTCTTAACAGCTGGAACAATGGACACAGCACCTCAGATTTTGATTACGTAAAAGAAACACTTTACCGCAAGAAAACAGGTGAATATTTTCTGCACGGAGTAGGAGGCGCGAGAACGTGTTACTGTTCGCATTACGGTGATAGTTGGGGCGGTGGTGAAGCAATCAAACCGTTAAAATACGAATCGGCGCAGAAATGGGCGGAAGAACATCTTAGTGGTGATGATTACGAAAAGATATTCGGGACAATCGACGAAAGTAAAGAAAAAATAAATTTCACCGTTTCAATCTCAGCTTCGACGGCGGAAAAGGTGCGGCGCGCAGCCAGTCAAAAAGGAATATCCCTTTCTGACTACGTTGAATCAATTTTCAATAAATAAGAAAAAGCCCGGATTACTCCGGGCTTGATTTTTTTACATCGCTAACATCTGCTTAATCCACGCCGCCTTCTCGACATACTCGCGGTGCGATTTTTCCCACACTTCCCGCATATTCTCGGGAGGCGTGAACACTTTTTCGAGTGCTTCGATTTCCTGCGTTGCCATATCATGGATATACCGCGCGTGTTTCAATTCATCTTCTGCCATTTCTTTATATCTGGCAGCGGGCGTACTTTTTTCCGCCGCCTTGCATTCAATATATTTTTCCGCGTATTCCTTAGCGTCGCAAAGTTCGTCCGCGATGTGTTCCGCCAACTTTTTTATTTTAGTCATGCTGCGCACCTCACGATTTTGAAACATTTACCGCCGTGTTGGCATTGGTCACAGCCTGTCCCGTCGCGACAAAAGTCAACACGCTCTGCGGGTTATTGCAAAGAACCCTAAGCGCGGCGCTGAGCGGTACTGATACTTCATTATTTGCCGCTGCCGCGGTCACGGTAGCGGTCGCCCCGGGGATAGCTACACCGTCCTGATATGCCGTTACCGTCACGTTTCCTGCCGCCGAAGCGATAAAGTTAAATACCGCATTTAAATCATAATAGCCGGGCTGTTTGATAAGTATTCCGGCTGCCGAGAGGTTGAGCGCGCAACCGTAGCGACGTACTATGTTCCCAAGTGGGACGGTTCCGCCCACCGCAATGGCGCTTGCCGCCGTGTTTGCCGTATAAATTAACGATTTACTCATTTTTTGTTTCCTTTCCAAAAATTAAGGGCGGCTGTTGCCGCCCTGTTGTACCTCGCCAAATGGGCGTTAAACGTTAGATGTTGCCGCTGCAGCCGCAGCTGCCGTTAAATCCGCAGAAAGGAGAGTTACCGGCGCTGTATACAAATCCGTTTGGATAGCGGACTACACCACACATCTGCTGCTGTAACTGGAGCTGCTGAATCTGCGCCGCCTGGTCGGCGATACGCTGTTCAAGTCCTGCCTTTTCGAGCGCCGCGAACTTCGCGTCGATGTTGGCGTTAATGCTGGCGGTGTTGATTGCCTGATTGTAGTTCACGCCGTCAATCGCGCGCTGATTTTCGCAGCAACAAGTTGCGATCTGCTGACTGATTGCGGCAGAATTTGAAGAAATCTGCTGCGCAAGATTAGCCTGCGTAAGCGCTACATCTTTGCCGAGATTTGAAATATTTCCCTGCATTTCGTAGCCGAGATTGCAGATACCGTTGCCGAGGCGTTCTGCCTGGCTCTGGTTCATGTCGGAAAGCCGCCCGACCGCGTTTTCGAGATTGTTAAAATTCATAGCGTTACAAAGTCCTGCCTCTGTTACTGCCTCACCGTTGTTGCGGTTGCCCCAAAGACCACCGCCGCCCATAAAGACAAAGAGGAAAAGGATGATGATCCACCATGCTCCGCCGCCGCCCCATTCGTTGTTACTACCCTCGGTAGCCGCCCTGAGGTCACTTAGTGAATAATTTTCCATATGGCTTAATTCCTTTCGTTTTATTTTTTATATAAAGCGCCGCGCGTCGCTTTATTTCAGTATGCTTTGAAGGCTCTGCGCCTGCTGTTTCAGCTGTTCAAACTGCTGCTGAGACATTTTCCCACTGCTAAGCAGTCCTTGTACAATCGCCTGTGGATTTTTTCCCTGCATCTGTTTTTTAAACTCGGCAAACTGTCCGAGCATTGCAAGCGGATTATTCGGCATTGCCGCTCCGTTTGTTTGACTTAACATTTTCAGTATCGGATTTTCCATTTAAAATCTCCTCCAGTCTTGCTACACGCTGTTCTAATCCGCTCAAATCGGCGCTTGTGCTTTCGGGCGTCACCGTCTGATGCGGTGCTATATCGTACGCCGTAAGCGTCGGATACCCCGCGCCGTCAGTCGTTTTAAGCCACACTATAGGCGCGCTTTCGTCAAGCAGCAGCGCGCTGGAATTCGGCGACAAAAAGTACGCTTCCGCGCCGTTCTTGCCGTTTACGCGTACGATCTCTTGTTGTCTAGCCTGCTGCATAGCCGCGCCGAACTGGTTATTATTTGCATACGGTTGCATAATATTCGGCATATACGGATTATTTCCATAAAAATTACCATTAAACATTTGCGGCAAACCTCCCGTTCCTTTCATATTCGGCAATTCGTAAGTATTCATACAATGTCAGCAAATCGCCGTTTTTTTCGTACAAATCATATATTTTTTCGGAATCTTCGCCATTTCCGACCGCTCGAAGCCTGTCAACAATTACGCTTTTTTCAATGTTTTCCAAAAAATCACTTCCTTTTTCATTTTAATTTTACAATAAAAAAACGGCGAAAACACGCCGATAAATCGCCATGTTTCCGCCATATGTCGTTATATTTCTTTGAGTATCTTTCTACTTATGCTTTTTAAGCGCCGCGACAACGTTCGTTCCGAAATGTTCAAATACATTGCAATCGCTACGTTACTCTCTCCGTGCCGTTTCATTTCGATTATTTTAGTTTCTTCACCCGTAAACGGGCATTTTTCCAAAAGTTGAATATATTCATGCGACGAAAAGTCAAACCTCTGCATCTTGACCTCGCTTTCGCCTGTTTGTGTTCACAGGGGGTGCAGGGGTCGTCTGCGTGGTCGCCTCTGCTCCTCTGGATTCGATAATTCGCGTACAGCACTTACACTCGTGACGCGAACTGTTAGCCCCGATGGCTACACCAACGGCGGCAGCCGCTGTAATCGACAGTATCACTACCACCGTAGCGAGAAATTTAATGCATTTTTTAGCTTCGCAGAGAACTTCTGCGGCAAGGCTATTTACTTCGTTCATGCATTGTTCTCCTTTACATTCGTGATTTCAAACCCTGCGCTTTTCAGCACAGCTTTCGTCTTTTCCAACTCCGTCTTTTTCACGGCTTTGGTCGCCGTAATGGTATACCTCACCTCGGGCGCATTATCCGCCGCGATGTAGGGGCACTGGCACCAGTACTCCCACGCAAAGTCTTTCAGCTTGGAT
>CAKSFR010000021.1 GCA_934454635.1 uncultured Ruminiclostridium sp.
GAACACAGTAGTTAAGCTCACTTGCGTCTACAATACTTAGCTGGTAACGGCTCGGGAAGATTGATAGTCGCCGACATTTAAATGTTACGAACGATTGTTCGTAACTTATGCACCTTTAGCTCAGCTGGTAGAGCAACTGACTCTTAATCAGTGGGTCCAGGGTTCGAGTCCCTGAAGGTGTACCAAATAATGTAAAAAGAATAGGCGTTGTCCTATTCTTTTTATGTATATGGCTCGTTGGTCAAGCGGTTAAGACTCCGGCCTCTCACGCCGGCGACGGGGGTTCGATTCCCCCACGAGTCACCACCTACAGCGCCGACAAGGCGTATTTGCGCCAATAGCTCAGTTGGTCAGAGCCACCGGCTCATAACCGGTTGGTCCGGGGTTCGAGTCCCTGTTGGCGCACCAATAGGGGTGTGGTTCAATGGCAGAATAGGGGTCTCCAAAACCTTTGACGTGGGTTCGATTCCTACCACCCCTGCCAGTCGGGAAGCCCGACAATATTAAAAGCCTGATTGTAAAGTCGGGCTTTTTTATTTTTGCTGTGAAACGCGCCTTTCTCTTTTATCGGTTTCTTTCGCGGTTTGCAAAACGGCGCGATTTCATCGTCAGTGCAGATTCGCATTAAATCGGCGCACTTTCTGCGTATTCGCCGGGCGGGGCGCACTCTGCGTTTGCTGCGCAAACACAGGGGCGGCGGCTTTGCCGCCGCCTGCGCAGTTCTGATTTCATCGGAACTGCGGTGCGCCCCGCCGCGGCGGAAGATGTTGTGTGCCGAGGGGCAGCGGGCGTTTCCGACGAAGGAGGAAACGCGAAAAAGGCGGCGAGCATGGCGAGCCGCAGGAGAATCTGCACTTTCTGCCATAAGTGCGGCGTTTCAGAAAGCATGATAGGGCAGGGCAATGAGAAAGCCGCATGGCGGCGCAGCCAACATATGCCGCAAGCAAAAGCAAAACCGCACATATTCGGCGTAGTCTGTTGGTCAGACGGATACGCGGAATTTGTGCGGTTCTGCTTTTTATTTTATGGAAGGATAAACTCCGAAGATGTCAAAGACTAAGCGCAACGGCAAAGCGTGTTTGCCAGTATGGCGTGGAAATATCGGTTCGCTTCACGGTTTCACCGGGAGATGGACTGTATATCATCTCTCCCTGACCGACGTAAACCCCGCCAAAAGAAGCTTTTTCGTTCGGCTCTGCCGAGAAATACACGATATCGCCGGGCTTTATATTGTCGTAAACGGTATTTTCGCCCCATTCAATCTGCTCGCTTATCTGCCGCGGGCAGTTCACATAGCCGTTTTCGCGGAGAACATAATATATAAATCCGGAGTTATCAAAGCCCTCCGAGGGGGAGGTTCCTCCGTCCGCAAACGGAATCCCGATAAGGCTTTCCGCAGTCTGAACAATCGCGCTCGGCGAGGAATCCGTGATTATAAGAGAGGTTTCGGGTGGGCGCTCGGACGTTTCCTCATAGCTTTCCTCGGTAATAATGGGGAGCGTTGTCTGAAAAGAAACGCTTGTTGTGGTTTGCGCCGAAGTTTGTATCTGAACCGATGTTTCGGGTGTATCTGTGCCGATTTCCGTGGCGGCGGACGTGTTGTTGCAGCCTGACAAAATCAGCAGCGACAGGATAAAGAGTAAGTATTTTTTCATTTTCATGTCCTCAACCTTGGTTTACATCTACATTATAGCGTTTTTTTTCTGGAAATTCAATGACATATCGGTTACAAATTATTACAATTCGGTAACATTTTCGTTTGAACGGTTACAGGCTGCAATAATCCCGACGACAGCGCATAATACTAAGCATCAATAAAACCATAGATAAAAATTCTCATATATAACCCGTATATACAAAGATTACACTCGATTTTTGTATAGTTTTTAATTGGTGCTGAGTATAACGGGGAGCAGGCGCGGCGCCGCAGCCTGCGCAGGGCAAAGCCCTGCGCAAGCATGGCGCGGGCGGCTTCGCCGCCCGCGTTTAGAGCCTTTGCCAAATGGCAAAGGCTCCTGCGGCGCCGCGCCCGGTTCGCCGTTATACGACGTTGTGGGTAATATAGCCCGAACGCTGTGCAGCTATCAGACCGTAAGCGTTCCGCCGCTGCCGATTTTCAGCAGGAGGATCTGCTCCTCGTGCCCCGTGACAGCGTTGATATAAACGAGAACGTTCTGTCCGCTTTCGCTGGTGCATTTCACTTCGTAGCAGAAGCGTTCGTTCTGTCCGCCCGAGGGTATTACGCAAAGCTTCGAGTCGAGCACATTAAGATTTCCCGAAACAAGGCTTATTGCCTTTTCCTCGGAAATTTTCGGCTCGGGCAGGTCGCGGATGGTGTGGTTGGTAAGATAACCGCGCATATCGAATGAGATAATATCCCCGTTGTCGAGCGCGACTCCGACTTTTATGAGGTCGGTATAGAGCGTAACGCCGTCCTGAACTCCCGCGAAATTCACTATGCATACCCCGCTCTGAACTTCGTAGTAAGTGTCCTCGGCGTTTTTCACACCGATTTTTTCGAGATATTTTTTTGCAAGCTGCCGCGCTTCACCCGCTGTGACTGCCTGCTGACCGATTTGCCTGTTGGATATCATATACGAAAAATATCCGCCCGATTTTGTAACTGCAATAGTCGTATTTTCATTTTCAAACACGAACGACGGCATTTTTCCGTATTCCTCTCCGCTTTCGGAAAGACTTTCTCCGCCCGTAAGCGTCATGGCGCGCTTAAGCGCCTCGTCTTTTGACACTTCCTTTGAATCCTTTAGCATGAGCGGTTCTTTTTCCATGATGTGGTCGGAAAAAGGTCCGTCATATATCAAGCTGGGGTAGCTGTTATCCATTGATTCCATATCCTGAAAGCCGTCGGTGATTGTGGCGGGGGAGTCGGCGGTAAGGTCTGCCGAGGCTTCGTTTGCGCGGTAGAAGCTGATTTTTCCGCTCTGTATCTGCTCTTCGACCTGCCACATACTTCCGCTTAAATTCTGCGCGTACTTATAAAGGGAGGCAATGTTGGATTTTTCTTCATCGGTGAGCTGCTCGCCCGCCGCACACTTGTCCGCGAGCGACTTTGAATAATTGCCGACCTGCGAGAGAAAGCGATAGGTTTTTTCGAGGTTCAGCTCTTCAATGGGAAGCTGCGAGAGTGCGGTTTTAGCGGTCGCTGCGTCGCTGCACAGCTTTCCCGAAAGGTTGGAGAGCATCGAAATGCTGTTGGTGTACATTCCTTTTTCGAGATTGTTTTTTATATTATCCAGATTTAAGGACAGCTCCTCGATAGAGCGGAGGTAGGTATATTCGAGATTTCTGCGCGCCTGCTGTTCGCGTCCGTAGCTCAGCCCTGCGGAAATAACCAAAGCTATGATAATTCCCAGAGAAAAGCTGATAATACGGACGAAGCCGCGTTTTGTTATTGTCATAATATCATTCCTTTCTTTTTTTCGGTATATTAACCGCTTTCATCATTATTTTTGTGCAAATTTTTCTTAATATACTATTTCGTGTTTTAACAAAATGTGGTATAATGTATTTAAATGTGCTTTTGTTTGCAAAAAACGGCGTTCGGGCGGGGCGCCCCGCTGTTGTGGGAGAAGCTGTACGCCGTGGAATAGCAGGAGGAAACGCCGAAAGGCGGCGAGCGAAGCGAGCCGCAGAACGGGATTTGCACTTTCTTCCGTTGGCGGCGTTGGGGAAAGTGTGAAAGAGGAAAGCATTGCAAAAGCCGCCGTGCGCCATTTTCGGCGGAGTGCGTCGGTTCAGGTTCCGCCTGCGGCGGAACGCGCCTTTCTCCCTCTTTCTGCCCTCTCCCGCTCGGTTTAACGGCGCGTTTTCCGGGGATACTGCTATTTCCCGCTAAATCGGCGCACTTTCTGCCCCGCGGCAGCGCGTGCGCACGCGCCGCGTTCCGCGGCTGCGGCGGCTTCGCCGCCGCCCCTGCGTTTGCTTCGCAAACGCACGGCGTGCGCACGCCCTGCCTTTTGCACTATCCAAAAATCCACACAAAAAGAAAGGACACCTTTTTATGATATACCTTGACAATGCGGCAACGACCCGCCCGTGCGAAGCGGCGATAAACGCTGCTGCGGATAATATGCGGAACAATTTCGGAAACGCTTCATCACTGCATAAGGCGGGAATCGAAGCGGAACGCGTCATAAAAGACGCGAAGAAACCGATCCTCGACAGGCTCGGGCTTGAGGGAGAGCTTTTTTTTACCTCGGGCGCGACGGAGAGCAACAACACCGCGATTTTCGGCGCGGCGGGAGCTTATCGACATAACGGAAAGAAAATCGTAACTACCGCTATGGAGCATCCCAGCGTTTCGGCGGCGATTGACAGGCTTTGCGAAAACGGCTATGAAGCCGTGCGGCTCGCGCCAAAGGATTATGACAATTTCGAGCAGGCGGTTATAGACGCGGTCGATGGTAACACGCTGCTTGTTAGTGTTATGTGGGTGAATAACGAAACGGGCTTTGTGACCGACGTGGGTAAGATTTACAGCGGAGTAAAACGTAAAAATCCGAAAACGCTTGTTCACGTTGACGCGGTTCAGGGCTTCTGCAAGCTTTCGTCAAAGGGGCTGAAAGCCGATTATATCAGCCTTTCGGCGCATAAGATCCACGGAATAAAGGGAATGGGCGCGCTTTACGCCGCAAAAGGAGTGCGTTTTTCACCGCTTTTGTACGGCGGCGGACAGCAGAAAAATCTCCGCTCCGGAACAGAACCCGTTGACCTTATCGCGGGCTTTGCCGCGGCGGTAAGAGCGTACCCCGACTGCACCGCGCACTTTGCCGCGCTTAACGAAAGGCTCTGCGCCGCGCTTTCCGAAATGGAAAACGTAGCGATAAACAGCTATAACAATTCAAAAAATATTCTCAATTTCTCGGTTCGCGGAGTAAGAAGCGAAATAATGCTCCATTTTCTCGAGGAAAGCGGGATATATGTGTCGAGCGGCTCGGCTTGCTCGCGCGGAAAGACCAGCCACGTTTTGTCCGCATTCGGAGTGAGCGACAGCGACGCGGACAGCGCTATACGCGCAAGCTTTTCGCCCGAAACGACGCCCGAAGAGATCGACGCTCTCGCGGACGGCATACGCCGCGGGATAGAGCGTTTCCGCAGATAAGAAAGGAGCAAATTTATGCAGGAAGTTATAATGGTAAAATACGGCGAGATCGCCCTTAAAGGTCTTAATAAAAACACATTCGAGGATATGCTCGTAAAAAATATCCGCAGACGGCTCCGCGCAGCGGGTGAGTTTGAATATTCCCGCCGCCAGTCAACAATTTTCGTCAGACCCATAAACGCCGACGCGGATATTGACCTCGCGATAAAGAAGCTGAAGTGTATTTTCGGAATAGCGGCGATACAGCGTTCGGCGGTTCTTCCGACCGACTGGGAACAGGTAGTCGCGCTCGGTATGCCGTATCTCGAAGAGCCGCTTTCCGCCGCGCGTACTTTTAAGGTAGAGGCGAAGCGCTCCGACAAATCATATCCCTTAAAAACCCCCGATATTCAGCGCGAGCTTGGCGCGGCGATACTCGGCGCGTATCCGCACCTCAAGGTTGACGTCCACACTCCCGATATTACCGTAATTCTCGAGATCCGCGACGGTCACGCTTATCTTAACGCGGAACGTATTATGGGACAGGGCGGAATGCCTGTCGGAAGCAGCGGCAACGCGCTCCTGCTCCTTTCGGGCGGGATCGACAGCCCCGTTGCCGCATACATGATGGCGAAGCGCGGGCTTAACGTTGACGCAATTCATTTCCAAAGCCCGCCGTATACCTCCGAGCGCGCTCTGCTTAAAGTCGAGGAGCTTTGCGAAAAACTTACGCCCTACTGCGGCGATATACGCTTTTACTGCGTTCCGTTTACGGAAATTCAGGAGGCGCTGCGCGATAACTGCCCCGAGGAATATTTTACCGTAATTATGCGTAGGCTTATGATGAAGATTGCGAATATCATCTGTGAAAAGCACGATTACAAGGCTCTTATAACAGGCGAAAGCGTAGGGCAGGTAGCAAGCCAGACGCTTATGGCGCTCGCCTGCACGGACAAGGCTTCGGACGTTCCCGTTTTCCGTCCCGTTATCGGAATGGACAAAAAAGAAATTATCGAGATCGCCCGCAGGATAGACACATTTGAAACGTCTATACTTCCCTACGAGGATTGCTGCACCGTCTTTACGCCGAAGCACCCGCGCACCCGTCCCGTTCTTGCTGACGTTATCGCGGCGGAGGAAAGGTTCGACTTCTCGGAGCTTATTGAAAAAGCGGTCGAGGGAATAACCTACAAGGATTTTCGCAACTGACCCCGATATTTTTCCCCTAAAAAAGTGAAAATTAAGCGAAAAATTCCCCTTTTTTGAAACAAAACGGCTTTATTTGCGGTTTTATTATATGTAGGGTGTTGCCGAAACACCGAAATATGAGGTAATTTATTGCAAAATGGTTACAAAACTTGACAAAAAGGCAGAAAATGTAGTACAATTATTATTAGCGGGCAAATTTTCCGCAGCCACGGCGGAGAGCTGTACGGGCGGGCTTCTTTCGGGGAGCATAACCGCCGTTGCGGGTTCGTCGGAGGTTTTCGGCTTCGGCGTGTGCAGCTATGCGAACGAAGCGAAGGTGAAACTGCTCGGAGTAAAGGCGCAGACGCTCGGCGATTTCGGCGCGGTGAGCCGCCCGACCGCCGAAGAAATGGCGGCGGGGATACGCCGTGTGAGCGGCGCGGATTTCGGCTTGTCTACTACGGGGATTGCCGGACCCGGCGGCGGGACGGAAAGCGATCCCGTCGGAACGGTTTGGATAGGCGTTTCGTCGGACGAAAAAACGTTTGCGCGCAGATTTGTCTTTTCGGGAGAAATGTTCCCGCAGGCAAAGGATAAAAGAGAGGCAATACGCCTTGAGGCGGTATATACCGCGCTTACGCTTCTTGAAGAGGAGCTTTCGGCGCGAAAATAAAGGAATGTGACTATGGACTTTACAAAAAGACCGAGAAGCCGCAGGAGCGGCGATTATAAGCCTGCCGTGCAGGAAAAGCCGAAAAAGGCGGCAAAAACGGACGAGCTTGAGGACGACGATTTTTCGCCGCGCCCTAAAAAGCCGCCGTTTTTTACACGCGCTGTCCGCGCGATATTCCCGTGTAAGGGCGACGGAGCCGCCGAAGCCATACGCAAGGTGGTTTTCGACGTGGCGGTCGTCGCGCTGGTTATTACGGGCGGCTCGGTGCTGTACGACGTTATAACCCAGACGGTTCAGACGAATATAAGCGACAAGGTCATCGAAAATATCTACATCAGCGGTTCGGTTGACCTCGACGACGCGCAGAAGCAGGAAATTCTCAGGGAAAAGCCCCAGATAATGGAGCAGATGATGGGCGTATACGAGGCTAATAAGGACACCGTGGGCTGGATCCAGCTCGGCGGCGGTGAAAACGTTATCGTGAGCCTGCCCGTAATGCAGGCGGCGGACAACGATTATTACTTGACCCATAATTTTAACCGCGAGGAAATAAAGAGCGGCGCGGTTTTCGCGGATTACAGAAACGTTTTTCAGCCGGGAAAGCTCTCGGGGAACACCATTCTCTACGGTCACAACGTATGGGACGGCTCAATGTTTGCGAAGCTGACGAGATACTACGACGCGACTATCCACGGAGATTATTCCGACCGCCTCGGCTTCTATAAGGATCACCCGACGATCACATTCAATACGCTGTACGAGGCTTCCGAATGGAAGGTGTTCGCGGCGGTGCTGTTCAACACACGCGAGGATCTCGGCGAGGTTTATCCCTATACTTCGGTTATGGAGTTCGGCGGAAAGGACGAGTTCAACAGCTTTATCCTTGATATTATGGACAGAAGCATTCTCTGGACGGACGTCGATCTTGAATACGGCGACAGCATTTTAACGCTTTCGACCTGCTATATGTACGGAGTGTACAGCGAAAGCACGCAGACGCGCTGCGTTGTGTTCGCGAGAAAGGTTCGCCCCGGCGAAAGCGCGGAGGTCGACGTAAACAAGGCTCAGACCAACCCGACCCCGCTTAAATTCACATATCAGTATCAGCAGGAAGGCGGCGACCGCTGGGCGGGAAGAATCTGGGATACGTCCAAGCTGTTAAGCTACAGCAGGTGAGCCGATGAAATTTGACGCACTTATTTTTGACCTCGACGGAACGCTCTGGGACAGCACGGAAACCGTGTGCGCTGTCTGGAACGGGGCTTTTTCCGATATGGGGCTTGATTTCAGGGTCACGGCGGAGGATATACGCCGCGAAATGGGCAAGCTGCTCAGCGTGATAATGGACGACCTTGCGCCGGGACTTTCTCCCGAAAAGCAGGACGAACTTTACCGCAGGGTATGCGAAGCGGAAAACCGCATTTTAAGCGAACGCGGCGGAAAGCTGTACCCGAACCTCGAGCGCACGCTCGAGCTGCTCGGAAAAAAATACCGCCTGTTTATCGTGAGCAACTGTCAGAAGGGATATATCGAGGCTTTTCTCGCGGCGCATAAGCTCGGACGGCTGTTCGAGGGTCATTTGTGCCACGGGGATACGAATTTACCCAAAAGCGGGACAAACCGACTGCTCGCCGAGCGTTTCGGGCTGAAAAATCCCGTTTACATAGGGGATACTCAGGGCGATTTCGACGCTGCCACCGAAGCGGGAATACCGTTTATTCATGCGGCTTACGGCTTCGGAAAGACGGACGGGGGCATAGGCTCGCTGAAAAATCCGTCGGAGCTGCCGCTTTTGCTGGCTTCAATAGAGGAAAACTGAACATCTGCGCTTTACGGCGCTTCTTGTTAAAAAGGAAATAACGTTTTGCCGCACGATAAGCGGCAGAAAGGAAAGGACATTCATCATGAAGAAATTTAAGCGTTTCGCCGCTCTCGCAGCGGCACTTGCAATCGCAGCAAGCGTGACCGCGTGCGGCGAACAGCCTACTCCCGAGGAAAGCGACGCCACAACCCCCGCTGCTTCGGCAGCCACCTCTGCATCAACCACGACCACTCCGAAAATCACCACGACAACGACAACGACGCTTCCTCCTCTCCCCGTTATGTCGCAGTATGAGGAGAAGTACACGGAAAACGAGGATCTGCTCGGCTGGATAAAGGTTGACGGAACGCCTATCGACTATCCCGTTATGCAGGCGGAGGACAACGATTATTATCTTTATCGTGAATTTGACCTCACCGAAACAAAGAAAGGCTCTATTTTTGCGGACAGCAAGTGCATATTCACCAGCCGCACGCGCCCCGCGAACACCATTCTCTACGGACACAACATCGCCGACGGCTCAATGTTCGCAAAGCTTACCGAATATTATCCTTGGAAGCACGGCGCGGCAACTCTCAGCCAGTACACGAACTATCCGACGGTTCAGTTCGACACGATCTGGGAAGAGGGTACATACAAGATCTTCGCGGCGATCTATGTAAACACAATGGAGGAGCACGGAGAAGTATTCAAGTATTATAAGCAGAGAACTATCAAGAACGAAGGTCAGTTCTACGAATATATCGCAAAGATCATGGACAGAAGCGTTTTCTATACCGACGTTGACCTTGAATACGGCGACGAGCTTCTTACCCTTTCGACCTGCTATTATCCGCTCGGAAAAGAGGTTGATTCGCGCTTTGTAGTATTTGCGCGCCGTCTCAGAGATGGCGAAAGCGCAGAGGTTGACACCTCTAAGGCGTATATCAACACAAGCCCGCTTTACTTCGACTATTATTACAAGGTAAACGGCGGTTCTTGGGCAGGCAGAAAGTGGGATACGTCCAAGGTCAAGGGCTTTGACGATTATCTTAAGGATTTCCCGAACAGCGGAGCGGCAGCACCCACGATGTGAGCTGAAAGGTCTTGATAGCAATGTCCGAATTTGAAAAAAAATCAAAGAAACCCGTCCGCCGCCGTCCTCAGCACAAAAAAATGAACGGCTTCGAGCGGGTAATGAGCGGAATTTTCCCGTGGAAAGGCGATTCTGCGGGAGAAATTGTCCGTAAAATTATCTTTCTTGTCGCGATAATCGCCCTCGTATATGCGGGCTTTGCCATGCTGGATTTCTACGTCTGGCGCGATAACCGCAACAACGAGGACGCGCAGTACTGGGCTGAACAGAAAAGGCTGAACGCTTCCGACGACAGGATAACGATTCTTCTGAAGGACGACGACAATTCCTCCTCAGACAGCTCCGGCGAGGAGCAGGAGGTCGAGGTTCTCGCAGAATACGTTAAGTATTATGAGCAGAACAACGATTTCGTCGGCTGGATCTCAATGTATCCGTATATTCAGTACCCCGTGGTTCAGGCGGACGATAACGAATATTATCTGAAGCACTTGTTCGACGGCGGCGCAAACGCAAACGGCACGATCTTTGCCGATTATCAGGGCAAAATTTCAGCGACCGAAATGCCGAACAACCTGCTGCTTTACGGACACAACCTTATCACGAACAACTATTTCCAGCCGCTTTCGAATTTCAGAAAACAGGGGATAGACTTCCTCAAAAACAATTATATTATCGAGTTCGACACGCTCTATAAGCGCAATCAGTACAAAATCTTCTCGATTTTCCTCACCAACACGAAAGAGGAACACGGCGAGGTTTTTGATTACTGGAACAAGGTGTATTTCGATTCAAAGTCCGATTTTGACAATTATATTGCCGAATGCCTTGACAGAAGCTATTATTACACCGGCGTCGATCTCGAATACGGCGATGAGATAATAACCCTCTCGACCTGCGACTTCTCTATGTTCACGGATATGCGTCTGGTCGTTATGGCGAGAAAGATTCGCGACAACGAAAGCCCCACGCTCGACCCTAACACGTTTATCGACAACAGCGGGTTTGATGAAAACGGCAACGTAAAGCGTAAAATGTTCGACGCATATTACAAGCTGTATAACTGCGAATGGGCAGGCAGACAGTGGGACGCCTCGTATATAAAGGATTTTCAGGGATAAAAGAAACGGTAAAAGTGCAGAACAAAGTTTCAGAAAGGGTGATTGAATGGGAAAAGGTTCTCTGGCGAAAATATCCGTCGCACTGGCGATAATAAGCCTTTATGTGTACCTGTTCGGTATCATGGGGACTGTCGAAAGCCTTGATGAAAGCATTCCCGAGGAACAGCGCAAGCCTGTCGAAACAATCTCGACGACCGCGCCCGTTTCCGAAACAACAACGGCGCCCGAGGAAGAAATGCTCACCGAAAGGGCGGTATATACTTACGCGACGCAGCTTAATGTCTTAAACGGAAAAAAGCCCGGGCTTAACGACTACACCGCGACGGAGGCTATGCTTATCGTAACGGAGGAGCCTGCCGCGGCAGCTTCAAAAACCTCTAAAAGCACCAACGATTTTGAGATGGAAGCGGACGATTTTGACTATACCACTCCTCTGCGCACTACCGAGATAACCACGACCACGACCCCGCCCGAAACGACTGCGCAGACGACGGCTGTTACGGCGGCGACCACAACCACGACCACAACTCCCGCGCCGACGGCGGCTACGACGACGACCGCGGTCACCGTTCCGGAAACTACCACAACGACAACGACCTCCGAAACCACGACTCTTCCGCCCGAAACCACGACAACGACCGAAGCCTCGGAGGAAACGTCAACCCTCACCGAGCCGCCTTTGTGGGAAACGGAAGAAACATCCGCAGCGGTTCAGGAAACAGCTCCGAGCGACGTCGGAACGCTTTCGGTTTACGCCGGCGGTCAGGTCGTCAGCGGCGACGCGGTTTCCATTGTCGCAAGAGCGGTAATGGGTGAGATAAGCGACGTTTTCGACGAAGAAGCGATAAAGGCACAGGCTGTCGCGACCTATACCTACATAAAGTACTACAACGATAACGGCAGGAATGCCTATGCCGTTTTAAGCACGCCCACCGACAAGGTTACGAACTGCGTTGCGCAGGTTATCGGAAAGGCGCTGTATTATAACGGCACGATGATACAGGCGGTTTACTGCGCGTCCACCGCGGGATATACTGCGTCGGCGATAAACGTCTGGGGCGTAAATTATCCGTACCTGATGAGTCAGCGCACGGATTTTGACGAGCTTTATGACATAAATTACGGGCGAAAGGCGGTCTTTACTGCGGACGAAGTGCGTTCGTATGTGCTTCGCAACACGGGAATAGTGCTTAACGACGACCCGTCGAGCTGGTTCTCGATAACCTCGCGCGTTGACGGAAATTATGTCGGAGGAATGACTATCGGCGGACTGAGCTATTACACTAAAGACGGAAAAACCGTCGAAATAACGGGTCGAATCATGCGCGAAGTTATAATGGAATTTAATTTGCGCTCGGCAAGCTTCGACATTTCCTACGACCCCGCCTCCGCGACGTTCACGTTCACGACCTACGGTTACGGTCACGGCTGCGGAATGAGCCAGCACGGCGCAAATATACTGGCTAGCTATTACGGTTACACTTACGACCAAATTCTTGCGTTCTATTATCCCGGAACGACTGTTGCATAAAAAAACGCCCCCGCTTCGGCGGGGGTTATTTCGTGCATATCCCTTTATATAAAGCAGATATTTAGAGCGCGTCCGCGATCTCTTTCGCTTGCTCGCTGTCTGCGGGATATACGCTGTAATTACACGAAGAAATCACGAAAAGGTACGAATCCTCGCCGCAGCGGTTCAGAAGCAGCAGATATTTTTCACCGACCTCGGCGCAGTCCTTGGGAAGCACCGCCAGAAGCCATTTGTCCTTATCGTTGTTGGCTTTGAGGCGGTCGATAATATTGCATTTGTAGGTGGTGCGGTCGTCCGCAAAGTTATAATTTACCGAGTCGATCTCGACCTCGAGGATATATTCGGTCGCGCTTATTATTTCGGATAAATTCTCCGAGCGCGTGAAAGGCGTTCCAACCTCGTCTTCGGGCTGGGCGCAGGCAACAGCGCGGGTCTTAACGAAGCTGTCAAAATCGGTCAAGCTTTTCGCTTCGGTAAGCGCGCGCCCCTGAATTTTGGGGTCGATAAAGCCGCCGTTTTCATCAAGCTCGGCGAAAATCTGCGCGGCGGGATAATACAGGTCATAATCATAGAAAACCGAGCTGTCTTTTTTGAGCGGCAGAAAATAGCTGCCGTTTGTTTTATATATCATGTCTGCGGAGGTGAAACGGCTGCCGTCGGTGCATTCAAAAGTGCCCTTCGGCATTGTAACGCGGAAAGCTTCGGGCATTTTTTCACCGCATATCACATTTTCAAGAGTAAATTCATATTCGCGCAGCTCCTCGCTGTCTGAAACAAGTCCGTCGCAGCGCGCGGAAACAACGGAGAAGCAGCCGCTTACCGCCTCGCTGAGATCCATATCCACAAGGTCATAGTATGCGAATGAATCCTCGTCGTAGGAATCGTCGGCGTATTCGAGCGCAGGAGCGGTCGTTTCAACCGAAGTCTGCGCCGCTTCCCGCTTATTTGAACACGCGGTAAAGGAAGCCAGAACAGAAATTACAGCAATTATTCCAAGCGTTTTTTTCATAGCGATTTCCTCCTTTAACTATATAATATCACAACAATTTCAGTTTGTCAATATAAGCTGTCGGCTTATGAAAATAGCGCTTGACAACTGCGCGCGAATGTGCTATACTACGAGTGAAAACTTAACAGGGGAGCTTTGAAGAGGCTGAGAGGGAACAACTTTATGTTCCGACCCATAACCTGATTCGGATAATGCCGACGTAGGGAAACACGACCTTTTTATTAAAGGGATTTCAGCGTCATCGGCTCTGCCGGCGGCGCTTTTGTTTTTTCCTTGTTAAGTTTGGGCGAAACTGCCCGAGGAAAGGAGAAAAATCATGAAAAACAGCAAACTCAAAACACTCGCGGAAGCGGCAATAATGGTCGCTCTCGCAACCGTACTCAGCTATGTGCGGATAATGAAATTCCCGTGGGGCGGCTCGATAACGCTTTTGTCCATGCTCCCTATCGTAATTTTCAGCATCAGACACGGCGTTGTGAAAGGGCTTGAAACGGCGTTCGTTTTTGCGCTTATCCAGTTCGGACAGGGCGTTCTCGATGGGCTTTTCGGCTGGGGACTTACTCCCGTAGCGCTCGTTGCCTGCATTTTCCTCGATTACATTGCTGCTTTTACCGTGTTGGGACTGGCGGGAATGTTCAGAAAAAAGGGGATTCCCGGCTGGATCGGCGGAAGCGTTATCGCGGTAGTTCTTCGCTTCGTGTGCCATTATCTAAGCGGCGTACTTATCTGGGGCTCTTACGGCGAGCTTTGGAACGGACTTGTTATAAACGACCCGTATTTGTACAGCCTGCTCTATAACGGCGCTTATATGCTCCCCGAGCTTATATTCACCACGATAGGCGCGGTGGCTCTGCTTTCCGTTCCCGCGCTCCGCAAAATAATTTCCGAGGACATCACAAAGTCCGATTAATAGGCTGAAACTGAATAATTTTACCCCGTTATACCCAAAATCAGGTATAGCGGGGAGTTTTTTTTACACGGATTTTACACGCCGGAACTTTCCGAATTTACACCCGCGAAATACAATATAGACATGGCGAAAGAAGAAACGCCGAAATAAATCGGACTTATGCAAAAAAATGCGCGAAGGCGCTGAACAAAAAGGAGAAAAATCATGAAAAAACTCAAAGCCATTGCGGCAGGCGTATTATCAGCCGCGCTTATCATCACAGCGGCGGGCTGCGGAAAAACAGAAGCGGGAACAGTCGCGACCGACGGCTCTACATCTATGGAAAAGGTTATCGGCGCGCTCGGCGAGGCTTTTTCGGAAAAGAACAGCGACATACAGTTCACTTATAACCCCACGGGCTCGGGTTCGGGAATTACCGCGGTAAGCGAGGGTCGCTGCGACATCGGACTTTCCTCCCGCGCTCTCAAGGACGATGAAAAATCAACTCTTACGGGAACGGTTCTTGCATACGACGGTATCGCGATCATCGTAAATCCCGCAAACACGATCAACGACCTCGACACCGATACGATCGCGAAGATTTTTACGGGCGAAATTAAGAACTGGAGCGAAGTCGGCGGAACCAACGGCGAAATTGTCCTTATCGGACGTGAAGCGGGAAGCGGAACACGCGACGGCTTTGAATCCGTTACCGGCACGACGGACAACTGCGCATACCGTCAGGAGCTTACATCAACGGGCGACGTTATCACGACGGTCGCAAGCAACCCCAACGCGATAGGCTATGCGTCTCTCGCGGCGATAAAGGACAGTGTAAAGGCGCTTACCGTCGGAGGAATCGTTCCCTCGGAGGAAACCGTAAAGGACGGCAGCTACGCTGTTCAGCGTCCGTTCGTACTTGTTACCGTAACGGGCAAGGAGCTTTCCGCGGCGGCGCAGAAATTCTTTGACTATGCGCTTTCCGCAGACGCGGCGGACATTATCAGAGCGGCGGGAGCTGTTCCGGTAGTATAAAATCAACACCAACTAAAAGTAAATCTCCGCCGAAAACCGCGCAGGGCAATCCGAGCGCGGTATCGGCATAGAAAGGAAATCAGACAGTGAACAGACGAAAAGCCGTTGAAACGGCAATACACGGCGTATTCCTGATACTCGGGCTTGTAACGGTCGCGGCGGTGCTTGTAATAACGGTCTACCTCGTGATTTCGGGAATACCCGCGATAAGCAAAATAGGCATAGTCGATTTTCTGTTTAATCCGGAGTGGAAATCGACTGCGGCAGAGCCGTCCTACGGAATACTCGGCTTCCTGCTTACGAGCGTTTACGGCACGGCGGGTGCAATTGTTATCGGAACGCCGATAGGCTTCTTCACGGCGGTATTTCTCTCGAAACTCGCACCGAAAAAGCTCCGCGCGGTCGCGGAAGAGGCGGTGAGCCTGCTTGCGGGGATACCCTCGGTCGTATACGGCCTTGTCGGAATGCTGGTGCTCGTCCCCGCGATAAGGGAAATTTTCGGAGTTCCCGACGGCGCGAGTCTGCTTGCGGCGATAATCGTGCTTAGCGTAATGGTTCTCCCGTCCATAATAAAGGTATCGCTCAACGCGCTCGACGCTGTTCCGCGCGAATATGAGGAGGCTTCTCTTGCGCTCGGCGCAACGCCTGTCGAAACATATTTCCGCGTATCGGTAAAGGCTGCGCGCGACGGTATCGCCGCGGCGGTCGTTCTCGGAACGGGGCGCGCTATCGGCGAAGCAATGGCGGTAATGATGGTTTCGGGAAATGCGCCGAATATGCCCTCGCTTTTCGAGAGCGTGCGCTTCCTGACAACTGCGGTCGCCAGCGAAATGTCTTATTCGTCGGGACTTCAGCGGCAGGCGCTGTTCTCGATCGCGTTGGTGCTGTTCCTGTTCATTATGCTGATAAACGCCGTGCTGAACTTCTTCATGAAGCGCAAGGGGGAGAAATAAAATGAGCGAAAAAGGAATTTCAAAAAAAAGGCGGCTTTATATTATCGGAATGAAAGCGCTTATGGCGGTTTCTGCGGGAATAACGTTTCTGCTGGTTATTTTCATGATAGTTTACGTCATGTGCAAGGGCGTTCCGAACATATCGTGGGAGCTGCTTTCGACTGCGCCGAGCTACCTTTCGGACAGGATAGGCATTCTCCCCGACATTCTTAACACGCTTTACGTTATCCTCGCGGCGCTTGTGATAGTTCTCCCGCTCGGGACGGGCGCGGCGGTATATCTTACCGAATACGCGAAGAACAAACGCCTTGTCGGCATTATAGAATATGCGGCGGAAACGCTTTCGGGCATTCCGTCGGTAATATACGGTCTGGTCGGAATGCTTCTTTTCTGTCAGTTTTTCGGTATGAAGACCTCGCTTATGGCGGGCGTTCTGACGCTTGTTATAATGAACCTGCCGACGATAATGCGCACAACGCAGGAAAGCCTTAAAACCGTTCCGCAGAGCTACCGCGAGGGCGCGTTCGGGCTTGGCGCGGGGAAGTGGCGCGTTATACGGACGGTCGTTCTCCCCGGGTGCGTTGACGGCATAATAACGGGCTGTATCCTCTCGACGGGGCGTATCCTCGGAGAATCGGCGGCGCTTCTGTTTACGGCGGGCTTCGCCCATACGCTTAACGGGCTTATCGAGGGACTTTCAAGCTCGGGCTGTACGCTTACTGTCGCGCTTTACGTCTACGCAAAGGAACAGGGCGAATTTGGCGTCGCTTTTGCGATAGCGGCAATACTTATGGTAATGACGCTTATAATAAATCTTGCCGCAGACCTTGTCGGCAGATATTTCAAAAAAAGGAGGAGCCTATGAACAGTATAATAACCGTCAAGGACCTCAATCTTTATTACGGCGCGGCTCACGCGCTTAAAAACGTGAACATAGACATTGCAGAAAACGGCATAACCGCGCTTATAGGACCGTCCGGCTGCGGAAAATCGACATTTCTCAAAACGCTCAACCGAATGAACGACCTTATCCCGGGAGTACGCATCGAGGGCGACGTTCGCTATAACGGTATGGACATTTTCGGTAAAAATATCGATGTAAACGAGCTGCGCAGGGAAATAGGCATGGTTTTTCAGAAGCCGAACCCGTTCCCGATGAGTATTTACGACAATATCGCCTACGGACCGCGCACCCACGGCATAAAGAACAAAGCCACGCTTGACGAAATTGTCGAGGAGTCGCTTACGGGCGCGGCGATATGGGACGAAGTAAAGGACAGACTGAAAAAATCGGCGCTCGGGCTTTCGGGCGGACAGCAGCAGCGTCTGTGCATTGCGCGCGCTCTCGCGGTAAAGCCGAAAATACTGCTTATGGACGAACCGACAAGCGCGCTCGACCCGATTTCAACTTCTAAGATAGAAGACCTTGCAGTCGAGCTGAAAAAATGCTATACTATTGTTATAGTTACCCATAATATGCAGCAGGCTGTACGAATTTCTGACGACACGGCGTTTTTCCTCCTCGGAGAGCTTATCGAATACGGAAATACCGAGAAAATGTTCTCAATGCCGCAGGATAAGCGCACGGAAGACTATATTACGGGAAGGTTCGGTTAATATGAGAAACAGGTTTGACGAACAGCTTGAGCTGCTTAACAAAAAGATGATCGAAATGGGCGCGCTCTGCGAAAGCGTTATCGCGTCCGCTTCAAAAGCGCTTATCGAGGGGAATTGCGACCTTGCGAAGCGGGTTTCGCCCGCGGACGAGGAGATAGACCACCTCGAGCACGACATCGAAACGATATGCCTGCGGCTGCTTTTACAGCAGCAGCCCGTCGCAAGCGACCTGCGCCAGATTTCCGCCGCGCTGAAGATGATAACTGATATGGAGCGTATCGGCGATCAGGCTGAGGATATCGCGGAGATAATAAAGTTCCTCGGCGGGCGCACGGGCGCGGAATGCCTTGAAATAAAGGACATGGCGCTTTCGACGATAAAAATGGTCAACAACAGCGTCGAGGCGTATGTAAAGCGCGACACCGCGCTTGCCGAGGCGGTTATCGCCGCAGACGACACGGTTGACGCGTATTTCAATTCGGTAAAAAATTCGCTTATCGCGCTTATTGCGGCAAATCCCGCAGACGGCGAATATGCGATAGATCTGCTTATGATAGCAAAATATTTTGAACGTATCGGCGACCACGCCGTAAATATCGCGGAATGGGTGGTTTTTGCCGTTACGGGAATACACAAGGGAGAAGCTGAGCTATGATCTGGTGCGTTGACGACGATGACGCTATAAGGGATATCGAAGTATATGCCCTTAAATCCACGGGATATGAAGCGGAGGGATTTTCCTGCGCGGCGGATATGTTTTCCGCGCTCGCAGAAAAGCTGCCGCAGCTTGTGATACTCGACATAATGATGCCGGGAGAGGACGGCATAGGCGTTCTCAGAAGGCTGCGCGGCGACCCGAAAACGAAGAATATCCCCGTTATAATGGCGACTGCAAAGGGCACGGAGATGGACACTATCGAAGCGCTCGACCTCGGCGCGGACGATTATCTTATAAAGCCGTTCGGCGTTATGGAGATGATCTCGCGGGTAAAGGCGGTTCTGCGCCGCTGTAAGCCCGCCGAGGAAAACGAGGTCCTTACGGCGGGAAAAATCGTCCTCAGCGAAACCGAACGCACAGTCGCGGTAAACGGCGAAAAAACCGCGCTTACATATAAGGAGTTTGAGCTTCTCCGCCTTTTCATGAAGCATAAGGGGACGGTTTTTTCGCGTGAAAGGCTGCTCTCCGAGGTGTGGGGGACGGATTACTTCGGCGAGACCCGAACCGTCGATATGCACATAAAGACCCTGCGGAAAAAGCTGGGCGAATGCGGAAAATATATCGAAACGGTGATAAATGTCGGGTATCGCTTTGTTGTCGGAGGCGATTAAATGGCAAAAAAGATATTCAGATCGATTATTCTTGTATCATTTGCGGTTCTGCTGACAAGCATCGTGCTGATAATGGGCGTAATGTACGGCTATTTCACACGGATAAGCGAGGGTCAGCTGAAAACCGAGCTTGAAATAGCTTCACAGGGCGTTGCCTCGGGCGGAACGGACTACCTCGCGCAGATAAGCGAGCAGGCGCGGTTCACATGGATAGCCGCCGACGGAACGGTCATATTCGACAGTGCGGGAGCTACCGAAAATCACGCCGACCGCGAGGAAGTTGTTGAGGCACTCAGAAGTGGCGAGGGAAGCAGCTATCGCTATTCCTCGACGCTCACGGAAAAGACCGTATACTCCGCGAAAAGGCTGTCGGACGGGACGGTTCTGCGTATTTCGTCGTCGTATGTGACCGCGCTTTCGCTGGCTATGGGCATAGTTCAGCCGATAGCGGTCACGGTTATTGTCGCGGTAATACTCTCGGCGCTGCTTTCCTCGAGGATTGCGAAAAAAATTGTCGAGCCGCTGAAAAAACTCGACCTTGAAAATCCTCTCGAAACCGATTCGTATGAGGAACTTGCGCCCGTTCTGGGCAGGCTGAGAGTTCAGCAGAGGCAAATAAACGCTTACATTGCCGAGCTGAAGCAAAAAAAGGAAGAATTTGACCGAATTTCGGACAGCATGAGCGAGGGGCTCGTGCTTGTCGGAAAAAATGATAAAATAATAAGCATAAACAAGGCGGCGCGCCGCATTTTCGGCTGTTCGGGCGACCCGACGGGCGAGAACTTCATGACGGTAGAGCACAGCGCGGAGATGAACCACGCGGTCGAAACGGCGCTTTCGGGCAAGCACAGCGAGTTTAAAAAGCAGATAGGCGGACTTGAATATCAGTTCGACCTCAGCGCGATAGAAACGGACGGCGAAACGCTCGGCGTGGTTATTCTTGCTTTTGATATTACCGACCGTGAATTTGCCGAACGCAACCGCCGCGAATTTACCGCGAACGTTTCGCACGAGCTGAAGACCCCGTTACAGTCGATAATCGGCAGCGCAGAGTTGCTCGAAAACGGCATGGTAAAGGCGGAGGACGCCGCGCGCTTCGTGAGCCACATCAGAACCGACGCGCAGCGCCTGCTCAATCTGATAAACGACATAATCCGACTTTCGCAGCTTGACGAGAATGCGCCTGCCGCCGCGGAAAGCTTCCGCCTTTGCGACGCCGCGCGCGAGGTCTGCGAAAGCCTTGCGCCCGCAGCCGAGGCGAAGAATATCTCGCTAAGCAGCTCGGGCGGGGAAATTCAGCTTGAAAGCGTCCGCAGGTACGTTTACGAGATTATCTATAACCTCGCGGACAACGCGATAAAATATGGCAGAGAGGGCGGATTTGTGCGCATAGACATGACCTCCGACGAAAACAGCGCCGTTATAACTGTTTCAGACAACGGCGAGGGTATTGCGCCAGAGGATCAGACGCGCATTTTCGAGCGGTTCTACCGCGTGGACAAGAGCCATTCGCGCGCTTCGGGCGGAACGGGACTGGGACTTTCTATCGTCAAGCACAGCGTTCAGTACCTCGGCGGAACGGTCGCGGTAAAGAGCGTTAAGGGCGAAGGCTCGGAGTTCACCGTAACGCTCCCGATTAAATAAGCTTTTCTTCATTTCTGTTTCAATGTATAACATATCCGCCGTATGAAAGCGCTTGAAAGAAAAATGTGGGAGGCGGCGAAAAACCGTGACAGCGGTGGATTTTTGGCGGTCGTGGACGCCGACGCGGTAATGGTCTGCGGCGGATATCGCTGTTCGGGAGCGGATTACGCGCGGATAATCGGCGAATTTGACTGCGCGGAATACACGATAACTGGCTTTGAGGTCGTTTCTGAGAGCGAAACCTCGGCTCAGGTGCACTATGTTATCGAAACCAAAGCGGCAATGCCCGAAAACAGCGACCTTGCGGGCGCGTTCCACATTACAACGACGTGGGAAAAGCGCGGGGACGAATGGAAAGCCGTTTTCAACATGGATTCGCGAATAATGTAATACCGATTCTTATACGTTGTTTATAGGGAGATTGAAAACAATGTAAACGTTTTATATTGTTGACGGTGAATTTGTATAAAACGTTTTCACGGGCAGGAAATTTTTGTGCAAATTGCGGATTGATAATCTTACCTTATTAAGTTATAATGAATTTAAAGCTGTAAAAAGCACAATTTACGGCATTTTAAAAAACATGGAGGATACTCAAATGAAATTAAGAAAAATATTAGCAGGCGCTATGGCTGCTGCCGTAGCCGTATCTGCAATGGCGGTTTCCGCTTCGGCTTTTGCCGACAGCTACACAGCAACCCTCGGTTTTGCCGATGATTCATGGGCTGCTCAGGACTGGGCTACCACCTGCGAAATTACAGGTGACGGTACATACTCGATCACTTCCAACTGCCTTTTCGACGTTATTGACGAAGATACAGGCGAAGAGGTTAAGGAACCCGCAGCAGGCGCAGGCATCAAGGTAATGGTTGTTGACATTGCGAAGCTTGGCGCAGACCTCGGAATAAACGTTGCTCCCGAAGACGCTGCTGCTGATGACGATTCATGGAAGTACGCTACCGGCGACGTTAAAGTTACAGACGTAAAGCTGACAAGCGGCGATAAGGAATTTGCAATCGACCAGTCCAAAATCAAGGTTGGCGATACCGAAAGCAAGGGCAACCTTCGTATAGAAATTTACAACTCTTTTGGACCCACTACTGTAAGCGAAGCTTACGACGCTTCCGTTTCTCCTCTTGATCCTTCTACTTTCGGCTTCCTTGCTGAAGATCAGTTCACGATCACATTCACAATTTCCGGTCTTAACGGCGAAGCTGCTGCCGATGAAGCTGTTGACGCTGCTGACGACGTAGCTGCTGATGAAGCAAACGAAGCTGTTACACTTCCCGCGACCGACGAAGAAACACCCGCTGCTGACGAGGCACCCGCTGCCGGCGAGGTTGACGCTGCTACAGATTCCGCAAAGGGCTCTCCTGATACAGGCGTTGCTGACGTAGCTGCTGTTGCAGGTCTTGCAATCGTTGCCGCAGGCGCAGTTCTCGTATCCAAGAAGAGAAAGTAATACAACCGATGTATGAGCGTCCGCTCCCGTTTTTTCGGGGGCGGCGTTTTTATGTGCAAAAACGATTTTTGTTGACAAAGCCTTAAAAAATGGGTATAATAACGTTAGCGTTATTTCGGCGCGTTTATTCTTAAAAAAGAGGTTTTTTATGAACATCACTCAAATGCAGGAGGAAATACTCCGCCTAAAAAAAGAAAACGATTTTTGCATTCTTGCACATATTTATCAGAACCGCGAAATAGTCGAAATTGCCGATTACGTCGGCGATTCGTTCGGACTGAGCCGTCAGGCGGCAAAAGCGCCGCAGAAAAATATTCTCATGTGCGGCGTTCGCTTTATGGCAGAAACGGTCAAGCTCCTTTCGCCCGAAAAGCGCGTTTATCTGAGCAATCCGACCGCGGGCTGCCCTATGGCTGAACAGCTCGATATCGATCTGCTCCGTGCGCTCAAGGCGCAGTACCCCGATTACACCGTTGCGGCTTATATCAATACCACGTCCGAGCTTAAAACCGAGTGCGACGTGTGCGTTACGTCTGCGTCGGCGGTCGATATTCTCCGCAAGGTCGAAAACAACAACATTCTCTTTATTCCCGACATTAACCTCGGTCAGTTCGTTCAGAAGCAGCTACCCGAGAAGAATTTTAAGCTTATTCAGGGCGGCTGTCCGACCCACGCGCGTATGTCGAAGCGTGACGTTGATAAGGCGCGCGCGCTTCACCCGAACGCGCTGCTTCTCGTTCACCCCGAATGTACCCCCGACGTGACCGAGGGCGCAGATTATATCGGAAGCACCACGGGAATCATGAATTTCGCAAAAAATTCCGACAAAAAAGAGTTCATTATCGGTACGGAAAACAGTATTGTGTCACATTTGCAGTACGACTGCCCCGAAAAGAAGTTCTATCCGCTCTCTAAGGACTGCGTTTGTCACAATATGCGCGCGACGACTCTTCCCGAAGTGCTCGGCTGTCTGCGCGGCGAGGGCGAGGAGATAACGCTTTCCGACTATGTTATGGAAAATGCGCGCCGCTGTATCGACGAAATGCTGCGGCTTGGCTGAAAAATTTCCGTAAATCGATAAAATGTAAATAATTTTTACCTTTTTGAAGCTTAAACGCTTGACAGGAATGGCAAATTTTGCTATAATATTCCTGTCAGGCGTAAGCTTTATTTACACAAAAAGAAAAAGGGAGGATAAAATGGTAACCATACGCGAGCTGAAAAAAAGCTATAAAAAATTTCACGTTCTCGACGGGCTGAACATGACCATAAACAAGGGCGACGTTTACGGCTTTCTCGGCAAAAACGGCTGCGGAAAGACCACGACGATGAACATTATCTGCAATATCGTGCCAAAGGACGAGGGCGAAATTATCCTCGGCGAAGTTCCCGGAGATAAGATAAAAATCGGCTATCTGCCCGAAACGCCCGCGCTTTTCGACTATATGAACGGCTATGAATATCTCGAATATATCGCCGCCTGCGCAAAATACAGGGGCGATGTAAAGGCGCGCGTTGCCGAAGTGCTTGATATAACGGGCATGACCGAGGGCGGAAAGCGGCGGATAAAGGGATATTCCCGCGGAATGAACCAGCGGCTGGGTATCGCGGCGGCTATTTTTGACAATCCCGACCTTTTAATTCTCGACGAACCGACCTCCGCGCTCGACCCCGAGGGGCGCGCCGAGGTTATATCAATAATCCGCAGCCTCTCCGAAACCGGCGCGACGATACTGCTCTGCACGCATATTTTAAGCGACGTCGAGCGCGTTGCGAACCGTATCGGCATAATGAGCGGCGGAAAGCTGGCGATCGAGGACACTATTATAAATGTCGAAAACCGTTTCAGACACAATTCTGTCGAGGTTTCGCTCGGTTCGCTCAATGAAAATGTTCAAAATCTTCTTAAAAATGCGGAATTTGTTTCGGACGTGGAATTTTTCCCCGCTTCGGGGCTTGCCGTGCTGGACGTTGACGACCCGGACGAGGGCATGATCAGGACAATGCGGCTGCTTTCGGAGAATAATATTTCCCCGTTGAAGATTCAGGTCACCCGCCCGACCCTCGAACAGATATATATCAACACCGTCGGAGAAGTGGGAGGTGAACGCGCATGAAAAGCGGGCTGAAAAAGGAATTTATGTACCTTTCGCGGACAAAGCGGCTTTTAGGCGTTATACTGACGTTTTTTATCGTTGCGCTGTCCGTTCCCTTTATGATGAAAATTGCTCAGCCGCTGATTGAACTGGCTGACCTGACCGACAGCAAAACGGGAATGTCGGACGGTCTTGCCGAACAGAGCGGACTTGGCATTACGGTAAATATCGGCGGCAATTCTTATGAAGATATGACGCTTATTGAAGCGCTGCGCCTTTTTAAAAACAGCTCTGTTGTTGCGGCTATGGGGACGAACGACATAGCGGGAACAGCCGTTCTCGTTATCATGTTTATTTTTATGGCGCCCTGCGGAAGCGAGCGGAAAAAGCGCTCGGTAATTATCCCGCGCTGCGCGGGACTTAGCGCAAAGCTCTACGCTTCGCCGAAATTTGTGCTTTATCCCGCGCTGGTATTCGCCTGCGCGTTCTGCGGCGTACTGTTGACCGCAGGAGTTTCGGTCGCGTTCTTCGGCGGCGAGATCGCGATAGGAAATCTGCTGCTTGCCGCGCTGTCCGTTGCGGTATATGACGCTTTCGTCATTGTTTTGCAGCTTACGATAGGCGTGTGTACGGGCAGACCCGGAATAGGCGTTATCTGCACGCTGATCGCGGTGTCGTTTATCCCGCAGGTGCTTCAGGCGATGCGCGTTGACCGCTTCAATCCGTTTGCGCTGCCCTCTGCGGCGGTGAGCGTTCTTGCGGGCGAACCCGAAATGCTCAACAACTGGGTAAGCCTTGGCGTTACCGCTGTTCTCGGAGCGATACTTTATTTCACGACTCTGTTCGCGCTCTCTGCGACAGAAACCGACAATTCGGGCGGCGAACCCGTTCTTTAAATGAAAGGAAAGTAAAATGAAAAAGAAAATTTTATCTCTCGCGTTGGCGGCGGCACTGCTGCTGTCCGTGCCGGGCTGTTCGAAAAAGCCCGCCGAAACTACGACTACCGCGGCTGAAACTACGACCGCTGCGGCAGAAGTCACAACATCTGCGGCTGAAACGACGCCTGCGGAGGAAGTTCAGACATCTGAAGAAACTACCGCTTCTCCCGAACGCGATTATGCGGGAGAGGGAATGTACGACGGCGAGCTTGCGCCTGCGGTCTGGAAGGTTACCGACCCCGAAAGCGGCAACAGTCTTAACATGATGGGTACGATTCACCTTGTCCCCGACACGGAGGAGATCGTTCCGCAGTATGTTATGGACATTTATGAGAACAGCGACGGAATCGCGGTCGAGTATGACATAACTCGGCTGAACGGCGACATGGTAGCGGCTATACAGTATCTCTCGTATTACGTTCTTGACGACGGCTCGGAGATAACCGACCACATTTCGCAGGAAACCTATGAGCGGGCGAAAGCGTACCTTACCGAAGCGGGATTTTATCAGGAGGGTATCGAAGCCTACAATGCGGCGTATTGGCAGAGCCTTGTTTCAAATGCCGCGCTGGTAAAAATCGAGGGAATGTCTGCGGCGGGAATCGACACATACTTTATCGGACTTGCCAAAAAGGACGGCAAGGAAGTGCGCGACATAGAGCGGCTCGAAACGCAGATGGACACGCTTACGCTCCTTTCGGACGGCTATAATGAGTATGCGATAAACGAAATTCTTGACGGGCTTGAAGCCGAAAACGGCTATGAAGAGCTTGAAAATTCGTTCCTGGAGCTTTACGCTGCGTGGGCGCAGGGTGACACCGCCGTTTTCGGAACGCTTGAAGACGCGGCAAGCAGCGAAATACCCGCTGAATTTGCCGAAGAATACGCTGAATATAACCGCAGGCTGGTTGACGAGAGAAATATCGGCATGGCGGACGTTGCGGAGCAGTACATAAAGAACGGCGACAACATTTTCTATATGGTGGGCTTCGGGCACTTCTGCGGCGACGGCAGCGTTATTGACCTGCTTGCGCAGCGCGGATATACCGTTGAGAGAATTTATTGAGAATTAGGGGACGCCCTCTCTTGCAGGGCGTCCCCTCTTTGAAAACAGTCCACAGGACTATTTTCAAATTCACCCCTTGCGGAGCGCTTTCAGCGAAAAGAGTTTCGCACTCTGCGGAGTGCGACAGGGGCGCCGCCCCTTGACCCCGCAAGCCTTTAAAAAAACTTTTTAGATGCGTTTCCGGAATAATTTGCACGGCTTCGCAAACAATACCACTTGCGGAGTCTTGTTTTTTCAGCGTTAATTTCAAAAAAATACGCCCGACAAGCGAAAATTACTTGACAATCCGCGAATAATAAGGTATTATAAAATATATATGTATGCGCATATATGACCTTTCAGAAGCGGAGGCGTGCCCTTGTATTTCGGCAGTGTAAAATTTTTTAAACATCTCATTATCGGCATTGCGGCGCTGCTGATCATCGTTCCCGTGACGCTCTGCATAATTTTCGGCGCGCAGAACGGCGAAAAAAGCCGCGAGATCGCCAAGCTTGAACAGCAGCTCGCACAGCTTCGCGAAAGCGGCGCGGTTGACCCGTCCGACCCGAACGCACTGCTCGGTCTTTACGAAAAATCGGACGAAAAAGAGGCTTTTTTGCAGCTTCTGAGCGAAAACGACGCGGAGCTTTACGCTTCGTTCGTGAAAGCTGTTCCCGCAATGAACGTTTCGGACAATGCGGCAAATTCGGAATCCGCCGAGCCTGCTCCCGTGACGACTGCACCCAAAAGCGAAGAAATAACCGCCGAGGAAAGCGCTGCGGTTACGGCTGCGCCCGAAACGACAGCCCCTTTCCGCACGACTTCCTACACAGAGCCTGCCGAAGCGCCGTCAAGCTATACGGAAATGTACCCCGAGCTTTACTGCTACGGCACAGGCGATATCGTATACAACGCGGACGACGACTATCTTTACCTCACTTTTGACGACGGCCCGTCGAAATATACCGAAAATATTCTATATTATCTCGATAAATATAATTTAAAGGCGACGTTTTTCGTTGTACCGAGCGGAAGCGACGAATGCAACCGCTTGCTCAAGAAAATTGCGGACGCGGGACATACTATTGGAATCCACTCCGCAAGCCATGTCTATAACGATATTTACGCGAGCGTTGAAGCGTATCTTGAGGACTTCAAAACGGCGTACGACCGCGTTTATAACGCAACAGGCATAAAATGCGAGCTTTTCCGCTTTCCCGGCGGAAGCATAAACGACTACAACTGCGATACCCGCGACGCGATAATCGAAGAAATGACCCGCAGAGGCTTTATTTACTTCGACTGGAACGTTGACAGCGAGGACGCGCTCGGTGCAACGTGGACGCAGATGTACACCAATGTTTTAAGCGAGGTCGAGGGAAAGACCCGCGCGGTAATACTCATGCACGACTACAACGGAGGTTATAACACAATTCTCGTTCTCGAGGATATTATAAAGGCGCTGATAAGCGATGAACGGGGCTTTAAGTTTGGTCAGCTGACCAAAAACGTAAGACCGCTTCAGTTCTAACGAAAGGATTGTAAAAAAATGGGCATTAAGGAAAACTTTTCACAGGCGGTAAGGGAGCTTACCGGAAACGGAAAAGACGAAAAGCGCAGCGATAACAAGACGACCGTTGCGGGTATGCGCAACGCGGTCGCTGCGGAGGACACCTCGGAATTTATGTCGATAGGCGGAGTTTCCGAGTCGGAAAAGCCCTCGGAAATGGACGAGTTTGAAGAGATCGAGCGCCGCGCAGCACAGAACGCGGAGGAATACAGCCGCCAGCAGTCTGCCTTTGAGCAGACTTTCTCCCGCCCCGAGCAGCCCGAGCCGCAGCAGAGCGTTCCCCCGCGCAGCGAACCACAGCAGGAGCAGCCGTATTCTCAGCAGGGAGGCGCTCAGCAGAGCTACGGACAGAATTACGGCGCGGACAGAAGCTATAACAATGTTGAAAGCCAGCCGCAGCCGACGTCGTTCACTACCGCGCCTTACCGCTCGGGAGCTGACGATAACGAAACTACTATCATTTCCAAGAATACCGTTATCGACGGAAATATCCGCTCTTTCGCGAATATGAGCATTGACGGCAACATAAAGGGCAATGTTGAAACGACGAAGGACATTGACCTTAACGGAAAGGTTGTCGGCGATATCGCCTGCAACAACGCAAATATGAGAACATCGCAGATACAGGGCAATATCCGCATGAAAGGCAACGCGTTCATGGAGCGCGACACGCTTCTTATCGGCGACCTTACCTCTACATACGCGAACGTCAACGGTAAAATCAAGGGCAACCTCGGAATAACGGGTAAGGCTGAGCTTAAAAGCGACGCGGTCGTTTTCGGGGACATAAGCGCTTCGACGATAACCGTAAACGACGGCGCGATTATTCAGGGCTATGTGAGCACAACGTTCCTCAACAAAGAGGAAAGCAAGAACATTTTCCCGGACGCAATCACAATCGGGGAATGACGCGTATAACAGGGGGCGGAGTTGTCCGCCCCTTATCATTACGGCAGGAATAGCCACAAAAGGAAAGAATTATGAGTTGTAAAACAACAATTTTTATGCTATAATCTAGTCAGAATCTTTTTAGGGATTTTTACGCGCGGAAAAGCGCATAACAGTGCGAAAAAAGGGAAAAAGTCCCGCAACCGGAATTGTCATACGGCAACTTTTTCTTGCGGGTTGAAACTTTTTCGGGAAAATCGCCTACTACTAAGTGTAGGCAGCAAAGCGAGGTGAGGCTTTTGGGCAGCGAAGCGCTTGACGCTTACTTTAATAAGGTTTATTCGGAAACGTTTTCATCGGTTTCCCGCTATGTCGTGAGCAAATGCGGCAGCATTCAGGAATCAGAGGATATTCTCCAGAATATCTACGCGCGGTTCTATCAGCGAATTGCCAAAAAAGGATATGCGGATATCGAAAATTCGGAAGCGTTTGTGATAAATATCGCGAAGTTTGAATGCAAAAACTATTTCGGCTTTGTAAAAAAGCACAGCTCTGCGACGTCTTTTGCGGATTTTACCGAGGAACAGATGGTTGCGGTAGAAGCGGAAATGTCCCGCGAGCAGAAAAGTCTCGAGGACGTTCTCTGCAACAGTATGCTTGCAAAACAGATTTTCGACGATATTGCCAACGACGACCCTGTTGTCGGAAAAATATTTTATCTGCATTTCGTCTGCGACATGAAGCTTGACGAGATCGCGAAGAACCTTGATATGAACCTCTCGTCGGTAAAAAATAAGCTTTACCGCACGATCGAGCGCCAGAAAAAGAAGTTTAATCTTTGATTTACATAAAATAAAACGGAAAGGAGGATGCGCTATGACGGAAAAGGAATTTTACCGTGAGCTTATGTCGCGGTACGCCCTTGACCCGGAAAAAATACGCGCCGGTGCGCTTAAACAGGCGAAAAAGCCCGCTTGGCAGAAGTTTGCCGCCGATTACTGGAAGCCTGCGGCAGGCGTTGCGGCAGCGGTTGCGCTTACTGTTTCGGCAGTCGGCTATATGAACGCGAGATCCTCCGGCCCCGATATAAAGGTAGACCCCGCGTCCGCGCTTTCTGCGGCACAGCGTCTGAGCGAAGCCGAACAGAACTACTTCAGGCTTCAGTCCAGCGAGAACCGGACGGTAAATATATATATAACGTTCCGCGAACCCGTCAGCTTCAACGATATGGTTATGGCGTTTTCGGGAATTGCGGACATGGGCGAGATTGACTATGACACCCTCTATCTGGCAGACGATACGATAAAGGGAGCTGACGCAGTGACCGCATATAAAGCGGCGCACGGCGACGAAAAGGCTGTTGCCGCAGTCAAAATCTCCACGCTTTCGATGTACTATCGCAGCATTCAGGATCTTTCCTCCGTTTATCTTGCGGAAATGGGTTCGGACGAAATCAACGACGATACTTTCTGCCCCATAACCGTTGAGGACAACGACCCGCTGATAAATGACCAGTATTATATAAACACGACTGCGGCTGTAACGACCGCGCCCGTAACAACGACTCCGTTCTCTTTCGATTCGGAAAAGACTTCCGAGGAAATCAGCGCTCCCGCGATCGGCGAATCTGCGGATAACAGCTCAAGCACGCTTACTCCTCCCGAAACAAGCGAAACGGACGACCCGGAATATGAATACCCCGAAGACGACGAGGAATTTGAAGAGCCGGACGAAACTTCTTCCGAAACGCAGGAAACCGCTCCCGAAACAACGGTTGAAATTCCCGCAAACGAAATTACGTCCACAACGTATTACGGCTCCGACGTCGGACTTCTTACCGAAATATACGAACTCAACGTTTCAAACTCGATTGAAACTGTCGTAAGCGGAGATAACGCGGTAGTTCTCACGAAGAACGGCGTTTATCTCTATACGCTCGGCGGAATTATCCGTGACCAGAGCGGAGTTTCCGCAGAGCTTAACAACCCGAAAATCGCGTTCAGAAACGAAAACACGATAATTATTACAGGCTGCGGCGCAGGCGGCGCGAGAAACCTTATATCGGTTACCGACCTTGTGAGAAATGAGCTGCATACCTATGATGTAAGTGCAAATCTCGGCGCGGCTGAACTTGGAACTATCCATTACAGCGCGGCGCAGGATAAATACTTCGTGAAGGCTATTTCTGAAACCAACAGCTTTATCTACGAGGTTCAGATTTCTTCCGAAACCGGAATACAGTTCCGTCCGCTGATGGACGCGCAGGCTCCCGTATCTATTGCGGGCTGCAAGAACAGCGCGCTTTATCTGACGGTGCTTGACGAGCTTACGGGAACAAAGCTTTACTCTTTCGACATAGCAACGGGAGAGATAGCGGAACGCGCAGCCTTTGGTCATACAATGAAGATCAGACGCGGCGACGATTTCGAGAGCTTTGCCCTTATTTCCGACACCGACAAGTACATTTTTGACGTAAACAGAGGAACGCTTATTCCTGCTGAGCAGCTTAACGAAAATGTGCGGATCATAAGTAAGGATGGTCTGACGTATTTCAAGGTTGACGCTTATACCTATGAAATCTCTATAGACACCAGCATTTGTGCGGCGGGAGAAGTTAAGTTCAACGACGAAGAACCGTCTGAATTTAAAGTAAATGAGATAACTCCCGAAAAGGTCGTTATTATACGCGACAGCGGCACGGCAAACTGGCGCTGAACAACAAAAACAAGCCCGAGGAAAACTCCCCGGGCTTTTTTGCGTCATCTTCGGGCATTATTCTAAAAGCCAATAAAAAGGCGGAATTGACAAAAGGCTGTCTGCGTGATAAAATGTTTACATACCATAAAGGAACAGCAAAAAACGAAAGGATTTGTTGAAAATGAAAATTCTTGCTATAGAAAGCTCCTGCGACGAAACCGCAGCCGCGGTCGTTGAGGACGGACGCCGCGTTTTGTCCAATATCGTCGCAACGCAGATCGAAGAACACAAGCTGTACGGGGGAGTTGTCCCCGAAATAGCCAGCCGCAGGCATTGCGAGAGCATCACAGCAGTGGTTGACGAGGCGCTTTCACAGGCGGGAATTGCCCTTGCTGAAACGGACGCGATAGCCGTCACCTACGCGCCCGGACTTATCGGAGCGCTTCTTGTCGGAGTAAATTTTGCGAAAGGGCTTGCGCTTGCTGCGGAAAAGCCGCTTATCCCCGTTCATCACATAAAAGGGCACATTGCCGCGAACTATATTGCGCACCCCGAGCTTGAGCCGCCCTACCTCTGTCTTGCCGCCTCGGGAGGACATTCCCACATAATGAGAGTTTACGATTACACGCACTTTGAAACAATAGGCAGAACGCTTGACGACGCAGCGGGCGAAGCCTTCGACAAGGCGGCTCGGGCAATGGGATTTCCGTATCCCGGCGGAGTTCATATCGACAGGGCTTCAAAAAGCGGAGATTCGCGGAAATATAAGCTCCCGCACCCTAAAACGGAAAATCCTTACGATTTCAGCTTCTCGGGGCTGAAAACCAACGTTATAAATCTCGTTCACAACGCTGCGCAGAAAGGCGAAGAAATCGACATAAACAGTCTTGCTGCGTCCTTTCAGTTCACTGTTGCGGACATTCTCTCCTCTAAATTTGTTCATGCGGCAATGGAATACGGCTACAAAACGGCGGCGCTTGCAGGCGGTGTAGCGGCGAACTCGACGCTCCGCGAGCTTATGACCGACCGCTGCAAAAAACAGGGGATAACGCTTTATATTCCGCCTGTTTCCCTTTGCGGCGACAACGCGGCAATGATCGGCGCACAGGCGTACTACGAATACCTCGCGGGAAATATTGCCGGCGGCAGCCTGAACGCTGTTGCTACGATGCCGCTTTAAGCGCGGCGCGCGCCCCCGCCCCGTTGGGGCGGGGGCGCATAAGGCGGCGAAGCCGCCGCCAGCCGCATTCGGCGAAGCCGAATGCGGCGCGCCGCGCTGACTGCGCTGTCCGTGCGGACGGCGGCGTTTTGGAAAGTGCGGGAGGGCAGGGCAAGTTGAAAGCCGCCACGCCTGCGAAAAAGAACAGCAAATCTAAAGTGCTCGCCTCCTGAAGGGGCTCGCAGCCGCTTTGCTCCGCAAAGCGCCCTCCTCGCCCTTCGTCGGCGAGCACTGCGGCTTTCTCAATGTTTGCTGTACGGCTTTCACAGCAAAACGCCGCGGTTCGCACTTTGGCAGAATCGGCGGCGCGAGAGTCGGCGCACCCCGCTGAACCGGGTTTACCTGCGCGGCGCGCCTGCCCGCCCTACGGGCGGGCAGGCATAAGGCGGCGGCTTCGCCGCCGCCGGCCGCATTCGGCGAAGCCGAATGCGGCGCGCCGCGCTACTTCCCGAGAACGCTTCGCAAATCTTCCTCAGGCGTGCTTGTGGGAGTGATCTGATAGCTGTCCACAAGAACTTTCAGCACATTCGGCGAAACAAAGGCGGGAATTGTCGGACCGAGGTAAATGTTCTTTATGCCGAGGTGCAGGAGAGAAAGCAGAATGCAGACAGCCTTCTGTTCGTACCAAGAAAGCACAAGCGTAAGCGGCAGGTCGTTAAGTCCGCAGCCGAACGCTTCGGCAAGCGCGCCCGCAATTTTTATCGCGCTGTATGCGTCGTTGCATTGACCGCAGTCGAGAATACGCGGTATTCCGTCGATGCTTCCGAGGTCGAGGTCGTTAAGACGGTATTTTCCGCAGGCGAGCGTAAGGATCACGGTATCGGGCGGGGTCAGCTTAGCGAAATCGGTGTAATAGCTTCTGCTCGGCGCGGCTCCGTCGCAGCCGCCGATAAGGAAAAAGTGCTTTATTTTGCCGTTTTTGACAAGTTCAACAATTTTCGCAGCGTTCGAGAGAACCGCGTTGTGCGCGAAGCCCGTCGTTACCGTACTTCCGCCGTTCATTCCCGTCATGTGCCTGTCCTCGTCGTATCCGCCGCATTCGATCGCTTTTTTGATAACGGGCGAGAAGTCCTTGTCGTCGCCGATATGCACCATTTCGGGGTATGAAACTATCGACGTGGTGAAAACGCGGTCGGAATAGCTCTGGCGAACAGGCATGATGCAGTTTGTGGTAAAGAGAATAGGCGCGGGAATATTGTGAAATTCCGATTGCTGATTTTGCCAACCCGTGCCGAAATTTCCTTTAAGATGAGGATATTTTTTCAGCTCGGGATAGCCGTGCGCGGGCAGCATTTCGCTGTGCGTATAGATGTTTACGCCCTTGTCCTTTGTCTGTTCAAGCAGCAGCTTCATGTCGTGCAGATCGTGTCCGCTTACGACGATGAACGGACCTTTTTCGATAGTGAGCGGGACCTCGGTCGGAACAGGGTCTCCGAACGCGTCCGTATTCGCCGCGTCAAGCATTTCCATACATTTGAGGTTTACCCGTCCTGTTTCAAGCACAAGCGGAAGAAGAACGTCGGGATCGCTTTCGTCGGCGATCGCACGCAGCGCCTTGTAGAAAAAATCGTTTATTTCCTTGTCGGACTTCCCGAGGATAAGCGCGTGATAGGCATACGCCGCCATGCCCTTTATACCGAAAAGGGTGAGGGATTTAAGCGAACGCACGTCCTCGTGCTCGTCCCAGAGCTTTTTCATGTCATAGTCCTCGAAGCGCTCGGAGTTAACGCGCCCCTTTTCCTGTTCAATCTCGGTTTTGAGCTTTTTGATTGTTTCGTCGTTGAAATTCACATTTGTAATTGTGGTAAAAAGTCCTTTCAGCACAAGCTCGTCGGTGCGGTCGGTAGGATTACCGTGTTCCGCCGCTTTTGCCAGCCCGATAAGCGCCCCGATAAGCTCGTCCTGATAGTTAGCGGTGTCTGCTTTTTTCCCGCAGACGCCGACCTTCCCCTCGCAGCCCGTGTTGTGTGCGGTCTGCTGACACTGAAAACAAAACATTTCGTTCATAAAAAACCTCCAAGCATAATTATGTTTATACTCAGCACCAATTAAAAGCTATACAAAAAATTTAGTGCAATCTTTGTGTGTATGGGTTATACCGGAATTTTTATATATGGTTTTATCGGTGCTTAGTATTATATTCTGTGCTTTTGAGATTTTTTTATGCAAAACACCCCGAGGCATTTCTGCTTCGGGGCGTCGTTGTTATTCATAAGTAAATTTTTAAATTAGTCTTAGTCGCACTTTTTGCCGCAGCCGTCGCAGAACTTTGCGTCAGCGTCGAGAGCTTTTCCGCAGCCCGAGCAGAACTTTGCGCCTGCTGCGGGAGCAACGGGCTTAACCTTCTTTTCTATAACGGGAATGCTGAAAAGGTCGCTCTTGACCTCGCCGTTTTCGCTCTTCATTTTCGCGTTTATCTCGTTGGTGTTCTTGGTAATAAGAATAAGCATGATTGCAAATTCGTATATGATCCTTACGACAATATTTCCGAGGATTATCTGAAGCGGGCAGAGAAGCAGTCCGATAAGACCGAACTGGAAGTGCAGGAAAGAAGTGAGCGTAACCGCGATAGCAACAAAGAGATATGTAATTTTCATTACCGCTTCGAGCGTAAGAACGCGGAAGTGAACAAAATCATAGAGCCACTTCATAAAGCCTGTGTATTTTCCGTCGTTTTTCTTGCTGAAAACCGTGAAGTAGAGGGTGATCCCCCCCGCAAGAGCAATAACCACAAAAATTGTTGCGAGAATAGTTGCAACAGCGGCGCCGCCAATGGCAGCGTAACCATAACCGAACATTGATTTTTACCTCCATAAATAATTAAGATGTGTAAAACTTACATTTATTATATCATGCACGCACCGTTAAGTCAACCGATTTTTTACATTTTTCTGCCGAAAACGACGCGTCCGATACCCTGAAGATCGGGGATTATCTCAGCGCGGAGAGCTTCGTCTTCAAGAAGCGCTTTAACGTCCTCCGCCTGACCGTCGCCTACCTCAAAGGCAAGCACCCCTCTGCTGACGAGCCGTTCGCTCCAGAGCGGGATAAGTCGGCGGTAGAAATCAAGTCCGTCATCGCCGCCGAAAAGCGCGGTTTCGGGTTCGTGTCTGACCTCGCGCTGAAGCTCGTCCATTTCGCGGCGGGTAAGATACGGCGGATTTGCCGTTATCACGCTGAAAGTCAGCTCCTCAAGAAGCGCCGCGTCGAGCGCGTCGCCTTTTACTGCGGTAACGTTCACCTTATTTTCAATAATATTGCGTTCAAGATAAGAATATGCCTCGTCGTAAAGCTCGACCGCGTAAACCTTTGCGGAAGTGTTCTTCGCGGCTGAGATCGCTACACAGCCCGTTCCGCTGCAAAGATCGAGCATATTTCCGCCGTTTTTCAGTTCGTCAACAGCAAGCTGTACGAGAAGCTCGGTTTCGGGACGGGGGATAAGCACGCCCTCGCCGACAAAGAAAGGCAGTCCGAAAAACTCCCATTTTCCAAAGAGATACTGGAGAGGAAAGCCCTCTGCGCGCCGCTTTCCAAGCAGGAGCATTTCACCGAACTGTTCCTGCGTTATTTCGTCCGATAAAAGCGGAATTTTTCCCGTCACCTCGCGAAAAATCTCTTTCGCTTCAAAAGCCGTGTCCTCAACGCCGCCGAGCTTCAGCATGGTGCAAAGTTCAAAAACGGCTTGTCTTGCGCTTACCATTTGTCCTCGTCCTTATTTTCGGGGATAACACGCTCCATTGCCGCGATTGCCGTTTCGATCATGCTGTCGTCGGGTTCTTTTGTGGTGATCCGCTGGAGAGCAAGTCCCGGGGCGGAAATGATGTGCGTAACAACGTTGTCGTAGCGCCCTGCGATACGGATAACCTCATAGGAGATCCCCACAATTATCGGCAGAAGAAGTATTTTACACGAAACGCGCAGTATCATTGCGATAGCTTCGCTTACGCCGAAGGCGTCCACAAAAAAGGCGTTAGTAATGGGGAATATCGAATAAATGAGAATACTTATAAGCAGCACGAGAAAGATAAAGCTTGTTCCGCAGCGAGGGTGAAAACGACGCATCGGACGCACGTTTTCGACCGTGAGCGGTTTTCCCGCCTCATAGCAGGCTATTGTTTTATGCTCCGCTCCGTGATAGCCGTACATACGCTTCACGTCCTTTGAAAGTGCGGTCAGCGCCATATACGCCACGAATATAACGATTTTCAGAACGCCCTCGAAAAGCGACTGAAACGCGGAAATATCGGTTTCGCCGAAAAGATATTGGATAAACATGAACAGCCATGTCGGCACAAAAACGAAAAGCACGATTGCAAGCCCGATTCCGAGAACCATTGCGATTCCCATTACAACGCTCATGAGCTTTTCGCCGAACTTATCGTCAAGCCACTTTTCAAAACGGGAAAGCTCTTCGCCGTCCTCCTCGTCGGCAACGCCGGAAACCTCTGCCGAGCGGGAAATGTAGTGATAGCCCTCCGAAAGCTGACTTATAAAATTAACGGAGCCGCGTATAAACGGCGCTTTGTTATACCATTTCTTGCCCTTTCCCGGAGTTTCCTCGACCGCGATGCTGCCGTCCTTGCAGCGCACTGCCATTGCGGTTTTTTCGGGACCTTTCATCATAATTCCCTCGATGAGAGCCTGTCCGCCGATACTTGTTCTATGTATGGTTTCCTTTTCTTTTGCCATTTTTCTGCCTTTCTGAGTGAAATAGGGTTTGATGTATTACTTTTTATTATACTCCCGTGCGGCGGGTTTGTCAACTTGTTATTGATAGATTGTGTGGCTACACAGCGCATATTATAAAAAATCCAGCACGGAAAAAGGCAATTCTCGGGATTTCGGGTTTCGATTT
>CAKSFR010000022.1 GCA_934454635.1 uncultured Ruminiclostridium sp.
CGGTGGGAGGTCTGAACTTTCCCGACAGGGCGGCGTTTTGCGGGGATTGAGGGGAGTGCGGAGGGATTGAAAGCCGCCGTTATGTTTATCACACACGGCGGCTTTCAATTTCTCTGTGATTTTTCGCACGGCGGTTAACGCCGCAGTCCGTACATAGTGCGTTCGGCTGCGCGCGGCGCTTAATTGCGCTTAGCGCAATTAAGCGTATGCGGCGGCTTGCCGCCGCATATTCAGCCGCCGAAGGCGGCTGAATCCCCGCGCGCTCACTTGAGCAGCTGAAATCCCACAATTCCGACGATTGAGATTATCGCGCCGATAAGGTTTAGCTTTGTGCAGTATTCCTTGCGGAAAATTCCGATGAAAAACAGCGCGATAAGGACGATCGGCATTATCATTGCGCTGCCGGTCAGGCTGACTGCAATTGCAGCGTTTTCCGCGAAAAGACCGATCGCATTGGGCAGCTTTGTGAGCGAAACGACAAGCACGCCTTTGGGCTTTTCGCGTACTGTTTTAATAAGAGAAACGAAGGGTATAAGCGCTATTGCCAGAAGAATAAGGGAGAAGAAAAGTATCTGCGAGCTGTTGCCGTAAGGCTCTGCATAGCGCATTGTAAGACCGTATCCGAATCGCACGATAATGTAAAAAATAAGCGGCAGAACAATTTTTTTATAGTTTATCTGCTGCTTGTTGCTTTTTGCGATAAGGAACAGTCCGACAGCCATTATCGCTATAAAAAGCAGCCCGACAACGGAAATCGGCTTTCCGTCCATGAAAAAATCGGCAAAATATGATATGAATACTACCGTTCCGACCCATGCTTTAAGTTCAAATGCGCTCATTTCAGTGAGAACTTTTGCGCTGAGCACAAATTCGAGCAGCTTGTTCAGCGCGATGAGAACGACCGCAACGGCGAGCTGCCATGAAAATCCCGAAAAAGGAATATTCATAAAGGGCAGCATTATTCCCATAAATACGGCAGTCGCGCCCGCCATGAGGAATGTTATCTGAAGCCCCGTGAGCTTAGCGGTCGAAACCGCATATTTGTCCGAAAGCCCGCATATCGTATAGCAGGCTGCCGCGAGTAAAATCATCTCCATAGTGCGTCACCTTTCAAATATTTCAAACATATTTCAACCTATTATACCGTGAAAACGTTTTACCGTCAATCGTCAGCTTTCAGCAGAAATTACGAAAAATTTTCTTTTTTTTGTGCATTTTATTGCTTGAATGGGCGGAGCTTGCATGATATAATAAAAGTAATCATAAGAGGAGGTGTTTTCATGGACGGCATTACAGGATATATCGCTCAGCTTTCGATGAATATGGCGCAGTACAGCGTACAGTCGCAGTTTTCTACGGGAATGCTTAAAAACGTCATGGATTCACAGGAAGCAGCAAGCATGAAGCTTTTCGACAGCTTACAGACCGTTATTCCGTCTGCTGACGGAAGAGGCATGGTGCTTGACGTAAGAGCGTAAACGTAAATAAAAATGAAACGAACCGCTTCGATCTGCGAGGCGGTTTTTGTTATGTATAGAAAGCGCGGCGCCGTCCCAAAAAATGATATTGACGGGTTTTGTGCCGCAATGACATAACTTTAAACCTACTAAATCGAACCCATCCCGCATACATTTTATAATACCAATTACTAATCTCATTATAGGCAAAGTCTGTAAGGAGCGCCGTCTAAAAAGGCGGCAAGTTAAAACAGCAGGTTTTGAAGGGATTAGTATTAAACGGCTTTCCTGTGCGGCTATGCCGTACCCGCTGCAAAGCGGTGGAAACAATATAAAATGTATGCGGGAGGGGATTGTTATGATGAAGTGGGTCATGACGATAATGCTGGTGCTGTCCTTGATTTTTGGGGCGGCTACGGGACGTATCGGAGAGGTTTCAGAAGCTTTTCTGAGCGAGTGCGGCGGCGCGGTCGAGCTTGCTTTTTCGCTTATCGGGATAATCTGTCTATGGAGCGGACTTATGCGTGTGGCGCAGTCGGCGGGACTTACCGAGCTGCTTGCGGGGCTGTTTTCGCCCTTGCTCGGAAAGCTGTTCAAAGGCTTAAAAAAAGGCGGCGCGGCGATGCAGTTCATCACTCTTAATCTTACGGCGAACCTGCTCGGGCTTGGCAACGCTTCTACGCCGTTCGGTATAGCGGCGATGCGTGAAATTGAAGCGGAGGACGGCTGTGAAAACGGCTGCGCAAGCCACAATATGATACTTTTCACCGTGATGAACACAGCGAGCCTTCAGATAATTCCCACAACGGTCGCGGCGCTGCGGCTGAAAAACGGCTCAGCAGACCCTATGGCGATTCTGCCGTGCGTGTGGATAGTTTCCGCGCTGTCGCTTACGTCGGCGCTGCTCTCGGCGCGTTTTTTTCGCGGATTTTCTCATAAACGGAGGGCGAAATGAGCTTTACGGACTTTATTATACCCGTTTTCTTCGCGCTTGTGCTCGTCTACGGGCTGTATAAGAAAACCGACGTTTTCGGCGAATTTACCGCAGGGGTAACGGACGGGCTGAAAACCGTTCTTGAGATTTTTCCCGCGCTGTTCTGTCTTGTCGTGACGATTGCGGTGTTCCGCGCTTCGGGGGGAATGGAACTGCTTTCGGGGCTGCTTGCGCCGTTTTTTACCGCGATAGGCTTTCCACCGGAATGTGCGCCGCTCGTTCTGCTCCGACCGTTTTCGGGAAGCGGCTCTATTGCGCTTTTTGAGCAAATTTTATGTGAAAACGGCGCGGACAGCTTTGCGGGAGAGGTCGCTTCGGTAATTCTTGGCAGCAGTGAAACCACGTTTTACACCATATCAGTCTATTTTGCCGCGACGCGCATAAAAAAGACCCGTTATGCGCTCCCCGCAGCGCTCTGCGGGGACGTAACGGGCTTTATTCTAAGCGCGGTTTTCGTGCGCCTTATTCTGATGTAACGGATTCGGCGGAAACGATCTCCAGCTTTTCTGCAACGCGCTTTACTTCGCTTACGGCAAACTGCGTTCCGTCGAACATTTCGCCGTTTTCGTCAAATAAAACGAAGCAAAGTCTGTCTGCGGGGATTTCGACCGTATTTCCGAAGGAGTCGGTGACTGCGGCGGTGTTTTCGGCGCGCTCGATATTTACGCCCGAGGCGGTAACCTCAGAATAATCCTTTGAGGGAGCTTCATATTCGGCGCGCAGGTTGGTTCCCGCATAGTCCGCCGCGCGCAGTATTGCGGGCGTAAATCCGGGATAGCTGTCGGTCGTAGAAATTATCGCGTAGCCGCAGCCCGAATTTTTAAGCTGAATAAGGTAAGTGTAAATGTCGGCGTTCGTATAGAGTACCTCAACGTTTCTTTCCGGAGTACTATAGCCGTCGATCGCGTCCTCAATTTCGGGGAAAAGCGTCATATACGGGAACACGCCGTGGAAGTTCAGCACCATTCCGAAGCAGTTGTAGATGAACATTCCTACGGTTACTCCGACCGTTATAAGGAACGCGTTGTCTTTCTTGTCTTCGGCTTTCTTTTTTGAATAGCCCGGCATGGTTTTGTCCACGACGGTCTTGGCTTCCGCTTTCTGAGCTTTTTCGGTGAAATAGCTCGTTATCGACGGAACGGTAAACAGCGAGAAAATGAAGATGAACATCGAGAAGCGCTCGATAATGAAAGCGTAGACGATAAAGCTCCATATCGAAGCGTTCATCAGAGTGAGCTGTAAAAGCATATCCGCTTCGGGGCGCTCTTTCCAGCCGCAGAAGTACGCTGTCATTACAAACGCAAGCAGCGCGAGCGGCATAATGAGATAATGTATGCCGAAGCCCGTTTCAAACCATATTGTGCCGATATAGCCCGCGTAATCCTTGCCCGCGACAGCCGAAACGAGCTGAGCGAGGAGATACAGCGGATTTGCGCCGGCGGCTTTCATTATAAGGCAGGCGGCAAGCGCGCCGACGGAAACCGAGCCGTAGATGATGAGATATTTCTTTGTCGGTTTTATCAGCGAGAGCAGATAGAACGGTATAAAGACAGCCGCCGTGTAGTGGAACAGCACCGCAATAACGCCGAGGATAAGCACCGGTACGATCTTGCGGCGCTTCATAAAGCCGTAGGCGAGAATGATGACCGAAACGGCAAGGCTCTGTCGGATAAAGCTGAGCGAGGTGTAGAAGAAAGTGAAGCAGAGATATACCGCGACGGAAAGCCACACGTTATCGCTGTATTTGCGTATCGCAAACGCTACGGGCGCGAGAATAAGCACGGCGTAGATCGCGTACATTACTTCGGGGCTTTGCGTAATGCAGGAAATAAGCTTAGTCAGGAGTGCGAAAAGCGGCTCGTATTTTCCGGTGAAAATGCCGCCCCAGTCCGTTGACGAAATTTCGTTGAATATGCGTATATAGCTGAAATAGTCATTGCCCATTCCATAGCGGAAAACCGAAACAAAATAGAGCAGAACGAACATTACCGCAACGTAAACGGTCTTTTTAACGGGCGTAGGATCTTTTTTCAGCAGGACAAGCCCGAGAATCACCGCAGCTGCGAATAAAATAATATAAATTGCCATCTGACAGTTCCTTTCTGATTAATCTTTTTTATTGTATCACAAACAGACGTGGAAATCAATGCGTATATAAATGTATATGTTGATTTCAACGTGTTTTTCGTCGTAATGCACTAAAATTTATCTGACGACAGATGAAAATTGCCTGTATTTTTTCGGAAAAATTGTACCCAAACGGCGAAAAGTATTGATTTTCCATGTAAAAAATGATATACTAAAATAGAATATTCTATAATGACAGGTGGAGGAAAGCGGAATGGAACTGATCGAAGTCGGCTACGGCAACCGCGTAAACAGCGAGCGGATAGTCGCGGTGATAAATGCGGATTCTGCGCCCGCGAAGCGCCTTATTTCCGCCGCAAAGGACAAGTTCACCGCAATCGACGCGACCTGCGGGAAACGCACAAAGACCGTCATTGTTATGGACAGCGGGCATATCGTGCTTTCGGCAAAGGAACCCGAAAGCGTTTGCGGGGCTTATGACCGCGGAAAGGAAGCTGAAAATGGATAAGGGAATACTTATTGTTGTATCTGCGCCTGCGGGCTGCGGAAAGGACACCATACTGGCAGAGGCTCTCGCCGCAAACGGCAATCTTTTTTACTCGGTTTCGGCAACGTCGCGCGCTATGCGCCCCGGAGAAACCAACGGCGTAAGCTATCATTTCAGAACGAGGGAGCAGTTTGAAAAAATGATCGCGGACGGCGAACTGCTCGAATACACCGAATACTGCGGAAATTATTACGGCACGCCGAAAAAGGCGGTCGAGGATATGCTTGCCGCAGGGAAGGACGTTATACTGAAAATCGAGGTCGAGGGCGCGGCAAACGTAAAGCGGATCTTCCCCGACTGCGTGATGATATTCATTCTCCCGCCGTCGTTCGAGGAGCTGAACAGGCGGCTCCACAAGCGCGGGACGGAGGACGAGGAAACCATTCTGCGCCGCATTGAAACAGCCAAGCGTGAGCTTACATACGCGGAAAATTACGACTATCTTATAGTAAACGGCGAGCTTTCAAAAGCGGTCGGTGATTTTTTGGCGGCGGTTTCCGCCGAAAAGAACCGCACCTGTCGCAGAAAAGGTCTGCTTAAGGAGCTTTTGAAGCAGTGAAAAAGCTTGTTGCCGCCGTCGCCGTCGAGAAAACCGCCGCGTCGTTCGACGACCTTTTCGACTATACCGTTCCCGATTATCTTGCGGAGCAGGTTCGCGCGGGGGCGAGGGTGATCGTGCCTTTCGGGCGCGGAAACCGCAAGCGGGCGGGCGTGGTTTTTTCGGTCGAAGAACGTGAAACCGAAGCAAAGCTGAAAGAGATATATTCTGCGGCGGACGACGGTATTTTTCTGAGCGCGGAAATGCTCGAAATAGCGCAGTGGCTTCGTGAAACGACATTCTGCACATACTATGACGCGGTGCGCTCAATGCTTCCCGCCGGACTTTCGCTGATGATCTCGGAAGAATATTTTTTCGCGGAAAATCCGCCGCAGACCGCGCTGAGCGGTGCGGAGCAGAAGCTTATAAGCGAATATTACGCGCTTGACAGTGAAAAGGAGCGCGCGGCGCTTCTGACAAAGGCGGAAAACCGACGTATCGTCGCCGCGCTTTCCGCCAAAGGCGTGATTCAAAAAAAAGAGCTTTCACGCCGCAGAATCGGCGACGAAACGGAACGCACGGTTTATCCTACAGGCGCTGAAACGACGGGTATACGGCTTTCTCCTAAGCAGAAAAGCGTGCTTGAAACGCTCGGCGAGGTCGGTGCGGCAAGCGTCGGGGAGCTTTGCTATCTTTGCAATGTGACGGCGTCGGTCGTGAAAAATCTGGAACTGAAAGGCTTGGTGGGAATTGAGCAAACCGAGGTTTCGCGGGCTGTTTCAAAAGAGGCTGAGATTACGCAGAGCCTTTCGGAGCTGCGCTTTTCACCGCTCCAGCAGCGCACCTACGACGGGCTGAAACAGCTTATGGACAGCGGCGAGGCGAAGTGCGCATTACTCAGGGGCGTTACCGGAAGCGGAAAGACCTCGGTTTTTATAAAGCTTATCGAAGCGGCGACGAAAGAGGGAAAAACGGCTATACTGCTCGTTCCCGAAATTTCGCTCACTCCGCAGACGGTCGGGAAATTTCAGAGCCTTTTCGGGAATACCGTTGCTATAATGCACAGCAGTCTTTCGCTCGGTCAGCGAGCCGACGAATTTAAGCGGATCGCGCGCGGCGAAGCGAAAATCGTTATCGGAACGCGCAGCGCGGTATTCGCGCCCGTCGAAAACCTCGGTATTATCGTTATCGACGAGGAGGACGAGCATACCTATAAATCCGAAATGTCGCCGCGATATCACGCGCGAGAGGTCGCAAAGCAAAGGTGCTTCAGACACAGGGCGCTGCTGCTGCTTGCGTCGGCAACGCCGTCTTTCGAGAGCTATACCAACGCGCTGAACGGGCGGTACAGCCTCTTTGAAATGGAGGAACGGTACAGCACCGCCGAGCTGCCCGAGGTTCACATGATAGATATGCGGCTCGAGGCGGAGAACGGTAACCGAGGGAATTTCAGCGAGGAGCTTTTAGAGGAGCTTAAACAGAACCTCGAACGCGGCGAGCAGTCAATGCTGCTGCTGAACAGGCGCGGGTATCATACCTATGCTAACTGCATAAGCTGCGGGGCTGTAGTGGAATGTCCGAATTGTGCTATTCCGCTGACATATCACAAGGTCAACAACAGCGCGATATGCCATATATGCGGATTTCGCCGCGAAATGCCGAAAGTTTGCGACAAATGCGGAAGTCGGTATATCTATCAGAGCGGAACGGGTACTCAGCGCATTGAGGACGAAATACGGGAGTATTTCCCGCGGGCGCGCGTGCTGAGAATGGACGCGGACACCACGATGTCCAAATTTTCCTACGAGCGGCGCTTTAACGAGTTCCGCAACAACGAATATGACATAATGATAGGTACGCAGATGATCGCCAAGGGGCTGGATTTCGAGAATGTGACGCTGGTAGGCGTTCTTCTTATCGACCGTTCGCTTTACGCGGGGGATTACCTCGGCTACGAAAAGACCTTTTCGCTTATCACTCAGGTTGTCGGGCGCTCGGGGCGCGGTTCCAAAAAAGGCAGAGCGTATATTCAGACGTTTTCACCCGATCACTACGTTCTTGAGCTTGCCGCGAAGCAGGATTACAAAGAGTTTTACGAGCAGGAGATCGCCGTGCGGCGCGCGCTCATTTTCCCGCCGTTCTGCGATATATGCCTGCTGGTGCTTTCTTCGCCGGACGAAAAGGCGGTCGGGCGCGCCGCAGAGCTGTTCTTCGGAATGCTAAAGAACGCGGCGGACGGGCGGAGGGACATTCCCGTTATTCTGCTCGGACCGACGGACGGAGGTAAGATAGGCGGGATCTTTCGCAGACGTATCGTTGTGAAATGCCGCAGAAGCCCCGTACTGCGCGATATGCTGCGCGGGGTGATGCGCGAAGCATATCGCCGAGAGGAGTTCAGAGGAGTAAATTTTTACGCCGATTTCAACGGCGAGATAATATGAAAGGAATAATAAAATGGCGTTAAGAAATATTGTTAAATTCGGAGATGATATTCTCCGCAAGAAGTGCCGCGAGGTCACGGTTTTCGACGATAAGCTCTGGGTGCTGCTAGACGATATGTACGAAACAATGCAGTCGGCGAACGGCGTGGGTCTTGCCGCGCCGCAGGTCGGAATACTGCGCCGCGTGTGCGTTATCGACGTGGGCGAGGGCCCTATAGAGCTGATAAATCCTGTAATAACCTCTATGAGAGGCAAGCAGAGGGCGGTCGAGGGCTGTCTTTCAGCGCCGGGACAGTGGGGATATGTAACGCGCCCCGCAAAGGTAAAGGTCACCGCGCTCAACCGCTATGGCAAGGAGGTTAAATACGAGGGAACGGAGCTGCTCGCGCGGGCGTTCTGCCACGAGATAGATCATCTCAACGGCGTTATTTTCACCGACCTTGCAGATGAAATGGTGGAAAACGCCGAAGAATAACCGCGAAAGGAGCAGCAGAATGAATATTGTATTTATGGGAACGCCCGATTTCGCCGTTCCGTGTCTTAAAGCGCTGGTTTCGGCGGGACATACGGTGAGCGGGGTGTTCACACAGCCGGATAAACCGAAAAACCGCGGTCAGAAGCTTGCTTTTTCGCCCGTTAAGGAGTGTGCGGTCGAGCTTGGGATACCCGTTTATCAGCCGCTTTCGCTGCGTAAGGGCGACGACGCGCAGACGAGCCTTGAAGCGCTGCGTGGACTGAACCCGGACTGCATAGTTGTTGCGGCTTACGGTCAGATTCTCCCTAAAGCTATACTTGACCTGCCGAAATACGGCTGCATAAACGTTCACGCGTCGCTGCTTCCGCGCTATCGCGGGGCTGCGCCTATTCAGCACTGCATAATTGACGGCGAAAAAAAGACGGGAATAACCATAATGTATATGGCGGAGGGGCTTGACACGGGCGATATGATACTGAAAGAGGAAGTTGAGATAGGCGAACGAATGACGGCGTCCGAGCTGCACGACAAATTCTGTGAGATAAGCGGACCGCTGCTGCTCAGGGCGCTGAAAATGCTAGAGGACGGAACCGCGCAGCGTGAAAAGCAGACGGACGAAAATACCTGCTACGCTTCAATGATATCAAAGGAAATGTGCCGCATAGATTTTCATAAACCTGCGGAAGCTGTATATAATTTTATAAGAGGTATGTCCGCAAGCCCCTGCGCTTTTACAACGCTCGGCGGAAAGCGCATGAAGGTTTATTTCGCGGAAAAGACCGACATAAAAACAGACCTGCCTGCGGGGACTGCGGCGGACGACAGACTTGCGGTCGCCTGCGGCGACGGAGGCGCTGTGCGGATCTCGGATTTGCAGCTTGAGGGTGGAAAACGAATGAGCGCCGACGATTTTCTGCGCGGCAGGGAAGTTAAAAAAGGAACGGTTTTCGGAGAATAACTCTCGAAAGGAGATTTGAATATGAACTTTTTCTATATGCTCATGTATGAGCACCCGCTTATTTCTCTCGGCGTTATTGCTACTCTCGTTTTTGCGGTGATTTGCAGTGCGAAAGTGAAATCGGTATACTCAAAGTACGGAAGTATGTACACCTCGGGGAAAATTCCCGCCTGTGAAGTTGCACGGCAGATCCTCGACGCAAACGGGCTGTATAACGTTCAGATAGTGCGCTGTTCGGGGAATCTCACCGACCACTATGATCCCAAAAATAACGTTATTGCGCTTTCCGACACGGTTTACGGCAGCCCGACTGTAGGTGCGATAGGCGTTGCCGCGCATGAGTGCGGTCACGCGATACAGTATGCAACGGGTTACGGTCCGATAAAGGCGCGCAACACCATGGCGCCGATAGTTTCAATATGCTCATCGTCGTGGATATGGATATTTATAGTCGGCGGCATTATCGGTTCGATTTTTATGACGCAGGTCGCGATAGCTTTCTACGCCGTTGTCGTGCTGTTTCAGCTTGTTACGCTGCCTGTTGAATTTAACGCCAGCAAGCGAGCTATGGACACCGTTCTTTCCATGGGATTTCTTCACGGGAACGAGCTTATGGGCGCGAGAAAGGTGCTTACCGCAGCGGCAATGACCTATGTGGCTTCGCTGCTCGTTTCAACGATGCAGCTTATTCGCCTTATTCTGCGAATGAACAGAAGGCGCGACTGATGAACGCAAGAAAAATTGTATACGAGCTGCTCGCAAAGACCGAGGAGGGCGGCGCATACTCGAAAATCGCGCTCGACTCGGCTTTTGAGCAGAATAAACTAAGCGAGCGCGATAAGGGCTTTACGGCGGCGATGTTCTACGGTATACTCGAGCGGCGAATGACGCTTGACTACGTTATACGCGCCTATTCCTCAAAGGAATTTGACAAGCTGGACAAATCGGTCGTTCAGCTTCTGCGAATGGGACTTTATCAGCTTTTGTATATGGATTCCGTCCCGGAAAGCGCGGCTGTAAACGAAACCGTCGCGCTAGCTTCACCGCATCAAAAGGGGTTTGTCAATGCCGTTCTGCGCAGCTTCCTGCGCGGCGGGTGCAAGGTGGACTATGGGGAGCTTTGCGGCGACGCGCGGCTTTCCGTGGAGTATTCCTGCCCGAAATGGCTTGTGAAAATGTGGCGCAGCCGCTTCGGAGAGGAACGCACGCTTGGGCTGCTTCGCTCTTCACTCGGCAGACCGCCGCTCTTTCTTAGGGTGAATACGCTTCGGTGCAGCGCAGACGAGCTTATTGCGGCGCTTGCCGAGGACGGCATAAATGCGCGCAGAAACGAGCTTCTGCCCGACTGCGTTGAGCTTATGAGCGGAAGCCCCGACTGCTGTTCGGCGTACTGGCGCGGGCTGTTTCACGTTCAGGACATTTCGTCGCAGCTTTGCTGTAAAATACTCGGAGCGCAGCCGGGAGAAACGGTTCTTGATATGTGCGCCGCGCCCGGCGGAAAGAGCTTTACGGCGGCGGAGCACATGAAAAACGAGGGTCGGCTGATAAGCTTCGACCTGCATGAAAACAAACTTTCGCTTATAAAAAGCGGGGCGAAGCGGTTGGGAATTTCTATAATTTCCGCGCGGCAGAACGACGCTTCTGTGTTTGATCCCGATATTCCGCAGGCGGATAGGGTGCTTTGCGATGTGGTTTGCTCGGGACTTGGAGTAATTCGCCGCAAGCCTGAGATAAAATATAAATCTAAGCAGGAGATAATGCAGCTTCCGCCTATCCAGACGAACATTCTCGAAACCGCAAAGCGTTATGTCAAGCCCGGCGGACGGCTTGTTTATTCGACCTGCACGCTGAACGAGGCGGAAAACGAGGAAATTGCGGAGAATTTTCTCCGAAACAATCCCGATTTTTCTCCCGAGGAAATCAAAATCGGGATCGACGACGGCGGCGGTTTCTGCCGCAATTTCTTCCCCGAAAAAACAGGCGGCGACGGATTTTTTGCCGCGCTGTTCAAAAGAAACGGATAATTTATGAAGATTGATATACTATCACTTGGCGCAGAGGAGCTTGAACGGGAAATTCTCGCTATGGGCGAGAAGAAATTCCGCGCAAAGCAGCTTTTTGAGTGGCTCCACAAAAAGAAAATAACGAACTTCTCCGAATGCAGCAATCTTTCCGCGGCGCTTATCGCAAGGCTCGGAGAGAAATTTGAGATAAAGCGGCTGAACGTTAAAAAGCGGCTTGTTTCCGCGATAGACGATACCGTAAAATATCTCTACGAGCTGCCGGACGGCGAGCGCGTCGAAACCGTGCTCATGAAGTATCACCACGGGAACAGCCTGTGCATTTCCACGCAGGTCGGCTGTAAAATGGGGTGCAGCTTCTGCGCTTCGACAAAGGCGGGATTTGTGAGGAATCTTGAGCCTTCCGAGCTGCTTCTGCAAATATACGAAACCGAGCGCGACAGCGGCAGAGCGGTCGAGAGCCTTGTGCTTATGGGAATCGGCGAGCCGCTGGATAATTACGAAAATGTGCTGAAATTTCTCAATATTCTGTCGGACGAGGCGGGGCGCGGAATGAGTCTGCGGCACGTTTCGCTTTCAACGTGCGGGTTGGTCGAGAAAATCAACGACCTCGCCGAAAAAAGGCTCGGGCTGACGCTTTCGGTGTCGCTTCACGCTCCGACCGACGAAAAGCGAAGCGCGATAATGCCTGTAAACAAGCGGTACGGCGTTGACGAGCTTATCGGAGCGTGCAAAAATTATTTCGACAAGACGGGGCGGCGTATCAGCTTTGAATTTGCGCTTATCGCGGGAGTGAACGACAACCGTCAGACGGCGGACGAGCTGATTCGGCTTCTGAAACCGCTTTCTCCCTGCCACGTCAACCTTATTCCCGTAAACGAGATAAAAGAGGGTCCTTATAAAAAAAGTCCGAACGTGAAAAGCTTCAGAAACGCGCTTGAACAGGGCGGTCTGAATGCGACCGTACGGCGGACTCTCGGCGCGGATATAAGCGCGGCGTGCGGACAGCTAAGAAGAGATAACATATGACTACTGACAAATATCGGATATACGACAATTTTTTCTTGCATTTCTGTGAGTAATGGTGTATAATAAATAGTGTGTGCTGTGTACACACCAAATCATTCGGCGAAAGGAATGATGAACGGTTGAAATGCTTCTCTAAAACAGATGTCGGACTGGTGCGAACCGAAAACCAAGACAGAGTATGGACAGGTTCGCTTGACGACGGCGCGGCGGCGGTTATTCTCTGCGACGGAATGGGCGGAGAAAACGCAGGAAGCGTCGCAAGTCAGATGACAATAGATTTTATGTGCGACAGGATCCGAAAAGGGTTCCGGAGCAATATCAGCAGAAATTACATACGAAACCTGCTTATTACCTCTGTGACGGCGGCGAACAGCCTTGTTTATGACCGTGCGTCACGCGAGGAGGACAAGCGCGGAATGGGAACGACCTGCGTTGCGGGTATCGTCTATAACAATCGCGCGTACATCATAAACGTCGGCGACAGCAGAGCGTATTACATTTTCGGCGACGGTATTCAGCAGATAACAAAAGACCATACATACATAAGACGGCTTATTGAGCGCGGAGAAATAACCGAAGCGGAGAGCCGCGTTCACCCCGACCGCAACCGCATTACTAGAGCGGTAGGCGCGGAACGCAGCATTATGCCCGATTACTTTGAAATCGACCTTGAAGAGGGGAACATTCTTCTGTTTTCTTCCGACGGACTTCATTCCTACGGCGATGACGCGGAAATTGCCGAGATTATCGTCAACAACCCGATAGCCAAGGGCTGCGACCTGCTCGTTGACTATGCGCTCGGAAACGGCGGAAGAGATAATGTTTCGGTTGCACTTGTGCTTGTGTGATATAATGCAGGCGCAGTTCAAAAGAAAGGATTGTTTATATGGATAAAAATATCGGCAAGAAGCTGGACGGGAGATATGAGCTTATAGAGCTTATCGGCGTCGGCGGAATGGCGGACATTTATAAGGCGAAAGACCTGACCGAGGACAGGATCGTTGCGGTAAAGATACTCAAAAACGAATTTGCGGCGAGCGAGGATTTTCTCCGCCGCTTTCGCAATGAATCCAAGGCTATCGCGCTTTTGTCGCATCCGAATATCGTAAAGATATTCGACGTGGGCTTTACCGAGAAAATTCAGTATATCGTTATGGAATACATAGACGGTATAACTCTTACGGAATATATAGAGCGGCAGGGCGTGCTTAAATGGCGCGACGCCGTTCATTTTACGGTTCAGATACTGCGTGCGCTTCAGCACGCGCACGACCGCGGAATTGTTCACCGCGATATAAAGTCCCAGAACGTTATGCTCCTCTCGGACGGTACGATAAAGGTCATGGATTTCGGCATAGCGCGCTTTAACCGCGAAACCGACAAGACCATGTCCGAAAAGGCTATCGGTTCTGTCCACTATATCAGCCCCGAACAGGCGCGCGGCGAGGTTACCGACGAAAAGAGCGATATTTATTCCGTCGGCGTTATGCTTTATGAAATGCTCACGGGAAAGAAGCCTTTCGACGGCGACAACCCCGTTTCTATCGCGCTCAAGCATATGCAGGCTACTCCGAAGCGTATGACTGAGATAAATCCGTCGATTCCCGAGGGGCTTGAGGAGATAACCATGAAGGCTATGCAGAAGGAGCCTTCAAAGCGCTATCAGACTGCGGGAGAAATGATAAAGGATATCGAAGAGTTCAAGAAAAATCCGAGTATCGTATTTGAATACAAGTATTTTTCGACGGACGGCTCTACGAAATATTTTGATAAGGTTTCGCCCGAACAGACGGCTGCCGCTCCGACCGCAAAACGCAAGGTTCAGCTTGAAGCGCCCGAAGAGGACGAGGAATATGACGATGACGACGATTATTACGACGACGAGGACGAGTATTACGAGCGCCGCCGCCGTTCGCCCGTTCTGCCTATCCTGTTCGCGCTTGCGACAGCGTTCGTTATCATGACGGCGTGGCTTATCCACACGATCGTTACCAAGAATTTCGATGATATACAGAGCGCAAGCGGCGAGGAGGTCACCATGCCGACGCTCGTGAACCTCACATGGGACGAGGTTCGCGCGCAGTATAACGATTACAACTTCATTCCCGTTACGCAGTATTCCTCCGAATATGAAAAGAATGTCGTAATGGATCAGTCGGTAATGCCCGGACGCACTATCAAGAAAAATCAAGAAGTCGAGGTCGTTGTAAGCAACGGTCCGAAGCTTGTTGAAATAGACGATTATTCAAACAAGCATATCGACGACGTAGTTACAATGCTCAAAAAGCAGGATCTGAAGTATGAAATAGTCCGCACCGAGAGCGACGACGTTGCGGCGGATTTTGTTATTAAGACAAGCCCTGCGGCGCGCGAATTTGTCGAAGCGGGAACTACCGTTACTTGTTATGTAAGCCTCGGAAAGAGCAATGAATCGACGGCTGTTCCGAATATGGTGAACCTTTCTCTTGCAAGCGCGAAAATGCGCGCGGAGGAATATGATATTCTTCTTACGATACTGTATGAGCCGAGCACCGAGGTTGAAGAGGGCAGAGTAATCCGCCAGAGCATCGAGCCGACCACGCTTGTTGAAAAGAACACAATGGTCGAAATTGTCGTAAGCGACGGCAGTGAACCTGTAAAGGACGCGAAAATCAGCATAAGCGTAAGCAACAAGGCTACCGGAGAATTTGAGTTCCGCTATTATATCGACGGAACGCTTCAGGAGGATATGACCGAGATTAAGGACATCGGACTTACCGATAAGATCGTCTGGGAATTTTCGGGAAGCGGCGTTCATGAATATGCTATACGCGTTACGTCAATGGATACGGGCGCTTCGGGAACGCTTCTTGTAATGGAAGTCGATTTCACGACCGACCCTGTTACAAAGGACGACCACGGAACATTCAACAACAAGCTGTTCAAGCAGCTTCTTACTGCGCAGGCGGTAGACGATAATACGCAGGCGCCCGTTGAAACGGACGCTGCTCCCGAGGAAACGCCGGAGGCGTCCGCGGAGCCTGCCGTTCCCCAGCCGGAAGAAGTTACAAGCGAAGCTTCGCCGTTTATAGAGGTTGAGCCGCTTAATCCCGAAGAATAATGGACGGAAAAATTCTTAGGGCGGTCGGCGGGATATATGAAGTCGAGATCGATGGACAGCGCTTTTTGTGCAAGGCGCGCGGGATATTCCGAAACCGCAGCATTTCGCCGTGCGCGGGAGATCTTGTCCGAATAAGCGCGGAGGACAACGCAGAGCCGATAATCGAGGAAATATACGAGCGGAAGAACGTGCTGGTGCGGCCGCCGCTCGCAAATCTCGATATCGCTGTTTTGGTTATTTCTTCGTGCGAGCCTGCGCCGAACACCTACGTTATCGACAAGCTTATCGCTGTTTTCGAGGAAAAAGGGATCGAATCCGTGCTTGTTTTTACGAAAATGGATAAGGCTGACTGTGCGGAGCTTGCGAGTATATACGAAAATATCGGATACCGCTGCTTTTTTACCGACAATCTTACGGGAGAGGGTACAAAGCCGCTTCAGGACTACCTGAAAGGCAGGACGGCTGCGCTTATCGGAAATTCGGGCGTGGGAAAATCCAGCCTTATAAACTGCATTTTTCCCGACCTTGAAAAGCAGACGGGCGAAATCAGCAGGAAACTCGGTCGCGGACGTCATACGACGCGCGAGGTCACGCTTTACCCCTATCATGGCGGGTATATCGCGGACACGCCCGGATTTTCTACCGTTGAAATCGGCAGATATGCGAATATTCAGAAAAAAGACCTTAAAGACTGTTTTCGTGAATTTTCCGGGAGGGAATGCAGGTTCGCGGACTGCGTTCACCTGAAAGAAACGGGCTGTGGGGTAAGAGAAGCGCTTGAAGCGGGAGAAATCTCCGAAAGCCGCTACCGCAATTACGCGCGGATTTTCGGCGAGCTTTCCGAACTTGAAAAAAAGTAACAAAAAATCGACAACCGAATACAGTATATCAAGCAGCTTTTTTTGGCTGCTTGATTTTTATTTCGGGAGGGCTTGGCTTGAGAAATCGGAGAAACTGCGGGAAATCCGTCTTTGCCGCCGTGCTTATTTTTCTGGGACTTATGTGCCTGTGCTGCCTTTCCTATCGATTTTTACTGTTCGTTATCGCGGGAATTTTTATTGTTATCGGGATAGTTCTTATTCGCAGGTGTTAGCCATTCTCCGCTTTACGCGGAAATATAGATAAGGAGTGTACATAACTATGAAAGTCGTTGTCATGAAAAGTCCGAAAGCGTTCGCGTGGTTCTTTAAGCTGATTTTTGGAATCAGACGCTCGGCGTAATGTCCTTGTTTGTCCGAAAAAAACGTGCTATGATGTAAAATGTCCCGAACAGAAAACGAGTGCCGTGCGCTTTTAATACTCAGCACCAATTAAAAAATTATACAAAAAATCGAGTATAATCTTTGCATATATGGGTTATATGAGAATTTTCATCTATGGTTTTATTGGTGCTTAGTATTAGTGTACGGCATTTGTTTTGCGGAGAAAGGAGGAGTGATGGAAAAGAATGAGAAAATTGCGGACGTTTCTGAGATTCTCGAAGTCTGGACAAATATTATGCGCAGCAGTGACGACGAGAAAAATCAGATCAAGGCTTCCGAAATGCTTGCAAAATTCCTCGGAATGAACGAGAAGGCTGCTGCGGAGAAGTTTCAGGTTGAAGTCATTGACGACATTGAGTAAAAAAATTCGTCTGTCGGAGCGATTCGCCAAGGCGTTCTACGACCTGCACAAGGATATACGCGAGGCTAGGCATACGCACTATGTTTTGTGCGGAGGGCGCGGAAGCTGCAAGTCGTCGTTTATCAGTCTTGAGATAATCCACGGAATAAAGCAAAACCGCGAGGCAAACGCCGTCGTTCTCCGAAAGGTCGGACAATACCTGCGGGACAGCGTTTTTGAGCAGCTTGTCTGGGCGATAGAGATGCTGGACAACCCCGATAACTGGGACTGCAAAATTTCAGTTCCCGAAATTGTGTACAGACAGACGGGTCAGAAAATTCTCTTTCGCGGAGCGGACAAGCCGAGAAAGCTGAAGTCCACAAAGGTTTCTTCCGGGTATATTCGCTACGTCTGGTATGAAGAAGCGGACGAATTTTCGGGGCAGGAGGAAATCGATATGATAAATCAGTCTATGCTGCGCGGTGGAGAGGTTTTCACCTGTTTTTACAGCTTTAACCCGCCGAAAAGCAAGAGCTGCTGGGTAAATTCCACACTTGCGCAGCCTCGCGCCGACCGCCTTGTTCACAAAAGCGATTATCGCGGCGTACCGCGCGAGTGGCTCGGGGAGCAGTTCATAGCCGAGGCGGAATATCTCCGCGAGAGCAACCCAACAAGATATGAGAACGAGTATCTCGGCGAGCCGACGGGGACGGGCGCGGAGATTTTTCCGAACGTCACGCTGCGGGAGATAACCGACGGGGAAATTTCTGCCGCCGAGCGCGTGTGCAGGGGGCTTGACTGGGGTTACGGAGCAGATCCGTTCGTGTATCTGGCGCTTATTTATGAAAAAAGCCGCCGCCGTATACTGATTTATTACGAATTTTACCGCTATGGCGCGAAGTTCGACCAAATTGCCGAGGCGATAAACTCGGAAAATCCTCACTTTCGGACGGTGACCGCCGAGAGCGCCGAACCTCGCTCAAACGATGAGCTGCGCAGCCGAGGGGTGAAAATACGCGCGGCGAAAAAGGGGGCAGGCTCGGTTGAGCATGGGCTGCGTTGGCTCGCGAACCTGTCCGAAATAGTTATCGACCCGCAGCGTTGTCCCAATGCAAAGCGGGAATTTATGGGATATCGGTTTGAATCTGACGGAAACGGAGGATTTCGCGGCGGGTATCCCGACCGTGATAATCACACTATAGACGCGGCTAGGTATGCTCTTGAGGACTACACCGAACGCCGCAAAGCCGCCTCGCTTGACAGAAGAAAGCTCGGAATATAGCGCGGCAGCTTGAACAAAAAAGAAAAGAGAGGAAAAAATGTTCAGAATTTCAGCGGAAACGCAAATCACGCCGCAGCTTGCCCTGCGGTATATCGTAAAACACGTTCTCGGGCGGCAGGAAATGGAGCGGCTCTATCGCTATTATATAGGCGAACACGCCATTCTTTCCCGCCCTAAGGACAAGCGCGCGGCGAACAACCGCCTTGTCTGCAACCATGCGAAGTACATTACCGACTGCACGACGGGGTATTTTATGGGTTCGCCGGTTCAGTACCGCAGCCGCAGCGGTAAGGATATTTCTACGCTAAAAAATATTCTTCACGGCTGCGACAGCGCAACGCAGGATATCGACCTTGCGCGCAACGGCTCGATTTTCGGGCGCTCGTACGAGATGCTGTACTTCACGGACGAGAAAAAGCCGTCGCTAAGGCTCGCAAGCATCGACCCACGGCAGGCGTTCGTGGTCTACGACAACACCGTTGAGGAAAAACCGCTTTTCGGGGTATATTACCTGCCGCAGTACAGCGAAAACGACGTTACAACGGGTTATCGCTGCTATCTCTGCACGCGCGATGAAACGATCGAATTTCTCGCAACGGCGGGATTTTCATTTGAAAAGATAATTTCGGTCGGCAGCCATTACTTCGGAGATGTACCGCTGATCGAATATTACAACAACGGCGACTGTCAGGGCGATTTCGCGCAGGTGACAAGCCTTATCGACGCGTATAATCTGCTTCAGTCGGATCGTGTGAATGATAAAGAGCAGTTTGTTGACGCGATACTTCTTATAAAAGGACAGATACTCGGCGATACGGCTGACGAGGAAAGTGAAACGTACCGTGCGATAAAGGAATTTGGCGTTATGACTATGGACGACGGCGGCGACGCACGCTGGCTTACCCGTCAGTTTGACGAAAACTCGGTCGAGCTGCTGAGAAAATCGCTCGAAAACGATATCCACAAGTTCAGCGGAGTTCCGTGTATGAGCGATGTCAATTTTTCGGGAAATTCATCGGGAATCGCAATGCGGTATAAGCTGTTGGCGTTTGAGCAGTTAACGAAAATCAAGGAACGTTATTTTGTCGAGGGGCTGAAGCTGCGGCTTAAAATGATCGCAAACGCAATGTTTGCAATGTCCGCCGAGCATATTGACACGGACGATATCGAGCTTTACTTCACGCATACGCTGCCCGAAAACGAATCGGAGCTTGCGCAGACGGTGAACCTGCTTAAGGACATTGTTCCGCGCGAACAGCTTATGAAGCTGCTGCCGTTTGTAACGGAATAAACAAAGAGAAAGACCGCAGGTGCAATGCCTGCGGTCTTTTTGCGTCATTGTTATTGAGAAATACATCCAGCGGGGGTATATCTTAAATCCAATGAGTCGAGCGCAAATTATTCGCCCTTCTGCTTTGCGAAACATTCGCTGCATAAAACAGGTCTGTCCTCGCGGGGCTTAAAGGGAACTCTTGCTTCCTTACCGCATTCAGCGCAAACAGCGGTAAACATTTCTCTGGTTCTTGTAGCGTTCTTCTTTGCGTCGCGGCATGCCTTGCAGCGCTGGGGTTCGTTAGTGAAGCCCTTTTCTGCGTAAAATTCCTGCTCGCCTGCTGTGAAAACAAATTCGTTTCCGCAATCCTTGCATACAAGTGTCTTGTCTGTGTACATACGATATACCTCGCCAAATAAAAAATATTTCGACCGCTGACGGAGTTGCACCGACATTTCTGCTGCGGTCATATAGGGTTTTCGCCCTTAAAATTTATCCTTCAATTTCTGTTTAGCGCGCGAAAGAGAATTATCCACGGATTTTTTTGAAATTCCGAGCTTCGCGGCAATTTCCTTATATGAAAAGCCCGCAAGATAAAGCCGAAGAACTTCAAATTCCTTTTGCGTGAGCAGCTTTTCAAGCTTGCTGTAAAGCTCGGAATTGCGCTCTTTCAGAATTACATAATCCTCTGCGCCGTCGTGCGCGTCGCTTATCTGTTCAAAATCATAATCTTCCGCGGGAGTGAGTCTGCTTTTTCCCGCTTTGCTTGCTGCGGTTTTCATGCGGTTGCTTATGCAGGCGTCGGCAAATGCCGCGAACGGACCGCGGTCGCCGTGGTATCCGCGGATAGCGTCCAACAACCCCAGAAATCCCTCCTGAAGAAGATCCTCCGGCTCAATGCCCGCGTTTCTCAGCCTTGCCGCTTTTATACGGATAGTTCGCGTATAGCGATAAATCAGCTGCGCCATTTCCGCACTTTGCATGGGGGCGCTCTGTCTGTGAACGATATCTACAAGCTCTTCGTCAGATAGGCTCACGAAACCACCCCTTCACCGAGCGTCTAAAGAGATTATATCATTAAATTTTCACATTGTCAACAAAAAAATGTCAGAAACGGCAATATTTTTATCCGATTCCCATTTTTGCGCAAAATACTGCGCTTTGGATAAAATCGGCGCCCGGTCAGCCTGTTATTTCGGGCTGACCCGAACGTCGAAGAATAAAGCGAAATTAAAGAAGCAGATCTGAGAGGTCGGAATCTGCGGACATATCGTTATCGTCGCCGCTACCCTCTGAACCGAAGCTCCACATATCGTCCGACTTGTTAGCGGGCTGACGGAACGCAGCGGGCTTCTTTTCGGGAGCAGGTGCGGTGGTTTCCGCCGAGCCTGCCGCGAAGAGGTCTGCAAATTCGCCGAAGTCGCTGTTCACAGCGGGCTTGGAAGCGAGTTCGCTTGCGGCAGAATTATCTGCGGGAGTCAGATTGAAGTCGTTCATCGCGTCGGAAGCAGCCTTTGACGCGAGCATATCGTTGAGCGTATTATCGTTCGCGTCAACGGGGTTTATAGCCATGTCGAAGATGTCCTCGCCAAGATCCGAGCCTTTATCGAGAGCGGCTGTGAGGTCGTTGGGCTGGAGGTCGAAATCGGGAGTTGTTTCAGGCTTCTGTTCAAGCGTAAAATCGTCTGTAGCGCCTACGCCCGAGGTATTCATAAGCGGAATCGAAGCGGACATATCATCATCGGCTGCGGGCGAAACGAAAAGCGACTCGAAATCGTCGGTGATTTCAGCCTTGGGCTCTTCCTTTTTAAGAGGAGCGACCTCGGCGGACTTTTCCGGAGCGGGTTCAGCCTTTGCTTCTGGCGCTGCGGGAGCGTCGGGCGTAAGGTGCTGAATGTCAGCCATAAGTTCTTCGTCGGTAGGTTCAACGTGCGCGGGAATATCCTCGATTTCGATAGAAGATATGATATCGTCGTCATCGTCATCGTCATCGGCTTCCTCGCCGCCGACGTATGTTGTTTCAACCTTGAGCTTGCCCTTGAGTGCGTCAAGCTTTTCTGCGCTGAACTTGCTTTCATCAAATTCTGGCAGCTTGAGTTCGATATTTATGTCGGTGTTCGCGGCGTCTATAGCGCCTGCTGCCGCGCCGAGCGCAGCTATATCGGCAGCCTCGGGAGCAGCGGTGAGCTTTTCGGCTTCATCAGCGCCAGAGCGTATAGCGGCGATGCCGCTCTTTGTCGCTTCAACCGTCTTGGTAACTTCGGCGAAACCGTTCTTTGCGGCTTCAAGTGAACCGGAAATTCCCTCAAATTCGGTTTTTGCGCCGGTGAGCTGCTTGGAAACGCCGCTGAACTGCTGTGCAAAGCCGTCCATCTTCTCCGCCGCGTCGCTTATGCTCTTTGTAACAGAGCCGAATGTTCCCGTAACATCGTTTATCTGACCTGTAACGGTCGAAATTTGTGCGTTTACAGCGTCAAAGCTGCTTGCAAATGTTCCGAGCTGGCTTGTGACCGCCGCAATCTTTTCGGCGATTTTCTTCATGCTCTCCTTTGCGGCATTATTTTCCGCTTCCGCCTTTGTTTTCTGTTCATCAAGGCTCTTCTTTGCGGCGGCAAGTTTTTCGCTTCTTGCTTTAAGCTCGGCTTCGACCTTCTGTTTATAGCTGTTTATCTCGTCGGCAGCCTTCTTTGCGTAATTCTTGGCTTCGTCGATAATTTCCTTAGCCATTTTGCAAGCTTCGTCGAGAACCTCGTCTGCGTTGGAGTTAAGGACAGCCTTCGCTCCGCTGCCGGATTTCTTCGCCGCCGTATACTTTTCCTTTAATTTTGCGTATTCCTCGCGGATCTTCTTTTCGGACATCTGTGCCATAGCGCATTCCTTGTCCAGCTTTGCGACGTTTCTGCGTTCGTCGAGAACCAGCTTGCGAAGTTCGAGGACTTTTGCGTCGTTCGCTTTCTTCATTTCCTCAACGAGCTTCTGCGTTTCGGCGAGGTCAGCCTTGTCCTTGTTTGCCGCGGCTATTGCGGCAGGATCTATCGCAGCCTGCGCGTCTCTTGCGGCAGCCTTTGCGGCGTTGCTTTCATCGTGAGCCGTTTCGAGGTTCTTACGCATATTGCTCAGGCGTTCTTCAAACTCCTGCTGCTGTTCCTTCATCTGTTTTTTGAGCTTATTTATGTACAAATTTACTTCATTTTTATCGAAGCCAAGAGGTGACTGCTTGAAGCCGAATCCCTCGCTTGAGGAATTTTTATCCTGCTGGTTTTTGTTCTGCTTTGAGTCTGCCATAGTGTATAATACCTCCATCGTAATTCAATTATAAGTATTATAGCAAAAAAAAGCTCAAATTTCAATAGTGATTATTGATAAATTTGCACAATCATTTTTGATAATTTCAAAGAAATGTATGTTTTGATAAAAAAGGACTTGTTTTTTTCACAAAAATGTGTATAATATAATATGTATTACTGTACATCTGGCGTATGGAAAGGGGCAGGATATAAATGCACGATAAGACAATGACATTTTCCGTTAAGGACGAACGAGATAACGAGATGAAGGAAATCCTCACAACGGTGTATCAGGCTTTGAACGAAAAGGGGTATAACCCGATAAATCAGCTTGTCGGATACATTCTCTCCGAGGATCCGACCTACATAACCACTTATAACAATGCACGCAGCCTTATCCGCCGTATTGACCGCGACGAGCTTTTACAGGCGCTTGTAAAAAATTATCTCGGAACCGAATAATTCGGAAACAACGCTCCCCGCAGCACGCAGCCGCGGGGAGTTTTTTTATATTATTACGATATTTCTGCCGCTTTCCTTTGCTTTATAGAGCTTTGCGTCGGCGTCCTCGATATTGCTTTCGATAGATTTCGACGGGTCGATCTCCGTTACTCCGAAGCTCATGGTGACCTTAATATCAAGGTCGTCAAAATGGCATACCGAAACCATTACGAGCGTTCTCAGGCGTTCGGCGAAATCTGCCGCGCCCTGCATATCGGTATCGGGGAGGATAACGATAAATTCCTCGCCGCCCCAGCGGTATACGCCGTCGCAGATTCGCGAATTTGTGCGGAAAATTCCCGCAACGTGACGAAGCACCGCGTCGCCCGCGTTGTGACCGTAGGTGTCGTTTACCTTTTTGAAGAAGTCTATGTCGCAGATAAACATTGAAATACGGCGGGGCTTTTCGCTGTCGGTCAGCAGCCGCAGATAATCCCTGTTATAGTCGCTGTAAAAGCCCATTCGGTTTTTAAGCTCGGTAAGCTTGTCGTGCTGAGAATCATCGAGGAAGGTTTCGCTTTCCAGGGTTATTCCGCAGATGAAGGCTGCGAGCGAAAGCCTGCGCGTATCTGCCTCAAGGTCGAATTTTCCGCCGTTTCCGATTTTGTTTATCGCTTGATAAGCTCCGATGAACTCGCCCTTACAGTTGGAAATAGGCATAACAAGAATGGATTTTGTGACGTATCCCGTTTTTTTGTCAACGTCCGAGTTGAAATCGGGGTTGCTGTACGGATCGTTGGTAACAATAGCGCGGCGCTCCGCAAGAGCCTTTCCGACAAGTCCCGTGCCCTCGGGAATCGTTATCTTTTCCGTTCCGACAGCGGCGGTCGTCCATAGAGTGCGGGTGCGCTTATCCCACTTCCAGAAGCTTGCGCGGTCGGCGTGTACAAGCGTTCTTCCGAGGTCGGTAAGCAGACGGAATATCTCCAGATGACCGTTGCTTGCGTCCTCGTCGGCGTGCGACATTTCCTTATAAAGATTTTCGGTTATTCCGAAAATTTGTTCAAGAAGCTCTTCGGCGGTTACGTTTTCGTTCATGTCATTTCCTTTCCCATGAATGGAGTTTAAATTTTTTATATTATAGCATTTTTGCTCGGGTTTGTAAACACCCGAAATGAAAAAATAAACAAAATTTCTAAAAAATAGTGACAAAGTGAAAAAAATATGCTATTATAATACTAATTCCAAATCAATATATAGACAATGTCTATATATTGATTACCGCTTAAAAAGCGATATGTCAAAGCCGGCGGCTTTGACGGAATTAGTATTGTACGGCTTTTTCGGCGGCTACGCCGCCACGCCGCTTCGCAGAAGCGGCGAATCTTCTATAGACAACGTCTATAGAAGATTGAAAAATAGTATAAAAGGTAATAATATGAAGCGGGGGAGAAAATTGAAGAACAAAAAATTGCTTATTGCGGCTGAAACTGCCGCGGCGTTCGCGCTTGCGTTTCTGGTGACGCTGAGCGGGGCTTTCTACTCGGTCGATAATCTGCTGCGCGACAGGATATACCAGAATCCGCGCGGCATCAACAATAAAATAAAAATTATTGCGATCGACGATAAAACGCTTTCGGAAATAGGTCCGTTCGGCACATGGAGCAGGCAGAGTTATGCTGACCTTATCAATATTCTCGGTGACGCGCCCGTGGTTATCGGGTTCGATATTATGTTTTTCGGGGAAATTGACGAGGCGGGCGATAATGCGCTACGCGAAGCGTGCGGACAAAGCGGAAATATCGTTGCGGGTTCTTATATTAACTACAGCAGCGCATATAAGACCGACGAAAACGGAAAGCCGTACATAGACCATTTTAATATAGAGCTTATTGAGCAGCCGATAACGGAGGGCGCGTGCGCGGACGGGTTTGTGAATGCTTCTCCCGACGACGACGGGATAGTCCGCTCTGCGTTTCTCACCGCCGAATATGACGGACGGGAGTACGGCAGCTTTTCTTCAATCATTTACGAAAAATACTGCGCGGAAAAGGGAATTTCTCCGAATATCCCGTCGCTCGACGGAAGCGGGAGAATGTGGATAAGCTACGCGGGGCGCCCGTACGACTATGAACACATTTCGTACTGTGACGTTGTGAATGGCAGGGTAGATCCGCGCGTTTTCACCGACTGTATCGTTCTTGTCGGGGCGTACGCTTCGGGGCTTCAGGATCAGTTTTCCGTTCCCGGGAGCGCCGATCAGATGTACGGAGTAGAAATTCACGCGAATATTTTACAGGGGCTTCTCGACGGGAAGTATCCCGTTCCCGCGCCGCGCGTTCTCTCGGCGCTTATAGCGGGGACGCTGTGCGCGGCGGTGTATTTCGTTTCGCGCAGGCTGAAATTCCGTGTATCGATTGCAGTGACGGTGCTTGCCGCGGCGGGATATGTCGCTGCGGGAGCTGCTCTTAATAATTCTGGTACAGCGCTGCCGCTTCTGTATGCTCCCGCTTTCGTTTTACTCGCTTTCCTTGTAAATCTCGGCAGAAGATACGCTTCGGAAGCAATCGAAAAGCGGAAAATTACCGCGGCTTTCCGTAAATATGTTGCGCCGCAGGTCGTTGAGGAAATTTCAAAAAGCGGCAATTATCATATCTGTCTGGGCGGCGAGAACCGCAATATAGCGGTACTTTTCGTTGATATACGCGGCTTCACTCCGATGTCGGAAAGCCTTGAGCCGGAGCAGGTTGTCGATATTCTCAACAGCTATCTTAATCTAACGACGAATGCGATTTTCAAAAACGGCGGAACGCTCGACAAATTTATCGGCGACGCGACAATGGCGGTTTTCAATGCGCCGTTCGACCTCGACGATTATGTTTTCCGAGCTGTCCTGACGGCGTGGGACATTGTTGCCGGCGGAAATGCCATAGAAAGCAAATTTCTCGAAAAATACGGAAAATCCGTAAGCTTTGGAGTCGGCGTAAACTGCGGCAACGCTGTTGTCGGAAATATCGGCTGTGATTTCCGAATGGATTACACGGCAATAGGCGATACCGTAAACACCGCCGCGCGGCTTGAAGCCAACGCAAAACGCGGGCAGGTGCTTATCAGCGAATACGTTTACGAGCAGGTAAAGGATCGCGTGACCGTCGAGCCGATAGGCGAGATACCGCTGAAGGGAAAATCAAAGGGCGTGTTCGTTTATTCGCTTACGGGTATAACGGGAGAAATACGCCCCGAAAAGGAGCATAAGAATGAATAAATTTCTGATTATTCCGAAAGCGGCTGAAATTGAAAAAAGCCTTGAGCTTGCGCGGGAGTATGACCTCGGTTTTGAGTTCAACGATTTTTTCCTCCCCGATATGCTTGACGACCCGCTCCGAACGGAGGAACGCATTGCGTTTTACCGCAAGTGGGAGCTGCCCGAAACGCTCACCTCGCACGGCGCGTTCTTCGACGTGATAATTTTCAGCTATGACCGCAGAATACGCGAGATCTCGCAGGCGAGGGTACGGCAGAGCGTTGATATCGCGCGGAGAATCGGTGCAAGGGGCGTGGTGTTCCACACGAATTATCAGCACGAATTTCTTGCGGCGGGGAATTACCGCGGAAACTGGCTGGACGCAAATGAAAAATTCTGGCGTGAAACCGCAGAAAACAATACGGATATCGAAATTTATATCGAAAATATGTGCGACCGAAGCCCCGAGCTTATTACGGAGCTTGCGCGGCGGCTTTCGGACGTACCGAACTTCGGGATATGCTTCGATTATGCGCACGCGTGCGTTTACGGCGGCGATATCAACGAATGGGCAAGGGCGGTCGCGCCGTACGCAAAGCACCTCCACATAAACGATAACGACCTGAACGACGATCTGCACCTTGCGGTCGGTTCGGGGGAAATAGATTGGGAACGTTTCAGAGCGCACCTTTCGGAATATTTTCCGAACCAAAGCGTGCTTATTGAAACCTCGGATATATCGGCTCAGCGCCGCTCTGCGGAATTTTTGCGGAAGCTCGGAGTGCTGTCTTAAACGGGAAAGGAAGGAAATATGCTAAAAGGGATTTTATCGGCGATAAGCGCGAAAACTGTCGGGATAATAGCGGGCGCGGCGGCTGTCGTGGCGGCTGCGGGGATTACCGCAGCGGTGATTTTTTCCGGCTCGGACAGCTATCGCGTACTGAAAGTGTTTGAACTCAACGGCTCTGCCGCTGTAGCGCGAGAGAGCGCAGGCGAGCTTGACGCATACGTCGGAATGAACCTCGAAAGCGGCGATGTTATAACCGTAAATTCGGGTTCGATGAGGCTTTCGCTCGACAACAGCAAATACGTTCTGCTTGAAGAGGGGACGGTTCTAGAGCTTGTTGCCGAGGGAACCTCCGCCGACAGCAAGACCTCGCTGAACCTTCGCGAGGGCGCGGTTCTCAGCGAGATAACCGAATCGCTGTCAGCAAATTCGTTCTATGAAGTGAACGTTCCGAAATCGACAATGGCCGTTCGCGGAACGAGCTTCCGCGTTTCGCTCATAAAACTGGAGGACGGCAGCTACATTGCCGATATTTCGACGTTCCACGGGCGAGTTGCAGTACAGCTTTTCAACGAGGACGGCAGCAAAAAGGGCGGGGAAGTTATTGTCGGGGAGAACTGCTCCGCAAAGATAAAAACCGAGGATACGGGTTCGAGAAATCCCGAAATCGACGGCAGGGCGTATTTCGTGCTCATTGACCCCGAAACGGGCGAGATCAGGGCGATAAGCGACGGAGAAAACCCCGTTTTCGATACGGATTATTCTCAAATTCCAGAAGAAGTCATTAAAATTATATTAAATTCGGACGAAATAAATCGACTGAAGCTGAGCGAGCCTGTGCTTGCGGCGATACGCGGAGATAATAACGACGGGGAGCAGACCTCGGCGGTTTCTGAAGCGTCCGCGCCTGTAGCTTCTGCGGAAGAAGCCGAAAAAACGTCCGCAGAAACGACCGCTTCCGAAAGCACCTTGCTTCCGCCCGAAACGGAAAGCGCGGTGAGCGCGGCGGCGCCCGAAACCGAGGTCGGCACAGCGCCCGCAATTGTGAACGAAAGTACGGCAAAAACGGAAACCTCGGCGCAAACAGCGCCTCAAACAGAGGCAAAAACGACCGCTTCAACCGCTGCAACAAAAGCTTCAAGCAAGGAAACTACCCAAAAAACAACAACGACAACGACAGCGACTACGACAACCGCCGCAACGACCACGACCGTAACCACGACTACGACCGCGACTGCGGCAACGTCGCGGCCGTATATCCCCACGCCGCCGACCTCTGCGACAACCGAAAGGACTGCGGAGCGCGCAAACGTGATTTTCCGCTATGACGGCGAGGAAATTACTGTTTCGATAGATGTGGGCGGAACTGTTTCGGAAATACCCGCCATACCCGAAAAGCGTGGTTATACGGGTCGGTGGCTGATCCCTGCGGGAGAGGGCGATTTTATGGAGCTTACCGCCGAAACGATAATCACGGGCGACACCGTTATTTCGCTCCAGTATCAACCGAACGAGTATACCGTAACGTTTATCGCCGACGAAGCAGTCTGTGCGGAAGCTGTTGGATATTACGACTCGTGCCTTTCCGAAGATGAAATTCCCGAAATCCCCGAAAAAGAGCATTATACGGGAGTAAAATGGGTCTGCGACGGGGCTGAGTTTACTGCTGAAACCATTATAAACGGCGATATGACCGTAACCGCAGAGTATGAAGCAAATAAATATACCGTTACATATGTTGCGGGATATGACAGTTCTGTAATAATAGGCACGGAAATCGTTGATTACGGCACGGCTGCGCCGCGTATCGACATTCCCGACGAATATATGGCGGTTGATACCGACAGCGACGGTTTTATGAACTACATGGTGTGGAAATGGGAGGAAACAGAGGCAAATATTGTCGGCGAGAATACCGTTATCACCGTTCCTTATGCCGTTTACTACAATATTTTCGAGGTGCGCATAAACAGCGGGTCAAGCATAAAGCAAAAGCTGTATGAGCCGAACGAGGAGGTCACGCTTCCCGCTGAGCCTGATAACAAAGCGAAAATGGAGGCGGACGGCTACGTTTTCGTGAACTGGAAGAGCACCAGCGGAGATGGAATAATTGAAAGCATAAAGCCGGGAAGAGCCGATTATTTGGGATCTTATCGGGAAGTAGGAGCGGGAGAAACAATCGCGGTTGATAAGGATTACAGCTTCAGACCGAATTATATCAAGCCGACGCAGATAAAGCTGATATGCGGCGGTGAAGAAATAACCGAAGCAATGTGCGGCGGCGAATACGCTTTGAGCGCATTTTACGCGGATTCCGCAGGGTTCAACACGGCGGCTGCTTATGCGGGAGATATTGAATTTATCGTAACGGGGCTTGATTCGGGCGGAAATGAGATTGCGGTAAAGGACGGCACTTCGATAAGCGCAGAGGGCTTACTGACGGTGGCTGCCGACGAGAGTGCCGGAAAGCTTAAAATAACGGCTAAATCCACAAAATATGCGGTGGAGGGAACAATTAAGGTTTCCGTATCGCCATAAGCCGATAATAAAAACGGACGTTCGTGAAATGCGGACGTCCGTTTTGCTGTATTTGTCAGAAATTTATAACGCCGAGATGCTCGAGCAGGATTTTTATGCCTATTAAGATAAGTATTATTCCGCCCGCAAGTTCGGCTTTCGATTTGTACTTTGTGCCGAAAATGTTGCCGACCTTAAGTCCTACCGCCGAGAGAATAAACGTTGTAGCGCCGATAAAGCCGACTGCGGCGAAGATATTTACCTCGGGGAGAAGCGCGAACGTCACCCCGATAGCGAGCGCGTCTATGCTGGTCGCGACCGCAAGCGGCAGCATTGATTTAAAGCCGAAATCAGCGTCGGTCTTTTCCTCGTCCTTTGACAGGCTTTCGCGTATCATGTTGCCGCCGATAAATGCGAGAAGAATAAACGCAATCCAATGGTCGAACGACGTTATGTACTGTTCAAAGGTCGAGCCGAGCAGATAGCCGAGAGTCGGCATGAGCGCCTGAAATCCGCCGAACCACAGCCCCACGATAAGATAATGATTTCCTTTCGGCTTCTGCACCGAAAGCCCCTTACAGACGGATACCGCAAACGCGTCCATCGACAGACCTACCGCAATCAGAAAAAGTTCGAGAAGTCCCATGTGTAAATTCCTTTCTGTTAACAAAAAAATCGGATACTGCCGTACCCGATAAAAAAAAGACCGGGTACAGCAAATCTGTACTCAAGTCTCGAAATTTAATGCAAGCCGGACGGAATCCCGTCGGTGTGTCGACTTGCCACGCGTTTGCGCCATCTACTCCCTCAAGATAAAGCGATTATAACACAGCTTTTCCGAAAAGTCAAGCATAAATTACCGTGTTCTTTGTATTATTATAGTATGTCGGGGGATATATTTCAAGTTAGTGGCGGATAACTAACGCTTATGCGTGCAGAGTTACACTTTTTCGTGTTTTGGACGTTCATTCAGCCCGATTTTACACATTTGCTCCAAAAACGGTAAATTCTGTAACTTTAAAAGTAATAAAATATACAAGTTTAAACCGAATCTTTGTAAACCTTGAATAAAAATAACAACTTTGGGCAATTTTTTCAAAAAAACTATTGCAAAAAAAACAAAAGTACGATATACTGTAATTACAGCAAAGGAAAACGAACCGAGGGTTACACTTAGGTTACAATCCGCGCTGAATAAGGATATAATCCCGAGGGATTATACATAACAAAATTTTTTAAGGAGGAAAAAACCAATGATTAAGTTTTTCCAGAAGCTCAAGGCAAAAAAAGGCTTCACACTCGTTGAGTTAATCGTAGTTATTGCGATTATCGGTGTATTAGCCGCAATCCTCGTACCTACCATGTTAGGCTACGTAACAAACTCCAGAGTTACATCCGTTAACTCTACTGCTGCGTCCATCAAGAACAATGTTGACACATTCCTTACCAATGCTGATACAGCAGGTTACGGTATGCTCAAGGGCGTAAACAACAACAATATTTTCGAAATTACTGTTGCAAATGGTACATGGACAGTTAACATGAGTGTTACTGCCGCATTTAGAAACGGTAACGGTATGACATGGGCTACCGGTGGTACCGGCACAGCTGCTGCAACCAAGGTTGGCGTTACCAACCCTGCTTCCCTTCTCGCAATTGAGCTTGCTGACCTCTTCCCCGAGGTTGACACAGCTTCTATGCTGGTTTACGTTGAAGGCGGCAAGACTTTAGCAGTAGCTTACACAGCTGATACTTCCACAGCTTTAACGGCAGGTACAGACTGCCCCGCTATAACATCAGGCGCTAACGGCAATGGCGGCGGTTGGACTGCAAACGCTCAGGGCGCAGTAGTATTTGCTTGGGATAACTCCACAGCAGGCGTATCTTCTACCGGTCTTATCGTAGGTACTGCTCCTATCGTAGCTCTTGGCTAATATTTAGCTCGGACGAGTAAAAAGCAAATAACCACTTTTCCCCGACGGGAAACCGTCGGGGAAATTAGTGATTATAAAGCTTTTTTTCTTGCATTGCCGCGCGCAGTGCAAAAACAAGAGCTTTATAATGCTGAGGAAAGGAATAAAGATTATGAACAAAATCCGAAAGCTGAAAAACCGCAGAGGCTTCACCATGGTGGAACTTCTTATTGTTATCGCTATCATCGGCGTTCTTCTTGCGATGATTCTGCCGAACCTGCTTTCAAGCAATAAGGACACACAGGGCAAGGGCTTTGCGAAAGAGTTTTTCTATAAAACGCAGGACTTTGTAAGCAGGCAGAAGCTTGTGGAAGATCCCGATAACCTTACGTTCAGCTGTTTCCCTACTTCGACTTTCCCAAATATAATTTTATATGTAAAAGCCGATTCAAACGGAACGATTGCGGAAACCGGCGTTATCCTGTACGAAACAAGCGGAAACTATGTTGCGGGCGATGAAACGCCTCGGTCGCTTATTGATACCGCAGGCTCCTACACCACTCAGTTCAGAAATTTTATGTCAAAGTTTGAGGGCGACGTTGAAAATTATATTGCTTCAACAGGGTATGACTGCACATATTATGCCGTTGTTGACAGAGAGTTCCGCGTTCAGGCGGCGTACTGGACGGATTGCAGCTGGGACGATATCGTTAACGGAAATGCGACGCTTTCGTTTACCGACGACTGCATTAACGGAGGATATTACAGCTGCTCGTATCCCGTGACGCTTTGCCGACCCGGTCAGAGAATGTTTACTTATTAAAGCAATCCCCGTTGTGGAGTTCCATGACGGGGCTGCGGTATATTGGGAGAAGATATGAAAAAAATAATAAAAAAGGCGGGCTTTACGCTTGTCGAACTTATCGTTGTTATCGCAATAATAGGCGTTCTCTCGGCGATACTTGTCCCGACTGTATTGGGGTATGTTACGCAGTCGCGGATAGTTTCCGCCAACAGCACGACAAGCAGCGTTCGCCAATCGATAAATATGTTTCTGACCGAGGCGAATGCCAACAATTTCGGAATGTTCAAATCCAATACTCAAGTTACGGAGGGCAGCGTTCGGATCGCGAACGGGGTGTGGACGCTTAATATAGTTGATCCGTCGGTTTTTGTTCAGGCGGCTAATATAACGTGGTCAGGAAACGGCTCGGCGCAATCGGGGCAGCCTGCGGCGAATAATTTAAACGCCGAGGATCTGCTTGCGAGCCGCTTGGCGAATGCTTTCCCCGAAATTGAAACGGGGTATATAGGGTTTTATCTTGTTGCCGGCGAATGCCGCGCTGTGTATATGACGCAGGAAACGAGCCTGCCTATAACTATGCAGACGTTCGGAGGACAGGGTTGGAGCAGCGATGTGTACGTCTGGGACGGACAGACTGCGGGAATAAATACGGAGGGGCTCTGCGTCGGAACGGCGCCTGTGCTTCTGCTTGGATAAAAAATACCGTGTGCTATATTATAATAGTACACGGTTTTTTTATCGCAGAAATCAATATTGTCTATTTTGTTATATAATGTGCAACGATAACTGCTGAAAAAGTCGCAATATGTACAAACATTGAAAAAAGTTAAAAAATGTATTGACAAAAGGAGAGAGAGGTGATATAATAAACAAGCTGACCCGAGAGGGGGGCGAGAAACCACGCTGAAAGAAAGTCGAAAAAAAGTCAAAAAACTTTGAAAAAAGGTATTGACAAAAGACGAA
>CAKSFR010000023.1 GCA_934454635.1 uncultured Ruminiclostridium sp.
TTTTCGCCCTGCTATTTCTTTTGCTTTTCTCATACTTATATTATACCATATTATGCGCTTTTTGTCCAGACCTGTTCGGCGAAAGCGGCGGGGCGCGGCACGCGCGCCGCAGAACGCGCAGCGTTCTGCGGCAGCAGCGCGGCGAAGCCGCGCTGTTCTTGCGTTCGGCTTTGCCGAACGCAAGGCGCGTGCCGCGCCCCCTCGGGAGTTTTCACCGACCTGCCCCGAAAGCGGGGAACACGCACTGTCCCAACGACTGCGGCGTTTCACCTGCGTTGGAAAAAGCGGACAGAGTTAAAGCCGCGGCGTAAGCCGTCCTAACGAAAGGAAAGCGAGCCCCGTTATGTCGGCGGGTTCTCGTTCTCAACCTTTCTGCTCCCCGTACGGGCGCGGCACGCGCACCGCTTTCAGCTTCGCTGAAAGCGGCAGTGCGGCGGCTTCGCCGCCGCCCGAGCGTTTTGCCGTAAGGCAAAACGCCGCGCGTGCCGCGCCCTGTGCCGCGAAAAACCCAACGGCTCTGCACATATCTGCACAAAGCCGTTCGGTTTATTTCATGAGTGCGATAAAAGCCTTAGCCTTGCTGACTACGAGCTTGTCGTTGTCATAAGTAAGGTGCGAAATAGCCTGACCTATCTCTATCCAGCGAATTTCGGAGATTTCCTCAAGCTGCGGCTTTGTGTCGTGATTAAGCGCTTTCGCTACAAAATAAACGACAGTCTTGCTTGTATCGCGCCGAGGAGAAAATGACACGGTTTCGCGGAAGCCCGTGTCGATAAGCACATCAATATTGGTTTCCTCCTTAATTTCCCGGATAGCCGTTTCCGCTTCGGTTTCGTTTCCCTCAACGTGACCTTTCGGAAATGACCAATATCCGGATTTGATGTGCCTGATGAGCAATATTTCGGTATTGCCGTGAAATTTCCTGTAAACGATAGCGCCGCAGGATTTTTCGTAATTCATCAGCTCACCCTTTCACAAAAATTGTCGGACGGCGCACAGTGCGCCCGTACCTATATCAATTTCATTATAGCACACTTTTCGCTTTTTGTCACGCCTTTTTGTAAAATTTGTGAAAATGCGTGCCCCGTATTTGTCAGAAAGGCATAAAAACAGGGCGTGGCAGCAATTGGAAATTTAAGGGAAAGGGACTGCGGCGCCGCCCGAATATAAAAACCGCACGGAAGAGTGCATACCAACTCTTCCGTGCGGTTTTGTTCGTTTTTCATTTTTATATTCCCCAATATAAAAGGTATGCTCTATATTTATGATAACACTATAAACTACAGAAGTCAAGCGTTTCGACATATTTTGTTCATATTTAGACAAAATGTGTACAATTAATTTGTTGATTATCACAAAAACTCCTTGTCACCATGGATTCTGGGGAACAAGAAGTTTTGTTATATGCGAACAAATCTCACGCTTCCTCCCGGTTATGATGCGACATTATATATGGTCAAATTTTTGACATTTTTTCAATATTAATCACGAGTTTTCAATATTTTGTGATTTTTACCTGTCGGACAACAAGATTTAATTTCCTGTGTTTAAATTTGTATAGCAATTAAGTAGCAGTATTAGTTTCATCGTTTTTGGGGTATGCAAATTTTATATCATCATATAACCCGGTGTCGATTATAACTTTAAAATTACAATCATTACTGCGGTCTTCAATAATGTTTTCATTTTCATCATAAGACTTGTACTTTCGTAATATCAAAATTGGTTTTCGTTGAAAATCTTCAGGAGTGTCTTCGAGAATATCCAACTCTCCGCTGTAATGCTTTTTTAATGTTGAGCTTGATACATCAAACCACGGAGGATTCTCGCCGTCAAAAATGTCAAGCCATATATTATTATTGTGATTGCGATATACACCCAGCTTCATCATCACCTTTGTTATTCTTGAACTGCGCATTATCACAGTTATGGCATAAGACAGTACAGCGGAGCTAATATAAAATAATGAATCTCGAAATACATCTTTAAATTCATCTTTAATAGGTATAAGTATTATTGCCGTATAAAGCACGCTTTTTAATATAAATCCATATACTATTGATTTAAAAAATATATGGTTATAATTAGCCATATTTTTCTTATACATAACAAAATTAAAAATGGTAACAAAAATGTACCCCGAAACAATTATATGTATGTACTCGGAGAGATTGTTAATAAATTCAGCCATATTCTCTTTTTATACTATTTTTCAACCTTCCTATAGATGTTGTCTATAGGAGGATTCGCCGCTTCTGCGAAGCGGCGTGGCGGCGTAGCCGCCGAAAAAACGTACAATACTAATTCCGTCAAAGCCGCCCGCTTTGACAAAATTAGTATTGTTATCCTTTCTTATTATTGTCAAAGGGATTATCATTATTCGTATGCTTCGATTTCATAGAAAAGGTTTTCGACTTTTTCTTTTTCTGCTGTGCCTCTGCAATTTGATTTTTAGGCAATTTAAAATCGTTATTATTAGACATAATACACACTCCTAAAATCTAATTTTACATATTATACCATTTATTTTATGCGTTGTCAATCTTACTAAAATGCATCTTATCCCGATTTTTATACCTTTTATCAGCTTTGCGATTTCTATATGAAGATTGAGAGAAATATAAGCATAAAAACCCCTTACCGCCATGGAATCCATAGCAATAAGGAGTTTTCTGTTACGATATACCAAATGCACATTCTCAAACCGTGCGGTTTAACCTAAATGCACGCCGTAATTCAACTTAATATTCCATAACTTGTGAAATCAACAACGCTGATATTTGGGATAATAAAGCCAAATAACGCCGATCTCACGCTTCATCCCAGTTATGGTACACGTTCTGCACGTCGTCGTTATCGTCGAGAGCGTCGAGAAGCAGTCCCATTTTCTTGATATGCTCCTCGTCTGTGAGCGCGGTGTAGGTCGAGGGTACCTGTGCTGCTTCAGCGGAAAGAACGGTATACCCCATGCCCGCGAGTGCGGTTGCAACGTCCGTAACCGCCGCAGGGTCGGTAGTTATCTCAACACAGCCGTCCTCAAACGCAAAATCGTCGCCGCCCGCTTCAAGAATATCCTCCATTGCCTTGTCCTCGTCAATGGTTTCGTCCTCGTTGTCGAGAACAACAACGCCCTTGGTGCTGAACATAAATGAAACGCAGCCCGAAGTGCCGAGGTTACCGCCGAATTTGTCAAAATAGTGGCGGATTTCGCCCGCAGTTCTGTTGCGGTTGTCGGTAAGACACTCAACAATTACGGCAACACCGTTCGGACCATAGCCCTCATAAACGCAGGTTTCATAGTTGTTCTTTTCTCCGTCACCGCTTGCCTTTTTGATAAGACGGTCGATATTATCGTTGGGGATATTGTTGGACTTAGCTTTCTGAATAAGCTGTGCAAGCTTCGAGTTAGAGTTCGGGTCGCCGCCGCCCTCCTTTACCGCGACAATAATTTCACGGCTTATTTTCGTAAAGATCTTCGCTCTTGCACCGTCTTTTTCGCCCTTTTTGCGCTTAATGGTGCTCCATTTTGAATGTCCTGACATAAAATTGCTCCTTTTTTAGTTAACTGTTGTATAATACTTTACCCGGTCATAATTTTTCCGGTAAAGATAATATCCACCCATAAAATGCTGAATATCGTCAATGCGAATGCGGAAAAGATCCTCGCGGACAGCAAAGCTGTTCAGAACCGTCTGCGGATCCGGAAAATACATCGCGGATTCGGGGAACATGAAGTAATTAAGCCCGTAGAAAATCCGCTGCTCAAACGCTTTAAAAAGCATATCCTCGTCAAATTCGTTCAGCAGCTCGCAGCTCTTTCCGCTTTGAATAAGCCTGTCGTAAAGCTCAAACGCCGCGCCGAGAGTTTCCCCGCGCGTAGGCGAACCGGTAGCGTTTTTATACGCCTTTTTGGTGAAGCCGTGAACGTTGAGCAGCCCGAAATTGAAATACTTCTCTTTCGGGGAATATTTCGTAAGCTCGTTAAAGCCGTACGAGATCCAATGGCTGTTTTCTTTCTCATAATGCGCGCCGATAAAGTAATCCGCCGCTTTTTCCGCCGCGCGGAGAAACTTTTTCGTGCCGAGAACACCGTACGCCCTGCAAAGTCCGTACATTGCCTCGCCGTCGTAGAAAATTACGATATAATCCTTATAAACGGTGTAGTCCGATTTATTCAGAGTATGAGTAAACGCGCCGCTGTCCTTCTGCATGAAGATAATGCCGTTTGCAAGCGCCTTTATTATGTCGTTATACTTGTCGGTCTTGAATATATCCGCATACGCCGTGTATGCAAGGAGAGATATTCCGTTTCCTCCGACGTTTAGCGAACGGGAATCCGCAAGAAACGCAGTGTTTTTATCCTTATACTGTATGTATCCGCCCAGATAATCAAGCGCACGGTCGATCACAGGCACAAGCTCGGCGTTTTTCGTCATATCATACTGAAGAATAAGATTCCATACCGTTCCGGCGTGCCTTATTATATTATAATCGTCCATCTTCTCGTTGTCAATAGGGTAATAGCCATAAATAAATTTTCCGTCGCTGCCGCAGATATCCGCGAGATATGAGGACGACATTTCAGCCAGCTGTTCAAGACCCGCCTTGTCGGTCGGAAAATCACGGCGCGCGATCGAATTACGGCTTCCGTTCAGAAGCTTATACGCCGTTCCGTCCGAAAAATAGCTCTGCGAGCCGAACACAATGAAGCTTTCGGGAATTTCGGAAAGCTGCCTTTTCCCGCTTCGCTTAAAATACGCGTTTATTCTTTTAAGGCTGAGTTCTGCCGTTTCGTAATCGAGCATACCCTCTGCGTTTATATGTCCCTCGGGAATCGACAGCCCGAATGTCTGATTAAAGCTTATTCCGCGGCGAAGCCCGCCCTTTGTCTGCTTTCCGACAAGGTCATTAAACTCGCCGAGGTCAACGTTCTGAACTTCCGTAACGACCTCAAGCTTGAACCATTCGGGAGTTACGCCGGTATTTTTCGCTTTTTCATAAGCCTTGTCCAGTGCGGACGAAAGCTTTTTTGTGGACGCCCAGACGGTGACCGCCCGACTTTTTCCGTCCGAAACCGAAATATATACCGTCGCGCGCCCCAGCTTTTTTACAGCCGCGACAGTATCCCCGTCGTCAAGCAGCAGCTCGCGCACCTGAGCCATGCGTTCGCCGTATTTTTCTTCGAGCGTCTGAACTGCGGAGGCGGGTATAACAAAGCAGGTCGCACAAATTACCGCCGCCATGAAAAATGAGATTATTCTTTTTGCCATTGGTAAATATCCTTTCACTGATTATTCTCCTGAAATCCCTTTCCAAGAATTTCATTCGCGGTCGCGGTGATGATAAAGGCGTTCGGATCGATCTCGTGAACCAGCCGCTTCAGCTTTACATATTCGTTCTTGTGAACCGCACAGCAGATAACGTTTTTATCCTCGCCCGAATACACGCCCTTTCCCTCGAGAAATGTAGCGCCGCGGGGAGTCTTATTGAGTATCGCCTGACCTATCTCTTCGGATCTTTCCGAGAAAATTAGTATCGCCTTACCCTCTTTTCCGCCGTAAAGGAGTCTGTCCATAACACGGGAGCTGACAAAAATGGCAATAATGGCATAAAGACCCGATTCAAGGTTGCCGAACGCAAGTATGGATATAACAACGACCGTCGCGTCTGTTATCATCATGATAAAGCCCAGACTAAGGTAAGGCTTCGCCTTTTGTATCAGCTTGTTGATAATGTCGGTTCCGCCCGTAGTTCCGTCGCGCAGGTACACAAGCCCCAGTCCCGCGCCGATAAACACGCCGCCGAAAACCGCCGCGATTATCCTGTCGCCCTCATATTTCGGGAAAAACTGACTGAAAAAGTCGGTAGCCGCCGTTGTTACGCACACCGCGATAAGCGTCCGCAGCATCATAGGCTTCCCCAGCTTCATAAACCCCGCGATCACCAGCGGAACGTTCATTATTCCGAACAGGATACCGATGCTCAGCCGATAGCCCGACAGGTAGCTCAGCACCGTCGCAAGACCTCCGACCCCGCCGGGCGCAATGCCGTTCGGCGCGGTAAAGCAGTTGATGCCCGCCGAATAAACGAGCGCTCCGAGAATGATAAGCGGTATGTCAATCAGCCATTTTTTCGTTTTTTTCTTCACTTAAAATCACCTCAAACAGCTCTTCGAGCCGCGCGTTTTCGCCGATAAGGCTAAGATAGCCGAAAAGCGCTTCAACCGCGGTCGCCTGATGATATTCCTTTGCGTTGCTCGATCTCGGCGGATTAAGCCCCGTCGCGTTTCTTCCGCGCTTGATTATGTCCGTTTCCTCCTCCGAAAGTACGGGGAGGATACGCTCATACGCCGCCGATTGATACGACGCGCGGACTTTTTCGACCGCCAGGCGGTGCAGTTCCTGCGACGGGCGGCTGCCCGCCCTTACAATTCTTTGCCGAACCAGCAGTTCATATACACAGTCGCCGTAAAAAGCCAGCGTAAGCGGGCTGAGCTGTTTTGCCTGCGATTTTGTCATTGCTTCCATGCGGAAACTCCTTTCCGTATATAATAACGAAGAGAATGTCTGCTTCGGGACGCGCTGCGCCCGTTTTGCCGCCGAATATTTATCTCACATAATTGAACTCAAAATCAAATATCGAAACCGTGTCGTCCTCTTCAATTCCCGCTTCCTCAAGCGCGTCGATAATTCCGCTGTAGCGCAGCACACGCTGGAAATACTGAAGGCTTTCATAGTCCTCCATGTTGACAACGGAAAGTATCGGCGCAAGCCACGACGCGTCCACAACGAAGAAATGCTCGTCCGCCTTTTCGACCTTAAAGCTGCGCTTTTCCTTTTCTATCCTGTCGAGGTCCTCAAGCGAAAGCGGCTGCGCTTCATAGCGTATCATGGGCGGCAGCGTTTCAAGCTTATTTGCGACAGCCGCGACAAGCTCCTGCGTTCCCGCGGTGGTCGCCGCCGAAATAACGAAAAATGGCAGCCCCTTTTCCTCGATATAGCTGCGCAGGCGTTCGATCTGCTCCTCGGTCGCCATATCAGCCTTATTTGCCGCGACAATCTGCGGTCTGTCCGCAAGATCCGCCGAGAAATTGCGCAGTTCCTTATTTATCTTCTCAAAATCGTCGATGCAGTCGCGCCCCTCGATTTCCGAAACGTCGATAACGTGCACGATAAGACGGCAGCGTTCAACATGGCGAAGAAACGCGTGTCCGAGTCCGACTCCCTCGCTTGCGCCCTCGATAAGCCCCGGAATGTCCGCCATAACGAACGACTGCTCGTTATACTTGACAACGCCGAGAACGGGCGTGATCGTTGTGAAGTGATAATTCGCGATCTCGGGCTTTGCCGCGCTGACAACGCTTATAAGGCTGGATTTTCCGACATTCGGAAATCCGACCAGACCTACGTCCGCAAGCAGTTTCAGCTCAAGCGTTACGTCGAACTGTTCGCCGGGAAAGCCCGGCTTTGCGAATCGCGGAATCTGGCGCGTAGGAGTCGCGAAATTCATGTTGCCCTTTCCGCCTTTTCCGCCCTTTGCGACAATTACGGGTTCATCGCCCGAAATGTCCGCAAGGATACGTCCCGTTTCGCTGTCCTTGACAATCGTTCCGCGCGGAACGTAGATGACCGTGTCGGGCGCGGATTTTCCCGTGCTGCGCTTGGAGCTTCCCGGGTCGCCGTTTTTTGCGGTGTATTTTTTCTTGTAACGGAAATCGATAAGCGTGGAAAGACTGTCTTTCGCCTGAAAGACGATATCGCCGCCTTTTCCGCCGTTTCCGCCGTCGGGACCGCCCGCGTTGACGTACTTTTCGCGGTGGAACGAAACCGCGCCGTTTCCGCCGTCGCCCGCTTTTATTGAAATTTTTACAATATCAACGAACATATATTCTCCTTATACACAAAACGGGCGGAATTGCTTCCGCCCGTCGATTTATACTTAGCGCCAATTAAAAACCATTTTTTTGCTATAGTTTTATCAGTGACTAGTATTGTGAACTTATTCAGCGTAAACGCTTACCTGCTTGCGATCTCTTCCGAGGCGCTCAAACTTAACTGTGCCGTCGGTTGTTGCAAATAAGGTATCGTCAGAACCCTTCATAACGTTCTTGCCGGGGTGAATGTGTGTACCTCTCTGCTTAACGAGGATATTGCCTGCGAGAACGAACTGTCCGTCTGCACGCTTAACACCCAGACGCTTGGATTCGCTGTCGCGTCCGTTCTTGGTGGAACCCATACCTTTTTTATGAGCGAAGTACTGTAAATTTAATAAAATCATGATTCTCTTCCTTTCCGGTTTTTGACCTCTTTTTCGGTAATTTGAATTGTGCCCTTTTCATCGTCGGCAATGATCTCCATATGCTTCTTAAACGAAGCTATGACCTGCTTTGCCGCGATCGCCGTAGCAGAACCGGGGTTTTTAAGCACGAAAAGCACTTTGTTTTTCCCGATTTGCACATCTGCTTCGGTGAACAGAAAATCCGTAATCGTATTTGCCGTAAGCATGACGGCGGAGGTTACTGCGGAACACACGATATCGTGCCCGTATTCACCCGCGCCCGCGTGACCCGTAACGGAAAAACCGACAAGCCCGCCTTCATACCTTAAAAATTCGGCTTTTATCATCTGCTTACGCTACGATAGATTCGATCTTAACCTTGCTGTACGGCTGTCTGTGACCGATGCAGCGCTTGCTGCTCTTCTTGGGCTTATATGTGAAGACTGTGATCTTCTTGCCCTTGCCGTTCTTGATAAGTGTAGCCTTAACGGAAGCACCGTTTACATAAGGAGCGCCAACGGTAACTTCGCCGTCCTTACCAACGAGGATAACCTTATCGAAAGTTACTTCGCCTTCTTCAACGCCGAGCTTTTCAACGAAAATTTCGTCGCCCTCTTTTACCTGATACTGCTTTCCGCCTGTTTCGATAACTGCGTACATTTTAGATACCTTCTTTTTATTAGTCTCGCTATGATAACGGGCGGCGTCAAAATGGCGCACTTGGAAAGCCCTCCATAAGCGGCTTTATTATTTTATCACACGAGAAGTCGTTTGTCAATAGCTTTTTGCCCGAAAAATCACATTTTTATGCGGTTTTCACTGTGATTACTGCCCGAAAATATCTTTTCCGCGCTTTTCGAGCGCTTTAAGCAGGATAAGCCCCAGCGCTCCGCAGGAAATAATCTCCCCCGCGCCGACCGTAAGCATAAGAAAGGGTATGCTCTCCTCCGCGCCGTAGACAAAAGCAAGGATAAACGGCACGATTATCGTATTTGCGGCGATAGGCGGGAGCGGCGCAAGCCACTTCGTCTTTTTTCTGAGCAGGTATGTTCCTGCCGCGCCGATAAGCGTCGCGATACTTCCGAAAATTACGTCCCAAACCGCGCTTCCCGCAAGCAGATTCGAGATAACGCACCCGACAAACAGCCCCGGAACAGCCGCAAAAGTGAAAAACGGCAGCACCGTGAGCGCTTCCGAAATGCGCACCTGCACAACTCCGCTCGCCAGTCCGAAAATATTCGAGAGCAGCGTCAGAACGACATAGAGAGCGGCAATCGCCGCGCCCTGAACGATAAATTCTGCGTGATTTCTTCTTTTCATGATATTAAATTTTCTCCTTAGTTTTGATTTATTGTCTTTCGACAAAGGCGAGGATGGTTACGAACTCGCGCGGTGCCCGTGGGGCAGTTCCGTCCTTTTGTTCGCTTTGCAAAAGCGGATTTGAAAGTACGACGGACGGGGGGTGCTTTGATTTATTCCGCTTCTTCTGAACAAACGCTCAAGGAAAGCGGAATTAGTATGATATGCTGCCTTTTCTGTCGGGAAACGCCGACAGAAGCGTTATTTCCCAAGTGCGCGCTTACCTATATCGGTTCTGTAATGCGCGTTTTCAAAGCTGATTTCCCTGACCGCAGCATACGCCTTATCGAGCGCAGCCTGCAAATCGTCTGCGGCTGCGGTCACGCCGAGAACTCGTCCGCCCGCAGTATAATAAGTTCCGTTTTCAAGCTTTGTTCCCGCGTGGTAGACATACGCCGAACCATCGGGGAGCTGTCCGTTTTCGTCAAAGCCCGAAATAGGCAGACCTGTCGGATATTTTTCGGGATAACCGCCGCTCGCCATCACAACGCACGCGCAGCAGCCCTTTTCCCACTCGATATCGAGCGAGCCGAGGCGCTCCTCATAAATCGCCTCCATAATTTCGGTAAGATCGGTTTTCAGAAGCGGGAGAACGACCTGCGTTTCGGGGTCGCCGAAACGGCAGTTGTACTCAATAACGCGCGCGCCGTTCGGGGTAAGCATAAGCCCGAAATAAAGGCAGCCCTTGAACGGACGACCCTCAGCCGCCATAGCCTTTATCGTGGGGAGGAAGATTTTGTCCATACATTCCTGCGCGATTTCGGCAGTATAGAGCGGGTTCGGCGCGATAGTTCCCATGCCGCCCGTGTTAAGTCCCTCGTCGTTGTCGAATGCACGCTTGTGATCCATTGAAGAAACCATCGGCTTTACGGAAATTCCGTCGGTAAACGCGAGAACGGTGACCTCGGGACCTGTCATAAATTCCTCGATAACGATTTCGCTGCCGCTCTTTCCGAACTTACCGCCGATAAGCATGGATTCGATCGCTTCTTTCGCTTCGGCGAAGTCCTTTGCGATAATAACGCCCTTTCCGAGCGCAAGTCCGTCGCACTTTATAACCGCGGGATAGCTGTTCTGCTTCTTGACATATTCTACAGCTGCGTCCGCGTCGGTGAAAACCTCATATCCTGCGGTCGGTATGCCGTATTTCTTCATAAGAGCCTTTGAAAAAACCTTGCTGCCCTCGAGAATTGCCGCGTTCGCGCGCGGTCCGAACGTCTTGAAGCCGTTTTTGTTCAGCTCATCGACCATGCCCATAACGAGCGGGTCGTCGGGCGCTACGAAAACGTAGTCGGGGTTCAGCTTCTTTGCCAGTGAAACGACGCCCTCGATGTCCGTAGCCTTAACGGGGAAGCACTCCGCAAGCGCGGAAATTCCGCCGTTTCCGGGGGCGGCATATATTTTTTCGACTTTCGGCGATTTTGAAAGCGCACGCACGATCGCGTGTTCGCGCCCGCCGCCGCCTACAACCAAAATATTCATGAATTTTCTCCTTTTACTTGTGGTCACATTGTGTGATTGTTCCTCTTTTTATCCCGCTCTGAACCTTTTTTAAGACAATTGCCGCAGCCGCAATGTTCGCGGCGGGAATGCAGCACAGAACGGAAAGTGCGACCGTCTTATCTGAATTTTTGTACAGCTCGCGGACGCTGCGCAAAAGCCCGTTTATGAGCATTATTTCCCCGCAGATCAGCCTGCATATACCTGTTACCGTCAGAACAATGCTGATAAGCGCGCCGATTATGCCGACAATGGCGTTAAGTCCCATTGTCGCGACAGTCACCGCGCGCAGCGTTTCTCCCTCAAGTCCAAAAAACAGCGAATCCACAGAAAGAATCGCCAGCATACCGCTGACCGACGAAATAATTCCCCACGTCGAAGCGACAAGCCCCGACACGGTAAGCCTGCGGCAGCCGACGAGCCGCTCCGCGCTTTCGCTGTAATTTTTTCTGAAAGAAAGCGGGTCGGACGGCGCGATATTCTGATAAATGAATATCAACAGGCAGCCGATAGTTCCGATAACGTCGGCTACCAAAAGGAAGCTCGGCGCGCCTAAAAGTATCCCGAGCGCCGACACCGCCGAACTCGGCAGGAGCATTACGTTCACGAGCATTGCCCAAAGGCTTGAAAGCCGCGATTTTTTAAGAAAGTGCAGCGTAAGCGCGACCGCGCAGAAGATTATTGCGGGCATGATGAAATATCAGTGGTGGAACAGGCGAATACCGGTAAACGCCATTGTCATGCCGTATTTGTTGCAGGTTTCGATAACGTTGTCGTCACGGATAGAGCCGCCGGGCTGAGCGATATACTTAACGCCGCTCTTGTGTGCGCGCTCGATATTGTCGCCGAACGGGAAAAACGCGTCGGAGCCGAGCGAAACGTCTTTCATTGTATCGAGCCATGCGCGCTTTTCCTCGCGCGTGAAAACAGGGGGCTTGACCTTAAAGCTCTTCTCCCAAGCGCCGTCCGCAAGAACGTCCATATAATCCTCGCCTATGTACAGGTCGATAGCATTGTCGCGATCCGCGCGGCGTATATCGTCAACGAACTGTAAACCGAGGACCTGCGGGGACTGGCGAAGATACCAGTTGTCCGCTTTCTGCCCCGCAAGGCGTGTGCAGTGGATACGCGACTGCTGACCTGCGCCGATACCGATAGCCTGACCGCCGCAGGCGTACGCTACGGAGTTGGACTGGGTATATTTAAGCGTGATAAGCGCGATAGCAAGGTCGATCTTTGCGCTTTCGGGAAGCTCCTTGCTCTCGGTAACGATATTCGAGAAAAGCTCGTCGTTTATAACAAGCTCGTTTCTGCCCTGTTCAAAGGTAATTCCGAACACCTGCTTGCGTTCGATAGGCGCGGGAACGTAATTTTCGTCGATTTTTATGATATTGTATGTGCCCTTGCGCTTGGACTTGAGGATTTCAAGCGCGTCCGCGTCATACCCGGGCGCGATAACGCCGTCTGAAACCTCGCGCTGTATCATTTTCGCCGTCGAAGCGTCGCAGACGTCCGAAAGCGCGATAAAATCGCCGTAGGAGGACATTCTGTCCGCGCCTCTCGCTCTTGCGTATGCACAGGCGAGCGGAGAAAGCTCGCCGAGGTCGTCTACCCAGTAGATCTTTTTGAGAGTATCGCTGAGAGGAAGTCCTACCGCCGCGCCTGCGGGAGAAACGTGCTTAAAAGAGGTCGCAGCGGGAAGCCCCGTCGCCCTTTTAAGCTCCTTTACGAGCTGCCAGCCGTTGAAAGCGTCCATAAAATTGATATAGCCGGGCTTTCCGTTAAGGACTTCGATAGGGAGGTCAGCACCGTTTTCCATAAAAATACGCGAGGGCTTCTGATTCGGGTTGCAGCCGTATTTGAGTTCGAGTTCGTTCATGATATTTTCCTTTCGTGTCGGTGTTCAGGCGTTTTTGTTCACTATGCGGCTTTCGTACTTTCCGCTTTCGAGGTCTATATATCTTGTGAAAAGCGAGACCTTGTTGTCCGAATTGAGATTGTCCCAAACAAGCTTCGTGAAAGCGTCGATATCCGCGTCGGGGAGAGCTATCTTTTTGGGTTCACCGTTAAAGCTCGGGAGAGGGTTTCCCTCCGCCGCGTAGGTGTGGATAAAGCGCGCGGTCCCGTTTTGGGGATTGCTGTACGCAAATGTGTTGCGTATGCAGCTTTCGGGGTCGCCGTCGTCGCTCTTGAGAATTGACATTGCAAAATTGAAGCCGCCGTCCTCAAGGTGAAGTATCCCCGAAATTCTGGGAGTATAATTCGGCTTGTCGTCCTCAAATTCGCGGGTGCGCAGCGACTGTTCAAAGGTCATCTGCTTGTCCATAAGTTCATATATCGTGTCCGTCTGGTCGCCGTTGGTGACGATAGTTTTATTTCCGAGAACACGCACGGGCGCATATATAATAAGATGCGGGTCGGTCATTTTCGATTCGTCGAAAGCCTGCGTGCGGATACCCTCGCCGTCCTCGATAAACACGCGATTACGGCTGTTTTCGCTTCTGCCCATGATGAAGTAGGCGATTACCGCCTTTTTTCCGTCGGGTGATTTTCCGATAATGATCCCTCTGCCGTGGTAGGCGAGAGAATTAAGCTCTTCAGCAATGTTCTTCATTTTAACTGCTCCTTTCAAAACCGTGTCATTCTTCCACTCTTGCAATGCCGTTTTCGACGGTTATTTTTCCGTCGCAGAACAGCCGCACCGCCTGCGGGAGTATCTTCCATTCCGCCTGCTCCATAATGCGCTTCTGAAGCGTTTCGGGAGTATCTCCCTGCTCCACCGCGACCGCCTTTTGCAGGATTATCGGGCCTCCGTCGCATTCCTCGGTTACGAAATGCACGGTCGCGCCGCTCAGCTTAACGCCCTTTGCGAGTGCCGCTTCGTGGACGTGCAGCCCGTAAAAGCCTTTTCCGCAGAACGACGGGATAAGCGCGGGGTGAACGTTTATCATTTTATACGGGAACGCGCGGCAGACCTGTTCATCGAGAATTGTCATAAATCCCGCGTAAACGACAAGGTCGGCGTTCTCCGCTTTAAGCGCCTCGCACATTGCCTTGCTGTAAGCGGCAACGTCCGCATAGTCCTTACGCGCGAGAACAAGCGTTTTTATCCCGTTGTTTTTCGCGCGTTCAAGCGCGTAGGCGTCAGGCTTTGAAGCGATAACGCAGGTTATTTTTCCCGCGCCGAGTTCTCCGCGCTTTTCCGCGTCGATGAGCGCCTGTAAATTTGTTCCTCCGCCCGAAACAAGTACGACAATATTCTTCATGCCGCCACCTTATTCGATAACGATTCCGACGTTGCCCTTGCGGATAACACCGATCTCATAAGCGGGAACATTGTGCGCTTTAAGCGTTTCAATTGCCTTTTCCTTGTCCTTTGCGGGAACAACGACCGACATACCGATACCCATATTGAAAGTATTGTACATATCGTGCTCGGAAATTCCGCCCTTTTCCTGTAAATATCTGAAAATATACGGAACCTCGTAGCTGTTCTTGTTTATTACAGCGGTGTATCCGTCGGGGATAGAGCGCGGGATATTTTCGTTGAAGCCGCCGCCCGTGATATGGCTCACCGCCTTTACGTCAACCTTTTCGATAAGGTCGAGCAGAGGCTTTACATAAATTCTTGTAGGCGCGAGAAGGGTTTCGCCGAGCGTCCTGCCGTCGGGAAGCTTTTCCATAAGAACTTCGCGGCTGTTTATGTCGAAAACCTTTCTCACGAGGGAGAAGCCGTTCGAGTGAACGCCCGTCGAAGCGAGTCCGATTATAGCGTCGCCCTCCTCAACGGTCGAGTTGTCGATAATTTTCTTTTTATCGACAACTCCCGTGCAGTAGCCCGCGATATCATATTCGTCGTCGGGCATCATGCCGGGGTGTTCGGCGGTTTCGCCGCCGATAAGCGCGCAGCCGGACTGAACGCAGCCCTCCGCAACGCCGCTTACGATCTCGGCGATCTTTTCGGGGATATTTCTTCCGCAGGCGATATAGTCGAGGAAGAAAAGCGGCTTCGCGCCGCAGCAGATAATGTCGTTCACGCACATTGCAACTGCGTCGATACCGATAGTGTCGTGCTTATCGAGCAGGAAAGCGAGCTTCAGCTTCGTGCCTACGCCGTCCGTGCCCGAAACGAGGACAGGCTCTTCCATTCCCGCGATATCAAGCTGAAAAAGCCCGCCGAAGCCGCCTATTCCCGTAAGAACTCCGGGGATATTAGTGCGCTCAACGTGTTTTTTCATAAGCTTTACCGATTCATAGCCCGCGGTCACGTCAACGCCCGCCGCCTTATAGCTTTCCGAGAAACTGTTCTTCATATTTTAAAGTTCCTTTCGTGTAATTATTCTTCGCCGTTCCAGCAGTAGGTGCAGAGCTTTTCGCCGGGAAGTCCGATAGCACGGATAGTTCCGGGCAGAGATTGAAATTCGAGAGAAGTGAGCTTTAAGCGGCGACATATCTCGTCGCGGAGAAGTCTTCCGCGCTCGGTTTCGGAATTTGAGTATTCCTCGATATATTTCGCGCCGTTTTCGCCCTCGTTTTCAAAGATTATGCGGCGAGCGATAAGCTCCATTTCGGAGGTGCTGCGCGAAAAGTTCAGGTATTTGCAGCCGTACATTATCGGCGGACAGGCAGAGCGCATATGCACCTCCCTTGCGCCGTTTTCGTAGAGAAATTCTACCGTTTCGCGCATCTGCGTGCCTCTTACGATACTGTCGTCAACGAACAGCAGCCGCTTTCCCTCGATAAGCTCATGCACGGGGATAAGCTTCATTTTCGCGACCTGATTGCGCATGGACTGGTTCTGCGGCATAAAGCTGCGCGGCCATGTGGGAGTGTACTTTATAAAAGGACGTGCGAACGGTATCCCGCTGCGGTTTGCATAGCCTATGGCGTGCGGCGTTCCCGAATCGGGTATCCCGCAGATATAGTCCACGTCGGGCAGACGTCCGTTTTTCATGTCCGTTTCCGCCATTATTTCGCCGTTTCTTGTGCGCATGGCTTCAACCGTTACGCCCTCATAGACTGCCGTCGGATAGCCGTAATACGTCCACATAAAGGAGCATATCTTCATCTTGTCGGTTCCCTCTGCGAGAACGCGGCATTCGTCCGGGGTCAGCATAACGATTTCGCCCGCTTTAAGCTCCTTGTATGTAGAATAGCCGAGCTTCTGGTACGCAAACGATTCAAGCGAAAGGCAGTAGCCGTCGTCCCGCTTACCGATAAGTATCGGCAGACGGCCGTTCTTGTCGCGTGCGGCGATTATACCGTCCTTTGTGAGAATAACGAGCGACATTGTGCCCTCGATCTTCTCCTGCGCATAGCGTATGCCCTCGGTAAAATCGTTTTTCTGCGCAATGAGCGCGCCGATAAGCGCACCCGAATTTATGCTTCCGCTGGTCATTGCCTCAAAGTTCGCGCAGCCGCCGTCAAGCAGCTCCTCTGAAAGCTCGTCCGCGTTGCGGATAATGCCCACGCTGCAAATCGCGTAAAGCCCGAGCCTTGACGTAACGAGTATCGGCTGCGGGTCGGTATCGCTTATGCAGCCGATGCAAAGTCCGCCGCGCATAGAGGACGCGTCTTTTTCAAACTTTGTGCGGAAGGGAGAGTTTTCAATGCTGTGAATGCTTCTCTGGAAGCCGACCTCGGGCGCGTACGCCGCCATTCCTCCGCGGCGCGTTCCGAGGTGCGAGTGATAGTCTGTTCCGAAAAATACGTCGGTTATGCAGTCGTTTTTAGAGGCTGCTCCGAAAAAACCGCCCATTTAATTCAATCCTTTCCCGGGAAGTTGTGGAAACGCAATTATTCGCCGAGAACGCGCTTCATCATCTCGTTGTAAGCGTCCTCAACGCCGCCCATATCTCTGCGGAAGCGGTCCTTGTCCAGCTTTTCGTGGGTCTTGGAATCCCAGAAACGGCAGGTGTCGGGGCTTATTTCGTCCGCGAGAATAATCTGACCGTGGAAGCGTCCGAATTCGATTTTGAAGTCGATGAGGTCAACGCCGAGATTCTTGAAAAATCCGAGCATAAATTCGTTTACCTTAAAGGCGTACTTTGTGATCGCTTCAATTTCTTCCTTTGTGGCAAGTCCCAGACCGAGAGCGTAGTAATCGTTGATGAACGGGTCGCCGAGGTCGTCGTTCTTGTAGCTGAATTCAAGCGTCGGCTGCTTCAGGGGAGTTCCCTCCTCAATACCGAGCTTTTTGGAGAAGCTGCCCGCAGCAACATTTCTTATGATGACCTCAAGCGGAACTATCTCGACCTTTTTAACAACGGTCTCGCGATCGTTAAGCTCTTCTACGAAGTGCGTCGGAACGCCCTCTTTTTCGAGCAGCTTGAACATATAGTTCGTCATGCGGTTGTTTATTGCGCCTTTTCCGCTTATCGTGCCTTTCTTTAAGCCGTTAAAAGCGGTCGCGTCGTCCTTATAGGACACGATTACATAATCGGGGTTCTCTGTCGCGAAAACCTTCTTTGCCTTTCCTTCGTAAAGCTGTTCCTTTTTTTCCATGATAAAAACTTCCTTTCGTTTATTCAGTCATATTTCCTTGGCAGTTTCCTGCATTTTTGCTTCGGCAGCGAGATTTTTTTGGTGCTGCACTTCTTTAAAATCCGCAATTTTACGGGCAAGCTCGTCGTCGCCGACTGCGAGGATCTGAGCCGCGAGATAGCCCGCGTTCGCCGCGCAGTCGATACCTACGCAGGCAACAGGCACTCCGGGCGGCATCATTACCGAGGAAAGAAGCGCGTCCATTCCGTCGAGAGCCTTTGCCTTTACGGGAAGCGCGATAACCGGAAGCGTCGTGTTTGCCGCGAGCGCGCCCGCGAGGTGCGCAGCCATTCCCGCCGCGCCGATAAGCACGCCGAAGCCGTTTTTGCGGGCATTTTTCGCAAATTCGGCAGCTTCCGCAGGCGAACGGTGAGCGGACATCACATGAAGCTCAAAGGGTATCCCGAACTCCTTGCAGGCTTCCGCCGCTTTTCTTACAACGGGCAGGTCGCTGTCGCTGCCCATGATTATGCCGACTTTTTTCATAACCTGTTTCCTTTCTGCAACCAAAAATAAAAAGGCTGTGCGGGTATCGTACAGCCGTTTTTATGCAATTTTGGGCATACCGAGGCGCAAATCCACACACGTCGCGAGTGATATTGCTGACGTCATTGCGCTCACCTCCGATATACCATATAATATATGCGTGAAATCTCCGCGGAAAATCAGTTCCGAAAAAGAGAGAAATCATATATTTATTGTACAATATTTCCAAGGCAAATTCAAGCGTTTTTCTGAATTTTTTTTGACAGTTTTTTCGGATATTGCTGCGGTAAAACGGTGATATTGCACAAGCGCAAAGCGGACAGCGGTATGCCGAATCGCTGTCGTTGCTTAATTTACGCCCGTTTTTGAAGCGAATTTTGATTTTCTTTACCTAAACCCGCAGGTAATTAAGTTACATTTTAGGTACAATTTTAACAAACGCGGGTTGTTTTTTTACTGAGTAATCGTTTACATAAACAAGATTTTTCAATTCGTCATTTTGCACAATAACATTTCACAATTCAGGTCGAAAAAAGTCTGATTTTTAAAAAAACACAGCATTTGGCAAAGAATTTATGAAAACAATTACACCCGCATATTTCCGTCAACAAAGCGGCTTAAAATGTTTTTTTGAAGTGAAAGCGCAATATGTTTCACATAAGATTGTCATTTTCACCAAAATTTCAAAAACAAGTGCGAAATGTAAACGTTTCCCGAGATTTGTTGAAAAAATTTTTAAAAAAAAGACTTGCAAAAGGCGAAAAATTGTGATATAGTTACAAATGTAAATTGCAAGGCTATGATATTCCCGTGCGCAATGCACCGATTATTTATTGTCTGAGCAATTCAAATTCAATCACGGTTTTTAAAAAACCACGACAATTTTTGGAGGAAAAAAGGTATGAAGAAAAGAATTCTGACAACGCTTTTAGCGTCGGCAATGATTCTCTCTATCGCAGGCTGTAACAACCAGCCCGCAGAAACAACCACAACAACAAAGGCTCCCGAAGCTCCTGCTAACAACGCAACTGACGCTCCCGAGACAGACGCTCCCGAAACAGACGCTCCCGCTTCTGACGCTGAAGAAGGCGCAACATTAAGCATTCTTACTTGGAACGGTAACTCCGATACAACTAAGATGGTTGACTTCTTCCTCAAGACCAAGGGCTACGATGAGTCCAAGGTTACAATCGTAGGCGTTGGCGACAACGGTGAAGGCGCTCGCGACGGTTACAAGCAGTACTTAATGGGCGACGGCGACGCTGACCTTATGATCTTCGACGCTGACTGGGTAACAGAATACATCAACGATGATTCTTTAACAGCTCCCTACTCCACAATCGGCTTAGCAAAGACCGACTTCCCGGATTCTTTCGCTTACACACTCGCTTACGGCACAACAGCTTCCGGCGAATTTAAGGCTAACTCCTTCCAGGCTTGCCCCGGCGGATTTGTTTACAGAGCTGACCTCGCTGAACAGTACCTCGGCGTTAAGTCTCCTGAAGAAATGCAGGAACTCGTTAAGGATTGGGATACTTTCCAGGAAACAGGCGCTAAGCTCTACGAAGTTTCCGGCGGAAAGACTTCTCTCCAGTCCACAGAAGGCGGTCTCTGGCAGGTATTCCAGTCCAACAGAAGCCAGGCTTGGGTTGTTGACGGCAAGCTCGTTATGGACAACGCTGCTGACTTCTATGATATCGCAAAGAACATGAAGGACAATCACTCTTTAGGTATGTTCCCGCAGTGGGATAACGCTTGGTACGCTTCCGTCCTCGATGGTTCCGCTCTCGGCGACTTCGTTCCTACTTGGGGTCTTACCACAAACGAAGGCTCTATCCTCTTCAACTTCACTGAAGGTAAGGAAGAAAACGGCGCTAACATGGCAATCTGCGAAGGACCTACAGGTTGGTTCTGGGGCGGTTCCTACATGGGCGTTTCCACAAAGTGCGACAACCCGACTCTCGCTAAGGAATTTATCGAATTCTACTGCAAGAACGCTGACACTATGAAGGCTTATGCTCAGGAAACAGGCGACTTCATGAACAGCCAGGTTGTTATGAGCGATCTTACTGCTAACAACGTTCTCCTCAACGGTCAGAACCACTACGAAGTTCTTTCCAAGGTTCTTGGCAAGCTCGACCTCGAAGGCAAGATCACTGCTTACGACTCCATCATCAAGGGCAAGTTCAATGATTCCGTAAACGGCTACCTCGATGGCACATACGCTACAAAGGATGCCGCTATCAACGCATTCAAGGATGCTGTTGCAGCTGCATACCCCGACTTAATCATTGAATAATTTTAACTCTTAAAAAAGTTAATACAGCACAATCCAATATACTGCTTATGGGCTTCGGCCCATAAGAGTATATTGTGATTTTTTATTGAGATTATTTGAAATTGAAAGGGTGTGCATTATGCAGGCAACGTCCGCAAAAAGACGCAAGATGGTCAGTTATGCAAAGTACGGCTACATATTTATTGCGCCGTTTTTCCTTGCATATGCATTTTTCATGATTTATCCTCTGATTAACACTTTCGTGCTCAGCTTTAAGGGCAACGGCGCAAATGCTGATCAGTGGGTAGGTTTACAGAACTTCCAGTATCTGCTTTTTGGCGGTGAAGCCCGTGCGGCTCAGGCTATCAACAAGGAGTTTATGTCCTCCTTGGGCAACACGTTCATTTTGTGGATCGGAAACTTTATCGTTCAGATTATTCTTTCGCTGCTTCTGGCAGTTTGGTTCTCTGACGTAAGAATCAAAATTAAGGGCACAGGCTTCTTTAAGGTAGTAATGTATTTACCTAACATTATTACTGCTGCGTCCGTTGCCGGTATGTTCCTGATGCTGTTCGGTAACTCAAAGTACGGTGCCGTTAACTCGCTGTTCTTGAATATGGAATGGTTCCTTGAAGCGTTCCCGTTTATTAACGACGTATGGTCGTCCCGTATCCTTGTAATGTTTATCCAGTCATGGATGTGGTTCGGTAACACGATGCTGCTTCTCATGTCGGGTATCTTCGGAATTGACCCTTCAATTTACGAAGCGGCAGATATCGACGGTTCAAGCGGTGCAAATACTTTCTTCAGAATTACAATGCCGATCTTAAAGCCCATCTTCATTTATGTATTTATTACGTCTATGATAGGCGGCTTGCAGATGTTTGATATTCCTTACCTTCTCCACGAAGGAAGAACTATCAGACCTTCTCTTGAAACAGGTGCGGTATTTATCTATCAGTACTTCCACCAGACCAGCCCGAACTACGGTTATTCGGCTGCGGCTTCCGTAATACTCTTTATAATTACGGGCGTCCTCGGAATCTTCGTTTACAGGTTCAACACCGACTCGACTGCGCCTAAGAAAAAGCGCAAGACAGCAAAGTAAGGGGGCAGGGAATAAATGGCTGATTCGTACAATTTTTCAAACGAAGCTTACAGAAGAAATATCAGAATCCATTCTGTATTAAGATTTATTGTCTGCTTGATTATTACAATAATCTGTCTGCTTCCTATTTACATTATCATTATCAACTCCACAAGAACTACCGCGGATATAATTCAGAACGGTATTTCGTTCATTCCCGGTACGAACTTGTTCCAGAACATCGCAAACCTTAATGACCCGACCATTCAGAACGGCGCTTATACAAACACCTACAACGTTTGGATCGGTTATGCGAACAGCATGATTATTGCGGTTTGTTCAACTGTTCTTTCCGTATTCTTCTCTGCGCTGACAGCATACGGTCTTACCGTTTATGACTTTAAGCTCAAGAAGTTTGCAACAACGTTTATTCTTGCGGTAATGATGATTCCTACGCAGGTTGTTTCAACCGGTTTCTTACAGTTCATGGTACAGATCAAGCTGTACGATAACTACTTACCGCTGATTCTTCCTTCAATCGCAGCACCCGCCGTTGTATTCTTCATGCTTCAGTACATGAGATCTTCGTTCCCGCTTGATATCGTTGAAGCGGCACGAATTGACGGCTGCGGAGAGTTCAGAACATTCATGCAGATTGCGCTTCCTATCTTTAAGCCCGCGTTTGCGGTTCAGGCGATTTTCGCATTCGTAGCAAGCTGGAACAACTACTACACGCCTTCCATGCTGCTCCTTTCCGGTAAGCTTGAACAGAGAACGATGCCTATGATGGTTGCGGCGATTCTCAGCAATGATAAACTGAGCGATTTTGGCGTAAGATATCTTGCAGTTACTCTTTCAATAATCCCTGTTGTCGTAGTTTACCTTATCCTTTCAAAGTATATTGTAAAGGGCGTAACACTCGGCGCGGTAAAGGGCTAATCAAAACAAACATCCGGACAGCTTACGGGCTGCCCGGATTTTTTTTGATTTTTTTGCAATTTTTTGCGGCGCTGCGGTGTATTAAATACAGAAGGACGGATTGGGGGGTCATGAATGGTTGTGTTGGACAACTGCGTTTTGTCCGAATGCTTCGATTTATACGCAGATATGCTGCTCAGAATCGCGTTTCACTACGTCGGAAATCAGGCGGACGCCGAAGATATTGTGCAGGACGCTTTCATGAAGCTGCACAGATACCGCGGCGGGTTTGAGGACCGCGACCACATAAAGCACTGGCTTATACGGGTGACGTCAAACCTGAGCAAGAATATGCTGCGGAGCGTTCATCGGAAAAGAACCGTTCCGCTTGATGAAGAATGGAAAGCGCAAACGCCTGCACAGACGAATGTGCTTGAGCTGATAAATAAGCTCGACTGGAAATACCGCGACGCGCTTTATCTCCACTATTACGAGGGATATAAGGCGGCGGAGATCGCCGAAATTTACGGGACGACGGCGAACACGGTAACGACATGGCTCAAACGGGGACGGGATAAGCTGAAATTGATAATTGAGGAGGAAGGCTATGAATATTAACGATTTCAAGAACGCTTACGACGGCATTCGCGCGACGCCCGAGCTGAAAAAAAGAGTGCTTGAAAAGGTCGGCGCGGACAGTGAAGCAAAAAGATCCGCGAAAAAAATCCGCTTTTTTGGTACAGCCTGCGGCGTTGGCGCGGCGGCGGTATTTATCCTCGGCGGCGCGCTCCTTATACGCTGGCTGAATATACAGGCTGAGCCGTCTATCGTCGTTACTGCGGGTTCAATGCCGAAGCTCAACGACGCGCCCGTTATCGCGTCATCGACTGCTGCCGCGGCACAGCCCGACGTTGTTTTTTATAAAACAGCCTCGGGTGGAAGCTATCCCGTGGACGAAATGCCTCCAATTGACAGCAAATATTACGCGGAATATTCGTTCAGCAACGCTTACGACGAGCGGTTCACGGACACTCCCGACGGTTCGGAGAACTGGTACGAATGTATCGCTGCGAACAGCTTTTCCGTTGAAAAGGCTAGCGAGCTCCTCGCAGAAAAGGGCTTCAACGACAGCGAAATCGACGCTATCGTGACGCGCAACAAAGAGCTTTGCCAAAAAATGTTCGCGGATTACGGGTACAAGTGCGATATAGGCGGAATAACGGCATATCTGACGCTTGAGAATCTGTACGATTACGACATTATGGATTTCTACACGCTTTATGAGGGAGGGCTTACAGCCGACGAGATGAACTGCGCGGCGCAGAGAATGCTTGATATCGCAGGCGGCGAGGACGTGTGCAATGTCGCAATGAAGCGCAAGGCTCTGCTTTACGAATCCTATGTCAGAAAAATGGACGCCATGCAGAACGGCGCAGAGTTTGAAATTGAAAGCGACTGGGCGCAGCAGTATTTCGATGAACGCGTAACGAAGTTCGGCAGCGAGTATGAATATGGCGGAGTAACCATTGATAACCTTTTCGCAAAGCTGTTTACCGAAGAGCAGCTCCGCAAAATCGCAGAAACCGTCGGCAGCCCGTCGCTGAACGTTATTCCGAACTATTATGCGGCGATCGTGAGAATGGAGATCCCTGCCGACGAGGCGCGGAACGCGCTTGAAAAAATGTCGGAAATGTATCGCGAAAAGGCGGGCTATGAGCTTTTCACCGACGAGGAAATCACGCTTATAACTGACGAGAGCCAATACCCGTATATCGAGCATTTTCTTGACCCGCACGCGACGGTGTCGCACGACAATATCAGCGGCGAAAGCCTTATTGTATGCGGCTCGAGAATTGTTTCTTCGGGGGCTTACGACTGGCTGCTCGACTACAGGGATATTGAGATCGAAAGCGTATATGATGAAATTTCCGTCAGCCTCAGCCTTGACGGAAACGACGAACTGACGGAAAATTTCAAATATCAGTACGGGCTGTACGAGCAGATATGCGATATTACGGAAAATAAGCTCGGCGCGTATATCAAGGCGCGCGATATAAAGCTGGTGGACGAGAGCAAGCCTGCGCTTAACGATGAAACGCGGCAGCTGCTCAAAAAAACCGAAGTTAAAGTCGGGCAATATTATACGCTGAGCGCCGAGGACTTCTACGAAACGAAGCTGAATTATCTGGCACGCTTTTTAAAGCCCGAACAGGCGGAGGAGCTGTTTGACGAGGTTGGTGAATTGCTGACTGACTCGGGACAGAAAAACTGGCTCGTTAAAAAGAAGTATATTTACTTTGATTACTGCGGATATTACGGATCTGACGATCACGCGTTGAACAATAACGAATATCCGACCGATTCCGAGCAAGAGAATGACAATTATATTTTCTTTGATTTCAGTTCCGAAAAATCCGCGCTGTACAATGAGGAATACTTGTCCGCTCTGCTTGACGCAACGAATTATGAATACAAAATTTCGGACGGAACGGTTTATCTTGAGCCTTATTTTTCGGGAATAGTCGAATATCTGAATCAATGGCATATCAGAAATACCGACGCAATGGAAAATTTCCCCGAAAATAGCGCGCAGGTTCTTTATGAAGAGAACGTCGACGGGTACAGAGTGACTGTAGAAGCGCCCGTCGGAGAGATAACGCAGGAGGGATATTACAACACTACCGAAAACACTTACCTTTGCGTTTACGGCAGCGACGGCGGGCTTATCTCACGCTCAAGCAGCCAGAACGGAATGTCGGGGCTTGACGGGTTTCTGATATATGTCGCACCGGGCGAGAAATATTTTGACGTTTACAATGCTCCGAGCGGCGAAATTATCATAATACTGCGTACTTTCTACCCCGAAAGGTACAGAAAAGAGGGCGAAGCGTTCTTTTTAGACAAAACTACGGGCAAACTGAAGCGCTTCGGAACAAGTCAGGATATGCCTGCGGGCTATGATTACAGCAGCGGGATATTCGACTACGGCGACGAGGGGCTTGGGTCGTGCTCAGAAACCGAATATATCAATATTGCGGACGGACTTAAAATTGTCTTTGATTTTGATAATATGCTGATAAAAGCGTCGGAAAATCAGAGTAAAAATACTTTTTCGGGAAGGATCTACAATATAGACTACGGCTACAAAGCCGCAGTATACGTATATTCGCCCGACGGCAAACCTTACAGCGCTGTAAAAAAGCGCCTTGAACTTCGCATCATTGAAAACGGTGAAATTATCGCGTCGGACACCGTCGGAAACGAACGTTCTGTTGAAAGAAACTACAACACCACCTCGCCATACTACATTGAAGCAATGCTGCTTCCCGACCAAACGCAGCTCATAGCGGTTTACGGGATATTCTCGGAAATGGAAACGACGGTCGCGGAACTGTTTCATTTTGACGGCAGGAAAGAAAAGCTTAGCAGGATCATTGGCGAGGGATACAACGGGATCAGTGAAATCGTTTATGCGCCGGGCTGTCTTACGCTCAAGGACGGAACGGACAATGTTTTATTAAATTCTGCGGACGGAAGCGAAATAACGCTGGATTACAGCAATTGGACATTCACGCTTGAATGAAAACACGCCGCAGAGCATATCGCATAAAATCGTTCCGCGCGGGGAAAATAAAGGCAGCGAAATCTGTTCGCGAAGTAAACCCGAAAGGAATGATATTATGCAGCTCGATGGTTCAAAAACCTTGGAAAATCTGAAAACGGCGGTTGCGGGCGAGTCGCAGGCACGCACCAAATACAACATTTACGGGGAAATAGCCCGAAAAGAGGGCTATGAAAAAATCGGCGATATTTTCGATATGACTGCCGCAAACGAACGTGCGCACGCGGAACTGTGGCTTTCGCTCCTCAGCGAGGGGATTCCCTCAACCACTCAAAAGGCGCTTGAAAATGCGGCAGGCGGCGAGCACTACGAATGGACTGATATGTACGCGGATTTTGCGAAAACCGCACGCGAGGAGGGCTTCGACAACATAGCCGCGCTTTTCGATATGGTCGGAAGCATCGAAAAGGAGCATGAGGCGCGGTATCGCTGTCTTATTGAGCAGCTGCAAAGCGGAAAGGTGTTCACGGCTGACGGAGAAGCGGTCTGGATCTGCCGCAACTGTGGCTATATTCACCACGGGCAGTCTGCGCCGCTGGTTTGCCCCGTCTGCAAGAAAAAGCAGGCGTATTTCGAGCGGCGCTGTGCAAACGGATAATTATAAAACAGGCGGGCGGAAATGTCCGTCTGTTTTGCTGTTCTTATACTATTTTTCAATCTTCCTATAGACAACATCTATAGGAAGCTACGCCGCTTCTGCGAAGCGGCGTAGTCGCCGAAAAAGCCGTCGGCTTTGACATATCGCTTTTTAAGCGGCAATCAATATATAGATACTGTCTATATATTGATTAAGGATTGGTATTACGGAAGAGAGGCGCGGCGCGCCCTGACCGCCCGCAGGGCGGTCAGGGCAGAGGGCGGCGGCGAAGCCGCCGCAGACCGCATTACGGCGAAGCCGTAATGCGACGCGCCGCGCGTGCGAGGTCAGCAGTTTGTCCGAACGGCGGCGTTTCGCGGGGATTGAGGGAAAGAAGAGATACCAAAAGCCGCCGAGTGCGGGAGTTTTTGCTGACCTTTGTGCGGTTTATGCGCACCCCTCCTAAAAGGGCTTGCTGCCGCTCGCCCTTTCGTCGGGGTGCGCAGCGGCTTTCAATTTCCCCGCAATTTTTCAACCCCCGCGAAACGCCGCAGTCGCTCCGACAGTGCAATACCCGTGCGCGCCGCTTTTTTCGGCTGCGCCGAAAAAAGCAATGCGGCGGCTTCGCCGCCGCATTCGCGCGAAACAGCTTTGCTGTTTCGCGTGGGCGCGCACACCTTGGGGAAGAAATATGCGCTTTCGCATATTCCGACATGTCCCTTTGTCAATGATGTGAGACTTAAAAAAAGAAAAATCTTCTGTCAGAAAGAGGAGCGCAGCGACGAATGAT
>CAKSFR010000024.1 GCA_934454635.1 uncultured Ruminiclostridium sp.
GGCAGAGAGGCGGCGGCGACAGCCGCCGCCTGCCGCATTACGGCGAAGCCGTAATGCGGCGCGCCGCACAAGTGCGCTCCCTCACACTCCGCCGTAATCGGCGGGGCGCGGCGCACGGATTTCGTTTCGCTTCGCGAAACGAAATGTCAGCGCGGCTTCGCCGCGCCGACGAAATATTCCGCCTGCGGCGGAATATTTCCCGTGCGCCGCGCGCTTGTCCCGCTCACACCTGCGCAAATTGGCTGTTATACAGCGTTGCGTAAAATCCGCCGCGCTGCAAAAGCTCGTCGTGACTGCCCTGTTCGATAATATTGCCGTCTTTCATGACAAGAATGACGTCCGCGTCGCGTATCGTGGAAAGACGGTGCGCAACGATAAAGCTTGTGCGGCCTTTCATCATACGCGCAAAGCCGTCCTGAATTTTCAGCTCCGTGCGCGTGTCGATTGAGGAAGTCGCCTCGTCGAGAATCAGCATAGGCGGCAGGCAAAGCATTATGCGCGTGATGCAGAGAAGCTGCTTTTGACCCTGAGAAAGGCTTCCGCCATCCTCGCCGATAACGGTATCATATCCGTCGGGCAGGCGCTTGATGAAGCCGTGTGCGTGTGAGGCTTTTGCCGCCGCTATCACTTCTTCATCGGTCGCGTCCGGCTTGCCCATCGTGATATTGTCGCGGATCGTTCCGCTTTTGAGCCATGTTTCCTGCAAAACCATACCGTATGAAGCACGCAGGCTGTTTCGGGTCACTTCGCGGATATCCCGTCCCTCGACGGTTATCTTTCCGCCTGTAACGTCATAGAAACGCATCAACAGGTTTATCAGCGTGGTCTTTCCGCAGCCGGTAGGTCCGACTATCGCGATTTTCTGACCTGCATTTACCGAAAGATTGAGATTTTCGATAAGTCTGCGGTCGGGAACGTAGGAAAAATCAACATTTTCCGTTGCGACATTTCCGTGAACATCGGTTAAAACGGCATTGCCCTCATCGCTTTCCTGCGGAGGTTCTTCGATAAGCTCGATAAGTCTGCCCGCGCAGGCAAGCGCGTTCTGAAGCTCGGTAACAACTCCCGAAATCTCGTTGAACGGCTTCGTGTACTGATTTGCGTAGCTTAAAAAGCAGGACAGCGCACCGACCGTGATACTGCCGTTTATTGCCGCGATCGCTCCCGCGAGTCCAACTCCCGCGTAAACAAGGCTGTTTATGAAGCGGGTCGTCGGGTTCACCAACGAGGAGAAGAATGTAGCGCGGCGCGAATAGGTCTCAAGCCGATCGTTTATTTCGTCGAATTGTTCAAGCGACGCGTTTTCATGCGAAAAAGCCGCAACAACTTTCTGATTGCCTATCATTTCGTCGATAAGCGCGGTCTGTTCGCCGCGCGTTTCGCTTTGCAGGCGAAACAGGTTGTAGGTGCGCTTCGCGATAAACTTCGCGGTGAAAAGCGAAACAGGCGTAAGCACAACGACGACAAGCGTTATCCACGGGTCGATGCTCAGCATGAACACAAGCGTACCGAGAATGGTCACTATTCCCGTAAAAAGCTGCGTAAATCCCATCAGTAAGCCGTCCGCAAACTGGTCGGCGTCGGCGATAACGCGACTTACGATATCTCCGGAGGGGTGCGCGTCGAGGTAGCTTAACGGAAGCTCCTCAATTCGGCGAAATGCCGCGCTGCGCAGGTCGCGCACTACCTGAAACGTAATTTTGTTGTTTATGACGTTCATCAGCCATTGCAGAAAAGCGGTCGCTCCCGCAACAATTCCCGCCTGAATAAGCAGCGGGAAAATCTTAGCGAAATTCACTCCGCCCTCAACGATACAATCGATCGCGTCTCCCGCAATTATCGGAATATAGAGCGTTCCTGCGACGGTAGCCGCCGCAAGCAGAATCGAAAGAATGAGCCAGAACGTGTATCTTCGGATATATCTGAGCACTTTTTTCAGCGTCGAAGCGTTTTTCATGCAGGCTCGCCCCCTTTCTGAGTGTCTTCCTTGCGGAACTGCGATTCGTAGATTTCGCGGTAAACCGAGCAGCCTTTCAGCAGCTCGTCGTGCGTTCCTATTCCCGCCGCCGCGCCGTCGTCAAGCACCACTATCTTATCCGCGTGGCGTATCGACGAGGTTCGCTGAGAAACGATGAACACCGTCGTGTTTTTAAGGGTCTTCAGCGCTTTTCGCAGCGCTGCGTCGGTCGCAAAGTCAAGCGCGGAAGCGCTGTCGTCAAGAATAAGTATTTCAGGCTTTTTTACAAGCGCCCGCGCAATGGTAAGGCGCTGACGCTGACCGCCCGAAAGGTTTCGTCCGCCCTGTTCGATCTCGCTGTCAAGTCCGCCCTCTTTTTTCTCGACAATTTCACGCGCCTGCGCAAGTTCGAGCGCGGCAAAAAGCTCCTCGTCGGTCGCATTCTCGTTGCCCCAGAGCAGGTTATCGCGGATAGTGCCCTTAAAAAGAACCGCTTTCTGCGGAACAATTCCTATTTTTTCGCGAAGCGCAGGCAATTTATAGTCCTTTACGTTCAGTCCGTCAACGTAAACGCCGCCCTCGGTCGCCTCGTAGAACCGACCTATCATGTTCACAAGAGAGGTCTTTCCCGAACCCGTTCCGCCGATTATTCCGACCGTGCTGCCCTGCTCCGCGGCAAAGTCAATGTCCGTAAGCGAATTTCCCGAATTATTGCGGTAAGCAAGCGAGGCGTGGCGAAATTCGACCGCGTAGCGGTATCCCTCAAAGCCGTTTTCTTCAACGCCGCTTTCGGTCGGAGTTCCGCTTTCAAGAGCGGACTGTATGCGCCGTCCGCAGGCAACCGATTTTGTTATATTTATTATCAGGTTCGCGAGCTTTATCAGCTCGACGAGTATCTGCGACATATAGTTGTAGAGAGCGACTACCGCGCCCTGCGTAAGAACCCCCGCGTCAACGCGAAGCGCTCCCACATATATCAGCAGGATTATCGCGCCGTTTATTATCGCGAACGTAAGCGGGTTCATCAGCGCGGAAATTCTTCCCGAAACCTTCTGCCCTACGGTCAGCGCGTCGTTATATTCCTCAAATTCGCGGATCTCGTCAGATTCCTTGCGGAAAGCGCGGATAACGCGCACGCCCGTCAGATTTTCGCGCGTTTTTCCGAGCACCTTGTCGAGCTGACCGCGAACCTTGTTGTACATGGGTATCGTGATAAGCATTATGCCGAAAACGACTATAGAAAGAACGGGTATCGCGCCCGCAAAAACAAGCGCCGACGGCACGTCGATAGTGAACGCCATTATCATTGCGCCGAAAACAACGAACGGCGAACGCAGCAGCAGCCGCAGCGTCATATTAACGCCCGACTGAACCTGATTAAGGTCGCCCGTCATGCGGGTTATGAGCGCCGAGGTCCCCAGCTCGTCAAGGTCGCTGTACGAAAGCTTCTGAATGTGGGCGAAAAGCGCATGGCTGACCTGCCGAGCAAAGCCCGCAGCCGCCTTTGCCGCGAAATACTGCGCGGTTATCGAGAACGCCAGTCCCGCAAGCCCCAGACCGCCGAGTATAAGGCACATTTTTATGACATATCCCGTGTCGCCGCCGGCAATGCCGTTATCGATTATCGCCGCAACGACGATCGGCACAAACAGCTCAAGAAGCGCCTCGAGCATTTTGAACAGCGGGCTTAAAATCGTTTCTTTCAGATAATTTCCCGTCAGATATTTGAGTAATTTTCGCAATGAAGTCAGTCCTTTCAGTTGTTCTTATTTTTGTCATTTTATTTCAGATTCCCTCGCTGACAAGCCATTCCTTGGCTTTTTCAAAATCAAGGAAAAATCCGAGTGCAAACCCGTGACCGTACAGACGTTTTTTAAGCATTCTTTTCGTATAGCTGTCCGCGCCGATAAATCCCACGCGCATAAAGCGCTTGTGCGTATTCAGCAGTTTGTCGGTTATCATTTCGATAAGATCGTCCGTTACCTCGGTTTCGTCAAGCACAAATCCGATAAACGAGGGGGACGACGGCCGCTGAAAGACAGGCGCGTCGGCGGCGAGCTTTTCAAGTGCAAGCTCGGTGTGATCGTAAAGTCCGTCCAGATGTTCAAACCATATTTCCCCGCCGTTAAACGGCAGCACGAAAGATTTCTTCTTATACTATTTTTCAATCTTCCTATAGACGTTGTCTATAGGAAGATTCGCCGCTTCTGCGAAGCGGCGTGGCGGCGCAGCCGCCGAAAAAGCCGTACAATACTAATTCCGTCAAAGCCGCCGGCTTTGACATACCGCTTTTTAAGCGGTAATCAATATATAGACATTGTCTATATATTGATTAGGAATTAGTATTAAATCCGGGCAGTTCTCGCCCGTTTTTTTCAATCATGTTGTTCCTCCATGGCGTCAAGTATTTTTATCATTTCTTTCCAGCTATGGATATGCAGGTATTCAAAATCGACGGAAATACCGCTGTTCTGCGCCGAAAACGGATTTTCAACCGTAAGCTCCTCATAGTGTACGGGAAAAATTCCCACTCCGTGCGCACCGATAATGTCAGCGGAAATATTGTCGCCGCAGTACCAGATTTTTTCGGCGGGCAGCCGCGCTTTCTTCATAGCCGCGCCGAAAAGCAGCCTGTCGGGCTTGCGCAGACCGTATTCGCTCGAAGCCATGATAAATTCAAACCTGTTTTCGGGGAGCAGGCGGTTTATCCGCTCGGAAAGCGCGCGTCCCGACCAGCCGATATTGCTGATGACTCCGCTGCGAATACCGTTTCTGTCCAGACATTCCAGCAGTTCGTCAACGTGCGGCATTCGCTCTCCGACGGAGGCGTTGTCCCAAAGAATTTTCTCCGCCTGTTCAATGTCAACATCGAATTTAATGCCAAGATATTCGTATTTCAGCCGCAGAAGCGGGATCTCATGCGGTTCAAAGCCGTTTTTGCGAAGCTCGTTTTCCCGCGAGAAAAGCTCGTTATCAAGCGCGTTCGCCTGTTCGGGAGTTATGTTGTCGGGATTGCTTATTACATGGCGGAAAAGCGCGCGTTCGCCGCGAAGCAGGTCGAAGCCGTTCTCGTGAAGCAGGGTGCGACCGTAGTCGAAGAGTATCATTTCGGGCTTTCGCAGCGTTTTCATCTCCACGCATTCCCAAATCTCTCCGTGAAAATTGTACGGCTCGGATTTTCCTACCGGAACGAAGCCCGCCGCCTTATAGCAGTTAAGCGCAGGGGAATTGCACGCGAAAACGCCTATGCTTATCGTTTTTGCGCCGAGCTTTTCAAAGGCGTATTTTTTCGCCGTAAGCAGCATTTTTTTACCAAGTCCCGTGCCGCGCCGTGAGCCGTCAACAACGATAAATCCAAAGCGGATAACGTCTTTATCGCCGCGCATTATGAGGTGTCCGACCGACTCGCCGTCAAGCGTCGCGATAAGCGGCAGGAATGTGCCGTTTTTTGCGCACTGTGTATAATTTTGCACAATATCTTCAGGAGAAATAGGGTACTCGCCGTATCTGCCCGCGCTCCAAAGACGGAAAATCCGCTCGTCGGGCAGCCATGAGAGTATTTTTTCCGCGTCTGCGGGGATAAAATCGCGAAGCTGTAATTGTTCCATAAAAATACTCCTTTGCGGGGGTTGATTTTTTTAAAAAAGTATGATATAATAACACTCAATGCCGAAATTGAAAACGATTATCAATTTCAAATTGAGAAGAAGGGATTTTTAATGAAAATGAACATAAAAAAAATCGCAGCCGCGCTTGTTTCGTTCGCTTTGCTTATCGGACTTGGCGGGTGCAGCGGCGAAAAGCCGCAAAGCGAGGGGCTGAATATTATCACCACGAACTTCCCGCCGTATGATTTTGTGCGGCAAATCTCGGGCGGGGACGTTACCCCGACAATGCTGCTTTCGGGCGGTCAGGACAGCCATTCCTACGAACCTACCGCTCGTGAAATGGTGAAAATTTCCGAGGCCGACCTGTTTATCTGCACGGGCGGCGAAAGCGACGCGTGGGTCGATTCGCTGACCGAGGGAATGAGCAATGTAAAAATCGTGAAAATGCTGGATTTCGTCGAGCCGCTTGAAGAGGAACACGACGCGGACGGGCATGAGCACGACCACGAGGAGTATGACGAGCACGTCTGGACTTCGCCGAAAAACGCCATGCCTATCGCAAAGGGCATTGAGCAGGCGCTTTGCGAGGCTGACCCGCAGAACGCGGAAAAGTACAGCGCGGGGCTTGAAGCCTACCTCGGCGAGCTTGAACAGCTTGACGGCGAGCTTTCCGACGCGGCGAAAAAGCTGGAAAAACCGCTGATTTTCGGCGACCGCTTCCCGTTCAGATACATGGCGCGTGATTACGGCATTGAATATTACGCGGCATTTTCGGGCTGTTCTTCCGAAAGCGAGCCGAGCGCCGCACGGCTGACTTTCCTCATTGAAAAGGCAAAGGAAACAGGCTCGTCGGTTATATATCACATTGAATTTTCAACCGAAAAGGTCGCAAAAACAATAGCCGAGGCTGTCGGCGGCGAGGTTCGCCTTATGCATTCCTGCCACAGCCTTTCGGACGAGGACCTTGAAGCGGGCGAAACCTATATTTCGATAATGCGGCGAAATATTGCCGCAATGACGGAGTAAACTCAGAAGCTATTTCTCGGCGGGCGAATTTTCGTCCGCTTTTTTATTTTCACTGCCCCAGATATAGCCGAAACCCCATACCGTGCGGATATACTGAGGATTTGAGGGGTCGTCCTCTATCTTCATGCGCAGGCGGCGAATATTCACGTCAACGATCTTTTCATCTCCGTAATAGCTTTCGCCCCAAATTTTCCGCAGAAGCGTTTCACGGTCAATAGCGTCGCCCTTGTGACGGATAAAATAATCCAGAACGTTAAATTCCATCTGCGTCAGTTCGAGATTTGCGCCGTTTTTATATACAACGTGGCTTTTTCGGTCGATATGAAAGGGGCCGCTGTCCGCCTCGGCGCTTGTTTCCGCTTCGGGGATCGTCATGCTTACGCGGCGGTATATCGCGTCAACGCGCGCGACAAGCTCAGACGGAGAAAACGGCTTTGTAACATAGTCGTCAGCGCCCATCATAAGGCAGTTCACCTTGTCCATTTCCTGCGTTTTTGCCGAAAGCATTATTATTCCGATCGTGCTGCTGCGTTCGCGCAGAAAACGGCACACCTGACAGCCGTCGATCCCCGGCATCATTATATCAAGTAAAGCGACGTCGAACCGCAGCCCTCGGTTCCAAGCCTCTATCGCTCTTTCTCCACAGTTTACGTCATACACCTCATAGCCCGAACGCTTTAGATGTATCACAACAAAGTCGCGTATTGCGTCCTCGTCCTCGCAGACCAGTATTCTTCTGGGCTTCATTCGCGCACCCCCTATGAAATTACTCTGAAGCAATCCGAAAGCTCCGCGTCGGTAAGCGCAAAGGATTCGGCCTTGTTATTTTTAATGTAAAAGCTGTACCCGCTCGTTTCGCTGCTGCCGTAGGAAGCATAGCCATCGGGCGCAGCCTGACCCGTAGGAACGGAGCATATCGTCAGAAGAGTCGCTCCCGCTTCACGCCTGCGGCTGTCGTATTCGCTGAACGTAACCGTTCCGTCGGAAATCGAAACTGAGGCGGTTATCCGCCCCTCCCAGCGCGTCGGGATAAACAAAGCGTAATCGCCGCGTATGCTTATATAGGAAAGGCAGTCGAGCCTTACGGAATAGCCCTGTCCCTCAAGGCGGTACCACGCGGTCATGTTCATCTGCTCGGTTCGCGTAAGGTATTCATAGCCCGGGAAAACGGCTGTCGCGGGGATCTCGGTTATTCCGTCGCCATCGATATCCTGAGAATAGATATTCGGGGTATAGCTGTTCGTGCGGCGGGTTATGATCTCGGAAAGACCCTCGACCGCCGAAATCCTGCGGTCATAGCAGACGAGCGCGTCCGTGCCGAAGGTTCCGTCCGAAAGAGCGTAGTCGATGAATATCGCGCGGTATCCGTCCGTATCGCACTGCCCCAGAAGCACGTTTTTACAGCTTGAAAAGCTGCCGCTCAGGGGTGCGGACGAAATAACGGCAAAGTTGTTCTGCTCGATCCAGCCGAGTAGATACGCGGCCGCCGTGCCGCTTGTCCTGTCGCCGTTTATAAGAAACATTTCGTCCGTTCCGTCGTCGTTCAGGTCGAGAAGCCGCATATACATATGACGGCTCTTGTAGACCTCTGTCGGAACGCCGTCCTTATAGCGCAGAACGCTTGTGGCGCTGTCCGAGGAGTTTTGTATGGTGTAGGTTATTATTATGCTTGTTTCGCCGTTCCCGAGGTCGTCGAACTGAACGCGTTCGACCTCGCTTCCGAGCGCGGCAAAGTCATAGACCGACACCCATTCCCCGTCCTCCATATCGAGAAAGTTCAGCCGCAGGGAAGAACCGCCGTCGGAAACGTTGGACGCTTCATAGAACACGATAGCCTCTTCGGTTTCCTCGTCGTCGATATTGCGAATAACAAAGGCGCTTCGGTACTGCCCGCTTTTCGGATATTTCAGGTGAATGTCGCCGCCCATGCTTTTTTTGAGAGCTTCGTATATCGCGGACTGCTCTTCGTCAAGCTTCGGAGGGCTTAAAAGTCCCTCTACCGAAGCAGAACAGCCCCCCGCGGCGATGATCGCCGCCGCAAGGACTGCCGATAAAACTTTTTTATTTTTCTTCAAGCTTTTCCTCCGTATCGTCTGTTTTGTCGGAGATGAAATTTGCGCTTTTGCGCTGCGCAAAGCAGCACACGGTAACCAGCCAGCCCAGCGACAAAGCCGCAAGAGAAGCTGCCGCCGCGTCTATTCCGCCCATTCCCGCGAGATTTTCTCCGCCGCAGATCAATCCGAGCGTTCGGGCGATAACGTGCGTGAGGGTAAGGACAAGAGTAAAACAGGCGGTGATTATTTCGCGGAGCCTTGCGTATTTTGTTTCAAGTCCCGTAAAAAAACGAGCCATAGACGCAAGAAAAAGCACTCCGCAAACATATCCGAGAAGCAGTATAAGGCTTTCGGAATGGCTTTTTATGATGATATCCGAGCTGAAAAATCCCGTAAGGTGAAGAAAAAGACAGAGGGCGGGAATGAGATTGAGAAGTCCCGCAGCTTTCGGCGGAACGCTGTTTTTAAGCAGGAGAAAGCCGATTGCCGCAAGTGAAACCGCGGAAATAATTCCTCCTATCAGAGTAATCCCGCTGCTGCCGATAAAGCCTATGCACTGTATCACCGCTGCCGCAAGCCAGCATATCCCCTGAATGAGGGTCGCCCTTGAGCCAAGCCCGTCGGATGCGGCGGTCGTCGCCGTCCAGCCGCGCTTAAAGCCGAAAATAGCGAGGAAAACGACTGCCGCACCGAACAGCGCAAGAGCAATGTATATTATCGTTCCCGCAAAGCCGCTTTCACGCGTGAAAAATCCCGTTTCAAAATCCAAAATCGTAACATACTGAAAAAAACGGATAACAGAGCAGACGATAGCCCCGAAAACCGCAGTTATCAGAATAGGAAGTCCTTTTTTCATATTATCAGCAAGTCCTTTCAAAAAAAGCTTATAAATTTATTATAGTATATTTTCACGGTTAAGTCAATATAAATGATAAAAACAAAGCTGAAAGGAAGAACAAAAATGAAGGACAGGCTTTTTATCGCTTTTTTTTACATTGCCGTGTGCGTTCTGCTGCCTCTCTGCGGTGGTGGGACAGCCTTTGCGCAGCCGACGGGCGGGCTTCCCGAGAATTTTACGGTCCTTATCTCGCAGACGGGCGAGGTGCGGACCATGACTGCGCGGGAATATCTCGTCGGCTGCCTTGCCGCACAGATACCTCTCGACTATGAGCAGGAGGCGCTGAACGCGCAGGCTGCCGCCGCATATACATACGCGCTTCGGCTCACAGCGGATTTTTCCGCCCGCCCCGAAAACGCTCCGCAGGGAGCTTTGCTTTCGGACGACAGCCGAAACTGTCAGCCTTATTTTACACCCGAAAAGTGCCGCAGCGAATACGGCGCGGATTACGAGAAATATCTCCCCCGCCTTGAAAAAGCGGCGCAGTACGGCGAAGCGCACCCGATAACCTACGAAAACGCGCCGATTTACGCGGTGTATCATTCGGTAAGCGCGGGACGAACCTGTTCGGCTTACGGCGTGTGGGGACGGGAGCTGCCTTACCTAAAGCCTGCGGACAGTTTCTCCGACAAAAATTACACGAATTTTGAATGCAGCAATGAAATGACGGCGGAACAGGCGCGTTGTGCGCTCGTTGCCTACAAAAGCGACATTGTAACTCCCGCCGATTACGGAAAATGGTTTAGCGAGGTCAACGCGAACGAGGACGGCTACGTTATTTCGCTTAAAATCGGCGAAAATCTGTTTTCGGGCGGGGATATATGGCGGATCTTCGGGCTTCGCTCGACTGCTTTCACGGTTTCCTATCAAGACGGAGTGTTCACATTCGTCACAAAGGGCTACGGGCACGGAGCGGGGCTGAGTCAGTACGGCGCAAACGAGCTTGCCAAAAGCGGCAAAAGCGCCGACGAGATACTTCGGCACTACTACGGCGATGAGGTTCGCATCGGGTGAGGCAGCGAGCCGCCAGCGGCGGCGTTACAGCGGGAATTTGGGTACTGAAAAGACCGCGAAAGCCGCCGCGCCCGCCGACGAAGGGGCGAGCCGAACAGCTTTGCGGAGCAAAGCTGCGGCGAGCTCCTTCAGGAGGCGGGCGCTTGTATATGCGGGAGTTTTCGACGAACGCCGAAACAGGGCAGCAAAAACGTCCGCTTTTGAGCATCTGTTCCTGCCGTTCAAAAGCGGACGTGGCGGCTTTCAACTTGCCGATTTCCTTTCGCAGACAGCAAAACGCCGCGGTTCGGGGGATACTTCTCCCCTCACACCCTCGGCGCACTTTCTGCCCCCTCGCACTCGTGCGCGCGCGGCAAGCGCCGCACGCAAAGCCGCCATGCGGCTTTGCGCGGCGCTGCCCGCTTGCCCGTCAACGGCTTCGCCGCTGACGCCTGCAATTCTCCGAATTGCAGGCGCGCGCCCTTATCCATAACCCTGCCGCTTCAGCAGACCTCGTTGAGCAGCAGCTCTTTCCAGTTGTCGGGGAAGCCGAGGTAATGAAGCTCAATAACATCGTGAAACTCCATTATCAGCAGCTCAAGGCGCGTGATGAACATAAGGTTCCACGTCTGCGGACGCGGGTAAAGACGTTTAAGCACCAGCATATAGTCAAAAAGAGTATTTGAAAAACGATGCTCGGGTTCGGGCGGCTGCTTGGGCGTTTCATCCATATTGTTGGCGTAAAGTCGATTGTAATGCGCACAGTGATTGCGCAGCGCGGAAAGGCATTGCAGCCAGTTTTCTGCGTATCGCCACGGCAGATGAAACGCAGCCTGAGATATTTCGCGCTTATCCTCCTGAGAAAGGTCGGAGAAAAACGTATTGAGCGTGCCGAAGCTGAACAGCTCCATGATTACCCAGAGAGGAAAGGCTCCGCCGTATTTGTTTATGTGGTGCGTAACGATCGCTTCGCCGTTGTTGCTTTCTATCATACGCTCTATTTTTTTCAGGAATTGCCTGTGATTGTGGTGAACGTCAAAGCTCGCCTCGTTCAGATACCCCAGCGCGCCGTATTTCATCGCGTGGTAGTTGGAGATCTGCGCGCGGAGGGCTATTTCTACTTCCTCGAGCGCCGTGAGCAGGAGCGAACGCAGAAGCCTGTCAAAATCGTATATGCTCATCACCATGTCGAAAGAAGTTCCCTCGCGGTATTGATGTTTATTTATAAGAAATACTTCAAAATAATGCACCAGTCGGTAGTAGTTCACCGTTGAAAGGACAAACGCCGCTTCTTTTTCGTCCTCGATTATACAGCCGCGGCTTTTAAGCTTTTCGATCTGCGCCGATATGCTCGCGGGGCTTTTTACTGTACTGTAACGCTTTTCTGCCATGTTAAAAACCTTTCTGTTCAGATAGTGTCCGCTTCAATGAAATAGTGCATCCCGCCGCCGTGCGAGAGCGGCGTGTCGAGGTCGAAAACGTGTCTTATTTTGTTCAGTCCGAACCCTGTCATAAGCTCGTCGATATCGCTGCGTTCAACGAAAAAATGCGGTATCCCGTCCTCAAGCCCACCGATAAAGCGAAGCGTATTTTCATCGATGCGCGGATAGTCCGATTCGGTAAAGCTCCAAGAGCTTTTTGAGCAAAGGTCGAAAAAAATCTCTCCTCCGGGGCGAAGAACGCGGCGCACCTCCGAAAGCACCTGCCTGAACCCCGCCGTGTCCGTATGCGAGAGAACGTGGTACGCGTAAATGCAGTCGAATGAGTTGTCGTCAAAAGGCAGTTTCTTCATATCGCACACGGCTGTCGGAAAGGAGATCCCCTTTTCGGACTGCCATTTTCGCAGGTGTTCAACACCGTATTCCGAAAGGTCGCAGGCGGAAACCTCAAACCCCTTTTCGTGAAAAAATACCGAGTGACGGCCAAGACCGCAGCCCAGATCGAGCAGGCGCCGTCTGTTCTCGCTTTTCCACTTTTCTGCGTAATAGTAGCTTTCTTCGGACGGGATAAGCCACGCCTCGCGCGGAGCAATGCTCCAGTCCCATTCTTTAGAGTTAACCATAACGACCTCCGTTAAGCCTTTTTATATTTATATTATAGCACATTGCCGCGCTTTTTGCAAGGAAAAGCGAAATTTAAGCGCTGCCCGAAATTGCCCGATTTTACGCTTTTTTCGGGTCAGAGCCGCGCTTTTTGCCAATATTCCGAATTTCTTTCCGCAGGTGTTGACATATTTCGGGAAAGGTGATATAATATATATGTATTGATTGCAGCTGCGATTGCATTTGATACAGACCGATCTCCGCAGGTATATTTGCGGAGATTAAGCCCTTACGGACAGGCGGGTCGGTTGCCGTGCGGTAGAATCCGCATTATTGATTGAGTTAAAAGCTCAAATTTTATAAGTTGATTACTTTATAATCAAATCATCTTGTGAAACGGTCAATAAAGAGCAATCGGGAATGCTTCGCTCCGCATGGCGCAGGCAATCTCAGGCGCAGCTTATTCAAAAGATCGAACAGTCACGGATGAATTTCCGTGACTTTTATTTTTTCCGAGTTTTGGAGGAATATAATGGACATTGAACGACAGAAATCCGCGCCGCTTTACGAGGCGCTTGAAGCGTTCCGCCGCAGAAGAGTCGTACCCTTCGACGTTCCGGGGCACAAGCGCGGCAGAGGCAACCCCGAGCTGGCGCAGCTCCTCGGCGAGAAGTGCGTCGGTCTTGACGTAAACTCAATGAAACCGCTGGACAACCTCTGCAACCCCGTTTCTGTAATAAAAGAAGCGGAAGAGCTTACCGCCGAGGCGTTCGGCGCAAGTCACGCTTTTTTCATGGTTTCGGGCACGACAAGCTCGGTTCAGACAATGGTGCTTGCGGCGTGTAAGGCGGGGGAGAAGATAATCCTCCCCAGAAATGTCCACAAAAGCGTTATCAACGCCCTTATCTTATGCGGCGGTATCCCCGTTTACGTCAAGCCTGCGGTTCACCCCGACATAGGCATCGCCCTTGCAATGGAAACTGCGGAGGTCGAAAGAGCCGTGCTCGAAAACTCCGACGCTGTCGCTATTCTTGTGAACAACCCCACTTACTACGGTATCTGCTCTGACCTAAAGGCGATTACAAAGCTCGCACACGACCATAATATGCTTATGCTGGTCGATGAAGCACACGGGACGCACCTTTATTTCGGCGAAAATCTCCCCTGCTCGGCTATGGAAGCGGGCGCGGATATGGCTGCGGTATCAATGCACAAATCGGGCGGAAGCCTTACGCAAAGCTCGCTGCTGCTGCTCGGCGAAAATATGGATCCCGGCTACGTCCGCAATATAATCAACCTGACCCAGACGACGAGCGCCTCTTATCTGCTCCTGTCCAGCCTTGATATTTCCCGCCGAAACCTCGCGCTGCGCGGAAAGGAATCGTTTGCAAAGGTAGTAAAGCTGGCGGCGTACGCCCGCGACGAGATAAACTGTATCGGCGGATATTACGCCTACGGCTCGGAGCTTATCGACGGCGTTACCGTTTCGGACTTCGACGTTACTAAGCTGCTTGTCTACACTCAGGGGATAGGACTCACGGGAATTGAGGTCTACGACCTGCTCCGCGACGAATACGACATTCAGATAGAGTTCGGCGATATAGGCAATATCCTCGCATATATCTCAATAGGCGACAGGATACAGGACATTGAACGGCTTGTCGGCGCGCTTGAGGATATAAAACGTCTTTACAGCAAGGATCCGAACGGGCTTTATCTCGGCGATTACGTTCAGCCCGAGGTCGTATATTCCCCGCAGCAGTCCTTCTACGCGCAGAAAGAGTCATTGCCGCTTGAAAAAACTGCGGGAAGAATTGCGGGAGAGAGCATTATGTGCTATCCGCCGGGAATACCGATACTCGCGCCCGGCGAACGCGTTACCGAGGATATTATCCATCACATTCGGTTCGCAAAGGAAAAGGGCTGCTCGCTTCAGGGCACGTCCGACCAGAACGCCGATTATTTGCAGGTAATAAAGGAGTAAGCTTATGGATATGTGGCTTTATACCGACAACTCGAAAATGAGCATTCCCGTAAGCCGTCAGCTTTACAGCGCGGAAAGCGAATACCAGAAAATCGCGGTTTTTGAATCGCCGCAGTACGGCCGCCTGCTCACGCAAGACGGGGACATTCTCTTTTCGGCTGCCGACGAATTTATCTATAACGAGATGGTCGTTCACGTCCCTATGTCGGTTCACCCGTGCGTTAAAAACGTACTTATTATCGGCGGAGGCGACGGAGGCGTCGCCCGCGAGCTTATCGCCTATCCCGAGGTCGAAAATATCGACGTGGTAGAGCCTGACGAGGTGTTTATCAAAGTCTGCCGCGAATATTTCCCCGATATAACAAAGGCGTTCGACGACCCGAGAGTTAATATAATCGAGCGCGACGGACTGCGTTTTCTCCGCGGAAAAAGCGGCGAATACGACCTCATCATAAACGATTCGACCGACCCTTTCGGTCACACGGAGGGACTTTTCACAAAGGAGTTTTACGGCAGCTGCTACCGCGCGCTCAAGGACGACGGTATAATGGTATATCAGCACGGAAGCCCGTTCTTCGACGAGGACGAAACCGCTTTCCGCGCAATGCACCGCAAAGCGTACAGCACATTCCCCGTAAGCCGCGTTTATCAGGCGCATATCCCGACCTGTCCGTCGGGATACTGGATGTTCGGCTTCGCCTCGAAAAAATATCACCCGATAAACGACTTCAACCCCGAAAAATGGAACGCGCGCGGCATTAAAACGTGGTATTATACGACAAATCTCCACCTCGGCGCGTTCATGCTCCCGAAATATGTTGAGGATCTGCTGATCGAAGCGGAGAAAAATGAAATAAAGGGAAGTGCTGATTAAATCGGGTATGCAGATTGCGCAGACAGATTTTTCGTAGGATTGTATGAAAATGACGCAGGAATACTTGATGTATTTCAAGGAGTTTTCGTGCAATCATGCGGAAAATATGCAAGTAAGATGCGTGCCGCGATTTATTCAGCGATTCCCCAGGCTGTTTTCCGCTGAAATATGAAATAAATTACCGACAGAAAGGACTAAAATATCATGGCTAAACTTTTAATTATCGGCTGCGGCGGCGTAGCCTCGGTCGCAATCAGCAAATGCTGCCAGAACAGTAAGGTTTTCACCGACATTTGCATCGCGAGCCGCACGGTTTCCAAGTGCGACGCTCTCGCAGAAAAGCTCAGACCCACGACCTCCACTAATATCACCACTGCTCAGATCGACGCGGACAACGTTCCCGCGCTGACAAAGCTTATCAAGGAGTATAAGCCCGACGCGGTGCTTAACGTTGCGCTTCCCTATCAGGATCTTTCGATAATGGACGCGTGCCTTGCCGCGGGAGTTCACTATATCGACACCGCGAACTATGAAGCCGAAAACACCGACGATCCCGAATGGCGCGCTATCTACGAAAAGCGCTGCAAGGAGCTTGGTTTTACGGCGTATTTCGATTATTCGTGGCAGTGGGCATATCAGGAACGCTATAAGAACGCGGGACTTACCGCGCTTCTCGGCTCGGGCTTCGACCCCGGCGTTACCAGCGTTTTCAGCGCTTACGCTCTAAAGCATTATTTCGACGAGATACACACGATAGACATTCTGGACTGCAACGGCGGCGACCACGGCTATCCGTTTGCAACAAACTTCAACCCCGAGATAAACCTCCGCGAGGTTTCCGCGCCCGGCTCGTACTGGGAGAACGGAAAGTGGGTGGAAGTCGAAGCGATGTCGATAAAGCGCGAATATGACTTTGCGCAGGTCGGCAAAAAGGATATGTACCTGCTCCACCATGAGGAAATCGAATCACTCGCGAAAAATATCCCCGGAATAAAGCGAATCCGCTTCTTTATGACATTCGGTCAGAGCTATCTCACACACATGAAGTGCCTCGAAAACGTCGGTATGCTTTCAACGACGCCTATCGATTTTAACGGTACCCAGATAGTTCCGATACAGTTTTTAAAGGCGCTTCTGCCCGATCCCGCTTCGCTCGGTCCGAGAACTGTCGGAAAGACGAATATCGGCTGCATTTTCAAGGGCGTTAAGGACGGAAAGGAAAAGACGGTTTATATCTACAACGTCTGCGACCATCAGGAATGCTACAAGGAAGTCGGAAGTCAGGCGATATCCTACACAACGGGCGTTCCCGCAATGATAGGCGCAATGCTCGTTGCGGACGGAACATGGCGCAAGCCGGGCGTATTCAACCTCGAAGAATTTGACCCCGACCCGTTTATGGACGCGCTCAACAAGTGGGGACTTCCGTGGGTAGTCGAAGAAAACCCCGTTATGGTAGACTGAGATGAGATTTGAAGAGCTACCTACCCCCTGCTATGTCATCGACAAGGGCAGGCTTATAAAAAACCTTGAAATTCTTAAAAAAGTACAGGAGGATACGGGCTGCCGTATCCTTCTTGCGCAAAAGGCTTTTTCGGCGTATTCGCTTTATCCGCTTATAGGGAAATATCTCTGCGGAACGACGGCGAGCGGACTTTTTGAAGCGAAGCTCGGCCACGAAGAAATGGGCGGCGAAACGCATATCTTCGCCCCCGCATTTAAAGACGCGGATTTTGACGAGATAGCGTCGATATGCGGGCATATCTCGTTCAATTCCTTTGTGCAGCTTGAAAAATACCGTTCGCGCTGCAAAAATATGAGCGTCGGCATACGCATTAACCCCGAATGCTCAACGCAGGGCGACCACGCGATATACGACCCGTGCGCGGCGGGAAGCAGACTTGGCGTAACGCTTGAGAATTTTCGCGAGGACTTGCTCGACGAAGTTGAGGGACTTCATTTCCACACGCTCTGCGAGCAAAATTCCGACGCGCTTGCGATAACGCTTGAAGCTGTCGAAGAAAAATTCGGGAAATATCTCGGGCGCATGAAGTGGCTCAACATGGGCGGCGGACATCACATAACCCGCGCGGATTACGACATTCCGCTGCTTGAAAAGTGCATAAGAAAAATGTCCGAAAAATACGGGCTTACCGTTTATCTTGAGCCGGGCGAGGCTGTCGCGCTCAACGCGGGTTATCTCACCGCCGAGGTTCTGGACATTGTCGAAAACGGCGGCGTAAAAACGCTTATTCTCGACGCTTCGGCTGCGTGCCATATGCCAGACGTGCTTGAAATGCCGTACCGCCCGCCGCTTCGCGGTTCGGGAGAAGCGGGCGAAAAGCCGTATACCTACCGCCTTTCCTCATACACCTGCCTAGCGGGCGACATTATCGGCGATTATTCGTTCGACGAACCCGTAAAGGTGGGCGACAGGCTCTGCTTCGAGGATATGGCTATCTATTCAATGGTGAAAAACAACACCTTTAACGGCATTCCGCTCCCGTCGATAGCAGTTATGGACGAGGACGGAAGCTGCGAAGTGATAAAAAGCTTCGGCTACAACGACTTTAAATCGAGGCTGTAAAATGGAACTTACAACACCCGCAAAAAACGGCTTTTTCATGCCGGGAGAATTTGGAGAACACGACGGCTGCATCATGATATGGCCCGAACGCCCCGGCTCGTGGGCATACGGCGCGGCTGCCGCACGAAAGGCTTTCGCCGAAATTGCCGCTGCGATCTCCGAAAGCGAAAGCGTATATATGCTCGTAAACGACCGCACCGCCGAGAGCGCGCGGCAGCTTCTCCCCGAAAAGATACGCCTTATAAATATCGACACCGACGACGCATGGGCGCGGGATATGTGTCCGACCTTTGTGAAAAACCGTTTTGGGGAAATCCGCGGCGTTGAGTGGGAATTTAACGCTTGGGGCGGAGATTTCGACGGGCTGTACAAGAGCTGGGACAAGGACAATGCCGCGGCGCGTAAATTCTGCCGCGAGGTCGGGTACGAATGCTATAACGCAAAGCCTTTCGTGCTTGAGGGCGGTTCGGTGCATTCCGACGGACAGGGGACGGTAATAACGACCGAAGCCTGCCTGCTCAGCAAGGGGCGCAACCCGAATCTGACAAAAAAGCAGATCGAAGAAAAGCTGCGCGAATATCTCGGCGCGGAAAAGGTGATTTGGCTTCCGCGCGGGATCTACAACGATGAAACAAACGAACACGTCGATAACGTCTGCGCGTTCGTGCGCCCCGCAGAGGTCGTTCTCGCGTGGACGGACGACGAAAACGACCCGCAGTACGAACTGAGCAAAGCGAGCCTTGACCTTCTCGAAAGCGAAACCGACGCGCGCGGGAGAAAATTTACCGTTCACAAGCTGCTTATCCCGAAAAAGTCAGTCTGCGTGACCGAAAAAGACCTTTTGGGTCTTGAATTTGAGGACGGAGAGGATATGCGCGAAGTCGGCGAACGGCTCGCGGCAAGCTATGCGAACTTCTATATCTCGAACGGCGCGGTTATCCTGCCAGTTTTCGGCGACGAAAACGACGAAAAGGCGGTCGCGCTTATGCAGCGGCTGTTCCCCGAAAGAAAGGTAGTCCCGATATTCGCGCGCGATATAATAATCGGCGGCGGGAACATACACTGCATAACCCAGCAGATACCGAAAGGAGCAAAATAAAATGAGAAAAGTTACTGTTGCGGCGGTGCAGATGAAATGCTCCGCAGAACGCGCGGAAAATATAGAAAAAGCCGTGGAAATGGCTGAAAAGGCGGCGGCTTCGGGCGCGAACGTGATACTTCTCCCCGAGCTTTTCGAGCGGCCGTATTTTTGTCAGGAGCGCCGCTACGAATACTACGATTACGCCGAAAAAACCGAGGAAAATGCGGCGGTAAAGCGCTTTCGCGAAACCGCGAAAAAGCTCGGCGCGGTTATCCCCGTAAGCTTTTACGAACGCGCGGGAAACTGCCTGTACAATTCGATAGCCGTTATCGACGCGGACGGCTCGCTTCTCGGAGTTTACCGCAAAACGCATATTCCCGACGACCATTATTATCAGGAAAAATTTTACTTCTCGCCCGGAAATACGGGCTTTAAGGTGTGGGACACCGCTTTCGGAAAAATCGGGATAGGTATCTGCTGGGATCAGTGGTTTCCCGAAACGGCGCGCTGTCTTGCGATAAACGGCGCGGAAATGCTGCTTTATCCTACCGCGATAGGGAGCGAACCTATTCTCGACTGCGACAGCGCGGGGCACTGGCGGCGCACCATGCAGGGACATTCGGCAGCCAACGTTATCCCCGTTATAGCCGCGAACCGTATCGGAACGGAAAGCGTTGAGCCGTGCGCCGAAAACGGCGGTCAGCGCTCAGCTCTGAGATTCTACGGCTCGTCGTTCATCACCGACGCGACAGGCGACGTTATTGCCGACGCGGGGCGCGACGAAGAAGCCGTTATTTCGGCGGGATTTGACCTTGACGAAATTAACGCCGAACGGCTCAACTGGGGGCTTTTCCGCGACAGACGGCCCGAGTGCTACGGTGATATTTGCAGATAAATACAAAAAGCCGGTATAGTCCGCCCCCTCGGAGTATACCGGCAGTTCTGACAGGAGAATAAATGAAAAAAACGGCTTCTTTTTTAACAGCTCTCGCGATTTTTCTGAACCTCCGCGTTATCAATGCTGCGGCGGAAAATGCGCTGTCGGGCAATACGCTTGCGGAAATTTCCGACCGAATCTGCGCCGCAATAGACAAAGGCGAAGCCGCAGTCGATATTTCCGATTACGGCGTAGTCGTGGAAATGCGTTCGGACAGCCTCAGCCCCGAGTATTCAGCCTTTCTTGATATGCTTCAAAAAACCGTCGGTATGTACAAATTCAATTTCGGGGAATATTACAGCGAAAGCCCCGTTTCTGCCGGGCCTGACTTTATTCCGACTGAAAACTGCAATGAATACGGCGTCGGCGATAACCGAATAACCACGGTCTATATCAGCTATGACGAACGCTACCGCAACGACGACGGAACGTGCGATGCCGCGCTTCTCTCCGCAGACAGGCAGCGTATCGAAAACGAGTACGCAGCGGCGCTTTCCTCGGTCAAGGACGGCATGAACGACGTTGAAAAGGCGCTCGCGCTCTACGATTATGTTATCGCGCTTATAAATTACCCCGACGACAGCGTTATAACCCAATATGAGGACGGATTTGCGCAGTATCCTCCCGAAAAATATACCGTTGCGAGCGCCCTGCTCGACAGGTCTGCGGTCTGCACGGCGTATGCCGCGCTTTACGCTGCACTGCTGAACGACGTCGGCATTCCCGCGATAACGGTCGACAGCGGGGAGATAAACCACTGCTGGACAATGCTTCGCATTGACGGAGCATGGTATCACGCCGACCCGACTTGGGACGACCCGAACTATATGTTCGCCGACGAAGCTACAGGTCTTTACCTGACCAAAAACTGGGATCACAACAACGACTGCTGGGACGAGGGTGCGGCGCGGCACGACTATTTTCTCAAAAGCGACAGCGAAATAACAGCGCTGGGACACTACGGCTGGGAAAATTACTTCACGTTCAAAACCGCCGAAAATACGCCCTCTGCGGACGTTTCGGGCACGTTTAAGGACAAATTCTTCTCGACCTATGATGTCCTCAACACCTCGCATTTCTGCTACATAAACGGAAAATGGTACTTCGCGGACGATACGAGCGGAAAAATCATCAGCGCGAGGTACGGCGATACCCCGTCGGATTTCGTTTCGCTCGACCTGCCGCCCTATCTTTCGTCGGCAAAATACCTGTTCGCATACGGCGATTTTCTCTACGCCTGCAAAAGTGAAAAGATCTACCGCATAGATCCCGAAACGCTTGATATTGCCGCAATAATCGTCGCGCCCGAGGGCTGCGGCTTTACCGAGATGTCGATAGTTTCCGACGCGCTCCGCACCGTCTGCGTGAACAATGAAACGCTTGAATTTACCGAAGCGGAGTACCCCGCCGCCGAGCTTGCGGAAATGCCTCCGCTTTCCGGCGAGGTTACGCCCGAAATCTCTGCGGAAACGACCGAGCCGCCCGAAAATGAAGTTCCCGAATCGGATACTCCCGAAAACGCGGCGGCTTCACCCGCTCAGACAGCCATATCTAAAGAAAATATCGTCGTATGGCTGATAATCGGGGCAGGCGGCGCGGCGGCGGTAATAACCTCGGCGATAGCCCTAAAAAGGAAGAAATAATATGAAAATATCGGTTTTTTATCATCACATTGCCGAAGCCGCCGAGCAGAGCGGCCGTGAAATACGCGACGTTATACGCTATGCCCGTTCGCTAGGGATAAAGTGGGCAGAAATGGATTTTTCCGCGATTTCAGCCGCAGAAATGCTGAAAAACGAGGGAATGGAAATTTCCTCCGTTTACGCTTTTTACGATTTCGGGAACAACCCCGACGGCTCGGTCGGCTTCGGACATATCGACCGTGCGGCGGAGGTCGGCTGCGAAAAAATCATGATTATCCCGGGATTCTATTCCTCCGAGGATAGCTCCGCCCGCGAAAAAGAACGTGAAAATATGCTTGCGGGAATGCGCGAGATATGTGCATATGCCCGTTCAAGGGGCATTATACCGACAATAGAGGACTTCGACGACAGCAGAAGCCCTATCGCGACCGCGCGGCAGATGCTATGGTTCGCGGAGCGCATACCCGAGCTGAAAATAACATTCGATACGGGCAATTTTATGTTCAGCGGCGAGGACGAGCTGACCGCGTTCGGCTTGCTCAAAGGCCGAATCGCTCACGTTCACTGCAAGGACCGCACTTTCTCAAAAAACGGCGGCGAGCCGAAAGCAGCCGCAGACGGCAGGATAATGTATCCCGCGGCAGTCGGCTGCGGCGACATAAAAATGTCGGAAATTATTTCGGAGCTTGAGCGCGGCGGATACGGCGGGATTTACGTTATAGAGCATTTCGGCTCGGAAAATCAGCTTGAATACATGAAAAGCTCCGCAGACTTCCTGCGGAAATTCAGCGAGGTGTAAAATGATAAAAGTTACCGTCTGGAATGAATTTGTTCACGAACGCGAATACGAGGGGATAGCGAAAATCTATCCGAAAGGCATTCACGGCTGCATTGCCGATTTTCTCGGCGCGCAGGAGGATATCGAGGTAAAATGCGCGACCCTCGATATGGAAAATCAGGGCATAAGCGCGGAGCTGCTCAGAAGCACCGATGTGCTGATATGGTGGAGCCACGCGCGGCAGGACGAAATAACCAACGAAAACGTCCGTCTTATCCGCGAAAACGTGCTTATGGGAATGGGCTTTATCGGACTTCACTCCGCGCATTTCAGCAAGCCTATGAAAGCGCTCCTCGGCACGAGCATGACGCTTAAATGGCGCAACGACGACAGCGAAAAGCTCTGGTGTACCGCGCCGTATCACCCCATTGCGCAGGGCGTTCCGCCGTGTATCGAAATTCCGTCCGAAGAAATGTACGGCGAATTTTTCGATATACCGAGGCCCGACGACGTGATTTTTACGGGCTGGTTCAAGGGCGGCGAGGTATTCAGAAGCGGCTGCACGTTCACGCGCGGAATGGGAAAAATATTCTACTTTCAGCCCGGTCACGAGGAATATCCCGTGTACCATATGCCCGAAATACAGAAAATAATCACAAACGCAGTGCGCTGGGCGGCACCGCACACGCGGCTTGAAACGCCGCCGAGGTGCGAGAACAGCCTTTGAGAAACGCGAAAAGCCCCGACAGGCATACAAAAGTACGTCGAGGGGCTTTGCATTTTTGCGATGCGAGAATATCGGCAGGCTGACGCGGGCATAACGCCCGCGCTTTTCTTTTCTGTTATGATATACTCTGCGTATTTCTCAGAAGCCTGTTGTTGTACAGCTTATGTATCCCGCACTTCCAGCAAAGCAGCATTCCGAATACAGCGCCGACCGCCGCCTGCAATATCTGATACGGCAGCTTGAGCATGGCGTATTCGGGAGTGCTGTAAATAAACGCTCTGCCGAGCGAATATCCCACAATCATTATCACCGCGCCGACCGTTACGCCTATCCCCGACGAAAGAACGGGGTGTTTTTTCATGACATGGTGCGAAAAAAGCGAGATAACTATCGCCTGTAAGCCGTGTGTTACAAGCGAAACGAACATCGGCGTCGGGTAGAAAAACAGGTCACCAAGAAACGCGCCAACGCCGCCTACCATGAACGCCGCGAGCGGGTCGAGCAGTATCGCCGCCGTGCAGATCGCAATATCATTCAGGTAAAGATGTCCGCCGGGAACGGGAACGCCGAAAGAGCTTAGCGCCACGTTCAGCGCCATAAACATAGCCGTTGTGCATATCCATACCGTCAAATTTCTTTTGTTCTTTTTTTCATTCATTTCAGTTGACCTCCTTGCAATTTCTGCACTTACATGATATAATAAATTTGGTCAGTATAAAATAGTCAGAAACGGAGTAAATAATATAACCAGATGAAATATGCAGTAGACAAAGCGGCGCGCCCCGTATACCTCCAGATATACAGGTATATCCGCGACGATATCATTGCGGGGATATTCCCTTATAACACTAAGCTTCCGTCAAAGCGCGTGCTGGCAAACGAGGTCGGCGTAAGCACGATAACGATAGAGCACGCTTACGCGCTTTTGTGCGACGAGGGCTATGCGGAAGCGCGGGAGAGAAGCGGATATATCGTGATTTTCCGACAGACGGACGGCTTTGCGGCTTCTGCGGCGGGTCAAGGCTCTCAGCTTCACCCTCGCATCGCTGCTGCGGCTTATCCGGGCTTTTCCGTTTCAATTCTCAGCAAAACGATGCGCAGAGTTCTTAATGACTACCACGACATAATTCTGGAAAAATCGCCGAACGGCGGACGTGCGGAGCTGCGCGGTGCGATAAAGAACTACCTTGCGCGAAACCGCGGCATATATGCGGACGAGGAGCAGATAATTGTCGGCTCGGGCGCGGAATATCTTTACGGACTTATAGTGTATCTTCTCGGTCGGGATAAGATATACGGCATTGAAGCGCCGTCCTACGATAAAATCGAGCAGATCTACCGCACGACGGGCGCGCCGTATGAGCTGCTGCCGCTTTCGGACGACGGAATCGACAGCGAAGCTCTCGCGGCGGCAAAAGCCAATGTTCTGCACACCACGCCGTACCGCAGCTTCCCCAGCGGCGTAACCGCTTCGGCGTCAAAACGCCACGAATACATACGCTGGTCGAATAAATCGGGACGCTTCATCATTGAATCGGACTACGGCTCTGAATTTTCGGTGTCGTCGCAGCCCATGGAAACGCTTTTCGCGCTTTCGGGCTATGACAACGTGATCTACCTCAACACGTTTTCAAAAACAATTTCCCCGTCGATGCGCGTGGGCTATATGGTTCTCCCGAAGCGGCTAGTCAAGCCGTTTTACGAAAGGCTCGGATTTTATTCCTGCACCGTTCCGACCTTTGAACAGCTTGTCCTTGCCGAACTGCTCAACGGAGGCGATTTCGAGCGGCACATAAACCGCGTAAGAAGAATAAAGCGCCGGGAACTTTCGGAGGAAAAATAAAAAAAGATGCCCGCCGTCGTTACCAAGGTCTGGACAAAAAGCGCATAATATGGTATAATATAAGTATGAGAAAAGCAAAAGAAATAGCAGGGCGAAAATGT
>CAKSFR010000025.1 GCA_934454635.1 uncultured Ruminiclostridium sp.
GCCGCCGACGGCAAGGCGTTCGCACAGCTGTACAGACGACACACCGCGGCTTTCAATTCCCCCGCATTTTTTCAAGCTTTGCGAAACGCCGCAGCCGTTACAATAGTGCAGCGCCCGTGCGCGCCGCTTTTTTTCGGCTGCGCCGAAAAAAGCAAAACGGCGGCAAAGCCGCCGTTTTCGCGCGAAACAGCAAAGTTGTTTCGCGCGGGCGCGCACATTTGTGCGAATAGGAGAAGCTGTGCGGGAGAGCACGGCGGGGGTTTAGCCTAACTGCGTTCAGGCGGCGTTTCGCGAGGCACGGGAAATCGCGGGGATAACAAAAGCCGCCGACGGCAAGGCGTTCGCACAGCTGTACAGACGACACACCGCGGCTTTCAATTCCCCCGCATTTTTTCAAGCTTTGCGAAACGCCGCAGCCGTTACAATAGTGCAGCACCCGTGCGCGCCGCTTTTTTCGGCGAAGCCGAAAAAAGCAAAACGGCGGCAAAGCCGCCGTTTTCGCGTGAAACAGCAAAGCTGTTTCACGTGGGCGCGCACGCACTGCGGGGCACACAAAATAAAACGAGCCTCCGAAGATCGGAAGCCCGTGTCTGTTATTTAAGCTTTGAGGTCTCGATTCTGTTGAGTGCGCGCTTTAGCTTGTATTCCGCAACCATAAGCTCTTGATCCGAGCCGGGTGACGAAAGCTTATGCTCTGCGGTTTCCTTGGCACGTTCCGCGCGTTCAATGTCGATTTCGTCCGCCCATTCGCAGCTTTGCGCAAGAATTACGGTTTTGTCCTTGCCGACCTTGACAACGCCAGACGCAATTGCGCCGTAGCGGAACTTTCCGTCAAGCCGCACTTTGAATTTCCCGATAGGAAGTGCCGCGACGTAAGGCTCGTGATGCGCGAGAATGCCCTTATCGCCAACTGTCGTGCGAACAACAAGGTTGTCCGTTTCGCCGTCGAAAAACACCCCATCGGGAGTAATAATCTGCAATTTAAAGGGAGTCATTTATCGGCTCCTTTCTCAGGATTGCAGCTGTTTTGCTTTTTCAACAGCCTCGTCGATAGTTCCGACAAATAAGAACGCCGATTCGGGAAGGTCATCATGCTTGCCCTCGATGATTTCCTTAAAGCCGCGGATAGTTTCCTTTAACGGAACATATTTGCCCTGCATACCGTTGAACTGTTCCGCAACGGTAAACGGCTGAGAAAGGAATCTCTGAATCTTTCTTGCACGCGCAACCGTCAGCTTGTCGTCATCGTCAAGCTCGTCCATACCGAGAATTGCAATAATATCCTGAAGCTCGTTATAGCGCTGGAGCGTTGACTGAACCGCTCGCGCAACTTCGTAATGCTCCTGTCCGACAATTTCGGGAGTAAGTATTCTCGAAGAGCTGTCGAGCGGGTCAACCGCAGGATAAATACCCATCGAAGCAATATTTCTCGAAAGAACCGTCTTTGCGTCGAGATGTGCGAACGTCGTCGCAGGCGCAGGGTCGGTAAGGTCGTCGGCAGGTACATAAACAGCCTGAACCGACGTAATAGAACCTTTCGAGGTAGATGTTATACGCTCCTGAAGCGCGCCCATTTCGGTGGCAAGCGTAGGCTGATAACCAACGGCGCTCGGCATACGTCCGAGCAGTGCCGAAACCTCAGAACCCGCCTGAGTGAAACGGAAAATGTTGTCGATAAAGAGAAGTACGTCCTGTCCCTCGTGGTCACGGAAATATTCCGCCATAGTAAGTCCCGAAAGACCGACTCTCATTCTCGCTCCCGGCGGCTCATTCATCTGTCCGTAAACCAGAGCCGTCTTATTGATAACGCCCGACTCCTTCATTTCGTTGTACAGGTCGTTACCCTCGCGGGTGCGCTCGCCAACGCCCGTGAAAACGGAAAGTCCACCGTGCTGTTTAGCGACATTGTTGATAAGCTCCATGATGAGGACGGTCTTACCAACGCCCGCGCCGCCGAAAAGACCTATCTTTCCGCCCTTGAGATAGGGCGCTATAAGGTCAACGACCTTGATTCCCGTTTCAAGAACTTGGTTTGAAGCGACCTGCTCCTCATAAGAGGGCGGCTCTCTGTGAATTTCCCAACGCTCCTCCGTCTGCGGGGGCGGAAGATTGTCAACCGGTTCGCCGAGGAGGTTAAAAATACGTCCAAGGGTTTCTTTTCCGACAGGAACGGTTATGGAATGTCCCGTGTCAAGCGCCTTCATGCCTCTTACAAGACCGTCGGTGCTTCCCATCGCGATACAGCGGACAACGTCGTCGCCGATATGCTGAGCAACCTCGACAACGAGCTTCTGACCGTTGTTGTCAATTTCAATCGCATTGAGCAGATTCGGCAGACAGTCGGGCGCAAACTTTATATCAAGAACTGCGCCTATTATCTGAACGACGGTGCCAATGTTTTTTTCTGCCATCTTTTTGTCCAATCCTTTCGTTTAGGATAGCTAAGTTATACTGTTTTCGGCTTTTGCACGGATAAAACCTGCTTTCGACTGAAAATCAGCATTAAAGGGCATTCGCGCCCGATACGATTTCGTTAATTTCGTTTGTGATCTTTTCCTGTCTTGCTCTGTTATAGATAAGCGACAGGTCGGATATCATCTGATCGGCGTTATCGGTCGCGCTTTCCATAGCCGTGCGCCGCGCGCCCTGCTCGGAGGCGTAAGATTCAACAACACCGCAGTTTATGATACTCATAATAAACTTCGGAACGATACGGTTGAAAACCGCTTCGGGCGAGGGATCGTAGTTGATGAACTGAGCGTCCTCGTCCTCTCCCGCGCCGAGATTAGACAGCGGCAGCAGCTTTATGCACTCGGGAGTCTGCACAAGCGGCGAAACAAACGCCGTATAGAACAGCTCGACCTCGTCAACCTGTCCGTTCCTGAACAGCTCGGTCACATGGTCTGCTATATTCGCGCAGTCCGCAGTCTTTGCGTGTTCGGCAAAGCAGGGATAGCTGCCCGCCATTTCATAACCGCGCTTCTCAAAATATTCGACCGCTTTTTTCCCAATAGCGATTATCATGGGCTTTTCCGCGTCATTTTCGTGCGCTGCCGCGGCAGCTTTCAGCACGTTGGAGTTATATCCTCCGGCAAGCCCTCTGTCTCCCGCAATAACGATAAATAAGCGCCTTTTCACAGGTCTTTCCTCAGTGAAAACGGTAGTAAAATCCTTTTTTACCGAAGCTACCTGCGACATAAGCTCATACTGCGTTTCAAAATACGGGCGCGCCGCCTCAACTCTCTGCTTGACATGGCGCAGCTTTGACGACGCGACAAGCTCCATCGCCTTTGTTATCTGGCGGGTCGAGCTTACGCTTCGTATGCGGCGCTTTATGTCCTTCATATTGCCTGTTGCCAAGTAAAATCACACCCTTCCGTCAGCAGTCGCTTTCGATATATACAACCTTCTTGGCAAAATAGACTGCGACAGCCGCGAGGACTGTAAGCGCAGAAATGCTGATTGCGACAATGCTTAATACAAATGCGGACTTGTTCATACCGGACTCCTTTCACGCCTTTGCTCTTATGATATACGATTCAATATGGTATCGGAACGTACCTTTTTCGCCTTTTCCGTCCTCTTCAAGCACATATCCGTGCTCGCCGAGCTGTTCCAGCAGATATTCCGCGATCTGCTTCATTTCGCCCTGTTCAAGGCGGCTGAGCGTCGGGTCGTCAAAGAAAACGCTGCCGTTTCCGACATAATCGAAATCCTCTTTTCTCTGCCAGTCAACGCGATTACTGCGTATCGTCACTGTCTGTACAGAACCCGGCTGCTTCATAACCTCCGACAAGACGCGTTTAATAAGACGGTGGGAAATAATATCCGAGGACGGCTGACTCGCCGCCTTTTTATTTTTCCCCGAAAATAAACCGCTAAAAATAGACCCCATAATTTACCCTGTCCCTTTTAGCAATACTTTTCCGCAAATTCCGTGAGAACATTTTTGAGCGCTTCCTCGTTTTCGGGAGTAAGCACCTTGTTCTTGCGGATACTGTCCGTAATTTCGGAATGTCTTTCCGCGATATAACGGAACAGCTCCGTTTCAAAATCGCTGATCTTTTCAACGGGAATGTTCTTTAAGAAGTTGTTGATTACCGCGTAGATGATGATTACCTGATCCTCAACGCTCAGCGGCGAGGACTGCGGCTGTTTCAGAACGGCAACTATACGTTCGCCCTTTGCAAGACGGTTTTTCGTGTCCGCGTCGAGGTCGGAACCGAACTGCGAGAACGCCTGTAACTCACGGTACTGCGAATATTCGAGCTTCAGAGTACCCGAAACCTTTTTCATCGCCTTTATCTGCGCCGAACCGCCTACACGCGATACGGAAATACCGGGGTTTACCGCCGGGCGGATACCGGAATTGAAAAGTTCGGTTTCAAGGAATATCTGACCGTCGGTGATCGAAATTACGTTTGTGGGGATATAAGCGGAAACGTCGCCTGCCTGAGTTTCGATAATAGGAAGCGCGGTAAGCGAACCGCCGCCGTAATCTTCATTAAGGTTAGCCGCACGTTCGAGCAGACGGGAGTGCAGATAGAATACATCTCCGGGGTATGCTTCACGTCCCGGCGGTCTTTTAAGGAGCAGAGAAAGCGTACGGTAAGCAACCGCGTGCTTCGAGAGGTCATCATACACGATAAGCGCGTCCTTACCCTGTTCCATGAAATATTCGCCCATTGCGCAGCCCGCATACGGTGCGATATACTGAAGCGGTGCAAGCTCGGAAGCCGTCGATGACACAACGATAGTATAGTCCATAGCGCCCGCCTTTTTGAGCTGTTCAACTACAGTGGCAACGGTAGAGGATTTCTGACCGATCGCAACGTAGATACAAAGCACGCCTGCATTCTTCTGATTAATAATGGTATCAATAGCGATAGCGGTCTTACCCGTCTGTCTGTCGCCGATGATAAGCTCACGCTGTCCGCGTCCTATCGGTATCATTGAGTCGATAGCCTTGATACCTGTCTGCAACGGGGTATCGACCGACTTTCTCGTGATAATACCGGGAGCGATTTTTTCGATCGGACGGGTCTCGGTCGTAATGATCGGACCTTTTCCGTCGATAGGCTGACCGAGCGAGTTTACAACACGTCCGAGGAGCGCCTCGCCTACGGGAACGGATATGATTCTGCCCGTTCTCTTTACGGTGTCGCCCTCCTTGATTTCTGCGTCCGAACCGAGCATAACCGCGCCGACGAAGTCCTGTTCGAGGTTCAGCGCCATACACTGAACGCCGTTTTCAAACTCAAGCAGTTCGTTAAGCATACAGTTGTCAAGCCCGTGAATACGGACGATACCGTCGCCGACCGTAACAACCGTACCCGTGTCGTTAAGCTGGATCTTTGATTCAAACGCCTTGATTCTGGATTTTATAATTCCTGTTATTTCATCAGGACGTAATTCCATCTTTTCGTATCATTCCTTTCTTTGGGATTAGGAAATAACGCTTCCGATTTCCTTTTTCATCGCGTCGAGCCGCGCCTTAACGCTTCCGTCAAAGCTGCGGTCGCCGTACTTCAGCACGATACCGCCGATAATAGAGGGATCGGTGCGTTCTTTAAGAACAATGGTTTTTCCGGTGATCTGCGTCATTTTCAGCTTTATTTTAGCCTTCATCGCGTCGTCAAGCGGCTCGGTCGTAATGACGGTCACCTCCGCAATTCCCAGTTTTTCATTGCAAAGCGCGCTGAAATAGCGGTAGATTCCGCCAAATTCGGAAATGCGCCCGCTCTCGGTAAGTACCATGAGAAAACGGTAGGTATAATCCGAAACTCTGCTCTTAAACAGTTCGCTCATAAGCGCAAGCTTTTCCTCGACCTCTACGGTCGGAGTTTTCATCAGCTTTACAAGCTCCGGCGAATCCGAAAGAACAGTGTTTACGGCGGACATTTCATCGCGCACTTCGGCAAGCTTTCCGGGATTTTCCTCGGAAATAAGTTCAAACAGCGCGTCGCCGTAATTTTTTTCAACCAGTCCTGCCATTTCCGGTGTTTCTCCTTTCCGGGTCAGGAAGCGCCTTATTCATTTCCTACCTCTGCAATGAATTTGTTGATAAGGCTTTCGTTATCCTGCTTGGAAATTTCCTTTTCGCAGACCTTTTCGCTCGCAAGAATAACGATATCCGAGATCTGATCCTTAATTTCGTTGAGCGCCTTTTTCTTTTCAAGCGCAATACTTTCCTCGGCTCTTTGCTTAAGCTCGGCTGCCTCTGCGTGCGCCTGAGAGATTATCTCGTTTTCACGGTCGCCCGCGCGCTTAACCGCGTCGGAAACGATCTGCGCAGCCTCTTCCTTAGACTTTTCAAGTCTTTCGGTATATTCCTGCTTGACCGCCTGCGCTTCTTCCTGCGCCGCTTTCGCCGCGTCCATCTGCTCGTTTATCTTCTTTTTTCTCTCGTCAAGTATTGCCATGACCTTATTATGCAGCAAAAACTTGTACAAAAGGAAGATCAGAAGCGTGTTTATGAGCGTGAATATGATGGTGTCGGTATTGATGTTGACAAGCTGGAGCGTCTGAGCCATTAGCCTCATACTCATTTATATGCCATTCCTTTCATGTAGATACGACGGTTCTCGCCGAACGCGCCGCACCCGTTTTTCACGGTTCGCCGAATTAGCCGAGCTGACCGATAAAGGGGTTTGCGTACATCAAAAGAAGTGCGATAATAAGCGAATAAAGACCTGTCGTTTCAGCAAGTGCGTCGCCGATGATCATCTGCTTTGTGATAGCGCCGCTTGCTTCGGGCTGTCTGCCGATAGCCTCAACTGCCTTACCGCCGCAGTAGCCTTCACCGATACCGGGGCCTAAACCCGCGATCATAGCGATACCTGCGCCCAGTGCCGATGCTCCGAGTACGATTGCCTGTTCCATAAATTTATCCTCCGTTTTTTAAAAGATGCCTTTTTTATATAAAGCGTTTCCGCTTTAAATCTTGTTTTTTACGACTCAGCCATTGAAACGTACGACATTGTAAGCGTTACGAAAATGAACGACTGAATAAGCGCCGAGAAGAAGTCGAAATACAGCGAGAGAACCGCGGGAACGCCTATTGAGAGAAGTCCCGCCGCAAAACCGCCGAGCGCGAAATAGACAAGTCCACCGATAACCATGCCCGAAATGTTGCTTCCGAAAAGACGGAGCGACTGGGCGATTGGGTTAGCGAAATCGCCGATGATATTAAAGGGAAGCATGAAAGGCATAGGCTCGAAAAATCCCTTTAAATAGCCCTTTATGCCGCCTGTTTTCAGCTTGTTGTAAAGCACGAGAATAAACGTTATAAGCCCCCACGAGATAGTTACGGACAAATCGGACGTCGGGTTTCGCAGCCCGAAAATGCCCATAAGGCACGAGATCGCGATAAAACAGAACAATCCGCCGATATAGGGCGTGTACGCCTTTTTGTAGCTCGGCCCCATCGTTCCCGTTACCTGCCCGTCGAACAGAGTCACTATCCATTCGGCGATAACCTGTCTGCGCGAGGTCGGAACGACCTTCAGATTGCGCCCGAGCACAAAGAAAAATACTCCGAGCAGAACCAGAACCACCCATTCCATAACCACCGATTCGGAGATTATCCATTCCTTTCCGAAAAGCTCAAACGAAATGGATTTGAGAGGACCTTCAATGGTAAAGGTCCGCGTCTCTTCGGCGATAAGCGACATTCCCGTCAAAAATATCATTCCTTTCATTCCTCCTCCGCCTTATGCAGAAGAGCGTCTAAAGTGTAATAAATTTTCGGATAAAACAGCGGGATCACCGCTGTAAACGGCGAAATCAGTTCAAATGTGAGCAAAAGCGCAAGAACCGCAAAAATCCCGATATAGCGAGCGCCATATGAAAGATTTCCGTAAAATCGACCTTTATTGCTGCTTCTGCTTGCCAGTATTCTGTTCGCCGTTGCGCCGATAAGCAGGAAATTCGCCGCCATAAGCGCATTTCCGACGACCGCGCCGGTATAGAGCCGCCAGTCGAACCCCGCAATGAAGCCGACCGCCGTTATTCCCGCAAACAGAAGTCCGTTATATATCAGCAGCGCGGGGAGCATTTTTTTCAGCTCCCGTGCCGATTGATTTTCAATTTTTTTCATAACCGTTTTTTCTTGATACTGTCGTCGTAGTAATCGTGATCGCGGCGCTCATGCCTGACCTCGCTTGTTCCGACGCCGGATTCATTTTTATCAAACATTTTTATCAGCTTGTTAAGATACTGCACGGAACCCGCAAGCATTGTCAAAATGCCGATTCCCATAAAAATAAGTTTGACCCACGACGCCCAGCCGAGCCATTCGACGAGGAACGAGCCGCCGACCACAAAAATCAGCAGCGGGGCGAGAACGATAAATGCAATCTGACTTACGACGGCATAAACGGCAATCGGATTGTCCTTTTTGTTATCTGCCATATATTCAGCCTTTCAAAAATCAGAAAATGACCGTCTTTAACCTCCAGCCGTTGTCGGTTTTTGTCATTTCTCCCTCGCGGACAACATCGTCGCCGCCGTCTCTTCCGTGAAGCGTCACCTGAAGAATACATTCTTCATCGCTTACGGGACTTATTGAAAAATCGGGATTTTCCCAGGAAATGTCATACTCCATAGGGGTGAAGTTTTCGATTATTCCGAGCGCGCCGTTATAGCGTTCTTTATATACAGGACCGTAGCCGAGCGAATTTTCAAGCGTTATTTTTGCCTGCTCCGGTACGAATATTCCGTTTACAAGCTCCTCGAGCTGCGCGAGCGAGGTGTACTCCTCGCTGTCTACCGTGTAATATCCGTCCTCGGGAGCGTTTCCGTAAGGCTCGTCCTTATGGTCAAGACCTCTGGTGTAGAAAAGGCGCAGAACCTCGTAATTCCCCGAAAGAAGGTCGATCGCCGCGTCTTTCATCTCCTCGGAGGTCGCCTCGTCGGGCACATACGAATCCGACTGAGAAGAAGTCTGCTGAGCAGACGCCTGTTCGGGGCGCTGCTGCGGAACATAGCCGTCCGACGCGGTATTCAGCACTATTATAAAAGTAACAATCGCAGCCACAATGCCTGCGCCGAGAAGTCCGGCGTAAAGCGGCGCGCTTTCGGAATATTTTCCTTTCATATTTTCAATCTCTTTTCTGTATATTTATCTTGCACGAAACGTGAAAAAGTCATACTTTTCTCTTATTATACTATATTACGGCGCAAAAATCAAGTAATTTTGAACATTTTCGTACAAAAACACATGATATAAGAGATTGTTTTAATTATATCAGCCTATTTCGCCTGCGTAAACAGACAAATTCCCGAAAATGTCCGAAAAAGGCACACTTGGGAGAATTTGATTATGAACGGGCTATGATGTGCAGACGGGAGCGCGCGGCGCGCCGCCCCGCCCTTATGGGGCGGGGCGGCATAAGGCGGCAAAAGCCGCCGCCGGCCGCATTCGGCGAAGCCGAATGCGGCGCGCCGCGCAAGTGCGCCGACTGCGCTGCTCGTGCGAACGGCAGCGTTTCGGAAAGTGCGTAAGGGAAGAGCAAGTTGAAAGCCGCCACGCCTGCTAAAAAGAACAGCAAACCAAAAGTGCTCGCCTCCTGAAGGAGCTCGCAGCCGCTTTGCTCCGCAAAGCGCCTTCCTCGCCCCCTCGTCGGCGAGCACCGCGGCTTTCTCAACGTCAGCTGTAAATCCTTTCCCGGCAAAACGCCGCACCCCACACTTTTGCAAAATCGGCTGCGCGCCCGCGCCGCAGCGCTCCGCTCCCTCCGGCTTCGCCGTCGTCACCGCAAGCGCTGCGGCTGAGGCGGCTTCGCCGCCTCACGCGCGTTTTGCTTCGCCGCCTCACGCGCGTTTTGCTTCGCAAAACGCGCAACGGGCGCGCCCCGCGCTATCCCGCTGTTACTTTCCGGAAAATCAAACAAAAACGCACTGCCCGGAATTTTCCGAACAGTGCGTTTCTTTACTTTACAACTATATTTACAAGCTTTCCTGGAACGGCTATCTTTTTAACTATCGTCTTTCCGTCGATAAGCGGCTTTATTGCTTCAAGCTGAGTTGCAGCGGCGATCATTTCGTCCTGTCCCGCGCCTGCTGCGATGAGCAACCGCCCCTTGACCTTGCCGTTTATCTGAACTACGATTTCAATTTCGTCATCCTGCGTTGCCGCTTCGTCAAATTCCGGCCACTTCTCATACGCAAGCGTTGCGTCGTGTCCGAGCGTCTGCCAAAGCTCTTCGCCTATGTGCGGCGCAATGCACGAAAGCATCTTCACAAAGCCCTCGGCGTATTCCTTGGGACAGCTTCCCTCTTTGTAGACTGCGTTTACGAAAATCATGAGCTGGCTTATCGCGGTGTTGAAGCCGAGCGTTTCAAAGTCGTTTGTTACTTTCTTTACAGTCTGGTGATAAACCTTTCTGAGTGCGTCCTTTTTGTCGTCATTTATGTTTGCAGATTCGCTGAAGAAGTTCCAAACACGCGTGATAAAGCGCTTTGCGCCCTCTACACCGTCCTTGTTCCAAGGCTTTGAAGCTTCGAGCGGTCCCATGAACATTTCATAAAGACGGAGCACGTCCGCGCCGTAATCGCGCACTATATCGCTCGGGTTTACGACAAATTCGGGGAAGCGCTTACCCATTTTGATGCCGTTTTCGCCGAGGATCATTCCCTGATGAACCAGCTTCTTGAACGGTTCTTCGACGGGCGAAATTCCCTTTGAGTAAAGGTATCTGTTCCAGATGCGCGAATACATAAGGTGACCTACGGCGTGTTCGGGACCGCCTATATACAGATCAACAGGCATCCAGTGCTTGAGCAGCTCGGGGTCGGCAAGCTGCTTGTCGTTTTTAGGGTCGATATATCTGAGATAGTACCAGCTTGAACCGGCGCTTCCGGGCATTGTCGAGGTCTCGCGCGTACCCTTTATGCCGTTGTGGTCATATTTTTTCCATTCGACCGCATTTTCGAGAGGAGCCTTGCCGTTTTTACCCTTGTAGTCGTCAAGCTCGGGGAGAACGAGCGGAAGCTCGTCGTCGTCGAGAACGTGGATTTTTCCGTCCTCAAGATAAACCACGGGAACAGGCTCGCCCCAGTAGCGCTGTCTTGCGAAGATCCATTCGCGGAAGTGATAATTAACGGTTCTGCGCGCAACGCCCGCCTTTTCAAGCTTCTGCGTTATGGCTTCCTTCGCTTCTTCAACCGTAAGCCCCGTAAATTCCTCAGAGTTCATGAGCTTGCAGCCCTTTCCGAGATAATCCTGCTTTTCAAAAGCCTTTTCGCTTACGTCCGCGCCGTCGATAACCTGAATCATCGGAATATTGTGCGCGATAGCATATTCAAAGTCGCGCTGATCGTGCGACGGAACAGCCATGACCGCGCCCGTTCCGTAATTTGCGAGAACGAAGTCGCCGATAAAGAGCGGAACCTCTTTTCCGTTTACGGGATTTACCGCGTAAATCCCCTTGAGCTGACAGCCCGACTTGGTCTTGTTCAGCTCGGTTCTGTCCATATCGTTCTTCTTTATCGTTTCGTCGATGTATGCCTGAACCTCGTCCTTATTTTCAACGCGCGGCATAAGATTTTTTACAATTTCGCCGTCGGGCGCAAGAACCATGAAGGTGATACCGTAGATCGTTTCGATACAGGTCGTATAAATCGAGAATTTCCCGCCGCCGACAATGTTGAAATCAACCTCTACGCCCGTGGATTTTCCTATCCAGTTGCGCTGCATTTCCTTTGTCGATTCCGGCCAGTCGATTTCGTCAAGTCCCTTTAAAAGCTGTTCGGCAAAAGCGGGCTGGTCGATGACCCACTGCTTCATATTCTTACGGATAACGGGATAACCGCCGCGCTCGGACTTTCCGTCGATGACCTCGTCGTTGGAGAGAACCGTTCCAAGCTCCTCGCACCAGTTTACGGGCATATCAATGTACTTTGCATAGCCGTCGAGGTAAAGATTCTTGAAAATCCACTGCGTCCATTTATAAAAAGTGGGGTTGCTCGTTTCGATCTGTTTCGACCAGTCGTAGTCGAAGCCAAGCTCCTTGAGCTGCTTTGTAAATGTCGCGATATTCTTTTCGGTGAAGCCGTTGGGGTGATTGCCGGTCGTAACGGCGTACTGCTCCGCGGGAAGCCCGAACGAGTCATAGCCCATCGGGTGAAGCACGTTATAGCCCTGCATTCTCTTCATGCGGGACATTATATCGGTCGCGGTATACCCCTCTGGGTGACCTGCGTGCAGACCCACGCCCGACGGATACGGGAACATATCGAGAACATAATATTTCGGCTTGGAAAAATCCCACACGTCCGTTTTAAACGTCCCGTTATCCTCCCAGTATTTCTGCCACTTTTTTTCAACGGCGCTGAAATCGTATTTCATTGCTTTGCGTCCTTCCTTTTATTTTTTCGGTTTTCATTCCTTATGCTTTTATGATAAATCAGTATTATTATAGTACAGGCGGCGCGAGATGTCAAGGGCAACATACCATTTTTCACCATTGCTTCAAATAAAGCTGCGCCGCCGCTTCGCATTTCGGAACAAAAACTCCCCCGCCGCATTTTTACGGCAGGGGAGAACTGTCTTTTGGAAATCCTTTTTATTTGCGGAGCGTGAAGCGTCCCGTCAGCGACTTCATTGTGTTCGCCTGACCTGCAAGCTCCTGCGCGGCTGCCGCGCTTTCCTCCGAGGACGCGGAATTGTTCTGCGTTACGGCTGAAAGCTGTTCTACGCCCGAATTTACCTGATTTACCGCTTCCGCCTGACTCTGAGAGTTTCTCGAAATATCGTCTACGGATTTAACTATATCATCAATATTCGCAACGACCGTGCGGAGCGATTCGGCAGTTTCATTCGCGATTCTCGAACCGTTTTCAACTGCGTCTGTCGTCTTGCTGATAAGCGCTGCGGTATTCTGCGACGCTTCGGCGGATTTCGACGCAAGGTTTCTTACCTCGTCGGCAACTACTGCGAAGCCCTTGCCCGCTTCGCCCGCGCGCGCAGCCTCGATAGCCGCGTTCAGCGCGAGAATGTTCGTCTGGAACGCGATATCCTCAATGGTTTTCATTATCGCGCTTATTTCTTCCGTGTTCTTGCTTATGTCATGCATAGCGTCGAGCATATTGTTCATGCGCTCGTTGCTGAGGTTCGCTTCTCTGCCGATCTCGTTCATGCTGCTGCTCGCGTGACCCGCTTCATCGGCGTTCGCCTTTATCTGCTCGGAAATTTCACCGATAGTATCAACAAGCGTCTGTATCGAGTCGGTCTGCTGGGTCGAACCGGAAGCGAGCGACTGAGCGCCGCTCGAAACCTGATCCGCGCCCGCAGCGACCTGATCGGCGGCAACGTCAAGTTCCGAAAGAGTGCTGTTGAGCGATTCGGAAATATTTTCGAGAGAATTTTTCAGTTTTGCGAATTCGCCCTGATAATCAAGACTGAGTGAAATATCGAGATTTCCACCCGCGATCTTATCGAGAACGCTCGAAAGCTCGTCGATATATCCAACGTAATCGCGGAGCTTTTCGGCAGTTTTTCTGAAACTTCCCGCAAGTACGCCTATATCGTCGTTTGAAGAGCAGTCCACCGTTACGTTAAGTTCGCCGTCTGCAATGCGGCTGGCGGCAGTATTCAGCGCCTTTATCGGGCGGGTAAGTCTGCGGACGAGGAGAAGCGCTATTACGCAGGCGGCAGCCGAAATTACGACAACCGCGCCGAGTATCTGCATGATAAGCTGATTGCTCTGTCTGAATATCTCCATTTCCTCCGCCGTGGTTATGAGCGTCATTCCGTTATGGAGCTTTTCAAATACAGCGCGATAGCTTGTTTTTCCGATATTCGCGGCGATCATTTCGGTGCTGCTGTCTGCGCCGGCAATCGCCGCCGCAAGCTTATCCATGCCCTTTCCGCCGACTTCCGAGAGATTCGTTCCGTAATCAATGCTGCGGCAGTACACGACCTTGCCGTTTCCGTCAACGATAATGGGCAGATACGTTTCATATGTATCAGAGTTTTCCGCAATGTTCTGAATCATGGTAAAGTCGATGTCCATGCCGATTATTCCGACATTTACGCCGTCGCGGAAAAGCGGCACAACATACGAAATCATATATATTCCGACATTTTCGTTAAGATACGGATCCATCCATGTAGGACCGCCGTTGTTTACGGGCGTATAGTACCAGCCGACGTGCGCTATATCGCTTTTGTCGTATATGCTGAAGTCTGTAGGCGTAACGCTTTGGAGCTTTTCAGCCGTGCTGTTTCGCGTCATAAACAACCCCGAGGTCGGCTCGGTAAAATCGGGGTTATAACGCAGATAAGCGCAGATAACGCCGTCTGTGTTTGAAGCTGAAGTCATGAGCGTCTGTTCAAACGCCTGAGTATATTCCTCGACGTAAGCGCTGTCAGACTGAAATTTTCCGAAGTCGCCAAGACTGTTCAGCGCGATATCCGAAAGAGTATCGACAGAAAGCTCGATCCTGCTGAGATATGCGTTGATTTTTTCGGTAGTTCCCGAACAATCCTCGGTCATTATTGCCGTCGAATCCTTTGTCATGAAAACGCTGGAATTCACCAGTGATAACGCACCAACTGCCGTTGACGCCGCTGCGGCGCACAATGTGGCAAGAAGGCTTATTTTCTTCGCAATAGTCATAGTACCCTCCGTAATTTGTTTTCACGAGTGTATATTATAGTAATTATAGCACAGCATGACAAAAAAATCAATTGCAAAAATTACAAAAATGACAAAAAAGTTATTTGGAAATCAGCAATTGACTTTTGTGCAATAATGTGATATAATAAATTTGATTTTTGCAAAAATATTCCTTAAACGGAAGAAAAGAGGCCGTTATGAAAAAGCTCGTCAAAATTGCAGCTCTGCTGTTATCGGCGGCAATTCTTGCAGGCTGCGGGAACGCCGCTCAGCCGGTTCAGACCACCGAATCCGCACACGCGATCGTTGCGGATATTGAAGTTAAAGAGATTACCACGACCGCTCAAACCGACGCCGCAGTCGAAAGTACTCCCGCCGAGGAAATTTCCGCCGACGAAGAAAGCGATGAAGATGAAAAGCTGGATTTTGTGGGCTGGAAGCTTAACGAAGCGGTTGACGCACTCAAAAAAATCGGGCTTGACAAGTCGTACATAGACTGGGAATCCGACAGCGATGAAACGATAATCGCCAAAAGCAACTGGACCATAACGGAACAATATATCAGCGATAACAAGCTCTGCTTTACCTGCACGCATACGTCAAAGGGAATCATCAATCCCATACGCGCCACCGGAAAGAAAGCGCTGAAATTTTTATCCGACGCCGAGTCCACCGAAAAGCTGAAAAACGTGTTGGAAAATATTTCGACGGTCAGTGAAATAAAGAACGTTCTTGAGGACATTTTTGTTTCCGATAAATAAGAAGCCGCATAAAAGATGGGTAGCGCTGATGTTATCCCTATATAAAAACTATCGCGCCCTTGTTACATAAACTTCACCGGCATTCAGCCTTATGAAGAGATAGTTACTGTGGATGCGGGTCTAACTCAGATAATTGAATACCTTGACAGTAGATGCACTGGATCGCGCGAAATATTAGACGATCAACAGATTTTGTGCGTTTTTTGCTTACTTGATGAATTAGGCAATGAGATTAACGCTCCCAATATAGCTCAAACTGTGTTTTGTTCGCATTGTTTAGAAAAATAAATAACTGATTTTATTTTTGAGGCACAGTTCAAAAGATATTTCCGCCGGATATTTATTTGAAACAAGCGAAATAAAAAAGCATTACTGTTTAAAAATAACGCAAATCCCCCTGCACATAAATGCAGGGGGGTTTGTTTGTTCAGATAAGCCAGAGGCGTGTAATTGATTATGCCTTGAGAGCTTCTTCAACCGCAACTGCGCAAGAAGTCACCGGCAACTTTTTAAAGCTATGTTGCCCGCTTGATATAGGACATATTTTGTCGTTATAAAGACCAAAACTGCAAGGCTGTATGCCTTGTGTCAAGCACTACTGACTTTCATCAGCGGTGCTTATTTTATTTCACTTCTCAGAAGAAATGTACTCAACAATCGAATTAGCAATTTTTATGCTGTCGCGACAGGGCTGTGTCTGGTATATTTCTCCTCCAATTATTCAGCCGCCAAATATACATTGTCTTTGTCAATATAAATATTAGATGTTCTGTTATAAAGCCTGTCCACAAGTTCAAGGTTTTCAGCGAACATCATACTGCCCGATTCCTCTATTTCTTTAAAATTCGCGAGCGTTTCTTCACCTACATTTTCGCTTTTCTTCTTTATATCAGCACCTTTATCAACAAGCCATTCATCAGCCTGACCGTCTTTGATTTTAGGAATGCTGCCTATAAAGTTCCCAACAGCTTCGGCTGCAACGCCAACGCCTTTAAGTATATGCTTATCGATAGAGCCGGCGGTGGATTTTTCAAGAATGGCATAACAATCAGAATGAAACTTTTTATATGTATTGCAGTATTCTTCAACTTGTGATTTCACCTGAAGAACATACTCGCTTTGGAAATTACCGAGCAGCATAACCTCAACATATGAAGCGAACGAATAGATGTACAAGGACATACGATAATATCGAAATAATTTCTGTAATTTACTCTGCTTATTATCAACAGCATTCTGAATATGTATAATGCTGCTATCCTTTATTGCTTCAGAAATCTGCTTCTGATAGAAAATAATATTCTTTTCGGATGTACGCTTTATATCAAGTGCCAGCTTATGATGATTTGTCTTGTACTCCGTATTATCCCAGTTAAACTTATACTCTTTGATAATATTAGTGAGAGCTTTTAAATCGCCCTCAATTTCCGCCTCTTTATCTTTTTCAAGAAAAGATAATATTTCCTTTTGTGTTTCGATAATCGTGTCCAGCTTATGTTCAATAGACATAAGTGCTGCCGCCATCATCAGCGTCAAAGGGTCGATAGGCATTACGGTTGAAACAGAAGCTGACTGACCGCCGGCATGCTGAAATTTTGCCAAAACAGATTTACCGTTATTGTCAATAAATGCTCCGCTAAGCAGATTGTCTTTTTTGTTAAGTTTCAAAGTGCCTGCCGCATTTTCGCCATTAACCCAACGGAACAGCTTATTATCCTTTATTGTAATATTCTGCTGTATAGTTCTGAGGGAAGGCATCATTGAAGCAACGCCTGCACCAAGCATTCCCAACTGTTCTATCGGCAGCTTAACCGTATCGATAGAATCAATGTTAATCTGCACTTCCGCAAGCAACGCCTCGGAATTAGTAATAATACCGGCACTTTCTGTGCTGTTTGCTAATGTATTTTCTTCTGTTCCTTTTTTGAAAATATCAAACAAACCCATTTGTAATAGCTCCTTATATATAAGTTGCGGTCCCTGTCTCTGTATACATTATAACACAGATGCTGCCCCGAAATCAGTACACCAAACTACCGATTTCGAGGCTTTCCAAAGTATATTTACATTATATCACAAAAATCGGCAAAAAGCAACAAAATATTCATTATTTTACAAGTGAAGTTTTCTTTTTTCAGTTGGAATGTATCTGATACTCAGCACCGATTAGAAACTATACAAAAAATCGAGTATAAGCTTGCATACGGGGATTATACGAAGATTTTTTGTTTATAGTTTTATCGGTGATTAGTATAAGGAAGCGCTGAAAAAATACAACAGGGTTTTTGACGAACGTAGAGAAAAGATACGGGCTGTCAAGCGTAGGCTGACTGTAAAAAGCAACTGAAAACAAAGATTGGACAGAACACATAAAAGCAAGGCGTACACCTTACCGATTTTGGTATAATGTACGCCTTGTTCTGTTTTATGGTGAATTATTCTGCTTTTGTTTTGAACGTTACAATATCGGATTTCTTCATTGAAGTCCACTTTCCGTCAACGTAAGCACGGACGATGTACTGATACTTGGTATCGGGGGTGAGCTTGTTTATCCTTACTGCCAGCTTCTCGGTCTCGCAAAGCTTTACAGCCTTACCGTCAACATACTTGTAAACTGCATACTTTTCCGCATTGGGAACTGCTCGCCAAGTAAGCTTTATGCTGTTTTCGGTCGATGTTGCCTTAGCGATAGGCTTGTAATAAACCTTGACCGTTATCTTGTCCGAATAAGTCATGGGTGAGAGCTTGCCGCCGATAGAGTATCTTACAAGGAATTTGTAGGTTTTGCCGTTTTTCAGACCTTTAAATGTTACCGATGTATCGGTGGTAGTCTTTATCTCGACATATTTGCCGTCCTTATACTGATATACATAGTATTTGTCGGCATTTTCTACCTTATCCCAGCTGAGCGTTGCCGTACCGCCGTCCAATTCTGCCTTGACGGTCAGTTTTTCGGTGAATACACTCGGTGTTGAAACTACGGGATATGTTGTATATGTGGGATGGCTTGGCATTCCCGTTGCAGGAATGGTTTCCGTTCTGAGAACATAGCCGCATACAGAGCAGGAATATACCCTCACACCTGTTGTGTAAGCTGTTGGCTGAACGGTCACTGTTCCGCTGTCCTCGGTATGTGCTTCAAAATCGACCTTTTCATCACAGCCCGAGCAGGTATGCCAATGTCCCGTTTCGTCCTTGGAATAATCCTTGGAAAGGTTATGAGTGTGGCTGAGCTTGGGAACAGTTTCTGTCTTTGTATGGTTACATACGGAGCAAGTGTAGGTTTTTACGCCCTCTGTGGTTTCTGTTGCAGGAGTGGTTATCACTCCGCTGTCATAGCTATGAGGAGTAACATCTGTTTTATCGCTGCACACGGAGCAAATGTGATAGTGATCTTCGTCATTATCACTTACCCAGTCTGCTCCGGGAGTGTGATGAGCTGCAATTTTAAGATCTTCGGCGGTTACGTATACTGTATCGTCTGCATCTGAGAAAAGCTTTCCGCAATCGCACTCATAATGTGCCTTTACTCCGTCTGTGGTGCAGGATGCGGGAACCTCTGCCACAAATGTAAGGTGGTTTGCGTGAATATGTCCGAGCGCAGGTGCTAACACATATCCGCAATCGGTGCAGGTCTGAGGTGTGGTTTCGGTTGCGGCTGCTCCGGGAGTGTGGACAGCATAACCGTCTTTCTGATCATTTTCGGTAGTGGGACAATTGGCGTTAGTACAGTTATGCCAATGATGTGTTTCATTGCCGGCATAGGCTGTATCCCAGTTATGACCTGTTGCATGGTCAACAATATCGTCTATTTCTTTTTTTCCGTCAGCATCGGAGAAATTCTTTGTGCATTTGCCGCAAGACCAGTACTCAACAGTTCCGTCTGTTGTGCAATCAGGTGCAACTGCATCATGATGTGTAAGCGTATGACCTGTTGCGTAAATAGTCACATCAGCAAGAGTGGTTTGAATTATTCCCGACTCATCAGAGAATATATTTCCGCATTCCGTGCAAGTCCAATATGCTCTGTTTCCGTCATCGGTGCAGGTGGGAGCCTTTGCATCTGTCTTAACGAGCGAATGCCTTGCAGGATCATTGGGATCAACAATATTTGTTATTTCAGTAGTTCCGTCAGCATCGGAGAAATACTTTCCGCATACGGAGCATTCCCAATATTCTATTGTTCCGTCTGCTGTACAGGTATGAGCTGCTGCATCGTGATGTGAAATGTTGTGGTCACCATAACCATATTCTTGTCCGCAAATACCGCAAGTTGCCTTATTTATACAAGTAGCCGGAGTGCTGCTTGCGCAAGTATGATTACCGATGTAGGACCGATATCCCTCTTCAACGGCTATTACCTTTTTGCCGTTGATTGCTGCCGGAATATCAATCGTATTCTGTCCATTGGTAAGCTCAATTTTTGTTATTGTGACACTGCCGTCGCTGTTAACGATATAAGTTATCCTTGCGGCTGTTGAGGGAATAGCCCCGAATCCGATAGATATTCCGTCCGGAATATAAATGCTTGTAAGTTTGGTACAACGATTAAAAGCCTCATATCCAATGGAATTAACACTATCCGGGATAGTTATGCTGTCAAGTCCGGTACAACGTTCAAAAGCATAGTAGCCAATGGAAGTAACCCCGTCCGGAATAGTTATGCTTGTAAGTCCGGTACAAGCCTCAAAAGCCGCATATTCAATGGAAGTAACCCCGTCCGGAATTGTGTAACTGCTGTCAGTTTTCCCGGCAGGATAACATATAAGCGTTGTTTTATTTTTATTAAACAGTACACCGATTTCAGAGCAATAGTAAGGATTGTTGCTATCAACAGTTATGTCTGTAAGTCCGGAACAACCATTAAACGCATTAGTTCCAATGGAAGTAACCCCGTCCGGGATATTTATGCTTGTAAGTTCGAAACAATTTTCAAAAGCACCATTGCCAATGGAAGTAACCCCGTCCGGGATATTTATGCTTGTAAGTTCGAAACAATTTTCAAAAGCACCATTGCCAATGGAAGTAACCCCGTCCGGGATAGTTATGCTTTCAAGTCCGGTACAACTTTCAAAAGCATAGTCGCCAATGGAAGTAACCCCGTACGGGATAGTTATGCTTGTAAGGATGTAACAATTTCTAAAAGCACCATTGCCAATGGAAGTAACAGATTTTCCATCAATAACTGCCGGAATTTCGACAGTTCCGCCCCAACCTTGGTATCCTGTAATAGTAACTGTTTGGTCGGCGTTAACGGTGTATACCCACTCACCTGAGCTTTCCGCACTCGCCACAATAACATTGCCGAATCCGAAAAAGCTATCCCCGATCTCCGCAGGGAAAGTGAATGCAGCCGCCATAGCCACAGCCGCCGCAAATGCGGTTATTCTTTTTATTTGTTTTTTCATTTTAAGCCTCCCGTTTTGATTATGTGATAAGAGATACCTATACATATTATAAATCAACTTTTTTCCTTTGTCAATAGACTTGGAACGAATAGGCATGACGAGGAACTAAAAATTTTCCCGACTTGGAACGAACAAATTTCGTTCCAAGTCGGGAGTGCGATTTTGTTATATTGCACATATATTATCTTACGATTACAGAGAATTTTGTAAGAAATACCGTATCAGCCTATCATCTTAAATCGGGTATGCAGATTGCGCAGACAGATTTTTCGTGCAAGACTGGGGGCGGCTTCCGCCTGCGGAAAATATGCAAGCAAGATGCGTGCTGCGATTTATTCAGTGCTTCCTTAGTACTATGCAAATCTGAAATTCTGTGCTATAATCTAAGTGAGAACAATCGTTCCTAACAATCTGTAGCGGAGGGAATAATAATGAGTGCAATGTATACATATATCTACGACTGCGAAGAACTTCTGAAATATTTGAATAACGAATCCAAAGAAACAATTCAATGTGATACCGCTATTGCAACTAAGGACTGTACAGCTTCCGTGGCTTGTACCCAGAAAGAGGCTTGAAATGAAAATTTTCAGCATGGCCGATATACATGGCTGTATAGACGAATTTGAAATCGCGCTCTCGATAATTCTTGAAGATATCAGCAACGGCAAAGCAAAGCTTGTCCTTTTGGGAGATTATGTTCACGGTGGCTGCGGCAATGCTAAAGTGCTTGACAGAATTATCGATCTTCAGAACCGCTTCGGAACAGACCGAATTATTGCTCTTCTTGGCAATCACGATGAAATGGTACTAAACGGAGAAGCGACTATCCACAACAATTCTGTATATGCCCATGCAGAGGAATGTGAAGACGGCAGCGATAACGACAAGTACATAGGCTGGCTCTCTACCCTTCCGCGATATTATGTCGAGGGAAACACGATTTTCGTTCACGCCGGAATCGACGAAGAAGCGGGCGATATGTGGGAGTTGGGAACGGCAGAAGAAATATTCACCTCCAAATATCCCGCTGAAACCGGCAAAATCGAGGGAATCAATATGAAAGTTGTCGCAGGTCATATCGGCACCGCTGTGATATCCGGCGACAAGTCATTTCACGATATCTATTTTGACGGAGAATCTCACTATTACATAGACGGAACTGTCCTTGAAAGCGGAGTTATTCCTGTACTTATGGTAGATACGGAAGATGACAAATATTATCAGGTTTCCGCCTCCGGAAAACGTTTAATTGAGCCTTACAAATATGGACTGAACCAATAAAAACAACCTCCTATGGTATAATAGAAACCATAGGAGGGATTTTTATGCCAAAACAATATACAAAGTTAAAAGGAATAGAATCAGAAGTGTACCGGCTCAAGGAAGATGAGCTTACAAACCGAGAGATAGCAGCGTATTTTGGAGTAACAAGAGAACAAATACTGTTGCCGAGGAAACCGATGAAGATGAATAAAAAATGCCCCGATTATTCGGTGCAAATACACAATCATTTTTCTGAATAAACATTTTTAAAATCACAACTTGACAAAGTTATAATTGTGTGGTATAGTAAAAATACGGAAAGGAGTTGAATTTGATGTCTGTATTTAGCGATAGAATTTCAAACCTTATGTCGAAACAGAAAATTACACAAAAACAGCTTGCCGAAAAAGCTAGTGTAACCGAGTCTGCAATGTCTTATTATGTAAAAGGAGACCGCACTCCAAGAAGCGATGTGCTTTCGAGAATTGCAAAGGCACTTGGTACAACGACCGATTATTTGCTCGGCAATGAAGTGGTTTCAGCCCAGGATGATAACAAGCTTACTTATCTTCAGAGGAATCTCGGCAAGCTTGATGAGGAACAGTTGAAAAAAGCAGAAACTGTTTTAAAAGCTGTGTTTGATGATATTTTTGAGGACGAGGAGGACGATTGATGAAAGATAATTCCGTTGATTTTAAAAAAGCTTATTCGTCAGCAAATGAACTTTTATATTCATCTCAAACAATCGACACTTTTCCGTTTTCACCGCAGAAACTTGTCAAGGAAAAATCCGATATACGTTGCAGAAGCTACTCAAAGGCAATAAAGTACGGCGTTGATATTCGGGATTTTGGAAGCGACTCGGCTACTATTTTCAGAATAGGAGAAAAGGAAATCATATTTTACAATGATTCTATGCCTGAAAATCACACGCGATTTTCCATACTTCACGAATTTGGTCACGGTTATCTGAAACACGATTTTACAGATAAGAGTGAAGATTCTTATCGCAAGTTTGAGATCGAAGCAAACTTCTTTTCTGCACAACTTCTTATGCCTGAACAAATAATCCGTGAATTACAGCGAAGAGGTGTAAGCGTCAATAAAACTTTTCTTCAGAATTATTTTGGTGTTTCAGAACAAGCGGCAGAAAAACGTATAGAAACACTTGCAAAAACAAATTATGAATGGCGTTCTCGTGAAGAGAAGGCGTTCGATGATATAATTTTGATGAAATATTCTGCTTTTATCGACGGCATAAAGCCGAAATATTCATATTACGATAGTGATTATGGCAGTCGCAGGGCGTGTATGTAATTCCCAATGTTCGCTGGGGCGATGAGCGTAGTTATACTACTGTTGAATTGCCTGAAAAATTTGCATTTTTAGGTGTTCCTAAAAACAGCATTGTATCAATCGGAACATACGGATGTATAAAAAGCAAAGAAAACAAGCAATATTTTGTCGAAGGATTATCAGCTATGCTTGATGAATTATCTCCGGAAGTGGTGCTTGTTTACGGCGGAATGCCTGAAGCAATATTCGGACAGTTCAAAGAAAGAACCAAATTCGTGAATTATCCCGACTGGATTTCTATCAAAAGAAGGAGGTCGGCGTAATGGGGACTGGTTATTCAGGGGGATATTTTAATACAAAAGGAGCGTCATCAAGCGAAGCTCTTGTAAAACAGTTAGAACAAAGTGGCATAAAATTCTCCAAAAAGGATATGGTATTTGTCACCAAGGATCAAACGGGACAAGTTGTTTGGCTTTAAAAAGGAACTTCAAGCGCAGGACTAAAGCATATTCTTGATGGTGACGGAAAGTCATCGGGACATGCAAAAGATTTCCAACGTGCTTTTGGAATTTCTCGTTCAGAAATTCCTGCACATATCGAAAAAGTTATACCGTACCCGCCCAACAATCCCACGTCTTGAGAAAACACCGCAAAAATGTTAAACTAATTCCAAAGCAGTCCGGAGAAG
>CAKSFR010000026.1 GCA_934454635.1 uncultured Ruminiclostridium sp.
AATCGTCCAGACATACATCGGCGCGGTTAGCGTGAAAACAAGACACGCGAAAAGAATCGCGGGAGCCGCCCATTCGAAATGCCCACTCTTTCGATAGCCAAAGTACGTAAGCCCGAGTTTTGCAAAGAAAAACACCGCCAGAATCACATCTATGATCGGGAACACAACATTGTTCACAACTTGCTTTATCTGCCCCGAAGCAGATTTCCATGTACCCTCAATCGTTCCCGCGACGTTGCCGCTGTCCGCAAAAGCAAAGACAGACATAGCGGTCATTGCAACAATTATAATCATTGCCACGCTTATAACTCTAACAATTTTCTTTTTCATAAAAAATCATCCTTTCAGTATGACGGAGCAATATGCCAATCGTCGAATACGTTGCCCTTAATGGTAAGACTATCGGTCAGATTTGCGGAAAGCATTCCCGCAGGAGTCCAGCAATCAATCGCCCATGTGTAGACCTTGTAATTTCCGTCGGGATACCAGAGCGGAGTAAAATGTGTCCGATTATTGTAAGTACTGTACTTGTTTTTTCGGAATTCAAGCGCGCCGTTTGTATACTCCAACAGCCGCCAATAGGTTTTGTAATAAAATTCCGGGAAGTAAGCAACAGCGTTCTGAAGCTCGGTATGCTGTCCATTTCCCGAAATTGAAGCGGTCACTGTTTCGTTAATTCCGTAGCCGGATTTCATGGTTCTGCCTACATTTGTCGGATTTTTTTCATCGCAGGTGATACGCATATTCGCGCTCATGGAAACCGAGTAGGAATTGGTGTAGAATTCCCATTCGCCCTGATCTTCCCAATAACCGTGATCCTGCCAGTAACCGCCTCTTGTTCCATCGGCATAGCGAATTGAGTGCCAGCGCCAGCGCGGAATCCATACCCAATCGGGAATCCACCGCGCTCTCCAAACGCTCCATGCTGCCGAGGTTTTTTGCGGCTTGTTGGGAACACTTACCGCGCGGAAGCTGTCGTTTCTGTCGTCGGCGGTCGGATCTGGAGGGGGATTTTTGTTGAGATCAACGATGCTCGCCGTAATATTGGTTTTGCTCGCGGACGCGCCGCCCGTCACCGTGACCTTAATGTTGACTGTCTGCTCGGTATTGGGAGTGTGCCACTTGCACCATACCAACTGCGAAGCGCCCTTTGGATATACGATATTTCCAACTGTATACACCTTATTTTTGATATAAAACCGCACGGTCACGGGGTTGTCGGGAGTGTGTTCGCCGCCCGTTACTGTAATACTTGTGTACACATCGGTATCTACGCGGTATTCGTAATCGCTTGAGGTGACCTCGACTTCTTCCTCCGGTTCCTTGAATGAAACTATTCCAACGCCGAGATAACGTATAATATCACTGTCGGTTGCCTTTGAATCGGTCGAGCCTGCCCACGCCGTATACCCAAGTTCGTCCTTTTCAAGAAACATCGAAAGCGGAAGATTCTTATGCGACAACGGACCGAATTTATTTATCAAATCGCCGTCTGTCTGCATATTGTACAACGCCGCTTCCGTGGCTGTCATTGCCGTTCTTACGCCATCGTAGGTGATGTACATGATTGGCTCGAGCATCAGCTTGTAGTCACCGCTTGTCAGCTTATCGTACTTGATTCCCGTATGCTCGGCAATACGCCTTACGACCTGCTCATCGGTGAAGTAGCTGCGAATTTCCTCAATGCTTGCTCCCGAACCGTCGCTTACAATGGTCGGAAGAGGCTCTGCTGGATTGATAAACGTATAAGCGGATGTTGTCGCGGAAAGTCCTGCTCCGCTGACATATTCTGCTTTGCTTATCTTTCCGAAGTGAAGGGCGATATCCGAAACATTTTTATTTGTGTAGTCGTATGATGCAGACTTGGGCATGCCGCTTTCTGAATCGACAACAGTAATACGAACACCATCATTGCCGGGATTCCAGAAATTCTCTGCGCTGCCGTCCTTTAAGCCGCCCCCGCCGTTGTCGATATTGGGATCTCCCTCAGCGAATGCGACAATCTGCAAACAGAAAAATGCCGCCATAGCCGCGGCAATAATTCTTATGAATTTTCTCATTCACACCTCCAAGAAAATAAGCGCCAAGCCTTTCGCTCAGCGCTTTTTGGTTTATCCGAAGTACCCTATTTTGTTGCCGTTCTGATACATTTCGGTATCTGTGTATCCGATTCCGCCACCGCCCTCATCCTTTACCCAACCGAAGCCGTTGATGTAGATCATGCCGTCTTGGGTATCGCCGTGCTTTGGAGTATCCGAAATCGTTTCCGGCTGCGGCTTGACCTCGGTCTGCTCGGATTCGTAGGTCGGCTCTTTGTCGGGGTTTGTGAGCATTTCCTCGTCCTCGATTTTGGGTGGTTCGGGAGATTCGTTCTGCGGAGCGCTCTCCGCCTTTTCGGGTTCGGGGAGGTCCTGATTGATCTCAATTCCGCCGTCCTTGATGAAGTCGGTCGCTTCCTTTTCGGGGTCACTCTCGGCGGTAGTGCTGTTATCGGGTATGATTATGCTTTCTGCGGGCTTTTCTATCTCGATCGGCTTGGTTTCCTCATGTTTTGCGGTGGATATTTCTACGCTTATCGTGGGCGCTGAACTTGTACCGGAAGCATCGGGAACTGCCGCCTCGGGTTCGTGTGCGAACCGCGCCGCGATAAGGATTGCGAGCGCTGCGCACAATACCGTTCCGCCGCCTACGGCGAGGTTTCTTTTTGTTTTCATTGTCATAAAATCACCTGTCCTTTCATGTCGGCGCTTTGCTGTTATCTGCATTTTACCATACCGTGAGTAATTTATCCAGCGTTTTTGGGAATAATCTACATAAACAACAAAACTTTTTCTTTTTCCTGTGGATATTCATTAGAACTTGGGGGTATATTTGGACTTCACGCAGAGCCGAATTTTCATCGGCGGCAGAATATCTCCGCAGAACGACAGCGGAACTTCGAGCGTTATATACGAGGTCGCCGAGAATTGCGGGATATCTCCCGACGTGGGCGCGAACTGCGCGTTATCCACATTGACGGAAAGCCCGTAGACTGAATATTCCGTCCCATCGGCATTTATCTTAATGTGCTTTCCGCCGCTGCTGTGCAGTCCGAGCAGTTGATCCAGACGACCGTAAACATCTCCCGTAGAAACCGCCGATTTCCATGAGTTTCCCGAAAACCGATACCCGCCCGAATATCCCTCGCGAACGCCGTCATAGACATTGCTGTAATTTCCGACCGAGGTCGCGTTCACAGCTGACTGCACCGCGTCCTGAACGCCCGCCGAAATAATGACGAGCCGCACAATCTGCCATATAACCACAAAAAACATCATTCCCGCGAGTGCCAGAACCACAGCCCACGGCGCGGAAGAAAAGCCTTTTTTCGAGTATAAAAGTTTTGTGATTTTCGTCATTTCCAATACACCTCGCTTTTCCCCGAAGCCCTTGCCGTAAGCGTCACGGGAAAGCTCCCGAACTCACCGAAACCGATGTCCATTTTGTAGGTGCAAGTTACGGTGAACTCCTGATTAAGCTGCACTTTTCCCGTCCGCGACCATTCTATTTTCGGCGAAAGCCCCGTTTTCTCGGTCAAAACGAGCGCCCGCGAAGTAGTTTCCGAGCCGATTTTGCCTGAGATTTCGGCTTCTCTCACAAGCTCGTCCGCGTAATTGTCTAACTGGATTTTCGCCGACACAACGGGCGCGACCGCCATAATCAATGCAATGACCATAACGACCACCAACACGATTATGACGACGTCGAAGTACCCCTCGCCGCGCTTGCTTTTCAATAATTTTTTCATTCGCACCTCCGTTACGCCATTGAACTCAGCGAATCGAGAAGCTGCATTCCCATGACCACAAGATAAGTGAGCAAGAACAGCATTAACATTCCGAAGCTGAAAATGCGGATTTTCGGCGGTATTTTCGCCGCTTTCGCCTTGAGCCTTTGGAGTTCGATCAGCTTGAAATCATGCGCCAGCATTTTGAAATATACTGCGCTGTCATCACCTCTGATGACCGATACCAAACCGCGAACAACATCGGATAACTGTGCCGAATCGATACGCGCCTCAAATCTCGTCAAAGCCGCTTCATAGCTTGAACTACGCATATCCGCGCAGGTCACGTTAAACTCGTAAGCGAAATGCACTCCCGCGTGCTTTTTGAAATTCTCCATAATGGATAAAACATCGCGCGAGGTCTTTAATTCTTGTTCGACAGTCGCCACAAATCTCGGTAATTCCTGCTCAATAGCATCACGCTTTTCACGCATTTTCTCGTCTGCTTTTCCGATTTCACGGAAATATTCAGCGAACGCGAGGATTATGCCAAACGGTATAACGAGCGGGAAAACAAACGCGCAGGGAACAGCCAAAAGCGCAATGCAAAAGGCTTTCAGAAACGCAAGCGCGGTAAAGGTTTCGGGCGTCATTTTAATTCCCGCGGACTTCAGCGTGCTTTCCAGCCGCGATTTTTTGTACTTGTCCATCGGGATAATTTTGCCGAGTTTTGCTGCAATTCCGAGCAATATCGCCTCGATATTTTTGGATATTTTCTTATCCTCGCGCCCTGTGTTCATTACCGCCTTTGATGTCTTGAGGTAGGGGATTTTCAGCGCGTTGGCGAACAGCATAAACAGTCCGACAGCGAGTGAAATTCCGAATAAAATAAGCAAAAATTCCATTCAGATACCCCCTTATCGCTTATACTCAATCGGCTTGGTCAGCTTAATGACGATCGCCGTTGAAATAAAAATCCCGACCGCCGAAACTGCTAGCACGAGCTGCCCGATAACGGTATTCATAAGCGAATTAAACCATGCTTTATTGAGCATATATAACAGCGGAATATTTCCAATCACGAGAAAAGCCATAGAAATAAATTCCTTGCGCGGTCCCATTATCATATATTCGAGATCGGCGTTCACCACGCGCATATCCGACAGCTTGTTCACAATCGGGGTAAGCGTCGACTTCAAGCTGCGGTCGCTCTGACAGAGGATCAAGCTGTCGCACCATTCGTGAAAAACCTCGTTGTCAATTTTGGTTTTCATGTCCAAAATCGCGGAGGTGATGTCGGGGTTCGACAGCTTAATTCTGCTGATGAAATTCTCGAAAACCGATTTAACAGGCGCGTTCAGATAGTGGACGTTTTCCTCAATGGACGTAATAATATCTTCATTTCTGAGGTAGGCGGTCGTTATGATCGACAGCGCCGTTTCCAACTCGGAAGATATTGCCTTTTTGTAGTTGATAGCGGTCGTTTTGACGTACCAAAATGGTACGAACATCAATCCCACAGCCATAACGGGAGCGAGAAAAGCGTTCCCAATTGCGACCGCGATACAAATCCCGACCGCCGACAGACCGAGAGAACAAGCGCACAAAACTCCGAACATATTCGTTCTGTTGGTGAGTCGCAATATCTCCTGCGCCTCGGAAATCTCGCGCCTGAAAATATTCGGCTTTTTTCTTTTCGTAGCTTCATTGATCTGCGATTTTATGCTGTTCGGTTTCGCGAGAATTCTCGTAAAAATCCCCTCGGTAAATTCCATCGGCGAGATACCAAACAGCATAAATGATCCGACGATCATACCGATAAAAGCTGCCGTTAATATAGCGTTCACGCTGATTTTCCTCCTTTCAGCAATGCGTCAAGTTCTGCTTTCGGCATACCGTTTTCAAGCAGCCGTCTTTGGAGCGATTCGGAAATATCCTCGACTTTTTCATGCGTACCCTTGACTATAAATTTCCCGTCCTCCATGCGGTTCTCGAAAATTTTGTATTGGTAGAGCGAGTGATATTTTCTCGTTCCGTCGGAACAAATTTCGCACTCCATAATTTCCATGATGCGGCGCTGCTTATTTTCAAGCTGCTTTGCGTAAACAACGATAGGAAACGCTTCTGTCACAAGGTTGAGAATCACTTTGTCATCAACATTCGGATATTTTCTCTTGCAAAGCGTCACCATTCTGCGCCAAGTGGATTCACACGAATTAGAGTGAATAGTGGTAATTACGGTATGTCCCGTTCGCGCTGCTTCCTGAGCCGAATCAGCCTCACTGCCGCGCATTTCGCCGACCACAATATAATCGGGGTGAAAACGGAGCGCCATATCCAGCAAATCGTCTTGCGTAATGGATTTTCGCTCGTCCTCGGATTCGCGCGTGATTGTATGCACGACCTTGTTTAAAATCTTATCGTTCTCATCACGCACCACCAAGTCCAACTCACGGGAGCCGCTTTTGATCGTGAGGATTCGCTTATCGTAGGGAATTGTGGTCAGCAGCCAGCCCGTAAGTGTCGTTTTTCCACTTGAAGTCGCTCCTGCGACAGTCGTTGAGACACCGTATCTCACCAAAGCCGACAACAGCTCCATCATCTCATCGGTCGCCGTTCCCGACTTGAGAAAATCCTCTTTTTTCAGCTTCTGCGCGTTGACGATACGGATTGATGCCGCAACACCGACATCTTCATCGACCAGCGGTGTTTTCAGAACCGCAATACGAATATTTTTCGAGAGATGTCCGAGTATAGCGGGCGAAGTATTGTCCAACACCATTCCCGAAACGTGAAGCATACGGCGAACAACGTTTATAGCGTGTTCGGGCGACTCAAATTTCTCGTCGATTTTAACGTTCGTGCCGTTGGAATATTGGACTTCAATATCGTCCCAGGAATTGATATTTATTTCCTCAATCCCCGTGCCGAAAATATATTTTGTGAGGAACGAAAACTCCGCCATTTCGGTGTAGAGCTTATCCACAAGTTCGGTCTGCGTCAAACCATCAACGGAAATTTTGTAATCAAGCAAATATTTTCCGATATACCTCTTGACCTGCTGTTTTATATTGTCGTCGCCGGAGTTGACGTTATTGATCCCGTCGATCACCAGCATGGAATATTTGCTCGAAATGTACGACTGCACCTCGTTCAGAACGTCGGTGAATTCGCGCTTTTTGTCGCTCTTAAAAAAGAGATTTTGCGTGTTGGTATTTGTCGTCAAATTCATAATTCATAGACCTCATTTGCGATTTTTGACACTGCCTTGCGGAAATCCTTACTGTCCTTTTCGGTAAGTCCCGCGAATAAATTCCCCGCGAGAAACTGCTTGTAAACCTCATCTGAGTGCGGAATTTTAAAGCTCACACCGCCTACGATCTGTTCTATCTCATCATCTGCTTGGAATGACGAAACATTGCTCGCCGCCTTATACTGCTTATTTGCGTTGAACTTATTGTCGAGGAGCAAGGGGAGCTGCGAGTTCAAATAAGAGATTGATTTCAAGTCGCATGACACCAAACGGAGAACCGCGTCAGACTCAATCAGCGAAACCGCCGAAAGCGTGTCATTTGTGATGTTTGAGGTGCAGTCGATGATGATGTATTCGCACATTTTCCGCAGTTCCGAGAGCAGCTCCCGCGCCTGCGTTTCGGTGTACGGAGCATAGGAAAACGCATTCTCGCCCTTCAGCATTGCGAGCATTGTGAGGTACTCGTTTTTCTTGTGCAAAATCGCGTTTTGGCGGATAAGATTTCCGTCAACATGAGCCGCGCCGAGAATATTGCCGAGCGAGGTTTCCGCTTCAAGGTCGGACGGCGGGCAGACGTAGGGCAGAGGCGGCGCAGACATATCCGCAAGCACAAGGATGACATTCTTTTTCTGCGAAGCAATATACCGAGCCAGCTTAACGCTCATGATTGTCTTGCCGGAGGACGGCGATCCCCAGACTGCCAGCACCTGATTATCCCGTCTGTCGGGCGGCAACTCGAAACAAGCGCTCTCGGGAGAGTTTATGTCAAATTCGAGGTCAAGCTCTTCATCGTCATCGCCGCGCGAGATAAGCGATTTAAACAGATTCGGCATCTGAAGTCACCTCCGTTTCGGGATCATTGTTGGAATTATCCGAATTATTTTCCGAAACACTTTCGGAATTATCATCGGAGTTGCTCTCGGGATCAATAATCACCTTATTGATCTCGGAATTGTTTTCGCGGGAATTATCCTCGGAGGTGTTATTCTCGGAAACCTTGCTCTCCGAGGAGTCCTGCGGTACTTCGGGCTTGCCGATATTTTCGTTTTCTTTTTCATTTTCCGCCGCCAATTCTGTCAAGTATTTTTCCTGTGCCGAAATAAATTTCTGTGCGTTCTCAGCCGTTCCTCGGAACACAAGCGAGAGATGAATTTCGCCATCCGCCTCGAGTTCCGCGAGGATATTCGCCTGTGCGGGAGTTACCAAAAGCGTCACGGTTTCGGGCAGCTCGGTTTCTTCTTCGCCGTCGGGCTTTACGGTAACGGTTTCGTCGTCGTTGCCCTTTTTGTCGGTCACAGCAATGACCTCAACATACTGTAATTCCTCGGGAACAACTGTTTCGCCCTTTTCCTTGTAATCGTCTGCGATCACGGACACGATATCCCCCGAAATAAGTTTGCCCGAAAGACCGCCCGCAAAGGACGGGATCGTTATGGAAATAGCGCGCTTTTTGCCCGTCAAATTATATAAATAAGCATTTTCCGAAGCGGGAGTATCGCTTATTTTCGCCGCGAGAACGTATTCGCCTTTTATCATCTCGGCTGACGCATATTTCCCGATAACGTCCTCGGAATTTTTCATCACCTCGGACGGCATATTATACGCGCCAACCTCGACAACCTCAATGTCCTTTGAGGTAATTTCCTGCCCTATCTTCAAGTCATTCTTAATACGCACGATTTTCATGGTGCTGCTTTTCGAAGCGTTAAAAAGCGGTGTGATCGCAAAGCAGATAATTAGCGCCAGCGCTATACACACCACGCCCAGAACCGTTCTGTTTTTCAAAAACTTCATCATCATTTTCCTTTCAAAAAAGAATTGCTGCCAATACATATCCAAAGGTTATAAACGGCACAAACGGCAGAGCCTTGTCCGCCGTCTTACCGTTAATTTTGCAGAAAATATAATTTCCCGCGTAATAAATAAGCATAGCGATCTGCGCGAAAAGGAGCAGCGCGAAGCTGCCCCAAAGCCCGCAGACGATGCTTAACGCCGCGATCAGCTTGACGTCGCCGCCGCCTATTTTCCCCGTGCTGAGCGCTGCGGAGAAAAATATAACGGCGACGATCAAACCCCATAAATTTTCTAAACGGAAATTTATTACCGCCGTTGCTGCGATAATAACGCTTATCCAATTCGGAATCTCGCGGGTTTTAATGTCCATGTATGAGCCGATGCCAAGCAAAATTGAAATTGCGGCAAACTGCATAACAGAGCCGATCATCAGCCCTTGAAATTGAACATATCCTCGACCTTTTCGGTCACGGTCGGCATAATTGTGTCCCCGAAGAGCGCATACAGACCGCCGAGGAGCAGTGCGCCGATAACGACTGCGATCAGAATCTTGATACCGCTGTCAACAAAATTTTCGCCGCGCTTTTCCTGCATCAACACCGCCGCACGAATTATCTTTGCCTTTATATTCTTAAAAAAGTTTCTCATAAAAAATCCTCCATATATTTTTTGTTTGGTTTACATTGACATCGTCGGAGCAGACTCACTCATCTGCTCCGACTGCTGAAAATTTGCGTTTGACTGCTCCTGAAGCTGAATAATCGCCTGCTTGTAAGCCTCTGAAACCGCATTGTTAAGCTGCTTTCTCAGTTCGGGAGTGGTGGGGAAGCACAGGTCGTGATACTCGCCGTCCTGCCCCTTGTACGAGGGCATGGAAACGAACAGCCCGTTCTTGCCCTCGACCACGCGGATATTTTTTACCGCAAAGCAGTCGTCAAGATTTGCTGACGCGATTGCCTTTACATTGCCCTCTCTGGGCGTTAAACTGTTGATCCTTACGTCAATTTTCATGAATTTCCTCCGATCCGCAAGCGGTTGCGGCTGCGCCGATAATGATCACGATTATAACGACCGTTAAAATGATTGACCCGTCATCTGATTCCTCATCGGCACATTCCGCGCTTGCAATAATTTCCGAATTATTTGTTGCTTCAGTGCCTTGCGGTCGTGCAAGAAACACGACCGCAATAAGCACCAGAAGCCACATCACGAACTTTTCCATTAGCCCTTGAAGTTGAACATATCCTCGACCTTTTCGGTCACTGTCGGCATGATCGTATCGCCGAACAGCGCATACAAACCGCCTAGCAGCAGCGCGCCGATAACGACCGCGATCAGAATCTTGATACCGCTGTCCACGAAATTCTCCGCACGGTTGGCGGCAAGCATGGTATTGCTGCGAACCGCAAGTCTGTACGCTGCCGCACGGGTTCTCTGAATTTTGCGGCATACCGCTGTCTTAACAAAAGTTACCGCGCCAATGATCTTTGCCTTTGCACTCTTAAAAAAGTTTCTCATAAAAATGTCCTCCAAAAAATATTTTTTATTTATGCAAAAGCCGCGAATTTCTCCGCGGCTTTTTACATCTTCATTTCGGGCGAATTGTCCTGTGATGGCTCGTTATCCTCGGACATCGCCGCGAGCTTCTCGCTCGCCCAATCGGGAATATGCTCATCGGAGGCAATGCCGATGAAGTCTTGGCGGCAGAATTCCGCTTTTTCGCCGTCCGACAGAAAATGTCCGAACACCTTGCGACCACTTGCCGTAGGGGAACAGCCGAAGCCGCCTGTCGCAAAAAACAATTGATTTTCCGGCGTCCGATATTCCTCTTTCAAGGATGTATCACGAAGAATTAGCAGCTTATTTGTGTAGTCCTGCGGCTCGTCTGACCGGACGATATGCTCTACGGAAAACAGATTTAATTCCGCATACATTTTCCGGATATCGTCCGCCGCGCCGTCCACCAGACAGCTATGCGAGTTCAGTGCAAATTCGTAGTTTCTGCCGGTGTCGGGAATATTAAAGCGCTTTGCCCACTCGGTATTTCTGCTGTGAAATCTGCCGTCGCCCTTACGGTTCTGAATGGTGTTCGCGATTACCCACATAGTACGGTCGTAGCCGAATTCCTTGACGGTATTTTCTACGCAGTCCGAAGAGAGCGTCATACCGTCAAAGCGCTTTGCGATCTGTTCGTCAAGGAAATCCCTACAGCGGATATTCTCTTTTTTGCTTTCGCGCCAAGCGTCAAGCTCGCCGTTATGCCTTGCAGTTTCAGCCGAATATTTATACAAGGGTTTCATCATAATCCTCCCGTTCACACATAGGCGTTATACCGCGCTCGGCAAGGAAGTTATACAAGAAAATTCGCCCCGCCTGAGTCCAACAAGTGTGCATAATCGCCTTGTCATCGCCGATCTGATATGTCTTGCTTTGCGTATAGCCGAGGTTAGCGTACTCCGCGTAAAGCACCCACGAATTTCTGATGGAATACTGAATCCCGTAATCATGCAGCATTCTGTTGAACGCAATCGCTGTCATGCCATAGTCCTTTGCGATCTGCGTTACGGGGACGGAATTCTTGCTCTGCAAAATGCGGTCATAATAATTCGCTTTTACCGAAAGGAAAGCGTTTTCTTCCTCGAGCTTTCTGCGCTTTTCCTGCTCGTCCGCAAGTGTGGTGAGCAGCTTTGCCAGCTCGCGCGGATCGCTCATGGTCTTGTGCAGGGTTTCCGCGGTGAAGTATGCACCGTGCTTTCGTAAGGAGGGGAGAACTTCGGATGTGACCCAACGCTTGAACTTTTTCGCGCTCGTCAGCTTGCTCGAAAGGATGAGGCTGTATAAGCCGCTCTCATTTATAATTGTTAGACCGCGTGGAGTTTCAAAACTGTCGTTTTGGCAGTTTTGCTTATCATCGCCATCCACATGCTTCTTGAGTGCGCCGAACGTATCGGTATAACCTAATTTTGAGGCAATATCTTTTCCCACAAACCACGGCTCTCCATCAATATTCAGCGTTCTGATCTCGCCGAATTCTTTATGCTTGAAAATGACAATTTTATTCTTCATCAGTTGCCACCTGCACTATTACGCGACCATCTTCTGCGAAAACCTCGAGAACGCTATTCTCGGGAATCCCCGCCTCATCAAGAAATTCTCTCGGAATTTTCAGTTCGTCGGAAGCGTCGCAGTCAATTGTCACCGTAACGCGGTCGTTCGGCACAAGCGCGAGTATGTCGCGTAGCTGCCCGGAAATTTTAATGTTTCCATTCTTCGTAATTCTGCTGCTAAATGTCACCATAATTCTGTTCCTCCAAATCGTATAGTGAAATCTGCTGATTGATATTCAGCCTTTCATTCAAGTCGTAATTCGCTATAAGCAGCTCGCCGAACATACTCCCGCCGTCAAACCGCTGGCGAATATTATTTAAGCGTTCATATGAATACATTTCATAACCGCCGTACAGTTCGCGAATTTCGGGGCAATCATTGTATGAAACAAGGAATTTCCCAGAAATATTTTTTAGGGTATTTCGCAGCCGTTCGTGATCGGCGGTCGTAAAGCCCACATTTTCATAGTAGCTTTCGGTCGAGAAGTAGGGCGGGTCGCAATAAAAAAAGCTCACCTCGCTGTCCTGCGCAGAAATGAGTTTCTCGAAATCCTTATTCTCGACCACAACCTTTTGCAATCGCCGTGAAGCCTGCTCAATGAGCGGAAAGTTGCTCCACATACTATGCGGCTTTCCTCCGAAGCTATCGCACCCGCTTGCGTAAGAATATCTTATCAATTGATAAAATTCTGCCGCCCTTTGCACATCGCCTATCTCGGCTTTTTCGCTGATGATGTGCTTGATACGGTCAAAATCCTCGCGGCAGTTCAGCACATACCACAGCTTTTCAATCAATTCGTCGCAGTGTTCCCGAACGCAATAAAACAAATTTGAGATATTTGAATTCGCGTCGTTGAACACCTCATGATCATTCCCGGGCGGCTTCGCAAACAGTATCCAGCCGCCTCCGCCGAAGACTTCAATGTATTTTTCATAATACAATGGAAATCTCGGAATAATGATATCGCGACTGCTCTTTTTACCGCCAATCCAACTCATAAAACTATTTATTTTTGATCACCTCCGAATTGCGCTGCGCTGCAAAACAGCGAGGTGACCAATCAACCGTATTCAATTTGGAGTTGTGCTGCACCTGCTATTTCACAGGCGAACACAATTATTTATTACATGGTTTGCTCCATCTTCGGAGCGGGATTTGCGAATTCGTCAAGCGTCATATCCTCGCCGAGATAATTATAATCGTTATCTTCGAGAACAATCCCCTCGTCCGCGCCCTCGATAGGCTCGCGCGTGATGACCGTTCCCCAATGGTTGACCATCACGAATTTTTTCACCTCGGAGGGCGTTCCGTCACAGTCGTCGCTGTCACGGATATCATAGGCGTGAAGCCCCTCGGGAAGCGTCTTGCGGTCGATCCGCAAGCAAGTGAAAAGTGCGTCATGACCGAGTATTTCGAAGCGTTCGTAATCGGCTTCGTTAGCGTTTATGGGTTTCAAAAACTCACCTCATTCCATTTTCGGGCTTTCGTCCGGTTCGTTGGGGCGGTAATCATACGACCGCGTTTCCTCATTAAAAACGAAGCCTTCTTCCGCAAGATCGATATCCCACAGATCCGCGGCAAGCTCATATGCGTCATAGGAATGGGCGTTGTAGAATTCGTCGAAGGTGACTTCTCCGTTTTCAAATTCAGCCATTCCGACGTTCACACCCAAGTCCTCGTCAGCCCAGCAGTATTCGAAATAAAGATCGGGGAAATTCTCGGCGAGCTTTTGGATAACTGGCATTGCCCCCGACCATGCCGTGTTGAACATGATCGTGTTATCTTCGCCGATTTCCGCATTATAAGCCGACCATTTTGTTCCCCAATTCTCACGCGCCCATTCGTACCAAGTCGCCGCGCCGTATTTTTGCTCGTTTTGGAATGCCGCCTTACCGAGCTCCCATTCATCGCGTCGGATATCCTGCCGCGTTCGGAGGAAAATTTCCTCTTTTTCTTTCGGGATATTCAGCAGGTCTTTCTTCTCGGTTCCGGCAAAGGTGTAGACGTACACAAAATCCTTATACGCTTTCAGCCCGTTGTCCGTGCGGCTTCCCGCTTCAATATTCAGCGATTCCGGCATCGGAATAATCCTGTTAAAATCCAGAACGCTGTCCTTGCCCTTAACGCTTTTGAGAAGTTCATCAATGCGTTTTTGGTCACCCTCTAAGCGCAAGCGATTCATAATATGGTTTGGCAATTACATCACTCCCTCCGTCAAAAATTACATCGCGGATTTTTTCGCCTATCGCCTTGATAACGGGTACGGAAACCGCATTTCCCGCCATTTTGTAGAGCTGCCCGTCGCTCAGTCCGAGCGCCGCCGCTTTATTGAACTGAGCGTCATCAAAGCCTTGTAATCTCCAGCTCTCAATCGGCATAAGTTTGCGTAGAATGCCAATCCGTAGCACCCCGTTTTTGTCAATAAATCTGACCGCACTGGGGAAATCTCCCTCGATAAATATTCCCGAATTAACACCCTTATGGTTGCTCACTCCCGAATCATATCGGGCGAGCAGACAGCGTGCGTTTTCGGTAAAGTCAAAATTGGGGTTCATATCGAAAAAATATATCCCTGTTTTGCCGCCTCCGCCGCTGCCGCCCGCGCATTGGGTTATTGCCGTTCCCTCGGCGGAGTAGACTCTCGAACCTTGCGAACCGCCGATGAGTTGGATAGGAGTCTGGTAATCGCCGCATTCGACAGGGAATATTTTGCCGGCGCGTTCGGGACGGCGATGTCCCACAATGTACACCCTGTTCCTCGACTGCGCAAGATTAAAGGCTGCGCTGTTAAGCACCATCCATTCAATACAATACCCCAGTTCCGAAAGCGTACAGAGGACGGTCTGAAACGTCCTGAAGCCGTCATGAGATATGAGTCGGGAAACATTTTCAAGCAGAAAAGCTGCAGGTCGTTTTTCCTTGATAATTCGGGCAAGTTCAAAGAAAAGAGCGCCTCGAGGGTCTGCAAATCCTCGGGGATTAGCCGAAGATATCGAGTAGGGTTGGCAGGGAAAACCGCCGACAAACAGGTCGAAATCGGGCATTCCTGCTGTGTCAATTCTTGTAATGTCGCTATAATAAATCTCCCCCTCCGTGTCATATATGGCTTTGTAAGCCGCCGCGGCGTACTTGTCAATTTCGCAGTACCCTACGCACTCAAAGCCGCCCGCTTTTTCCAAACCGCTGCGGAATCCGCCGATTCCGGCAAAGCAATCGAAAAATTTAATTGCTATAAAATCACCCCTTTGAAGATTTTTCCTTTTGATTTACATCGACATTTTCGGCTCGTTATCCTGCACCTCGGTCTGCTCGGAGATTTTGTGGAAGCTGTCTACCTCGGGACAGATACCGAGCGCCCTGCCGTTGTCGAATTTTACGTGCAAGGTGCCGATATCATCGACTGCGACCACCGTGCCTTTTGTTCCCGCGGGAACAGGGCGCGGGTCATCGCCCATTTTGTCAAGCTGCACACGCGTTCCCGCCGGATAATGCTCTTTGTAGAATTCGATACGCCCTCTGCTCATTGCCATAATAACACCTCCAATCTGTGTAAGTTTTTATGTTAAGGCTCGCACCGTCACATACTCAAATCGTCTGTTTGCCGCGGCTCGTTAATCATCTTTTCATAAGCTGCGTCTATATTAAGCGCGCCGCGAACGTTGTTCTCCGAAAGGGCATTCTCAAATTCCTCCGCGCTGATTCTCCAAAGCCCGTCAAGCTTCTCGCAAAGCCGATTCACATCGGAAATCTTATCCTCGGGTGAGAGCCTGTCGCAGACGATTTTCGCAATCTTGTCATCATCCTCGGTCGGATAATAATCCACAGAGACATTCTCCGTACCACCTATCGGAATATCCTTACAAATTCCGATACTGCCCAGATGTTCCGCCAACTCGCAGGTGGGCATATCGAATCTTAGCCGGTCATTTCCGTTCTCAATAACAAATCTTATCATTTCAAATCCTCCAATTCAGCAGTCCAATGCTATCCCTGAACAGCATAACCCCCGCAAAAATCGTCATAGCGGTCGAGCCATCGATCAGATTCGCGTCGCATAATTCATTTAACGAAATACCTGCGCCGCCGTGATATATCAATTTTGCCGCCGTAAACAGCGCATAGCCCTCGGTGGTTATTCCCGCGATATCAATGCTTTTGAAGTTGACGGAATATCGCGTCAATGCGCTCCTCGCTTTTTCCCACAAAAACTTATCTGCGGACAATAAAAAAACAGCCGCGACATATTCATTGCGGCTGAGATATGGATTTTTCACATTTGCGGAGATAAACTCCGTAAACGTTTTTCTGTGCCAAGCACTTTTAAATTTTATCTTCATCATATACCTCACATCGATATTTCCGGAGCTTCGTTCTGCTGTCGGTCCGGAATATTTTCGGATATTTTTTCGCTTATTTTTTTGAGAAAATCGCAGTCGTCAAAGTTTAGATCATCGTTATACATTGCGGTAAAATTGATGCATTTCCTGATGCTTTCAAGTTCCTCCGTGCTGAACATTTTATCCTTATCCACCAGCCCCGACCGCACCGCGAAGTTCTCTTTTGCCGCGGCATAATCTGTGTAATAATTGCCCTGACAAACCGCCTTGCCGTCAAAGGTTCTGTCCCAGGTGACAAACTCAAATCCGTATTCCGCATTGTATTTCGCCGCCAAAACCGTGCCGTTAAATTCCGCAAGGCAGCGGTAGTTTCCCGACAAACCTTCCGCTTTCAGCGGCGCGGCTTTTTCGTAAGCGGTGCAGTAATCGCTGACGGTACCCGCGATTTTCTTGATCTCAAAATATGTGTCGTCTGAAGTGTTATCTGGCGCGCTTATCATTCCGTTGCCGAAGATTTTCGCAGCCTCTTTTCCGTCCGAAAAAACGCTAATATAGCCGCTGCTCTCGGAAACCATAAAGTCGTTTTCCCTCAAAATTCTCGCAACTTCCTTATTAAATAGGCTCACGGACTTTTCCTGTTTCACGCTGAAATCAACGGTTTTCAGCAGCTTATTCAAGCCGAAGATATCCCTTGTCTTTTCGACCGCGCAAATCTTTTTCCACCACTCATCGGATATATCCCTGCTCGAATCGACTTCAATTTTGCAGTCAAGAATATTTTCCGCGCCGAGTCTGCACAGCGCCTTTTTGACCGCGATATCCTCGCATGGCATTTCCACAAATTCAAGCAAGCCGCCGTATCCTATCTCGACCATCACGAACGCATTGGGATCGCAATAATATGCAGGAAATGTTGTGCCGTTGAAGATTTCCTCAAACGGAATATCCTCGTTTATATACAGCTTTCCGTATTCCGTGTCGATCCCTTTGCCCGATTCCAGCAGCTTCGCGCCCTCGGCGGCGAGCCACTCACTATTGGTATATTCGGGCTCGGAGAGCCCTCCGCGGACATTTAACATATGGATCAGACCGACTTTTTCCAAATCGTCCGCAGCCTCAATCAGCGTAAAGCGCGCGAGGTTGTCGGTAAGGTTGATGATATTTTTCAAGCCCCACACCTCGCTGATTTTGGGGCAGCTCAACACGGCGAGGAACTGCTTATATTCTCTTTCGTCCATTCCGTCAAGCCGCTTGCCGAGATAGTTCAGCGCGTCAAGACTGACATCACAATTTGTCAGCAAGGACAGCTCCGAAGGCTCAATCTCAATTACTGTTGCTATCGGTGCGAGATGCTCCGGATTCATGCCAAGCTCGCCGAGCTTTTTTGACAGCTCTGTTTCCGAACATGGAAATCGTATTTCCGTGCAGCACGGGCTGTTCTTAATAGTTGCCTTGATCATTTGTACCTCCGTTACCCCATCCTCAAATCAATATCCTCATCGGGTTCATCAACCGAGGTTATATTGACATACTCGCCGATGATGCTGAGGGCTTCCTCGTAGCTGCCACTCTTGAATACCTTTTCCGACATTTCGGACGCTTGCTCGTAAAGACCGTTCCTTTTCAAGGTTCGTGCTGCTATCCCGACAAGATTGAAGATGTTTCCGTTTTCCCCAATCAGCGGGCAGTCGGGTTTCACAGGATTGTTTTCGTTGCTCATATTGATTCCTCCAAATGTATATTTCAAGCACGTAACGGCTTGGTGACCAATTTACCTTTCCGAATTGTGTCGGAAAACAAAAAAAGGCGCCTGTAAATCGCTTTTCATAAATAGAAAAGCAATTACAGGCGCCCATTTGTGCTTTATTTATATTATGTGCAAGCTGTACAAATTCAACCAAGAAAATTTTGTAGGGTGAGGGTTCAAGTCCACTTTAGTGTCAAAAATATCTACGGCTGACGAATTCCTTTTTTCAGAAGATATATGCCCGCAAGTGGCTCTGTCAAGCCGTTTGCGGGCATAATATCTTTTTGGTCTCAATTATTTGGCTCCCCCACTATCTCTAAACAAGAAACAAACCGTTCTGTATTGAGAGGGATTTTTTCAAATCCCTCTCGGCAGTTGAAATTCACTTCAAATCTGTCCTCATATACATAGATAGAATTTACGAATGTATTTATAATTCTCTGACAATTATCAATGCTTGCCAAGTCCAACCTTTCCATATTTTCCAACCAGAATATAATCTGTTCTTTGGTAATAATTTGCGTTTGGATTTCTTCACGGGTAATTTTTATTTCAAGGTCAGTTTTCAAAGACTCAAGCTCCGCCATCCTGTTTTTTGTAGCTGATGTAATTATTCCTTGTTCGATTGTTGCAAGCAAATTTGATATGCTCTTTTCAACGTCAGCTAATTCTCTTTGATACAGTGGAACAAGTGTACTTTCTTTTTCCTGCCAGCTCATTACACGGTCAGCAATTTCTTCAATTACTTCTTTTATAAATATGTTGTCAATGATTGCTTTTATAACAGCTTCTTCAAGTTCCTCTTTCTTTATTGCCTTACGCTCACAACCATCACGCTTCTTTGCTTTTACACATTTATAATAGTGATACTTCTGTCCAGTGCGTCCTGTTCCGCTTTCTCCTGCGTAAACCGAACCGCAATCACCGCACATTAACTTACCTGTCAATAGATATTTTATCTCTGAACGTGAAGCAGACGGTGCATACTTATTTTGTTCCATTCTCTGTTGTGCTAATGCAAACAACTCCTTTGAAATAATTGCTGGTATGCCATCGGGAACAAGTATATCTCGGTAATGATATTCACCTATATATTTTCTGTTCTGCAATATAGTGGATACTGTTGTTTTTGTCATAGGCATATTCCGAGATGAACGAATACCATTCTCATTGAAATACTCAACGATTTTTTTAATGTGTCTGCCATTTACATACATCAAAAATGCTTCTTTTACAAAAGGTGCGGTCAGCTCATCAATCTGATAATGCTTCTGTTCGTCAATGTAATACCCAACAGGAACATTACCTCCATTGTACTGACATTTCAAAGCATTTTCTGTCATACCCCTTATAACTTTTTCGGAAAGCTCAGCCGAATAATATTCGGCATATCCCTCAAGTACCGATTCAAGAATGATACCCTCTGCACCCTCTGAGATTACCTCCGTTGCAGAAACGACTTTTACACCGTTCCGTCGGAGCGTAGCCTTGTAATGTGCTGAGTCATATCTGTTTCTTGCAAATCTGTCCAGCTTCCAAACAATGACCACATCGAAAAACTCTTTTGAACTCTCCTTAATCATTCTCTGAAACTCAGGACGGTTATCAGTCTTTGCGGACATTGCTCTATCTATGTATGAGCCAACCAATGTATATCCCTTGCGAGTTGCGAACTCCTTACATTCACGAAGCTGTCCCTCAATACTCTCTTCTCTCTGGTTGTCACAAGAGTATCGTGCATAAATTACTGCCTTTATCATTATATACCTCCTGTCTTACTGCTTTGTCAATTGCCTTCTATATTTAATAGTATACCACTTTTAAAACAATTTGTCAACGCTTTAAAGCGCTAAATTATAGCTTTAATTGTATTCTTACTTGAAAAAATTTCGGAGAAGACCATACTACAAAAACTATATTTCCTTATAGTATAGAAGCAAATTCGACCCTTAACGGAGAGCCAACTATGCAATACTATTGAGAAGTAAAATAGCTTGTTAACAAGAGAAAAAATGCAGCTCTCAAAACTTACTTTGAGAACTGCAAACAGATTTATAAGATGTGCACTGATATTGTCAACATCTATTATCAGATATCTAATGGGGATTATTTTTCCGAACTCGTTAATAAGTTTGAACAGGATGATGGTAGAAAATAAGGAAATATATGTAACGAGTCTGAATAATAAACTGTGTAAATGCCAAAAATAACCACAAAGAAATTTGGAGGTAAATTGGTATGAAAAACAGAAATCACGGATTAAGTGAAAAGGAAATGGAGCTTGTACAGCTTCTAATGGCAGATTGTGAAACAACAGGAGATATTCAGGCAAAACTGAAAAAGCTGTTTGCGGGAACGATTGAGCAGATGCTTGAAGCTGAGATGGACGAACATCTTGGCTATGAGAAAAACTCTGCTCTCGGCAACAATTCCGGCAACAGCAGAAACGGATATGGCAAGAAAATCATAACCAGCGATTACGGAGAGTGCGAAATATCCGTACCCCGTGACCGCAACGGTGAATTTGAGCCTAAAGTCATTGAAAAAAGGCAGACTCACACAGATGAAATTGAACAGAAAATTCTTACAATGTACGCAAAGGGAATGTCCCAGCGTGACATTGAAGATACCCTCAAAGAAATTTACGGTGCAGAAATTTCTCAGGGACTTGTTTCACGTATAACCGACAAAATTCTTCCTGAAGTAAATGACTGGCAGAACAGGTCTGGACAAAAAGCGCATAATATGGTATAATATAAGTATGAGAAAAGCAAAAGAAATAGCAGGGCGAAAATGTC
>CAKSFR010000027.1 GCA_934454635.1 uncultured Ruminiclostridium sp.
TGACGGTCGGACTGCAGAAACAGCCGTAATTGTTGTCAGTCGGGAAGACAGTGAATTAAATGGGGAATATCTTGATAAACACGGCTACAGGCTGAGTGATTATGCGCAGATTTACTTGACAGATGTCAACGCGTTAGTGTATAATTATTTTAATGAAGATTTATTGGTGTTGGATTATTTGTGGGCTGCACATTTTTCGCAATTACGCCAGCATATGAAATGTGCATTTTAATTCAAGGAGTGATATATTTGAAGCGCTTGGTTTGTAAATTATTGTCGGTGTTTTTGCTTATTTGCTCTTTATCAATAAGTAGCTGTTCGGTTAATAAAACGAACGCCTCGACCGAAAATTTTATTGATGATGTCCCAAACGAGCAATCGGAACCAGCAGATATTTCTGATACTTCTGCGGCTGTTAAAACTGAATTAACTTCTACGACCGCATCGCAGACATTCTCCATGCCTACAACAACGCCTCCGATTGCAGAATCGTTGTCTTACTCCGAAATTGTGACAAGCGTATCAACAGTTGCCGAAACTAAAACAACATATCCGGGGGAATATGAATTTTCTCTAGGAAAAGAATATTATGGTGCGGCAGGAGAATTGTTGAATATTCCGCCTGAAAGCGAATGGAAAAGTTTAGTGGAAATTTATGGCGAAGGAGTTTATAACAGCGATGAAATAGCTGCAGGGTTTTATTCTGATGTAAATTGGGTTTATTTTGATGATTATTCAATAGTGCGTTATCCAACAGGTGTATATTATGATACTGAGAGAACGCCTGAGTTATATGCAAACGGCACTTTCATAGGCGAGGAATTCTATGATTATGATGCAAATGAGTGGATAAAAGCAGAATTGGGAGATTCCTTTGGAAATCTTATGATAAGCAATGCAAAAGTAAATTATTTTTATGGAAGATTATTAGATGAGTTTATTTGGAGCAGTATTAGCATTTGTTTTGAGGGGGAGACGATCCTTGAGGGTATAATATATATGAATGCTTGGGAAACAGGTCTCGGTGAAAATGAGATTATATATTACTTTACTCCATATCCCGATTCATTGTTTGAACAATCATTTCCTATGTTAAAAGAAACATCCTGTATATATGGTTATTCGGGCAGTGACGGATATTGTATGGGTGGAGATACAATGGATATCATTTTAACTAAAAATGCTATTTCAGAATCGGCAATGAATGAGTTGAATGAGTTCGGTTATTGTAAAATAAGAGGTAAGCTTTCAAATGTAAAAATTACCGGTGCGCGGGAGCATTTAAACAGAGGATATTGCTTTGCTGATTTAATAGATTTTGATGTTAGCAACTGAATAAGTCTAAATAAAAAACAAACCAGGCATTAAGTCCGTCGATAATGCTCAACTTAGCGATAAATGTTTCAGCCGCAGATATTGAACATTAAAGCGGCGCGCTGACATGAATACGGAATTATTGAGGTGACGCGATATGACTAAAAAATTAGCTTTGTGCGGATTTTTATTGGGGATTTTGTTTTGCTCGGTAGGGTGTTCAATTAAATCGGAGGAACAAATCGAACCTGTAAAATCAGGTTCGGTTTTGTGTGAGGAAACAACTGCTGTTTCCGACACAGAAGAAACTGCAATCTCGAGCGAAAAAATTATCGAAACAACATTGCAAACGCCGCAGCAAGGCGTTTCTTCGGCTGAAAGTTCCTTTGATGATTCTCATGCATTAAAATTCCCCTTTCCGTTTAATATAACTAATAATGAATTGAATGTACTGGTGGCGGATTTATATGAAGAATCTAAAACCGAGGAACAGTTTTATGAAGCGCTGAATGAGCTATCTTTTTCTACTCAAAATGAATTTTCAGAAAGCGATGTTGAGGTCTTGAAGCATTGCAGAAAATTAAGCGTTGAGTTACACTGTCCGAATGATATATCCCTATTTTCACAGCTGGAGCAGTTGGAGTCATTAAGCATTTGCGAGGGTGTTGAAGCTGCTTTTGTTACTACCGGAAAAAAGTATATTGATGACTACTCCTTCTTAACATCGCTGACTAATTTGCAAGAGCTGCGATTAATAAACGCTGAGATCGATATTTCCTTATTAAAGGGTATGTATAGGCTCAAATCATTAACAATTGCCGAGGGGATAATAAGTGCAAGCGAGAAGTTCGAGCTTGCATCATTGGATTCAGCGTGCTTTGCATACTGTGATTTTGACGAACTGGATTTTCTGTCCTCGTTTGATAATTTAAATGAATTGGAATTGGTGTACTGCCACTTCCAAAAAGAGCAAATTCAGGTACTAAACACGTTGACCCGGCTTGAAAGGCTTGATTTAACCAATTGTGATCTTTCTGAACTGACAAATTTGCTTTCTTTGGATAAATTAAAACACTTAAATATTTACACTTATCAAAAAGAAAAATATCCGCCGGAAAGTCTTCTGTGTAATCTTCCGCCGATCGAAACTTTAATCGTATATGAAAATGAATTTGCTGATTTACAATTAGAGTTTGAGTGCGAAATTTTAAGGTATCAATGAGTATATATTGTTTATAACACGGCTTTGATTTTATAGACAGCTATTAGTAGATCATTACAATGTCAGCAAGCTGCTTTTGTTGCCAACGGAATTATATAAGGAGCCACACAAGATATTTGCTTGTCTATCGATAATCGTTTTCATCTTGGTTTGCTGCCGTTACTGCGGAGAACCGAGCAAGGCGGTGCGTTTATAAATTTTGTGCAAAATATGTTGACCAAAGCAAAATAAAAAAGCCCAATTTCCCATCGGGCTTTTTTTGTTGCCAAGATTCTCGGCTGGAGCTGGAAACGTGACTCGAACACGCGACCTGCGCATTACGAATGCGCTGCTCTACCAACTGAGCTATTCCAGCATATTCTTATGAAAAAACACTTGCAAATAATGTCGAAATGTGGTAAAATATAAAAAGTATTGACACGCTTAAAAATCTTACTCTTAATATTATACACATTTTTTTCGATTTGTCAAGAGAGGAGAGAAAATTTTTGGAATTAAAAAATAAAATTAAAAAGGCGCTGCTTTCGATAATATGCGGCATAATGCTTATTACAGCCGTTTTTTTCGGAATCGTCGCAGTTATATATACCGTCGGCGGCGGAACCCCGAACCTGTTTGGTACAACCGTTTACCTTGTTAAAACCAACGCTTTTGACGAGCTTACCGACGGAACGGCTCTTCTTGCAAAGCAGGTTCCTTATTCTGAAATCCAGCCCGGAAATTTTGTTATTTTTTCGCTTGAAAATAATCGCCCCGCAATCGCCGAAATACAGACTGTTGAGCTTTCCGACGGCGTTTACGGCTTTACCGCGCTTACCGAAAATAACGATCCCATAGCGCTTTCGCAAAGTCAGATCGTCGCCAAAGGAATGAGCTATTCCAGGTTCTGGGGAGTACTCATCAGCTTTGCGATTTCGCCGCTCGGTGTGCTGCTTATCGCGGTAGTTCCCTGCGTTATCATAATAATTATCGAGCTTGCGAAATTTGTGAGAAAGACCCTTCCCGAGCCTGAAATCGAAACGGTCAAAAAGCAGCTTGAGGTGCCTACATACGCGCCTGACAGCCGCAGAAAATCCGCTGTAAAGGCTTATGAAAAGAACAACTCCCTCGACGACAGCATAGGTCTTTACGACGCGCAGGTGCGCCGCAACCCCAGCATTGAACGCACCGATGTGCTTGAGATACCTGCGCAGGAAACCCCGCTTTTCCTCGGACCTAAGCGCAAGCAGGTCGCTATCCCTAAGCAGCACATTCAGGAATCGCCAATGCCGCTTTCGCAGAAGAAGCTTAACGACGCGATTGCCGCTTCAAAGGCGCAGCGCAGCGTGCCCGAACGTCAGACTGCCGCCGAGCAAAGCAATGCGGACATGGAAGAAGCCATACGCAGCATACAGCGCAGACGCAGCGCCGCAATAGCTGCCGAAAAGGAACGGGAAAGCCTTTCCGATACGGCGCGGCAGAACATTCCGAATACACGGCAAAAAGCGCCGCAGGCTGAACAAAAAAGAGAACAGACTGTCCCCTCCCGTACCGATTTTGTGCCTAAATTCAGTCCGACGCAGAAAACCTCGCAAATCCCCGTTCCCGATGAGGAACAGGTCAAGCAGTACACTCCGCGCAGGGTTCAGACGCCGCAGGTTCACGCAACATCGTCTATCCCCCGCCTTGACGCGCTGCTGAGCGACGATAACGACGGCGATTCGTACAATATCGACGACATTCTTTCCGAGCTTGGAAAGGACAGAAAATAACGATACACGCAAAAATCCCGCAGCCTTTGTGACTGCGGGATTTTTTTACGCCGTAACGATTTTGTTTGCATTCTGGAGGTTGAGTTTTTCGACCGCCGCCTCGCGCATTTTATACTTGAGGATTTTTCCCGCAGCGTTCATCGGAAATTCCGTCACGAAGTCAACGTACCGCGGAACCTTGTGCTTCGCCATGTGGTCGAGAACGAACTGCTTTATCTCCTCCTCGGACGAGGCTTCGCCGTCGTTCAGGATAATGCACGCCATGATCTCCTCGCCGTAATCCTTGTCGGGAACGCCGATAACCTGAACGTCCTTAACTTTCGGGTGAGTATAAAGGAAGTCCTCGATTTCTTTAGGGTAAATATTCTCGCCGCCGCGGATTATCATATCCTTGATTCTGCCCGTGATTTTGAAATTCCCGTCGGGAAGCCGCCGTGCAAGGTCGCCGGTATGCAGCCAGCCGTCCTTGTCGATAGCCGCCGCGGTCGCTTCGGGCATCTTATAGTAGCCCTTCATGATGTTGTAGCCTCTTGCGACAAATTCGCCGTCAACATTATCGGGGAGATCCTCGTTCGTTTCGGGGTCAACAATCTTGCATTCAACGCCGAAAATCGGTCCGCCGACAGTATTCACACGCGTTTCAATGCTGTCCGTCGTCTTGCTCATGGTGGTTGCGGGAGAAGCCTCGGTCTGACCGTAGGTAATGCAGATCTCGTCCATGTGCATTTTCTCGATAACCTCGCGCATAGTCTTTATCGGACAGGGCGAACCCGCCATAATACCTGTTCTCATGTGCGAAAAATCGGTATTTTCAAAATCGGGGTGTCCAAGCATTGCTATAAACATTGTCGGAACGCCGTGGAAGCAGGTTATTTTTTCCTTATTTATGCAGTTCAGACCCTTTTTCGGGGAGAATGCGGGGATAGGCGACATTGTCGTGCCATGCGTCATTGCCGCGGTCATTGCAAGAACCATTCCGAAGCAGTGGAACATCGGAACCTGTATCATCATGCGGTCGGCAGTAGAAAGATCCATGCAGTCGCCGATAGCCTTACCGTTATTTACAACATTGTAGTGCGTAAGCATAACGCCCTTTGGGAAGCCTGTCGTTCCCGAGGTGTACTGCATATTCGCAACGTCGTTTTTGTCAATAGTGCGGCGGATTTTTTCAACCTCGTTAAGCGAAACCTCGCCCGCCTTTGCGACAGCCTCGTCCCATGTGTAGCAGCCGGGCATTTCAAATCCGACGGTAACTACGTTTCTCAGCACGGGTAGGCGCGCGGAATTAAGGCTGCCCTTTTCACAGGTGTCCAGCTCGGGGCATATTTCGCGCAGTATCTCATTGTAATGGCTGTCTTTAAGCCCCTCGATCATTACGAGCGTGTGAGTGTCGGACTGCTTTAAAAGGTATTCCGCCTCGTGGATCTTATACGCGGTGTTCACGGTTACGAGAACCGCGCCGATTTTCGTCGTCGCCCAGAAGGTGATATACCATGCGGGAACGTTCGTTGCCCAGATAGCAACATGATCGCCCTTTTTAACTCCCATTGCAAGGAGCGCGCGTGCAAATGTATCGACATCATCGCGAAATTCGGAGTAGGTTCTGGTGTAATCAAGCTCTGTATAGCGGAACGCATACTGATTCGGAAATTCCTCGCAAACGCGGTCGAGAACGTCAGGGAATGTGTAATCGATAATACGCTCTTTAGGCCAGATATATTTGCCTGTTTTGCGGTTGTTGTCCTGTAAGGAGTGTTTGTGACGGCTCTTGTACGGCGCCATGAACGACGCGTAATGCGGAATGACAATGCCCGCGTCGCAGAGATTGTTCGACCAGCGCTTTACCCATTCGAGCGAAACATAGCCTGTATAGCCAACGTTTTTCAGCGCCTCGAGCATTTCCTTTATCGGCATATCGCCCTCGCCCATGAGCTTATATTCGATTTTGCCGTTTTGGTTTATGCTGTCCTTTGTGTGGGTGTATTTGATATACTCGCCGAGGTTTGCAACCGTTTCCGAGGGCAGCTCACCCTTAAAGCGGTAAGGGTGATGCATATCCCAGAGCGCGGCGATTTTTCTGCTTCCTACCTTATCGAGCAAATTTTTCAGACGCTTCGTGTCAGAGTAAACGCCGTTTGTTTCAACAAGCAGGGTCACGTTATATTCTTCCGCGACGGGAACGAGCTTTTTAAGGAACTCGGCGATAGCGTCGTCGTCAACCTCGTCCACGGGTTGAGGCTCAAGGTCGGCAAGAATACGGATATAAGGCGTCCCGAGGCGGTTGGCAAGCTTTGCGTAAGCGGTTATTTCCGCCGTAGTTTCCTCCTGCTTGTCCGCAAATTTAAGACAGGCGCCGGAGGAAAGGCACGGTATTTCAAGTCCAAGCGTTTTTAGCTTCTCTACCGTTTTTGGTAGCTGTGTGTCGGAAAAAGGCTTTGCCTTTACGGAAAAAATATCGTTGCCCAGACCGCGTATTTCAATTCCATCGAACTGAAAATCCTTTGCCATAGAGTAAATGTCGCTCCATTCAAAGTCGGGGCAAGCAAGGGTTGAGAAGCTGATTTTCATGGGAAAATTTCCTTTCTTCTTTATTTTTCTTTTTCGGACAGCCGAAACAGTCCGCAGATACATTTTTATTTTACCACGATTGGACATTTTTGTCAAATTATTTTTTCAGCGCGATAAAGCGCCCGAATTTTGGAAAAATAGCCAAAAGCTATTGATTTTGTTTATAAAATGTGGTATACTTAAACAAGATATAAGTAACATTCCATAGGAGGGAGAACGGAATGAACAGCCTTTCGGCATTATTGAAGAAGTACAACTGCATACGCGTCGAAATCGGCATAAGCGGAAGCCTTACGCTCCGCGTACTCGGCAGCTATGACGAGCTGCGCTCCGCAGAACCGCTGCCGCTGTCCGAAATTGTGTACATAGATGATTTTCCGCCGCTGATGAACGCTTTTTACGACTTCGCGGCAAGTTCTCAGACCCGCCTTAATACCCATTTTCGCATGGAATACGAAAACGAACTGCACTGGGCGTATCTCTGCTGCGAAAAAACGGGAAAGGACGGAAGCTTCGGCGGTATTCTGCTGGACGTTTACGAATACCTCGACTGCATTCCGAACGACAGCGTTTTCGGCGAATTTGAAAAGCGCCAGAAGCGTAAAATATCGGAAATAAACCGCAACGGCGCAGGGCTTGAAGAAATTCTCGGGCGGGATTACCTCAGCCGAGTTCTCGGTGCGCTCACCGTCACGGGATATGTTGACGCGGCGTTCTTCGACGAAAACGGCCGCCTTATCTGCGAACATACCGCAGACGGCGAGCCTTTTGAAACCAAGCGCTATAACTGCACAAAAAAAGCCGCCGTCCGCTTTAACTACAAAATGGGCGGAAGTATACAGGCAGGTACGAACCGCAGAGATTTTGAAAAGCAAATCAGCGCGCTGACGGATATGCTTGCCGAAAATATGTCGCGAATCGCCCACTCGTCCGTGATGCTGTACAACGAGATCGAAAACGCAAAAGCGGTGAACCGCCAGCTCGGCGCAAACGTTGAACAACAGATGCTCATAAACAGCATTTATTCGGTTATTATGGAAGAACCGCAGTCGCAGCAGGCATTGTACCGCGTTCTGGAAATGACTGCGCGCTTTCTCGGAATAGACCGCATTGCGGCGTATCTTCCTTGTCCCGAAGGCTCGGTGCGGCTCGCATACTGCTACAAATCGAACGAAAACCTCGGAACTCAGGCCGACGAATACATAAAGCGGAATTTTCCGCGTCTTTCGCTGAATTTTGAAACGTCGGACAACTATTTTTCGCGCGGCGACGAAGCCGAGATCTCCGGACTTACCGCCTTTGCGGTATCGAAAATATACGGTGGAGAGGACGGCACCGGACTGCTGTTCTACGAAATTTATTCACGCGAAAACAGTTGGCAGTACAACGACCGCAAGGTCATACGAAGCGTTTCACAGGTCATCTCCGACCTTATCACCCGCTGCGGAATGGACAGCGAGATCGAAGAAAAAAACAAGCAGCTCTACCGCCTTGCATTTTTTGATAATATGCTCGGAATCCGCAATCGCGCACGGCTTGACCTCGACGCCGAGGAAGCCCTTACGGGCAACGAATCCGGCATTGCGATGGCGGTTCGCATCGCGAATACCCGCTCGCTCAACGAAGTGTTCGGACAGAGCTATACAGACCGTCTGCTGCGCATGATGGCTGAATATCTCAGCAGCCCCGACGTCGGCGGTGAAAGCGTTTACCGCTATTCGGGCAGCATAATGCTGCTTCTTATGAAAAACAAGACCGAGCAGGACGCACAGGATCTTGCAAATAAGATAATCGCACGCTTTTCCGAGCCGTTTTTTATCGACGGAGTCGAGCAGTACGCAGAAACTTCGATCGGAATTGCCGCTTTCAGCCCGTCGGTTTCATCAAGCGAAGAGCTGTTCCGTGCGGCGACGCTTTCACTTTACCGCGCAAACGAATACGGGAAAAATTCATTTGCTTTTTTCAACGCAGGACTAAGCGAAACCTCGGGACTCACTTATCACCTTGAGCAGGAGCTTCGGCGCTGCATAGCCGACAATATGCGCAATTTTGAGCTTACATATCAGCCCGTTTTCTGCGCAGATGAAATTCACCACTACGAAGCGCTCCTGCGCTGGCACAGCGAAAACGCCGGAAACGTTTCCCCGCGAATTTTTATGAAGCTTATGGAAAAAGTCGGTCTGGACAGCACTATCGACTTCTGGGTACTGCCCGAGGCGTGCGCCTTTTGCAGGAGAATGCGCGAAAAAACGGGTCAGGACTTAAACGTAAGCGTGAACCTGACCACTCACGAAATGCAAAGCGGCGCAATTGCGGGAGCAGTTCTGAACGCGCTTGACAAAACGGGGCTTGAACCCGCCGCGCTTATCGTGGAGGTTCCCGAAGCGGCGTTTGTTTTCGCCTGCAACGAAACCGCAGCAACGCTCGGGAAGCTGAAAAAAATGGGTATACGCGTGTGTATCGACAGCTTTGGCAGAGAGTATCTTCCGCTTACTGCGCTGAAATATTCTTTTGTAGACATAATCAAGCTTGACACGAGCTTTATCACAAATTCCGGCGACAGCTTCGACCGCGAGCTTGTCCGCACGACGGTGAACCTTGCGCAGAGCCGCGGAATTACGGTTATCGCTAAAAATATCGAACATTCCGCGCAGCGCCGTGCCGCAGACCTCTGCGGGATTTCGCTGATACAGGGAGGGCTGCTTTCGCCGCCGCTCTCAGAGGATAAAACCATCAGAAACCTCTGCGTGCCCGCAATTTAGTTTCAATAGGAGTATCGCAAGTGAACAAATTTATGAAAATCGCGATAGAAGAAGCCGAAATCGGCATAAAAAACGGCGACGGGGGACCTTTCGGCTGCGTTATAGTTAAAGGCGGAGTTATCGTCGGGCGCGGTCACAATCAGGTCGTAAAGCAGAAAGACCCGACCTGCCACGGCGAAATTATGGCGATACGCGACGCCTGTAAAAATCTCGGCTCATTCGACCTTTCGGGCTGTAAGCTTTACACCACGGGCGAGCCTTGCCCCATGTGCTTCGGCGCAATTCTCTGGGCGAATATCTCCGAGGTTTTCTACGGGTGCGGTACTGCCGACGCGGAAATTATCGGCTTCCGCGACAACGATTTTTATCGCAGCTCAGATAAATTGAGAAAGCGGCTTTTCGTTGAAACAGACCGCTCGGAATGCTTGGAGCTTTATAAAAAGTACAGCGAGATGAAAGGAAAAACGGAATATTAATTTGGAGAGGGACAACATTATGGATTTTATCGAACCGAAACGAAATATTTTTTCAGCATACGCGTTGATGTGGCGCAGAGGACTTGATTTTCGCGGACTTGTCGGGCGGAGAAGCTACTGGCTTGCGCTGGCGCTTCACTTCGCTGTTATCTGCGTGCTGTTTTTGCTTGCGTTTTTTGTAAATAGCTGGATCTGCATTGCCGCGGTCGGCTATTCGGCTTTGTCGCTTGTGCCGTTTATTTCAATGACGGCGCGGCGGCTGCACGACACGGGAAGAAGCGGCGCGCTTGCCCCGCTTGTACTGGTCGGAGTAGGACTTTTCTTCTGTATGTCGGGTTCCGCTTGCCTTTGCATACCTATTCCATACAGTGTGTACGGACCGCCTTTTGAAGACAGCGCAAACACTTCTTCATCAAGCCCGGAAACGGTTTCCGAAGAAGATTTCAATCCGGAGGAAAACATTGAGGAATGCGTTTACGGGCCGCCCGAGTGGTTTGACGTTGAGGAAGAAACCGAAACCACACCCGAGGAAGCCGAACCCGAAACGTCCGAGCAGCCCAGCGAAGCGGCTGAAACCGAGGAAAGCCGAGAAGAAACCGAAACTGAGCCTACCGAAACAGCGACCGAAAGCGAAATATCGCCGAGCACGGACGAAACCACACTTCCGCCCAAAACCGAAACGGAAACAGAGCCGCAGTCCGAAGAGCCTGAGATCGAATTTGACCCTGCGGAAAATATTGACGAGTGCGTTTACGGACCGCCGGAATGGTTTGAATAAGGTGTACAGATGATTGACGAAGCAATAAAACGAAAACATATGACCCGTCTTGCGGCGTATCGCAGGGAGCTGTTCAGAAGTCCGAAGCTGAAATTTCTGTTCCTCGAACTCACTCAACGCTGCAACGAGCATTGCCGCCACTGCGGGAGCCGCTGCGGAGACAGCGTTCCCGCCGACACGCTCACCAAGAGGGAAATTTTTGCATTTCTCAAAAAAATCTCAGAGCAGTTTGACCTTAACGATCTTCAACTCTGTATAACAGGCGGCGAACCGCTTCTGCGCGAGGATTTTTTTGAGATAATGAACTACGCTCGCGACCTCGGGTTTCACTGGGGAATGACCACAAACGGAACTCTTATAGACGCACAGACGGCTGAAAAACTGGAAAAGGCGGGAATGGGAACGGTTTCGGTAAGCCTTGACGGGCTGCGCGAAACGAACGACTGGTTCAGGCAGAAGCAAGGCGGGTTTGACCTTGCGCTGAACGGTGTGCGCGAGCTGTTAAGGCGCGGGACATTCCGTCATGTGCAAGTGACTACGGTTGTCACCAAAAAGAATATCAACGAGCTTAACGAGCTTTACAAACTGCTTTCAAGCGAAAAAATACACTCGTGGCGCGTCATCAATATCGAACCTATCGGTCGTGCCAAAGAACAGCCCGAACTGCTGCTTGAGCCTGACGACTACCGCAGAATGTTCGATTTTATAAAGGAAAAGCGTTTTGCGGGCGATATGGAAGTGACCTATGGGTGCAGCCACTATCTTGGCGAGGAGCTTGAGCGCGAGGTTCGCAAGTGGTATTTTCTCTGCAATGCGGGAATTTACACCGCGAGCGTTATGTACAACGGTGATATCGGCGCGTGTCTGGATATAGAACGCAGACCCGAGCTTATTCAGGGCAATATTCGCCGCGACGACTTCAAAAAAGTCTGGGAAAACGGGTTTAAGGCATTCAGAGGTGATACGCGCAAATGTAAGGACTGCAAACACTATCTCTTCTGCGGCGGCGACTCGTTTCACTCCTGGAACTTCGACGAAAATAAGCCCGACCTTTGCTTTAAGGGAATATTATTTTGATAAAATGCAAAATTGCGGCGGCGAAGGCTGCTGTTTTTTGCAGCGTCGGCTAAATCGGCGCGCGGCTTTCTCAATCCTCAATTTTCACTCAATGTCCCGCCAACGCCGCAGGTGGCAGGATAGTGCGCGGGGCGCACGCGCCCTGTCCCGCTGAAAGCGGAACAGGGCTGCGGCAGCGAAGCTGCCGCAATTTTGTTTCAGCTTGCTGAAACAAAAGGCGTGCGCCCCGCCCCGCCGATTTTGGCGGAGTGCGCAAAGGCAGCGGAATCTGCACTGTCGGATTGACAGCGGCGGTGAAACAAGTGGGAAAAAGAAGAGGATTGAGAAAGCCGCGGCAAAGAAGAAAGGCGGAAAAATGCAGGATATATCTCAAATAATACAGCTCGCCATAATAGTATTTGTCCTTGTAATTTTCATTGCGTACGTCGTCTTTGCGGTATTTTATCGCGGAAAACGCACAACAATAACAATTATCAGAAAGTATACCAACAAATATATCGGACTTAATCAAATGCGAACAAAAGCGTCATATTCCGCACATCTTATAGCTGACTGCCGCATTGTAAGCACAGGAAAAATCCGCACGCTTGCCTGCGAAAGAAGCGACATATACAGCAAACTAAGAGTGGGCAAAACGTATACAGTCATTGTAAAGCTCGGTCGCATACGGAAATTCGCTCGATGAACTCTTATTTCAAAGCGGCAGCCTCGTGAGGGGGCTCGCGGCGCGTCGCTCCGCTCCACGCCTTGCTCGCCCCCTCCTCGGCTGCCGCCGCGGCTTTCTCAATCCCCGTATCCTCCAAACCCCCGCCAAACGCCGCATCGCGCACATTCTTCTCCGCCTAATATGCGCTCCGCAGCTTCGCTGCTCCGCGCCCCTCTCCCCGAAAGTCCATAATTACACAAAATTGTTGACATTTACCTATTATTGTGATATGATATACGCAAAAGCGGTTATATAATGCTAATTCCTAATCAATATATAGACAATGTCTATATATTGATTACCGCTTAAAAGCGGTATGTCAAAGTCGATGGCTTTGACGGAATTAGCATTGTACGGCTTTTTCGGCGGCTACGCAGAAGCGGCGAATCTTCCTATAGACGTTGTCTATAGGAAGATTGAAAAATAGTATAAGGCCAACGGCGTATTTTTGCCGCCGTTGTGCAAAAGATAAAAAGAACACGTTTCACAAAAGAAGGAGATGAACCAATGAGGCAGTATAATGTCACGGGAATGAGCTGCGCCGCCTGCTCGGCGCGCGTTGAAAAGGCGGTTTCAGCCGTCGAGGGCGTAACAAGCTGCTCCGTAAATCTGCTGACAAATTCGATGGGGGTCGAGGGAACGGCGGATTCTTCGGCAATAATCGCAGCGGTAGTCGCTGCGGGATACGGCGCTTCAGAAAAAGGCGCAAAGCAGGAAGCCCCGGAAAAGGCGCTTGCCGATACAACTACGCCCGGATTGAAAAAAAGGCTTATCGCCTCGATAATCTTTCTGCTTGCACTGATGTACCTTTCAATGGGACATTCTATGTGGGGATGGTATCTGCCGTCCGCGCTGAGCGAAAATTATCTTGCGCAGGGACTTCTCCAGCTCATACTGACCGCAATAATAATGGTGATAAATCAAAAATTCTTTATCAGCGGATTTAAGGGACTTATCCACGGCGCGCCGAATATGGACACGCTGGTTTCGCTCGGTGCAGGCGCGGCGTTTGTTTACAGCACCTATGCGCTGTTTGCAATGACAGCGCAGCCCGAACACGCCATGCACTATATGCACGAATTTTATTTTGAATCGGCGGGCATGATTCTCACGCTGATAACGGTCGGAAAAACGCTTGAAGCGCGCTCAAAAGGAAAGACCACGGACGCTCTTCGCGGACTTATGGAGCTTGCGCCCGAAACTGCGGTCGTTATCCGTGATGGGAGCGAGGTTGAAATTCCCGCCGCTCAGGTCAGAAAAGGCGATATTTTCGTAGTACGCCCGGGCGAGCGCATTCCCGTTGACGGAATAGTTCTTGAGGGAAGCAGCGCGGTGAATGAGTCCGCGCTTACGGGCGAAAGCATACCTGCCGAAAAGGCGGTCGGCGACGGAGTATCCGCCGCAACGGTAAATCAGACAGGCTTTCTTAAATGTGAAGCGACAGAGGTCGGCGAGGATACCGCACTTTCGCGCATAATCAAAATGGTAAGCGACGCAGCGGCTACGAAAGCGCCTATCGCAAAGACAGCCGACAAGGTTTCGGGCGTTTTCGTTCCGATCGTTATTGGTATTGCGCTTGTAACGATTGCGGTTTGGCTGATTTGCGGCGAAACCATAGGATTTGCGCTTGCCCGCGGAATTTCCGTGCTTGTAATAAGCTGTCCGTGCGCGCTCGGACTTGCGACGCCCGTTGCAATAATGGCAGGCAGCGGGGTCGGCGCAAAGAACGGAATTTTATTCAAAACAGCTGCATCGCTTGAAGAAACGGGCAAAGTAAAAATAATCGCGCTGGACAAAACAGGTACGATAACTTGCGGAACACCGTCAGTAACGGACATTATTCCTATAGGTGCAGCTTCTGAAGAAGAGCTTCTCGCGACCGCCTATGCGCTTGAAGCAAAAAGCGAACACCCCTTAGCCCTTGCGATCATCGCTAAAGCTACCGAATCGGGAATGCTGCCCGAAGAGGTAAGCAATTTTGAGATAAAGGCGGGTAGCGGTCTTACTGCAACGCTCTCAGATACTGTCATCGCAGGAGGAAATCCGACGTTTATTTCCGAGTTTGCGGAAATATCCGAAGAAGCGCGGCAGCTTGTACAAAAATTATCGGAACAGGGCAAAACTCCGCTTCTCTTTTCAAAAGGCGGCAGGCTGAGCGGTATTATCGCGGTCGCGGACTCTATCCGCGAGGACAGCCCCGCTGCTATTGCCGCACTGAAGAAAATGGGGCTTAAAGTCGTGATGATAACGGGTGACAACCGCCGCACGGCAGCCGCGATCGGCGCGCAGGCAGGCGTTGACGAGGTAATCGCGGAGGTTCTCCCCGACGGAAAAGAGCAGACTATTCGTAATTTGCAGCAGCAGGGCAAGGTCGCAATGGTCGGCGACGGAATAAACGACGCACCCGCTCTGACGCGTGCCGATATCGGCATTGCAATAGGTGCGGGAACGGACATCGCAATAGACGCGGCGGACGTTGTTCTGATGAAAAGCCGCTTGAGCGACGTACCCGCCGCTATACGCCTGAGCCGCGGAACGCTTCGGAATATCCGCGAGAACCTTTTCTGGGCGTTTATTTACAACACTGCGGGAATACCGCTTGCGGCGGGCGTTTTCACACCGCTGCTCGGCTGGAGCCTTAACCCGATGTTCGGCGCAGCGGCAATGAGTCTTTCAAGCGTTTGCGTTGTAACAAATGCTCTGCGGCTCAACTTTTTAAAGCTGCACCCCGAAAACAAATCCCACAAAACAACTGCAAATACCCCGAAAACAACCACTATCAAGGAGGAAAACACAATGAAAAAGACTATGAAAATCGAAGGAATGATGTGCGATCACTGCGAGGCGACCGTAAAGAAATGCCTTGAGGAAATCGACGGAGTTACTTCCGCGGAGGTAAGCCACACAAACGGCACTGCCGTGATTACGCTTTCGGCTGACATTTCCGATGAAGCGCTTAAAGCGGCAGTCGAAGCTAAGGATTACAAGGTCACCGATATCGAATAACCGCCGGAAAGAAATATCTGCTGACCGGAAAAATTTTCTGCGGACACTGCGGCGGAACTATGTCCGGCGTGAGCGGAAAGGGCAAAAGCGGCGGCGTTTACCGCTATTATCAATGCGTCGTCTCGAAGAGAAAGCGCTGCGAAAAGAAGCCTGTCAGCAAGGATTTTATCGAAAACGCGGTTCTTGAAGCGACGATGAAAATCTTTGACGACAAGGCGTTGATCAAGCGAATTTGCGACGCCTGTTATGAGCTTCAGAACAAGGAAAGCCTGCTGCTTCCGACATTGAAAAAGCAGCTCAGGCAGAACAAAAAAGAGATTGAGAATGTGATGAAAGCAATCAAGGCGGGCATAGTCACGCGTTCAACGAAAAAGGAACTCGAGCGCCTTGAAAGCGAACAGGAATTGCTGGAAAATCAGATCGCGGTTGAGAAAATAAAGCGTCCGACGATTGAACGCGAAAAAATCGAAGCATGGATCATGCGCTTCGCTAAAACCGACCTGAAAAGCGCAGTCGAAAAGCAGCGGCTTATCGACATTTTTGTGAACAGCGTTCACGTCTACGACGACAAGCTGCTCGTACTGTTCAACTACAAGGACGGCGAAAAGTGCATAAGACCCGACGATATTTCCGAACACGAAAAAAAGCCGAGCACTCAAAATGAGTGTTCGACTTTAATTAAGTCTGGTGACCCGTACGGGAATCGAAAGCGGCAAACCGCCTTTTATATCTTTTCATATATTTTCTCAAACCGCATGGTTAAGCCATTTATGAAAAGTCAGAGCAGTTGAACCTGCACTGTCTTTGCACCTGTTTTTGTAACTTTAGCGGACAAACAGCGGACAGAATTATGAGTGAGATTAACTATTGTGCTCGCGAAAATTCTCGATGGAATAAGCTCCAAAGATAAATATCAGGTTAATCCGTTCCACAAAAATAGCAATCTGCAATTTCATCAAGCTGCTTGGAAGCATTACCGCAAACGGCGGATCCAATCTGGAGAAGGCTGTTAATTATTCGTTGAACAACAAAAAAGA
>CAKSFR010000028.1 GCA_934454635.1 uncultured Ruminiclostridium sp.
GACATTTGCGCCCTGCTATTTCTTTTGCTTTTCTCATACTTATATTATACCGTATTATGCGCTTTTTGTCCAGACCTTAATAGTACTTATATTATAGCACGTTCTGATAAAATTTGTGTTAATTTACGCTTAACAGAAAATTTATACTCACTGTGATATAATCATATCATCAAAGAACGGAGGTTAAAATCATGACAAGAAAAAAAGCGCTTGTACAATCGCTTTTGCTGTTTGCCGGAATATTGATGATATGTTTCGGGATATGGCGCGGAGAGGCGGAAATTGTTCTGTCAAAGGCGATACGTCTGTGTATGGAGTGTGTGGGAATTGGATAAGAAGAAAAAAACGAAAAAGATATGTTTCCTTGCCCGTTTCCGTGGGCTGATACAAGCGGCAGCCGTAATATTGACAAATATCCACCTGCTGAATTTCTTTAATGGAACGTTATATCAGGGAAAAGGAAAATATGCCTGCGTCCCGGGACTTAACTGCTATTCCTGCCCCGGAGCTGCCGGAGCCTGTCCAATCGGCGCATTTCAGGCGGTCATGGGCTCATCGAAATTCAAGTTTTCATACTACATCACAGGTATGCTCATTCTTATGGGAGTACTTCTGGGACGATTTATATGTGGCTTTCTGTGCCCTTTCGGTTGGCTTCAGGAGCTTCTGCACAAGATCCCGGTGCCGAAGCTGTCCACCAGAAAGCTGAAGCCGCTGAGGTATTTAAAATATGTAATACTGGCAGTTTTTGTTATAATGCTTCCGCTGATCGTTGTAAACGAGCTTGGAATGGGCGATCCGTTCTTCTGCAAGTATATATGCCCGCAGGGAGTTGTGGAGGGCGCTATCCCGCTGGCGATAGCAAACAAGGGCATACGCAGCGCTCTCGGAGCACTGTTTTCTTGGAAAACCGGAGTTCTGCTGGCGGTAGTCACGGCAAGTATGTTTATTTACCGGCCGTTCTGCAAATGGCTCTGTCCTCTGGGAGCGGTTTATGCGCTGATGAACCGCGTGTCGCTTTTCCAGATGAAAGTTGACAAGAGCAAGTGCGTTTCCTGCGGTGCCTGTGCAAAAGCCTGCAAGATGGACGTTGACATAACAAAAAAAGCCAACCATTCCGAGTGTATCCGCTGCGGAATGTGCATGAAATCCTGCCCGACCGGAGCAATATGCTACAAATACGGGTTCGGAAATAAATCCGGCGATAAAGCCTGCAATTCAGATGAAACAAAGGAGATAACCAAATGAACAGAAAAAAGATAACAGCAATCACAGCCTGCCTTATCATGGCGCTTTCGCTCGCTGCCTGCGGCAGCCAGACTTCACAGCCGGGGCAGGAGGGTCAGTCCTCACAGCCGGCGCAGAATACCCAGACTGCGGACAGCGGTTCTGTAACGGAACAGGATCTGCTTGACGAAGAAAACAAGATTCTTTCTGAAAATCAGGAGCTGTGGGAAAAGGTTTTTGGCGCGATGGACAAAAACGTCACAGACAGCGACCTGAGCAAGAACTACGGCGAGTTCCTGCTTGACACCATTGAAAAGGCAAAGGATCAGTTCACTGACGAGGAATACGAAACTCTGCGCGCGGGAGCGGAAAAAATACGCGATATCGAAAACCAGATAGCGCAGCTTCCGCAAGGCGATTCAGCGCCGGATACAACTTCGGCGAACACTTTCCCGCAATTTGACGGATACGATCTTGACGGAAATAAAGCTGACAGCAGCCTGTTTTCTGAAAATAAATTTACGGTCGTGAACTTCTGGTTCAACGGCTGCAAACCCTGTGTAGCGGAACTTGGAGAGCTTGACAAGCTGAACAAGAGAATAAGCGAACAGGGCGGCGAGGTTATCGGAATAAACGTTGAAACTCTGGACGGAAACAAACAGAACATCGAAACTGCTAAGCAGATACTTGAAACAAAGGGTGCTTCATACCGCAATATCTATTTTGATTCCGCAAGCGACGCAGGTAAGTTCTCACTCGGAATAATGGCGTTTCCGACCACATATGTTATCGATAAAAACGGGAACATAGTTGGCGAGCCGCTTCTCGGCGGCATAGACAGCGAGGAAAACCTCAACAAGCTTCTTGACACTATCAGCAAAGCAGGTTCGGAGAATTAACCTAACGATTCAATTCGATGGCTTGTCATTCAAATGAGTTTTGCTATGACAAGGTGTGCAGGCAAGACGGGTGCAATAAAAAATAAACGATTTTGTAAGACGCTGTTCTGTATTTCTGATACAGAGCAAAAGAGAGAGCGGACCTTTTAAGTCCGCTCTTTTTGATTTTATTCCGGTTGCTTTGTGAATGTAACCTTATCGCCATCAAAAAGCTTGAGATAGGAGTAGGTATTCTCATTAGAGTTGAACGTGAGTGACATATAAGGCATATATGATTCACTGCCGTCGTCTTTTACGTCAGTGAACTCAAGAGCTCCGTACTTTTTCAGCCGCACATTGCCTTCAAATATGAGCTTCCTGTTTTCGGTCACGACCATACGCGGTTCATCTCCGGAAACTTCGATTACTGAGCTGCCATCTTCTGTCTTCCAGACGCCAAGAAGGACGCTTTGGTCTATCGGAGTATAAGCCATGTCATCTCCGTCATACGGCGGCACAAACGGCTGGCGCTCCTCCTGCTTTTTGCAGGCGCTAAAAATTGTCAGCAAGGACACTGCAAGTACACCTCCGATAATTATTCGCCCAAGCTGCATCCGTCTTACACACGCTCAAGGATCATCGTGCCATATGCGATGGTCAGACATCCGTTTTCATCCACCGGTATTTCGGCGAATGGGTCTACAGCTTCTCCCAGAACTTCACCCTCGACCTTGGTGTCATAGAAGAACTTTCCGTTCTCCTCTTTCCATGTGGTCTGTTCTATCGGTGCGAAGCCGTCATCGTCGATCACAGCGCCCTGCGACTTTGCCAATTCGAGCTTATCCTCAGGAACGCGCATAAGCGTGTTCATCAAGCCGTCTTCGGTAAATTCGATCCTGTTCGTGAGCATCATGACGATCTCGTCAGCGCAATCTCCTTCAGGCAGATTGTCCAGCGTGTAGGACACCGTGCCGCCGTCAGCGGGGAACAGTAATTCCCTGACTTTCCATTTTCCGATAATGTTCATTGTGACGCCTCCTTTGTCAATTGGCATTAGCTCATTGATCTATCAAACGAGTTATGCCCATGGGTCCTCAGATTTCGGCGTGCGGACGCCGGTCAGCAGATACTGTTCCCATAGGAACCATTTACCATCAGAACCACGCTGACGCAGCTTTATCGGCCGTGGAGAATCCGCACCACCGCAGGGAATAAAGAGCTTCATGTAGCCAGGCTCCTGACCGGATACGTGATTCGATTCTATAACGATCGTGTATGGTTGTGCAGGAGTATAGTTGTTCTCAGGTGTCGAGCCAGCGAAGTAAGTGAATGGCAGATACGTTTTTCCATCGCGGAACCGGTCATTCAGGAAAGATATCTCCTGCCCGTTCAGGGGGCGCGGTCCACGCAGAAAATTCAGCATCTCAGTGCCGATATTCTTATCCGCCGCATAAGCGCAAAGTGCGAGGACGGTCAGGGCAGCCGTCTTGAACGGCGAATCCATGCAAGTCTCCGGAAGCGCCTGCATCTCCGCCAGGCTTTCGGGAAGCGCGGTGAACGTGAAAGTTTCGCGTTTTGAGCCTATTGCAGATGCTGCCGAGTTTGCGGCTGTGTTGATCGCCTGATTGGCCGTGTTTTTCAGTTTGTCGAAGATTCCCATTGTTAAACTCCTTTCAGAATGAATTATGACTTCAGCCTGCGCCTTCGCAGACATAAAGCGTGTAGTTTATCCCGTTTCCCGGATATTTATACGGTTTAGTGCAGTCTTTATCAATGTACACCGTGCCCCACCGGCAGTACTCGGCCGCATCAAACTCCCAGTCCGAGGGAACCGCGAAAGTCTGTCTTACCGTTCTGCCATCAGAGTAAAGCAGGTTGAGCGTCACGGTGCGCAGCGGCTTTTTCCACGCTGCGATCGTATCCGGCTCGGTAACTTTCTTGCCATAGTCAAACTTTGCCGTGTAGTACGACACGGCATTTTCATCGAACGACTCGACTTTCTTCAGTGCGAGGGTTCCGCGGTCAACAGTATACACGGTGCTTGAAGAACCATAATCTATGAAGAATATTTCTTCTTCCTGAGTGCAGGTGAGGCGGATAAATTCCTCTCCATCACCCGGAAGCATCATGTTGGCAACATAATCATCGAGCCATTCGGGCGAGGTGTCGGCAGGCATGACGCTGACCTTGCCGTTATCGTCGGTGTAGAAGCTGTACTCATCATAGTATCCAACTGACCCTCCATCGAGCCAGAAAGCATATCCGTTGTCAGTTTTGACTAAATGGGAGATCGCTCCGAATCCGCTTGAATAATCCTCGGTAATGGTAATATTCTCGTATATCGGGAGCAGGTTTGAAAGAAGATTTGCGTCATGGAGAAGTTCCGGCGTAAAATCAAGGTCGTAGAATTCGTTGCGGCTGAACTCAGAGAGTGAATAGCCGTCATTTTCCTTATTGAATCCGATGTTGAACACGGTCTCCTCAACCGCATTGAAGCGCAGGTGATCGCGTATCGTGACTACAAATGTGCTGTTTCCGTTTTTCTTGCAGCTCACCTCAGAGGAAACTCCGAGATACGAGCGAAAATATTCGTTTATTTCGGGAAATTCCCAGCAGATTTTGTCGTCGTTGACCATGCATTTCGTGTTGACTGTATCCGGAGGAGTTGCGGCAGTCTTTCCGCTCAGTATGACGCTCTGAATTTCCTTCAGCTGATCCTCGGACAGCACGGCGTCGTCTGAAAGTTCGAGACTCGCCTTGTATGCCGCATACCAGCCCGCTGTATTCCATGCGAACTCCGGCGTGTCCGTGTCAATGCTGCCGTTCCATGCCAGCGTGCGGTAGGACAGGGCGGCAGATATTGCGAGATTTTCCAGGTCGTCAAATTCAGTGTTTTCGGTTCTGCATCCGGCTGTGCAGATAATAAAGATGGATATTGCTGAGATGAGAGAAATAATTCTTTTCATGATCTTTACCATAGCTTTCGACGAGCGAAAGCTTTCCTTTCTCCCCGTTTCGGGGCGGTTATCAGAGAGGATTCGTTTTGTCGGAAAATGGCGAATGTTATGGGATACGTGGAGAAACGTTCAGGCGGCTGCTGGCTGAAATACAGCCGACCTGTTCAAACGAGCGTTCACGCGCCTGTTTGTGTTATGCTGTGCTTGGATTCAGAGAATTACAAGGGGTCTTTTTCTGTATAATAAGGTTCAATCAGCTTTGATGAACATTTACTGCTGCAAGTGCATGGAAAGCGCTGATGAGTTCTTCTCCTGCTTTTATCGGTGCGGATTTTGATGTGCCGTCCGTAAAGTCGAACGAGAGTCTGTATGTGGTTTCATCCAGAGCAATCAAACCGTCGTCGTCCGGCTCCTCATACTGTCTGACCATTGTTACGAGCTGTTGGTTTTTTATGATCCGGAGTATTTCCTCCGCGTCGTTTTCATCTATCTTTTGTCTTTCGACTTGCGTATGTGCGTTGCTGCTGTCGATAACCGCGTCGAACGAAAAATACCAGGTGTTTTCATCCTTTTCAAGCGTATATGAGTAGGAAGAGGAATGATTCATGCTGCTGCAGCTCGCAAAGACAGACGTTATTTTAACGTTTTCTGCCGTCTCATAGTGCTTTTCTGCAAGAGAATAGAGATATCTGAGCGCCTTGTCGCAGAAAGCGGTTTTCTTTTCTATGCTGTTTCCATCGGGAAAAGTCATTCCGGAGATGTGCGTCGGTGCGTCGGCTGCATGAAGAATATTCAGCGTGCGGTATTTGCTCAGCCGTCTGATCTCGTCTTCCTCTCTGATGATCTCAAGGAATCCCTCAGCGTCTTCAGCCGGAATAGGGAATGAATCGAAAGATGTATACCGACCTTCCTTACTCTGCACATAGCAGCTCGCGGAAAAAAGCCAGTTTTCGTCCTGCTTTTGCAGGGAGAATGCATACACCGGATCGCACTCCGTGCCGTAATACGAGGTGCTGACACCGATGATGTCATCGGCATTGTATTTTTTATTTTCGCTACACCCGAAAAGAAGTGATAGAAGCGCCATAATTATTATCACCCTGCATTTATAGTTCTTTTTCATGCTTGGTCACCTCTGAAATTCTCATGTGAGCAAATGCCGAGCAGATAAAACCACCTTCGACGGCAGGCAGAATGGATTTATCTTCCAAGACAATAGCGCACGTTTTCTGAGCATCTGCTGATTCAATACGCTTCAGTGCTGTTACACCATACAGATCAGTATGAGGTAAACCATGCGGGAAATATATCTGCCTTTTATTTTCCGCATTCTATAATGGACAATGCTTAATGTGAACACGCACTGCAAGTTTTGCGGCGATATATAATGCCTGAAAAATACAGAAAGGAATTAATTTGTATAAAGTATAACATAAATTGCAAAAAAAATCAAGAGGTAAAATCAAAACAGATTGATATGCGTTGTAGTGCTACAATAGATGTGAGACCGAGAAATAGAAAAATGATTGGGAACTGTCAGAATAAAGTTGCTCAACCAAGTATAGCACAAAACGCTAAAAACGGGGATATAAGCTATGGAAGCGCTGATTAAATCGGGTATACAGATTACGCAGACAGATTTTTCGTCAGGCGGATGCCGCCCCCAGGATTGCATGAAAATGACGCAGGAATACTTGATGTATTTCAAGGAGTTTTCGTGCAAGATTACGGAAAATATGCAAGCAAGATGTGTGCCGCGATTTATTCAGTGCTTCCTTTATAATTCTCTGTCAACTATCCTTGTATAACGCCTCAACGGATATTCTCCGTCATGGGCTTCGCCATAGAAATAGGCGGACATATCTTTAGGGCGGGTAATTCGGGTTACTCCGCTTCGGCAGAGAATATCCGATAGCTCCGCTCTTTCATTTTCAGGACAGATCAAGCCTGCCGTCTGCAAAAATCCCTTGGAACGGCGCAATACCGAAACAATGTCTTTTCGCGGCAGCTTTTTAACAAGAACGCTGCAAAGCATCGGCGAAAGTTCCAAGCCGCCGTCCTTTATTATAAGGCGGCAGCCTTTGCCTTTGTATTCATTTGGTGCGGTATTTGCGGTGCCGATTATTTCTTCGAGCTGTTCTGTGCGGCTCAATATAGTTCTTCTCGCACGGATACCAATTGAATTGTCGGAATGATTTGATACAGCGTCGTTAAGCAACGGCAGAAACTGTTCGCAGAATTTCTTCAGCTCTTTTTCATCTTCCGTGTCAATAAAAATAGTCTGACAGGAGCTGCAAAGGAGCTGTTTTGTTGTCGCTATATGTTCCGCAAGTCCATACAGTTCTTCGGTTATATCCTCGTTTCCCGAGATATAGCAAAAGCCCAGCTTATGTCCCCATTCAATAAGCTTCGTGCCGACAGGAGCAAAAGCTCTCGTCGCCTTTACCGCAGTCTCTCCGCCCCATACGGCTATTCCGTCGGCAAGCTCCGCCAAACGCCCCATGGCGTGAATATCCGAAGATGGCGTATCAAATATGTAAACGAAATCCGCCAGTTCAGGCTCATATTTTATCAGTCTCGAAATTATTTCAAGCGAAAATCCGTTATCCGCCGACGGCAATTTCAGAATATTTATATTTCCCGTAAGAAGTCCCTCGGCAAGGCTCATTGCGGGCAGTCCGTCCATATTTCCTGCCGCAATATGAAGTAATACCCCGAGAGGCTGAACACTTATATTAAGTTTCGGTAAAATGCTGTTGGGAGGATTTGAGACGTGTTCTTCAGGATAATCGCCAAGCTCTTCAATAAGCCTTTGTTCAAGACTATCTCTGCTTAGAACGGCGCATATAAGCGCCTTATAATGCTCGGTGTGATTAAGCCCGAGAGAGAAAAGCCGCTCGTCAAATTCGCCGTCTATTATGACTTGACGCAGCTTTTCCGCGGCATTTATTACAGTTTTAGGCGATAACTTTTTTTGCAAAAGAGTCCTGTTGATCCTCTCGTCAAGCTCGCTGATAAGCCCGTCCTGTTCTTTTGTTTCAAATACTTCTCCGCCGTACAGTATCACAGCTTTACTCCTTTCATAAGTTCTTCCGCTCCTGCCGCGCAGGTTTTTATATCCTCGGGAGCTGTTCTTCCAATTATTTCAAGAAAAGGCGTTTTTATTCCACAGCCACACTCCTCGGCAGAATGAAGAATTCCTATATCGTCGGTCATAATTGAAAGTAAAGGCGTTTTTGCGATCATAGGCGTAATCAAATTAACAAGCCCTGTTTCACCTAAGGGTAAAGGCTCGAGGGTATCCGCGTCTCTTATAATCACGCGGCTGTATGTGGGAACATGAAAATGGTGTTTAGGGCAGTCGCAGTAAAGGATGGGGTGTTCTACTGCGCCAAAAAATTCAACTATATTATTTTCGCTTATGCCGAACACCTTTTCAGCTAAACGATAAAGCTCGTTTTTATCTGTCATTTCGGCGTAAAACTGCTTCCAGCCGCCGCCCAGCAGTATCTTTGAGTCCTTAGGCAGCCTGAGAAAAATTGAGCTTTCCTCCATCAATTTCATTAGAAAATATGTATATGACGGAAAACCCATAAATCTTGTAGGAAATCGAGAGCTTTCATGTTTTTTTAACGCGGCGAGAACGCCCTCAAAATCGGGAGAATAGCCGCCGTTTTTATATTTAAGTATGTATGTTCGACTAAGGGCAGGCGTAAACAATGTGGCGCCGAATGCTGTTTTTACGACGGCGGTGCGATTGCCCGTGTGAGGCTTATAGCCCATTAAAACATAATGACACGGCTTTGATGAAATCAAGTTCCTCATAGGAGCAATTTTAAGCACCATTTTAAGTCCGCATAAAAGTCCGCTCAGGTCGAAGGGAATATCGCTGAAATTCCCGCTCGTTCCGGAAGAAGTCGCTCGGATTATATAAGGTCCCTTGCAGGAGATACGCTGTTTCTTAAAAAGCAGTGTAGGCAGCACAGGCAAATCCGACAGCTTGTCAATACTGTTAAGTTTAGCGGCTTTTACGCCGTAATATTCCGCAATTTTTTGATAATTCTCACATTTTTCCGTTAAATGCAGAAAATTCTCGCAAACTGCATTCATAAACAGGTCGTCATCAAAACAATATGGATCTTTTACGGAGAAAAGCCTTTTTCTGTATTTCATATCTAACCTCATTGATCGGAATGATTTGATGTGATTATCTTATACTAATCTTTGATTGTTCTATAGACAAAGGCGGCAGATAGAACGCTGCAATCTAGGAAAGCGACCGCAGGCGGGCTGTCGCTCGGCAGGGGAACTCGACAACGAGCGGCTGCGTTATAGCCGGCGAATTTGTCTATAGGTTGGTTAAAGATTAGTATTAGCTTATCAGCTTTGATTTCAGCTCTATTCCCTTGTCAGCTTTATTTTTTTCAGTCTTAAGCTGCGCTTTAGGGTTTCTGCGACTGACAGCATCAGGTATATCTCTTCGCTGAGCAATCGCAGAAAGCGCGAAACGCGGCGTTTAGAAAAGCGCGAAAGAGATGAGCATGGAGAAAGCCGCTCCACAAAAACCTTTATTCGCAAAACTCCACCGTTCTGATCCACTCTCCGTCCGTCTTTTCGATAGTGTATATCGTATCAATTTCAG
>CAKSFR010000029.1 GCA_934454635.1 uncultured Ruminiclostridium sp.
TTGTGGTGAACTCTATTCTAACAGATCTCAATCATTTTTTCTATTTCTCGGTCTCACATCTATTGTAACGTTACAATATGCGCTTTCGCATATTCCGACAGCGGTTGACAATAAACGCAGGTTATGATATAATAACAGAGTAATACTAAGCACCAATAAAACCATAGAGAAAAACTCTCGTATAACCCATATATGCAAAGATTACACTCGATTTTTTGTATAGTTTTTAATTGGCGCTGAGTATAAAATAAATTAAACGGCGGAGGTGCGCATGAAAAACGAACTGACCGAAAACCTCGGTAGGCTGCACACAACTCCGCTTGGAACAGAACGGATACGACGTAACTGCTTCCCCGAGTGCGAGGACGTTGTCGAGTGGTGCAGAGAGCGTATTTCCGAGCCGGAGGCGGCTGCGGCGCGTTACGGGAAAAACTGGTATGTGACGAGCGGCGACTACGTTTTTACGGTGAACGCACGCTCATTTACGATTATTACGGCGCATATCCGCGAGCGCTGACGAGGTGATAATATGTACATATATCGAAGCGGGGCGATCGCAGACGCGATCCACACAAAAATCGAAAATACAAAGCAGTCGATTCGCGGCGGCGTTTCGGAAAAGGCTTCGTTTGGCGAACTGCTGCGGGCGCAAATGTACAAAACGCAGGAGGATAAGCCCGTTTCCGCGTCATATTCGACGGGAAAGACTTCCGCGAACGGCTCTGCGCTGATTTATGCATTGCAGAACAGCGGTACAGATTCGACCGCCTCGGCAGTGCTTGAAACTCTTGGTTTCAGTAACGGCTCAATCGGCGGGACCGCGCTGAAAACGGCGGCTCAGTCGCTTTTGCAGTCGGCTGATTTGCTTGGAACAGTCGGCGCTTCGGAGGAGGCTTCGGCAGCCGCGCTTGATAATTTTATTTCGGATTACAACTCGCTCAGCTCGCTGCTTTCGGCGGCTGGAAGCTCTTCATCTTATCTTTATTCAAACGCGTTGAAAGCGTATACCGCCGACAAGGATTCTCTTTTTGCCGCGGGGATTTCGGTTGATGAAAGCGGGAAGCTCTCGGCTTCGGGCGAAAAGACCGACGCTGCGGCGCTTACGAAGTTTATAAGCGGAGTGAGATCTGTTGCACAGAGCGTTTCAGACTATTCCTCCTCGCTTTCCGACAGCGCAAATACACAAAACGGACTTTATTCCGCTTTACTTTCGGGGCTTCTCTGATTTTCTACAAAATTAAAAAGCTAAAAGGGAATTTATAAAGTAATTAGCTCTGACTTATTAAGTAAATTTGTAACTTTTAAACAAAAAGCGCAGTCGAAAATCTTGATATATAATGATTGACAACAAGCGCACAAACTGATATAATTTATTTAAGCGGGTAAAGTTAAAAACCTTTACCCAATGCTGAAAAAATCCATAGGAGGACTATATGAGAAATTCCAAGAAAATTATTTCTTCCGTAATGGCTGCAAGCATTCTGCTTTCCATGTCTGCTTGTAACGGCGGTGGCGGCGGAAGAGGCGAAGTTACAACAAATCCCGACCAGACTACTACTACAACTACGCAGGAAATTATAACGGTTGATACCGACGCTGCGCTTCAGGAAGTTGTTGCGGGTAAGGCTGATGAATACAAGATCGAAGACGTTGAATCCGTTGATAAGAAGATTCAGTGGCTTTCGTGGTATCCTATTGACGAAACTCAGGCTGCGGTTGAACTTTTTAAGGCTCAGTACGGCATTCCCGAAGAGGGCAGCACTGCTTACGGCGCTGATTTCGCAAACAATGTATTTGTAACAACAAAGATCGCTTACGGCGAACGCTATGACAAGCTCGGCGCTATGGTTGCTTCCGGCGACTCCCCTGACATATTCCAGTTTGAAATCGGATATTTCCCGCTCAGCGCATACATGAATATGTTCCAGCCTATCGACGGTATCGTTGATACAACCACCGAGGACTGGTCAAAGTACCGCAGCGTTATGGATAAGTTCATGTGGGGCGGCAAGAACTGGTGCCCTATCGTTGATATCACCCCTGCTTACGTTCTCTTCTACAGACGCTCCGTTTGTGAAGACGCAGGTTTGACAGACCCCAAGGTTCTTTACGATAACGGCGAATGGACATGGGACGAGTTCCTTAAAATGGCGGATACTTTCCAGAAGAGCGGCGACAGCAAGTTTGTTATCGACGGCTGGAACATCTCTGACTACTTCCTCGGCACTACCGGTAAGGCTATGATCGAGATCGACGAAACAGGTAAACTCAAGAGCAACCTCAACGATCCCGCAATCGAAAGAGCGATGAACTTCATCGAAACGCTCGCTAAGCAGGATTATCGCTATCCTTGGGATCTTAACGGTTATTCCACAAACTTCCGTGCATGGATGAACGGCGACACATTATTCTTTGCCGACGGCTACTGGGCATACAAGGAATCTCTGATGCAGAAGTCTATTGCTAAGTATGGCTGGGCTGACGACGATGTGTTCTTTGTTCCTTTCCCGCGCGACCCTCAGGCAGACGCTAATTACCAGTTAATGAAGCAGGACGCCTATATGCTTGTATCCGGCGCTAAGAACATTGACGGCTACAAGGCTTGGGTAAACTGCGTATTGCAGACATCGAAAGACGCTGACATTGCTGCGGCTAACAGAACAAAGGATATCCGCGACTACAACTGGACAGAAGAACAGCTTGACTTCCTTGATGAAATGAAGGAAACTATAACACCTGTATGGGACTTTAAGTACGGCGTATCCGTAGAATGCGCTAAGGACGGAATGGACGATTCGCCCACAAGACTTATCAGTGCAAAGCCCTACACATCTGCTGACCAGACATACGCTCAGCTTCGTGCAGAAAACGAATCCAAGATCAACTCGGATATTGACGCGGCGAACGCTAAAATAAACTGAGAATCGAGCAAATAATAACAATCGGCTGTATGAACCGCAAGGTTCGTACAGCCGATTTTGTTATAGGTGGGTGGGCGCGGCGAAGCCGCGCAGTCGTGCTTACGGCGAAGCCGTAAGCACGGCGGAAGTTTAGCCTAACTGCGCTCAGGCGGCGTTTTGCGAGGTGCGGGAAATCGCGGGGATAACAAAAGCCGCCGACGGCAAGGCGTTCGCACAGCTGTACAGACGACACACCGCGGCTTTCAATTCCCCCGCATTTTTTCAAGCATTGCGAAACGCCGCAGCCGTTACAATAGTGCAACGCCCGTGCGCGCCGCTTTTTTCGGCGAAGCCGAAAAAAGCAAAACGGCGGCAAAGCCGCCGTTTTCGCGCGAAACAGCAAGGCTGTTTCACGCGGGCGCGCACATTTGTGCGAATAGGAGAAGCCGTAAGCACGGCGGGAGTTTAGCCTAACTGCGTTCAGGCGGCGTTTCGCGAGGCACGGGAAATCGCGGGGATAACAAAAGCCGCCGACGGCAA